>NZ_QCZH01000014.1 GCF_003097655.1 Flavobacterium laiguense
CGCGGGATAGAGCAGTAGGCAGCTCGTCGGGCTCATAACCCGAAGGTCACAGGTTCGAGTCCTGTTCCCGCTACTAAGGTAGCCTTATTGAGATTACAAAACGCACATCGCGGGATAGAGCAGTAGGCAGCTCGTCGGGCTCATAACCCGAAGGTCACAGGTTCGAGTCCTGTTCCCGCTACTAATAACCCAGCAAACGCTGGGTTTTTTCATTTTTATAGCAAAATTGTAGCAAGATTTTCTTTATTCTTTCGTCACTTAACAATTTTCTACTTTCCCTGATTTATTCAAAATTCCTTTTACTTTCTGGACTGTTCCTAGAGAAACTTCGCATCTGCTTTGTACATCTCTCAACGATTTTCCCATTTTTAGAAATTTAACCACTTCTTTGTATTTGGTCAATACCTCAGCATCTGATTCCGTTGACCCTTTTACACGTCCATTGTACACCCCTTTTGCCTTAGCTATAGCAATTCCCTCTTTTTGACGTTCTAATAACGTCTCACGCTCCATTTGAGCCACGTTTGCCATCACACTAATAATTAGATTGAAAGTTGGATTAACCTTCCCTAGAACCATTGATTCCAATCCTAAGTTATCAACTCGTAAAACAACACCTTTAGAGTTGAAGTATTCGCATGTATTAATTATATCATGCAATCCTCTACCTAAGCGACAAACACTTGCTACAGAAATAAAAGTCACATTTCCAGCTTCTATTTGTTCAATCAACTCTTTTCCTTTTTTTCTTTCCGCAAAAGCAACCGACCCGCTTACTACATCATTAAACAAAACCTCATCTGGATTTTGTTTTGCCAATTGTCTTTCTAAATTTTGGTTCGCTGTCGAGATTCTGTTGTATCTTGCTTTCATATCTTGATTATTACTCCACAAAGATATAAAATATTTTGTACTGTACTAATTTTAGGGTAGTTATTTTTAGTACATTCAAACTCCTTTGTTTACGTTCATATATAATCTTGTGCTATGGTATAGAATGACTATAATCTAATTTTAGTATAGCACCAATTACTCATCATAAACAAACAAATAAGTTTGAGCATCCATTTTTAGAATCAATCCTTTTTTCGCTAGAATTTCGAAATTATCAATCAGCATCTTAAATTGAAGTTTCGTTACTTTAATTCGCATCCTGACCCAAATTATTTCCTATAATATCCCAGTCCTCATTTACCAAACCTTCTTTGCTTACATAAAACAATCCCGCTTTGTATTTATCGTACAAACTCACATCAACCCTATCGTAACTAAAATAATTTTGTATTTCTTCTACTATCTGTTGATGTAGTTTTTTATTTTCAATATGTAGTACAAAATGATTGTGATACCCCGCTTTATTTGAAAATGCTTCTGTAGTGAAAAATATCTTTATTCCTGTTTCTACTCCATATTTTGAAATAAGATTTTCATACACACCGTGCATTTGTCTAAAACAACTCTTTTTATTCCTATCAGTTTTATACGCTACCGTAAAAAAGAAATCCCAGTTCATTTGCCAAAGTCTGTATTGAAGGCTGTCCTTATCTACCAAACAATCAATCAAATTTTTCATCGACTGATTTTCTAACCTCAACACTTTGTTTTCATCGTGCATTATTTCAGAATTAAAATATCTTGCATGTGCCGTTGGATAATATCTTTTTCCATTCTTTATTTCTGTTTCCAAAAACAAATCCTCATTTTTTTTATAAAATCGTATTATTGTACTTTTACTCTTTTTTGTGCTTTTAATAAATTCCTTTAAATTTTCAATTTTCATTTACTTTAATGTTACTTTTCGTTATTTTCAGATACAAGAAGTCCATACAAGGTTTAAATCAAGCTCTGTTTACAATAAATACTAACGAAGTCAGATAAAGTCAATCATTTTGACACTTTTTTTTAATATTTTTTTAAAATCCACCATATTTTAGTGTTTCAAAGTGACACACCTAGAAAATTCCCTCCAGATTTGGCTCGTTATTTCGCTCGGCATACCCTTTATACCCTATGTTGAGGTGTGTACATTTTATACTGAGGCGAGTAACTGAATGACCCAAAAATAAAAAAGCCCAGTAGGCAGGGGGCAAAAACGCCTTCCTGTCCATCTGGACTGTGATTCTATGACTTGACCTTCCTAACAAATACCCAAGAAATTGGAACAGTTTAGGAACGTTTAAGAACATTAAACCCCTTATATTTGATTAAAAAGTACTTTAAAAGCAATAATAAATTGAATTGTCAATCCATTTTTAATTTTTTTTCTTTAATAAATTTACTTGTTAAATAGTCAAGTTTTTTTCTGACATAATTAATTATATAATTCACAAACTTTTCCAAGAAGTGTTTCTCCAACAGAATCAGGTATTATATAATCCCAATCAGAAAAATTAGCATTAATTGTATTCTCTACAATTACTGAACCAGTTGAACTATACACAGTTCTTGATAAAGTTCTACTTTTAGAACTATTACAATCAAATTCCATTAGTTCAATCATATAAACATTTTAATAAACTTTGGGTTTAGATTTTGTCCTGTTATCAGTCAATTGTTCATTTGTTTCTTTTGTCCATATTCTTATAACAGATTCTTCATTTCCAAAATCACCTCCTTTAGAAACAATAGAAGATTTTATATAATATTTATTACCAAATTTGTCTTTTGTGACTTCTATCCATTTTTGAGAGAATCCATTAAATGATAGAAGTAAAAATGTGATTGTGAAAATTGTGTTTTTCATTTTTTCATTTTTTTTATATAATTACTGCCAACTTTTTCGAGCCTTACACGAAGTTTTTATTTATTTTCTTTGAATAATTCTAAATCATTCACTGGATGTTCTGGATTTTCACCTGATTCGATATTTAAGCATTGTGCCCATAATTCTCCAATATAATTGTTATATAATTTTGTCACCCGATAAGTAGAATTAGTTTTTTTACTTTTTATTTTTACTAAACTTCCGACTGTTATTTTGTAGTCAATATTATCCATGTTTTTAAAAATTATTTTTTATAGGTATTTAAAACAATACAAATTCTTATTGTTAATTATTCTTCTCTAAATAATCGATGTTAATTTCTGTCTGTTTTACAAAATCTAAAAATTCCTGCGTTATTCTAATTCTGTTTTTGCTACCATTCCATTCAGTTTTATTTTTTGTTAAAGCATCAACCGAATAAGATAAAAGGTTTTTTAGTTCGATTATTCCTTTTAAATTTGGGCGGAAAATATTGAGATAACCCTCATTAATTTTACGACAGATAAATTGAATTTGATTTAATTCAAGAGATGTTTTTTCATTCATTAGATATTCCACAGCTCCTTCAGTATTCAATTCCAATTCAGTAAAATAATATTCAATAATTGCTTGAATATTCGTGTCGTTTTTAGGATAAATATTTAATTTTTTTTTCGGTATCATTTATAAATAATCAGTTAGTATTTAAATTTCAAGATAGTTTCTGTGGTAAAATGTCGCACAAAGTTCTGGCACTACAGCGGGTTTGGGACTAAATTAAGCCCAGTCTTCGGATTTGCCAAATCTTCCAAATACAACACCATTTTCCCATTAAGCCAATTGCCCAAATCCGTTGTAGTTGTTACAAGTAGTGTTTTTTTATTATTAGATTACCAATTTTTTACTTCTAAACCAACACCTTTTTCTTTTGTTAAAGTTACATCGATTACACCATTGGTCAATTTTACAATTTGTTCTCTGTCCGTTGTCTCATTTGATACTATCTTGTAATTTTCGGTATAATTATTCGTATTTAAACAGTCATCAGTTCCACAATTGCATGCATAAATTAAATCATCTTTAAAGTAATATTTAAAAACCGCTTTATGCTCAACATATGCAAATTCCTTGGGGTTTCTATAAAATATACTTATTTCACTATTAGAAAAGATATAAATCCCAGAGACTTTTGTTGGAGGATTCATAGTTTTGTAAACTATTTCAGCCCAGTAAAACCCATCAATAGGTTTCTTTGTTAAGTTTTCATTTGATTTATTGTTACATGAAAATAGAACTCCCAAAGTGAATAATAACATTAATTTATATTTCATATTTTAAAAATTTATAGATTATCTCTTATTTTTAAGAGTTGAATTTAGTAATATGTAAGTTCTCGAATCCGTAGATTCTGCGCATTATCCAATGTGTTCGCCCTCTTTATAATAGGAAAATTCAAATCTTGGATTTTCAACATCGATAATTGCATTCACAAAGATTCCAATTCGATATTTTAGATTATTGCCATAAAAATTAGAAGTATATGCCTTAAGCTTTAAAAAATCATAATCAAACTTAACAGAACTAGTAGATTTCTTTACTTCCAAAATGCAAAGATTATTCTCGTTAGTTCCTCTTGTGTGAATAATTATATCTGGGAATACTGCACGTTTTGTAAATTCTTTTTCTAAATCGCTTTCTTCTCTTTCACGTAATAAGCCGATTTCTTTCAAATTCTCTTTCAAAATAGAAATAGACTTTTTGTTGTTCATTCTGTCAATATCGCCATTGTATTCACAATCGACATTATATTCAGCAAATTTTTCTTGTAGATATATTCCTAATCTATGCGAAATACATTGTTCACTTATATCATTTTTTAAAAGCCAAGAATCTTTTTCTATTACTTTTTCAGTCGCTTCTATAACTAATTTTCTAATTGATAAATCTTCCATAATTTCTATTTTTTATGTCCAGTCATGGACGCTTGCTGGTAACTTGTATATACTCGCTACAAAGTAGCGCCTATTCATCTATATAGTCACTATTGTAAGAAGTTATCCAAATGTAAGATTTTATATGTAATTAGCAATATCTTCTTAATATTCATTTAGAATATAAAATCATAGATGTAATCAGACTAAGTTCCATAATTCGTTGAATACTATTGTTATTTAGAAACCGAATCCATCTTTCTTGAAATAATCTCTATAGTACACTATTAAGTTTTCTTTGGTTATGTAGTCAGTCTTGGCTATTTTTGTGACTTTTAAAGAATATGACCCACTTTCAGCATGCTTTTTTATGGTTTGCCTAGATATTCCAATCAGCTTTTCAGCTTGTGAAAAATTGTAGGCATCCTTTTTTAGTGAGTCGATAAATTTGATTGTATCGGCATCATCTCCAACGGTCGCACCATCAGGCAAAGACTTTTCTTTTACTACAACACTTTCAAGCATTTTGTGAAACTCATGTACAGAATCTAAAGCAGAATCCAAAGATTTTTCTGTTTGTTCTAGTAAATGGCGAGTTCCTAATCTTATTTGTTTGAACTTCTCATTTACCTCATCGGGTTTCAACGACCTACCATAAGATATTAGTGCGTTCATTATTTCGCTTTGTTCTATTGAGGTTAGTTCTCCTTTCTCAGCCATCTGAAATATAGAGATAAAGATTGCTTTCTTATTCATTTTTATCGAATATGGTTACGTATTCTGGATTTATATCCCTACTGTAGTCTATGTATTTTTGTAATGTTGATAATTTTTCATGGCTTGTATAGCTCATTAATTCGTGTAATGGTACAATGTTAATTAAATTGGTAATAAACGAATCTCGACCCCTGTGCATGCTCAACAATTCATATCGTTTATGTAGTTTTCCTGTTTCTGAATCTTCGGAACGTGTTAACTCATCAAAAAAATTAGTTTCTTTTAATAAATCATGTAGAACCAAATTTGTATATCCGTTGGAATACAATTTCAATTTGTAATCTAGTTTTTCTAAAATTTCAATTGCTAGGTTTGATAATGGAATAGTAGCTATTTTTCCAGAACTATTTCTGGTTTTTGATGCAATATGTTTATAGACTTTTCGACCTTTAAAATCCGAAATAAAACTTTTGTTGAACTCTTCTATATCTCTCCATCGAAAACCAGTTAAACATGCAAACAAAAAGATTAGTTTAATTTTCTCTTTTGCTTCATCATCAAATTTATGATTGTACAGCTTATGTATTTCTTTTATTGATAATGTAGTTTTGATTTTTGAAGTAACTATTATTTCGGTACGCTTGTAGCTTCTTAAAAAATTGTCATCTTTAATGAGTCCTTTTCCTTTTAAATGTGAAAAGAAACCAGTTAAAACTTCAAATCTCTTATCAACACTTGCAGGTTTTAGCTTTCCGAGTGATTTGAATTTATATATCTGTCCATTGCTTAAAGTAATTTCTTTCGGTCTTGCTTTAAGTAACCATGAATGAAATATGTCTAACCAATCACTATTTGTGACATCACTTAATTTTAGAGTAATGTCGTTCTCTGCTTGAAAATCTTCTATTGTGTTTTTGAAAGTTGGATAGGTTTTGAAACTTTCAGGAGATTTGCTTTCACGTTCAACAAGCTGAACCCTTTTGCGTTCTTGAAATTCCAAATAATTAGACATGAAAAATTCAGATTTGACTTGTATTTTACCTTGTTTAATGTCAGTAAGAAGTTTTTTTAAATCGGGAGCAGAAATATTAATCCCATCTTCGATGAGGTACTGAGAAACGATATTGTCGGCTTTTGTTAACCAATCTGCAATAGCTTTATTCATTTCAGCAGAATTTTCAACATCTGAATTAACTCTGTCTTTTTTATAATCCCATTGCTTTAGTTTTTTATGTTTGTCTGTGACTTTTGAGATTTTTACACCAGTTGGAAATCTCATAATACCACCAACACCATAGTAAATTACCACAGAACCATTATTAACCGCCACTTTACAATACATAAATCTTTTTTTTGCTAAAGATAGAAAAAACTGTAGCAAGATTGTAGCAAAAAACACTTAACAAATTGCATATTTTATCAATTACAACTGTTAAGCGTTTTTTATAAAACACTATAAAACCCTAGTAAACTTAACGGATTAGCGTAAAATTGTTAATTCGGGAATCGATAGGATTCTCTCTGTTCCCGCTACTAAGAAAGCTTCAGAGAAATCTGAGGCTTTTTTTATGCAATAAAATATCCCTTCCTGAAATAACGATACACAAAAAAACTGCTCAAAAATTTGAACAGTCTTTTTTACATATTGAATAAAATGATTTATACCATAAACAAAGCATGCTTGTTGTGATTGTACAAAACCAAGTCATAAGGAACCGCTTTAGACGCTACTTCTTCTGAAGAAGGATCCAACTTGATACCATTGTATTTTCTGAACAAGTAAATTTCTTTTAAACAATTAGACAAACTCTGGTGAATTAATGTTGTAAAAGTGGGCAACTGCTTGTCCCCTACCAATAAATCTACTTGGTAATTCGAACTACTTTTCGATAAATTGTTTCCGTTAATTTTTATAGTAAATGTTGTCGGGATTCCGTTTTGTTCCCCTTGATACTGTACTACCATACTACTTAATATTAAAATGTGGTTAAATTAAAATTCATAGTCTCAACTTTTACATTCGTTGAATCCTATACTAAAATTATAAAAAAGGAACTGATATAACAACAGCCCATAAATTATTCATTAATAACAAAGCTAATTAATAAAATGGTTTCGAACTCATTTGAGAGTCTAAAACTTTTATAAATTCTTCGGTATTAAAAAAAAAAAACGAATGACAATAAATCGGGAAGGGAATTTCGGTTTAAGAGGCTAGATTTTTGAACAACGATTGCTGATTTTTGATTTAAGAAAAATAGGACTATCCGTGACTTGTACCAAAAATATATAAATGGAGAATGGAACACGGATTATACTGATTCGCTAAAGCAAAAACGCTCGTAAAAATGGATTTTGATTTAGAATGTGTCGAAAATAGCGGATTATCCCGCCTTCGGTTGTTGATGGATTATAATCTAATTAATAAAAAAGACTCAATGAACCTAAAGCACAATCACTAATAGCGTACAATCCAAAATATATAAAAAACGAAAAACCCTGTAATGTATGAAGTTACAGGGTATTCTAACTAAATGTATAAAACAAACAACTCTCTTTATTTAAAACAACAATCGTTTCGCAACTTTCTTCTATCCTTTTATCACGGATAAAGAAACTACATTTCCCATTTCATTTCTCATGGTCATATTCAATTTATCTAATAAAGATAACTTATTTGAAACCATTCCTGAGAATAAATTATAGGACAAATTCAACTTTTTTAAATTTGGCAATTTTTCTAACTCCAAGGGTACTCGACCTTTAAAATCATTATCAAATAAGTTTATATTTTCTAAACTCTTTAGATTCACAATTGCAGAACTTAATATTCCCGTAAATTTATTACTATACAAAATCATTGACTTCAATGATTTAAGTCCATACACCGAATCTGGCAATTGCCCATAAAAAGAGTTTTCGTACAAAGACAATATTTGCAATTCCGATAGATTCCCAAATTGCTGAGGCAACTCACCAGATAAGATATTTCTATCTAGAATCATCGATTTTAAATTTTTAATCTTGCAAATCGAAACCGGAATATTCCCAGTTAATTTATTGGACGAAAGATCCAAAACAAGTAAAGATTGTAAATTTCCTATATTAGCCGGTATTTCCCCATTTAATAAATTATCACTCAAATTCAGCTCTTGTAAATTTAATAATGTAGTAATCTCTAAAGGAATACGCCCCGTTAAGTTATTATTTTTCAAATTTATAGAAACCACTTTGTCATCAACCACTTTTATGCCATACCATTGAGACATTGGCAATGACATATCCCATTTTTTGATCCATTTACTACCGTTCGTCGTTTGATACAATTTCATCAAAACTTCTTTCTCCGGTTGCGACACAGTAGCAGAAACAGAAAGCGAAAATAACACAATAAGAATTAGAGTAATTTTTTTATTCATTTACTTTATTTTGAAATTTATTGTTCCAAAAATACTTAAAAAATTCGCTAAGAAACAAGATAAAATCGATAAATAATCAAATAACAACATTATCGTATGTAATTTCATATAAAAAAATGCAACAACCTACAAGTGTAGACTATTGCATTTTACAAACAACCAATGAAATAGAAACATTACTAACCAAAATAACCTTCTATATAACCAACTTTTTACAACAATTATTCATCTGCTGCTAATACTCCTCTATCTTTAGAGACCTCCAATTGAAAAGCAATTCCAAACTCATTAACCATAGTAAGATTAAAATCATCCAACTTAGCTATTTCTTTAGGAACCAAACCACTAAATGAATTATAAGAGATATTCATGTTTTTTAAATTTTTCATCTTTGTCATATTGAAAGGAATCTGACCTTCTAATTTGTTATCAAATAAACTTAAACTTTCTAATGAATCCATATTCGAAATGTTCCAACTGATTTTTCCTGAAAATTTATTACTACTCAACATTAAGTACTTCAAATTTTTTAGCTCATAAAGTGAAACTGGAATTTCACCTGATAAATCATTATTGAATACTGATATTATTTCTAATTCTTTTAAACTACCAATTTGACTCGGCAATTCCCCTGATAGGTTGTTCATAAAAAGTATCAATTTATTTAAATTGCCTATTTTACAAACAGAATTCGGTATCGATCCCGTTAACTTATTAAACGACAGATTTAACTCTTTTAAATTTTTTAAATCACCAATATTTTCAGGTATTTCTCCAGAAAGCTGATTTTTAAACAAATTTAGTTCTTCTAAATTCTCCAAATCAGCAATCTCAACGGGCAACTTACCCACTAAATTATTATTCATTAGAGTAATTGCAACCACTTTGTCATCTTGAATTCTCACTCCATACCAAGTAGATACAGGCGCATTCAAATCCCATTTTACTTTCCATTGACTTCCATTGGTCTCTTTATAAAATTTCAATAAAATCTTATTTTCTCGGTTAGAAATATTTGCAAATGATGAAATCGAAAAGGCAACGGTTAAAAATAATGTAATGATATTTTTCATAATCTTTATTTTTTAAATTCTACACTACAAAAGTAACAACAAAAATCATTAAAATACAAATATTATCGATGAACTACACTTTTGAAGCATTTTTATAATCTTTTTAATACATAAAATCCATTTTACAAATTGTAATCTGTATCAAAAAATTAATTACATTTGATACTCTAACCTTAAAACCTTAATTATGGAAATGAATTGGATTGCAATTTTAGTAGCTGCTTTAAGCACTTTAGTAGTAGGATTTGTTTGGTATCACCCAAAAGTTTTTGGAACAATCTGGATGAAAGAATCTGGAATGAACGAAGAAAAAATGAAAGGCGCCAATATGCCTCTAATTTTTGGCATATCTGTTATTTATGCCTTTCTTATTGGAATCGTGTTACAGTTTTTAACCATTCACCAATGGGGTGCCTACAGCATGATTGGAGGTAATGTTACAGAAGCTTTACCCTCATACAAAGCTTTCATGGCTGATTATGGTACTACTTTCCGAACATTTAAACATGGTGCTTTACATGGGTTCCTGACGGGATTGCTACTTGTCCTTCCAGTTATAGGAACTAATTCATTATACGAACGAAGAAGCTTCAAATACACTCTCGTTACAGGCGGTTTCTGGATCGTTTGCTTTATGATTATGGGTAGCATAATTTGTGGTTGGGTCTAAAACAATCCATATCATCAAAAAAAACCTTGTTTCTTTATTACAATGAAACAAGGTTTTTTATTAAAATAAATTTTCTATTTTTTGAGCCAATTCAAAATCTTTATCGGTCACTCCTCCCGAGTCATGAGTTGTCAGTCTAATATTTACTTTATTATATACATTGAACAACTCTGGGTGGTGATTCATTTTTTCGGCCAACACACCAACTTTAACAATAAAACCAAGGGCTTGGGTAAAATCTTTAAATTTAAATCCCTTTTCTATTCCATTATCTTTATACTGCCAATCGTTTAAATTTTGCAATAATGCAGCTGCTGAATTTTCATTATAGGTTGTCATAATTTTATCTTTTCCTATAAAGTTAGATAATTTTAAACTATTCCATGAAAAATTAACTTTATTAGCTAAATTTGATAAAATATAATTACCAAAATTGGAAACACCTTTTTCATACAAAATTTACGATCATACCACTCAACTTCCTCAAAACTGGAACGATTTAGGTAATAAAAATGTTTTTCTATCCCGAGAATATCTTGAGATTTTAGAAAAATCGGCACCCACTAACATGACTTGTCACTTTATAGGTCTTTTCCAAAACCATGATTTAGTAGGTATTGCAGTTTCTCAATTCTTAGATTTAAACAAATTAGAGTCTTTTGGAGATAGAGATCAATGTATTAAAGCACATATTCGGAAATTCATCTTAAGAAATTTTTCTTCTCACGTTTTGCTTATAGGAAACAACATGCTTACGGGGCAAAACGCATTTGTTCTGTCAGAAAACACAGATCCAATTCTAGCCATAAGAACTTTAAAAAAAGCAACTGAAGACTTAAAGCATAAATTTAAATCTATTGGCAAAAAAGTACACATTACCACTTTTAAAGATTTTCATCACAATACTCTAAAAAACTTCAAAATAGAAGAATTTAAGACTAATTATCAGTACTGCATACAACCCAACATGACATTTCACATTCCGGATCATTGGAAAACAGAACAAGATTACATCGATTCGTTGTCAAAAAAATACAGAGATCAGTACAAGAGAGCCAGAAAAAAAGCAATCGGTATTGAAAAGCGAAAGATGCATCTTGAGGAAATAATTGCACACGAAGAAACCATCTATGACTTGTATGCTCATATTGCCAAAAACGCGCCTTTCAATACTTTCTTTCTAACCAAAAACCATTTTCGGGTTTGCAAAGAAACATTAAAGGATAAATTTTTATTTTATGGTTATTTCTTAGATGAAAAATTAATAGGATTCAATACCTTGATTAAAAACGGAAAATCAATGGACACCTATTTTCTGGGTTATGATGACAGCATCCAACGAGAAAAGATGCTTTATCTCAACATGCTTTATGATATGATTGCCTATTCGATCAACAAAGGTTTTGAAGAAATCATATTTTCCAGAACCGCCTTAGAAATTAAAAGTTCGGTAGGAGCAAAACCCGTTGAAATGTTTGGTTTTATGGAACACAGCAATCCACAAATAAACAAGCATGTCTATCGAATATTCCCTTACTTGGAACCTACTGTGGTTTGGCAGGAAAGAAATCCGTTTAAATAGTATTCAGGTTGAAGATTTTAGAATAAAGAACATAGAGAATTGTATTCGCTATGTTCTCTATTCTCTATTCTCTATTCTCTTACAAATTATCAATCTCTTCCTGAACCACTTCCCAATCTAGAAGAAGTTTATCTAATTCAGCTTTTTTCTTATTGTAGGCAGTGAAAAATTTAGCATCTTCAATATGTTTGTCATAATTGGAAGCCAACATTTTATCATCTTGCTGAATATCTTTTTCTAATTGTTTAATTTGACTTTCAACTTTACTCAACTTATTCTGTAAGGCTTTCCCTTTTTTCTGTTCTTCGTAGGAAGCTTTATTGCTTTCTTTTGGGGCAGCTGCTTTTAAGGCATCTTTCTTCTCAACTTCACGCATATTTTCCATATTACGTTGTTCTAAGAAATAATTAATATCCCCTAAATATTCTTTTATTTTCTGGTCTTTGAACTCATAAACCAAATTGGACATCCCTTGCAAGAAATCTCTATCGTGAGAAACCAGAAGCAGTGTACCTCCAAATTTTTGCAAAGCGGCTTTCAAAACATTTTTGGATTTAATATCCAAGTGATTGGTAGGCTCATCCATCAGCAACACATTTATCGGCTGCAACAATAATTTACAAAGCGCCAAACGGTTTCTTTCTCCCCCAGAAAGCACTTTAACCTTTTTCTCCACATCATCACCACGAAACAGGAAAGACCCCAGCATATCTCGTACTTTCATACGATTGGTATCCATTGCGGCATCTTCCATGGTTTGCAATAACGTAATTTCCCCATCAAGGTATTCGGCTTGATTTTGCGCAAAATAACCCAACTGTACATTATGTCCTAACTTAATCGATCCTTGGTATTCAAATTCGTCAACAATAGCCTTAATAAAAGTAGACTTGCCTTGACCATTTTGTCCAACAAAAGCAATTTTACTGCCCCGTTCCACCAATAAATTGATATCTTTTAAGATCGTTTTATCTCCGTAACTTTTTGTTACATTTTCTGCTTCTACCACTACTCTTCCTGGTTCTTTAGAAACTGGGAAAGTAATGTTCATAACCGAATTATCATCTTCATCTACTTCAATACGCTCTACCTTATCTAATTTCTTGATTAAGGATTGTGCCATCGAGGCTTTAGAAGCTTTGGCACGGAATTTTTCAATTAACTTCTCAGTTTCCTCAATCTTCTTCGCTTGATTTTTTTGAGTAGCCAATTGTTTTTCGCGAATTTCATGACGTAGCTCTAAATATTGAGAATACGGTTTATTAAAATCGTAAGCTTTACCAAGAGATATTTCGATGGTTCTATTGGTAACGTTATCCAAAAACATTTTATCGTGCGATACAATAACAACAACTCCTGGGTAATTGCGTAAAAAACTTTCCAACCAAATAATACTCTCTATATCCAAGTGATTGGTAGGCTCATCCAACAATAAAACGTCATTGGCTTGCAATAATAATTTGGCCAATTCAATGCGCATTCTCCAACCTCCTGAAAATGTTTCGGTTTGATTGTCAAAAACCTCTCTTTTAAAACCAAGACCCAACAAGATTTTTTCTGTATCGCCAACATAATTATAACCCCCTAATAAATCAAAACGATGAGTATAATCCGATAAATCTTCTATAATTTGACTGTACTCATCACTTTCATAATCCGTGCGAGTCACCAGTTGATGATTGATATCAGCTAATTTTTTTTCCACTATTTTAATTTCGGTAAAAGCTTCATAAGCTTCTTCCAAAACTGTTCTTCCTTGTTCAAAATCAATATCTTGACGAAGGAATCCCATACGAACTTCTTTCTCCTGAGAAATCACCCCTGAATCTGGAGCAAAGTCTTTAGCCAGTATTTTAAGCATTGTCGATTTTCCTGCACCATTCTTTCCAACGAGACCAACACGGTCTCCTGCACCCAAACGAAAGGTAACTTCTTCAAACAAATAAGAACCACCAAACGAAACCGATAAATTGTGTATATTAAGCATGTATTATTATTTTATTCCTTTGTGAATTAGTAAATTTGGCTTTTCTAAATATAGAAAATTTAAATTTTTTGCAAATGTTAAAAAAAGGATTCAAATTATATAGCATTTTAACAGGAACTTGTCCTAAATGTCAGAATGAGAGTATGTATTTAGACAAAAACCTGTTGCATTTGGGTTCCGTTCTTAAAATGAATGAACATTGTAGCCATTGTGGACTGAAATATCAAATTGAACCTTCCTTCTTTTATGGCGCCATGTATGTTAGTTACGGATTGAATGTTGCAGTAGGAATTGCAGCCTTTATTGTTTCCTATCTAATCTTCCATTCGAGCATAAAAACATCCTTTATTGCTATTATTGTGACGTTGATTGTTTTGTTTCCAATAGTACTACGATGGTCGAGAAACATTTACATCAATATGTTTGTAACCTACGATCCTACTACTAAAATCTAATTACAATTTCCTTTTACTCTTTTTGGTAAATCTTTGTATGTCTATTTCATTATCTAGTGGGGTCTCATTTTCAATGTTATCAAACAATGCTTTTGCCATTGCTGGACCCAACATAACACCACGAGTTCCCAATCCGTTAAGAATATGAACTCTTTTGTATTCTGAATGCGTACCAACTAATGGTCTCCTATCTCTAACTGTTGGACGAACTCCTGCAAAATGTTCTGTGATTTCGAAATCACATAAAATAATTTCCTTTATCCTATCAATCAATTCTGCTTTGCCTTCTTCCGTTGGTAAATCTGTTTTGTCTTTCCAATTATAAGTAGCTCCTACTTTAAACAAATCATTCCCTAGAGGTAAAATAAACACACTCGTATTTACTACACAATCTATATCCAATTGAGGTGCTTTTATAATAAAAAGCTCGCCTTTTGTACCATCAAGAGGTAAATCTTTAAAGAAAGGATTAGCATGCATTCCAAAACCTTCGGCAAAAATAATATGATTTGCTTTTGTACCTTTATAACAAACACAATCTTCTTCAAAAATTAAAGACTCATGGTCAAACGTTTCTTTTCTCAATAATTCATTCAATAAAAGATATTCTTTATACTTAACCAACAGCAAAGCTGTATCGACATATCCCGTTTGCAACACTTCTCCATAACCGTAAGGAGCGTCAATACCTTCAAAATTTTTATAAACCAAATTGTTGGATAAAAAAGGGGCTAAAGCAACTTTATCAGAAGCGGCAAACCAATTATTTTGCTCTTCAATAGAAAAGAATTTCCTCAAAATTGGCATCTTAAAATCAAACTTAACATTGATTTTTTTGCTAAGGTTCAAATAAAAATCATTCATTAAAATCAATTGTTCCTGCGCTTTCCAAACTTCGCTAAATCTTTTTAAGATAACCGGATTATATAACCCTCCGGCTATTTTAGAAGAATTCTGAGATTCGTTATCAAAAACAACAATACTTTTATTATTATTAGATGCAATTTCAGAAAAAGAAATACCAGCTAAACCAGAACCAACAATAATATAATCAATCATAAAATAAAAATTTAAAGCATTAGAGAATGCTATTACAAATTGAAAACAATCAATTAAACAAAAAAAAACTCTTACTATAAAGCAAGAGTTTTTTATAATTCTATTTATTAGGAATTAATAATTCCACATATCGTGTTCAAAATCACGAATTTTAGTTTTAATTCTGTCTGATTCAATCAACTGATTCAATGCATTTTCGTTTATGTACTCCGTAATTAAACGGTCTCCATATACATTTTCTTCTTTATAGATTGTTCCTCCAAATTGTCTTGAATCCAAAATTCTGTCAAATGAAACAGGCATAGCTGAATTTTTCTCATTAAAAGCATAATAATCATGTAAATAATCACGAACAGAAGGGTAAAAAATCCAAAATAAATCAATGTAATCTGGATTATCTGAGCCTACCTCTCTTGCTTCAGGAGCTACAGGACAAATACCCAATAAACGATATTTCAATTCAGATTGTCGTTTATCAAAATACCAATACCCTTTCAATCTATAACCTGTAATATCTTGAGCCGTAAGTTCTCTTCTGTCAACAAATTGAGGGTCTAAAACTCTAGCTGGAGCCGCAGGAACAACCACTTGTACTCTTTTACCTTTTACGGTTTTATAGGTAGTTGTTTCTTTAGGATAATAGGCATCACGATTCGCATTTACTTCTTCTCTACCCGCATTTGTGGTATCAATATAAGTAAAAGAACTACTCATGTCTTTTAAGGTTTTTTTCGTGTTAAAATAATCATCAGCGTACACTTCTGTTATTTTATTAGCTTTAATCCCTTTAATTAAAACATCAAACAAAGACCTTCTATCTTTACCAATATTTGTCGAATCAATAGGGAAATAAAGCGGAAAATTAAATCTCTCGCTCAAGTCCACTAACTCCCAAGTAGTCTTACCCATTAATACATCTCTATCATCTACATAACCATAAGCTAAAGGCTTATCATTATCCAGAGACACTTGAGACTTAGTTTTCACTCCAATTTGCTCAGGCGTTTTAGCATTAAGCAAATTAGATTGTGCAAATGAAGAAAAACTTCCCGCTACAATTGCAATAGCAACAACTAAATTTTTAGTTTTCATCTATATTGTTTTAAGTTATTTAAGTAGTTTAAAAATTAACTTAAATATTATTGTATTTCGTAAATTACTGGGGCAGTTCTAGAAAGCATAATATCAGAACCTACTAATTTTGTTTTAATATCAGAAATTGTAACTTGATCACCTCTGGTAGCTCTTGCTAATGCAGCATTACATTGTGCATTAACTCTATCCCCTGAAACAATTACTGCAGCTTGACCAGCAACTTTTAATGTAAAACCAACAACGTTTAATTGCACATTAAAATCGAAATCAGGTAATTTAGCCGAAATTTGAGAAACTTGCAAACGAGACTTTGCCCCTTTAACAATTCCCATTTCTCCACCAATTGCACCAACTGGAGGTGGAATACCTTTAATTCTGAAAGATTTTCTATCAGAAACTTTAGATCCATCAGGCAATGTTCCTGCAACATTAATCACAACTTCAGAACCTTGTCCTGGGTTCATATTATAACTACCTGCTTTACCAGCAGAACTCAAACCTGGAGCAGAAGCAGAAATTTTATCAGATGAAACACCCGCAAAGGTAATAGTCATAGGATTCACAACCCCTCTATAAACCACATTCATTTTATCTGCAGAAATAGTAGCCGAATTTGGTCTCGGCACAACTACATAGCTCCCTTTAATTGGGATAGGCACTGGCTTACCATCCTCCATAAAAGTAAAACTACCCTTAATCTCATGTTCACCAACATTTCCAGCTCCTATACTGAAGGAAGCTTGTCCATTTTCAATTTTAGTAGAACCCCCACTTACTGACACAGCCGTAGGAACAGTACTTTTATCAAAACGCCCTAGATAAACAGTACCTCTTACTGCTTCACCAGTAAAAAAGGCTGACTTTTCAGGAACAACGATAGCGGTGTAATTTTTCATAGAAGCCGCCTTAACAGCTGTATTACCCGTCAATGCATTAAAAACATTTGTTTCTATTCCTTTAATATCATTTTGAACAGCAGTCAATTTAGCAACCGATGCAATCAAAGGAAAATGCTTAAAATGATAATCCAAATAAATTTTCGAAACGCCTTCTTTATCAATTACATTTTTAGTTTCTAATTTTCCATTAATTTCAGCAACTATGTCACTATACTTAGGATCTTTACCTAAAGCTGCTACCATACCCGCTTTATAAGCTTCTATTGAAGCCATGATGTCCTTCCCTTTTGCTGACAAACCATCACCAGAAAACCAACTTTCATCTAGTTTACCTGAAGCATCCATTGATTCATAAGGCAATTTACCGTCTTTTTCTTTTTCAATACCTTTTGTAAGATCATTTTTCAAAGAACCTATTTTGTCATAAAAAATTTTAGTCAATTCAGAAACCTTTACTGCAATATCTCTGGGAGCAGCATATTGTTCCGGTTTATCTTGTGCTTTAGACTGTAAATCAGCTAAAATTGCTTCATTGGAGTCTAATGCCAATGAATTTACTTTCTCAAATTTTTCATTCATCAAACCAAAAGCAGATAACACTTCTTTTGACATATTTAATGCTAACATTGCGATAAAAACCAAATACATTAGGTTTATCATCTTCTGCCTAGGGGTTAATTTTCCTCCTGCCATTTTATTTTAATTAGTTTGTTATTAAATAATAATATTATAGTTAAAAAACTAATTATCCTTTATTACTCATTGCAGAAAGCATACCACCATAAACATTGTTCAACGAAGCAATATTTGCAGTCATAGATTGCATTTGTTCTTTTAATTTACCAGCATTTTCAGCAATTTCTTTATTTGCTTCAGCATTTCTTGAAGCACTTTCCAATTGTACTTTGTATAAGCTATTCAAAGATTCCATTTGAGCAGCTGCCATAGAAAGTTCTTCACTATATTTTTTAGTAGCCGAAATCGAGTCTACAGTTGGAGAAATATTTCTAGAAGCATCTTCGAAATTTTTAATACTATTCCCTAAACTTGCCATCAATGCACCATCGATTTTCGCTTCTTTAAGCATTGCGTCAAGTTTTGACGAAAGCATACCATCAGCATCATCTGATTCAACTTTTTTAACAGTTGCATTTTTTTCTCCACCTGCTAATTCAGGATAAACCAAAGACCAATCCAACTCAGTGTCAACAGGTTCAAATGCAGAAAGAGCAAAAATAAAAGCCTCAGTACAAAGACCAACTATTAATAATTCACTTGCTCCTGGATAATGTTGAATTTTAAAAAGCGCTCCAATAATTACTACTGCCGCTCCCATACCATAGGTGAAATTCATTGCTTTTTTGCTCAATATTGCCATTTTTTAAAATTTTAAAGTTAATTTATAGGTTATTTTTATTTAATTGGGTTTGTTTTTATTTTTTACTTTTACCGGTCGTTTGAGTCCCCATATAATCTTGAACTGTTCTAAAACCAATATAACTTCTGGCTGAATCTGCATATTCAAAAGCTCTAGTACTCACTTGAAGAAAGTAAGAAACATCCTTCCAAGAACCGCCGCGAACAACTTTACGTTTGTTTGAATTATCAATGATTGCAGGATTCATGGTCGAAACAAATTCATATGAATTTGCATCATATGCTGAATCAGTCCATTCAGAAACATTACCTGCCATGTTATACAAATTATAACCATTTACCTCATAAGACTTAGCCTCTACGGTATATAAAGCCTCATCTGCAGCATAATCACCTCTATTAGGTTTGAAATTTGCCAAGAAACAGCCTCTATCACTTTTTGTGTAAGGACCACCCCAAGGGAAACTTGCAGATTCAAGACCTCCTCTGGCTGCATATTCCCACTCAGCTTCAGTAGGTAATCTAAAAGCATTTACATTGTCTATGTGTTTCTTTTTTGATTTGATATAACTATTTTTATTCAATGTTCTCCATTCACAAAAAGCCTTAGCTTGACTCCAGGTAACACCCACTACTGGATAATCACCGTAAGCTTTATGCCAAAAATAATCATTGTGCATAGGCTCATTGTACGAATAAGCAAAATCTTTAATCCATACTGTAGTATCAGGATAAATTTTAACCTCTTCAGTTCTGATAAAATCTTGTCTCTTACCTACTTTGGCTTTTGCCGCGGCTTGAATATCCATCCAAGTATAATGGAATTTAAGTTTATTCACATCAATAGTTCTTAATCCATTGTAAGATGCTTCTAAAGGCAAATACATAGAATCCATAACCTCAACATAAAATTCATCAGGATACTTTTTGGTATCATTAATCAATTTAACTTTTCGGTTTAATCTTTTATAAGCATTAGGATCTTTATCAGTTCCTATACTATAATAGTTGTCATACATATATTTATCATATGCAGACATCTTTTCTGGATCTGAATTATTAAAAGCAAAATCTCCAATACTACCGGTATTCTTTCCTTTAGTATTTTCCGCCGCAGTATTCTGACCACTTTCTTCTGCCAAAATTGCCAAACGGAAACGAATTGTCGAATCTTTTACCCATTCTACAAATTGACGATACTCACTATTAGTAATCTCTGTCTCATCCATGTAGAAAGCCCTAACTGTAACTGTTTTTGTTGGAGCATCTTCTACATTAGCAAGATCGTCATCAGATTTACCCATAATAAATGCACCTCCAGGGACTAACGTCATACCATAAGGTTTCTCCGGATGCCATTTTGCTCCTTTTACACCAACCAACTCTCCTTTGTCGCTTGATCTACCACAGCTAATTAACACTGCTAAAATTGCCGTAAACGCAATGAACTTCTTCATAAAATTTGGGTTATCTATTCATTATTATTCAGACTGTAAACCTATTTATTTTTCATATAATAAACAATTCTTTTTTAGTCATTATTTGCAAGACCAAAAGTAATTTTAAAAAACTTAAAAAAAAAATATTTAATCGCCAATGTGATAAAAATTAACGACAAAAAACATATTTATCATTAATTTGTAAGTTTTTTTTAAAAAAGCAAGGAAATCATTATGAAATTAACAAATCTCCAAATTTTCAAAAACTAAACAATATTCTTTCTTTGAGCTTTCCACCATCTTTCCGGCATCTCTTGATTACAAGCTGCCAAATACTCCTCATACGAACACGGTAATAACGTGTTTTTTTTCAGTTTATTGCTACCATTTGAAATAAATGGTATTTCAATCCACCATCTTTCTGTTTTATTACTTTTATAAAAAACAAGATCCTCTTCTTCTAAAGGAACAATATATTTTAGATAATTTTCTCTACTACCAAAAGGATATTCATTAGATCTGTAATGATACCCTTCTATAAAATACCAAAATATTTGCGCAATTATAACTGATTCTTGTTTTGAATCATTGTGATTAAATACACCGAACAAAGACACTTTATCACTTATCCCGGCATACCTTGACAACGAACAGATTTCCTTACCATTAAACCCATTTGGATTAAATGACACAAAATTTCCCGAATCTGAAGATTTTACTGAATTTAAATCTATACTTACCATATCTGCATCTCTAAAAACAGGCTCAGAGATTGAAATATTGTTAGACACCTCGCCCAATCTATATGCGTCAAAAAACAGCTTTTCTATTAAATCTATTTCTTCCTGCGAATTATAATAGGTCTGATATCCTATATTACAATAATTAAAAAGATTATTCGGTTCGTTGATAATAATTTTTGTCAAATAAGAGTCTGATGTTATTGCTTCATTTTCTTTTCCAAAATCAAACTTACTGTCAATAGTCACCAAATTAACCATTTGCTCTAAATCATCGTAAGCTCTATAAAGCGCATAGGTTAGATCTTGAGAACCTCCTATCACCAAAGGTATTACCCTTCTCTTTATCAAACCTGAAACTATCTTCTTTACCGCAAAATAAGTGTCGTCTTTAGAATTTCCTGGCAAAACATCCCCTAAATCGGCAATAGCTGCATTCCAATTTCCAGGAAACATTCCGTATAATTCTTTTCGAACTTCATTCAAATCAACATCCGAAATTGCATTTCTGTCTCCTCGGTTTTCAAGAACACCAATTATTGCAATATCAATTTTATTTAAATCTGGAACTTGCTCATTAGTATGTAGAACTATTTTACTCCCCAGATGTTGGGAAGACAATCCTTCTATATAACTTAGAATTTCATTGCTTATTGGCGCTAAAAAATCAAATTCCATTTTTTATTTCTTTTTTGCAACTGCTTTTTTAACAGCCGGTTTCTTTGCAGTTGTTGCTTTTTTTGCTGGCACCTTCTTAGCTGGTGTTTTCTTGGCAATCATTTCTTGAACTTCTGCTAATGTCAATTTTGTGGCATCAACATCTTTACTCAATTCAATTTTAATCTTCCCTTTGGTTATAACCGAACGCCCCCAACGTGCTTTTTCGACCAAAATACCTTCTTCTTCCCAGTTATGCAACACTTTATCAATATTCTTTTGCAATTTATCTTCAATCAACGCTTCCACATCCGATTGTGACAAATTATCAAAATCATATTTCTTACTTACATTTATAAAAATACCGTTCCATTTGATAAAAGGACCAAAACGACCGGTACCTTTTTGAACTCCTTCTCCTTTATATACAGCAATCGGCGCATCAGCAATTGCTTTGTCATCGATCAATTTTTGAGCTCGTTCCATGGACACATCCAACGGATCTTCGCCTCTTGGCAAGGAAATAAAAACAGCTCCGTGACGCACATAAGGACCATATCGACCATTACTTACCTCCACTTCTTCGTCTTTATACATTCCTAAGTTTTTAGGAAGTAGAAACAACTTCAAAGTCTCTTCTAATGTAATGTTCCCAATATTTTGATCAGCCATTAAACTAGCAAATTTCTTCTCCTCGTCATCGGCTGCACCAATTTGAGCCATTGGACCAAACTTCCCTAAACGAACAGAAACCGGTTTTCCAGAAACAGGATCAGTTCCCAAAATTCTTTCTCCACTTTCTCTTTCTGCATTTGCTTCTACGTCTTTTACCGTTGGGTGAAATTGACTGTAGAACTCTTGCATCATTTTTGTCCATTCTATATTCCCTTCAGCAATTTCATCAAAATCATGCTCTACTTTTGCCGTGAAATTATAATCCAGAATATTACCGAAATTCTTAACCAAGAAATCAGTAACAATTGTACCAATATCTGTCGGAACCAATTTTCCTTTATCAGAACCAGTGTTCTCTTTAAGTAACTTCTCTCCTACTTCACCTGATTGCAAAGTAAGCTGCGTATAATTTCTTTCTTGACCTTCCAGATTTCCTTTCTCAACATAATTTCTGTTAATGATAGTAGAAATCGTTGGCGCATAAGTAGACGGACGGCCAATACCCAATTCCTCTAATTTTTTTACCAAAGAAGCTTCTGTATATCTTGCAGCTGCACGAGAATATCTTTCGGTTGCAGTAATATAGTTATTCTGTAATTTTTCATTAACCTTCATGGCAGGCAACATACCTTCTTGCTCTTCTTCATCATCATCGTGACCTTCCAAATACACTTTCAAGAAACCTTCAAAAAGTAAAACCTCACCTGAAGCAGCAAAAATTTCACCGTGATTGTTGGCTTCAATTTTCACATTGGTACGTTCCAATTTAGCGTCACTCATTTGAGAAGCCAAAGTTCTTTTCCAAATCAAATCATACAAGCGCGCTTGATCTCTATCTATATCCACAGTATGACGAGACATATCTGTAGGACGAATGGCTTCGTGAGCTTCCTGTGCCCCTTTGCTTTTATTTACAAAAGTTCTAGGATTAGAAAACTCCTTACCGTACGATCTAATAATTTCAGCTTGAGCTGCATCCATAGCATCTTTAGACAAGTTCACACTATCCGTTCTCATATAGGTTATAAGCCCAGCCTCGTATAAACGTTGCGCTAATTGCATGGTGATTCCAACAGGTAAATACAATTTTCTAGCCGCTTCTTGTTGCAAAGTTGAAGTAGTAAAAGGTGCTGTTGGTGATTTTTTGGTAGGTTTTGTTTCTAAATCCGCTACCTTATATATAGAACCGATATTTTGTTTCAAGAAATCTTCGGCCTCTTTCTTTGTGTTGAAATTTTTCGGAAGCTTTGCTTTGAAAGACTTTCCGGCTTCGTTTACAAACTCTGCAACTACAGAATACGTTGCAACAGCATTAAAATTTTGAATTTCGCGTTCACGTTCTACAATCAAACGAACCGAAACCGATTGCACCCTTCCGGCAGACAACCCTCCTTTAATTTTTCTCCAAAGAACAGGAGATAATTCATATCCCACTAATCTATCAAGTACTCTTCGTGCTTGTTGCGCATTAACTAAATTATAATCAATTTCTCGTGGATTATCAATCGCTTTTAAAATGGCGTTTTTGGTAATTTCATGAAAAACAATTCGCTTCGTTTTATTTTTATCTAATTTCAATTCTTCGGCAAGATGCCAAGAAATAGCTTCTCCCTCGCGATCCTCATCACTTGCTAACCAAACCATTTCGGCATTTTTGGCTAAAGTCTTCAACTTGGACACTAATGCTTTTTTATCTGATGAAACTTCGTATTTCGGTTTAAATCCATTCTCTACATCTACACCTATTTCTTTAGAAGGCAAGTCGGCAATATGCCCATAACTTGACTCTACCTGATACTCACTCCCTAGAAATTTTTCGATTGTTTTTGCCTTTGCAGGGGACTCAACTATCACTAAATTCTTTGCCATGTTGCTTTTGTTTGAATCGCAAAAGTAATTTTTTTTTTCAAATATTAACCTTTACTCGTTTTTAAAAGCAATATAAATCGTTAAACAAAGCATTTTTAACAACCTAAGACATGAGAACTTTATCAAATTATCAACTTCAAAATCACATCCTACTATTTAATTAATTAAATTTACTAATACAAATCTGACCTAAACCTAAAACACCTAATGAATCGAATCGAACAGTTAGAAAAACTGAAACAATTACAAATTTGGGACATTATCATTATTGGAGGCGGAGCCAATGGACTTGGCGTGGCTGTCGATGCCGCAAGCAGAGGATACAAAACCATACTTCTCGAGGCTGTCGATTTTGCAAAAGGAACCTCGAGCCGGAGCACCAAACTAGCCCATGGAGGCGTACGCTACTTAGAACAAGGCAACCTCCCCTTGGTCATTGAAGCCTTAAAAGAAAGAGGTTTGATGGAGAAAAACGCAGGACACTTGGTTAAAAATGAATCCTTCATCATTCCGAATTACAATTGGTGGGGTGGCTATTTTTACACCATTGGATTAAAACTTTACGATTTATTGGCAGGCCGATTAAGCTTGGGGAGTTCTAACTATTTATCTAAAGAAAAAACACTAAAATTACTTCCTACCATAGAACCTGAAGGACTACAAAGTGGCGTTATCTATCATGACGGTCAATTTGACGATTCGCGACTGGCCATTAATCTGGCTCAAACTGCAGTAGAAAAAGGAGCTTGCGTACTCAACCATTTTAAGATTACCCAACTTCTAAAAGACGAAAATAACCAAGTTACCGGAGTAGTCGCTATTGATGGAGAGTCCCAAAAAGAACATGCAATACAAGGCAAAGCAGTTATTAATGCAACGGGAGTGTTTACCAATGCTATCATGAAAATGAACGACACCGTTTATAAAAAACACATTGTTTCCAGTCAGGGAATTCATTTGGTTTTTGACAAATCCTTTTTGCCCGGCGACTACGCCTTAATGATTCCGAAAACGAGTGACGGAAGAGTACTCTTTGCGGTTCCTTGGCATGATAAAATTGTCGTGGGCACCACCGATACTTTAGTAAAAAAACCAAGTCTTGAACCTATAGCACTCGAAAAAGAAATTGAATTTATACTACAAGCAGCTCAAAAATTCTTAACCAAAAATCCAACCAGAGCCGATGTCTTATCCGTTTTTGCAGGATTAAGACCTTTGGCGGCACCCGATAAAAAAGGACAAAGCACCAAAGAAGTTTCCAGAAGCCATAAACTAATTGTTTCCGAAACTGGATTAATTACCATCACTGGCGGTAAATGGACGACTTATCGAAAAATTGCCGAAGATATTGTTGACAAAGCTATCCTCGTGCATCAATTGCCAAAAAGAAAATGCATCACGAATCATCTTTCCATTCATGGAAATAAAAAAAACAGCCCTGCCGACTTAGAAAATCACTTGTACATATATGGTACCGACAGTGCAGCTATTTTGCAGTTACAAGAAAATGAACCCGAACTAAAAGAAAAGTTACACCCCGATTATGATTATACCTTAGCCGAAGTTGTCTGGGCCATTCGTTATGAAATGGCTACGACTGTTGAAGATGTCTTGGCAAGACGTGTGCGATTATTGTTTTTGGATGCCCGTGTTGCAATTGCCTGTTCTAGTAAAGTAGCTCAGCTCCTAGCCAAAGAATTAGGACATGATGAAGCTTGGATTCAAAATCAACTGGCAGAATTTAAAAGTGTGGCCAATGGGTTTTTATTGAGAGAGTTTCGGGTTTTGTAAAACAGTAACGGTTTTTGATTTCAGAAGTCGAAAGTGACAAGTAAACAAGCAACCGCTATCATCTTCCGATAACGATCTAAACTAAAACCCCTTAAATTTTGTTAATTCTTCGGCTGACATCTTGTCATAACGCTTGTATTTACCTTATCTTTGCGCTTTGAAAATGCCCTATGGAAAAGATAATTGAAGAAAGCAAACAAGGAAATAGCCTTGTTCTAGAACATAAACCAGAAAATACCAAGAAACTCTTTATAGAAAGTTATGGCTGTGCGATGAATTTTTCGGATAGCGAGATTGTGGCTTCTATATTGTCTGGAAACGGATACAATACCACGCAAGTGTTGGAAGAAGCCGATTTGGTTTTGGTAAATACTTGTTCGATTCGAGACAAAGCGGAACAAACGATACGCAAACGACTGGAGAAATACAATGCCGTAAAACGCATTAATCCGAAGATGAAAGTGGGCGTTCTAGGCTGTATGGCTGAGCGTTTGAAAAGTCAATTTCTGGAAGAAGAAAAGATTGTCGACCTTGTTGTAGGACCTGATGCGTACAAAGATTTACCGAATTTATTGAGCGAGGTCGAAGAAGGTCGTGATGCGATAAACGTGATTTTATCCAAAGACGAAACCTACGGCGATATTTCACCGGTGCGATTGATGAGTAACGGAATTACAGCGCTCGTTTCTATCACCCGTGGTTGCGACAATATGTGTACGTTTTGCGTGGTGCCTTTTACCCGTGGGCGTGAACGTAGTCGTGAGCCACAAAGTATCATGAACGAAATTCAGGATTTGTGGAGCAAAGGATTTAAAGAAATTACTCTTTTGGGACAAAACGTAGATAGTTATTTATGGTATGGTGGTGGTTTGAAAAAGGATTTTGCCGATGCAAGCGAAATGCAAAAAGCAACTGCGGTAGATTTTGATCAATTACTTGAAATGGTAGCGGTTGGTTTTCCAAAAATGCGTATTCGCTTTTCGACTTCGAATCCGCAGGATATGCACGAAAGCATTTTGCATGTAATTGCCAAATATCCTAACATTTGCAAACACATTCACTTACCGGTACAATCTGGAAGTGATCGTATCCTAAAAGAAATGAATCGTTTGCATACTAGAGAAGAATACATGACTCTGATTGATAAAATTCGTTCTATTATTCCAGACGGAGCCATCTCGCAAGATATGATTTCAGGTTTCCCGACAGAAACGGAGGAAGACCATCAAGACACCTTGAGTTTGATGGAGTATGTGAAATATAATTTTGGTTATATGTACAGCTATTCGGAACGTCCAGGAACTTTGGCGGGAAGAAAAATGAAGGACGATGTTCCTGAAACCACTAAAGCAAGAAGACTACAGGAAATTGTCGACTTACAACAAAAACATGCTTGGATGCGCTCTGAGGAATTCATTGGAAAAACAGTGGAAGTTTTGGTAGAGAAAGTTTCAAAAAAATCTACTGAGGAGTTTTCTGGAAGAAATTCACAAAGTATTACGGTGGTTTTTCCGAAGGAAAACTATAAGATTGGTGATTTTGTAAATGTAAAAATTACTTCTTGCACCTCAGGGACTTTGAAAGGAGAAGCGGTTGGATATTCAAGTATGAACTGATTTTTTCACCACAAATTACACAAATTTTCACAAATTAAATTTCTTTAATAAAATATGAGTGACTCTAATGACTTTTATTACAAAAAAAATGAAAACTATGAAATCGTTGGTCTTTGTATGGAAGTGCATCGATTATTAGGACCTGGTTTACTTGAGATAGTTTATAAAGATGCATTAGAAATAGAATTCAGAAATCACAATATCCCATACGAAAGAGAGAAAGAGTACACAGTAGAATACAAAGGGATTATTTTGCCACATAAATTTTATGCCGATTTTGTAGTTTATTCTGATATTATTCTCGAAGTAAAATCAATAAAAGAAATTAGCAATGACCATCTGGCACAAACATTAAATTATATGAAACTAGCAGACACTCCAGTTGGAATAATAGCTAATTTTCAAAATAAATCATTAGTTCACAAAAGACTGATAAACACATAAAATACGAATTTGTGAAAATTTGTGTAATTTGTGGTAAAAAAAAACATAAAGTACAATGACCAAAAAACATATTATTATCGCTTTAATTACTTTTATTGTTGCTTTTGGAACAACATTCTATACCATTAGAACCTATTTTCCAAAACACAAAGTTGAAAAAACAGCTATCCAAAAAGATACGCTAACAAAGTCTCAACAATAAAAACCTTATATTTCATTAGATATAAAAAAGTTTGAAAAGTTTATATTTAAAGTTTGCTCGGCAACTTGAAACATTAAACCTTAAACTAAAATTAAATGGATACAGTACAATCAATAAAACAGCGCTTTGAGATTATTGGGAATGACCCAAAGCTCAATCGCGCCATAGAGAAAGCCATTCAGGTTGCTCCTACTGACATTTCTGTTTTGGTGGCGGGAGAAAGTGGTGTGGGAAAAGAAAACATCCCGAAGATCATACACTCCTTATCACACAGAAAACATGGAAAATACATAGCCGTAAACTGCGGTGCAATTCCAGAAGGAACCATTGACAGTGAACTTTTTGGCCATGAAAAAGGAGCTTTTACAGGTGCAACCAGCACTCGTGAAGGGTATTTTGAAGTAGCCAATGGCGGTACTATTTTCCTTGATGAAGTTGGAGAGTTACCCTTGACCACACAAGTACGTTTGTTGCGTGTGTTGGAAAACGGAGAGTTTATAAAAGTAGGTTCTTCCCATGTTCAAAAAACGAATGTTCGAATCGTAGCGGCAACAAATGTCAATTTATTCAAAGCCATTGAAAAAGGAAAATTTCGTGAAGATTTGTATTATCGTTTGAGTACGGTAGACATTCACTTGCCTCCTCTTCGCGATCGAAAAGAAGACATTCATTTGTTGTTTAGAAAATTTGTCGCCGATTTTGCCAATAAGTACAAAATGCCTCCGTTAAAACTTGATGAAAATGCCATTTTATTGTTGCAAAAATTCCGTTGGAGTGGTAACATTCGACAATTGCGAAATGTCGCCGAACAAATTTCGGTACTAGAAACCAACAGAGATATTACAGCTGCGACTTTACAATCATATTTACCTACAGAAGACGGTAGTAATTTGCCATCAGTTATAAAAGATAAAAAGAACGATAGCGATTTTAATACCGAAAGAGAAATTTTATATAAAGTCCTTTTTGACATGAAAAGTGATTTGCATGATTTAAAAAAACTGACTTTAGAATTAATGCAAAATGGTAGTTCTAAAGTACAGGAAACCAACAAATCCCTCATCAAGAAAATATACGGTTCTAAAGAAGAAGATAGCGAAATCGATTTTGAGGAGGATCCAGGAACTTCATTAATCACAAGGCCGAATATAGAACAGGATTACGAAGAACAAGACAACAACAATTATCTTCTGGCAGAAACCATAGAAGAGGAAGAAGTCTTGCGACTGGAACAAAAAGAAATCGAAATGATTAAAAAGTCATTAGAAAAAAACAAAGGAAAACGAAAAGCTGCTGCAGACGAATTGGGTATTTCGGAACGTACTTTGTATCGAAAAATTAAGCAATTTGATTTATAACAAATAATAAAATTTCAAAAAAAACAAATTCCAAAATCCAAAATCGTTTTTTGTACATTTGAAAATTGAACCAAATTAGTCCCGACGGTTCGGGATGGAATTTATACATTTTATGAAAAAAACACATTATCTCTTATTACTAATTAGTTCATTCATCCTAAACAGTTGTTCGGTTTATAACTTTACTGGAACAGGGAAAATTGATGCTAAAACCTATCAAGTTAATTTCTTTCAAAACAATGCGGACTTGATTGAACCTGGAATCGACCGAACTTTTACACTTACATTACAAGATTTGATTCAGAATCAAACCAACTTGAATTTAGTGAAAAATGGAGGAGATTTAACCTATGAAGGAGAAATCATTGATTACCGAATCAGTCCAATGACCGCTACGGCCGATCAACAAGCTTCACAAAACCGTTTAAAAATTCGAGTTAACGTTAGATTTACCAACAAAAACAAAGAAGCGGATGATTTTGAAAAACCTTTTGAATTCTATTATGACTATCCGGCCGATCAACAATTGACAGGAACAACAAAAGACACAGCATTAAAAGATATTTTCGAAAGAATTACACAAGATATTTTTAATGAATCACTTGCAAAATGGTAATTTTTAAAAAGTAATCAGTTTGCAGTTTTTAGTGTTCAGTTAGTCACACTACATATACAAAAAATCAGACATTGAAAAACGGAATACCCAAACACAAATGAACGTTAGTAGCTATAATTATCTCATAAACAAACCAGACGAAATCAACGAAGCGCAAACGTTGGCTTTGGAAAAAGTATTGGATGAATTTCCATATTTCCAGAGTGCAAGAGCATTGCGTCTGAAAGGGCTTTACAATCAAAATAGCTACAAATACAATTTTGCATTAAAAGTAGCCGCCGCACACACAACAGATCGTACGGCCTTATTCGATTTTATAACTTCAGAATCTTTTATTGCGATTCAGAAGAAGATTTACGAGAAGAAAATAAAAGAACTGCTTGATATTACCGTAGTTGATAGCGAGATAGTTCTAAAAAAAGAGCCAATTGAATCTGTAATAAACACAAATAAATTAGAACAATCGATTCTTACCTCTATTAAAGGAGCTTCACAAACACCAGCTGAAAATAACACAATAGCAGCCACTGAAGAATTAGAAATCGAAGAACTTGTGACGCAATCGACTCCTACACCTATAAAAGAAGAGTCAACAAAAACAGCTGTTGAGAAATTAGAAATCGGAAAGCCTTTGGATTTTTCTAAAAGCGAAACACACTCTTTTCAACAATGGCTTCAAATTTCTAGAATTGAACCTATAGTTAGAGAAAACATAAAAGAGGACAATCCTATAGCAAAAGATCCTATTCTTGATGAAGAAAAAAACAAAAAAACAAAATTAATAGATAGGTTTATAGAAACCAGTCCGAAAATTTCTCCCCTAAAACCAGGAGTCGTTTTTACACCCAATATAGAGCTCAACAAAGAGGATAATTCGTATTTAATGACCGAGACTTTGGCTAAGGTCTATTTAGAACAAAAAAAATATCAAAAAGCGATACAAGCTTATGAAATATTAATTTTGAAATATCCAGAAAAAAGTAGTTTCTTTGCAGACCGTATAAAGGATATTAAAATAGTACAACAAAATAACAATTAACAATAAATAGTATGTTTTCAATTTTTTTAGTTTTAATTACAATAGTATGTTTTCTATTGATCGTAGTTATAATGGTTCAAAACCCTAAAGGCGGTGGATTATCTTCTACAATAAGCGGTTCTCAAATGTTAGGTGGTGTTCAAAAAACTACTGATTTCTTAGACAAAAGTACTTGGACATTAGCCACTATCTTAATTGCACTAATTTTACTTTCTGGATTAAGTTTTACAGGAACTTTAAGTGATGCCGATTCAAAAATTATCGACAACACTGAAGCTGCTCCGGTTCAAACTGCACCTGCAAACACACCTGCACCTGCAACTCCAGCAAAATAATTCATTTACATAAATACATTAAATGCCAGCCTGTCAAAGCTGGCATTTTTTATAAGAAAAAATGTCAGTTTACATACTATGGCACAATTTCTGAAATCTCAATATCATAAAAAAATAACATAAAAATAAAATCATGACTTTAAACATTAAACCCCTTTCAGATAGAGTTCTTATCGAACCAGTAGCAGCTGAAACCAAAACAGCGTCAGGGATTTTTATTCCAGATACTGCCAAAGAAAAACCACAAAAAGGAACTGTAGTAGCAGTTGGAAATGGCACAAAAGACCACACCATGACTGTTAAAATAGGTGATTCTGTACTTTACGGAAAATATGCCGGTACCGAATTAAAACTAGAAGGTAAAGATTACCTAATCATGCGTGAGGACGATATTTTGGCAATCATCTAGAATCCCCAGCCCTCCCCAAAGGGGAGGAGATTGGAATAAATAAAATATTTACAAACACATATCCATCTCGGCTCTCTCCCCTTCGGGGAGGGCTGGGGTGGGGAAAACAAAAACAAAAATGGCAAAAGATATAAAATTTGATATTGAAGCACGTGACGGATTAAAACGTGGAGTTGATGCATTAGCAAATGCTGTAAAAGTAACCCTTGGACCAAAAGGACGTAACGTAATTATTGGGAAATCTTTTGGCGGACCAAACGTGACTAAAGATGGTGTTACAGTAGCCAAAGAAATTGAATTGAAAGATCCATTAGAAAACATGGGTGCTCAAATGGTAAAAGAAGTTGCTTCAAAAACCAATGATTTGGCTGGAGACGGAACTACAACCGCTACGGTATTGGCACAAGCCATCGTAAAAGAAGGATTGAAAAACGTTGCTGCCGGAGCAAACCCAATGGATTTGAAACGTGGTATTGACAAAGCAGTTGAAGCTATTGTTGCTGATCTTGCCAAACAAGCTAAAGTAGTAGGAAGTGATTCTGAAAAAATCAAACAAATTGCTTCGATCTCTGCAAATAATGACGAAGTTATTGGTGAATTAATCGCTAATGCTTTCGCAAAAGTGGGTAAAGAAGGAGTAATCACTGTTGAAGAAGCCAAAGGAACCGACACTTACGTGGATGTTGTGGAAGGAATGCAATTTGACAGAGGATATCTTTCTCCTTACTTTGTAACCAATCCAGAAAAAATGGAAGCTGAACTAGAAAGTCCTTACATCCTTTTGTATGACAAAAAAGTTTCTTCTTTAAAAGAATTATTACCAGTATTAGAGCCAATTGCACAAACTGGTAAACCATTATTGATTATTGCAGAAGATGTTGATGGAGAAGCATTATCAACTTTGGTCGTTAACAAATTGCGTGGAGCCTTGAAAATCGCTGCTGTTAAAGCACCTGGCTTTGGAGACAGAAGAAAAGCAATGCTAGAAGATATTGCTATCTTAACTGGCGGAACTGTAATCTCTGAAGAAAGAGGATACACTTTAGAAAACACTACTTTAGAGATGTTAGGTACTGCAAAAAGAGTAACTATCGACAAAGATAACACTACTATTGTAAGTGGTGCTGGTGAAGCGGATATGATCAAGAATCGTGTCAACCAAATTAAAGGTCAAATGGAAGCTACAACTTCTGATTATGACAAAGAAAAATTGCAAGAACGTTTGGCTAAATTAGCTGGTGGTGTTGCAGTTCTTTATGTTGGTGCTGCTTCTGAAGTGGAAATGAAAGAGAAAAAAGACCGTGTTGACGATGCACTTCATGCAACTCGTGCGGCTGTTGAAGAAGGAATTGTTGCTGGTGGTGGAGTAGCTTTGCTTAGAGCAAAATCAGTTCTTAGCACGATTAAAACGGACAACGCAGACGAGAAAACAGGTATCCAAATTATATCTCGTGCAATAGAAGCTCCTTTGAGAACTATTGTAGAGAATGCAGGTCTTGAAGGTTCTGTTGTGGTTGCAAAAGTATCTGAAGGTTCAGGAGATTTTGGATACAATGCCAAAACTGACGAATACGTAGACATGCTAAAAGCAGGAATTATTGATCCTAAAAAAGTAACTCGTATTGCATTAGAAAATGCTGCTTCGGTTGCTGGAATGATATTGACTACTGAATGTGCATTAATTGACATTAAAGAAGAAAATGCAGGCGGAGCCCACATGGGTGGTGGTATGCCAGGAATGATGTAATTATAGAGTATTAAGATATAAAGTATAAGTCTTATCTCAATCTAAATCCGTCTTGAATTCGTTCTTGACGGATTTTTTCATCCTTTATTTTTAAATATTAAATAATTGTATAACAGTTAACTTGACATATAATTCAAAATCTTCCATAAAAAAACCGTCTTGTTTTAAATCAAGACGGTTTTTTATTTTTATGTACAATCTTAGCTGATATGAACTTTCTTTTTTAATACTTTAAATAAAACGGGAATTGTCGATATCAAAATGATTCCTATAACTATTTTCTCAATATGATGTTTCAAATCAATTCCATTCTCTAAAAACATTCCATATAAATAATGCCCAGAAAATATTAAAATAAAAGACCATAAAAAGGAACTTAGTACATTGTAAAACATAAACTTCTTTTTATCCATCATTCCAATCCCAGCTACAATTGGCGCAAAGGTTCTGAAAATCGGGAGGAATCTCGCAAAAATTATGGCTTTACCTCCGTATTTTTCAAAAAAATCTTTAGATTGAAAAAGGTATTTTTTCTTAAACCAAAAACTATCTTCTTTGTTGTATAAATAATAACCACTTTTGGCACCAAACCAGTACCCCACCATGTTTCCTAAAACTCCGGAAACCGCCACTAATGTGGAAAGTATCAGAATGTTTAAAAAATCACTTTCTATAAAAACCACATTCTCGATTAAATCACGGCTATAAATTCCCGCAAGAAAAAGCAAACTATCACCAGGAAGAAAAAAACCTGCAAAAAGACCAGTTTCAGCAAAAACAATGAATAAAACAATGTACAAACCCAGCTGAATACCACCAATTGAAAAAGTTATATAAAATTCGGGATTCAACAATTGGGTCCAATCAAAATTACTCATAAATTTTTATTTTTATTTAGGCTGTGAAAGTAAGGATAATTTAGGGGAACCACAATTTATTACCCTATTTTAAAGTTTTATTAACGCTAATTAAAACAAAAAAAACACCCTAATTAAAACGCTAATTAGGATGCTTTTATAACAAAATAGTGTTTGTTTTTTTTTGAAAATAACAAAAAATTAAAACACATCTAAACTTTACGACTACAATCTTTCGTACTGACAACAAAAATGCAGATTATCATAATCTTCTTTTGTCGCTTTCACCTCTTTAGTATCATGCCCAGCTTTGGCAATTGCTTTGTTCACATCACTCAAAGAAGTTTTTTCCTCGTTAATGATCAAACTCAATTGATGCGTTTCAATACTCCATGAAGCCGATTTCACCCCTGATACCGAAAAGGCAGCCTTTTGAATTCGTTTCTGACATTGCTCACAGTTTCCGTTTATTTCTGTGGTATATTTGGCGTTTTTATTTTTCTTCTCTTGGCCTTGAGCCGAAAACCCAACAATTGCCATTAGCAAAACTGCAACCATATTTTTCATCCCATTACGATTTAAACCTATTCTGAATTCTTGTTTCATTGTTTTCATTTTTTTTTAAATTGTTATTTCATCTCATTACGCTTTAAAAACCTCACCCCGACCCTCTCCAAAGGAGAGGGAGACGAAACCGAAAAACATAAATTACTTATTATATTGTTATTTTTTGATATTGCTATTTCCATTGATTTTTGTCATTGATATTGTTATTGCCATTGATTTTTGCCATTGCCATTGACTTATTTTATTTTAAACCTCAACCCTGCATAATACATCTGTCCAAATACTGGCGCATATAAAATAGTAGCATCAAAATAAGGGCCAAAAGGGTTCTGAGCATCAATTATTGCTTGATTCTGGGTGTAATTTCCAATATTTTCCCCACCTACGTACACTTCAAAAGTACTGGAAAAGGTTCGCGTAATTTGTGCATTCATCAAAGAATAAGATGGTGAAAAATTCGGGAGCTGGTACGCAATTGGATTTGATGCCGTATAAGGCAATTGTTGTTCTCCAATCCAGTTATAGGTAAAATCAAACTTCCATTGTTGACCCCTATCCAATATATGGGTTTCATATCCTAGATTCCCAAAAAAGCGATGGGTTGCCTGCAAAGGTTTCTGATACATTCCAGTCAAATAATCTGTTTTGATATCATAATATTTATAAGCAGTTCTCAATTCAAGATGCTTTGCCAACTCATAATTGAACTCCAATTGAAAGCTATTCGCATAAGAAGCACCATCCAAATTATGAAACACAACTTCCTGAGGACTTTTCATGACATCTACCACTACTTGATTCTGGAAATTGGTTCTGTAAAAATCGGCTGTTACATCTGCATTTTTGCCAAACAACTTAAATCCCTGCGTAAAACTCAGCCCATAATTCCACGCAATTTCTGGATCCAATCCATATATTTTACCGCCAGCATTTGTAATATCAAAGATTCTGGAACTAGCAAAAAGCGTTTGATTTTCGGCAAAAATATTTGCAGTACGTTTCCCTCTACCGGCAGAAAATCGCAAGACTCCTTTCTCCCAAGGATTGTATTTCATGTGTAATCTAGGTGTTGCAAAAACACCCAAACGATTTCCGTAATCTACTCTACCTCCCAAAATTAAACTAAAATCATCTTGATTATCAAAAGTATATTCAAAGAAGGCGCCTACCGTATTATCAATTCTACTGTGATTTGTTGTGTTAACAAACTCAGCATAATTATCATAGGTGAAATTCAAACCTGTGGCAAAATTGTTTCTTTCATTATTGATAATCGAATTAAATATCAAGTTTGAATAAAAGCTGTTTTGCTTAATATTGTAGCCATTCAAACCGAAATAAGAATCTTGATCATAACTTGAAAATGCATTTTGAAAACCAATACTTTGATACGGCATATCCTTAAAAACATAACCGATTTTGGTAGAAATATCTATTTTTTGGGTGTCGATTTCAGAACCCCAAGAGTTCGTTGTTCCTTTATCAGTGTCAGGATCAAAACTCAATTGCCCCATTAATTTCGTATCCTTCATGTACTGAAAATTAACAAAACTAACCCAACCCGTTTCGGAATTGTAGTACTGGTAACGGTTCAGTAAATTGATTTGTTTTTGCAGAGGATTGTCTAGAAAACCATCTGTATTGGTGTCCATTTTAGAATTTCGCATATTGCCGTGCAGCAATAAACTAGTAGCCCATTTATCAGACAGTTTTTTATTGAAATTAGCATTTACTTCAAAACGGGAATCGGTAGATCCATATACATTCAACAAAAAAGGTTCTCCTGTTAATGGTTTGGCTAATTCTGTATTGATTTGCCCAGAAACACTATCAAAACCATTCACTACGCTTCCTGCTCCTTTTGTAATTTGAATACTTTCTATCCAAGGACCCGGAGTAAAAGAGAGCCCAAAAACCTGGGAAGCACCTCGAACAGACGGGATATTTTCTTGGGTCATCATCAAGTAAGGACTAGTTAATCCTAACATTTTAATTTGTTTTGTTCCCGTTAAGGCATCCGAAAAACTAACATCTATAGACGGATTGGTTTCAAAACTTTCGGCGAGATTGCAACAGGCCGCTTTCAATAATTCTTTAGAAGTAATTAGCGTTGTATTTCCCGTAACCGTATATGATTTTTGTAAGCTCTTGCGTTTGGACTGTACTTTTATTTCCTGCAAAGTATCTTGTGAATAGGAATTAAAAGCTGTAAACAAGAACAATACAACTATTGTAATTTGTGTTTTCATGATTTAGTTTATAATGATTAAAAATGTCAAACCACAAAAAATTGGGTTCAACTCAAATTAAACATTACAATCTATCGTAAAGGAGGTATTGGCTGTACAGCTTGAAAAGTGGTGGTGCATTGGCATCACAATAATAAGAAAGGTTTAAATTGTTTTTGAAACTAGGTACAGCAGTAAAAACAATCGGGTTGTATTCTGGAACTACAAAAGCATAATCAAACTGAAAAGAGAAAGATTTAACAATTCCATTATCCGTTTTTTTCTGAACGATAATTTTCTTGTCTTTGCAACAGCTGTCTTTTTTGCTCGCTTTTGTTTCACAACACCCTTTTTCACTTTTTAAAGAAGGTAAAGTAGAATTCAAAGAAACTGAGGCAATTTCATCCCCACAATAATGCACATTAAATGCTAATCCTACATTGGAAACCAATAGTAGAATGGCTAGAAATATACTTATTTGTTTTTTGAAATTCATGCTGCAAAATTAGTTTTATTATCAATTCTAAAAATCAAATTCTTGTTAAACTTTTTGAAATAGATTCAAACACTACAATTCGAACACTTGCCCCATCTTTGGAATAATACATTCAAAACCATATTTCTCCTGAATTTTCAATTGAAGCACTTCGGCTGGTTCATCTTCTCCGTGTACCAAAAAAACATTCTTTGGCTTTTCTTCCAAATCCGAAAGCCAATTAAGTAAGTCCTTTTGGTCACCATGGGCTGACAAACCTTCAATTTCAATTACTTTGGCATTTACTTGGTAATACTTACCATGAATTTTCACTTCTTTGGCTCCTTCTAACAATTCTCTTCCACGGGTTCCTTCGCCTTGATATCCAACAATAATTACCGTAGTTTCGGGCAATTGAATATATCGTTCCAAATAGCTCAAAACTCTTCCACCAGTGACCATTCCGCTTGCGGCAATTACTAATTTTGGTTGCTTATTATAAATGGTATCTATCGTTTCTTGGTAATCTGAAATCAGGGTAAACATTTTGCACATAGCAATAAATTCGTGCTCAGGTAATCTATGCCATTTTTTATTAGCTGTAAACAACCCTAGCATACTGATCCCCATAGGAGTATCAACAATATAAGGGATATTCGGAATCCTTTTTTCTTCTTTCAATTTCCAAATCATATACATCACACTTTGGACTCGCTCAACGGCAAAACTTGGTATTATGATAGTCCCTCCATTATGTATTGCATTATTAATATACATTTCAAGCTCTAATTTGGGATCTGTTTCTGGATGAAGTCGGTCTCCATAGGTACTTTCAAGAAAAACATAGTCTGCTTTTTTTGGTTTTATAGGAGGAAACATCAAGACATCATTATCACGGCCTATATCTCCCGAAAAAACTAAAACTTTATTTTCGAGTCGAAGCTCAACCGTACACGCCCCAAGAATATGTCCTGCATTGGTAAAAACAGCTTCAATTTCGGCATCTAAATCAATGATATCATTAGGATTGATTACTCGAAAATGAGGGAAAACCTTTTCTGCTTGGGCTACAGTATAAAGAGGCTCGGCTATTTCGTGTTTTGAATATTTCTTTTCATTGGCCAACTTAGCATCTTCTTCTTGAATTTTGGCACTATCCAAGAGAATCAGTTTAGCGACGTCTGCAGTTGGGCTCGTACAGTATATTTTACCATCAAAACCCTGATTAATTAATCTGGGCAACCATCCACAATGATCTAAATGACCATGCGTTAACAATACAAAATCTATCGTTGAGGGCAAAATAGGCAAAGGTTTCCAATTGAGTTCCCGCAGCGGCTTTAATCCTTGAAACTGTCCACAGTCAATTAGAATTCGAATTCCATTGCTTTCCACCAAAGTTTTTGAACCCGTAACCGTTCCTACCCCACCAATACATGTGATTTTCATTTTAATTGAATTTAGATTAATCGAAATAGATGCTAAGACACTAAGTCCCTGAGATTCTGAGATAAAAAAACAGTGCTAAATTTTTTTTAACCTCGTTCTTGATTTTAAAACAACTCCTTTAACGCTTTTAAATTGCCAGATAAAATCTTAGCAACTTAGTGTTTTACAATCTCAGTCACTTTAAAAAAACTATATAAACCCACACAACTCTGACGCTTCTTTGATCACATTCTTTATTCTGGTAGAACTCAAACCAATTTTCTCCAAATCCGTTCTATTATTTACAATCTCCCGAACCAAAATAATATCCAAAATCAATAATTTTTCTTTTTCAAAAAGAGTCAATGTTGTTAAACAAGTTATAGGATACAACTGACCGTTGTCTATTTTTGTTTTTAAATTATTGATTGCAGGGTAATCCCAACACATCAAATTAAGACCAGAACATTTAGCAAAATCAATAGCATCGGAAGTAAAGCGATTATTGGTAACAATCCAACATTTTGAAATAGTATCATTTCTAGAAAATATTTCATGCTTTTTTTCTTTTAAATCATTAAATCGTGATAAGATATACATTGGTACTTTCACATCAGTAGCGGCTTCCCTCCCTACATGAAACTTACACTCCACCATAGTAATTACATCACTTTTCTTAACTACAACATCAATTTCATGCGAAACACATTTTCCTCGCAGAATCACATTAACTTTGGCTTCATAATGTTCGGTAGCAAAAAGTCGGGCAATGAACTTTTCGAAGAAAAAGCCCGCAGGACCCAATAATCGAATCGCTTCCCTTAAATTATATCGGGCAGCGTGCGAATTGGAGACTTTTTTAAGAAGCCCAAAAGCCATTTTATAAATACGTTTGGTAGAAATGCCTTCGTAAACTTCTTTTTCAATCAAATGCAAAACATCATCAACTATAGCAGAAGTTGCCCCCGATTTCAGTAGAGATTGTTTCAATTTTGAGCGGTTAAAGTCAACAATAGCCCCCGAATGTTTTACAATTTTCATCTTTTATACATTTGACAATGAGTTGCATCAAATCCACATTAAAGATATAAAAAAAAGAATTACTCACTCCGTTTTTGAAAATAAAACGCTGGTATAAAAAGAATTAGAAACAAAGGCTGAATCAAAAAACGACGTACATAAAACAACAAAAGATTATTTTGATTCCCATAGAAATAAAGGATAAAAAAGAAAGCGAAAATTAAAATCAAAAAGAACAAAATATACAAAATAAAAGAAAATTTGACAATTTCTTTATCCTTAAAAAGAAAATAAATAATCCCTAATGACAAAACGGTATTCAAAGCAAAACGAAATAACAAACCTAAAAACAATAGCAAAGCATCAAACTCAGGTAAAGGCAGAACCCTATAATCTCCCTTGAAATAAATCAAAAAAGGATCATAGAACAAATTGTCTTCAAAGGCACGAACGGTCGCCAATAAACAAACCAGAAGGAGTGAAATAAAAACATTCGCCTTATTTTGAAGTATTTTATTCCGCATATTTTGAAAATTTATTTACCCAAACAATCCACAGAATAAAAACCACACCATAAATAACTAATGGAAAAAGAACACCATGCAAGAGATGGAGTTGACTAGGAAAACGATAAATCAAAATAACCAAAACAGCAATTCGAATTATATTCAAAATATAAATCAATAGGCTTCCGACAAAAACAAAAAGCAAGGTGTTTTTCAGATTTCCCGAAAAAGCCACAACGAAAGAAATAAATAATATAATTAAACTAATTGCATTACAACCTTCAACAATCCTTATCATTCCTTTTTGATGAAAAAACAATGTGAAAAAAGGCTCTTTTTCGCTTTCCTCAATAAACACACATTTATCAAACCCTGAAAGGACCGTTTCTGTGTTTTTTGCTACCAATCGTGTAATTGCATCTACTTTACCACTCTCATAACTATCCAAAAAAAACTGATATACAAACGTAAGCACTATATAGGCAAAGAAAAATGCGCCTAGAAAAAGCAAAAAAGGTTTGTATAGTGCTAAATATTTTTTCATCCGTACTTTATATTTCTTTTATGGATCTCCATAACTATCGGAACGGGAGGTATCACCTTTCTTCGCTCCTATTCTGTTTTTTTTAGTCATGGCGATTTCGAAATCATATTTTTAACAAATCTATGCAATTTTAAAATTGACTTTAAATACTTTTGTAAAAAAAATAAAACATGACGTTTCAAGAATTACAACCAAAAGTAACCGAAATCACTTCAAACACAAGTCTTTCCAGAGATGAAAAACTTCTAGCTGTTTGCCAATTTTTGAGTGATTCTATTTCTTATTATAACTGGGTAGGATTTTATTTTGCCAATCACGAAACTAAAACATTACATCTTGGCTCTTACGTAGGTGCCGAAACAGATCACACGGTTATCCCCTTTGGGAAAGGAATTTGTGGGCAAGTTGCGATTTCTAACAACAATTTTGTTGTTCCAGATGTAAGTGCACAAGACAATTATATAGCCTGTAGTTTTACTGTAAAATCAGAAATCGTGGTACCGCTTTTTGTAAATGGTAAAAACATAGGGCAAATAGATATAGACAGTCATGTAATAGACCCTTTTACAGAAGAAGATGAACGTTTCTTGGAATTTGTAAACCAGGAAATTGCGAAGTTGTATCAAGATATGAATAATTTAAAAGTGTAAATGCATAGCCACTTTCCCAGTTCTTGAAATAAAGAGTTGTTTATTTTGTTCTTGTCGTAATTAATTTCTACTTTTGCAGCCGTCTTACAATAGCTGTAGGACATACATAAAAATCATTTAAATAATATTAGCATGTATTTAACTAAAGAGATTAAAGAAGAGATCTTCGCTAAACACGGAGAAAAAACAAACACTGGAAAATCAGAAGCGCAAATTGCTTTATTCACTTTCAGAATTAGCCACCTTACGGAACACTTGAAAAAAAATCGTCATGATTATAACACAGAGCGTTCATTAGTATTGCTAGTAGGTAAAAGAAGATCATTGTTAGACTATTTGAAGAAAACAGAGATCAACAGATACCGTGAGATTATCAAAGTATTGGGTATTAGAAAATAATCAATATACAAAAGAGGTGCGAAAGTGCCTCTTTTTTATTTTAGAGTTTAGTCCCGACACTTCGGGATAAATTTTAGATTCTTCAATCTGATATTGATTTTTTAAATTAATATCTACATTAAAAAAAGTTTGGTTTTTCATTGGGTTTTAGGCATTAACTACGCAACAACAACACAACTAAAACCTATGTTAAACTTAAAGAAATAAAAATTATGATTCCACAATTATTTGTAGAAAGCATCGATTTAGGTGATGGCAGAAACATCACAATCGAGACAGGTCGTTTGGCCAAACAAGCAGACGGATCTGTTGTAGTAAGAATTGGTAAAACAGTTATTTTAGGAACAGTTGTATCATCAAGAAAAGCAAGTCCAGGAATCGATTTTTTACCTTTAACGGTAGATTATCGTGAAAAATTTGCTGCAGCAGGTCGTTTCCCAGGAGGTTTCTTCAAAAGAGAAGCTCGCCCAAGTGACAGCGAAGTACTAACAATGAGATTAGTTGACCGTGTTTTACGTCCACTTTTCCCAAGTGATTACCATGCAGAAGTTCAAGTTATGATTCAGTTAATGTCTCATGACGATGATATTATGCCAGATGCATTAGCAGGATTAGCCGCTTCGGCAGCACTTGCCTTGTCTGACATTCCATTTGAAACGTTAATCTCTGAAGCTAGAGTTGGTAGAATTGATGGAAAATTCATCATTAATCCTTCTCGTGCACAATTAGCATTATCAGATATTGATATGATGATTGGAGCTTCGACAGATTCTATCGCAATGGTAGAAGGTGAAATGAAAGAAATTTCAGAAGCAGAAATGCTAGAAGCAATTAAATTTGCTCACGAACACATCAAAAACCAAATTGCTGCGCAAGAACGTTTGCAAGCTGCTTTTGGAAAAAAAGAAGTTCGTACCTACGAAACAGAAAGAACAGACGATGCTATTTACGCAAAAGTAAAAGCAGCAGCTTATGATAAAATTTACGCTATTGCAAGCAAAGGTTCTTCTAAACAAGAAAGAACTGCTGCATTTGATGCTGTAAAAGAAGAAGTAAAAGCATTATTCACTGAAGAAGAATTGGCAGAAAATGGAGATTTAGTTTCCAAATATTTCTACAAAACCAACAAAGAAGCGGTACGTAACGTAACATTAGATTTAGGAACTCGTCTTGACGGAAGAAAAACTACAGAGATCAGACCAATTTGGTGTGAAGTAGATTATTTACCATCCGTTCACGGATCTGCATTGTTTACTCGTGGAGAAACTCAAGCATTGGCAACAGCAACTTTAGGAACTTCTAGAGAAGCCAACCAAATTGATTCACCATCAGAACAAGGTGAAGAAAAATTCTATTTACACTACAACTTCCCTCCATTTTCTACAGGAGAAGCTCGTCCGTTGAGAGGAACTTCAAGAAGAGAAGTAGGTCATGGAAACTTAGCCCAAAGAGCGTTGAAAAATATGATTCCTGCCGATTGTCCTTACACCATCCGTGTGGTTTCTGAAGTATTAGAATCAAATGGTTCTTCTTCTATGGCTACCGTATGTGCTGGAACATTGTCATTAATGGATGCTGGTATCCAAATGATACGTCCTGTTTCTGGAATTGCAATGGGATTGATTACTGATGGAGAACGTTTTGCGGTTTTATCCGATATTTTGGGTGATGAAGATCACTTAGGAGATATGGATTTCAAGGTAACTGGAACTTCAGAAGGTATTACAGCTTGTCAAATGGACATCAAAATTGACGGATTGAAATATGAGATTATGGAAGCTGCTTTGGCACAAGCTAGAGACGGTCGTTTACATATACTTAACATACTTACTGATACACTTGCAGCTCCAAAAGAAGATGTAAAAACGTATGCTCCAAAAATCATTACAAGAACCATTCCTGGTAACTTTATCGGTGCGTTGATTGGACCTGGAGGAAAAGTAATTCAAGAATTACAAAAAGCTACAGGATGTACTATTGTAATCAACGAAGTAGACGAGCAAGGAGTTATCGAAATTCTTGGAACAGATCCTGCTGGAATTGAAGCGGTATTGGCTAAAATCCAATCCATCACTTTCAAACCTCAAATGGGAGAAGCCTATGAAGTAAAAGTAATCAAAATGCTAGATTTTGGTGCAGTTGTTGAATACCTAGACGCTCCAGGAAACGAAGTATTGCTTCACGTTTCTGAATTGGCTTGGGAAAGAACAGAAAACGTTGCTGATGTAGTAAACATGGGTGATGTATTCATGATTAAGTATTTAGGTTTAGACCCAAAAACTCGTAAAGAGAAAGTGTCTAGAAAAGCCTTAATGGCAAGACCTCCACGTGAGGAGAAAAAAGAGTAATCAGATCTTAGTTTACTAAAGGTTTATTTATAGAGAAAACCCCGTTTCATGTATGTGAAACGGGGTTTTTGTTTAAACAACAAACCTTATTAGGGCATGACCCCAGTAGAAAAAGGGGCCAAATAAACAAACCGCTCATTCGGCCCCTTTCCCTACTGCGGTCGGGCTATCCATGCTACTTCGGTAGCTTATTCCTATCCCTCATGCAATCGTAAAACGAGAAATTTAGATCTTAAAACAACTTTCAATTTATCCACGGTATACTACCCAAACGCATTATATTTTGATTAAACAGAATTTTATAATTTTTCATTTCAACAAAGTAAAACCGATCACCAACGAAAAGGAGAAGTAAATTACATCAAACAAACGTACTATACTCTTCTTTGTTCTTAAGAATAGCAAAAATTCGAGTCAATGCATCAAAAACAATGAGATACCACCAAAAACTTATTACCCTTTACGTATTCTTTGTAGTCTTTGCAGCAAAACACAAAAAACGTTATGATCTTTGATACTATACCTTTTCAATTCTTTTTTTTTATAAATTTAGTTGCATTCTCTTCAATCTGCCTACCATTTAAACCAAACCACAAAACACTGTATTTCTAAAATAATTTGTGCCATTTATTACATCTTTAGTTGCTTTTGTGGTTAACAAAAAACCAAACACTTTTATATCTGTAATAAAAAACATTATGCTCTTCCTGTTAAACAAATCTATTTCTTTTAAGACCAACTTGTTATACACATTCTATCAAGAATAACTCAAACATTTATATAAAAAAAATAACACAAACAGCACAGATTATTCAAAGAAAAAAAATATCTTTAACGTGAAAATTATTAACAATTCACCAAAAAAAACAACTATGTCTGATCCAACAATGCCTTGCCCTCCTGAATGCTATCCAACTATTCAAGTTACACAAATTAACACAGTCCCATTTACATTCGGTAAAAACTTAGAAGTACACTACCCCGTTGCTCCCTTAGTCTCTGCGAAATGGTACACTAATGACGACAAGCATAAAACCTTAAAAATTAGAGCTACCTTATACATTGATTCTCAAAACAAAGTTACACCTTATGTAGAACCAAATCCAGTAGTAATTAAAGGTTCTTTACAATTGTATTTTGATTACAACTATAGAGAAGAAAGACCCGTTAGTGTGAATGTATGGTACATAGAATTAGATTACCCCCAAAATTCTGCTGCTCCCATCACTAGCATTACTTCTTACTTGAGAGACTTAGACCCTGAGACCTCTAGAGGGACTGTGACATCAGTGGGTGACTAATAAATAAAGGCTTACAAATTAATAGTACAAGTAATTCACATCGTTTATTTAAAACTTTATAATTTAAAATAAACTATGTTTTTTTATTACAATTTAAATAAAATCAGCAATGCCAAAATTTAACTTTTTAATTTTTCTAATAATTTCATTATCCTCTTTTTTGTTATCATCTCAATCACAATCTACTAACAAACTATTTAATGATGTAATTCAAAAAAAAGCAAAAAACTTTAAAAAGGAAACAAATTTCAACAAAGCACAGGATTATTTTATTAAAAAAAACTGGGATTCTACTTTAATTTATTCATTAAAACAAATAAATTCAAGCAAAAATAAAGAGTTGGCAGATTATTGTCATTTTTTTAGGGGATGCGGTCATATTAAATTAAAACTTTATAAGGAAGCCAGAACTGAGTTACATTTAATTTCAAAAAAATTCATTTATTACCCATTAGTTAATAAAAACCTAGGACAAATCTCACTAGAATTAAAAGAATTCGAAAAAGCAATTTATTATTTTAAAGAAGTCGAAAAACTCCCTATTACAAACAATCAAGGCTATAAAATAAGCATCATTTATGAAAATTTAGGCATTTGTTATTTACACCTCAATCAATTTCCCAAAGCCGAAGAATACCTGTTTAAAAGTCTCCAAATTCAAGAAAAAGAAAAAGAAAAAGACCCAGTATCTTTGATTTCATTGTATATGGATATTGCAAATTTATATTATGTACAATACAAAGATGCACAAGCCATTCCGTATTTTAAAAAAGCCTACACTTTATCGAAAAAAGTAAAAGATTTTGACAAAAAAAGAGACGCTTCTAAAAACATGGCAGTTGTAGAGGAAAACAGAGGCAACTTCAAAAAAGCCTTAATCTACAGAAAAGAATCCGAGCAATGGAAAGATTCTCTCAACAACCAAAACAAAGTCTGGGCACTCGCAGACTATGAGAAAAAATATGCGGTAGCGCAAAAACAAAAACAAATCTCGGTACTTAAGGTAGCCAACAAACTAAAAGATACGCAACGCAATACCATGTTTTTTTCCACATTGGGCTTATTGTTGCTTCTGGTAGGAGGCGTTTATGTCTATGGCCAAAAAGTAAAAAACGCCAAAATCATCCTGACACAAAAAGAAAAACTAGACGAGCTCAACGCTACCAAGGACCAATTGTTCTCCATAGTAAGCCATGATCTACGCTCCTCTGTCAATGCGCTCAAAACCAGTAATACCAAACTCACATATTCGCTAGAAACCAAAAACTACAGCGAGCTAGACCAGCTGCTGCACCAAAACAGCGCGATTGCAAACGGCGCCTACAGTTTGCTGGACAACTTGCTCCATTGGGCGTTGTTGCAAACCAAACAATTGTATTTCAGCAAAGATTCGGTGCATTTGCACTCTATCGTGCAACAAATAGAACACAACTACAAACCGTTACTGCACGACAAAAGTATTGCTTTTGAGAACGCCGTTTCCAAAAACAGTTTTATCTTCGTGGATCTCGATTCGCTAAAAATCGTTTTGCGTAACCTACTCGACAACGCTATCAAATTCTCTCCAGAGAACAGCAAAATCAGTTTTTATACCCTCGAAACCAATAGCAATTTTTGCCAACTTGTAATTCAGGACTACGGTTTGGGCATGAGCCAAAACACAATAAACGAATTGCTAGAAGACAACGAACTATTAGCCAAGAAAAGCAATTCGGAGATAATAGGAACTGGCCTTGGAATGCAATTGTGCAAACAAATGATCAAGAAAAATAGCGGGACTTTTGCTATAGAAAGCGAACTCAACAAAGGAACCAAGATGATACTTTCGTTCCCAAAAACAGAACAAAATGGATAACATCAACGTACTTATTATAGAAGACACCCCAGAGCAAAGTGATGCGCTGAGCAATGTCTTACTGGCCAACAAATACAACATTGTAGGCGTGGCCAGAAATTATACCGATGCCCTAACTTTATTCTACCAAAACCCCGTAGACATCATTGTAATCGATGTCTTTCTTAACGAAAAACCAGACGGAATCACCTTTGCCGAGACCATCAACATTGTACCAAATGCCTCCAAACCATTTGTGTTTTTAACCAGTTCACAAGACCGGCAGATTTTTGAGAGAGCCAAATTGACCAAGCCTTTCAGCTTCTTGATGAAACCCTTCAACGAATTGGAAATTCTCTATGCTCTGGAAATGGCTGTCGAAAAATTCTACGAGCAAACCAATGTTTTCCTGAGCGAAGACCAAGACACCGTAATCAGCAATGATTATATGTTTATCAAAAAGAAAAACGCACTCAAGAAAGTGTCCCTTCAAGACATCCTATACATCGAAGTCGAGGATCGTTATTGCAACATCATCACCGAGAAAGAAAAATTTGTCATCTTGATTTCACTCACCAAAATCAGCGCATTGCTCGACAAAAACAAATTCACCCGAACCCACAGAAACTACATTGTCAACACCGATAAAATAGAGGAAATCATTCTGGCTGACAACCTTATCATCCTCAAAGGGGGGCATAAAGTAAACCTGAGCTATTCCTATAAAGATTTCATAAAAAAAATGAATATTTTGTCGTAATCCCATAAAGAGAAACGTACCGAACCAAATCTTCCCCAAAAGGGAAGTTTTTTTTTATGATTTCTTCCCAGTAGACAGAATTCTTATCAACGTCTCCTCCTATGGTTATCTCGTGACAACAATTACAGCTTTCATGACATTTCAACTTTTAGTTTTTGAATTCTTAAGTAGTTTTACTTCAGAAAACAAAACAAACAATCATGAAACTAGAAATTAACAACCACCCAATTATGCAACTGAAAACAATATTAAACAAAATAAACCCATGGGTTGGACTTATAGGCTCATTGTGCCTCATCATCCCAAGTCTATATGACATTCTAGACGAACCGTTAACACTAAGCAGTGACCATCTAGCCCTAGCTTCTGGTGTATTCTTTATGATTGTATTTTTAAAAGAAATATTCGATAGAATTATCAACTTAGAAGGAATGGAATAAATTAAAAAACCAAAAAAAATAGCCTATGCCATTTAGCGCTATTTCTTGTATAAACTAGACTTTCCAATAAACAATTAAATTAGTTAGAATTACCTGTTTCATCGTTTTGAAGCAGGTTTTTTTATCTATTTTGAAAATAACAGCTCTTTTTGCAACTTTTTTGAAACTAGTTGTAACTTTTTTGAAACCCCGTACGTATAACCATTTGTACACTTAAAAATTGAGGAGACAAAAACATGAGACAACTTAAAATTACCAAGCAGGTTACCAATCGTGAAACTGCTTCATTAGACAAATATTTACAAGAAATTGGAAAAGTTGACCTTATTACCGCTGACGAAGAGGTAGAATTAGCTCAAAAGATAAAAGCTGGGGACCAAAGAGCCTTAGAGAAATTAACAAAAGCCAATTTACGTTTCGTAGTTTCGGTAGCCAAACAATATCAAAATCAAGGACTTACCCTTCCCGATTTGATCAACGAGGGAAATTTAGGATTGATAAAAGCAGCACAACGTTTTGATGAAACTCGTGGTTTTAAATTCATTTCATATGCTGTTTGGTGGATTCGTCAATCGATACTTCAAGCTTTGGCAGAACAATCTCGTATCGTTCGTTTGCCTTTAAATAAAATTGGTTCTATCAATAAAATCAACAAAATGTACGCTTTACTAGAGCAATCTAATGAGCGTCCACCATCTGCTGAGGAAATTGCAAAAGAACTAGACATGACTGTAAATGACGTAAAAGAGTCTATGAAAAACTCTGGTCGTCACTTATCTATGGATGCACCTCTTGTAGAAGGAGAAGATTCAAACCTTTATGATGTATTGCGTTCAGGTGAATCTCCAAACCCAGACAGAGAATTAATACACGAATCATTGCGTACCGAAATCGAACGTTCATTAGAGACATTAACTCCAAGAGAGGCAGATGTGGTTCGTTTGTACTTTGGTCTTGGTGATCAACACCCAATGACACTGGAAGAAATAGGCGAAACTTTCGACCTAACTCGTGAGCGTGTACGTCAAATCAAGGAAAAAGCAATCCGTAGATTAAAACATACTTCTAGAAGTAAAATATTAAAAACATATTTAGGTTAATTTAAAATATCCCCAAATTAAAATTTTTAAATACTCTAATTTTTAAATCTTTTAATTCAAAGTGAACAACAGTCTGATTAACTGTTCGTTTTTTGATTGATGATTGAAACTCCGGCTGATTACCGGAGTTTTATTTTTTTAAATAACCATAGCATTCAATATATTTTATTTATGTTCCAATCAGAAATCAAAAAAAATCGTTAAGCTTTGCGATCTTTGCAAAAATCTTTGCGCCTTTGCGGTTAAAAAAGCTAATTTTGCAAAAAACTACAAACTAGTAAAGATGCACCGCTGTGCATCTCAACGTAAAAACTACACAATGAAGAACACACTTATTGCCCCTTCAGTACTGGCTGCCGATTTTGCCAATCTGCAACGTGACATAGAAATGATCAACAACAGTGAAGCCGACTGGTTTCATATAGACATCATGGATGGTGTTTTTGTTCCAAACATTTCCTTTGGAATGCCCGTTTTAGATGCGATTAACAGACATGCAAAAAAAACAATTGATGTACATTTGATGATTGTCAATCCAGACCAATACATCAAAACATTCAAGGAATTGGGAACCGATATCCTAACGGTACACTATGAAGCTTGCACACACTTGCACAGAACCCTACAGGCTATCAAATCCGAAGGAATGAAAGCAGGAGTCGCCCTTAACCCTCACACCAACATTGATTTATTGGAAGACATCATCAATGACATCGACATGGTTTGCATCATGAGTGTGAATCCCGGTTTTGGAGGACAGTCTTTTATAGAAAACACTTACACAAAAGTAAAAAAACTAAAAGAACTGATTACTCGAAAAGGAGCAACCACCCTTATAGAAATTGATGGCGGTGTAACCAATAAAAATGCTCTACAGCTAGTAGAGGCCGGAGCTGATGTACTTGTAGCAGGAAGCTTTGTTTTTAAGGCTGACAACCCAACACAAACCATCGCCGATTTAAAAAAATTGACAACGGTATAAAAATACAAAAGTCCCAATACTCTTCCTGAGCATTGGGACTTTTTTCATAACAACCCTTTATTTATACTGATCAATTAAATACTTAATAAGATCGGTCGTGGTTACAATTCCAACCAACAAACTTCCTTCACAAACTGGCAAAGCATGAAATTCGTTGCTTGCCAAAATCTCTGCAGCTTCTTTAATAGTAGTTTCCGGAGAAATGGTAATTAATTTTTTGGCCATCACCTGCTCCACCGTAAACATATTATAAACAGTCGTATCTACAACCTCTTCGTCATCATCGATCGCATCTGCAAAAGAGATCCTCAATAAATCGGTATAACTCAACATTCCTATTATGGTAGTTCCGCTTACTACCGGAATATGCCTAATTTTATGGTGTTTAAAAAGAGACTCCGCTTTTGTCAAATCATCTAAAACAGTCAATTTAATAATATTCTTTGTCATAATAGCCGACACTGGCACTCGATGTTTCATAGCTCTTCTTTTTTAAATTATACCCAAATTTAAAAAAGAAAATCAATCCAAAATATGATGTTTATCAGTTGTTAAGTTATAAAGTTTAATTTAACCATAAATTAAGGTCTCATATTCAACATCAAACAGACATTTTTATAAAGATCGGGAAACTGCTTTTCAAATTCCAAAGGGGTTTCAAAATAGTGTTCGACTAGCACGGCAAGAAACTCAAACTGATTGGTAAAAGCATAAATCCTAAAATAGTTGGATTGAATTAGTTGCTCCCTAACAGTTGAGTCACTTACTTCTTCATTAATGATACTGTACATTCTGGAAAAAAGCATCACACCATTATCATTACTTTGCAAACCTTGATAATGCAAGGCATGCGCAAATTCATGAATTCCGAGATTCAGATTATCATTTGTAATATCATATCCTTTTTGAAAATCTTCCCAAGAAAAAACAACCGCTTTCGCTTTGGGATTAAATTCTCCCTTATGATATTGTTGGGTAATCCTTGAAAAATAGACGGATGGATAAATTATTATTTTATCAAAAACATCGCAAAGATACTGACGCATACCAAAAGATAACATGGTAAATGTGGCTGCAACATGTACTTTTACTTCTTCGGTAATTACAAAATTTTCACGGCCTACAAATTCGTATTTCTCCATAAATCTAGCAATTCTATGCTCAAAATGGGTTTTATTTCTATCAGATAAACGTATATAAAAAGGAAATTGAGTATTTAAGAAGCGTAATGCGGTGGGGGTGATTTTCTTCTGAAAAAGGTAAAAATGAACAAAGAAGGGTCTACCAAATACTAAGCCGAAACAGTATTCCAGAAACATAAAAACAACGCCGACAAAAAAACCTAAAAAAATAAGAAAAACAACAAAAGTAAAAAGAAGGACAATGTTTTCCATAAAATTGACTTAGAGCCTGTTTGAATTAATAGATACTAAAACTTAAAATATTTTATACTTACTTGTTTTTAAAAATGTGTTAACAAAACAATTTTGAACTTAGTACATCAGCCAATACTATTCTTGTTTCAGTAATTTATCCCGTACTAAAAGAGCTTCAATCCCAGCCTCGGCAACTGCATGATCGTTATCTACGGAACTACCACTTACTCCAATAGCCCCAATGACTATATCCTCATTATTTCTAATAGGAATTCCTCCTGGAAAAGTAATCAAACCTCCATTAGAATGTTCGATATGATACAAAGGACCACCCGGTTGGGAAAGTGTTCCTAAAACCCCCGTATTTTTTTGAAACAGACAAGCTGTTTTTGCTTTTCGAATTGAGATATCCGCCGCACCCAATAATGCTCCATCCATACGTGCAAACGCTAAAATATTGGTTCCTGCATCTACTATAGCAATATTCATTTTAGTATTTAATTCAACTGCTTTCTGTTTTGCTCCAGCAATTATTTTTTCAGCTTGTTCTAAGGTAATATTCATTTTTCTAAATTTAACAGTTCTCAATTTATTATTTCAACAGAAACCTATTTTAAACGCTTATTTATAAAAAAAGCAAGCTGAATTAGCTTGCTTAAGTTGTGACCACGGCAGGGTTCGAACCTGCAACCCTCAGAGTCGAAATCTGATATTCTATCCAGTTGAACTACGCAGTCAGTTGATTTTAGATTGTAGATATAAGATTGCAGATTTTAGATTTAAAATCTGCAATCAATAGTCTTTTTTATGTCAATAATTTCTTCACGATAGTAGAAATGGTTTTTCCTTCGGCTGTTCCTCCTAGTTGAGCAGCTGCCAATCCCATTACTTTACCCATAGATGCAATTCCTGACGCTCCTGTTTCGGTAATGATTTTAGCGATCACAACTTCTACTTCAGCTTCACTTAATTGAGCTGGCAAGAATTTTTCGATTACGGCAATTTGTGCCAATTCTGGTTCAGCCAAATCCAAACGATTTTGCTCAGTAAATATTTTGGCACTATCCTTACGAGTTTTAACCAATTTTTGAAGTAATTTAATCTCGTCATCTGCCGAGATTTCTTCTTTTGAACCTGAGGCTGTTTGCGCCAATAAAATTTCAGATTTTATAGCTCTTAAGGCTTCTAATGCTACTGTATCTTTGGCTCTCATGGCGGTTTTGATTTCGTCCATGATTTGTATTGATAAACTCATATTCTGTATTTTAGATTTAAAATTTTAGATTTTAGATTGTCTCTCTGAAAACGAATCTCTGTGACTGCCCCAGTCCCGACGCTTCGGGAGAAATGGAAAGCCTTTTTGAGAGGAACTCTATTTTTTCTTGAACTAGAAAAGCGACTAAAAGGAGCTCTTTCTTGTTCTTAGAAAAAAATAGTTGCGACAAAAAGCTTCCAATGTACAGCTGGATAAGGCCCGACAAATTTAGAAAATTTTACTCGCATTAACAAACTCCATACTCCCTGCTTTTAACACAAAAAATAACCCGAAAATTAAATTGAATTTTCGGGCTATCTCAAAAATGGCTTGAGTTGTTAATCTACATTGTCATGTAAATAGGAGTTGTTGGAACGCAATTGTAAATCATTGTTACTGTCTGTTCCAACAGATATTCTTGAATTTGAGTTGTTATTTTGTGAACTCGAAAGATCAATACCAAATCGTTTGTAAGCTGGTTCTCTTTCCAACTCATCTACTCTAGATACATTATCGTGAAACTTATAATTAAAGTCTTTTAATTTTTTTCTTCTTTCTTCTGCTCTAAATCGTAAAGTTTCTTCTATTGTCATATCAATAGGAGAATTGTTTTCTAGTACTGGAGCCTCTTCAACTGGAGTCACCACTTGTTTCATCGTGATGTTTAATTCTGCAGGAATCACTTCCTCCACCACTTTTGCAGCTGGCTTACTGTCTAGAAAGTCATTCTCTACCTCCATATACTCTTCAAGGGAATATTTTATTATTCCATTATCAGACAATTCCGTTACTGGAACAAATTGTACAGGCTGTACCACTTTAATATCACGAGTTTCGTTTGTAAGTTCAAACAAAATCTCGTCCACTTGCTTCACAGCAGCCGGCGCTTGTACTGGCTCTGTTCTGTGCAAAGGCATATCAAAAGAGAAAGTAGTTTGCTCTTGTTTTTCTTCAAAACGTATTGATTCAGCTTTTACGGCTCTAACTTGTTCTATTGTTGGGTTAGAAATAACAAAATCAATGTCTTTTATAGGAGAAACAATTTCGAAAGTAACATCTAAATTTTTAATAAACTCAGACATAACCATTAATTCATTGTCGTCAATCGAAGCAATTACCGGTTCCGGAATCGCAACTTCATCTTCCACTAAATCGAAAACTATTCTTTCAACTTCTTGATCTTTAGCTGTTGTTACTTCACTATTCAGATTAAAACCGGCTACTGTATTATTCGACAAATCAAAAACCCCTCTTTGTTCGTCTTCTAATGTATGTATGATTTTTTTAGGTTCAACATTTACGATTTCGTTTTGTTGTTCTACATCAAAACCAGTAGCAATAATGGTTACGGCAATCGAATCACCAAGAGTTTCATCTTCACCAACCCCCATGATAATGTTGGCATTAGAACCTGCCTCTGATTGAATGTGTTCGTTGATTTCGGCAATTTCATCAATAGTAATTTCATTAGTTCCAGAAACGATAAGCAACAAAACGTTTTTGGCACCAGTAATTTTATTATCATTCAAAAGCGGAGAATCTAAGGCTGCAACAATTCCTTCTTTGGCTCTATTTTCACCAGAAGAAACAGAAGATCCCATAATAGCCGTTCCGCTATTATACAATACAGTCTTAGCATCACGTAAATCGATATTTTGAGTATAGTGATGCGTAATTACTTCGGCAATACCTCTAGAGGCCGTTGCCAAAACTTCATCCGCTTTTGAAAATCCAGCTTTGAAACCAAGATTTCCATATACTTCTCTTAATTTATTATTGTTGATTACAATCAATGAATCGACTTGCTTACGCAATTTTTCGATACCGATAAGGGCTTGCTCTTGACGCACTTTCCCTTCGAACAAGAATGGCAAAGTCACAATCCCAACGGTAAGAATATCTCTTTCTTTGGCCAATTGCGCAATCACTGGTGCGGCTCCAGTTCCGGTACCACCACCCATTCCTGCAGTAATAAAAACCATTTTGGTATTGCGATCCAACACTTTTTCAATTTCGGCAACACTTTCAATAGCGGATTGATGGCCTACATCTGGGTTTGCTCCAGCTCCAAGACCTTCGGTTAAATGAACTCCTAGCTGAATTTTATTCGGTACAGAACTATTATCCAGTGCTTGGGAATCGGTATTACAGACGATGAAATCAACGCCTTTAATCCCTTGTTTAAACATGTGGTTAATGGCATTACTACCACCTCCACCTACTCCGATAACTTTTATTACATTTGATTGATTTTTTGGTAAATCAAATGAAATGCTTCCAAATTCTGAGTTGCTTGACATAATATGGGGTTTTGAAATTTTATTAATTTTAATTTTTTTTACTACTCTTGGCTTGGGGCAAAAAGGAGAACTGATAACTTATTCTATTCTTGATAATACTTATTCTGCGTTATCCAAAAAATCTTTAATCTTATCCACATATTTATCAAAAAAGGATCTTCTAATTTTGTTTTCAGTCGATTCTTCTTTGGTATGATCTTGTTGAAACACTTTTTCAGGTTCCACGTATACTTCTTCTTTTGCTTCCACAATCGCCTCAATTACTGGCTCCCTGTAATAAGTCACTTTTTCAGGACTAACCATAGCTTGCATTCTTACAGCGCTTTGTGTATTATTTTCGATACTGTTCATTACTAATCCAACCGCTGTAGCATATAAAGGACTTGAAATCTCTTCATCTGAGTTACCTGCTAAATGCTCGTTTGGATAACCAATTCTTGTATCCATTCCGGTAATGTATTCTACCAGTTGTTTAATGTGCTTTAATTGTGCTCCACCACCCGTAAGAACAATTCCTGCAATCAATTTTTTGCGAGGATCTTCATGACCATAAGCTCTCACTTCTGTAAAAACCTGCTCAATAATTTCTACGACTCTTGCATTAATTATTTTTGACAGATTCTTTAATGAAATTTCTTTTGGCTCTCTACCTCTTAACCCTGGAATAGAAACGATTTCATTGTCTTTATTTTCTCCTGGCCAAGCTGAACCAAATTTCACTTTCAATAATTCGGCTTGTTTTTCAATAATGGAACATCCTTCTTTAATATCATCTGTAATTACATTTCCACCAAAAGGAATAACTGCAGTATGGCGAATGATCCCATCTTTAAAAATAGCTAAATCTGTGGTTCCTCCTCCAATATCTATAAGGGCAACACCTGCTTCTTTTTCTTCTTGACTCAAAACGGCATCCGATGAAGCTAACGGCTCTAATGTCAATCCTGACAATTCAATCCCTGAACTTTGAATACATCTGCCAACATTCCTGATGGATGATGCTTGTCCAACTACAACATGAAAACTACTTTCCAGTCTTCCGCCGTACATACCTATCGGCTCTTTAATATCTGATTGACCATCAATTTTAAATTCTTGAGGCAAAACATGAATAATCTCTTCTCCCGGAAGCATGGCTAATTTATGAACTTGATTGATCAACAAATCAATATCACTTCCGCCTATTACTTCTTCTGGATTACTTCTGCTGATGTAATCACTATGCTGAATACTTCTGATGTGTTGTCCAGCAATACCAACCACAACATCTTTAATTTTATAACCCGAATTATTTTCGGCTTCAAGAATCGCTTGTTGTATTGATTGAATCGTTTGTGTAATATTATTTACAACGCCTCTCGCTACCCCTAAGCTTTTGGATTTTCCTACACCCAAAATTTCTAGCTTCCCGTATTCATTCTTTTTGCCAATCATGGCAACAATCTTAGTCGTCCCAATATCTAGACCTACCGCAATATTCTCTTTTTCCATTTTCTATTTATTTAGTGCAAACCACTTGTTCCGTAAATCTCAGATCTATTTTTTTATATTTATGCAACGAACTATCTAAACTTACTTTTTGAAAAAAAGCTTTATAGTTTTTAAATTTTCGCTCTACATTTATCATATTTCCAAAATCAATTTGAAAATTATAGTTTCTATTCAGCATTAATAAGCTACCATTGGGCATAATTTTGATACCAATAATGTTTTTTTTCAGAAACCCATCATCATAAATTACCTTAAATAATTCAAATAAATCTTTGCTATTTTTCTTGTTTATCTCCCCAGAAACAAGTGGAACTCGAGCCGTAAAATTGGCTGACAATGGCATTATATTACCCTCGCTATCAATATAGAAGGAGCCCTTGTCATTAAAAACTCTAGCTATAGGTGTCTTTTGTTTTACAACCGCCTTTAGAACTCCATCGATACTTACAAACACATCTGCCCTCTCGATCATAGCTTGAGCATTTAATACTTGCTCTAGCTTATTCAAATCTAACCTATCTTTTCTTACGGTTGTAGCGTTCGAATTATTTTCTATTAACAATTTATTAACCGATTCTTGCTTTACAAAAAGAGCGTTTTCACCTTCAAAAACTACTGCGGATTTAGTCAATTTTCTCTTGGAATTTCTTTTTGATGTGAATGAAAAAAGAAAAATAACCAAGAAAAACATAAACAATAATCGTACGTTATTCCAATTAAAGATTTTCATATAAAGCTTTTTTAATTGAAGGAACCATTTCTCCTAAATCACCTGCACCTATAGTTACAATAACACGAGCATCATTAGCCAAAATTGTAGGAATCAAATCCTCTTTTGTGATTAATTTTTTATGCTCGTTGGTCATTTTATCCATAAGCCATTGTGAATTTACACCTTCCATTGGCAGTTCTCGTGCCGGATAAATATCCAATAAAAGCACTTCATCAAAAGCCGATAAACTTTTGGCAAAATTATCAGCGAAATCTCTGGTTCTACTAAACAAATGGGGTTGAAATATAGCCAATACCTTTTGATCAGGATACAATTCCCGAACCGCTTGATGAACTGCATTTATTTCGGTAGGATGATGTGCATAATCATCTATATAAACTAGGTTTTCTTCTCTTATTTGATAAGAAAATCGTCTTCTAATTCCTTTGAAAGACAACAAAGCTTTCGCAATAACCTCGGTTGGGGTGCCGTAGGTTACTGCCATAGCCAGTGCCATTAAAGCATTCATTAAATTATGCTTACCTGGCAATCCAAAACGCAAATCTTTAATTAATTCGTTTGGAGTTTTAACATCAAAAACGTAACTGCCGTTTTCTATTCTTACATTGAAAGCTTTATAAACAGCCTCCTCATTTACGGCACAAACCACCCCATCAATAGGTAATTCATTGGTAATAAACAGATTGTTTTTATCTTCAACTTTATTGGCAAATTCTACAAAAGACTCCTCAATAGCTTCACTGGTCCCGTAAATATCCAAATGATCAGCATCCATTGATGTGATACAGGCAATATTGGGATGTAAATGTAAAAAGGAACGGTCAAACTCATCGGCCTCAACTACAGTAACCGTTTTTCCGATACCGATTAAATTAGAATCATAATTCTCTACAATTCCTCCGATAAAAGCTGTAACATCCGCCCCGCTTTCATACAAAATATGGCCTAAAATACTAGAAGTTGTAGTTTTTCCGTGGGTTCCTGCAACTGCGAAACAAAAAGTATCTTTTGTAATTATCCCTAGAACTTCGGCTCTTTTCTTCACTTGATAATCCCTTTCTATGAAAAAATTCCATTCCGAATGAGACACAGGAACTGCTGGGGTAATAATAACCAAAGTGTTTTCTACATAAAAATCATTTGGAATCAATCCAATACTATCTTCAAAGTGAATGTCAATTCCACTTTCTATTAATTCACTGGTAAGAATCGAAGGCGTTTTATCATAACCCGAAACCTGCTTTCCGATAGCCTTAAAATAACGAGCCAAAGCACTCATTCCGATGCCTCCAATACCAATGAAATAGACGTTTTTTATTTGATTCAAGTTCATTTCTTTTCTTTTTATAAGATTCTTCAGTCTATCCTTTTTATACTATTCTCTTTATTCTTTTTCAATCAACTTCACAATTTCATCAACTATTTGTTCGGTTGCTTTTGGCTTAGCCAATTTCTTTATATTTTGACTTAACTGTTCTTGTTTTCCCGGATCTTTTATCAACGATTCGAATACTAAACTAAAGTCTTCATCCAGTTGTGATTCTTTAAGCAAAATAGCTCCTTTTTTATTCACAATTGCTTGAGCATTTTTGGTTTGATGATCCTCAGCAACATTGGGAGAAGGAATAAAAATTACCGGTTTCCCAACGATACACAACTCCGAAACCGAGGATGCACCTGCTCTAGAAACGACTACATCGGCAGCCGCATAAACCAAATCCATTCTCTCAATAAAAGCCACTACTTGAACATTATGTTTATTATATCTTTTATAATCTTCTAAATAAAATTTCCCACATTGCCAGATAACCTGAACATTCAGTGACAATAATTTATCCAATTCTTTTTCTATTAATTGATTAATCCTTCTTGCTCCAAGGCTTCCTCCTAATACCAAAAGTGTTTTTTTGTTTCTGTCTAATTTAAAATACTGAATCGCTTCTTCTCTCTTTCCTTCTATATCAATTAAATCTTGACGAACCGGGTTACCAGTTAAAATCATTTTCTCCTTAGAAAAAAAACGTTCCAAATGATCATATGCCACACAAATGACATTTGCTTTTTTACTTAATAATTTATTGGTAATTCCAGGATAAGAATTTTGTTCTTGAATCACTGTTGGAATATTCATGGTGTTGGCCATTTTCAACAAAGGACCACTTGCAAATCCACCTGTCCCTATAACCACATCTGGCTTGAACTTTTTTATTATTTTTCTGGATTCCCATAAACTATTCAATAATTTAAAAGGGAACATTGCATTTTGAATCGTTAATTTTCTTTGCAGACCAGCAATCCAAAGTCCTTTTATTTTGTACCCTGCTTGTGGTACTTTTTGCATTTCCATTTTGTCTTTGGCACCAACAAACAAAATTTCCGAATCCGGAAAACGAGATTTTAATTCGTTTGCAATCGCAATTGCAGGATAGATATGACCTCCTGTTCCACCTCCACTTAATATGAATTTATGTTTTGCCATCTTAAAAATTACTAAGTTGTTTCTATTTTTTGAATACCTAGATTTCACAATTTGAACTCCGATTACTAATTGCCAAATCCGATTATTTCAGCACAGCATTCATTGGATTTTTAGAATTATCCGTTATAGAATAATTGCTTGAATCAAATTCGCCTTTATCTAATTCTTTGTCAGTATTAAGATCCGCTTCTAATTCTCGATCTATCAATTTTTGTAGTGCTTCTTCCCTTTTTTCTTTTTCTAGTTTTTCTAGTGCAATTTCTTCTTCTTTTTTAGTCACACTCAAAATGATCCCGAGTCCAAAGCAAGTCATCCAAATAGAACTACCACCACTACTTATCAATGGCAATGTTTGTCCCGTAACGGGTAATAACTCTACCGCAACCGCCATATTGATCATGGCTTGAAAAATCATCGGAAACCCTAACCCTATGACGACCAGTTTCCCAAAAAGAGTATTGGCTTTATGGGAGGCTACCACAAAACGGAATAATAAAAGCAAATACAAAACCAATACACCTAACCCGCCAACCAATCCGTATTCCTCAACTATAATGGCATAAATAAAATCGGAAGAGGATTGGGGTAAAAAATTCTTCTGTACGCTTTTGCCTGGCCCTAATCCATATATTTGACCTGAGGCAATGGCTATTTTAGCTTTTTCTATTTGATAATCATCCTCATCGGCTTTGTCAGTTGTAAAATTCTCTATACGACTACCCCAAGTACCAACTCTGCTGAAAAATTTAGAATCAGGAAAAGCCTTGGAAAGCAACACAAAAAAAGCTAGAAACACAATTCCCATACCCAAAATGGCCCCTATATATTTCATCGGGTATTTACCAACAAAAACAAGCATGGTTACCATTGCAAAAATAAGAGCTGTAGTAGAAAAATTAGCTGGTAAAATAAGTGCTAATGTTATAAAAACAGGAGTCCAAAGCTCCCATAAAGAAGACTGAAAAGTAATGGGGTTTTCTCTGGTTTTTGACAAATAACGTGCCACAAAAATAAACAAAATGATAGACGCAAGCGTTGATGTTTGAAAAGACAATCCCACAAAAGGAATTTGAATCCATCTACTCGCATTAGCCCCGCCAATTGCTGTTCCTTTTGCTAATGTGTACAACAACAAAAGCCAAACTACAGGCAATCCCGCCTTTGAAATAGCCCTAAAATAATGATACGGTATATTATGAATCCAATAAATAATCAGAAAACCGATACAGATATGGGCAAAATGTTTAACCAAATAACCTAACGTATTTCCGGTTCCGTGACCGATGTATGCCAAATTACTACTCGCACTAAAAACAGGCATAAACGAAAACATAGCCAATAAAGCCACGAATGACCAAATGCCTTTATCTCCTTTTAATTTGTTAACTAGTTCTTTCATTTTTAAATTTTAGAATTTAGAGTTTAGAATTTAGATTTAACTTCCATTGAGAAATCAAAACCATCTCGATAGCTATCGGGACTAAAAACTTTAATTTACAAATTCTTTACTGCTTGTTTGAATTGTCTTCCTCTATCCTCGTAGCTTTCGAACAAATCAAAACTGGCACAAGCTGGCGACAATAAAACCGTGTCTCCTTTTTCGGTTAAACGTTGCGCCATACGAACGGCATCAGTCATATTATCTACTTCAACCATCATGTCAACAACACCGCCAAAAACATCAATAATCTTCTTATTATCAACACCCAAACAAATAATCGCTTTTACTTTCTCACGAACTAAAGACATCAATTCATTATAATCATTCCCTTTGTCTACCCCACCTACTATCCAAACTGTTGGAGTAGTCATGCTATCTAAAGCAAAAAACACAGAATTCACATTGGTTGCTTTAGAATCATTGATATATTGAACGTTTTGAATTTTCAACACTTTTTCTAAACGATGCTCAACACCTTGAAAATTAGACAAACTTTCACGAATAGTTTCCTTTCTTATTTGCAAAATTCTTGCAACAGAAGTTGCGGCCATAGCATTTTTTAGATTATGTTTTCCTTCCAATGCAATATGTTCTGTATCCATTGCAAACTCTTCGTGATTGATCTTTACTTCCATTTTGTTGTTTTTTATATAAGCCCCTTCGTTGAATTCATCCGTCAATGAAAAAGGAATTAATTTCGCTTTTGTATTATTTTTATTTAACCATTCTGTTATAGCTTCATCATTGTAATCATAGATAAGGAAATCTTCTTCGGTTTGGTTCATTGTAACCCTGAATTTCGAATCAATATAATTTTGATATTTATAATTGTATCGATCTAAATGATCAGGGCTTATATTGGTAATTATTGCTATATGTGGCTTGTAATTTATAATTCCATCAAGCTGAAAACTGCTCAACTCTATCACATAAATATCATACTTATTTTCTGCAACTTGCCAAGCAAAACTTTTCCCGATGTTCCCTGCCAACCCAACATTCAATCCTGCTGCTTTCAGCAAATGATAGGTTAACATCGTTGTGGTAGTTTTACCGTTACTTCCTGTTATCCCAATGGTAGTAGCTTCTGTAAATGGAGCTGCAAATTCAATTTCAGAAATCACAGAAACACCTTTCTCCTTTATTTGCTTAACTATTGGCGATTTGTCTGGAATCCCAGGGCTTTTCATCACCACATCGGCATTCAATATCAGCTCTTCGGTATGTTTTCCCTCTTCCCAAGCAATTCCATTAATGATAAGAACTTCTTTATAACTTCCTTGGATTTTTCCAAAGTCTGAAACAAAAACATCATAACCTTGTTTTTTTCCTAGAATAGCAGTTCCAACACCGCTTTCTCCACCTCCTAATACTACTAGCCTCATACTATCTTAATTTTAGTGTAACAATAGACAATATGGCCAACATGATTGCAACAACCCAAAATCGAGTAACAATTTTGCTTTCATGATACCCTTTCTTTTGATAATGATGATGCAACGGAGACATCAGAAAAATTCTTCGTCCTTCTCCAAAACGTTTTTTGGTATATTTAAAATAACTCACTTGCAAAACGACAGAAAAATTTTCCACCAAAAAGATTCCGCATAATAATGGAATTAGCATTTCTTTGCGGACAGCAATTGCCAAAACGGCTATTATCCCCCCGATGGTTAAACTTCCCGTGTCTCCCATAAAAACAGAAGCTGGGTAAGAGTTGTACCAAAGAAATCCAATCAATGCTCCAAGAAACGAAGCAATAAAAACCGTCATTTCCCCCGAATTGGGTATATACATTATATTTAAATAGTTAGAAAATATAATATTACCCGAAACAAAGGTGAAAATCGCGAGTGCAAAAACAGACACTGCAGAAGTTCCGGCAGCCAGACCATCGATACCATCTGTTAAGTTAGCCCCATTTGAAACTGCAGTAATAATAAAAATAACAATGGGAATAAAAACCAGCCAAGCCCATTTTTCATAACCTTTACCAGTCCAAGCTAACAGTTCGGCATAATCAAACTCATTATTCTTAAAAAATGGAATGGTCGTCACAGTAGATTTCTCTTCAACCGAAGCTTGTTTTATAACCGTTTCCGTAGTATTCTTAAAAACATCACTATTTCCTGTATCCGTTCTTACAGTAACCGCAGGACTGAAATACAATACCGATCCTACGATCAATCCTAGACCAACTTGTCCGAAAACTTTAAAAATTCCTTTAAGACCTTGTTTGTCTTTCTTGAAAATTTTAATATAATCGTCAATAAAACCAATAGTCCCCATCCATAAGGTGGTAACGATCAATAAAACAATATAAATATTATGCAATTTTGCAAAAAGCATTACCGGAACCAGAGTCGCAAATATGATAATAATCCCCCCCATAGTTGGCGTACCCGCTTTTTCGTTTTGTCCAGCCAATCCTAATTCACGAACAGTTTCGCCTACTTGCTGTCTACTTAAAAAACCTATAATTCGTTTTCCGTAAATAGTAGACAATAACAAGGATAACATTAATGCCAAAGAAGATCTAAAAGTAATATATTGAAAAACCCCTGTTCCAGGAACATCCATTACTTTGTCTAAATATTGAAATAAGTAGTATAGCATATTATTTTATTTTAATAGTTGATCTAAAATTTCTTTTACATTTTTCATGTCATCAAAATCATGACGTACCCCTTTGATTTCTTGATACGTTTCATGCCCTTTTCCGGCAATCAATATAATATCATTGGGTTGTGCCAATTGGCAAGCCGCTTTAATCGCTTGCAACCTATCGGTAATCGTCAAAACTTTTTTGAAATTTTGAGCAGCAACTCCTTTTTCCATTTCTTGAATAATTACTTCTGGCTCCTCGTCTCTAGGATTATCCGAAGTAATAATCACTTTATCACTCAAATCCGAAGCAATACTTGCCATGATTGGGCGTTTTGCTTTATCTCTATTTCCACCACAACCAACAACCGTAATCAATTGCTCATTCTTTGTACGAACATCGTTGATGGTGCTCAAAACGTTTTCCAGAGCATCTGGTGTATGGGCATAATCTACAATTGCTGTTATGTTTGAATTAGAAACAATATACTGGAATCGTCCAGAAACACTTTCCAACTCAGACATTAATCGAAGTACTTCTAATCCATCCAATCCTAACTCTATTGCAGTTCCGTAAATGGCTAAAAGATTATATGCATTAAAAGTCCCTATTAATTTTACCCAAACATCGTTGCCATTAATCTTCAACAACAAACCTGATAATTGATTTTCGAGAATTTGCGCTTTGAAATCGGCATATGATTTTAAGGCATACGTACGTTTTCTTGCTGAAGTATTTTGCAGCATTACTTGCCCATTTTTATCATCAATATTCGATAATGCAAAAGCAGTACTGGACAACTGATCGAAAAAAGATTTCTTCACATCTCTGTATTCAGCAAAAGTGGGATGATAATCTAAATGATCGTGGGATAAATTAGTGAAAATTCCGCCTACAAAATGCAATCCTTCGGTTCTCTTTTGATGAATTCCATGAGAGCTTACCTCCATAAAACAATATTCAACACCAGCAGCAATCATTTCTTTCAGAAAATAATTTATGGTAATAGAGTCTGGTGTAGTATGCGTTGCTTTATATTCAACATCATCAACCAAAATCTTAACTGTAGATAACAATCCAACTTTGAATCCAGCTTTTTTAAATAATTGATACAATAAAGAGGCAATTGTTGTTTTACCATTGGTTCCTGTAATACCCACCAGTTTTAAACCATCTGAAGGATTACCATAATAATTGGCAGCCATATAGGCTAGAGCAAGATTGGTGTCTTTTACACACACATAGGTAACGGCTGCAGCTAAAACCTTTGGTAAAGTATCACAAATAACTGCCGAAGCTCCATGTTCAATAGCTTTTTCTATAAAATTATGCCCATCTGAAACAGTTCCTCGAATCGCTATAAAAACATCATTCTTTTCAATTTTTCGAGAATCGAAATCCATTTTGTTTATAGCAATTTCTGTAGAACCGTTTACCGATTCTATAGCTACTTTATATAATATGTCTTTTAGTATACTCATGATAATTCCAATAGTATAGTTGAATTTTTTACAATATTTTGACCCGCTTGAAGTGACTGTTTTTTTACTTTACCAACACCAACCGCCTTTACTTTCATTCCCAAGTTTTCTAACAAAGCAACTGCATCCATCCCTGACATTCCCTTTACATTTGGAACATATAGGTGTCCCTTTTGTGTTTGGGCAAAATACGAATTGTAATTCCTGTCTTGTTTTGGAATCGATCCGTCTAATTTTTTAATCACGTTTGTAGAGGGAGTATCTGTAAATATTTTTTGAGCAATTCTTTTAAAGACCGGCCCAGCAACGTCTGCACCATAATAATCATTTTTGGCTGTATTGGGTTTATGAACCACTACAATACAAGAATACTTTGGATTATCTGCCGGAAAATAGCCTACAAAAGAGGACGCGTAATGTTTATCCTGCCCCCCATTTTTGCCATAATTTACTTGGGCTGTCCCTGTTTTTCCTGCCATTGAAAAATCTTTAGAATATAATTTTGACCCCGTTCCTTTTTTAACCACATTGGCTAAAACTGCTTTTAGTTTCAAAATGGTTTCAGGAGAACAAATCCTTGGATTCATTACTACTGTATTGTATTTTTTAATGGTTTTATTCCACGCTTTAATTTCGGTAACCAATTGTGGTTTTACCATTACTCCATTATTTGCAACAGCATTATAATAGGTTAGTGTTTGCAAAGGTGTAAGCGAAACCTCATATCCAAATGCCATCCAAGGGAGAGAAATATTAGACCAACTTTTATCGCTCGGTTGCGGAATTTTAGGCTTTCCTTCACCCTTAAAAGCAAGCCCCAATTTTTTATTCAAACCATAACTATTAATATGGTTAACAAATCTTGACGGATTGTTTTTATAGCCATTGTAAACCGCCTGAGCCATTACCGTATTCGAAGAAACTTCAAAACCACGTGCCAAAGATATTTTACCATAACCTCCTTCATGAGAATCCCTTACCTTACGACCAGAATAAGTAATTATACCTCCATGAGTATCATAAACGGTACTCGTATCTGCTACTTTGTCTTCCAATATTGCCATCAAATCAACTAACTTAAAAGTCGACCCTGGTTCATGGGATTCAGCATAAGCATAATTGGTAGTTTCGTAATAACTGCCATCATTGGCTCTCCCTAAATTAGAAATCGCTTTTATTTGTCCTGTCTTAGTTTCCATAACTACAACACATCCGTGGTCTGCTTCATATTCTTCTAATTGCTTTAACAAAGCATGATGCGCAATATCTTGAATATAAACATCTATTGTTGAGATAACATCATAACCGTCCTGAGGTTCTACTTCATTTGCATCGCGAATGGGTTTCCACTGCCCTTTGGCAATTTTTTGTTTTAATATTTTACCGTCTTTACCGTTAAGGTATTCACTATATGCCCACTCAATACCTTTTCCATCAGAATATCCTTCAGGCATTTTTCTTTCATAACCTATTGTTCGCTCAGCTATTTTCCCAATTGGATGCTCACGAACTGTTCTTTGCTCAACAATAATTCCACCTTTATAAGCACCCAAATTAAACAATGGAAAACCTTTGATTTGCATATATTCGGTATAACTTAAATCTTTAGCAATCAAATAGTACCTATTTTTATTCACTCTGGCTCTTCTCAATTCGTTTTGAATTGAGCTGCTTGATTTTCTAAGCATCTTTCCCAGTGAGTCTGACAAAAGTTTTACATTTTTTTCAAATGTTTCCGTTTTTGGGGCAACAGCATCAAAACGGATTGCATAATTTGGAATTGAAGTCGCCAAAAGACTCCCGTCAGCCGAATAAATATTCCCTTTATTGGCAGGAATAACAAAATTCTTAACGGTTCTTTGTTTGGCTAATTCTCTATAATGATCCCCGTCAACCCACTGAATATTGGTCAATTTAACAGCAATCGCCATCGCCATCATAAGGATAACAATCGCGACTAGATAAGTTCTATAGGATATATGTTTATCTTCTACTGCCATATTCTTTCTAAGAAATTTTTCTCTTCTACTTTTTTAACTTCAATTTTAACAGGCGGTACCGCTGATGGAAAAATTTGTTTTCCTTCCATTTTGGCCGAAACGGTAGATTCCATTTTGAGTTTCATTAACTCAGAACGTTTGTCTACAAATTCAGAGCGCAATTCTTTAACATGATTTGTTAATTCAATAATCTTAAATACTTTTTGTTCGTAACGTTGCGTATTGGCAATCATTAGTATAGCCAGTAAAATCGTAAAAGCAATAAAACGCCAATTTTTAATAGCGTTATCGTCTATAAGAAACTGTGCTTTTAATATGTTATAAATTCCACCTTTCATTCTGTCTTTTCTTAGTTTTTTGTTTTTAGTTTTTAGTTTACAAACTCCAAAATTCAAATCATCCTTAAACAATTAAAACACATTTAAACTTTTAAACCTTAAACCTTCTTTTCCCTTTTCTCTGCAATTCTTAATTTTGCACTTCTCGCTCTATTATTTATCTTGATTTCGGCTTGATCGGGAACAATTAATTTTCCGACTGTTTTAAAAGGTACCGAGAAATTACCATAAAAATCACGCTCTGGCTCTCCTTCGAACATTCCGTTTTTGATAAATCGTTTCACCAATCGATCCTCTAATGAATGATAAGAAATCACACTTAACCTCCCGCCTGGTTTTAAAATCTCAAGGGATTGTTCTAAAAATTCTTTCAAAACATCCATTTCTTGATTTACCTCTATACGAATCGCTTGATAGATTTGAGCCAATATTTTATTTCGAACTCTTTCTGGCAAAAATTTCGCCAAAACTTCTTTCAATTCATCTGTAGTTTTGATTAATCGATTTTCTCTAGCCTCTACAATTGTTCTTGCCAAAACTGGTGCGTTTTTCAATTCCCCATAATCCAAGAACACTCTTTTAAGATTATCCTCATCATACTCATTGACCACTCGATAGGCATTCAAATCATTTTTCTGACTCATTCGCATATCCAATTCGGCATCAAAACGGGTAGAAAAACCTCTTTCAGCCACATCAAATTGATGTGAAGAAACGCCTAAATCTCCCAAAATCCCATCAACCTCTTTTACACCATAAAAACGCAGAAATCTTTTTATAAATCTAAAGTTTTCGTTAATAAGTGTAAACCTTTCATCAGGCAAAGCATTCGCCAAAGCGTCTTCGTCTTGATCAAAAGCAAATAATTTTCCGTTCGGACCAAGTCTACTCAAAATTTCTTTTGAATGTCCTCCACCTCCAAAAGTAACATCCACATAAATCCCATCTGGGTTAATATTCAACCCATCAACAGAAGCGTGAAGCAATACTGGATTATGATATTCCATTGTCGTCGTCATTTAAATTTCCCATTACCTCCTCGGCTAAATCCGCAAAATCAACATCTTCTCCATCTATTGATTTTTCATACAAATCTTTGTCCCAAATCTCTACGATATTAACAGCAGATGAAAAAACCACATCTTTAAAAATACTGGCAAATACCACTAAATCTTTAGGAACCAACAATCTACCCAATGCATCTATTTCTACCACTTTTACGCCAGCAGTAAATCGACGGATAAAATCATTATTCTTTTTTACAAATCGGTTGAGTTTATTGATTTTTTTCATCATCAAATCCCACTCTTCCATCGGGTACAATTCTAAACATGGCTGAAATACAGAACGCTTCAAAACAAAACCGTTTTGAAGCGAGGAAGCCAATTGCTTTTTTAAGGGAGCAGGTAATAATACCCGCCCTTTTGCATCGACTTTACACTCATATGTCCCTATAATTGTGTCCAAGTAAATTGTATTAATTGTATTAAGCAAAAATATATAAAATTTTACCACATTTTACCACTATCCCCCACTTTGTTAATAAGTTTAACCACTTTGAACCAAAAACCCTTAGTTTATGGACAATCAACACATTAGCTTTATACTATTTTCTTTGTAAGAAAGGTTGTGTTATGCAAAAAAGGTTAAGATTTATTCAAAAAAAAGGATCCTTAGATATATTAAAATTTCAACATTAAAAAACGAAAAGAGTATCATTTAAGACAAATTAGCATCCTATTTTGTTAAAAGAATAAAAGGTTAAAAAATAGCTGTTAAAATTATTTTTAATTTTTTAAACCTTATATTTGTTGCAAATTGAAATTGTCATAAATAAAAATGGAAAAGTATTACAAACAAGAAGGTAAATACAGTTATTACGAAGCAGGAGAAGGAATTCCAATTGTTATTCTTCACGGTTTAATGGGGGGACTAAGTAATTTTGACGCTGTAGCTAGTTATTTTTCCAATAAAGGATACAAAATCATCATTCCCGATTTGCCTATTTACACTCAAAATATTTTAAAAACGAATGTGAAAAGCTTTGCTGTTTATGTGAAGAACTTCATTACTTTCAAAAAACTGGATAGAGTAATACTTTTAGGGAATTCATTGGGAGGTCATATCGCATTATACCACACCAAAATGTTTCCGGAAAAAGTTTCGGGACTTGTAATCACAGGTAGTTCGGGCTTATACGAAAGTGCTATGGGGGACAGTTACCCGAAAAGAGGTGACTACGAATACATCAAGAAAAAAGCCGAAGATGTTTTTTACGATCCTAAAATAGCAACTCCTGAACTTATCGATGAAGTATACGCAACGGTAAATGACCGAATCAAATTAATAAAAACGTTGACTATTGCCAAAAGTGCAATTCGTCATAATATGGCCAAAGATTTACCAAAAATGCACGTTCAGACTTGCATTATTTGGGGAAAAAACGACAAAGTTACGCCACCAGATGTAGCCGAAGAATTTCACAAATTATTACCTAATTCAACCTTATACTGGATTGACAAATGCGGACATGCCGCTATGATGGAACAACCTGAGGAGTTCAATAAACACCTTGAGGATTGGTTAACACACACCCATTTAGCAGAACACTAGACCGAAAGGCGAATTTTACACCCACAAACAATGAAAATTAATACTGCCGAATTTATAATAAGCAACTCTGACGTAAGCAAATGTCCTAAGGATTTTATGCCCGAATATGCTTTTATTGGTCGATCTAATGTTGGTAAGTCTTCACTGATCAATATGCTGACGAACCACAAAAAATTAGCAAAAACTTCTGGAAGACCCGGAAAAACACAACTAATCAACCACTTCTTAATTAACAGCAATTGGTTTCTTGTTGATTTACCCGGTTATGGTTATGCTAAAGTTTCTAAAAAAACGAAATCTATTTTTCAAGAATTCATCACTGATTATTTTGAAACAAGAGAGCAATTGGTTTGTGCCTTTGTTTTAATAGACATTCGTCATGAAGCACAAACTATCGATATTGAATTCATGTCGTATATGGGAGAAAGCGAAATTCCGTTTTGCATTATTTTCACCAAAGCAGATAAAATCAGTAAAGTAAAAATCGATTCCCATATTGCTGCGTACAAGAAACAAATGTTTGCCAACAACTGGGCCGAAATGCCACAATACTTTGTAACATCTGCTACAGAATCTACCGGCAAAGAAGAGTTGTTAAGCTATATAGACGAAGTAAACCAAGAGGTATTCAAAAACAATCCTGACAATTCGGGATTCTAGAAAACAGAACTTCTACAAAATAAAAAGATCCCAAAACCGTAATTATCTGGTTTTGGGATTTTTTATGTCAACTATTTTTTCAAATCTAATTTTTCGGCAAAATAATCACAAAAATCTAGCATCGTATCTGCCATTTTCTCATCATTTGTCGCTCTTTTAAAAGTGTCTGCCATAGCAACTAAGGTCTGATGGAAGAAAATCTTCATTTCATCAACCGGCATTTCTTTGGTCCACAAATCGATGCGCATGCTTTCCTTGGCTTTGCTATCCCAAACGTTAAGCATAATTGCTTTTGACTCTGAAAGCTCTACTCCACCGTCTTTTGCTGTCCAAAAAAGTTTTTCCGGAACACGGTTTTCATCTAATTCGATTAGAAATTTTATTTCTGAGGTATTTTTATTTGACATTATTTCTTGGGTTTGTATTTAGATTTTTCGAAAATTTCTTTGGCATCCGTTTTCATTAACTGGGCTACCGTAACATCATTATTTGCCATAAAAGAGCGAACCATTTGCCATCCGATCCATACTCCAACTTGTCCAGGAGAATCATTATCTATCTCTAAATAAAATTTAGAAAAAGGGGCGGGATCAATAAAGCGATTCGTTAATTTTTGTTCGTCACTAAAAAGCATTTGTCTTTCAACAAAATAACGCCAAATATAGCCTTCATTTTCCTGACACCAAACAATTTGCTCTGGAGTGTATCCCATTTTATCGGCATCGCTAGACTCTGGTAACAAAACATCTTTTAAGTACAGTTGTTTCCCAAAATAAATCATTTGAGACACGAAATTTTTATCTGTAGGAGGAGCAATTTTTCTAGCAGAAAAACTGGTCACAATATCTGGCATGATTTGGCTTTGCTCGAAATTTTGCTTAATGTATTTTGGAAATTGATAAAACTTATGATCTTTTCCTAGATATAATTCTAAAGAAATAATCACTAATGAATCGGCATAAATCGCTTTATTATTATAGTCCATGTCCGAAATCAACGTGATCAATTTCGGCTGTTTTGTTTCTGAAAAATAATATTTCATATGCTTATACAAAGTTTCTAAATCATTTTGCACACTTTCTATATTAGAATATTTTTTTTGAACTTCTGTATAGACTTCTCTCCAAATAGGCGCTTGCATTTTATTCAACCACACTGTATCATTTATCTGTGGAGAGAAAAAATAAGGAAATTGCTTTTTTACTTTCGCTAGAGCTGCAGGAGGGGTTTCAAAAAATATTTTATCAAAACGTTCTACTTTTATTGCTACAGGAGTTTCTTCTATTGCTTTTTCGACTTTAGTTTTTTGATCGCAAGACCAGAAAAGCAAACAAAAAACTATAGGTAATAGATATAATTTCATATGGAGATAATATTTGTTTTTTATTTGAATATGGAATTGATGACCGTTTATATTTTATTGGAGTCATCGAACTCCGTTTTGCATATCTTCATTGGTTTTTACGACCAATTTACGGTATACTCATTTCATTTATTATATTTTAATTAAATTTGTTTCCAAACAAACAGCGAATCAATTGCTCTATTTATTTATTTTGCAAATATACATCCCTGCTTTTTAAAACTTAAACTATTATGACTAAAAAAAGGACCCTTGAAATTGAAAAAATCAACTTACACATTGTGAATTGGTTGAAAACATACGCAGAGAATTCAAAAGTTAATGGATTTGTAATTGGTATATCTGGAGGAGTGGATTCTGCGGTAACCTCAACACTATGTGCCCAAACCGGACTTAAAGTATTATGTGTTGAAATGCCAATTCATCAGGCGCACAGTCATGTTACCCGTGGGCGTGAGCATATTGACCAATTAAAAAAACAATTTCCAAACGTCACTAGTGTTGAAGCAGACTTGACATCGGTTTTTGAAGATTTTCAAAAACAGGTTCCAGAAACAAGTGATTTACACAAGCTACATTTATCACTTGCGAACACACGTTCCCGACTAAGAATGACCACTTTATATTATTTCGCAGGCATTTACGGTCTATTGGTAGCTGGTACAGGAAACAAAGTAGAAGATTTTGGCGTTGGATTTTTTACTAAATATGGAGATGGCGGTGTTGATTTGAGTCCAATTGCAGACTTAATGAAATCCGAAGTATATGCCTTAGGCAGCTATTTAAAAGTTCCAGATTCTATTTTAACAGCAGCCCCTACTGATGGGTTATTTGGGGATGAGCGAACAGATGAAGACCAAATAGGAGCAAGTTACAACGAATTAGAGTGGGCAATGACCATAGAAGAGGAAAAAACAGCTTCAAATTCATTTTCAGAAAGAGAGCTAGAAGTGTTAAAAATTTACAAAAAACTCAACAAAAACAACCAACATAAGATGATTCCTATACCTGTCTGCACTTTTTAATTATGAAAAAAATAATTTGTCCGAAAAATTAGACTTATTCATTTTTTTTTCATAATTTTATAGCTTCATAAACAATCCTAAAAATAAATACCATGATCAAAGTTTGTTTAGCAGATAACTATCCTGTAGTACATTTTGGAATCAAATCGTACTTTAAAGACCATGCGGACATTTCCATCGTTGCAAACGTAGGAAATTTTCCAATGGTGAAAGACATCCTTCTTACGAAGGAAATCGATGTTTTAGTTTTGGACTTAGAACTCGAAGGATTATCTAGCATTTTCGAAGTCAAATCGATTTTGAAAAACTTTCCAAAAACAAAAATTATTTTTTACAGCGGTCTTTCAGAACAGATTTACGCCCCAAATGCCATTAAAGCAGGGGTTTCTGGATTTGTTCACAAAACTGAAAAGCTTGAAACTTTAGGTCAATCGATCATTAAAGTGAACCAAGGAAAAATAATCATGAATGAAACAGTCATGAAAAACATTGCTTTAATAGCGAAACAAAGCAAAAGCGAACGTTTGTACAGAAAACTGTCAAACCGTGAAGTTGAAGTTTTGCGTTATTTAAGTGATGGTAAGAAAAATCATGAAATCGCTGAGATATTAACACTCAACGAAAAAACAATCAGTACTTACAAGTTACGATTGTTAACTAAATTAAACGTTACAAATCTAGTAGATTTAGTAAACAAAGCTAAAACTTTAGAAATCGTTTAACTGTAACGCGACATTACTCTTCCTAATTTTTTCGAAAACGAATTAATTAGCTTGTAGTAATCCATCGCCATTGACATCGACTCTGTATTATCTGAACCTGGTTCATTTGATACAGAGTTTTTTAATTCATCAATAATTTTGTCGACTAAATACCAACGCATCGTAAGTATAGTTTCAGAGACATACTGACCAATGGTTTCGCTTTTAGTTTTAGGAATAATGTTTTGCCCCTCCCAATTATGCAAGACAACTCTTTCATCTTCCATGAGAATATCTGTTACTTCTTGAGCAAAATCAGAATTCAAATGCATTAAATATTTTTCAATTTCTAAATTTTCATTTTGAAGAAAATACTGAATTAAGTCATTAAAAATATCTCTAAATAAAGGGTTCGCCAATTCTACCTCATCTTCCTGCAAACTCAAATACACCCTTTGATATACTTTGTACTCCTTTCTCTCTATTACATTTTCAATTTCTCCATCTTCGTTGGTTTTCAAAAATACATCTTCAAACTCTTCCGTTTTATTTCCGTATAACAATAGAATTTCAATTATTTTGCGTTCCAAACGATAGAGCACATCCACTTTTGCCCCTTGAACTGGGCTTTCATTTTTTACAACTTCAAAAGCCTTTTGATCTTGCTTTACTTTTTTTCCAACCTCGGTTATATCTTTTTGAACCAGCTGAGCCAAAGTACTCGTCAAGACTTGCTCCGAAATATCCATAATTCTTGAACATTCCTGAATATAAATTTCGCGTTGAATTCTATCCGGTATTTTTGAAATACTAGTCACCATATCCCGAATCAAATCCGCTTTTTTGACAGGATCATTCTTGGCATCATTCATCAAAAGAGACGCTTTGAACTGTATAAAATCCTTCGCATTCGTATCCAAATAAGCCACCAAATCATCATAGGACGTTTTTCGAGCAAAACTATCAGGATCCTCTCCATCAGGAAAAGCACATACTTTTACATTCATCCCTTCCTCCAGAATCAAGTCAATTCCACGAACAGAAGCACGAAGCCCTGCAGCATCGCCATCAAAAAGCACAGTGATATTTTTTGTCAGCCTATTGATTAATCGTATTTGATCCGGCGTAAGTGCAGTACCTGATGAAGCTACCACATTCTCGATTCCCGCTTGATTAAACTGAATAACATCAGTATACCCTTCAACCAAAAAACAATTATTTAATTTCGCTATCGATTGTTTGGCCTGAAAAATACCATACAGCACTTTACTTTTATGGTAAATATCACTCTCCGGTGAGTTTAAGTATTTGGCTGATTTTTTATCATTCGTCAAAATTCGACCTCCAAAACCAAGCACTCTTCCCGACATACTCTGTATAGGAAACATTACCCTGCTTTTGAATCGGTCAAATGGTCGATCTTCTCTAGCAATGGTCAAACCGGTACTTTCAAGAAATTCCATTTTATATCCTTTCCCTAATGCTTCCTTTGTAAAAGCATCCCACGTTTCCGGAGAATATCCCAACGAAAATTTCTTGATGGTATCGCTAGTAAAACCACGTTCTTTAAAATACGAAAGCCCAATGGCTTTGCCTTCTTCGGAGTTCAAAAGAATGTCGTGAAAATATTTCTTGGCAAATTCAGAAACTAAATACATACTTTCGCGAACGTCAGTATTTAATTTATCCTCGTCCGATTGTTCCGTTTCCTCAATCTCTATATTGTATTTTTTGGCCAAAAACCGAATCGCTTCCGGATAGGTGAAATGCGAGTGTTCCATCAGGAAAGCCACTGAGTTACCCCCTTTACCCGAACTAAAATCTTTCCAAATTCCTTTTGCTGGAGAAACCATGAAAGAGGGAGAGCGCTCATCCGAGAATGGACTCAACCCTTTGAAATTACTTCCTGCTCTTTTTAAATGTACAAAATCTCCAATAACCTCCTCTACTCGAGCAGTTTCAAAAACAGTATCTATGGTTGCTTGTGATATCAAAACGTATGAGAATATTTAGTTGTAAAAGGCTCGAAAATTCGAGCGAATACAAAAATACACAAATCAAACTTTATAATTCAAAATAAAAAAAGCGCTTCATCGCTGAAACACTTTTCAAAACAAAATACTAACTAATTCTAATTAAAATCAAAACGAAGTCCTAATGAAATATTGTTTTGATCCACTGGATTGTTTTCAAACAAGGGTTTCAAATCATATTTCAAATATACACTTGTTGCTCTATAACCAACATAAGTACTTAACCCGTAATTAAAATCATTTACATTATAATTTCCCTTGGTTTTTTGTTCCACACCATTCCCGCTAGCATCATCAAAACAAAGAATTTGTTTTGATTTTACTCTAAACCCAGCATATCCCCCAAATCCAACTCGCAAACTTTTATGTGTCTTAAAGTAATTAGCTTCATCCCGTATTTCTTTTTTGGTAAAATCAAATTCCAAATGCAGCGGCACCATAACATAAACGTTTCTAAATCGAGATTCGTCTAAATGAACAGAACTAGCTACTAAATCTGTTTGGGCGCCATTTTTAACAAAATAACGGCTATCGGTTGAACGGATATTGTTATACATCAGTGACATTCCGTACTTAAAATGCAACAGATTATCTTCTTTTAAAACTCTGGTGTTATAGGTAAAACCCCATTCATAAAAGTGTGATTTCCAATATTTAAAATCAGAATGGGCTATTTGTTCATTTGTTATCAAATTATTTACCCCAAAAGCAAATACAAATTGAGAAGTGGTTCTTTTTTCACCATTAGAACGTTTTTTATTCGAAAAATAATCTTTACTAAAATGAATGGTAATGGTCTTCGAAGTATCAATGTTTTGGATTTTCCCATCCACTTTTTCTTGGACTAATACATGGAGTTCCTCTTCTAATTTAGCGACTTTGGTCTCTATTGCATTCGCTCTCGATTCTGCTAAAACTTTCTTCTTTTCGTCAGCCTCTTCGTTCGTTAATTTACCCTCCGCCAATTGTTCATTTACTGCTTCAACCTCAACTTTCAACTCTTTTTTTTCTTCTTTTACAACAGCATCTATCTTTGATGCGATCTCTTTTGCCCTACCTTCAAACGATTCTTGACTCAACATTTTGTTGGCAATTAGACATACGAATACTACTAAGTAAATTTTAAAATTCCTCATGATTGTTTTTTTTTAATGTGATTGATGATTTATTTTGAATTTCGATTGCTCAAAGCCAATTTAGCTGTTCTAAATTTTTGATTAACAGTTTTAATTGCTTTTTCTCTAAAACTAAGATCTAATTCGCCATCCACTTGAGTAAGTAATTCATTCGAATTTACTTTAACATTGAATTTGACTACTCTAAGACCATTCTCCTGAGTGGCATTATCTACGGATGCTAATAGTTCGTCAACATTAACATACTTTGATTTTTGCAAAACTAATTTCTGTTCCGCTTTTTGATTGATGATTGGTATTGGATGCTCTTCAATGATACCTTTTTGTGCAACTTGAATTGCTGCATTTGATACTATACTATTAGAATCAATCTCTGATTTCATTTCTTTTGATGCTAATTTCTTTTCAACAACTTTTGTCGTTTCAACTTTCACCAAGTTCACTTTAACAGACTTTACACTTATTTCAGGAGTAATTTTTGGCTCATTAACAACTATATTATCATTATTAATGATTGCTCCTTTCTTATTTTTGTCGAAATACAAAGTGCTTATCATTAAAAATCCTAAAAAACTGGCGGCAATATACATCCATTTAAAATTGCGCTTTGGCTTTTCGGCAACAGTAAGCATAGCGTCCAATCTATCCCATGAAGCTTTTGAAGGGACAATCTCCCTAGTATTAATCTTTTCTCTAAATTGATTTTCTATGACACTATTTTTCATGGCATTATATCTTTCTTGATTCTTAGAAATAAATGAAGGTTATATTGTTTGCACACAAGAATACTTCTCTTTATTTTTTAAAATACTAATTTGACTTTTCAAAATTCTTCGGGCATGGGCAAATTGCGATTTCGAAGTACCTTCATTAATACCCAGCATACTTGCAATTTCTTTGTGTTTATACCCTTCTATGACAAATAGATTAAAAACGATTTTATAACCATCCGGCAAACTATCGATTAAACCTTGAATATCTTCAATAGAAAACTGAATATCGGTTTCATTACCCACTTCTTCAAAACCAACGGTGTCTTCTAAAAAATGAACTTTCTTTTGAACTCTAATAAATGAAATACATTCATTAATCATCGTTCTCCGAATCCAGCCTTCAAAACTTCCTTTGTTTTCAAATCGACTTAAGTTCACAAATACTTTCATGAAAGCGGTAATCATCACATCTTCGGCTAATTGAACGTCTTTTATGTATTGCCTACAAACACTTAACATTTTTGAGGCGTATTTAGAATAAATGCATTGTTGAGCCTGTCGGTTGTTTTTAACAGCCAATGTGATTATTTCGTTTTCTTCCTGATGTAAATTAATTACTTTCAAAATCGTTTAAAAAGTGTTTCTATAACTATAGACGAGAATTAAGACAAAAAGGTTGCATGGATTTAAAATAAAAGTACAATTTATTTAGACAAATAGTACAAGTAGCTATTTGTCAGGTGTTTAAAAAAAATGCTTTTTTTTAGACTTAGAATTTACTTCTTTCTTTCAATAACGTAATTGACCATTAAAATCAGGGCCGATTTAAATTCAGAGTCAGGATAATTATTTAAAAGCAATAATGCTTCTTGTTGAAATTCTACCATTTTATTTTCGGCATAAGCCAAACCATGATTTTCCTTTACAAAAGCAACAACTTCCTTTACTCTTTTTTTATCCTTATTGTGGTTTTTTATCGAATTAATAAGCCAACTTTTCTCTTTTGAAGTACAGGTATTGAGAACATGAATAAGCGGCAATGTCATTTTTTGCTCTTTGATGTCGATACCGGTTGGTTTACCGATCGCTTCTTCTGAATAATCGAACAAATCATCTTTTATTTGAAAAGCCATTCCGATGAGTTCGCCAAATTTTCGCATATTCTCTACCTGAATCTCGTCATCAATAACCGATTTTGCCCCAAGAGCACAACAGGCCGCAATTAAAGTGGCTGTTTTTTTTCGGATTATTTCGTAATAAATAGCTTCGGTAATGTCTAATCTTCGGGCTTTTTCAATCTGTAGTAACTCTCCCTCACTCATTTCACGCACCGCAACCGAAATAATTTTGAGCAAATCGAAATCTCCATTATCTATAGAAAGCAACAATCCTTTGGACAATAAATAATCCCCAACTAGAACGGCAATTTTATTTTTCCAAAGGGCATTTATAGAGAAGAAACCTCTTCGACGATTACTGTCATCCACCACATCATCGTGAACCAAAGTTGCGGTATGAATCAATTCGATTACACAAGCACCTCGATACGTTCTCTCATCAACAACACCTTTTGAAACCATTTTCGCCATCAAGAAAACAAACATAGGTCGCATTTGCTTTCCTTTTCTATTGACGATATAATAGGTAATACGATTCAAAAGCGCCACTTTTGAAGTCATCGATTCATAGAACTTTTTTTCAAAAAGTTCCATTTCGTGTAAAATTGGCTGCTTTATTTGTGAAGTAATATTCATTTAGACACCAAATATACTATTTTAAATAAAAAAAACGTTTATCAAATTACACAACTATATTGTTTTTTTTGTGGATTTTAATTCCTACAAAACATATTTCAGTATAGCGTACTCAAAAAACACCTTGTAAAACGCAAAATTCTATGACATTAATTTTACAAATGGTAAAAGCCATAACTTCTAATTTTTATCAAGCCTAAAACAAGTGCTTTATTTACAAAAAAGCAGCACACCAACTGACTTAAAAACACTTATACTTTAAAAAACAAAAAAAACAATCTCACTTGAGGTTAAACCTTTTCCAAATTTAAACATCAAACAGAAAACCTAAAAACCATTTTATTATGAAAACAAAAAAATTATTTATTGGCTCATTTATGGCGATAGCCTTTTTTATTAGCTGCGAATCAAATGACAAAGATCAAAATTCAACAGCAACTACCGCTTCAGAACAAGTTGCAATTGATTCAAAAATTGATGCTTCAATTGAAGATCTGTCTAATATTGCAGAAGACCAATTTTCGATGAAACAAAGTATGACCAGTAAGTCTACAGAAACCATAAAAAGCATGCTACCTGCTTGCGCTATAGTATCGTGGACTTTAAAGGATGGTATTTTTACAGGAACAATTGATTTTGGGACAGAAGGCTGTACTCTTGAAAACGGAAATGTTTTAAAAGGCAAAATAACCATTACTTTCTCTGGTAATTTCACAACTGCCGAGCAAACCATTACCTATAGTTTTGATGCATTTTACCATAACGGCAAAAAAATTCAAGGCAGCAAAACCATTACCAGATCACTTAAAAGTACTGAGCTACTAGCTGCTGTACATCCCGTATTTACATGTACCATCGATATTACCGTAACTTTTGAAGACGGATCCGTTTATACTAGAACAGGAAATAGAGTGAAAGAAATGGTGGAAGGCTACGATACCAAAGGCATTTGGAGCGACAATGTTTTCCTTGTTACAGGAAGCGGTGCTACAACCATGCCAAATGGCAACAATTGGTCTAGCATTATTAAAACCCCTCTGCGTTTTGTAATGGCTTGCAAAAAACCATTCCCTGTTTCGGGTACTGTACTGAAAACCAAAAATGATGTTGAAATTTTGGTAGATTTTGGAACTGGAGAATGTGACAATGTCGCTACTGTAACCACTGGAGGTATTACTACTACAATAGAATTAAAGAAATAGAAGGTTTATTATAAAACAGAAAGCCTTAAAAAGTAACTCACACTACTTTTTAAGGCTTTCTTATTTGTACACTTTTAAATCTAGGCTTCTTTATTGGCCAATTGTCCGCAGGCGGCATCTATATCTTTACCTCGGCTTCGTCTTACTTTCACAACAATTCCGGAGGACTCTAATGCTTTTATATAGGCATTTATAGATTCTTCTGAGGCTTGTTGAAATTCTCCATCATCAATTGGATTGTACTCTATTAGGTTGACCTTGCAAGGAACGTATTTACAAAATTTCACTAGGGCATCAATAGAAGCTTTGTTATCATTGATATCTTTCCACACCACATATTCATACGATATTTTACTTTTTGTTTTTCGGTACCAATATTCTAATGACTCTCTTAAATCAGCTAAAGGAAAATTCTCGCTAAAAGGCATAATTCGAGAACGGATTTCATCAATTGCAGAGTGCAAAGAAACTGCCAACTTGAATTTAACATCATCATCTGCCAATTTTTTAATCATTTTTGGCACACCCGAAGTCGAAACCATAATCCTTTTCGGAGACATTCCCAATCCTTCGGGAGAGGTAATCATTTCAATCGCCTTCAAAACATTATTATAATTCATAAGCGGCTCACCCATTCCCATAAAAACAATATTCGACAGCGGATGATTGTAATACAGCCTACTCTCTTTATCTATAGCGATTACTTGATCGTAAATTTCAGCAGGTTCTAGATTTCGCATACGTTTCAATCGAGCCGTTGCACAAAAATTACAATCCAAACTACACCCTACTTGACTCGATACACAAGCAGTAGTTCTGGTAGCAGTAGGTATTAAAACACTCTCCACCACTAAACCATCGTGCAAACGAACCGCATTTTTAACCGTTCCGTCTTCACTACGCTGCATCGTATCTACTTTGATGTGATTGATCACAAAATGTTCTTCTAGCATCGTACGAGTAGTTTTGGCCACATTCGTCATATCCTCAAAACTGTGCGCTCCTTTACTCCACAACCATTCATAGACTTGATTCCCACGAAAAGCTTTATCTCCATTGGTTACAAAAAAATCTCTCAATTGGTCTTTGGATAGTGCTCGTATGTCTTTTTTCTCAATTTGCATGGTGCAAATTTAATGACAATTTGTTGAATTGTTGTTTTGATAGCAAAATTTTAAGAATAAGTAAGCTAAAAAAACCATTCCTACCTTATATACTCCCTACCTTATATAGAAATTTGTAACTTTACCCGAAATTTCAACAACCCACAAAATGCATTTTATTTCCCAAGATTTAGAAGATTATATTGAGCAACATTCTGAAAAAGAACCCCCATTACTGGCGGCTTTAAACAAAGAAACCTATCAAAAAATATTGTTGCCTAGAATGCTGAGTGGTCATTTTCAGGGGCGGGTTTTGAGTATGTTGTCTAAATTGATCCGACCTATGAATATCCTGGAAATCGGGACTTACACGGGTTACTCGGCTTTGTGTTTGTGCGAAGGCATGCAGGAAAACGGACAATTGCACACGATAGACATCAAGGAAGAGTTGGTCGATTTTCAACGCAAGCATTTTGACAAATCTCCTTGGGGGAAACAGATTGTACAACATTTGGGAGAAGCTGTGGATATCATCCCAAATCTAGATCTAAAATTTGATTTGGTTTTTATCGATGCCGACAAAGAAAACTACCTTAACTATTTTGAATTGATTCTGCCAAAAATGAATAAAGGTGGCATCATTTTATCGGATAATGTATTGTGGAGCGGCAAAGTTCTGGAACCAATACACCCGAATGACATCAGCACCAAAATACTGGTAGAATACAATCAATTACTTAAAGACGACCCGAGAGTAGAAACGGTTTTATTACCTATTCGAGATGGATTGACGGTTAGTAGGGTGATTTAAGATTGCAGATTTTTGATTAACGATTTTTGATTTACTGCCGATCTATAGCAACTTGCAAAGCATTTCTAAAATTAAAAAACGCAACAAAATCACTCTAAAACAGACGATTTTTTTCCTCAACGAAATCTTAAATCGTTAATCTACAATCAAAAATCTTAAATCCTTTTTCTTTTAATTGCCCATTGGTAGGCTTTGTAAATGGCAAAACCGGTTAAGAATCCGCATAAATATCCTGTAAGAATGTCTAAAGGATAATGCAAGCCTAAGTAAATCCTACTGTAAGCAAAGATTAACGGCCATAGAAACAATAAACCGAAGTATCTGAATTCGTTCTTAAAGTTAAGATATAAAAAAGTTGCCACCGCCATGGTATTGGCTGCGTGTCCGGAGAAAAAACTAAAAGAAGTACGCACTTGAACGACTCTAATAAAAGTGTTAATTTCGGGATTGTTACAAGGTCTTAACCTTTGGAATGTATATTTGAATAGATTGGTAATTTGGTCTGTAGCTGTTATCAAAAAGGCAACAAAAAGCAACAAAAACAAAGTTTGCTTTACTCCTAATTTTTTATAAATAAGATAAAATAAGAGCAGAAAAAATGGAGTCCAATAAAACTGTTTGGTTATAATAAGCCAAAGCCCATCATAGTTTTCAGATCCTAAGCTGTTGAGATAAATAAATAATTGGGTATCTAGAGCAAGTATTTTTTCGAGCATTACATTTGGCGTTTTATAGGCCCTGTTAGATCATCTAAAAGAGATGCTGCATCAGGAGTCGTTGTGCCACTTAGTAAACTATCTTTGGTTTTATTGACTTCGGAAGTGAATGTATCCGTAATTCCGCTGAATGTATTGGACGTTTCGCCTAAAAGATTTGTTTTTACTTTATCAATTTCGGAATTAACATTACCTGTTAAGTCATTCAAGGTTTTTTGATCAAAACCATTGGCTTCGGCTCCTTTTTGAATTTCACTTTTGAGATCATTGGTAGCGTTTTTGAGTTGCGCCATAGCTTTCCCCATAGTCCTTGCCATTTCTGGCACCTTGTCTGAACCGAAAAGCATCAAAACTATAAACATAATAAAAACTAATTCGCCTCCTCCTATTCCAAACATAATTTTTGTGTTTTAATGTGACAAAGATATTAAATTTTAAAACTTTGTCTTTTAAAATTGTCTTAAAAAGAACAAAGATGCTAAGTTTCAATCCCGATAGCTATCGGGATAGGAACTTAGCATCTTTGTAACTTAGTCTCTTCTCCTTAAAATTAATCGAACTTTGATTTCACTTCTACTTTTGGCCATGAATTATTGGTCACATCAATATCAGCTGTTTCTAGTTTTGGATCGATTTGAATTTGTTTTATTGCTTTAGTGGTAGCATACACTTTCTTAGCCGTTTCGTTATTTTGTCTCCAAATCTGTGCAGGGTATTTATAATTATCTACCGTTCCGTCTTCATAGGTAATTTGAACAATAATAGGCATTGGCATTCCACCTGGTTTATTGAATTCTACCTCATAGAAATACTTTGGGTTTTTCAAGTTTCCTTTTTCTGCAGGAGCAATATTTTTATCTACATAATCTGAAAGTAATGCTACTTCTTCTATTTTTAAAGATTTCTTCGAAGATGGATCCAATTCTGGGTTATCCCCAGCAATTAAATACACGAATGGACCTTTTTCCTGTCCAAAACGACCTTTTCTTACTTTAGCCTCTTTCAAAGCAAGTGTTGGTGTTTCGGTAACATAATATTGCTTTACCTCGTTAATACCGATATCTACAAAGTCTGTCGAGTAAAACCAACCTCTAAAAAACCAATCTAAATCGACTGCCGAAGCATCTTCCATCGTTCTAAAAAAATCTTCAGGTGTTGGGTGTTTGAATTTCCATCTGTTGGCATATACCTTAAAAGCATAATCAAACAACTCTCTTCCCATAATAGTTTCTCTAAGAATATTAAGTCCCGTAGCTGGTTTCCCGTAGGCGTTATTCCCAAATTGAATGATATTTTCGGAGTTAGACATAATCGGTTCCAAGAATTTTTGATCGCCACTCATATAAGGAACAATATTTTTTGCCGGCCCACGTCTTGAAGGGTAATTGGTTCCCAATTCTTGTTCAGCCATATACTCCATAAAAGAGTTCAAACCCTCGTCCATCCATGTCCATTGACGCTCATCCGAATTGACAATCATAGGAAAAAAATTGTGTCCTACTTCATGAACCACAACACCTATCATCCCGTTTTTAATTTGCTCGCTAGTCACTCCATTCGCATCTGGACGTCCGTAATTCCAGCAAATCATAGGGTATTCCATTCCTTGATCTTCTGCCGAAACAGAAACCGCTTTTGGATATGGATAATCAAATGTATGTGAAGAATAACTTTTTAACGTATGTGCTACTGTCATTGTAGACGTTTCTCCCCAAAGTGGATTCGCTTCTTTAGGATAAACCGATTCGGCCATTACTACTTTGCTGCTCAATTGAACCGCCATTGCATCATAAATGAATTTTCTTGAAGTCGCTATTCCAAAATCCCTAACGTTTTTAGCACTGAATTTCCAAGTTTTCTTTTTATCCGAGAATCCTTTTTCAGCAGCTTCAGCTTCGGCTTGAGTTACAATAACCACAGGCTTATCAAATGATTTTTGAGCCAATTCGTATCTTTTTACCTGTTCAGCCGTAAAGACTTCGCTTCTGTTCATTAACTCTCCCGTTGCATCCATAATATGGTCTGCAGGAACGGTAATATTTACATCAAAATTCCCGAAAGGCAGCGCAAATTCACCACCACCCCAAAATTGCATGTTTTGCCAACCTTCTACATCATTATACACTGCCATTCTTGGGTAAAATTGTGCTATAACGTACAATCTATTGCCTTCTTTTTCGAATAACTCATAACCGGAACGCCCACCGTCTTGTTGGTAATTATTGATGTTATACCACCATTTGATAGAAAAAGAAAGACTCGTTCCAGGCTTCATTGGCGTAGCCAAATTGATGCGCATCATGGTTTGATTGACAGTATAAGACATTGGACTTCCCTTAGCATCTTTTACATATTCTATATTAAAACCACGATCCAATCCTTGTTTCAAATATTCATTGGCAAATTTTGCAACAGGCAAAACAGCTTCTATTTTCTCATTTTCGACTAATGGAGACTGAGAATTTTTGGCCGCTTGATTTTGATCCAATTGTATCCATAAATACTCCAAACTGTCAGGAGAATTATTATGGTACGTTATTGTTTCAGAACCACTTAATTTTGCGTTTTTATCATCAAGTTCTATGTCAATTTTATAATCGGCTTGTTGTTGGTAATAGGCTGGGCCTGGAGCTCCAGATGCGGTACGAAACATATTGGGAGTTGCCAACAAATCATACATTTGACTGAATTTATTGGTGTCATATTTACCCGGCTGCTTTACAGTTGGTGTAACTACTTTTTCTTGTGCCAATAAAATTGTTGGAAGAATAAATAATAATGAAAATTTTCTCATATACTAGCGTTCGAGTTGTTTTTAGGCCGTGAAAATAACAATTTTAAATAGAATTGTTAATATCCCTCAATACTTTAACACTTGTTTAGTATAAGTCTCTGTAAAAAGAAAGCTTTTTTTGGTTTCAAATACAGCTAGATGTATGATATTTTGCTGTTCTGCAAAACAATCAATTAGTACCGAATTATGAATTTCGAGTGTGTTTATTTTTGAAATTTCTTTGATATTCAAATAACAAACGAGTACATCTCCATCCATTTCTTTACTCAAAAAATTCATGGTTTTGGGTTGTCCATTTACTTTAATAGAGAAATTTTCGGCAAGGTATTTTTTTAATAAACCGACATCTTCAACTGACTCTTTATCGGTTCCTAAAAAGGTTTTTTTATTGTATTTTTTTGCTAAAGCACCATTGAAGTCATCCAGAAAAATACGGGAAGTAATTTGAAGCATTTTCTTTTCGGGTGCAAAATTAATTTGATAAATCGCCATATAAAACTTATGCACAGCAAAACTGCTTAACGACATCAAAAAGAACCCTAAAAGCCCATAAATTATTACCTTTTTCATTTTTCAAAAGTAGTAATATTTTTGAACTCCTCGTTTTTTGTTATTAAAAAATCCATGATGTCGAATTGTTTGCTTGTGCTGACAAACGTTTTAGACTTCGGATCGTTTTCGCAAAAAAGAAGAAATAAACCTATCTCATCATCATCCAGTTTTAGAGTGTTGGTAAAAAAAGAATAACTAACACTTTTCATCGCTATGGATGTAAAACCCATATCCGAAACAAAATCGGTTTTATTAGGATTGGTTTTTTTCAAATTTTTAAAAACCATATTATAAACTCGAATGCAATCTATCCCATTATCACCTGTGCCCGTTGGCATCATTAAAGGATTTTCCGGTGAAGACAACGCATCATCATAATATTGTGTATCAACAATACTTTGAGTGTTTCCAAATTCGGGTGGTGACCCTTTTTTGGCATGAACCACCACTTCTATCAATTGACGGGCAATTGCCTGAAGATTGACTCTAAAAAAAGAAGAGGAAATATCCTTTTCGGTAAGTACTATTTTTTTGCTCTTAAATCCTAAACTGGAAAAAACTAAGGTGTCTTTTGCTTTTACCAAAATACTAAAATAGCCTTTCTGGTCTATAATAGATCCCGTTTTGGCATTTACATTAAAAACCAACCCATTTTCTATTGCGATAGAATCATTTACAACCCTACCGTGCAATGATTTTCTGGTCAGGATTTGACCCAAACAAACTTGACAACACATCAACAAAATAAGGATTCCTATTTTACTTTTCATTTGTGATCTTTTAAAATTTAATAAAAAACACCAACTATTAAAATTGGTATTTTTGAATCTATTAAATTTACAACTTTATTTGATTCAATAATCTATGACTATGTGTTATTTTTTATGAAAATTTTCAGGAATTAAAAGTGTCAAAATCAGAAATTGAAAATCTATTGAATGCCTTATTTAGACTGAAGTAACTTTTTGAAAGCAATATTTTTAGTAATCAAAAAATCCATCATCTGAAAGGTATTATTCGAATTCAATATTTTCTTTGCATTTTCATCTGCTTCACAAAAAATCAAGAAAAGAGCCACTTCCTCGTCCTTAAGTTTTAAGGTGTTTTTAAAAAATTCTGGCTTAAAATCCCTTTGCACTTTCTCCATAAAAATTTCATCTGGCAAAGTAGACAGTTTTTTCCCATTCTTTTTTTTGAACAAACCACCAATCAACGTAAATATTTCGCCAAAATCAGCTCCATTCTCAATTCCGTAATAAGGCATGGTTCTATTTATTGGAGAAGACTGAGCATCATCCATAAACTTCATCCCTAAAATTTCTTTTGAACTCAAAATTTTGGGGGTAATTTGTTTTCTTACAACAACTTCTTTTAACTGATTGTTGAACAACTCTGTTTTTACAACAAATAGCCTTTGTTTAAAATCCATATCAGTTAAAACCATTTTCTTTGATTTTAAAGCCAAACTAGTAAGTAACAAAGTGTCTTTTGGCATGGCCATTATATCAAAAAAACCATTGGCACCAATAAAAGTGGTCGTTTTTGAATTTAAATTAAACACGTAGCCGTTTTCTACAGCAATAGAATCATTGATTACTTGTCCATGCAAGGATTGCCTTAATTGCGTTTGCCCAAAACAAAAATGACTTAACAAAAACAAAATAACGACACCCAATCTATTTCCCATAAACCCTTTTTTGATTATAATTAGATGCCAGACCCACGATCAAAAACATACTCATGGTCTTGTTTTTTGATTGCAAAGAACTAGCAAAGCCAGCATCTTCTACACAATAATATTGAAAACCCTTGATGAGTTCTTCAGGTATTTTTAAGGTTTCGATATAATATTTGTCTTCAAAAAGGTATTCTAATTTTGCCCTCAAAACTTCTTTTTTCTCGAGTTCCACTTCTTTTTTGAGCATTTTGGTTCTGCCCGAGAAATAATTCAACAGCGCATCTGTAGGAGTAGAAGTAGCCGTGTATACTTTCCTTTCAGCTGGGGTTAACTTTATTTGGCCCCGAGGGATTATTCCTAAATTCTCGGCACTTATTTCAGAATTTCCATTAATAATTACTTCCTTCAATTCTACACTTGTAGCCGTCATATTCACGACAATGCTACCCAATTTGAATTCTTGTTTGTTTATGATTTTTCGCAAAGACTCATAATCAGCCGCGGAGAAACTCAGAACATCTCCTTCCTTTGCCACAATAGAGAAATTACCATATTGATCTGAAATCGAATTAATTTTACTGGAAGTATTAATGATATTTATCCCTTCCAGAGGAATAGCCTCTGACATTATTTGCCCCTTAACCCATTTTTCCAATCCCGCTTGTGCAGATAAAAATTGGGCAAAAAAAAGAAAAATAATAAGAAGGGTAATGTTGTTTTTCACAAGCTGATTTTTTGGTTTTAGAACCATTTCTAATTATTAAGCTATAATTGTCTGATTTTTTTTAATTGTTTTCAGTTCCTTTTTGGCTTCGCATTTTTCAACATGATTTTCCTTTTCAGTATAAACCTTTAAAATTTCCTTATCCTTTTGCTCGTCACAAACAGTTATTTGCGACACTATTTGCATCGTAATTAAAACCAAAAACTGAATCAAGCATACAATAACTTTTGTCATGATTTATCATTTGTAAAATGTAAAAGTATCCTAATCTCTTCCAAATTAATTACTAATGGTTTGGTAAAAATTTGTTAATTAAAAATTTACCCTCCTCTTTTAAAAAGTTTCATTTTATATCTTTACACTAAACTTATTTACTTAAATGAAATGAAAAATTGCATTATCGCCAGTACCTCAACTCTTCCTGGAGGAGAGTATCTAGAATATTTATTACCCGAATTAAGTTTGCATTTTCAAGATTGCAAAAAAATTCTTTTCATCCCTTTTTCAAGACCCAGTGGCATTACTCATGAAGAATACACCGCTAAAGTTGCTTTGGCTTTCGCCAAAATAAATAAAACGGTCCAAGGACTTCATGAATACGAAAACCCTGAGGAAGCTATTCAAAAAGCGGAAGGCATTTTTACAGGGGGAGGCAATACTTTTTTATTGGTTACACAATTGTATAAAAATAAAATCATGGACGTTTTAGCCGAAACCGTTAAAGCAGGAACTCCCTATTTGGGTACTAGCGCAGGAAGCAACATTTGCGGATTAACGATGCAAACTACCAATGACATGCCTATTGTTTACCCACCCAGCTTTCAAACGTTAGGATTGATACCATTTAATTTGAATGCGCATTATTTAGACCCAGACGACCAGTCCAAACATATGGGAGAAACCAGAGAAACCAGGATAAAGGAATTTCATGCTTTCAATTCGTTACCGGTTTTAGGATTAAGAGAAGGAAGTTGGCTAGACGTAAAAGGAGAAAAAATCACTTTAAAAGGAAATTTACAAGCGCGTCTTTTTAGACAAAATCAAGAAGCTAAAGAATTAGAAAGCGGAAGCGATTTAAGCGATTTGAAATAAAAATTAAAAACCATTAGAAGATTGCAACTACTCAGTTGTAGAAATTTCAACACGAATTGCACTAATTAGCACTAATTGCTAGTTTAGTTTTTACAAAAATCACACGAATCCATTGCATTGAAATATGGCTATTAAAGATCAATTCTAAAAGTTGTGATAAAATATTAAATGCAAAAAAACCATTAAGACATTAAGACTCATTAAGGAAAAGCGATTCTTAATTTACTTAATCTCTTAATGGTTAAAATTTCGCACAAAAAAACCCCAAACTTTAGTTTGGGGTTTTGGAGCGAAAGACGAGGCTCGAACTCGCGACAACCAGCTTGGAAGGCTGGAGCTCTACCAACTGAGCTACTTTCGCATTAATCATTAAAATTTAACCCTTTAAATCAAAATTGACTTAGAGCGAAAGACGAGGCTCGAACTCGCGACAACCAGCTTGGAAGGCTGGAGCTCTACCAACTGAGCTACTTTCGCATTA
>NZ_QCZH01000015.1 GCF_003097655.1 Flavobacterium laiguense
CTAAAATCTAAAATCTAAAATCTAAAATCTAAAATCTAAAATCTAAAATCTAAAATCTAAAATCTAAAATCTAAAATTATACTTTAACCGTCCAACCAAAGGTGTCTTCAGCTAATTTATGTTGAATGTTAGTTAATTTCTCTTTAAGTAAAGAAGCGTATGAATTCTCGATTTTTGGCAATTCATAATAAACATCTTGGTAAGAGTAACCAATAATTGGATTAACTACAGCAGCAGTTCCAGCTCCAAAAATCTCTTTCAAAGAACCGTTTTTAGAAGCTTCCACTAATTCAGAAACCAATACAGGACGAACCTCTATGTTGATTCCTTCTTTTTTAGCCATATCAAGAAGACTTTTTCTCGTAATACCATCAAGTATACGCTCACTTGTAGGTGCAGTCAATAAAGTGTCGTTTATTCTAAAAAACACATTCATAGTACCTGCTTCCTCTAGTTTGGTATGAGTGGCATCATCAGTCCAGATTACTTGTTGAAATCCTTGTTTGTTTGCCAAAGTAGTTGGGTAGAATTGAGCAGCATAATTACCGGCCGCTTTTGCAGCACCAATTCCTCCGTTGGCAGCTCTACTGTAATGTTCTGCAATTAAAACTTTAACTTCACCTGCATAATAGGATTTAGCAGGAGAAAGTATAATCATGAATTTATAGTCATCAGATGGGTTTGCAATAACTCCATCACCAGTTGCAATCATAAAAGGACGAATATACATCGTGTTTCCTTTTCCTTTTTTTATCCAAGCTTCGTCCAATTGTAGTAATTGATTCAAACCATCCATGAAAATATGCTCCGGTACTTCTGGCATAGCCATTCTCACTGCAGAAGTATTGAAACGTTTGTAGTTTTCATCTGGTCTAAAAAGCCATATATCATTATTGTCATCTTTGTAAGCTTTCATCCCTTCAAAAATAGCTTGGCCATAATGAAAAACTTTTGCAGATGGGTCTAGTAAAAAGGGAGCGTAAGGCTTAATAACCGGTTTTTGCCATTCACCATTAGAAAAATCACATTCAAATAAATGATCGGTAAAAACGGCACCAAAGCTTAAATTATCAAAATCAACTTCATTTATTTTTGAAGTGGCTGCTTTTATTATTTCTATTTTGTTAGTTTGAGTTGTACTCATAATAAGGTATGGTTTAAAAAATATTTTTGTTGTTAATAAACTGTATAAAAAAAATCAATTTCTTAATTGTTGTAATATTGATTGCAAAATTAAATAAAAAACAGATTAATCCTTGCTAAAACAACATTAATTATACTGTTTAACTGTGATTTATTTACATTTTGAATTTAGTTGAAAATTAGACTGAAATTCTGTGAATTATATAAAAAAATATGAATTTTAGGTAGCTAAAAGATATTGTTTTAATTAATTTTGAAGTGGAATTAGAATTTAAATGATACTAAACATCTCAAAAAAATATTTTGGAAAGAGAAATTATACAAACACTCGATGGATCGACAACAATTCATCTCAAAGAATGGAATGAGTGTTACCATTCTAAACATGGTGCTATACAAGAAGCGAAGCATGTTTTTATTAAAAATGGATTGGCATTATTTTCAAATCAAAGCATTTCTATTTTAGAAATTGGTTTTGGTACGGGTTTAAATGCTTTTATTACGTATTTGGAATCTGAAGAATCGGGACAAACAATTGATTATGTTGGTGTAGAAGCCTATCCTGTTTCTGCCGATGAAGTTTTAGCGATGAATTATATCGAAGAATTGAAGGCTGCTGAATCCGAAGCTATTTTTGAAAAAATGCATACCTGTAATTGGGAGGAAAAAACAATTTTTTCGGGTAATTTTACATTGACCAAAAGAAAACAGTTTTTTGAAGAAATTGACGATATAGAAAAATTTGATTTAATTTATTTTGATGCTTTTGGCTATCGCGTGCAACCGGAATTATGGAGTACCGCTATCTTTGATAAAATGTATAAATCTTTAAAATCCAATGGAGTTTTAGTTACTTATGCTGCTCGTGGTGTAGTCAAAAGGAGTATGATAGAAGTTGGTTTTACGGTTGAAAAACTGGCTGGTCCACCAGGAAAAAGAGAAATGTTTCGAGCAAGGAAGTGAAATTTTCCATATTATATTTTATTATGATTTCCTTAACAATGTTAAGAATTGTAAAAAATCGATGTTAAAATTTTATTTTGTATTCAAAAAATAAAGTATATTTACAGAACGTTAAAATCGAGATCTAACCCCAAAAATCTTAATTTATTATGTCTAAAATAATGTTTGATTACACAAAATCGGTACTTGAAAGAGTGAGTTTTGATCCAATACTTTTTTGCAAAGAATTAGAAAAAGCAATTAGAACACTTTTACCATTCGAAATGGAAGAATTAAGAGAATGGTTGTTTAATTTCACAAGTGAAAAACCAGAACTAAAACAGTGTTTATTAATTGTAAATCCATAATAAAAAAAGGAACCAACGTATTGGTTCCTTTTTTTATGCTCAGTATTTAGGGATAATTGTGAAAATGTTTTTATTGTAAGTTATATCTATTTAAATAATAGAGAAGTGTGTTTTTAGTCGGTAAAATGTGTTTTTAACAATTTTTTTGTTAGTTTGAATGAGGGAATTTTATAATTTTACGAAGCTTTTAATCAATTAAATTTAAAACCTTTTTGTTATGTCCCGAATGATTTATGATTACACAAAAGAGGTACTCGAAAGAGTGAGTTTTGACCCCGAGCTTTTTACTAAAGAATTAAAAAAAGCGATTAGAAATCTATTACCTTATGAATTGGAGCAATTAAAAAGATGGCTTTTGTATTTTACGAATGAAAAACCGGAGCTTAAAAAATGTTTGGTCTATTTGTAAGGGGAATTTATCGTTAAATTAGATAATAAAAAAAAAGGAACTGAATCAGGACAAGCCCTTAGTTCCTTTTTTTTGTAGTTTTATTTTTTTGGAAGAGGACTCACGATTTGAACATTTTGAAAAACAATTGCTCCTTTTACAACTCCCGAAATAGTGCTTCTTAACGCATCAATAATTTGGATTTTTAATTCGCTTTTAGGATAAATTAAACTGACCTCTCTTGCCGGCTTTGGCTCTTTAAAATGTCTTAGTTTTAATTTGTCTTTTTCTTTCAAATCTAGTGTATGTAAGTAAGGAAGCAAAGTAGTACCCAATCCTTCGTCTGCCAATTTTATCAAAGTTTCAAAACTGCCACTTTCTATTTGAAACGGTTTTGGGTCTGATTCAGAATTGTTTTTACAGATATTTAAAATACCGTCCCTAAAACAATGTCCGTCTTGCAATAACAAAATTTCATTGATGTTTAAATCCGAAATTTCAATTTCCTCTTTCTGAAAAACAGAATTGTTCTCTGGAATATAGGCCACAAAAGGCTCAAAGTAAAGAACGATTTCTTTTATTTTTTCATCTTCTAATGGTGTAGCGGCAATTGCGGCATCAAGACGACCGTTTTTTAATTTTAAAATGATTTCTTCGGTATTAAGCTCTTCTATTATTAGTTTTACTTTTGGATATTTCTTGATGAAATTATTCAAAAACATAGGTAATAAAGTAGGCATAATTGTAGGTATAATTCCCAATCGAAATTCACCTCCTATAAAACCTTTTTGCTGTTCTACAATGTCTTGAATGCGATCCGCTTCGTTGACAATGTTCTTGGCTTGATTTACAATTTTTTGACCAATTTCGGTTAACTGAATTGGTTTTTTACTTCTGTCAAATATTTGAATGCTAAGTTCTTCTTCAATTTTTTGAATTTGCATACTCAATGTGGGTTGAGTAACAAAACATTTTTCGGCCGCTAGAGTAAAATTTTTATGTTCGGCTACAGCCAAAACGTATTTTAATTGTGTAATTGTCATAGTATAGTAGATTGTTATGCAAATATAAAAACAATCAATTAAATTTATGGTTTTTTCGCTGTGTTTATTTACTAAATTTGTGAAAGTAAGGATATGGAATTAACAAGATTGTTATTTGTTTAGAAATCTCAATGATGATTTAAAAATCACATATTAATTATGCTAAACATTAAACTTAAAAAATTTAAAGAAATGAAAATAAATTCAATTGGATTACCCGTAGCAGAATCTGAAGTAATTATAGTAGATCTGAATGTTCTTTTATCTAATTTTCAAGTTTACTATCAAAGTTTAAGAGGTTTGCATTGGAATATTAGAGGAAAACGTTTCTTTGATTTACATTTGAAATTTGAAGAATTATACAATGATGCTCAAATAAAAATTGATTTAATTGCCGAAAGAGTATTGACATTAGGAGGGAGACCTTTGCACACTTTTGAAGATTACATCAAGTTTAATCAACTTACGGTTGGTAAAAATATTTCTAACGATGAGACTGGAATTCAATTGATTGTCACTTCGTTGTCTCAGCTATTAAGAATTGAAAGAGAAATTCTTAGCAAAGCTTCAGAAATAAATGACGAAGGCACTAATTCTATGATGAGTGATTTTATAGTAGAGCAAGAAAAAACGATTTGGATGATGAAAGCTTGGTTAGAAGAAAGCTTATAATCCTTAATGTTAGATAATTGAAAAACCTAATTGATTTTTATCTTTTTAGGCTTTTTTTTTATGTTTAAAATTGATTAATTTTATAAAACTAATTTTTTAATTCAATTTTTATCTGCTATTTTTGCTCACATGAAAATCTTTTCAAGTATTGTATTATTGTTTTTTGTTTTATTTCTGGTAGCACCAACAATTGTGGTTTGCTTGAAACAAGACAAGGATTCTACTACCATCTGCGAAGATTGTAATGCTCCTTCTTCTTCTATTGAGGAAATAAAAAATGATTTAAAATTTTATACATTCAATCCTTTTTTAGAAATATCGTTTTTGGATTCTGAAAAGTCTTCTGATATTATAATTTTCGAGAATTTATCCAAGCATGATTTAATTTGTGCATCCATATTTATACCACCTCCCAACAAGGTATAGTTTTTATCCATTTTAGCATTGTTGTTCGATTGATAGTCTTTTTTGTTTATGAATATTTATTTATAAACGGATAGCTGTTAATTTGTGTAGCATGTAAACGCCGCAATAATGTGTTGTAGCGAATAACTTTATATTTAATCTTTTATAATTATTTTATATTATGACAAAAAAAATTAATCTTTTCGCAAACCTTAAATCAGATTTCGCTTCTGGTTTAGTGGTTTTTTTGGTAGCTCTTCCATTGTGTTTAGGAATTGCATTAGCTTCTGGCGCACCACTTTTTTCTGGTATTATTTCGGGTGTTATAGGCGGAATAGTTGTAGGTTTATTAAGCAAATCTCACATTAGTGTTTCTGGGCCTGCGGCTGGTTTAACTGCAATAGTTCTTGTTGCAATAACTGATCTGGGAGCTTTCGATATTTTTCTGACTGCTGTTCTAATTGCAGGATTAATACAACTCGCTTTAGGTTTTATTAAAGCTGGAGGCATTTCCAATTTTTTCCCAACCAATGTCATCGAAGGGATGCTTGCGGGAATTGGAGTTATTATTTTCTTAAAACAAATTCCAAAAGCCTTAGGATCGGACGTTTCCGTAGGCTCTGGATTAAAAATATTTACCGATGTTGCCTCTTCTTTTGGTGATTTAAAAATGGGTGTTGTCATCGTAACACTTATATCATTGGCAATCCTATTGGTTTGGGACAAAATCCCAACCCTCAAGAATATTAAAATGCTTCCTGCAGCTTTGATTGCTGTAACGGTTGGAGTTTTAATTAATGAATTTCTTTTTAAAGGAACAGCCAATGAAATTACTAGTAAATATTTAGTTTCATTACCTGTTCCAACAACCATTGAAGAATTTAAAGCCATTATTATAACCCCAAACTTTTCAGGGTTTACCAATCCAAAAGTATGGATGGTTGGACTTACTATTGCTATTGTAGCCTCTATCGAAACTTTATTGTGTATTGAAGCAGCAGATCGAATGGATATTCAAAAACGGTATACAGATACAAACGTTGAACTCAAAGCACAAGGAATCGGAAATATTGTAAGTGCCTTTTTAGGAGGTTTGCCTATGACATCAGTAGTTGTTCGATCTTCGGCCAACAATAATGCAGGTGCAAAATCAAAAATGTCGGCTGTTATACATGGTGTTTTATTACTAATTAGTGTTTTAACCATACCAATTGTTTTAAATAAAATTCCGTTTGCCACTTTGGCTGCAGTTTTATTATTAATAGGTTACAAATTAGCAAAACCATCCATTTTCAAACATTTTTGGGAACAAGGTAAGTACCAGTTTGCCCCATTCATAGCCACTTTTGGCGCCGTTGTCTTTTTGGATTTATTAAAAGGGGTTGCATTGGGAATGATTATAAGTGTCATTTATATTCTGAAAGGAAACATGCAACGTGCCTATAATTTTAGAACCGAAGAATACCATGACGGTGATGTTATCCATATTGATTTGGCCGAAGAGGTTTCTTTTTTAAATAAATCAGCTATAAAATCTACACTTGCTGCTATACCTGAAAATTCAAAAGTAATTATTAATGCTTCTAACACGGTCTATATTGCCCATGATGTCTTGGATCTAATCAAAGAATTTAAAAAAATTAGAGCCAAAGAGGAAAATATAAAAATAAAATTAATGGGCTTCAAAAAAGCTTACAATTTAGAGAATACCGGCGAAGAAGAGAAACACGTTTTTGTGGAACATAAGGTTTAACTAGTCTAATTTCAATCTTTTTTCAATGAAAATAATCAATTTAATTGTGCTATCTATTTGTTTTTGTAATCTTTCTTTTTCTCAAAAATCTGAAACCGGTAGTTGGTTGATGTATTTTGGCAATCAAAAGATGAATCCAAAATGGAATTGGCATAATGAAGTTCAGGTTAGAAATTACAATTTCATTGGCGATACCAATCAATTATTATTGAGAACGGGAATTGGATATAATCTTTCAGAAGACAATAACAATCTTTTACTAGGTTATGGATTTATTAATACTCAAAAGTACGTACCCAATTCTGATCAAAAAACAGATTCAAACGAACATCGTATTTATCAACAGTTTATAACACGGCAAAGTTTTGGTCGCATTTTTCTTCAACATCGATACCGAATTGAGGAACGATTTATACCAAATGATTTCCAAATTCGTTTCCGATATTTTTTGGGTATCAATATACCTTTCAACAAAAAGAAAGTTGAAACTAATGCCCTTTACCTTTCTGCCTATAATGAAATTTTTATAAATGCAGAAAGTCCACTATTTGACAGAAATAGACTATATGAAGCTTTAGGTTATGTTATCCATAAAAACATAAAAATCGAAGCAGGATTTATGGCACAAACACTTGAAAACTCAAATCGAAATCAGTTTCAAATAGCAATTTTCAACAATTTACCTTTTTAAAATAAAATAAAATAAAACTTATCATATAACTATGAAAGCACACAATAGAGAATCACAAGCACAAATGACTCCACGAAAAGCGTTGGAGTATTTGCAAGAAGGAAATAAAAGATTTATAGGGAATCTTAAAGCACATAGAGATTTATTAGAACAAGCAAATTCAACTATTGACGGACAATGGCCATTTGCCACTATATTGAGTTGTATTGATAGTAGAACATCGGCAGAATTAATTTTTGACCAAGGTCTTGGCGATGTTTTTTCGGTTAGAATTGCAGGAAACATCGTAAATACAGATATTTTAGGAAGTATGGAATTTGCTTGCAAAGTGGCAGGTTCTAAGTTAATTGTTGTACTTGGACATAGCAAATGTGGTGCGGTAAAAGGCGCATGTGATCATATAGAAATGGGGAATCTTACCGAATTATTGTCTAAAATACAACCCGCAGTGTACCAAGAAAAAACGACTCTTGAAGATCGAACATCTAAGAACTCCACTTTTGTTGAAAATGTAGCCAAAATAAACGTGAAACGAAGTGTAAAAAATATTATTGAGCGTAGTAATATATTAGAACGAATGATTGAAAATGGCGAAATAGGAATTATTGGCGCTATGCACAATATCGAAACAGGTAAAGTAAAGTTTTATACTGATGTTATGTATATCAAAGATGATTTAAACCCGAGCTTTTCGGTTGCAGATATACAGTATTAATAAATTCAAAGATTATGACACAAAACACTTTTGATGAACATCATGTTTTACATGAATTGAAACATTATCTTCCAACACAAACACCTTTGAAAGATTTTATTCATCACAATTCATTGCATGCTTTTCAAAGCACAAAATTTTATGACGCCATTTTCAAGTCCTCTAAAATTTTTGGCCATCAAGCCACTATGCCACTTTCTGATTTCAGAAAATTATTTAAGTTAGGCAGAATTCGTCCTGAAATTCTTGAAAGCGCCATTGCAAACAGAAAAGAAAACAACAAAGTAGAACTTTGGAAAACCTATTTAATATCCAAAGAATATGACGACCACAACGAGCAAAGAATCGGAATGCTTCGTGCCAATTGGAAACAGAAGTACCATATTGATTTAGACAATTTGGTGCAACCCTTTTTATTTCGTTTTTTGTGCAGTTATCTGGATCAAGGAATTGCTATTTGGGATTTCCCAATAGGAAACAAAAGCTTTCTAGAATCAATCAAAGAATTGGAAAAAAATAGCTATACCAGTATTTTTAAAACCAAAAGAGCCAAATCATTATTATTTCAAGAAGGTATTTCAATCGAACATTTGCTTCAAATTGTTGTTGGGAACGAAGCTTATTATGAACAATATTTATTCGACCAACAATTCAGTCATCGTGGCTGGAGTGGATTAATTGCATCGGTAGAATCACAACCTGATACTTTATTGAGTCCAAAACAAATTTCTTTGCATGATTTAATAGTTTTTGAATTGCTATTAGAAATAGACAATCTCGACAATCAACTTGGAAATAATTGGAAACCTCTTGGAGAAACGACCACTCAAAGTCCTATAAATTTATTTGCAGAAATAGAGAAAACTGAATTGCAAGAAGTCTTGAAAATTTGGCAAGACGCGTTCGAATGGAGTTATTATGACGAAGTTTTGGCTGGAATTCAACAATTGAGCATTTCCAAAAAGAAAACTGAAGTTGTTGCCAATCAATCCAAATCGTTTCAAGCCATGTTCTGTATAGATGAACGTGAAGACAGCATCAGACGACACGTTGAAGCCATTGACAAAGACTCCGAGACGTTCGGGACGCCTGGTTTTTTCACGGTTGAGTTTTATTTTCAAGCATTTGGAGCCAAGTTTTATGACAAATTGTGCCCTGCACCGGTAACACCAAAATATTTAATTAAGGAATATGATGTTACCGAAAAAAGAGCGCACGATTTATTATACACAAACAAAACCCATCAATTAACAACCGGTTTTTTAAGCACCTTTGTTTTTGGTTTTTGGTCGGCGTTTAGATTGGTTAAAAATCTATTTTTTCCTCAAAAGGGCCCGGCTATCTCCAATGCTTTTCTGCATATGAACGCCGAAGGAAAACTGACGGTAGAAAATAAAAGTATCGATGACATCGAAAACAATCTCCAAATCGGTTTCACTGTCGAGGAAATGGCAACAAGAGTGGCGAGTTTACTAAACGGAATTGCATTGACTAAAGACTTTGCTCCTATTGTTTATGTCGTGGCTCACGGAAGCAGCAGCGCCAATAATCCGCATCACGGAGCGCACGATTGTGGTGCTTGCAGCGGTCGTCCGGGTTCCGTAAACGCCCGTGTTTTTGCATTAATGGCGAATAATGTAAAAGTTAGGGAAGTTTTGAAAAACCAAGGAATTGATATTCCAAATGCCACCCAATTTATTGGAGCATTACACGATACCGCTTCCGATGAAATAGAGTTTTATGATGTTCCTACTTTAAATGCCGATAACGCAAAAAATCATAAAATAAACGCAACCACTTTTGAAGATGCTTTGGACTTGAATGCAAAAGAGCGTTCGAGACGTTTTGCCTCTATTGACACCAAAAGTAACATTAAAAAAGTACGTAAGGCAATCAAACAACGTTCCGTTTCCCTGTTCGAGCCTCGTCCGGAATTAGGACATGGAACAAACACACTTTGTATTGTAGGCAGAAGAAGTTTAACCAAGGGATTATTTCTTGACCGTAGGGCTTTCTTGAATTCTTATGATTATAAAACCGATTTGGAGGGTAAATTCTTAACTGGAATTATGAAACCGCTCGGTCCCGTTTGTGGTGGTATCAATTTGGAATATTATTTCTCTAGAGTTGATAATTATAAATTAGGCGCTGGAACAAAATTACCTCATAATGTAATGGGACTTTTCGGCGTAGCAAATAGTAGTGATGGTGATTTACGACCGGGATTGCCTTGGCAAATGATCGAAGTACATGATCCCGTTCGACTGATGATTATTGTCGAACATTTTCCGGATGTGGTTTTAAAAGTCATTCAATCGGTTCCAGAAATGTATGAATGGTTTATCAACGAATGGGTGCATTTATCAGTAATTAATCCAGAAACAGATGAGTTGTTTTATTTCAAAGAAGGACAATTTGTTTCGTATAAACCGATGACAAACCAAATTCACTTTTTCAAAGATGTACACACCCTTTTGGAAGATGCCAAAGAAATGGAAACCAACCATATCACACACGCTACACAAGAAAATTTACCAATTTATTTTTATAACTAATTATGGAACAGTTACTTCAATTTTTTATACTATTGCCATTGTTGGGTTTTATAATCAGTTTATTTTTTAGAAATAGAAATGAAAATGCTATTGCAGGAATTGCAATAACAACAATGGGTTTGCAGTTAGTTGGTTTATTGTTTTTTATTATTACTTGGGCATCAAACGGCTCAAACATACTTGATATCAAACATTTTACTTTTTACAAAGAAGCCAATGTCGAAATATTTATTGACTTGTTTTTTGATAAAATTACCGCAGTCTTTGCATTTGTAGGGACATTAATTACTTTTTTAGTAGCCATTTTTAGTCGGTTTTATTTGCATAGAGACAGCGGTTTCAAACGTTTTTTCAATACCTTATTACTATTTTTCTTTGCCTATTCGATAATCATATTCTCAGGTAATTTTGAAACCTTGTTTGTGGGTTGGGAATTTTTAGGTATTACTTCATTCTTACTGATCATCTTTTACAGAGACCGCTATTTGCCGGTAAAAAACGGTTTGAAAACCATTTCGTTGTATCGTTTTGCTGACGTTTGCTTGATACTAGCCTTGTGGATGAGTCATCATTTGTGGCATGAGAACATTACTTTCTTGAAATTAAACGATCTGGATTTAGTGTCAACGCACATTGAAGAACATTCTTATTATGCCTCATTTATTTTGGTTATGATTGTAATTGCGGCATCGATCAAATCGGCACAATTTCCGTTCTCCTCTTGGTTGCCACGTGCTATGGAAGGGCCAACAACATCGAGCGCCATTTTTTACGGTTCGCTATCGGCCCATATAGGCGTGTTTTTGTTGTTGCGAACTTATCCGTATTGGGAAACGATTTTGAGCATTAAAGTTCTTGTGATAGCAATCGGATTAATTACCGCTATAGTTGCCACATTAATAGCCAGAGTACAATCGTCTGTCAAAACCCAAATTGCTTATGGCTCTATTGCGCAAATAGGACTTATGTTTGTGGAAGTTGCAATGGGTTGGCACTTTTTGGCCTTAATTCACTTTTCAGGAAATGCTTTTTTAAGAACTTACCAATTATTGGTTTCGCCATCGGTTTTGGGGTATATGATTCACGATCAGTTTTTTAGTTATGTTCCAAAACAATATGGAAGCATCAATAAATTTACAAATTCCATTTATTTATTGAGTTTGAAAGAGTGGAATATGGATGCTTTTCAGTTTAATTTTCTATGGTCTCCATTTAAATGGATTGGTAGGAAATTAAATATTTTAAGCCATAAAACAGTTCTGATTTCACTGGTCATTATATATCTAATAGGTTTATTTTGTTTTTTAAATGAAGAAATGATTCCCAAACAACTGGATGAAATTTTACATTTAGTTTTTGCCTTTATCGCGATGCTTTTAATCTTGAAATCATTTGCAAAACGTACCGATGCCATTACCGTTTGGTTCATGATTATTGCGAGTCAGTTTTACATTTTACTGTCTATTGCATTACTTAATGATGAATATGAATATACCGAGATTTTATTATACATTAGTGGACTTATAGGTGCTTCTATTCTAGGGTTTTATTGTTTGCATAAATTGAAAGCAATCGAAAAAAATGTCGATTTGAATGACTTTTACGGCTATAATCACGACCATCCAAAATATGGATTTTGGTTCTTGATATCTTGTTTGGCATTTGTTGGATTGCCATTTTCCCCAACATTTATAGGCGTTGACTTGATGTTTAATCATATCGAGAAAGACGAGTATTTACTGATGTTTTTCACCTCCATAAGTTTTTTATTTATTGAAATTGCTGTTTTGCGAATGTATGCTAGGTTGTTTTTAGGGCCAAGCAAAAAACAAAATCATCCAATAGCATACAGATCATCATAATTATAATTAATTTTGATAATAATAACTTAAAGAGCAATGAGCGATTTTTATAAAAAAATATTAGACAACAACAAAGTTTGGGTAGAATCGACATTGGCAAAAGACCCAAACTATTTTAAAGATCTAGCCAAAGGGCAAACTCCACCGTTATTATGGATTGGTTGTTCAGACAGTAGGGTGCCGGCGAATGAAATCATCGGGGCGAAATCGGGCGAGGTTTTCGTTCATAGAAACATTGCCAATATGGTTATCCATTCGGATATGAATATGTTAAGCGTGCTAGATTATGCGGTAAATGTATTAAAGGTAAAACACGTTATTGTATGCGGTCATTATGGCTGTGGTGGGGTCAAAGCCGCAATGGGTAATGACTCTATTGGGATAATCGATAACTGGATTCGACATATCAAAGACATTTACCGTTTGCATGATAAATATCTGAATTCTATTGAAGACGAGAATGAACGTTTTAATGCTTTTGTAGAAATTAATGTAAAAGAACAGGTATTCGATTTGGCTAAAACATCCATTATACAATCTGCTTGGAAAAGAGATCAAGACGTGACCATTCACGGATGGGTTTATGGATTGAATTCAGGTTTTGTGACGGATTTAGGAGTGAATTTTAGTTCAGATAAAGATCTGGATGAAGTATATCAGCTCAATTTCCCAAAATAATCGATTGGGTCGTTCTAAACAGTAGATGATTTGTTTTACAATGGTTTATAAAAGGCTGTCTATTTTTTAGACAGCTTTTTTTATGCTTAATCGTCGTTATCTAGATTCTCATTAAATGCCGAAGGCAAAAGAGTTGGTATGAACTTAATTAGAATAGGCAATAATAAGCTACCTCCCGGAAATAAGAAAATGGTTAGCGATGGTATTGTTTTGCAAATGTCCAGTAACTGTTTTTTTACCTTTTTCTTTTCTTTTTCGTCTAAATCTCTGCGGGTGGAATAAGCTAAGAGAAGCATTAGTTCTTTGCTTTGAACAATTTCTTTGATTAATCTGGTTTTGTTGCGGGAAATTAGGGTAATAACACTCTGCGTGGTTTGATCGTAAAAATGTTTTACTGGATTGGAATAATTAAAATAAGGTATTTCTTTTTTGTGTTTAGCTATAAATCCATCCGTGCTGATAATACTATGTTCAACAAACTCTTCCGAAATAGAAAAGGTTCTGGCTAATGTATGCAAAAAATAAGCTTCGTTATTTTCGATTACGCCATCACTCCATAATGCCATTCCTGCAATATCTACTAAATATTTTTTTTCTAATTCATTTGTGAAATACTCTAATTGCAATGCTTCTAAAGTAAGATCCGTATTTTTAGAAAATTTACTGTATCGTATGGAGGCCTCGAAAAGTTTAATCAACAAATCGTCATATTGTGTTTTATTCGTCTTGATTTTTAGGGCTAGAGTTACTATGTTGACTATAGTTTCCTCAATTTTCTTTAAGTACTTTTCGGGTATTGCACCATGAATTAAATATTGACGAAAAGCCAAAACATCAATGAATAACAAAGCGTTGGTAACCAAATGCGAAAAGTTTTTATTGATAATGTTTTCATTAGTTTGAACGCGCTCGTCAATTATTTTTTCTAAGGTTAATGATGCAGTATTTTTAGGTAGTATTTTTTTAAATAAATTGAAGCCTTGAGGGTGCATTTGATTATAAAACACATTGGCTTGTTCTATAAATTTGGCCGAATCATTTTCTTTATTAGTCAAGCAAAAAATGCTGTATAAAGCATTTAATAAGGCTATTTTAGAAATTTCTTCCTTAAACCAACCTTTGGATTCAATAGGGAAAGTGGTGTCAAATGAAATGATATGTCCGTAGATAAATCCTGTGTTTCTTAATTTTTGATAAAAAGATTCTTCAGTTTCAGAAACTGTTTGTTCTGATAACTTTTGTTTTATAAAAAACTTATCTATCCAACCGGATGCCGAAGGGTTAATCATTGCTTTGTTTTGATTATGCAAAGCTATGTATTTTTATGGATCAAATTCTATTTTGAATATTTATAAAATGGGTTCTCAAGGTAAATTTTGTGAAACCTCGATTTTTGAATTTGAATCAATAAAATTCAGTAACTCAAATTATTTCTAAAATAAAACTAATCTCTCGACTTTTTATTTTGCTTACAAAGTTCAATTATTGTGGTAATTCTATTGTTTCTGGTTTCGGCTCTTTTGGCCTGATTGAGCCAATAAAGATAACTTTTTCGATATGAAGGACTGAATTTTTGATAGTTTTCTAAAGCCATTTGATTTTGATCAAATGCCAATGCCAAGTCTTCTGGAATTATTAAATCTTCAACGGCGTCTAGTGAAGTCCAGGAACCATCTTGCTTTGCAATTTCAATTTTGGCCAATCCGCTTTCGTGCATCAGATTGTCATCAATGAGTTTTTCGATATGCGTTTTATTGAGTTTGCTCCAAACACTTTTGTTTTTTCTGGGAGAGAAAACTTGCTTTCGGCTGTGCTCGTCAAGGTTTTTGACAGTAGAGTCAATCCAACCATAGCAAATAGCTACTTGAACCGCCTCTTCCCAACGCATACTTTCAAAAGGGCTATTTACTTTATAAAAAATCAAATACACACCAGTTGACGAATGATGATTGTTATGCAACCATTCTCGCCAAGCTGTTGTGTTTTTAAAATAGTGATGTTCTTTTTCTTTCAAGAGAATTTTCTATTGTTTTATTTTATAATAGCCGAACAAGCTACTCTTGCGCCTGCATTTCCGGCTGGTTGAGAAACAAAATCATCTGCACCTTGATGTACAATTAACCCTTTTCCTAGGATGTCTTTTGTTGCATCTTCACCGCCAATAGACCATTCGTCTGTTGTCAGAGTGATAGTCCCGTTTCCTTTTTCGTCAGCGGTAAAATTACCAATGTCACCTTTATGATATTCTTCTACTCCCCATTTTCCGTGTTTTTTGAATGTTGGGTTCCAGTGTCCGCCAGCAGAACTTCCATCAGCAGCAGAGCAATCTGATTTTTCATGAATGTGTATGGCATGGATGCCTGGTTGTAGTCCCGAAATTTTGGCAACAAAAGTTACCTTGCCATTTTTCTCTGTAAAAGTAGCGGTTCCTGTAACTTTGCTATTGCTTTTTGATTCAAACATCAAGTTTAGATTTTTGGAGTCGCTGGATTTGCTATTGGTCTTACAACCAATGATTACAGCGATAATAATTGCGATAGAAAAAAATATTTTTTTCATGTTTTTTTTAAATTGGATTCGATTATAAAATTAAGTAAAAAAAAGCGTGCTAAAATTAAAAGTTTCTTAAAATCTATTTAGACTTTTCTCCCACAAAATGATTGGTAGGCGATTTGAATAAAATATTAAATGAAGTCAAACTGCCGTAAATGCGAGTGATGTATTGTTGCAATTCTATCTTTTCAATTTCTTCTATTTTGCTGGTATTAATTTTTTGTTCCATCACACGTAAGCGATCCCGAACCATTATGATTTTATGGAAAAAAGTGTCGATTGGAATTTCTTTAGAAGCCAAACCTGCTTGTCCGGGCTCTAAAATCATTTTGCCACCTTTCCATTTGTCTCCAATAGGCACAATTTCGGAAACATCAGACCATTTCTTCAAAAGGTCTCTTAAACTATTTTCTACTTCCGAAAAACTTACTGTATCGACTTCGTCTACGGTAGCTTCAATCACTTTAAACTCATCGTTTAATGCTATGGTTTCTAATCCATTTTCTATAAATGTTACCCAATATTCTTTGGAGGAAACATTCGTGATTACGCCTTTTCCAAATTCGGGATGTTCAATTCGGGAACCTATTCCTAATAGTGTCATAATAGTTGTCTTTTTATACGAAAATAATCATACCGTTTTTAATAACCAAACAAGGAGTTAAAATATCATTTTTGCTTTTAAATTTTCGCTATTTTTACAAGACATAATTTCTGACATTTAAAAATGGGAACATGAAAAAAACAGCATTATTAGTAGTATTCATTGGCATGACATTGGTTTCATGCACTACAACAAAGTCAACTATGAAAACAGTTTCACTTGAGGGGACTTGGGAGTTAAATTATATAACGGGTCCTAGAATTGCTTTTGAAGGATTGTATCCTGAGAAAAAGCCAACAATTAAGTTCGATCTTGCAGCCAATAAAATTGCAGGAAACAATAGCTGCAATCAATATTTTGGGGCTTTAATTGTTGATGGAAATAAAATAAATTTTAAAGATGCCAAAATGGGAATGACTATGATGGCTTGTCAAGGAAATGGAGATTCAGTTTATATGGATACACTAAATAAAATAGAATCATATACGATTACAGATGATGGAAAAACCTTGAATTTTTTGATAGGTAATGTTGTGATGATGCGATTTACCCATCAAATGTAGTTGGATTTTGGTTTGTAAAGTATAATTAATTTTGTCTTATTTAAAATTCAAAGATATGAAAACACCAATTTTATCTTTTTTTCTTTCTTTTTCGATGCTAATTGGTTTTGCACAAGAGAAAACGAAACAGCAAATTAAGGAAGAAAAAAAAACAGCAAAACAAAAGGAAATTGAAGCGCTTGTTGATTCGAAAGAGTACGAATTTCAGGCTATTACGGCTTACCCTATGGGGGGGAGAAGCATTGACATGATTACAAATCCAAATTTTTTGAGATTTAAAAAGGATTCTATTGACAGTGCAATGCCTTATTTTGGAAGGGCTTATAGCGGAGTAGCCTATAGCAGTGGCGGCGGTGGATTGGATTTTAAAGGTCCAATTCAAGATTATTCCATAAAAAAAGGCAAGAAGGAATATACAATAAGAGCTAAAGTTAAAGGTAATGCAGATTCTTATGACATTCTTTTGAGTGTCTTTTTTGAAGGAACTGCATCTTTGTCTATAAGTTCAAATAACCGCAGTTCGATTAGTTATAGAGGAAGTATAGAAAAACTAAAAGCGAAATAATTCTTTCGGTTTTACTGTAGCTTAATTGTGATTTGGGATTTGAAGTAATAGCAGAATTGTACGTGCGTGCGTCTTTGTTTCGGTAAAACTAATTAGTAGGATTAGTTTAAAAATAAATAGCTGTTATGATAAAATTTTTAATTCCTTTTTTTATTATTTTATTTGGAAATCAATTTTTTGTTAATGCTCAAACGAATCCGGATATTGGCAATTCTTGCCCACCCAAAACGGTTTTTGAATTGTTTAAAAAGAAAGATTCGCTCATAGTTGTAAAACCAATTAAAAATAGTTTTTTATTAGTCATTCCTGTAATCGGGGTACAGCCTGCAACGGGATTTAGTTACGGCGCCACGGCACAATACACTTTTAAGGGTGCCGATGTTTTAGATAAATATTCTTCTGCAAATCTTGGCGTTGTTTTTACAACAAAAGATCAGTTGTTAATTAATGCCAAAAATAATATTCTGTTAAAGGATAATAAAATTTACTTAAGTGGAGATTATCGATTGTACGTTTTTACACAGCCCAATTACGGTTTGGGGACTCATATTATTCCAACTCACAAAGAAGATCCCGATTTTGATGTTGAATCCATCGAAGAGCCTATGGATTATAACTATTTTAAATTTCATCAAACGGTTTCTTGGGAAGTTAAAAAACATTTTTATGTAGGAACAGGAATTGAAATTGATTGGTATTCTACAATCGTTGACAAAAATCTTGACGTTGAGAATGGAATACTTACCAGTCATTATAATTACAGTAATCAATATGGTTTTAATGACAATGAATATTTTGTAAATGGTTTTAGTCTGAACTTAATTTATGATTCCAGGGATAACCAAATCAATACAAGAGAGGGTTGGTTTGCTAATATAAACTATAGATTTAACGCTGATTTATTCAATGATCAAAAATCGAGTAAAGTACTTTATACTGAGTTTAGATATTTTATTCCGCTTAGTCCAAAAAAGAAACAATTTGTATTAGGTATTTGGGCTTTTGGACAATTTGTGACCAATGGGGTAGTGCCGTATTTAAATTTACCCGCTATAGGTTGGGATCAACGCAGTCGAAGCGGGGAAGGTTATACTCAAGGGTTATTTCGAGGGAATAATTTAGCTTATCTTCAAACTGAATTAAGGTTTCCTATAAGTTGCAATCAACTTCTTAGCGGAACTGTTTTTACAAACTTTACAACGGCTAGTGATAAATTGAGTGAAATTTCACTTTTTCAATATGTTCAACCTGCAGTTGGGGTTGGTTTGAGGATTTTAATTGATAAAGCGACTCGCACCAATCTTATTTTGGATTACGCAGTTGGCAATCGTTCCAAGGGGTTTTATCTTAATGCGGGAGAAACTTTTTAAATTAATTCCTTATTTTAGTTTTCTTATTTGTAAACTGTACTTATATGTCAGTTATTTTGGATTAAATTATTAATCTGATTTTGCAACACACATTTTATTTAGTGTAATTGTATTGCATGTTTTTATATAAATCATAAAAAAGCATTGTAATTTGTATGATTTTTTATGTTATTTTTGTTTAAGGCAAATCTATTCAATTTTAAATTTCTTATGTTTAAAAAATCATTAATTCCGTCCCTTATTTTTCTCTTTTCGTTGTCAATAATTGCGCAAACTGAGGCTCAAACAAAAAAAGATACCATAGCAGAAAAGAAGACTAATCCTTCAAAATTTGACAATTTTAATAAAAAAGCGGAAGCTTTTTTCAAAGTATTTCCGGTTCCTATCTATGGTTATAGCACAGAGGCAGGGAATATTTTCGGGTTAGCAAAATTTAATGTGATCGATTTGTCTAAAAAAGATACAGTTTCAAAACCATCTAAATTAACTGAGCTTGTTTCTCTTTCGTCAAAAGGAAGAGTTAATGTTGTACTTGGAGGACAATTGTTTTTTAAAGAAAACAAATATCAAATTCAAAGTTATGTTTATTTTCAAAAACAACCTCAATACATATTTGGTATTGGTAATGATGTTGTAAAAGAGGAGGCTGAATTAATAAATTTTGATAGAGTAAAAGTATATTCAAATAATTTGATACGAATTAAGAAAAATTTTTATTTAGGAATTCCAATAGAGTTAGCCAACTATTGGAATATGGAAATACCGAGTGATAGTTTTTTAATTCGAGATAATGTACTTGGTGTAAATGGAGGGTATGATGTAGGAACAGGTTTCTCTGGGTTATATGATACAAGAGAAAATCCATATAATCCTCAACAAGGGATGTATTGTATGTCAAGTTTAGTTTTTCATCCCAAGTTTTTAGGAAGTACCTATGAGTTTACCAACTTTATTTTGGATATGAGAAAATATTATAATCCTTGGTTAAAGCATATTATTGCAGTGCAAGCCTATACAAGTAATGCTTTTGGAGACACTCCTTTTTATGATCTTTCCTTAATGGGGGGGTCAGACCAGATGCGGGGATATTATCAAGGAGGTTTTCGCGATAAAGCACTTGTAGATACACAAGTTGAATATCGCGTTCCAGTATGGAATATATTTGGTGTTGTTGGTTTTATTGGTACGGGTCGTGTCTTTGAAAGCTATAAAGATTTATCTTTTGAAAAATGGAGGGTGTCATACGGAACGGGTTTAAGGGTGATGGTAGACACTAAGAATAAAACTAATCTTAGAATTGATTTCGGATTTGGAGAAAAAGGTGCGCTTAAAGGGACTTATTTGAGCTTTAGTGAAGCATTTTAAATGTTTATTTTTTATTTTGCTATACTGGGCTTGTGTAATAAATTGATTGTAAAAACTTTGATAGAAAAAATATTGTGAATTATACTGTTAATTACTGTTAATTTGTTAAATTAGCTTATTCAACAATTAAATATAAAAAACATGAAGAAAGTATTTTTATTATTTGTTCTAGTAGTTTCGTCTACTGCATTCGCTCAATCTACTATGAAAGAAGACGTAGATGTTGTTCAAGCTGTTTATGGGAGATCTAAAGCAGAATTAGTGACGCAATATATGGCGTTAACAGGAGTTCAAGCTACAGATTTTACAAAAGTCTATGATGCGTACGAAGTGGAACGTAAAAAATTGGGACAAGAAAAAATCCAATTAATTAATCAATATGCTACAGATTACGCAACAATGACAGATGCTAATGCTGATGTTTTAACTAAAGGAGCTTTAAAAAATAATCTGGCGTATGAAAAATTGTATTCTACCTATTACGAAAAAGCAAAAAAAGCAGTTGGTGCTTTGAATGCCGCAAAATTCATTCAACTTGAAATTTATTTGCAGACAGAAATTAGAAGTAGCATACAAAATGCAATTCCTTTTGTTGGAGAATTGGATATGTCAAAAGTGAAATAAGTATTTTTTTACTTTTTTGTCTCAAAAAAAGAGCGTAATCATGGTGTTACGTTCTTTTTTTTGTAATTCTAAGTATGTTTTCGGATATCAGCAGGATATATGAAATTAGGTCTTCAATTATAAGTTCTTTAGTCGTAAAAAAACGTTAATTTTAGCTTCTCTGTTTCAGAAAAAAATGTTAAATTTGTTAATATGCTTTCCTATTCTTTTTATAATTAAAAAATTAAATCATGAAAATTTACACTGCCCAATTTAGAATAGTCTTTATTCTTTTAGTATTTTTAATGGTAACTAGTTCAATATTTGCCCAAACTTCGGATGGAGAACCAAAGCCTGCAAGAGATTTTAAGAATTCGGTTAAGTTTAATGTGTCTAATACATTGCTTTATGATAACTCCTATCAATTTTCGTATGAACGAATTATCAAAGAAAATCAAAGTATAAATGTTTTTGTTGGTTACCAGGAGTTTCCATTAATTACACTAGATCTTGCTGATGATAATGTTGATTTCGATAGAAAAAGTAATAGAAGTGGTTTTTCAATTGGTGCAGATTATAGATTTTACTTGGGAAGTGTAAATAAATACAGTGCGCCACGAGGTGTTTATTTGGCGCCATTTGTAAGTTTTTTTCAATTTAACACCGATAGGGATATAAATTATACTGATTCTAATAATGTTGTTAATACTGTTAATCTTTCTTCAAAATTTAACTTGACTAATTTCGGGGGTGAGTTGGGGTATCAGTTCGTATTATGGGATAGATTTGTTGTGGATTGTGTATTATTTGGACCTTCCTTGACTCGATATAAATTTAATGCCAAATTGGATGGAAGTATACCAAGTCTTGATGATAATGAGGTTTATCAAAAAGTAATTCAAGCAATAAAAGATAAATTCCCTGGAATTGATGGTATTACAGGAGATGAAGGAATAGAAAAAAAAGGAGTTCAATCGGTTACTGCTATTGGGTTTAGATATAACATCAGTATTGGTTATCGATTTTAAGAATAAATAAAAGTGAATACTAATAAAACCTCAAATAATTTTTTGAGGTTTTTTTAGGTTCAATTTTTAAATTGCTTTTCAAATTTAGTGGGCAGTAGTTAAGAAGTAATGAAATATAATTTAGAATAGATTTTTAATTTCTTATAAAATTCAGAATATGTTTTTCCCAAACTTTAGTAGTAGTAGAAAAGCTAAATTTTTATTAGCTGCTCTTTTTTTGATTTGTAATTTATCTATGGCACAAGATCTTGAGCCTCGAGCGTATGCTAATTTGCCAAAAGGAGCCCATGCTGTAGTAGCGAGTTACGGCTATATGAAAGGGAATGTCGTTTCAGAGCCAACATTGCCAATTGAAGATTTTGTTATTTCAAGTAACAATTTTGGTGTGGGTTATATGCAAACTTTTGGATTGGCCAACAAGTTAGCTAGGGTGCAAGTGATTCTACCGTATTCTATTATGGATGGAAAAGCAACCGTAAATGGTCAAAAAAACACAGGAAATAGAACTGGCTTTGGTGATATGCGTATTCGGCTCGGAATCAATTTAGTAGGCTCGCCTGCTTTGGCTAGAAAAGATTTTGCTCAATACCAACAAAAAACAATTTTTGGTGTAAGTTTAGTTACTTCTGTGCCAACGGGTCTCTATTACTCTGATAAAAGAATTAATTTGGGAGCTAATCGTTGGGGTTTTAAGCCAGAGGTTGGGGTTTCCAAACGTTTTAAACACGTGTATGCCGAATTCTATTCGGGAGTTTGGTTTTATACGAATAATGATGAGTTTTTGGGAGATAAAGACTTGCAACAAGAACCAGTACTCTCTTTTCAAGGCCATACCAGTTATTATTTTAAAAATCAAATGTGGGTAGGGATAAATGTAAACTGGTTTAACGGTGGAAAAACAGTTATAAATGATTTACCTGCTGGCAGTGTGATTAATAGTTCTAGAATAGGAGCGACATGGTCAATACCATTATCAAGAAGTCAATCCGTTAAATTGCAATTTAACACGGGTACCTTTAAAGATATTGGTTTAAATTATGATTCTATTACTATGTCATATCAATATGTTTTCTTTTAGTTTCAAAAGCAATCAGAAATTTATTTTAATTTTAAAAAAAAAAGAGGATTCTTCTTAACTTCGGCGGACAGTTTTTTTTAATGACACTTCTTAAAAAGATGTATTTTTTTTGTTATTAAAATGTTAAAACACCTATATTTGTATGTTTCAATTAGTGATTTTAATAAAAATGAAATCTACTTTTGACAAGTATAAAGATACTTTTCCTGTTGATTTTTTTGAACTAAAAATGTGTTAATGAATCGTCCTATTATAAAAAATCTTAAAATTGAATTTGTTATTCTAATAGTAGCTTGTTTTTTTCATGGAGTTGGATATTCTCAAAATGAGGAGGTTGCCAGAATCATAAAATTGGATGAAGCTATAGAATTAGGTGTTCAGAATAACAATCAACTTAAAATAGCCAATTCGGATGTTACTATTGCCAATGAAAATTTAAGCCAATCCCAAATAGCCAAAGTGCCTATGGTAGGGTTGAATATGGGGTATAATTATATTGGGAATCCCAAAATCTACGATGGTTTTTATGGAAAGAATGTTACGGTCGATTATTTTAATCACCAAGCTTCAGCTAATGTTTTTGCGTCGATGCCGTTGTATTATGGAGGTGTGATAAACAATCAAATTGACAAACAACAATTAATAGTCAATATGCAAGAATCGGTTGTAAAAATGACCGAATCAGAAATTAAACAAGCCATAACACTTCAATTTTTTACTCTCGAAAAATTATATACACAAATTGAAATAACCAAGCAAAATATTATCAATACCGAGTTGCGAATTAAACAATTGAAATCCAGAGTAGCGAATGGCCAAAATCTTAAAAGTGATTTGCTACGAACTGAATTACAAAAATCCAATTTTGAAGTGGCTGTTTTTCGTAGTTCAAATTCCATCGAGTTAATCAGTAATTATATGGATATATTAATTGGACTGCCTACCAATACCAAATTAAAACCGATTTTAGAGGGGATCTTAGTTCCCAAAGAAGATTTGAGTTTGAATGAAAGTTTGTCCGAAGCCTATCAAAATCGAAATGAAATCAAACGTTCGGAAATCAATGTTAGAATAGCCGAGTCTTCCATGGATATTACCAAAAGTGGTTTCAAGCCCAATGTCAATGCCAATTTGATGCTCAATACGCAATATCCTGCACAATGGCCGGATTATCCCAATATTCTCAATTATTGGGCTGCGGGAGTGTCGCTCAATTGGGATATTTCCAGTTTTTATAATCTAAAACATCGCGTCAATGGTGACCAACAGCAAATTAATAAAAGCAATATCGCATTAGAAGCCACCAAAGATCAAATTAATCAAGATGTAAAGGCTGCTTTTGTCCGATTTACTGAAAGTGTAAGGAATATTGTGACCTTTAAAAAAGATGTTGATTTGGCGTTGAGTAATTACAAAATTGTAAAAAGCCGTTATGACAACGATTTTGCCTTGATCAGCGATATGGTGGATGCTGAGTTACAGTTGAATGAAGCGAAAATATCACTGAATAATGCCAATATAGATTCGATTATCCAATATTATTCCTTGCAATATGCAATGGGTAAACTTTAAAAATTTTTTATGAGCGAAGAAACCGCAATCAACGAAACCGCATTGAAAAGCGAAAAAAAGAGAAATACTGTATTGACGGTTCTTTCTTTTATTTTTATTATAGGGGGAGGTATTTGGATATTGAGTTTATTTTTTGACTTCCATCGCTATGAAACGACCAATAATGCTCAAGTAGAATCCTATATTAGCAGCGTTACGGCCAGGGCGACGGGATATATAACCACAATTAATTTTGAAACCAATCAGTTGGTGCATAAAGGGGATACTTTGGTCGTTCTTGATGATAAGGAATACAAAATTAAAGTGCAGCAAGCCGAAGCAGATTTGGCTACTGCCGAAGGGAATCTGCATTCGTTGGAGCAATCTATCGTTACGGCGACCGCCAATCAGGCTGCGTCCAAGGATAATTTGGAAGGGGATGAAGCCAGTCTTGAAAAAGCCGAAAAGGATTACCAGCGTTTTAAAAATATGATTGCCGATTCGGCCGTTACCATAAATCAGTATGATCAAGTAGTGGCAAAACTGCAATCGACCAAGGCGTATCTCAATGCAGGTAAAAATCAATTACAAGCGAGTAGTTCTACGACCAAGCAAAGTTACACGAATCTGGAAGCAGCGCGAGCCACAGTGGCCCGTAAAAAAGCCGATTTGGATAATGCATGGCTGCAATTGTCTTACACCCGAATCATTGCATTAGCCGATGGTTATGTGGGAGAAAGAACAGTATCGGTAGGCGAACTGATTAATGCCAATCAAGTGGTGGCAACGCTTGTGTTAAATCAAAAAGTTTGGGTTACTGCTAATTTTAAGGAAACACAAATCGAAGAAATCAAGCAAGGTCAGGAAGTGACCATTACCATTGATGCATTGAATGATAAAGAATTCAAAGGTAAAGTAGTGGGTTTTTCGCCGGCAACCGGTGCTAAGTTCTCTATGGTGGAACCCGATAATTCTACAGGAAATTTTGTAAAAATCACCCAGCGTATTCCTGTGAAAATTGATTTCGACGCTTCCGCAAAAGAACTGGAAGCCGTAAAACCAGGGATGAATGTTACTGTGGAAATAAAAAAGTAAAAGGATGGCTTCAATCAAAAAAGGAAGTGTGTTTACCCTTGTAGGACTTTATCTCCTTACGATTCCCTTTTTTAATGCGTTAAATGTGACCTCTTACGATAACTCACAAATACTCGGGCATTTTGGATCCTCGACTACTGTTTTTTCCTATGCGACCTATATTCCTTTTTTTGCAATGCTTGGGTTTTTGCCTCTGGGATTAAAGTTGGGGAAGCAAATAAAGGTTCGGACGTTGATTTTATCTGTAAGTTTTTTGTCTATTATCTGTAATACCGCTTCGTTGTTTGCAACATCTATTCAGTGGTTTACGATTTGGCGCAGCCTGCTGGCCATTTTGTCTATCATTGGAATATTTGCTTCGATGATTCCAATTATTTTAAAATACAATCCTGTTTTTAATATGCCGATTTTGTATGGAATCATTCAATTTATTATGCAGGGAAGTAAGCAATTGTACCAATATTTTGGAACACAAATGACTAGTATTCACGACTGGACTTTTGGGGTTTACTTTTTGAATGTCAACTTTTTGTTAGCGATAGTTTTGGCTTGGATTTTTTATAAAAAAGACGTGGCACCTATGAAATCTCCATTTCAATTTGATTGGAGAGGTTGGCTCATAATGCTGTTGTTTTTTGTTGTTATTCTTTTTCTTTGTGCCGAGGGACAAACCCGTAATTGGTTGAGCGATCCTAAAGTCGCAATGGCACTTGCTTTTTTATTGATTATAATTGGGATTTATTTGATCCACGTTCGATTTACGAAAAACCCAATAATCAATCCCGATGTGTATAAATACACAAATGTAGTTTTCGGATCTTTTCTCTATTTTTATATCGGAATGATGAATGGCACCGGAAGTGTAGTGACCGGTTTTATGACAAATATTCTGGGTTTTGACAGTATTTATGTAGCGAGAACACATTTGGCCATACTTATAGGTCTTTTTGTAGCGATTCCATTAACGACTTATCTTTTGTATAAACGTATTTATTTGGCTACCATTTGGATAACCGGTTTTGCTTGTTTTGGTATGTATCATACACTGCTTTTTTTTCGTTTTTACCCCGGAATTGAATCTTCCGATTTTTTCGTGCCTTTTATTTTTAAAGGATTAGCGATTGGATTTTTGTATCCCGTGTCATCACTTTATATTTCCGAAAAAGTACCGCCCAAATTAGGTGATTCTAGGATGATGAGCGGTATAATTTCGAGAGTTGTATTTGCATCTTTGTTGGGAGGGGCTATATTAGGTACTTTTATTTCAAATTTGAAAATACAACACAAAACAGGCCTTAGCCAGCAATTGTCTCCTTTGAATGAAAAGGCACAACAAAAACTAAATAACACCACAAATTACTATTTGCATCAAGGATTGTCTCAAGTTGATGCGCAAAAAATGGCCGAAAAAAGTCTGTCCAATCAAACATCACAGTCTTCATTAATGCTGGCATACAAAGATATTTACTTAGTAATGGCAGCATTGTGTTTCTTCCCAATTTTAATTCTTTTGTTGTTTAGACTTGGTCGAAGACCTGTTGGAAGCGTTGCTGTAGAGCCGATTCCGTTTTAAACTCAGTATTCATTAATTTTAGGGTTATTTATAATTAAATATTGACAAATATGACAAGACAAAAAAAGATTAAGTTTTTGAATCATTTATGGAATAAAGAAAGTGGACTTAGTGGAATGTTCGTTTTACTTGTTGGAATGCATTTTATTTTAATACCCTTATTTAGTAGTTATAGATCTTTTATGGTGACCATCAATATATTTTGGATGCTGTTTCTTGTATCTGGAATCTTTTCATTGGCAAAATCCAAAAAGCAAACGTTGTTATTTTCCATTATTCCTTTAATGTTTGTGGTTTTTAGTTGGATTACGGTTTTTGAGCAAACTCCATTTGTTTTGTTTGCTGAAATATTTTTTACGATTGCAACTTTCGTTTTATTGATTGTTTTAGTTTTAAAAAAAGTTCTAGAACCTGGACCTATTACTGGATATAGAGTGATTGGTTCCATTGTGGTATATTTGATTTTGGCCAACTTATGGTGCGTAATTTATTTGTTTATTTACGAACAAATTCCTGGTTCTTTCTCTATCACATTACCTCCTTTTGAAAGCAATACATTACTGGCTAATTTTTTGTATTTTAGTTATATAACAATCACTACAACTGGATTTGGGGAGATTGTTCCTTTACATCCCTTTGCTAGAGCAATGGTTCAAATTGAAGCCATTATAGGAGTATTATATCCTGTAATTCTTATTGGTCGTCTCGTTTCGGATGCCAATGAAAATAATTCCAAGAAGAAGCAAAATCAATAATTTTAAACTCATTTATTCTAACCTTTATTTTTATTTTATGGAAAATTCAAACCAAAACAAAAACAAACAGCTTTTTGAAACTATTCTACAACTAGGACTTGTTTTCCTTATTTTAGGATTTTGTTTTAAACTTTTATTGCCTTTTATGATGCCAATTCTTTGGGCCATCATATTAGCTATTGTTTTGTATCCCGCTTTCAATTTTTTGCAAAAGAAATTAAAAGGACGTAAAAGTCTTGCTTCATTCATTATCACATTTGCTTTATTATCACTTATTATTATACCTACTGTTTCGTTTGTAAATTCGGTTACTACATCTCTTTCTGAATTAAAAGTTGGACTAGAAGACGGCACACTCAAAGTGGCGACTCCAGGTCAAAACATAAAGGAATGGCCATTAATTGGGGAGAAAGCATACGATTTTCTATATTCATTATCCACCGATTTAAAAACAGGATTACTCCAATACAAAGAACAAATCGTCGAAGTATCCAAAACAATACTCGGAAGCGTTCTCAGTTCCACCGTTGCTTTGCTACAAGTAATCCTTTCGGTTATCATTGCAGGAATATTGATGGTATCGACCAGTGCCCAAGATTTAGCTAGTAATTTTATCAAAAGAATTGCAGGTGATTCAGGCGAAGAGTTTTTAAATATTTCTGTTTCTACAGTATATCAAGTAGTCAAAGGAATATTGGGTGTTGCTGTTATTCAAACCCTTATTCAAGCGGTTGGGCTATTTGGTTGTGGTGTTCCTTTTGCAGGTGTATTGACCCTATTATGCTTAATGTTGTCCATAATTCAAATTGGCCCCATCATTATTAATCTTGGAGTTATTGCCTATCTTTTCTCATTAGACAATACCACAGCAGCCATTCTTTGGAGCATATTTTTCCTCTTAAGCGGACTATCCGACAATGTTTTAAAACCGTTATTGTTAGGAAAAGGCGCTTTAGTTCCAATGTTAGTCATCTTTCTAGGCGTAATTGGCGGATTCATGATGTCAGGCTTTATTGGCTTGTTTGTAGGTCCAATCATTTTTTCTATAGGTTATAAATTATTTGTTGCTTGGATGGATGATAAACCAGAAAGTACAGTAGCTTAATTTTTAGGAGTTGTTTAAAATAAAAAAGCCGCTATGTCATTCAGGGACAATAGCGGCTTTTTAAACAAATAAAAACTAAAAAAAAATATTTTAGAAACAGTATGCGTTTTCAGTAACCAGTTTTGTAGTAATCGTTTCTCTTAAACCAACTACGTTTGGCATGTTGGTGTATTTAGTAAAACGGCGTAATCCCATTAACATCATACGTTGCTCATCTCCTTCTGCAAAAGAAATAATACTTTCTTTTCCTTTTTGAGTAATAATATCAACCGCTTGATATAAGTATAATTTAGCCATTGCAATTTGTTCTGTGACTTTGTCTTCACCAGTTGCTTTAGCCAATTTTTCGGTTCTCAAGATGGTACTTTCAGCCATGTAGATTTCGATTAAGATATCAGAGGCAGCCATCAATAATTGTTGGTGTGCATCTAAGTCTGGACCGTATTTTTGAACTGCACCACCCGCAACCATAAGGAATGCTTTTTTCAATTTGGTGATCATTTCTTTTTCTTCAGCAAACAATTCAGAATAATCAGGAGTTTCAAATGATGGAATTCCCATTAATTCTTCTTGTACTTTTGAAGCAGGTCCTAGTAAATCAACATGCCCTTTCATGGCTTTCTTGATCAACATACCAACCGAAAGCATTCTGTTGATTTCGTTTGTTCCCTCGTAGATACGAGCAATACGGGCATCTCTCCAAGCACTTTCCATTGGTGTGTCTTCAGAGAATCCCATTCCACCAAAGATTTGAATTCCTTCATCAGCACAAGCTTGAACGTCTTCAGAAACGGCTACTTTCAAGATAGAACATTCGATAGCATATTCTTCAACCCCTTTCAATTCTGATTCTTGATGAGTAGATCCAGCTGCTTCACGTTCAGAAATACGATCTTCAATATCTTTTGCCGCACGGTAAGTAGCACTTTCTCCTGCATAGCATGAAGTTGCCATTTCAGCCAACTTAGAACGAATAGCACCAAATTGTGAAATTGCTGTATTAAACTGAATTCTTTCATTAGAATAGTTTACTGCTTGAGTAATCACTCTACGTTGTGCGTCCAAACAAGCTGCAGCCAATTTAATACGACCAACGTTTAAAGCATTCATGGCGATTTTGAAACCATTTCCTCTTTCAGATAACATGTTTTCAACAGGCACTACAGTATCATTAAAAAATACTTGACGTGTAGATGATGCACGAATACCTAATTTATGCTCTTCTTCATTCATAGAGATTCCATTGTCTGGAGTGTTTTCTACAATAAAACCTGTAATGTTCTTATCATCACCAATTCTTGCAAATACGATGAATACTGAGCAGAATCCTGCATTCGAAATCCACATTTTTTGTCCAGTGATCGAATATGTTTTTCCGTCTTCTGATAAAATAGCTTTAGTTTTTCCAGAATTGGCATCCGATCCAGCACCTGGCTCAGTCAAACAATAAGCGCCAAACCACTCACCAGAAGCTAGTTTAGGTACGTATTTTTGTTTTTGTTCTTCTGTTCCGTATAATGTGATTGGCATTGTTCCTATCCCCGTGTGCGCTCCAAAAGCTGTAGAAAAAGATCCTGTTGCTCCCGAAATATAATCGCATACCAAAACCGTATTCACAAATCCCATTCCCATTCCACCATAAGATTCTGGAACAGCAACACTAAGGAAACCTAAATCTCCTGCTTTTTTCATACACTCTTGAGTATACGCATAATCTTTTTTCTCAAAACGATCTTTATGAGCCCACAATTCTTTATCAACGAATTCTTTTACAGAATCACGCATCATTAATTGCTCTTCATTGAAATCTTCTGGCGTGAATATATCTTCACATTTTGTTTCTTTTACGATGAATTGTCCACCTCTTGTTTGATCGCTCATTTTTTAAAATTTTAGATGATAGATAATAGACGAATAGATAATAGACGCCAATTATTTATGAATTAATTTATAAGTTATTTATTTAGTGTGTTTTGAAAGGACATTGTTGCCTTTTGAAATTCTTCAATTTTTATTTCAATAAAATTGGTGTAATCGTCTGTTATATATTTTCTATGATTTGCAAGCAAAAGTTGTGTTTGTAGTTCAAAAGAAGATCCTAATGATATATCTAGGAAATGACTAAAAGATTTATCTGTTCTACTTGATCCTTCTGCAATATTTGATGGCATAGAAACAGTAGATCGATCCATTTGACTTTTCAATCCAAATTTTTCAGAAACTGGAAATGTATCCGTTGCGTCTAAAATTAGTTTAGCAATCTCCATTGCCATTTGCCAAATTTTTAGTTTTTTGAAATTGTGTCTTTTGAATTCGCTCATGTTTTAAATTTTAGATGATAGATAATAGACGGATAGATGAAAGACTTTGACTTGATAATTTTTAAAAGATGATAGATGATAGATAATAGACAGATAGATGATAGACTTTGATTTGACAGATTAGATTAGAGTTGACAAATAGATAATATATTTTTTAATCTATTATCTATTTGTCTATTATCTCTTCGTCTCTTCTTACATTAATTCGTAAATTCCAGCAGAACCTTGTCCTGTTCCTACACACATAGAAACGATTCCATATTTGCTTCCTCTGCGTTTCATTTCATCAAACAATTGAACAGAAAGTTTAGCACCTGTACAACCTAGTGGGTGGCCTAATGCAATAGCTCCACCATTCACATTGATAATGTCAGGATTCAAGTTCAGTTCACGGGTAACGGCCAATGCTTGTGAAGCAAATGCTTCATTCAATTCAATTAAATCAATATCATTTAACGTCAATCCCGCTTGTTTCAAGGCTTTTGGAATGGCTTTTACAGGGCCAATTCCCATGATCCTTGGCTCAACACCTGCAGAGGCGAAGTTTACCAAACGAGCAATAGGTTCAAGGTTTAATTCTTTTACCATTTCTTCGCTCATAACCAGTACGAAAGCCGCACCGTCACTCATTTGAGAAGAGTTACCAGCAGTTACACTTCCATCAGCAGCAAAAACAGCTCTAAGACCTGCTAATGCTTCCAAAGAAGTTCCAGCTCTTGGGCCTTCGTCTTTGTTTACCACATACGATTTGGTTTCTTTTTTACCATTTTCATTGATAAATGTTTGCTCTACTGTAATTGGTACGATTTGTTTGTCAAATTTACCTTCAGCTTGTGCTTTCAAAGCTTTATTATGCGATTGAAAAGCAAATTCATCTTGGTCTGCACGAGAAATATTGAATTGTTTAGCCACCGCTTCCGATGTCAATCCCATTCCCCAGTAGTAATCCTCATGTCCTGCTTTTGCAACAGCATAATCCGGAGTAGGTTTGTAACCTCCCATTGGAATAAAACTCATACTTTCGGCTCCACCTGCAATGATACAATGTGCCATTCCTGATTGGATTTTGGCAGTTGCCATTCCGATCGTTTCCAATCCAGAAGCGCAATATCTGTTTACGGTAACACCCGGTACATCATCTACTTTTAATCCCATCAAAGAGATTAAACGTCCTACGTTCAAACCTTGTTCTGCTTCAGGCATGGCATTTCCAACCATAACATCGTCAATACGTGTTTTGTCAAAATCAGGCAACTCATTCATCATGTATTGAATGGTTTCTGCAGCCAACTCATCAGGTCTTTTAAATCTAAAAACTCCTTTTGGTGCTTTACCTACCGCAGTACGATACGCTTTAACTATATATGCTGTTTTCATATTTTTTTTCTTTTTAAGACTATAGACGGATAGATAATAGATGATAGACTTTTACGTGTTACGGATTTTGTCTATCATCTATCCGTCTTTTATCTATTATCTAATTACGAAGTGGTTTCCCTTTTGTTAACATGAACTGAATTCTTTCTAGCGTTTTTCTCTCAGTACAAAGTGATAAAAATGCTTCGCGTTCAAGGTCTAATAAATATTGCTCAGATACCAAAGTGTGTTCCGATAAATCACCACCAGCCATAACATAAGCCAGTTTGTTTGCAATTTTTAAATCGTGTTCTGAGATGTATTTACCGGCAACCATTTGATTGGTTCCAACTAAGAACATTCCTAATGCCTGTTTACCCAAAACTTTTACATCCGTTCTGCGAATTGGTTGTGTATAACCAGCTTCGGCCATTAATAAGGCATGTTTTTTGGCTTCTGCGATCTGACGGTCTTTGTTTACCACAATAATATCTTTACCGTGTTGTAAAAGTCCAGTATCAAAAGCTTCGTAAGCCGAAGTAGATACTTTTGCCATAGCGATGGTCATGAAATATTCTTGAAGAACATTCAATTCCACATCGTTTTTACGGAATAAATCAGATGCACGCATGGCCAATTCTTTCGAACCACCACCGCCAGGAATAACCCCAACACCAAATTCAACTAATCCCATATAAGTTTCTGCAGCAGCAACCACTTTATCAGCATGTAAGCTCATTTCGCAACCACCACCAAAAGTCATTCCGTGTGGAGCAACTACAACTGGAATCCCAGAATAACGCACACGCATCATCGTGTCTTGGAACATTTTGATGGCCATATTCAACTCATCATATTCTTGCTCCACAGCCATCATGAATATCATTCCGATATTGGCACCAACAGAGAAATTCGCTGCTTGATTTCCAATAACCAAACCTTGATATTCTTTTTCAGATAAGTCAATCGCTTTATTGATAGCTTGTAAAACATCGCCACCAATAGTATTCATTTTAGATTGGAATTCTAAGTTCAAGATTCCGTCTCCTAAATCCTGAATGATAGCACCACTATTGCTCCAAACTTTTTTGCTTTCGCGAATGTTGTTCAGGATGATAAAGGCATCTTGACCCGGAACTTTAGTTTGTGATTTTGTTGGAATATTGTAGAAATAAGTCGCTCCTTCTTTAATAGTATAAAAACTAGTACTTCCTGAAGCTAACATTTCAGTAACCCAAGCTGCAGGCTCTTGACCTTCGGCTTTCATGATTTCGATTCCTTTTTCAACACCAATAGCATCCCAAATTTCGAATGGACCATTTTCCCATCCGAAACCAGCTTTCATGGCATCGTCTATTTTGTATAATTCATCAGAGATTTCAGGAATTCTGTTCGAAACATAAGCAAACATTCCAGAGAAACTTTTTCTGTAGAATTCACCTGCTTTGTCTTTTCCTTTTACTAAAACCTTGAATCTGTTGATTGGTTTGTCAATGGTTTTGGTTAATTCCAAAGTAGCAAAAGAAGCTCTTTTGGCAGGACGGTATTCCATCGTATCCAAGTCCAAAGAAAGAATGTCTCTGTCTACTTTTTTGTAGAAACCTTGTCCAGTTTTGCTTCCGTACCATTTGTTTTCCATCATTTTGTTCACAAATTCCGGAAGTTTGAACAACTCGTGTTGTTCGTCTGTTGGGCAGTTTTCGTAGATTCCGTTGGCAACATGTACCAAAGTATCCAATCCAACAACATCCACAGTTCTGAAAGTAGCCGATTTTGGGCGACCAATAACCGGTCCCGTCAATTTATCCACTTCTTCAATAGTCAATCCCAATTCTTTTACCAAGTGGAACAAACTTTGAATTCCGTAAATACCAATACGGTTTCCAATAAATGCTGGAGTATCTTTGGCAACAACCGAAGTTTTACCCAAGAATTTCTCTCCGTATATCGTTAAGAAATCCAATACTTCAGTTGAAGTTTGTGGACCAGGAATAATTTCGAATAATTTTAAGTAACGCGCAGGGTTAAAAAAGTGAGTACCGCAGAAGTGTTTTTGGAAATCCTCGCTACGTCCTTCGCTCATAAAGTGAATCGGAATACCAGAAGTGTTTGATGTAACCAAAGTTCCCGGTTTTCTGAATTTTTCAATTTGCTCAAAAACCAATTTTTTGATATCCAAACGCTCTACAACCACTTCGATGATCCAATCTACATTGGCAATTTTCGCCATATCATCCGTAGTGTTTCCAGTGGTGATACGGTTAGCGAATTTTTGGCTGTAAATAGGAGAGGGCTTCGATTTTAATGAGTTGGCCAAATGTTCGTTTACCACACGGTTGCGAACAATTTTACTCTCAAGTGTTAGCCCTTTTTTGGCTTCTGCATCCGTCAATTCTCTTGGGACAATGTCCAAAAGTAAGACTTCTACACCAATGTTGGCAAAATGACAAGCAATTCCTGAACCCATAATTCCGGATCCAATTACTGCAACTTTTTTAATTGTGCGTTTCATCATTACTGTTTTCTTGTTGATTAAATATGTTTTTATTCTGAATTAGTTCGTTGATAATTTCAGCCACTTCTATGAAATTGTTTAGCTTTTCTTCCGAAACATGTTTTCTAACAGTTTCATTAAAATTCAAAACGGTATTCTTAGATAATTCCCTTTTTTCTTTTCCAAATTCGGTTAGGTAAATCAAAACGCCTCTGCCGTCTTCTGGATTTTTCTTTCTGATTATTAGCCCTTTTTCCTCCATGGATTTTAAGGTTCTGGTCAAGCTTGTGGCTTCCATTCCCATTCTGGGTCCTAATGCTGTAGAAGGTGTTCCTTCCTCTCTGTCAATACTTAATAAGGCAAATCCTGTTGCCATTGTAGCGTCATATTTAGCAGCTTCTTCGTTGTACATTCTGGATACGGCTTGCCAAGTTGCTCTTAAGATATAATCTATTGTTTTGTTTTTCATATTTTACTATATCGATTTCAAATGTAATAAAAAAAATACTATGCACGCATAATAAATTTTAATTTTTTTTAATTTTTTATAAATATAAATAAAAAACTCCTTTGAAATAAGGAGTTTAGGGAATATTATGCATGCGTGGTATTTTCTTGTTTTTTTAAAATAATGCTTTTTTGAATTTTAAATAAAAAGTGATGAAATTTTGATTTGAAGTGGTTAAAATGGGGTTATTTACTTATTTTGTTTTTTTACTTTGGTGAAAAATAAATCTTTATTTTTGTAATATAAAACTTCATGAATCATGAACTACAAAATATCATTTCAGGAAAGAGCCAAGTCGAGTATGGAGCAAATATCCAAGCAACCACCAGTTACCTTAGAAGAAGCAAGAGCACAGGTCGAATGGCTCAAAAATAATAGTGTTTCTTTTGATAAAAAAAAGAGAGTTTAAAGTTTATAAACCAAAAGCGTCCCAATTTAGGACGCTTTTATATTTTTATCATTTTTTAGTTTATTACCCTTTCTTAAAATTCCCACTATCCACATCTCTCAAAAACTGAATTACGCCTTTGAAATAGTTTTTTTGGTCATCATATTGCGAAAGATGGCTTCCGTTGGGACAAAACAAAAAGCGTCCGTTTTGAACTTCTTTAGACATCCATTTCATGTGTTCGGGATCCATAGTGTCGTATTTGGCACCAATGACCAGAGTAGGCACGGCAATCGTTTTAAGTCGAGCAGTGACATCCCAATCCTTTAAAGTGGCATTTCCTGTAATTCCAAATTCACTGGGTCCTTGCATATACACATACACAGACGGGTTCATGTGTTTGAAAGCTCTGTTTATGGATTCCGGCCATTTGTCAATTGGCATTCTTAAAATGTGTTCCGTATAATAGTACTTAAAAAGCAGTTCAGTGTATTTTGGATTGGAATAATCCTTGTTTTTTTCGAATGTTTTTATTTGGTCAAAAATGGCTTTTGGAAGTTTTGGTCCGAGTACTTCTTCGGCATATTTGTTGTAAGCAGGTGCGCTGGCCATCATGTTAGAAATAATCAGTCCTTTGAGATTTTTTTGGTATTTCAACGCATATTCCATAGCTAGGATTCCACCCCAGGATTGTCCCAAAACATAAAAATTGGTATTATCACAACCTAGTGCTTTTCGAACTTGTTCTACTTCTTCCACAAAACGTTCATTGGTCCATAGACTGTTGTCATTCGGCTGATCGCTGTAATAGGAGCCCAATTGGTCATAGTAGATGTATTCAATGCTTTCGTTTGGGAAATAGCCGTCAAATGATTCATACAGCTCATGGGTGAGACCTGGGCCTCCGTGAAGCAATAATACTTTGATGGTTGGGTTGTTTCCCACTGTTTTTGTCCAAACCTTGAAAGTGCCTTTTGGTGTGGTGATCGGAATCATTTTGATACCGCCGGTAAATTGATCATCCCTTTTGGAAAAATCCAGATAATTGGCTTTGATGGTGTCTTCGGGTTTTTCTTTGCAGCCTGTAATTAAAAAGAGGCTGATGAAAAGCATGGAGTAGATTTTGAATTTCATATGTAGATTTTTTTTTAATGGATCGTAATTGTTATCGCGCAATGCTGCTTTTTTTCTCGCAAAGGCGCAAAGACGCAAAGTTTAAAGTTATTTTATTTGCGACTTTGCGGCTTTGCGAGAAACAAGTTTAGAAAGTTTTGCATGAAAGCTTTAAACTTTAGATTTGCATTATTTTCAAAATAATAGTGAAGATAAGAAGTTTTTAAATACAAAAAGCCCTGACAGTAACTATCAGGACTTTAAATTTTTAATTGTAAATGGAGTTTATACCGATTAACCGTATATTTTTTTATACAGGTCTTTGTAGATTTCCAATATAATTTTTCGTTTTAGTTTTAAAGTAGGAGTAAGGTGTCCGCCATTTATAGACCAAACATCTGGAGTCAATTCGAAACGTTTGATTTGCTCCCAATTTCCGAATTTTTTATTTAGTTGGTCAATTTCTTCTTGAACACGTGCAATTACTTTTGGATGAGCAATTACTTCTTCATTGGTTTTTCCCACTTCGATACCGTGTAGTTTTTCCCATTCTCTGATAAATTCAAAACTAGGTTGAATGAAGGCACCTGGCATTTTTTCGCCATCCCCAATAACCATAATCTGTTCGATAAAACGAGATTGTTTCATGGTGTTTTCAATCATTTGAGGGGCAATGTATTTACCTCCGGAGGTTTTAAACATTTCTTTCTTACGGTCTGTAATTTTAAGAAAACCTTCCTCGTCAATTTCGCCAATGTCACCCGTATGGAAATATCCATTTTGGATAACCTCATTCGTTAATTTTTCGTCTTTATAATAGCCCATCATTACATTTGGACCTTTGCAAAGAATTTCTCCGTCTTCGGCAATTTTGACTTCTACATTTTCAATGGCTTTACCCACAGTTCCTATTTTGAAACCTCTGTTTCTCATGTCATTTACCGTAATAACAGGAGAGGTTTCGGTTAAGCCATATCCTTCCATAACTGGGATTTCTGCTGCTGCAAAAACCCTGGCCAGTCTTGGTTGCAAAGCGGCACTTCCGGAAACCATTAAATCTAAATTACCACCCAATCCTTCTTTCCATTTGCTGAAAATTAATTTTCGGGCTATTTTTAATTGAAATTCATACCAAGAACCATTGGCTCCATAAGGTTCGTAGCGCAATCCTAAATCGATAGCCCAAAAGAAAAGTATTTTTTTAATTCCGGTTAGCTCAGATCCTTTTGCGTAGATTTTGTCGTATACTTTCTCTAATAATCTTGGTACCGCCGAAATTACGTTTGGCCTTACTTCTTTTAGATTGTCACTTACTTTATCAATAGATTCTCCAAAATAAACCGATACACCATAATATTGGTATAAATACAAAATCATTCTTTCGAATATATGGCAAATTGGAAGAAAACTTAAGGATTTGGTGGTGCCAGGCTCAAAAGGTATTCTGGTAGCACTGTTTAGTACGTCTGAAACAATATTTTTATGGGAAAGCATTACACCTTTTGGTCTTCCTGTTGTTCCCGAAGTATAAATGATTGTAGCTAAGTCATCTGGTTTTACGTTGTTTTTGCATTCTTCAACATCGTTTTGATTGCTTAGGTCTTTTCCTAGTTGAAGCAACTTCTTCCAGTTTTTGCAACCTTCAATTTCGTTAAAGGAGTAAACCTCTTTAAACGTAGGGACATTAGCCTTAATGTTGTTTACTTTATTTAAGACTTCAATATCTGAAACAAAAACATACATGGCTCCAGAATGATTCAGAATATATTCGTAATCTTCTTGGGCGATGGTTGGATAAATAGGAACGGTTTGTGCTCCCGTTTGCAAAACACCAATATCCATAATATGCCATTCCGTTCTGTTATTGGTAGAAATGATGGCGACTTTATCGTCTTTTTGAATACCCATTCGCAGCAGTGCCCTAGAAATAGCATTGGATTGGTCAATGTATTCTTGGGATGAGGTTTTTACCCAAACCCCATTCTGCTTGGTTACTAAAGCATCAGATTTGTTGAATTTTTCTTGCTGATAGTAAGGGAAATCAAAAATGCGAGTGATATTTGTCATTGAGGGATTATTAATTTTTTCGCAAATTAAATAAAATTTAAGAATAATTTTTATTTTTCATAGAATAAATATGGAAAATATAATTACACAATTGACATTCAACGAAATCGATTTCTTAAAGGGGCAGATATTGAATGAATTGCATTAAAAAAGCGTTCCCTGATAGAGAACGCTTTTGTTAAAATTTATGTTGTATTCTTAGATTTTATCAATCCATTTTTTTGGCATTGACAAAAGCTTCATGCCAAGGTGTAACCTCATCATTTCGGTCTTTTGGATAGTGCGCCCAGTTCCATTGAAAAGTAGAACGCTCAATGTGTGGCATCATCACTAAATGTATTTCAATATGATTAAGTAAAATAGTTCCATTTAATCAAATCTTTTTAGGCTTTGCCCCCATATAGAAAGTTAATTTCGATCCATTGGTAATATCAGCGTGTTTGATAAATGAACTGTTTAAGGGTTTTCCGTTTAATAGCATTTTTTGAACATAAACATTTTTATCACTTTGGTTAATTGCTTTTACACTAAAGGTTTTGCCATTTTCTAAGGTTAATGCTGCATTGTTTACCAATGGCGATCCCAAAGCGTACTCATCAGATCCAGGCGCTACAGGATAGAATCCTAGTGAAGAGAAAATATACCAAGCACTCATTTGTCCGCAATCATCGTTGCCTCCTAAACCGTCGGGAGTAGGTTTGTATTGCATATTCAAAATTTTACGTACTTGGGATTGGGTTTTCCAAGGTTCGTCAGTCCAATTGTAAAAATAAGCTACGTGGTGCGCTGGTTCATTGCCATGAACGTAACCTCCGATAATTCCTTCTCGGGTAATGTCTTCTGTTTCTGCAAAAAAGGAATCTGGTAAATGCATTGAAAATAAGGTGTCTAAACGTGATGTGAAAGTTTTTTCACCTCCCATTTGTGTCATTAATTGACTTGGGTCTTGCGGTACAAAAAAGCTGTAGTTCCAGCTATTGCCTTCAATAAAGCCTTGTCCGTGGGTGCTTAAAGCGTTAAATTCTTTTTTGAAGGTACCGTCTGTCAATTTTGGACGCATAAAACCAGTTGTTTTGTCGAAATTGTTTTTCCAATTTTCGGAGCGTTTTATAAAATCATTATATACGTCAGTTCTGTTTAGTTTTTTGGCTATTTGTGCAATACACCAATCGTCATAAGCATATTCTAATGTATTTGAAACAGAAATGCCACTTTTCTCGGCGGGAATATATCCCAAATCGATATAGCTGCCAATTCCTTCGTAATTTCGGTGGTTTGCAGTTGTGATACAGGCTTCTAAAGCTTGATTTTTATCTCCATTGTAAACTCCTTTTATAATCGCATCCGATATCACGGAGACACTATGATACCCACTCATACACCAGTTATCATTGGAGTAGTGAGACCAAATTGGCAACATATGTAAGGCACTTTGATTGTAATGTGCCAGCATAGATTTTACCATATCATTATTTCGGGATGGCTGGATTATATTGAAAAAGGGGTGTAATGCACGATACGTATCCCAAAGTGAAAAAGTACTGTAATTGGTAAATCCATCCGCCTGATGTATTCCCTGATCCAGTCCTTTATATTGTCCGTTTATATCAGTATAAACGGTTGGGTTTATGAATGTATGATACATTGCAGTATAAAAGTTCACTTTAATATCATCTGGTGCAGTGATAGTGATTTTATTCAATTCTTTATTCCAAATTGCTTGCGCTTGGTTTTTTGCTTTTTCGAAATCCCAATCCTTAATTTCTGCCTGCATATTTTGCAATGCATTTTTTTGGCTGACGGATGATAAAGAGAATTTTATTTTTATTTTCTCGGCTTCTTCTGTTTTGAAATCAAAATACATTCGTATTTTTTTTCCGGCGATTTCCGGAAAGTTTTTACTTTGGTCGAACTTACCCCAAAATCCTCTGTACGGCTGCTTTTCATCATAATTTTTTAGACCATATTCTTTGAAAGGCTTAGAAAATGACATGGCAAAGTAAACCGTTCGGGTTCTTGCCCAGCCATTCGTTTGTCTGTAACCTGTAATCAATGTGTCGTTAATAACCCTTACATACGTCCAAATGTCCTTTTGGTCATAATTATAAATTCCGGCCATTAAATCTAAAATGATATGACTTTGGTCTGATTTTGGAAAGGTATATTGATGCATACCAACCCGAGTGGTAGCAGTCATTTCGGCTGTTATATTATCATCATCGAGTTTTACTTTATAATACCCTGCTTCGGCTGTTTCGTTGGCATGAGAAAACGTAGAACGATAACCACTTTTTGGATCTGTGGCAGTTCCTGGGTTCAGTTGTAATTTACCTTGTGTGGGCATAATTAGAAAATCACCAAGATCTGAATGTCCTGTTCCGCTTAGATGGGTATGACTAAAACCTACAATAGTCTTGTCTTCGTATTTGTATCCTGCACAATAGTTATAGACATCCCCATTGTATTTTCCATTAAGTTCGTATGAAATAGTATCCGTTTCCGGGCTTAGTTGTACAGCTCCAAAAGGAACTGTCGCTCCTGGATAAGTATGTCCCATTTTTTCGGTACCAATAATTGGCTTCACGTATTTGACTAAATTTTGTTGTGCATTAATAAAGGTTGAGCAAAATGAGAGTGTAAATAGAATGTGCCTTTTCATTGTATAAATTTATGGATGCTAAATCGTTTTAGTAACTAACTGTAAATATACAGGTTTGTATTTAATCTAACTAATCGTAAATTCTTTAAAAAATTGCATTAAAAAAAGCGTTCCCTGATAGAGAACGCTTTTGTTAAAATTTATGTTGTATTCTTAGATTTTGTCAATCCATTTTCTAGCATTGACAAAAGCTTCATGCCAAGGTGTAACTTCGTCATTACGGTCTTTTGGATAATGTGCCCAGTTCCATTGAAAAGTAGATCTTTCGATGTGTGGCATCATTACCAAGTGACGACCTGTTGTGTCGCACATCATAGCAGTGTTATAATCAGAACCGTTAGGGTTAGCAGGATAACTGTCATAACCGTATTTACCTACGATGTTGTAGTGTTCTTCGGCCATTGGCTTGCTGAATTTTCCTTCACCATGTGATACCCAAACTCCAAGTGTGGCACCAGCCAACGTAGATAACATCACAGAGTTGTTTTCCTGTATGGTTACAGAAGTAAAGATACTCTCGTGCTTGTTGCTCTCATTGTGGAGCATTTTTGGTTTTTGTTTGTGTTCTGGGTTGATTAATCCTAATTCGATGAACAATTGACAACCGTTACAAATTCCAACAGACAGAGTATCTTCTCTTTTAAAGAAATTGGTCAAAGCTGTTTTTGCTTTTTCATTGTATAAAAAGGCTCCAGCCCAACCTTTGGCTGAACCCAAAACATCTGAATTAGAGAATCCTCCAACAGCTCCAATGAACTGAATGTCTTCCAGATTTTCACGTCCCGAAATCAAATCGGTCATGTGTACATCTTTTACGTCAAAACCGGCTAAGTACATTGCATTGGCCATTTCACGTTCGGAGTTGCTTCCTTTTTCGCGGATGATTGCTGCTTTTGGACGTGGTTTTGAATTGTCGATTACAGGTTTTTTTCCTGTAAAATGTGCAGGGAAAGTATAGTTTAAAGCTTGATTTTTATAATTGTCAAAACGCGCTTGAGCTGTTCCGTTTTTAGATTGCTTTTGATCTAACAGGAAAGACGTTTTAAACCAAATGTCTCTGTATTTGGCAATGTCTAATTTACAAGGTCCAAAGTCTAAAGTAGCTTCCGTTGTTGCTGTTCCTAATTTGTAGAAAGCGACATTGTTTGCTTTTAATTTAGCTTCAACCGCCTCATCTGAATTGGCTTGGAAAACCACTGCGATGTTTTCGGCAAAAAGATATTTGATGATGTCTTTTTCTTCGAAAACAGAGAAATCGATTTTGGCTCCCAAATTCACATCGGCAAAACACATTTCTAGTAAAGTAGTGATTAATCCACCACTTCCGATGTCGTGTCCAGCCAGAATTTGATTGTCTAAAATCAATTCTTGAAGGGTGTTGAATGCATTTTTGAAAAAAGCAGCGTCTTTAATTGTTGGTGCATCGTTTCCGATAGCATTCAATGTTTGTGCCAAAGAAGAACCTCCTAATTTGAAGTCGTCTTGAGACAAATTAATATAGTAAATAGAACCACCGTCTTTTTGTAAAACAGGCTCTACTACTTTTCTAATATCGATACAATTTCCACCTGCAGAAATAATTACCGTTCCCGGCGCAATTACTTCGTCGTTTGGATATTTTTGTTTCATCGAAAGTGAATCTTTTCCTGTTGGAATGTTGATTCCCAATTCGATTGCAAATTCAGAACAACCTTCTACAGCGGCATACAAACGAGCGTCTTCACCTTCGTTTTTACAAGCCCACATCCAGTTGGCCGAAAGGGAAATCCCTTTTAATCCGTCTTTAATTGGTGCCCAAACAATATTCGATAATGATTCGGCAATCGCAGTTCTACTTCCTGCAACAGGGTCAATAAGTGCAGCGATAGGAGAGTGTCCAATCGATGTTGCAACACCTTCTATTCCTTGGTAATCCAAAGCCATAACACCACAATTGTTCAAAGGCAATTGCAATGGTCCAGCACATTGTTGTTTGGCAACTTTTCCACCCACACAACGGTCTACTTTATTGGTCAACCAGTCTTTACAGGCAACAGCTTCCAGTTGTAAAACTTGCTCTAAGTAAGTTGATATATTTTTTACGCTATATTCTAATGCAGGATAGTTGTAATTGATGGTTTTATCCGTCATTACCGTTTTTGGGGAACTTCCGAAGAAATCTTCCAAAGCATAATCCATTGGTTTTAAACCAGTACTTTTAGATTCGAAAGTAAAACGATGATCACTGGTTACATCACCTACTTGATACATCGGAGAGCGTTCTCTGTCTGCAATTCTTTGTAAAATATCGATGTCTTTTTGACCAATAATTAATCCCATTCTTTCTTGGGATTCGTTACCGATAATTTCTTTTGCCGAAAGGGTAGGATCTCCAACAGGTAATTTGTCTAAATCAATTAATCCTCCTGTTTCTTCAACTAGTTCAGAAAGACAGTTTAAGTGTCCACCTGCACCATGATCGTGAATAGAAACAATTGGGTTATTGTCGCTTTCTACCAAACCACGAATGGCGTTGGCAGCACGTTTTTGCATTTCGGGGTTCGAACGTTGAATAGCATTCAATTCGATTCCTGAACCAAAAGCTCCTGTGTCTGCAGAAGATACTGCGGCACCACCCATTCCGATTCTATAATTTTCTCCACCAAGAATAACAATTTTGTCTCCTTCTTGTGGTTTCTTTTTGATGGCTTGATCTAATTTTCCGTAACCAATTCCACCCGCTTGCATGATTACTTTATCATAACCAATTTTACGGTTGTTTTCTTCATGTTCGAAAGTCAAAATGGAACCAGTAATAAGTGGTTGTCCAAATTTATTTCCAAAATCAGATGCCCCATTCGAAGCTTTTATTAAGATGTCCATTGGAGTTTGGTACAACCATTTTCTAGCTTCAACAGCATCTTCCCATGGTCTGTTTTCTTCTAATCGAGAATAAGAAGTCATGTAAACCGCCGTTCCTGCCATTGGCAACGATCCTTGTCCTCCTGCTAAACGGTCACGAATTTCTCCTCCAGATCCTGTTGCAGCTCCATTGAAAGGCTCTACAGTTGTCGGGAAATTGTGTGTTTCTGCTTTTAAAGAGATAACCGAATCAAATTCTTTTATTTCGTAAAAATCAGGTTTGTCAGCTGTTTTAGGGGCAAATTGTTGTACTCTTGGTCCTTTTACAAATGCTACGTTGTCTTTGTAGGCCGAAACAATATCGTTAGGGTTTTCCTGAGATGTTTTTTTGATTAATTTAAAAAGAGACGTTTCTTTTTCTACACCATCAATTACAAAAGTTCCATTGAAAATCTTGTGGCGACAGTGTTCTGAATTGGCTTGTGAAAAAGCAAAAATCTCTGAATCCGTTAATTTTCTACCTAATTTAGTGGCTAAATTATCTAAGTATTCCACTTCTTCCGGACTTAAAGCCAAACCTTCACTTTTGTTGTAAGCAGCGATATCATCGATGTTCAGAATAGCTTCCGGAAGTACATTGATGGTAAATATATCTTGATTCAACTCGGTGTATTTTTGCGAAAGCATAGGGTCGAAATCATTGAAATCAGCCGTAGCTTTGTGGAATTCTTCGATACGAATGATTCCAGAAATCCCCATGTTTTGAGTAATTTCCACCGCATTGGTACTCCAAGGAGTAATCATAGTGGCACGAGGTCCAACAAAAAAATCCGACAAGACGGATTTTTCTATTTTATTGGAATCGGCAAAAAGCCAGTTGAGTTTTGAAATGTCTTGAGCCGAAATTTCGTTTTGCGTTTGTACTGCAAAAACAGTTTTGCTTTGGTTTTCAAAGAAATGGATCATTGTTGTGTAGTTTGTTGTATTTAACGGTGCAAATTTAGTTTAAATATATAGTAAGAGCAAATGTGAAAAGCAAAGACTTTGATAAAATCACACAATTAAAAAAAGACCGCAAATTCGCAAATTTTTATGGGTCTTAAAATAATATAATTTGCGAATTTGCGGTTAATTAACATTTTACTTCGGAAACGGTTTGTTTTGATAGGCTCCTAAATCTGGGGGTAACGTTCTGGTATTTCCAAGAATATCTAGCGGTATCAAATACGTCGAATTCCCTTTTGCGAAAGCGGAAGAAGTATTGTCTATATTGAAATTATTGATATTTGGATTAAAGAATTTGGGGTCTTTGTTGAGGGTAATAGTATTGTAATGCACTGGATCTGTATCGAATTGATAAAGCGGATCTTTGGTGTTGTTGGACTTAATCAAGCAATTGTTGAATTGGTATTCGAAAGTGGCTCCCGTTTTTTTACTTAAAAAAAGTTCATTGGAATAGGAACCATAAATGATACAATTGTTGAATGTTGCCTGAGTAAGGTCTTTGGTCTCGGGAGTTGCAGCTGTACTATAATTGCTAATAAAGACCGCTACTTGTCCAGGACTCGACCAGTTGTTGTTGAAGGTGCAATGTGTAAACTTGTAATTTCCGCCATAAGTACAGGCTAGACTTGCTTCTCCTGTATAGTTGATGACGATGTTTTCTCCTTTTATTAATCCGTTTTTGGCTTGAATTCCATAATGGGTACAGTTGTAAACCTGAGTATTTTTTATAGAAACGGTTGCTCCGTCATTACCCTCGATTAATAATCCAACAGTTGCGTTTTTTAGTGTGAGATTTTGAATCGTATTATTGACACTTCCTTCTTGCAACCAAATCGTTCCCCATTGTCCAGGAACATAGGCGAAATCGGGTTGTTGACGATCACTGCTAAAAATGACTTCGTTTTCTAATTTATCAGTGACTGATGTTGAACCATTGATGTGAATGGAAGCTTTTTTGGATACAATAAGACCGGAATTAGCATGAAAATAAACTCTTGCTCCAGGATCAAAAGTCACGGTTTCTCCTTCGGGAACGGCTGCGTAGCCATAAATAACATAGGCTTTTTTGTTGGTAAAATGGAGTTCATTGCCATGAATAGGGTCGTTTTTGTCCAGATAAAAACCGTTTTTTTTTTCATTTCCGATTGGGAGTGTTTCTGTGGTTCCGTCTGCATTGCGGTTGGGATATAATAAAATGGCATCTTGTACCAAGGTTACTAATTCTACCTTTTGAAGATTGGCTCCGCCGTCAAACTCAATTTGGTCGGTGTATAGAAACTCTGTAGGGGTTGCATTATCAGTTTCTACGGTTGTTTCTATGAAAATATACAGGCTGTCTTTGGCCAATAGCGTAACATTTTCGAATAGTTTGCCTTGATTGCCTTGGGCGCCATCAACGGACATTCGGTATTTTGAGTTTAATCCTTTGTTGAATTTTATGGTTGGAATGTTAATGTCGTTTTTTGAATGGTTATAGACTTTTAGGGTATAGGTACTCGAACTCAAATTGGTAAAAACCGTATCTAAATAAACAGTATCTTTAGAGAAAGTCAAATCACCGGTACTGGCTACGGTCTCAAAATCACTACGACAAGAGCAAAATGAAAGTAGTATTCCAGCTAAAAAAAGTAAAGTGATGTGACGCATTTGGTTTTGTTATTTTTTGTAAAAATAGGAATAAATTAGATTTGTAAGATTGTTAAGCGCTTTAGATTTTTATTTCTTTTTTGGATTGTCTATTTAATGTATTTTTACATTCTTTAAAATCTAAAATCATGACAATAGACAAAGATAAAATGCTCGAATATTGTAACGAGTTTTCCAAAAACACTTTGATGGAAACGTTGAAGATCGAGTTCATAGATGCCGGAGAGGGATTCCTTGTTGCCAAAATGCCTGTTAATTCGTTAGTGCATCAACCGATGGGATTGTTGCATGGAGGTGCTTCGGTGGCTTTGGCAGAAAGTGTGGGAAGTGCAGCTTCGCATTTTTTTATTAATGATAAAAATCAAGAAGTACGCGGTATCGAGATTTCGGCCAATCACTTAAGGAGTATCCGTGAAGGTGTTGTTTTTGGAACTGCCCGTATTATTCATAAAGGGAGAAGTTTGCATCTTTGGGAGATTAAAATTACGGATGAGGAAGGGAATTTGATTTCACTTTGTAAATTGACTAATATGGTTTTGACGCGCCCCTAACCCCAAAAGGGGAAAATTTGATTTTTTATTATTAAAGTAGTATGAGTGATTTTTTTGAAAAAGTTATAAAACAACAAGAACAAAAGCTTCCTTTTGTTTTGTATTGCAAATCCAATTCGGATACGATAATTGGAATGTTTCAGCATAATGATACATTGTTTAATGTGGTCGATTTTACCGAGAAGGGATTTGTGTTTGCTTCTTTCGATGGAAATAGTATTCATTTAATTCCCGAAAACCAATCAGAAATAACTGCTGTTATTAGAGAAAAAGGGGGAGTTGAAATATCGAAAAAGAAGGAGAAGGTTTCAACTGTGTCAGAAAAAAAAGATTTCGAAAAGTTAGTTTCTAAAGGGATTCAAGCCATAGAAAATCAAGAATTCAAGAAGGTCGTTCTTTCACGCAAAGAAATAATCGAACTGGAAAATTTTGATTTGGTTGCTACTTTCGAAAAATTAGTTCGATTGTATCCCAACACTTTTGTGTACTGTTTTTATCATCCCAAAGTTGGAGTTTGGCTTGGTGCAACTCCTGAGCAATTGGTAAAAGCCAATGTCAATGTATTCGAGACAATGGCCTTGGCAGGAACCCAAAAAGATTATGGCTCTGATGCAGTTGTTTGGGAAAAGAAAGAAAGGGAAGAACAGCAATATGTTACAGACTATATCGTAGATCAACTCCAAGAGGTGGCGCTGGAGGTTTCGGTTACGGAACCTTATAGCATTAAAGCGGGGAGTGTTTGGCATCTTAAAACCGATATTTGGGGCGTTCTAAATGCTGGTTTTAGTTTAAAACAAGTTGTTTATTTATTGCATCCTACTCCAGCAGTTTGCGGATTGCCAAAAGAAGCTTCTAAAGCCTTTATTTTGGAAAATGAAAATTACGATCGAACTTTTTATACCGGATTTTTGGGCGAATTGAATACAAGTTTTGCGGTTGATTCCGTTAGCTCGGATCTGTTTGTCAATTTGCGTTGCATGCAGATTTGTGACTCGCAAGCATATTTGTATATGGGATGCGGAATTACCAAAGACAGTATTCCTGAAAATGAATGGATGGAAAGTGTTAATAAATCGATGACGATGAAGAGGAGTTTGGATTTTTAATTCTAAAAGGCAGAAAGCAGGAAACAGAATTCAGGAAGAGGAAAGAGAAAGCATAAAAAGACAAAATTTTGTCATAAAGAATTGCCATAATATTGTCTTTCCGACGAAGGAGGGATATCCGAAAGTAACTCGACAATCCTAATAAATAACACATTCAAGATCCGAAAAAAAAATAATATTGAGGAATAGTATTGCGGAAGTAGTTTACAAAAGATAGGAGAAAGAAAACAGAAAGCAGAAATTAGAAAAAAACATAAAATAAATGAAATTAGATATACTAGCATTTGGTGCACATCCGGACGATGTAGAATTGGGATGTGCAGGAACGATTTTAAAAGAGATTTCTTTGGGTAAAACGGTTGGAATTGTTGATTTGACCCGAGGAGAGCTTGGTACTCGTGGTTCTGCCGAGATTAGGGATCAGGAAGCAAATGCTGCTGCGAAAGTATTAGGGGTTTCTGTTCGGGAGAATCTGAATATGCGGGATGGCTTTTTTGTAAATGATGAAAAACATCAATTGCAAGTGATTCAAATGATTCGGAAATACCAACCACAGATCGTGTTGTGCAATGCGATAGATGACAGGCATATCGATCACGGAAAAGGAAGTCAATTGGTTTCGGACGCTTGCTTTTTGTCGGGCTTGTTAAAGATTGAAACGGTTCTCGATGGTGTTATTCAAAAACCATGGAGACCTAAAGTGGTGTATCATTACATACAATGGAAAAACATAGAACCGGATTTTGTGGTGGACATAACTGGGTTTACTGAGGCAAAAATTGAATCGATATTGGCCTATCGTTCGCAATTTTATGATCCCAATTCAAAAGAACCGGAATCTCCCATATCGAGTAAAAACTTCTTGGAAAGTCTAAATTACCGTTCAAGGGATTTAGGAAGGCTAACTGGGGTAGAATATGCTGAAGGTTTTACGGTAGAAAGGTATTTGGCAGTCAATAGTTTAGGAGATTTGTTGTAAAATTGTTGAATTTTTTTTGATTTTTTGTTTGGAGAAGTAAACATTTATCCTATCTTTGCCACCGCTAAGCGCAAATGGTGGTTGTAGCTCAGTTGGTTAGAGCATCGGTTTGTGGTACCGAGGGTCGCGGGTTCGAGCCCCGTCTCCCACCCAGAAATAATAAGCCTTGAAGAAATTCAAGGCTTTTTTTGTGGAGTAAAGTTTCGTGCTGTAATTAGCTTATTTCCGTTGTTTCTTTTTTAAAGGATATAGTAAACGTTGTTCCTTCATTAATTTTACTATCTACTTCAATTTTACCACCTAAACTGGTGATGTGATTATTTACTAAATAAAGTCCGATTCCCTTACTGTCAATATGGTTGTGGAACTTTTGGTGCAGACCGAAAACTTTGTCTTTTACAAGATCCATATCGAATCCGAGACCGTTGTCCGAAAAAAACAATTGATCTATTCCGTTGTTATTTCTGGAATAAATAGAAATAATTGGCGAGCAACTTGGTTTGGCATATTTAATCGAATTGGTTATTAAATTTAGGAATATACTTTCTAAATACGCTTTGTTGAAATTAATCTTTTCAAGTTCAGAAAAGTCAGCATGAAGGGTAACTTTTGAATTTTGGATCAAAGAGAAGATGGAGTGTTTTACTGCTTTGAGGGATTCATTCAAGTCTACTTCTTCAACCTGAGCAATTGCCTTATCCTCATGAATTAAAATGTCTACATAATCGTTTAAAGCTTGTTTTAAACTTTCACTGGTTGATTTTAGCATTTCAATAAATTCCAGTGTTTCTGGGTCATCAATTTTAGAAACATCTAAAAGACTGAATATAGAAAGCAGATTATTTACCGGAGATCTCAGATCATGGGAACTATTATAGCTTAATTTCTTGAGGTCTTTATTGATTTTCGTAAACTTAGTAAGAAGTAAATTTCGTTCCTCTTCCAGTTTTTTATTGTGTGTAATGTTTTTAGCAATCGCATAAACTAATTTATCATCGACTATTGGCATAGAGGTCCAAGAGAGCCATACAATCCCGCCACTCTTTGTTACGTATCGATTTTCGAAATTCAAAAGTGGTTTGTTATTAGTCAGTTCCTCTCTGACTTTTGCAGTAAAATCCCTGTCATCAATATGGATAAATTCATTGATGGGTCTTGAAAACAATTCTTCATTTGTGTAACCCAATAATTTAGAAACGGCAGGGTTTGTTTTTTTGAAGAAACCATCAAATCCTGCGATACATAGTAAATCAGCTGATATTTCAAAAAAATGTTCGAATATAAAAGTGTTATCCGGATTTGGAATTGAATTATGCTTTTTTGTCATTTTCGTGTAATAGAATTGTTATTGTTTCTATGTTTTTTGAGAATAACAGAAAAGACCTATTAAAGAATCTCCTTATGTTATTTCTTTATTAGAATGTAATGCATTGTCAGGTTTCGAAAACTGGACATAAATTTAAAAAAAAAAGGATCATCAAATTTCTTCGAAGTTCCTTTTTTTACTAATATATTTATTTAAGCGGTTTGTCAACTACAATTCTCTCTGGTCTGTTGGCCAAATCCCATGCAATAACAAAGGCGAGTTGCGCTCTTTTGGCCAAGGCATCAAATTCAATTTTATCTACTTCATCTGATTTTTGATGATAATCGGCATGAACACCATTGAAAAGGAATACAGATGGGATGCCATTTTTGGCAAAATTATAATGATCAGAACGCTCATAAAAATGATTTGGATCTTTCGGGTCGTTGAATTTGTAATCCAAATCTAAATGGGTGTATTTATCGTTTTGTGCAACGGTTATATTGTGTAAATCGGTTGACAGTCTATCGGCACCAATAACATAGACATAATTGTTGGTATTTGCATGTTCTACATCGCGACGGCCTATCATATCAATATTAATATCGGCAATGGTATTGGCAATTGGAAATAACGGGTTTTCGGAATAGAATCTAGAACCATGCAAACCATGTTCCTCGCCAGTTACATGAAGAAATAATATAGAACGTTTTGGACCATGACCTGCTTTTTTTGCTTTTTGAAAAGCTTGGGCAATTTGCAGGATAGCAACAGTACCAGACCCATCATCATCGGCACCATTATAAATATCTCCGTTTTTGATACCTACATGGTCGTAATGTGCTGAAATGACTAAAACTTCATTTGGCTTTTCAGAACCTTCAATATAAGCCCAAATATTTTCAGAATCGGGTAAGTTCTCGTTGCGTTTGGCATTCAAGTAGGCCGCAGGAACTGGTTGGTAATAGTTTTTGGCTCCCTTAGGATAAGAGATGCCGCTTTTTTTGTACTGACTGATAAGATATTCACCGGCTTTTTTTTGGCCTTTAGATCCAGTGTCGCGACCTTCCATTTCGTCAGAAGCAACGATATAGAGTTTGGTCTTTAATTGATCTGCGGTTATGGTGTTCATGAACGTTGTTGTAATGTCATTGTTGACTGCCTTTTTTTGGGCGAAACAGGATAGTGTCGTCATAAACACTAAAAGGGCTAGGTTTTTTTTCATATAGGGATTGGAATATTTAATTTGTTATTTTTTCAAAACTTCATTCAAGAATAGTTTCAAGTGCTCAAAAGAACGTTTGTCTGCTTTTTCATTGTAGGCAGCTCCTTTAGAATTGTCATTCCCTGCTTCTGGATTGGTAAAAGAATGAACGGCATTTGCATAATAAATCATTTGCCAATCGGCTTTTGTATCCCGCATTTCTTTTTGAAATGTTAAAATTTCTTCGGTAGATTCATACGGATCATCGGCTCCGTGACAGATCAAAACTTTGGTATTGATAGGTTCTACTGGTCGTAAATGGTCTTTAGTCAAACTTCCATGAAAAGACACAACTCCTTTTACTTTTAGATGTCCACGAGCGGCTTCAAGTGCTCCTGTGCCTCCAAAACAATAGCCAATAGCTACAATGTTATCTGGATTGGCACCAGCGGCAATTAATTGTTGTAGAGCTAAGGAAATTCGCTTTTGATAAGCTTCGAAGTTTTTTTGTAAAAACCAGCCTTATTACCAGCCTCATTGTTGTCTTTTGGATAATTTCCTTCACCATAAATATCGGCTATGAAGGTATAATATCCCATTTTTGAAAGTTTGTCAGCAGTGTCTTTAGAGAGTTTGTCAATGCCTCTCCAAGCGGGAAGAATCAGAATTCCTGGTTTTTCAACGCTTTTATTTACAGGAGCTATTTTATAACCATTTAAAATTTGTGCCTCATCTTTGTATTGTACCGGTTTTAATTGCGCAAATAATTGACTACCAAATAATACTATTCCAAAAAATATGAATTTTAAATTTTTCATGGCTTTGTTTTTACAAATATCAGAATAATAATGATATAAAAAAACCTCGAAAGTTACTTCTTTCAAGGTTCTCTAAAATTATAAATTTAATGGTTTTTATCTATTATTCTCCAGGATGGTAAGTGCGTTCGGCATTTTTATCGATATCTTCTTTATAAAATAAGACGTCTTTGAATTCTCCTTTTTGATACATTTTTGCTTGATCCATAAAGTGTTTAGATTTTGGATCACCGCTGTTTCCTCCAGCCAAAAGTGATTTGGCTTTTATTTTGGGTCCAAATTCAACGGCACATACAAAGCTGTTTCCGTTGTAACCGTATCTTTTCTTGGTACCATTTTGATACCCACTTTTGTATGCGGGTAAACTTCCCCAAAGTGCCGATCCGTTTCCAATAGGTAAACTTTCGAGAGTGTCATTAAAAGTTAAATCGATATCGCCAGAGGTACGTTGAAATCTGTTGAGTTCTCCCCAGAGTATTTGCCAGGTTCCGAATTTAGTTTTTAATTCGTTTATTACAGTTTGCAATTGGGGAATCATTTGATCTGCAGTTGCATTTTTGGCAAATTGAATGGTGTTTTCTACTTGATCCATTTCCCCTTCGTCGATATAAACTTTTTGAGTAATAGGATTTAGTTTGTATCCCCATTCATTGGCCAAAGTAGTGGCTATTGATTTTTCATTGGCATAATAGTCCCAATTTTTTAACACTGTAATGGGTTCTATTAACTCGTTATAAAGTGGATTTTCGGGTTGGATGTTTTTTTTAAAACTAGTCACCAAAGCTGGAATCAAAACTTCAAAAATAGAAAGTTTAGAATCATATCCGTCGGCAATAACTTTGTCTAGTGTGTACTCTTTTCCTTTGCTTAAAACACGAACGGCATTTATGCCTCTATAATTTTCCCCGTCTGGAGCCATATACGGTAGGTAATTTTCTTCTTTCGGACTATTGGATCCTGCAACACTGTATGGAGTTGAATTGCAGTTTTGTAACCAACCATTTGTTGGATTGAAAAGATGTACCGTTTCAGACGGATTGTGCAAGCCTTTCCATTGTGTTGTTGATGTAGTCCCATCCATCACTTTGGACCAATTTAAATTTTTATCCCGAATAGGAATAAAATTCCCATGCCAGTAGGCAATATTTCCTTTATTGTCAGCATAAACCGTATTGTTTGAGGTGTTGGCTTTCAATTCCATTGCTTTTTTATAGTCGTCAAAGTTTTTAGATTTTGTGCGTATCCAACTTTGTTCCAGGCTTTTCATAGAACGATTTTTGGATTTTAAACTAATCCATTTTCCGTCTCTTTTGGCCATAATTGGGCCTTTATTGGTGAAATAAGTGGTAAACGTTTTTGGGATTAATTTGCCGTTTTTTAGATAACTGATGGTAATTTTCTTTTCTATTACTGGATATAATTTGGTGTCGTATTCATAAAAAAGTTTTTTGTTTTTAGTGACTATTTTTTCGGCATACATATCGGCTACATCCACATTAGACGAAGTGTGCATCCAACCACAATTTTCATTAAATCCCTGATAAATAAAAAATTGTCCCCAAGTTACCGCTCCATAGGCATTCAAGCCTTCTTCGCTATTGATTTGTATTTCAGGTCTGAAATAAAAAGAAGTATGCGGATTGATGTATAAAATAGCATTACCGCTGGCTGTTTTTGATGGAGCGATGGCAAAACCGTTAGAACCTGTTTGCATGTCTTTTATTTTTTCGACATAAGCAAATTTGTCATCACTTCCGTAAAAGGATTTTAATTCTGAGTTTGATAGGTCAGCTGTGCTTATTGCTCCGATGCTACCGTCTGTCCAAAGTAAAGGAAACCAAGGCTCAAAATGGGTTAGCATTAAGGGCTTCACTTCTGGATGTTTGTATAAATAATAGTTTATTCCGTCAGCATAACTGTTTAATAATTTTTTTAACCATGGAGCTGCATTTTTGTAATCGGTTTTGGCTTCATTGGCATCAATTAATAAACGAGTTTCTAGGTCATTGTATAAAACAGATTGGCCTTTTACTTCGGCAAGGCGTCCTAGTTTGTCAATGTAATTCATTTCAACTCTCTTGAAATCGTCTTCGCATTGTGCATATAGCATTCCGAAAACAGCATCAGCATCTGTTTTGCCATAAACGTGAGCAATTCCCCAATTATCACGGATAATTGTAACTTCTTGGGTTAACTTTTTAAGTCTGGTAATTTCTTTAGTATCTGGATTTTGTGCAAACACATTAAAACTGATACAGATAAAAAGAATTCCAAATTGTAAATAGTTTTTGTGATTGTGCATATTTAGTGATATTAAATTATTGAATTAAAGACTAACATTACGTTTGAAAGCACAACCCAATTCAATTAGCGAATCCGTTTTGGCAATCCCAGGGATGTTATCAATTTGCTCATAAAGTAGTTTTCTCATGTGCTCGTGATCCTTTGCAATCATTTTTATATAAAGAGTGTACTGACCTGTAATAAAATAACATTCCGTAATTTCAGGAATATTTTTCAAAGCTTCAATCACTCTTTCGGAATCATGGTCTTTTTTTAGTGTAATTCCAGTGAAAGCACCCCAGTCATAGCCGATCTTCTTTTCATTTAGAGTAGGCTTAATTCCCGTTATAATTCCTTGCTCGATTAAGCGATTGATGCGTTGATGCACCATAGTATTGGATATCTTAAGATTACTCGCAATTGCAGAAAAGGCCATTCTTCCGTCTTTTTCTAATTCCTTGATTATATTAATGTCGAATTCATCTAATATTTCCATTTTTGGGTCTATTTAAGTTAAAATCACTTTTTTTGAAGTTATAAAAGTAATTGTTTTTTATTTATGTTTAAATGGATTCATAAAATCAAATAATAAAATTTTAAAAATTACTTTTTTTTAAGTTTTATTAAATTAATTATGTTTAAATATGGTTAAAATTAAGTCAAAAAACACATATTTATGCTTTTGAATAGAAATTTTGATTACTTTTGTCTAGTAACTATTTAAAAACATCTAATTATGACACATACAACAGAAAAACTTTCTTCAAAATCAGAAGTTTTAATTGAAAAAGAAAACAAATACGGAGCCCATAATTATCACCCGCTACCTGTTGTATTAGATAGGGGAGAAGGAGTATATGTTTGGGATGTAGACGGGAAAAAATATTATGATTTCCTGTCGGCATATTCTGCCGTAAATCAAGGACATTGCCATCCAAAAATTGTTGGTGCTATGGTAAAACAAGCTCAAACATTGACATTGACATCGCGTGCGTTTTATAACGACCAATTAGGCGTTTATGAGGAATATGTAACCAAGTATTTTGGTTTTGACAAAGTGTTGCCCATGAATACTGGTGCTGAAGCTGTAGAAACCGCTTTGAAATTGTGTAGAAAATGGGCTTATGAAGTAAAAGGAATCCCAGAAGATCAAGCGCAAATTATTGTTTGCGAGAATAATTTTCACGGAAGAACGACTACCATTATTTCATTCTCTAATGATGAAACGGCGCGTAAAAGTTTTGGTCCATTCACGGCAGGATTTATAAAAATTCCTTATGATGATATCGAGGCTTTAGAAAATGTATTAAAATCAACAAAAAATATTGCGGGATTTTTGGTAGAACCTATTCAAGGAGAAGCTGGAGTTTATGTTCCTACCGAAGGTTATTTGGCGAAAGCCAAAGCACTTTGTGAGCAACACAATGCGTTATTTATTGCCGATGAAGTACAAACAGGAATTGCAAGAACAGGAAAGTTATTGGCTGTACACCACGAAAATGTGCAACCAGATATTCTTATTTTAGGTAAAGCAATTTCTGGGGGAGTTTATCCTATTTCGGCAGTTTTGGCAAATGATACTATTATGAATGTCATCAAGCCGGGACAGCATGGTTCTACTTTTGGTGGAAATCCAGTTGCAGCAGCGGTTGCGATTGCTGCTCTTGAAGTAGTACGTGAGGAAAATTTGGCTGAAAATGCAGAACGTCTTGGAATTCTTTTGAGAAAAGGACTTAACGAAATTGCCGAAAGAAATCCATTAATCACTTTGGTACGTGGTAAAGGTTTATTGAATGCCATTGTTATTAATTGTGGAGAAGATTCAGATTTAGCTTGGGATATTTGTTTGCGTTTTAGAGATTATGGATTATTGGCTAAACCAACACACGGTAACAAAATCCGTTTGGCGCCACCATTAGTAATCACGGAAGTTCAAATCCAAGAATGTCTTACTATTATTGAAAAAGCGTTAAATGATTTCAAATAAAGTTATGATGGAACGGGCGATAAAATTAATAAAGAACAGGTCTGATATTGGTGCAGGTACGCGTGGTTCTGATATGGGAATTGATGCGATAGAAATTGCAGCTATTAATCAGAACAGTGACTACTTTAACGAATATGATTTTGAGGATGTAAAAACCCACAACGAATCCATATACGACAAAGACCGAAATTCGTTTGCTAAAAGGATAGAACATGTTGTAGAACAATGTACAAGAGTTGCTCATTCTGTAAAGAAAAATTTGGAAGCTAATTTTTTTCCGATTGTTTTGTCTGGAGATCATTCTTCGGCTTTGGGAACTATCAGCGGAATAAAAGCGGCTTATCCCGATCAAACTTTAGGAGTTATTTGGATTGATGCCCATGCCGATTTACATTCACCATACACATCACCTTCAGGGAATATTCATGGTATGCCATTGGCAGGAGTTCTAGGTGAGGATAATTTAGATTACCAAATCAATGAAGTAGCGACAGAAACGGAACAGCATTGGGAAGAAATGAAAAATATTGGGTATCCGGGACCAAAAATTTCGGGTAATGATTTAGTGTATTTTGGTGTTCGTGATACAGAAAAAGCAGAGGATAAGCAAATAGAAAAATTGCACATCAAGAATTATAAAGTTGATGAAATACGCTATCGAGGTCTGGAAACCTGTGTTTCTGAAGCTTTAATAAATTTGGCACATTGTGATATACTATATATATCTTTTGATGTAGATTCGATGGATTGTGATTTGATTTCTTACGGTACGGGTACTCCGGTTCCAAGAGGATTTGATCAGTTTGAAATTATTGAAATTATCAACCAAATTATTAAGTCCAAAAAAGTGGTTTGTATTGAATTTGTTGAGGTAAACCCACTTTTGGATACCAAAGGAAATAAAATGGCAGAAACTGCTTTTCAGGTTTTGGAGGCAATTACTTCTACGCTTATTTTGCCAATTGAATAGTTAATTTGGTTACATACGATTTTATTGAATAGAATTAAAAAATCTAAAAGCAATTTTGTTTTTAGATTTTTTTTATGATTATTTTTGGATGACGATTGCGCCCAACTGGTTAAGATTTTAAAAACAATACTTGTGCTTAAAGTGTAACAAAACGTTATAATTCTTGTCATACTAATGAATCTAGTTTTTAATAAAAGTAAAATATGAAAAAAAGTGTTTTAGGTTTTTTTTATCTTAGTTTAGGTTTTAGTTGTGCCGTTAAAGGGCAATCCATTGACAAAATCATTGCTCCAAAAGAAGTGACTCGAATAGAAAAAATACTCTCTGCAGATGATATGCAAGGTAGAAGAACCTTTACTCCAGGGATAGATAAAGCATCGGCTTTTATTGAATCGGAATTTAAGAGAATTGGATTGCAAACTTTTAATGGAGCTCCCAATTTCAGACAGGAGTTTTCTATGACGGAATCAAAAGCGGTTACTTCAAAAATCACTATCGATGGCAAAGAAATAGACAACACTAAAGTTGTTGCATTCTCTTATCAACTCCAAGTTTCTTTGACGGAGAAAAACGATATTTCGGTTGTTAAAATTAACAAAGGAGATAATATAGGCCAAAAGTTTAATGAATATTACAACGGTACAAAAAGTGTATTGGTCTTGGTTGACGCCTCTTTTAATGCTGTTTTAGCCGATATTAAGCATATCGACAGAATTACTGCAGATCCAAAAGAGAATACGGTTCTATTTGTTTTTGGAGTTTCAGAAGCCACTACTTTTTCTATAGATCTTAAAAATACAATTTCAAAAAAAGCGTTGAATAATGTGGTTGGGATATTGCCAGGAAAAAGCAAACCTGATGAGTATGTGATTTTTTCTGGTCATTATGATCATCTTGGTGTTGGAGCTCCAGTAGAAGGAATGCCTCATAATGCAACCGATTCTATTTATAATGGCGCCAATGATGATGCAGCCGGAACTACGGCAGTAATTATATTGGCGGACTATTTTAAAAAGTTAAACAACAATGAGCGTACCATCATTTTTACCACATTCGTAGCCGAAGAATTGGGTGGTTATGGAGCCAAATTTTTCTCTAAACAAATGGCTCCAGAAAAAGTGATTGCCATGTTCAATTTGGAGATGATCGGAACCGAATCCAAATGGGGTAAGAACTCAGCCTATATTACAGGATATGAAAAAACGAACATGGGAGCCATATTGCAAAGAAACTTAGAGGGAACCGCTTTCAAATTCTATCCGGATCCGTATCCAGAACAACAATTATTTTATCGTTCGGATAATGCTACTTTGGCTAAACTTGGAGTTCCTGCACACACTATTTCGACTTCAAAAATGGATAGCGAGGCTAATTATCATACCGCCGATGATGAAATAGAAACGTTGGATATTGATAACATGACCGAAATAATTAAGGCTATTGCACTAAGTTCGTCTAGTATTATAGGCGGAAAAGATGCTCCAACAAGAGTAGATACTACCCAGTTGAGATAATTGAAAACCAATTAGTAATTAAGCCAAAAGCCCCGAATTTAATAAATCCGGGGGTTTTTCTATGATATGAGATTGTGTTTAACCCGTTGGGTGTAATTGTTTTTTTACCACATAGAAGCATAGAATTTATAGCTTTTGAAAAGAGTTTGATAGATGTTTTACTTTTCACATAGTCAATCTATGTGAAAAATAGTGCTATTTTCTATTCTTTCTTTAATTACTAGTTCTAGATCTATGTATCTATGTGGTTTATTTTTTATTTAAACAGAATTACACCCAACGGGTTGTGTTTATTGATTTAGTAAGTCGTTCAATTGATTCAACCCCATTGTATAACCTTCTTCAAAACCCATCTCAAGAATTTGTTTCATATCTTCTTCCTGAGAGAATGTAATCACGTTGGTTACTTCGGTTGTTCCGTTTTCTTCCTGAAAAGTGTTTTTCCAATTCATTCTCGGAAAGTCCATGTTTATCTTTCCGTCCTCATCGCAAAAAGCATCGGTAGCTTCATAGGATTCCATCGGGTTTATGTTTTTAAATTCGGCGTAACACCAATGTTTCTCGCCTTCGGGAGAGAGCATGTAATACAGCCATTGTCCACCATTTTTAAAATCGGCTTGTTTCGTAATGGTCTGATAAGGCTTGGGTGCCCACCATTTATCCGTAATTTCTGGATTGGTAAAGGCGTTCCAAATTTTATCTTTGGATGCCTTGAATTTACTGATGATTGTGATTTGCTTATTGGGAAAATCCTTGTCTATTTTAATTAAAAGGCTCATTTTTTTTGTTTAAAAAGTATAAAAGAATAATAGAAGGCTAAAGTTATATATTTTTTTTAATTCTATAAAGTACTTGTTTATAGTGATTTCGTTGTTTTTTATTTCTCAAAAACTCCATCTTCCTCGCACATGTATTTCCGTCAAGAGGTTTTGGTAGGCGTTTGCTTGTTCTGCAGAGTAGGATTGAACGATGAAATCCAAATCGAAATTGGTAGCCACATTCCACGAGTAAGTTGGGATGAGGATGAGCGTATTTTTTTCGGGTGAATAGACGAACGAAAAGTTGAATGTGGTAATGGGTGTAATGGTTTTCATGACCGTTGCTTGAAAATTGTAACGGAACGGAAACAAGAATTTGGCCGAGATATTAGAGTTGTAAAAACCTCCGTTTACGGCAAAGGTATTCGTGGGGTTGCTGTTGTATAAAGTCGTAATCGAAAGATACCAGTCGTTCTTGAACGTTCTGTCGGCCATGATTGAAAAGTTGAAGGTTTCGGCTGAATCCAAAGTGTTTTTCATGGGGATGAAATAACTCATTTCACCTTTGAAACCCATGTCTTTGATGCTTCCAGCCCAGCCTCCGCCAATAACGTAATCAGTGTGGTATATCCCTCCCAAAAATTGGAAATCATATTGCCAATTATTGAATTTATACAGGAACCCAGCAGTGTTTTCGTCTTTGGTTTTTCCGGGTTTATAGGCTAGTTCACAGGACGAACTGCTGTTGATATTGTGTTGAATTCTGATGGCATCACTACCTGGACGCTCTTCATAATCGAAATCCAAATAGTTAAAGGCGTTAAAAATGTCGTTGGGATTCCACACGTTGGTGATGCCCCAATTGATGCGTTGACGGCCGAGGGTAATATCCCATTTCTCATCTGAATATTCCAGTAATAACCGATCAATTACTGATTGTGCCACGACTGATTCCTCGTCAATCCAGAGATAAGAAAGATCAAATAAACCATCATAACGATTGATGGTTTGACCAAAATCAGGAAACTGTTTGATGAGTTCTCCAATGAAAATCCGGTTGCGTATTTCGATTCTTCCACTGAATTTTGAGGCTATGTTGAATTTGAAGTTCATCCTGTTGTGAATCAGGTTCGACGAAATACTTTCATCAACTCCTTTTATGAAATAGGTACTTTGCATGTCTTTTACATACCCTTTCAGTTCCATGAACGGCGTTTTTGTTTCTTCGGATTGCCCAAAAAGAGCAGGGGAGAAGAAGCCGAAAATCAGGATTAGGATGAGATTGACAATTTTCACAATTTCTATTTTGTTTCGGTTTGCTCTTGGGTTACGGGAGTCGGAGCGGTATCGGAGACTATTTTCCCATCTTCGAGAGTGATGACTCTTCGGGCTCGATTGATTACCCTTTCATCATGAGTCGAAAATACGAAAGTCATGTTTTCCTCTTGATTGAGCTTGAGCATCATGTCAAGAAGTTTTTCTGCCGAAACAGAGTCTAGATTTGCTGTAGGCTCGTCTGCAAGGATGAATTGTGGTTTTGGAGCCAAAGCTCTCGCTACGGCCACACGTTGTTGTTGACCACCGGATAATTCACGAGGTCTTTTGTTGACTTTGTCTTCTAGCCCAATCTGTTTGAGCAATTCCAAAACCCGTTGATCAGTTTCCTTTTTGGGGCGTTTTTGCAACAGCATGATGAACTCAATGTTTTCTTTGGCGGTAAGCACCGGAATCAGATTGTAAGATTGAAACACGAACCCAATGTTGTTGAGTCGAAAGTCAATCAGTTCATTTCCTTTTAGATTCGTAATGTTGGTTCCGTTGATTTCGACAAAACCTTCTGACGGAATGTCTAGCCCCCCAATCATGTTCAATAAAGTGGTTTTTCCCGATCCCGAAGGACCTTTAATAGCGGTAAATTCACCACGCGAAATATGAAGATGCACTTTGTTTAGCGCATAGACCGGAATGGTTTTTTCGTCGTATATTTTCGACAGATTGTGTGCATCGATTACTGTTTCTCGCATGATAATTATTTTTTTAATGATTCCGCAGGATTTAATTTCAATGCCCTCTTTGCCGGAAATAAAGCCGAAAACAAAGCCGTTATTACTACCAATAACATGATGTTTCCAAACTGATTTGCTGTTAAACTTGGATAAATGACGGAACTGTATCCAAAACTCGAATACACCTCAGAGAATTCGCTAAAGTCGATTCCTGTTCTTTGGCTGATGCCAATGGAAGCAAAGGCGAGCAGTATTCCAAAGGGACATCCCGCCAAAATCAGAAAAAAAGTTTCAAGGACAATCATCATGAATATTTTGATTTTGTTCATTCCCAGTGCTAGTAACATTCCTATTTCCCTAGTTCGTTCTAATACTGCCATCATCATCGTATTGACAATCCCGAAAGCGAGTGCCAGTAGAATGATTCCCATGAAAATAAACACCATTTGGTTGCCAACAGCAACTGTATATCCTAGCTCTGGTGAAATTTCTTTCCAGTTTTGTATTTCTGTTTTTGGGAATTTTTGTTGAAGTCTTTTTTTGCTTTCATCAAGTATTTGGCTTGATTTGAGGAGGACGGCGATTTCGTTGATTTCGTTTGGAATTCCCGAGAGTGAATCAATGTCGGTTATTTTTACAAAAACATTGCTGTCGTCATAAGGAGTATTTACGGTTTTATAAATGGCGGTAATCCGGAAAGCCCCAGAGGCCAGATTGCCTTCCTTGTTTTGAAATGTCAGAATGGCTTTTTTGTTGAGATTGAGATTTAGTTTTTTGCGGAGCTTGTCGCTTAGGATGATTTCGTTTGCTTTTTGAGGATTGAAATAATTCCCCTTAATGATTTTTCCTTTAAGATTGGTAAGCGCTTGTTCCTCATTAGGCATCACCGCATTAATCGTAATGCCTCCACTTCCTGAGGCCGAAGCAATCATCCCTTTGATAACAATGCGTCCAGAAATGGCTTTTGTGGTACTGTCTTTGGAAATGAACTCGAGCATTTTTCTGCCTTTCGGCAAATGGTATTTCAGTTCGTACTCTTTTCTGAACTCGGGATGGTGCAATTGTATATGCGATAGTTCGCTGGTAATGGCTGTATTTACGCGTTGTTCAATCATGCCGTTGTAAAATGCCATCATAAAAATTCCTGCCCACAAGCCAATGGTTACGGCTGTGATAATGATGAGGCTGCGTTTTTTGCTCCTCCAAATATTCCTGCTGGCGATTTTGATTAACATGATTCTATTTTTTAAAAACGAATTATTTTTTCATGGTTTTGACTGGATCTAAACCGCTTACGTGCCAAAGTGGATATAAGCCGATAAGTACTGCCATTGCCAAAACAATAAGCGATTGGGTTATAAAAATATTGGGGTCAAAATCAGTAGGGAAGAGGGCTTCAAAACCGAATTGCTCGTAGGCTTTTGCCATTTGACCACCAAAACGGATGGGATTTTCTTTTAGGTAAATTACTAATGGTAAACTGAGTACTATTCCCAAAATCACACCAAAAAGGGTGATAAACAAAGTTTCTCCCAGTAAAACCAATTCTAATTTTGATTTTTTCATTCCAATAGCGATAAGCATTCCAAATTCGTATTTTCGTTCGGCTGTCATCATCAATACGGTTCCGAAAAGTCCAAAACCAATGATGATATACAAAATTCCCGAAAAGACATAAAAGGAAAAACTATCGGCTTTGATATGATTGGAGATTTCAGGCATCAATTCTTGCCAAGGCATTACTTCGTATTTTTGTCCGATTCTAGATTTTACTTTTTTTGCAATAGCATTAGTATTTTTTGAGTCGTCAATTCCTAAAGAAATGGAGGTAAGTCTATTTTCGGCACCCAGAAAATATTGGGTTGCGCCCAAAGGTAAGTACACAAAACTGTCATTCATTGCCGGAGCAGCCAGATGAATAATCCCTTTTATTTTATATTTTCCTGCCGCCATTACACCATGAAAACCCTGTCCGAAAAGTACAATGGTGTCATTAACACTTACTTCAAGACGTTTGGCCATTCCTTCGGCAAGGAGAACTGCTTCTTCGTTATTTTCAAAATAGCTTCCTTTTATTAATTTATCTTTGAGATGCGTCAGTTTGTTTTCATTCACTGGATCAGTACCTACGAGCAGGCAACCTTTGGAAGTGTTTCCTTTGGAGGCCAAGACGAAAGTTTCCAGTCGGGGAACGATTACTTTTATATTGGCATTTTGTTGGAGTTGCGGGATTAGAGAACTTTCGACAACGAAGCTATTATCCAGAACCTGTTCGTCCCAATATCCTTTTTGGTGAATTTGAACATAACCGGAATAGTAGCCCACCACATTCTTGATCAAATTCTTGAAAACCCCATTCTGGAAAGACTTCATCAAGATGGCAAACAAAACTGCAAAAGCAATTGATGCCACAGTAATGAGCGTTCGTCGGCTGTTGCGCCAAAGGTTTCTCCAGATCAGTTTGAGAATCATTTTGCTTTGGTCATGTTTTGTGTGGTAAAATAGGAATCGTTTATGGGTGTGTCAAAAACTAGCGAGTTATAAAGCATTATGGTTTTGTTTCCCTTTTTATTTGCGGGAGTCATTTCCATTTTACCGGGCAATAATCGGCCTCCCAACATTTTTATGTCGCTGCAATGCATGGTGTTTATCAGGGAACCATCTTCGTCAAAATATTCGACATGAAGTGTCATGAAATCTTTTTTGTCTATTGCCATGATAATTTTTCCCCAGACCACAGCCGATTTGGGTTTGGGTGTCAATTGAATGGTATAGCAAGGTCTTCCGTCAATGGTAGTTTCTTTGAGAAAGGAATGGTTGTAGTCTTCTAAAATCGAGGCTTCTTTAACGAGGTCGTCATTGGTAAAATCGGTTCCCATCCAGCTCTGACTCATCATTGACGGAGGCATTTTGATATTTCGTTCGATAGAGGGAATCCAGTTCCAAACTTCTTTTTGTCGTTTTAAAAACACCACGCCTTTTTCTTTGGCTGGAGCCAAAACCAAAATCAAGCTCCAATCATTGCCTTTTGTCCAAGCTTTCATGATCATTTCCCGTGACCATCCGGGGCGTATGGTTTGGATAGTGATATTGGCAACAGAGGTTTTTCCCTTGGCTTTTTCATCTGCTTTTTTAACTATTTCTCGAGCCTCTTGAGCATTAGTAAAAGAAATGATCAGCAATTGAAAAAAGAAAAATAGTAGTATCTTTTTCATAGAATCGATATTAAAAGTTACCTAATGTTAAAGATACTGAAATATCTTAAGTGAGGAGAACTAAAAGTGATGCTATTTTGTGGCAACTGTTTAGTTTTTAATGTATTGTAAATGTAAAATCACTAACTTAGATGGTGTAATTAGAATACCATGAAAACAGCAATTCTTTCAATTATTCTTTTGCTAAGGATATGTATGACATATGGCCAAGCTGCTTTTAATGGTAAGGACATTATTTATCAAACGTATTCCCAACGATGGGAGCTTGATTCTATTGATAAAATGGGGACTTTTAGGTTGGCGTTATATAAATCGAATTATTTTACACCAACTAGAGTTACTAACAATGTCAATAAAATGCCTCAAAGTGAGAATCCTCTTTATTCTGCTACTGAACCGGTTAATTATGATGACGTTGAATTAGAATTTCAATTTAGTCTCAAATCAAAAGTATTACAATCAATCATTAATGGAAAAGGTGATCTTTGGATAGCCTATACACAAGTTGCCCATGGGCAAATATATAATGCTGATTTGTCACGTGTTTTTCGGGAAATTAATTATGAACCGGAACTGATTTTTAAATATCCATTAAAAGCTAATTTTTTTAATGGATATTTAGAATCAATTGGAGTTGCTTTTAATCATCAGTCAAACGGAGGAAATTTTCCGCTCTCTAGAAGTTGGAGCCGAATTATCTTTGATGTTACCTACAAAAAAGACAATTGGGTTATTTCGTTAAGACCTTGGGTTCGTATAAATGAAGGGGATGGGATAGAAGATGATGAAAACCCTGCAATAACCAGTTATATTGGAGACGGTGAACTTAATGTATTCTATACTTACAAAAGACAACAATTTTATTCTGTAATTACACATCCCTTCACTCGTTTGGATAGAGGAAGTATTCAGCTAAATTATATCTTTCCTATCAAAGGTCTTTTACGCGGACATGTTCAGGCGTTTTCAGGATACGGAGAAACACTAATCGATTACAATTACAATCAGACCACCGTTGGGGTGGGTGTCTCGTTTACTAATTGGTAATCGTATGTTTTTTTATTTCTGTTCGAGTAATGATGTTAAATTCTGGTTTAATTCGGTTGTTTTATTGCCGAGTACCGAGAAAAATTCAGTGGCAAATTTTTCAACGGTGACTACAGCTTTTTTAATTAATTTTTTCCCTTGTCACTGTTGTAAGGCATATTTATTTTTTTGTTTCTATTTCAATTATTTTTTTTCCGTTTTCGCCTAAATAATGAGTTAGTAATTTTTCATAAACTTTATAACCATCATCTACATTTGTGAAAATGAGCAATCCTTTTTTTGATTTAGGAAATAGAAAAAAAATGGTTTGTACTCCTTTGTCTGAACCACCATGTGAAAGGACGATTTGATCATTTCCAAGATCATAAATTTCAAAACCTAATCCAAAATATTTTCCGTTTTTGGTTTCTACTTGATTGGTCATCATATCATCAGAAACTTTTTGGGATAATCCTTCACTTTTCATAACGCTCACCAAAAATTTTCCGTAATCTTCAATCGTTGTAAGTAAGTCGTCTGCTGCGTTAGTGGTTTTGTTTTTTGTGGTTTCATAGGCGATCCCTTTGTTATTGTAACCAATTGCAAATCTACTTTCGTCGGTTTTTTTGCTCCAAAAAAACTCAGTGTCATTCATCTGTAACGGTTTGAAAATTAATTCATTTGCCAATTGATCGAGTGTTTTGTGAAACTTAGTTTCTAATGCTTTTCGCAAATACTCTAACCCTTCACCAGAATATTGATATTTTGTTCCTGGTTCAAAATTAAAATGTAGTTTTCCGTCTTTATTGTTTCCACGCCAATTTGAAAAACCCGTTTGATGGCTTAAAATATGTCTTGTTGTCAGTTTTTTGAGATTTACATCTTTTGCAATATCTGGGTCGATCCAATAACGGTAAATTGGTTCGTCCAAATCCCATTTTCCTAAGCTAACTAACTTTAAAGTTACCATTACTGTAACAGGTTTTGTTAAAGAAGCAACGTTAAATATTGTGTTATAAGGTGCACGGACTCCTTTTTTTAATTCTCCAAATACTTTAATTTGTTGTAGTTTTCCATCGTTAATTACTCCAATTCCTAAAGTTGGAACTTTATTTTCTATAAGCCATTTTTCAATTTCACTTTCATTATCAAATAGGGATGATATTGTCGTATCAAGCAATTTAATTTGATGATCGTAACTTAAAGATCTTGTTAGCTTCCAAGCCCCATTTTCTAAAAGCCATAGATGAGTGAATTTCGCAGAACTTCCAAATGCTTCTTTTTTATTTTCTATTTTTTCATAAAACTGATGAATTCCAATTTGGATGGCTCCATAAAGTTTTTCTTTTTTGTAAAGAGGGTAGATTGCAGTGCTTTCAGGCAATAATTCTCTTCTTGATTGGAAGGTTGTTGGGGAAGAACATAACCCATTTCGGAAAGCATTAAGAAATTGTCTTTTGTTAGAAATACTGTCTTTGTCGTGATAAAATTCAAATTTTTCACTTAATAAGTTTTCAAACTGACTGATGTCACAAGTGTTGAAACCTACATTAAAAAGCAAACTGTCTTTTGAAATGATTGTTCTTAATAATTCAGAATTCTTCTCTACTTGAGAATGTCCTACTTGTATAAGGAAGAGTAAAATTCCAGTGAGTATAATTTTTAACTGGTGATTGGATGGTTTTGATTGATTCATTTTTGATTGATTAATGTTATTGATTCCACAATATTAAATCAATCATTTTTTAAAGAATTGTAAAAAAGCGAAATGTTATCTTTTTTTGGAAAGAAAATACAAATCGGGATTGAACATTTTGGGTGATATTTTCGTAACATCTTTAAAATCTTTTATGAAATGTGATTGATCAAAATATTTATTATAAAGTGCAATATTTGTTAGATTAAGTCCCTTTGGATTATAGTTAACCATTTGATCTATGGATTTTCTTAACTTTAGAATTTTGATGTATTTTTTAATGGTTAGTCCAGTTGCACTTTTAAATTTAATTTGTAATAATCTTTGAGAAAAATTCAGAGTTTCTCCAATTTCAGAAACATTAATTTCTTCATTGTGAAGTTGAATAATTTCACATATTTTTTCGATTAGATTTTTATTTGGATTTAAAAAAAATAATTCTTCAAAATAGCTATTCATACAGTCTAACAAAGCGGAAGTATTATTATGTAGAGTAGGTTTAATTATGTCCTTGAATGGTAAGTCTTTTCTATTTACTTGAATTATTGAATCGGTAAAATTACTTAAATCATAACTTGGAAACATAGAAATGGTCCAAGCATGAAATTGCACGATTGTTACTTTAGTTCTAGGTTGAATATTAACCAAAACAGTATTGGTCATTTGCGAACAAAAATAAAACCCGTTATCCATTACATACTTTTTTTTACTAGTATGAACTTCTATAGATATGCCGCTTACAATCGCTAAATTGAAACAACCATTTGGTAATACTAATTTGTTTTTAATTGTTGTATCACCGATACTATTATCCAGGTGCCAAATTTTATTTACAAATCGTTCACATTTTTTACTCACATAATATTCTGAATATAAGTCCATTTTTTATGGTAATTGTATATCAAGTCAGTTCGTTTAAAACGATTAGGCTAACCGATTTTTGTTAATTAGAAAGTAAATATAATCGATTTAAACAATAATTGTATGCTTTGTAACATAGAGTTTGAATCATGGGAATAATAGAAAATACTATAAAAACCTTTTTATAAACATATAAAAAAGAAGCCGGTACTTTTTGGTCTTAGCAGATTTAATCTATAAAACTAAAAAGCCCGACTCAGATTGTATATTGTAAAGTTTAGGAAGCAGGAATAATTTGTTTCAGAATTTCCCTTTGGGATGACTTAATCAATGGTTTGAATTTTTCATACCATTTTTTCCAAATTTCGGCATTTAACTCTTTTGATAAATCCATTTCAAAAGCGGCCAAAGTAGGATATGGAGACTCGATTATAAGGCGATAGCTTTCACCCGTGAAATCAGTAAGGATTCGCCCACCCGCGGGTAATGTCAAAATTCCACTAGCGATAGCTTCGTCAGTTAGTGCTTTGGCTTCTTTATAGCGGCCAAATTGCAGACAGAATATTTCTCGTACAATAAACATAGCTTTTTGATTTTATATTAGACAATAAATTAAAAACATTTTTAAGAACGAATGTAAAAGGTACTATTTGGAAATGGCATTGGAATTCAAATAGAAATGATCTATACAAAGTTAGGGATAAAACGTTTTTTAATTTAAATATTTGACTCTAAATAGACTATGTGGTTTCTGTTAAAAATCTGTGTGTAAGTATTTTGTATTTTTGTTTATCTTTAAAAAAATCAAAAAGAAGGTGTGAAAGTTTACTATCTTCTGAAAATGAAAAATCTGCGTGCAAAAATAAATTGGCACACAGATTTTAAAGATTTAAGAATGATATTTTTAAAAGGTTCTATAATCCAATAGCTTCCTTTATCAATTGAAGATTCTCTTCGCTGTAGTTGATTTTTAACGCCTCTTGATGTCCTTTGTCAGACATTTTATTCCACGTTTTTTGAATGATGTTTTTCATTTTCTCCCTATCGTGTTTGTGAACAAAAGGATCTAGGTAATATTCTAAAAAGACCAAACAGATAACATCTTCCAAAAGTTGTGTTTCTTCATCTTTTTTGAGTGATTTTTTTTCAATCAGAAAGGAAACTCGGGCTATAAATGCTTGGTCGTATCCTGCTTTTTCTAATATTTCGGCGGTTGTTTTGGCATGGAATTTCTTTAAATCTTCTCTCCATTTTAGATAACCCACACGATCCATTGGATAGGATTCTCTAGCGATTTTCCAACGACAAATGTGTTGTGCCTTGGCAGCTATCTGAACCGCTTCGGAAGCATTTGGATTATAATCCATAAGCCTTTCATACATTCTGTCGGAATATAATAATTCCTTAGGATAGGTTACATCTTGGTCTATTTCGTTGTTTGGATCGGCTTCGTTTTCGGCATCAATCCAGGCACTGGCGTTTAGAAATGGTATTGTTTTCATTTGAAAGAGTATATATTCAAAGATACATAACATTATTTTGAAAAACCAACGAATACTTCATCTCGTTCTGTTTTTCACTAGAAAGCACTTATTTCGGGAATATATAAAAGTATTGACTGTCCGTAATGAGTGCCAAGAGTGTTTTTTATTAATTTGATTTTAATCCGTCAACTGCCGAAGGTGGTATAATCCGCTATTTTCAACATATTCTAAATCAATATCCGTTTTTATCAGCGTTTTCGCTTTAGCGAATCAGTATAATCCGTGTTCCATTCTCCGTTTATGTATTTTGGGGATAAGTCACGGATAGTCAAATAAAAGTAATATTAGGAGGAATAAAACAAGTAACTAAAAATTAATTGCAGCTATTGATTTTGGGTTTTAATATTTTGATTTTACTTACTTGACTATTCTAAGTATACCGATACATATTAAATCCGAGAAATAGCTATAGTTTTTATCTATTGAAAAAATAATTTATATAATAAAAAAATCAATAAATTCGTATGTAAGTTTTTAAAAATCATCACATTATGGAAAATAGCACAAATCAGGATGCATTCAATGGTATCCATGCAAATGGGGAAGGCAAATGCCCATTTTCAGGCGGCAGCTCAAAACAAAGTGCAGGCTCAGGCACGAGAAACGATGACTGGTGGCCGAATCAGTTGAAACTAGGTGTTCTTCGGCAACATTCTTCATTGTCGAATCCAATGGGGGAGTCGTTCGACTATGCCGAGGCTTTTAAAAGCCTTGATTTGAATGCCTTGAAGAAAGATCTTTTTGATTTAATGACTAATTCCCAAGACTGGTGGCCAGCGGACTATGGTCATTATGGTCCTTTCTTTATCAGGATGGCATGGCATAGTGCCGGTACGTATCGTATTGCAGATGGTCGTGGCGGTGGCGGTGCAGGTACGCAGCGATTTGCTCCACTCAACAGCTGGCCTGATAATGTGAATCTTGATAAGGCTCGTTTGCTGCTATGGCCAATCAAACAGAAATATGGGAAAAAAATTTCGTGGGCAGATCTAATGATTCTTGCTGGGAATTGTGCTTTGGAGTCGATGGGCTTCAAAACTTTCGGTTTCGGAGGCGGACGTGCCGATGTTTGGGAACCCAATGAAGATATTTATTGGGGCTCCGAAGGAAAGTGGTTGGATGACAAACGTTATTCAGGTAACCGTGAATTGGAGAATCCTCTTGCTGCCGTTCAGATGGGACTTATTTATGTGAATCCTGAGGGGCCTAACGGAAACCCTGATCCGATTGCAGCTGCCATTGATATTCGTGAGACCTTTGCCCGAATGGCTATGAATGACGAAGAAACAGTTGCGCTTATTGCCGGCGGGCACACCTTTGGGAAAACCCATGGTGCAGCCGATCCAAATGAGTACGTTGGGGCAGAACCAGCAGCTGCGGGTATCGAGGAACAAGGTCTTGGATGGAAAAATTCTTTTGGCAGTGGGAATGGAGAATACACTATTAGTAGCGGTCTAGAAGGAGCGTGGACCAAGACTCCTGCGAAGTGGAGTCACAATTACTTCGAAAACCTGTTTGGCTACGAATGGGAGTTAGACAAGAGTCCAGCCGGTGCGCATCAGTGGAAGCCAAAAGGTGGTGCGGGAGCAGGTATGGTGCCAGACGCCCATAATCCTTCAAAAAGTCACGCTCCATTTATGCTTACAACTGATCTATCCTTGAGAGAAGACCCTATTTATGAGTCAATTTCAAGACGATTCTATGAAAACCCTGAAACTTTTGCAGATGCATTTGCTCGTGCTTGGTTCAAATTGACGCATCGCGATATGGGACCAATTGTGCGTTATTTAGGGCCAGAGGTACCTAAGGAAGTACTCATTTGGCAAGATCCTGTTCCAACTGTAACACACAAACTAATTGACGCAAATGATATTGTCGCTTTGAAAGCTAAAATATTGGCTTCTGGATTGTCTGTGTCCCAATTGGTATCAACAGCTTGGGCTTCGGCATCTACGTTCCGAGGTTCCGATAAAAGAGGTGGTGCCAATGGTGCTCGCATACGTCTTGCTCCGCAAAAGAATTGGAAAGTCAATAATCCTGCTCAATTAGCAAAAGTGCTAGAAACTCTGGAAGGTATTAAGACAACATTCAATAGTGTCCAGTCTGACGGGAAACAGGTTTCATTAGCCGATTTAATAGTTCTGGCTGGTGGTGTTGGAATTGAGAAAGCAGTTCAACAAGCGGGTCAAAATGTGACTGTTCCTTTTACACCGGGAAGAACTGATGCTTCACAAAATCATACTGATGTGGAGTCATTTGCAGTACTTGAGCCAGAAGCAGACGGTTTTCGCAATTATATGAAAATCCAATATACTGTTTCGGCTGAGGAAATGTTGATTGACAAGGCGCAGCTATTGACGCTAACTGCACCTGAAATGACAGCATTGGTTGGTGGTTTGCGTGTTCTTAATGTAAATTTCGATCAGTCTAAACATGGGGTGTTCACTACTCGTCCTGAGACATTGACTAATGATTTCTTCGTGAATTTGCTTGATTTTGGTACGACTTGGAAAGTTTCCTCAAATTCACAAGAGGTGTTTGAAGGTCGTGACCGTAAGACAGGAGCATTGAAATGGACAGGAACGCGTGTCGATCTTATCTTCGGTTCGAACTCAGAGCTTCGAGCCCTCGCTGAGGTGTATGCATGTGAGGATGCTAAAGAACAATTTGTAAACGACTTTGTAGCCGCTTGGAACAAAGTGATGAATCTAGATCGTTTCGACTTGGTTTAATTATCGGTTGTATTTTAGAGCATTAAAAAGGTGGTTTGGAAACAGACCACTTTTTTTGTTTTACCATTGTCCCTGTATATTCTATTCAAAATTAGAATTCATTTTTTTACCATTAAGACATTAAGAGCCATTAAGCTTAATACCCCTTAATGCCTTAATGGTAAATTTTAGTTTATTTGTTGCAATATTTAACCACTCATTTTGTGATAATACCCTTTTTTTTGATAAACCTAACTCGGGATTTTTTCTATTAAAATAGCAGCACCCGATTGGTCATAATAAGTACAGGTCATTTCTATAATATTAACGCTCCATTTTGCAATTCCGCACTGTCCAGCTTGATTACAAAAGGTGAGGTAATCGGTTTGGCCGTCTTGATGTATAACCAGAAATTCAATGAATCGCTCTTTGTTGGCAGACGGAGCAATAGTGATGCTGTTATAAGTTTCAGTCGCTACCGCCCGAAAATTATCGGCACCAAAATATTCTACATGACCATCGTTAACAAAGGTATCATATCCTTTTACTCCTAATGCAATTAAATCTTGAATGTAAGTAGGGAAGTCAGCTCCAGATTGAACTCTGGAATGCGCTTCTTTTATTTGAGCAATTGTAAACATATTTGATAGGATTTGGAATAATTATAACGCAATAAAATCAGCTGTTTTTGGAAAAACACTTAACGCATCAGTAACAATTTGCGGAGTAGGAGTGGCTAGTTTACGAAGTTTAGTATCCATCCAAGCACCATCTACTGTAATAACGGCGCACAATACATCTTCTTTATAAAATTCATGAACTATAGACCAGCGTGAAGCATCGGCTTTCATTTTTGCCATTTTGGTTTGCATGGTAATAACGTCGGAGAGATTGATTTCTTTTCTAAAAACACATTCTTCCCTAAATAAAATTGGACCAATATGCTCCGTTTGCATCACTCTTAAAGTCAATCCTAATTGTGCCATAATCTCAACACGGTGTTGCGCTCCAAAGTCATAATATGCACTGTGACGCAAGTGAAAATTGGGGTCTAAATCAGACCAACGAAAAGAAAGTTGTTTGCTAAATGTAGCCATAGGGGTTTAATTTTTGTTCGGGTTTTGTACACAAAGATAGAGAGGATTTTTACATTGGCAAAGCGGGATTGAATAAGTGACTTGATTTGGGCTTGTCCTCGTTGGACAAAAGTTGAATTTAAAACACCCTATTTTCATTATGATAAAAGTTGATATAAAAGCACCTCTTCCATTTTATGTGGAAGTTTTGTGTTTCCCACAAATGAAAGACCTATTTTTTGTAATAAATACTGTGAGGCTAAATTGTTTTTATCTGTTATTGCGCTAAGTTTACTTAATCTGAAATGTTGGAATGCCGCTTCTTTTAGTTTGTTCACACATTCAAAAGCATAGCCTTGCTTTTCAAAAATCGGGAGTAAAGCAAATCCAATATCGATTCCTTCCAAGCCCTCTCTATCGAAAAGACCACAACAACCTATTTTTTTTCCATCCAATTTTCGGATTACCGTGTAATTGCCATACCCCAATCTTTCGAATTGTGGCAATATCTTAGTCTCTATATACTCTTCTGCATCTGTACTGTTTTGTATTTTCCTATCCTCAATAAATTCGATCCATTTTGGGGTATTGAATAATTCTAAAATAAAACCAACATCTTATTTGGATGTTGGTTTTAGTAGTAATCTTTCTGTTTCAAATGTTTTCAATTCACCTATTTTTAGTTATTTGCAACGCCTGATTGTACAAGTTTATTCCGCTTTATTAGTTATGCTTCACTTTAAAATCAGTAAGCAATTGTCTAATTCTATCTTGTAAATTGCCTTGGTTGGCAACTTCTGTGTTTTCAATTGTTTTTGCCCATGCCATAAATTGAAGATCATGAGGAACTTTTTTGCCTGTTTTTAAATTTATAGGAATAAGTTTGGATCTCATAATTGCCTTAATTTGATTTTGTTCTTCGTTCATCATAATAGTTTCTAAGTGAAGAAATTCTATATCAACATGTAATAAAGTAGATTGAATGGATACTATTTCATTAAATAGGGCAGGTTTTATGTATGTGATTTCATGGCTGCCGATTACCCAGGCTAAATCATTTTTATAATACTCATTAAAGTCAAAGTTATAAAAATCTTTTAAATGGTCTTCTCGAGCATTAATTAAGTAATCAAGATATCTAGAATTGTTTAAGTGTCCGAACATATCGCAATCCGTAAAGCGAATTTTATATGTTGAATTTGGATTTTTGTTCATAAGTCTAATTTTAGTTGTTTTTGTAGTACAGTTTCGAACAGCATAGGTTTTATTGTTCGTACTGTGAACGAAAGCTGCCCTTTGCTATTATTGGCTGCCATTTTATTTATCATCTCAAAAATTGGTCTCTATACTTTATTAAATATTTTCTGGAAACTGGATGTCCGTGTCCAAGATAAAATTGGTGGGTATGTAAGGAAAGTACGTGATTGATGCTGTTTTTTACTTGTTCTAAATTGTCATGAAAAGGGGGGTGTTTCATTCTTGAGTGGAACGCTATTCCCCCAAGTAATATTCCTGACGATGCTAAATCCATAATTATGGCATTTCCATCTTCAAGAATAACAGATAGAGAACCTGGTGTGTGTCCTGGAGTATGAATTACTTTTCCATTTATCCCATAAATTGACAAATCATATTCTTGGTTTCCATTTAAAACTATGTCTGGAAAACAAGGTGAAGCTGTATCTTTTACTATTTTAGGTTTAAGAACAATATCCCAAATTTTATGGTTAGACTTTAAAGTTTTCAGCATACTTTTTCCAGTTTGTAATGCTTCTTTGTCTAAATCATGTATTAGAATGGGGACTTTTAAAATATCCTTTAATTCTTTGGCACTTCCAAAATGGTCAATATGCCCATGAGTCACTAGTATTAAACCAATATCATCTAATTTTATGCCGTTTTTCTTTAATTGTTTGATGATTTTTTTCTCACTATTAGGTACACCCGTATCGACTAGAACGTGTTTTTTTTCTCCTTTTATAAGGAAACAATTGATCATCCCAAAAGGAAAAACGGATAACTGAATTATTTCTTTCATCTTTTATATTTTAAAATGGTCTGTTTTTAATTAAGAGAAGACCGGTATTTATCCAAATGGTTGTTTATTGCTAGGGCTACTTCATTGTAATTGGTTTGAACCAGCCAATGCCCCCCTTTGACTTTTATAAATGTGTAATCTCCGGTGACATAATCTTTGCATCTTTCTACTCCATAAGAACCAATTGCAAAATCATCTTCCCCCCAAATCATTAAAGTAGGTACATCTACATCATCCAATATTTGAGTTTTAGTAGCATTCTTCAATATTTTGTAATTTTCTCTATAGTAATTAAGTGCAGCTGTAACTGTTCCTTTTTTTTGAAATACGGATAGGTAATCGGCTATTTCTTCTTTAGTACAATTTTTCCAAAGACGCTTCAAAACTGCAAAATTGTCTTTCTTTATTTTATACTCTGGCAACCATGGTATTTGAAATCGTTGCATATATGAACTCATCTTCTTCTGCGTGGGATCTTTAGCTAGTGCTTCTCCAAATCCTTGTAAATGAGGAATGGACAAAGCGCTCCAACTCAGGACCAATTCGGGTTGCTCATATGCTACATGCCAACCAATGCAAGCTCCCCAGTCATGGCCAATCAAGTGAAATTTTTCTTTTCCCAAAGCCTTGCTAATAGTAACAATATCGGAGCCCAGTTGTTCTAGCGTGTAGTTTTTTTTGCCTTTTGGTTGCGCTCCTGGACTGTATCCCCGTAAATTGGGAGCAACACAGTACAATCCTTTTTTGGATAAATCCTTCATCAGTGGTATCCACATGTGATTGGTCTCTGGGAATCCATGCAATAGTATAACGAGTTCATTAGAGGGATCTCCTGCGCAGCGTAAATCAAAAGTAAGATGATCCAGAGTAAGTTGCTTATGTACTATCATGTGTTTTTTTTTAATTGAGTGAAAGAAATTTGTGTTTTTTTTTAAATTGCTGTGTTTTTTTTGGTCTATACTGATTTTTTGAATTCGGAATGTATCATAGGCTTTGTTTTAAACTGGTATCTAATTTTATAAAATGAAGTTCTCCATTGATCATTCCTGGAACAATTAATTGGTCTTTGAGTATTATAAAATCGGCTGGGCCAGCTATAAGTTCGGGAAGCTTAATTATATTTAATCTATTGTTATACAATTGTATGGAGAATAGGATTCCTTTTTTTTCAAACGATACCCAGTTACTTACATATAGTACATCATTGGCAATGGATATCCCATCAAAATAGCCTTCAGCTTCGGTTAGTTTTGTGAAAATATTGTCTTTTAAATTTAAATATCCCACAGCGCCATTGGGTTTATTATCGGTTCCAAAACCATTTATATACAATCTATTGGCTTTTTTATAGCAAAACAATCCATTGATTCCATAGATTGGGTGGTCGATTTTAATTTCGGAATAGGATTTGTCATTTAGATTAACTTTGAAGAGTTTACTTTTATCAGTTGCAGTTGCATATAAAGTGGTTGAATCCCATACTGCGATATCGTTCAAAAACGAACTGTCTTTGCTAAAGTCGATTTCATATAATTTTGTTCCTGTTGTTAAATCAATTGCAAGAAGACGATCAATGTCATTTAAAAATAGTATTCCATTATCGATGGCTAGCCCTTTTGGCGCATTTAGTTTTTCTTTTACAAACGTAGAATCTAGGATTTGTCCCTTTTTATCTAATTTAAGTATTTTACCATCGCCATCTTTTGCATTTGGGTTTAATTCTTTACCAATGTCGGCTACATATATAAAATGTCCATCTGTTGCAACACTTTTTATATGATGGAATCCAGTGATGATTTTTGAATTTTGTGCATTCGAATTTATTGCTATACATAAGCCGAATAGAAAGCTTAGCTTGGTTTTATTTTTCATTTTTTCTGGGTTTTTATGCTGTTTATAAAAATATTTGGCAGTTTTAAGACATAATTCGGGTATCTATTCCGCTTTTTAGCCAAATGAATTTATCGCTGACATTCGAATTTTTTATTTCGTTCAATAATGACGCTACAGATTGTCTAAAGTGCCACCAACCTTCATAATGTATGGGTATTACAGTGTTGGCTTGGAGTAATTGTGTTGTTTTTATGGCTTCTTCGCCATTCATGGTCACTCGTAAATTCTTTTTTAGATAGGGGAAGGCGCCTGCTCCGAGATGTAAAATGGCAACATCCACTTTTTTTCGTTTGGCAAGTTCATAAACTCCTTCAAAAAGCACGGTGTCACCAGAAATATAAAGACACCCTTTTTCTTGATTGTCCCATTCGATGGTAAAGCCAAGTACTTTGCCCATCATTTTGTCCAATCGTTTGATGTTGGTATGCTGTGCCGGAATGGCCGTAATCTTCAATCCTTTGACTCTTTCGTCCTTTATTGAATATTCCTCCCAGTTTTCGAGACCAATGGTTTTGGTGTCTTTAAGTCTATGGACCGCAGCTGTAGTGGATAATACAAGAGGAACGTTTTTAATGAATTCTCTCCCAGTTTTGTCTAGGTTGTCTTTATGATGGTCGTGACTGAGTAATACCAAATCCACTTTTCCAATTTCGGCGGGAGTAAGTGCGGCGTCAATGTATTTTTTGGAAAAGGCTAGGGGGCTTGTTACATATTGGGGTAACCAACCGTCTTTTTTGTTCAGTGTTGGATCGGTCAGGATTTTGTATCCGTTTATGTTTATTAAAACACAAGCGGTGTCAATGTGGGTGATGCTAAAATTCATTTCAATTTTGTTTTATCAGTTATTTACTGATGCAAAGTTGAGAATGATTTATGGGCGAGAAATTGACTTTGGTCAAGTAATACGTTTTCGGATTCGGCTTAAGGTTTCTGGAACTACGCCTATATAGGACGCAATGTATTTTTGAGGAATCGATTGTATTAGTTTGGATTGCTCCGTAAAAAGAGCTTCGTATCGCTCTTGCGGAGTTTTGAGCAATAAATCCATTTCTCTTTTTACTTTTTTGGAAAGTAAATATTCAGTGGCAATTTGACCTAGTTTTTTTGAGGTTTCGCACATAGCATACAATGCATTCAAACTTTCGTGTGAGATCGAATGTAATACACAGGGTGTTATGGCTTGGATATAAACGGCTGTTTTTTTTCTGGTGTAAAAAGAGTCGTAAGCACAATAAAAAGAGTTTTGGAAAGCAAAATCAAAGGTAATTTCCTTCTCATTATGCACAGCGTAATAACGTACAATTCCTGTGTCAATAAATGACATATAGTTTTCAACCTGACCTTCGAAAAGAATAATTTCGTTGGCTTGAAATGTCCTTGTTTTAATTTGTTTTAAAAAAACAGTTAGGCTTTCTTCTGAAAAACCCATTTTTTTAAAATAATTAATTAATGATTCCATAGAAATTGCAGTTGTATATTGAATCTTTGTTTTATTTGGTAAAGTTATGTTTTTATAATGCCACTTAAACTTTTGCGATTGAAAAAAACAAATTGTAGTAGTAATCTTTGCTTGAAGCTTTTTTTTAATACTTATTTAGATGGTAAACAAAATAGAAAATGACTGCGATTGAATTTATCCAAAATTGTGAATATCTATTTTTTGAATTGTGTATTTATTTTTCTTTAAAATCTATCTTTGGCATCCTTAAAAAAAAGAGAGATGAGCACAATTTGGTACGAATGCAAAGTAAAATATAGAAAAACAGATGAAACTGGAGGGCAAAAGATTACGACAGAACCTTACTTGGTAGATGCTTTATCCTATACGGAAGCAGAAAGCAGAATTAATGAAGAGATGTCTGCCTATATTAGTGAAGAATTTAAAATCACGAATATTAAAGTTGCTAATTATGCTGAGATACATCCCTTTGAAAATGCGGATCGTTGGTTTAAATCAAAAGTTTCTTTATTGGCTTATGATGAAGAAAGCGGTAAAGAACGAAAGTCGAATATGTATCTATTAGTGCAAGCCAATGACGTAAAAGAAGCTTATGATAACACCCTTCATGTAATGAAAACCACCATGGGAGAATATAACATCCCAGCTATTTCGGAATCTCCTATTTTGGATGTTTTTCCTTATTTTAGTGGAGAAGAAGGAGAAACAGAACAATTAGAAAAGTTCAATGCACTCAAAGCTTCTAAACCTGCAGCAGTAGAAGTATTGGATACTATGGAATTTGATCCCGCTTATTTAGAGGAAAGTGTTTAATTATACAGCACTGTAAATTAAGTATTATTACTAGAATTGTAAAAAAAAGGGCTTTTCAGTCCTTTTTTTGGGTCACATAAATTTTCTGGGGATTAAGCAAAAAGTTTTTCCATTCTAAAGAGAAAGAATTTTACATCTACCACACCTCTTTGATTAGCTCTAAAGAGTTTTATTTTAGAATTAAACGATTCTGCATTTGCATTAGTATGTCTGTTTTTAAAGAAGTTTAAAATGGTTTCTAAATGATAATTCAAACTATTTGCAGTGGTATTAAAAACCGTCATATCGAGTTGCTTGGTTTTTTGTACCCAATTAGTCATTTTTTCTCTTGTTATTTCTTTACTTGTTTCTTCATAAATATTTCTAAACTCAATTTCCGATAAGTAAAATAGCGGAACTATTAAAACTCAAACTCCGAGGTTGGATAAATTACTATAGCAAGTTCCGAATGAGCGAAATGCGAAAACTTTTCAAGGTTTTGCATCTACGCTTGACCAAATGGATACGCAATAAATACCGTCGATTCAGAAAGAAACCTTGGTACGTAGGGTATAAATACCTTCAACAGTTATCAAGAGACTTTCCAAATTTGTTTGAACATTGGCAATACGAGGGTTTCAGACCTTAACAGACTTGAATTAAGAAGAGCCGTATGAATCGAGAGATTCACGTACGGTTCTGTGAGAGGTTTGGGGGTGAGATTCCCCTTTACCTACTCGACTTTTCTCTATTTGCCCGAAGTAAATTTGTGTAAATCATATTCTGATTGGTCGGGTGAACCATTGGTAAGCTGAATTGAAGGGTTTTTACCCAAAGTGAAAATCACAGAACTAAATGTAAAACCCGATTTTCCTTCTTGAAAAGTTCTGCAAACAGGGTTTTTGGGATCGTCTTTTGCACGAAAAGCCTCCTTTAAAACATTGTCGGTAATTTTGGTAACAGGAATATTTAGCCTATTTTTTAAAGAAGCTAATCGAATGACACTGTTATCATCATTTGCTTCATCACTTAATAATTTTTTCTGAAACGCTTGATACCATGGTTTCACATCATCGTTAGAGATAGGGTGGTTTGTATGATAAACTAATGCCTCATTCGATGGGTCAGGTAAATAGCGGACAACCTTATTGGCAGAAGCTTCAAAATCATATACTTTATCAAAAGTACCGAGGATATAGTTTTGACCTGAAGCATGAGGTACTGTTTTTAGAAATTTTAAAGCACTTTTACCGTTTTTTTGGGCTAAAACGCCTCTTATAATACAGGAAACAGGTAGTCCATCAGTACTGGCGGTTAACTCCATCAATGTATTCATACAAAGCCCAATACCTTTTGAATTGACACCATTGAGGGCAACGAGACCCGAACAACTTAAAATATATTGCTCTGGCTCATTCGAAGTTGGGGCAATATGAAGCAAGATTTGATACCCATTCATATAGCTTTCTAAATCCATATTTTGGGAAACGTAGGCAGGATGTGTATTGGTGGCTGCAACGCCTATATCGCTACAATGATGCTTTTTGATGTTATTTAATCGGTCAATATAAACCCAAAACTCATCAACCAATTGAAAGCACAAAACATCTCGAAAGGACTGTCCCGAACTTTCAGCAATGCCTTTTATTTCTTCGTATATTTCGGGTGTATGTTTGCGAATGGCAGGCTCAAAATTGGTTGCTTTTAAAAAGGCTGTGATGACTGTATCAGCATTTTGTTTACTATCATTTTGAATACTATTTTTCCATTTTAAAAAAACTTCTGCAATTTCTGTCTTTAAGACTTTACCATGTTGCAAGCCACGCTGACGACCATTGCCTTGTAGTTCTATGACAGGTACATTTTTAGTGTTACCGATTTTAATTTCAGGTTGTTGAGAAAATGAATTGATACAAATTGTCAACATTAAAATTGTAAAAATAGAGGTCGTGAAATATTTCATAGTTTTTTTATTTTGTTATAATATTTGGTTTTACTGTTTTTTGAGTGGTTCTATATTTTATTCAGGTAAGAGGTCAAGTTTTCCATTGAAAAATAGTAGAGCATTTCTATATCCCTTAACCGATTTAAATCCTCTTCCTACAGATTTTACTATCTGAATTTTTGAGTTTATGTTTTCTGCGATACCATTTGATAATGTAGTAACAGCCGCATTTACAATTCCTTTTAAATGCGGCGGATTCAAGTCATAAATGCAACTTGACCATTATTATTTAATGAATGTATAAATACTTCGGATTACTTTAAAATTGTCAAACCAAAACTAATAATAGAAACTAATATTATAACAAAAAGTAAACCCAAAACTGTCAATCCTAAAACTCCTAATACTTTTAGAATAATTGATTTCAGAGGTTTGTCTTTGTAAAATTCTTTAAAAAACCAAATCAAAATTGCAGGTACTAGTAAAAGTGAAAGTTGGGTTATGTTAAAAAAAGTATTTGGTGAATGTCTAAAAATGAACATAATCGGAAACACTAAAATAATAGAAATTAATGTATAAAATGATAAAACATATGCATTCATAACAACGTGTTCATAGTAATTATTTCCCCATTTTCTAAAAGCAATTTTGGTTGTTAGAGCAAAAAGTGGAATAAGAAGAAGCATTATTACAGAATTGTAACTTGACAAAAATGAGTTTACATCGCCCATTGAATTAGAGTTGATATTTTGTTGTGAAAAGTATGTACTCATCACTTCATTTAAGTTCAAAACTTTATAGGATAGAAATGCCGAAAGTCCACTCAGTACAAAAACTAACAAAATAGGTTTATAATGACTTACCCGATTTCCATCAATATAGTCCTTTGCCGTTTTTCCTGGATTTTTGAGAATATTTTTAACTGAATACAAAAAAACCTTGTTAGATTCTTGACTCTGCGATTGGCTTGCACACAACGTTTGGCCGCTTTGCGATGTGGCGGATTAAGGATGCCTAAACTTTCGGTTAATGACTATTTTACTAGTACAAAACCATCTTTAAATTAAGCCTAAACCCGCCATATTGCCAAACGGCGGTTAGCGGTTCGGCTTTTTTATTCCGCAATTAGTATGAATTTTTTATTTCAATATTTAATTGTCGTCCTTCATTTAATGCTTTTTTGTCCAATGATGAACCAATAGCAAGTCCTAAAGCCATGCCAATAGGCAATCCCAGTCCTAATAGTCCTAAATTACCGATGCTTAATCCAAAAGCTACTCCAATTGGTATGCCAATTCCGCTCATTCCAAAGAACATCCAAATAGTTCGATAATAATTTTTTGGTACAATCTTGTGTTCTTTTTCAACTCGTTTAATAATTAACGATTGCTTTTGTTTTATGAGTTTTGTTAATTGAGTTCCTAAAAGGGTTGATGAGTTTATTTGTTCAACACTTTCATTAATTGTGGCAACTACAGTTTGTGATAATTCCATTTTCTTTAATTCACTTAGAAGTTCTCCAAACTGTGAGTAAACTCTACTCAATTTAATGTCGGTAGAGATGTTTTGAATATTTTTTAGTTCTAATATACTCATAAGTATTTTTAGGTGTTTAATTTTCGTGATGTGGCGGATTCAAGAACCTATCGCAACAAGTCCATTAGTAATTTAGTTATTCAAAGTTAATTTTTTTGAAGAATATTAGCGTTAATTTCAGAATAACTTTTTTGGCTTTTTAAGAAGCCAAAAGTTATTTCCGAATTTAACTCACCGCTTACCATTCTCGTGTTAATTTCTTGCTCCATCATTTGGTTTGGAGTTTTATATCCAAGCACTTTTCTTGGTCTATTATTAAGCCTGTCTTGTGCATGTTTTAATTGTTTTAGTGTTATTGTATTAAAGTCAGTTCCTTTAGGGAAAAAGCGTCTGATAAGTCCATTTGTATTTTCGTTTGTTCCTCGTTCCCAAGAGGAATATGGATGAGCAAAATAGATGTCTATTCCTGTTTTATCCGTGAGCCATTTATGATTTGCCATTTCCATTCCGTTGTCGTAAGTTATTGATTTTCTTATGTATTCTGGTAAAGTGTTTAAGGTGTTAGCAAAAGCTTTGATGACTGTTTTTGACTTTCGATTGTCAATTTTCATGATAAAAGTATATCTGGTTTTTCGCTCTACGTTGGTTGCAATAGCGCTTTTTTGTCCTACGCCAATCATTAAATCACCTTCCCAATGACCTACTTCTTCTCTGAGCTGGATATGTTCGGGTCTTTGTTCAATACTCACTTGATTTTTGATTCGAATTCTGTCTTTACCAAACTTTCTATTTTCTCTTCTTTTATGATGGTGATAGGGAAGTAGCTTAATGAGCTTTTTTTCTAATATAGATTGTCGATGCCTATAAATGTGCTGATAAATAGCTTCATACGATATTGACATTATTGAATCATTTGGGTATGACAATTTAATGCTTCCAGCAATTTGATCTGGACTATAGCCATTTAATAGTCCCCTGTAGACATATATTTTGAGGCTTTTGTGGGTGTTTATTTTGTCTTGGGTTCTTTTATTAGAGTTAATTGTCGTTGCATACCAATGAGCGAGTTGTCCACTGTAGGTATCGGTAGGTCTTATCAGCCATTTTTTAAGTTCATTATTGACAGTAGAACGGGATCTATTTAGATGAACGGCGATATAACTTTTAGATCTTTTTTCCTGTAGTAAAGTCTCAATAATTATACGTTCATTTAAGGTTATTCGTTTATAGGATTTATTCATAATTCAACAAAGATAAAATTTATCATTTGTTGCGTTAGATTATTGAATTCTCCTTTTTCTGTTATGGTTTCTGCCAACGTCTAGGTATTGCCGAAGGCGGGGTTTAGAATTACAAATGTTCAATAAAGCACCGAAGCCCCGCTTTTGGCAATACCATGTTAGCGGTTCGTTGATCTACTTATTATTGGCTTTTCAACCATTCCTTCATTTTTGAAAAATAGTCTTTATGATAATTTGTCAATAAATAAAAACTGTCATTGCATTTATCGGTTGTTTCAAAACCACCATGTTGGGCATTTTTAATTAGTTCTGTATGAATGTTTTTCTTTTTCAGACTATCTACTCTTGCTTTTCTTTCATAAGATAGTGGGTAATCTTCAAATTCATTGAATTGCATATAGACGGGTTTGTTGAAGTTTTTCCACGTCGGTAGTGGATCATAGTTTAATTCTAAAGTACTGTACCATTGGTTTCTATTTTTTAAATCTACCTCGTTACTTTTAGGAAACAACCATTCTTTCAATAAAGTGTCTTGCTCAATGCTTTTTGTATAATCATCTAACTGTTTTGCAAGGGAAGGATTATCCATATAATCGAGAAAGTAGCTTCGTTGTTTAAGTACATTGGCTATTTGCGTTTCTGTATAACTTCCTTTACATTTCATAGAGGCCTTAGTACCATCAATATCTAATTGTCTCAGCGTAATTTGAGAGGAAGTCATATTTACGACAAAATCTATCTTGTCCCCACTGTGGTCAATGGCTTTAGCATTTACCCATCCGCCTTGCCAAACACCTACAAGTCCAATTTTTTTGCAGGATAAATCCTTTCTTGACCTTAAATAATCAACGCCAGCAAGTGCATCTTGGGCTAAATCAGGATAGCCCAATGTTTCATAACTTCTCCCTTCTGATACGCCAATGCCTTGTTTGTCATAAGCGAGTACGGTAACGCCTTCTCTTGCAATTTGGTCTGCCAACAATCTTAGGTTGGAAGCATAGCCATTTCTATTTTCTGCCCCTGCACCATGAACCAATACGACTGCCTTACCATTTGGCTTTTCAGGAATAAATAATGTACCACCCAATTTTACGCCATTAGCATTTGTGTATGTTACTTTTTCATTGGTGTAAAACTCCTTTTTAATGGCGGTTGTAATGAGCTTATCATTTTCATAAATCTCAATTTTATTTTGCTTGAATTTATAGGTTTGGACTACATCAGTGGACACTATTGTTTTCCCCGCTGTCCAAGTATTGTCATTTACTTTATTTAATCCACGAAATTCATAATTTTTTTCATTGAAGGCATACAGTTTTGGTTTTGAACGACCTATCACGATAATTTCGTTATTGGGTGTTACATAATCTCCCATAAACGGATCGAAGTATTCCCCATTTATTTCAGCCTGGATAGATGGTGATTTGGGAACTTCCCGCCATGAGTAACTTTTATGGACAATTTTCCAAGAACCTTCATATTTCAACAACAAAAAATAATCAGTTAACAATCTTGTATCAGAAGCTATAATTTCCACTTTTGCCGTAGCCGCATCTTTTTCTATATCTATGTCAATGATGCGTCCTAATCTATTGGATCTTTCGCCCTCATTGATATTAGCAATATATTGCTCTCCTGAACGTGTCCACAAAGTATCTTTTGCAACAGTATATAAATTAAATTTAGGATGAAATGCTTTTCTTAGCCTTTGTGGTTGACCATTGGCTGTTCCTTCAATGTAATCCAACAAAGTTTCTCTTACTTGCTCTAAGTCACTTTTGTATTGGGCTGTATTTGAGCTAATATTTTGATTATTAATCTGTTTTATAACTTCATTTGCTACTGAAACAGATGCTGTTGGATCTTGACCAGTTATAAATCTACCATCAACAACATAAAAATTTTCTTTTTCTGAAAAAACAAAGTTTCCTTTATTGTCATTAATAGCCTTATCCATTGCGAATGGAAATGTCTTATAATAGGCTTCATTTCTGTCTTCTTGGCTGTCGGGGAAGCCTGTAATCTTTCTTCCGCTATATAAAGAATTCCCCTTTTCATCCTTTAGGTAGGCAATCCCAGCTGTGCCATGACACAGGGTAGAAATGATGCCATTTCTATTGTAAATCGCTCTGGCAATTGTTTGGATAGATGTATCCTCAGCCACACCAAACATGGCAGCACCACCACCGCTATAAAAGATAGCCGAATAATGTTCTGGTACGACCACTGATGGGTGCATTGTATTCGCTAATTTATTCATAAATGAGCCGTCGTACAAATATTTTTTATGTGTAGCATTTGAGGTAGCAATATAGCCAATAGGGATAGCTCCGCCCTTGGGACTTACAAAATCAACCTCTATTCCAGCTTTATTGAATAAATCGTAAGGAATGACTATTTCCCCAAAATGGTTGGCTGTATTAATTTTGGTATTCCCGTAAAAGTGCTGATTGGATGTTACAAAAAGAATTTTTTTCTGAGAATAAACCAAAGTTGAATGAGATACAAAAAAAATAAGTATCAATAATATTATTTTATTCATTTGACTAAGAAGATTTTTTGTTAATAACTGTTTGTTATAATTATTTACTTGTAGGAACTTCAACCGTTTTGTGTGCAACTCTGGTAGAGATTTTATCCACTATTAACCAGCCCTCTGTGGTTTTCATGAGGTGAAAATAGTCTGTAAATAGTCGTTTTGAAGTACTAATTTCTACTTTTGCTATAGCCACATCGTTTGTGATGTCAATGAACACAATGCGACCCGACCAAGTTTTGGTCTTAGTTCGCTTTGTATAGCCTGTGAGATATTCCGCTTTAGGCATCACAGTTAGCTTACCATCCTTGAAGAATTTTAATTGCCAGGAGTCATGATATGATTTGCCTACCATTATTGAGTCTTGGGTAGCTTGCCCCTCCAGGTAGAGGTTTAAGGTATTTTGCACCAATTGCAAATCACTGATTGTATCTCTTACTTGTGCATTAGAGTTGAGAAATAAAAGACTAAGTCCCAGAGCTAAAAACATTTTTTTCATTTTTTACTTTTTAAATTTTTAAATAATTTATTGCAAAAATGAAAAAACAGCTCGATTATGGGGTTCAAGGTCATAAAAAACCAGTTCAACTCTATAAAATTGAACTACAAACCTTGATTTTTTTGATATTCGGCAGGTGTTTGACCTGTCATTTTTTTAAAAACGGTAAAAAATGACGATTTAGAATTAAAGCCACTTTCGTATCCAACGCCTTCAATAGTAAAATTTTTATTACTTAGAAGGAACCTCTTTGCACTTTCAATTCTTAACTCATTAATAAACACATTAAATGATTTATTGAATTTTTCGTTAATCACCTGAGATAGTACATGAGGACTTACATTCAATTCTTTTGCCGTTTCAGCGAGCGTCAGTTGAGGGTTAAGATAGAGTTCTTTTTCAGTTATCAACGACAGTTTTTGCTCAATTTCAGCTAACAAATCATTATCCAACTTTTTACCTTCATACCTTACTTTTTCTTCAAAAAAAGTGGAGTTTTTGCTTGTCCTAAAAACCAATAATAGCACAACTAAATAAATTACAAAAGAAAAAGACAATGCACCTACAATATAAGATGTGTATGAAGCTGTATAGTACGCCAGCCAAATCACTACAACGCCTAAATACAGACTAAGCTGCCAAAGCTGAATATTTTTTAATTTCTCATTTTTGTTAAACACGGTTTTAAAAATTTTTTTAACATAAGGAAAAGACAACCCTATATAGAAAAACCATTGAAGATAAATGCTTTTTACAATCAAAATGCTCCATAAACCTCTGTGTTTTGAATATGGAAGCAGAACACCCAAAATTGTTATGCCAATAAGGTAAGGAAATATATGCCACGCCCAATATGGTGCATTGTTTTTATTTTGCTTTTTTAGGTACAAAAACAGAAATGGACCAATTAAAATGCATCCCGAAAGTCCAATTTGTATAAATACGTCACTCAAATCATCATTGAAGTAGAAAAAAAGCGACTTGGTTATTCTGATACTTAATGCTAAAAGCAGAAATCCAAGGAAGTAATTTGAAAAACGCTTGCTATATGCAGAATAAAAAAAATAAAATGCAAGTATGAAGCCATTGAAAGCACCAATTGCACTGAAGAAGAATAGTAGTTGATTGTCTGAATTCAAGGGATTCTTATTATTAATTTTTGTGGTTGTTTATTTCAATTTTGAAATTTAGCAATTAGCACTTTACAATGACCGCTAACGTCAGTCTGTGAAAAAACCTCCGCTTAATTCCGAACAAATATAGCAAAATAGTTGTATAAAAACAGGATTTTTCGTATTTTTAAAGATGCAACATATCCCAGGA
>NZ_QCZH01000016.1 GCF_003097655.1 Flavobacterium laiguense
GCAATTGCTGTTAAGCTTACCGCCGGAACATCCGAAGCGCAAGAAACTGTCGTATCTAATGATCCCGCTACTGTACTGATTGATGGCGCAGTAGTGTCTTGTATAGTGATTACCTGAGTGAAAGTAGCACTCGTATTCAAACATACATCTTTGGCAACCCAAGTGTTGGTGTACGTTCCTGTATTGGCACAACTGCCCGCAACAAAAGAACCTGATGTTTTAGTATAGGTAACAGCACTGCAATTATCGGTAGCCACCGGAGCCAAAGCCTGTGCAGCGGTGATAGCCGCAGCATTGCTGCACTGTATCGTGGAATTTAATGCCGTAGCGGCGGTAGTCCATGTTGGAGCCGTAGTGTCTTCGATGGTGATTACCTGAGTGAAAGTAGCACTCGTATTCAAACATACATCTTTGGCAACCCAGGTGTTGGTGTACGTTCCTGTATTAGCACAACTGCCCGCAACAAAAGAACCTGATGTTTTAGTGTAGGTAACCGCACTACAATTGTCGGTAGCCACTGGAGCCAAAGCCTGTGCGGCGGTGATAGCCGCAGCATTGCTGCATTGTATCGTGGAATTTAATGCCGTAGCGGCGGTAGTCCATGTTGGTACGGTAGTGTCAGAAACCGTAATGGTTTGCTCTTGGTCAGTAGCAGCGTTTCCGCTACCATCAACGAGCGACCATGTACGTCTAATTATTTTAGATCCTTGACAAGATCCATTCGCAACAGCGTCTACAAAAGTCGCCTGCAATCCTGTTGAACAATTATCCGCTTCATTGGTTACGTCTCCCGTTACCGTTACCGATGCGTCATAAGTACAGCTTGCATTTGTGTAGATTGTCGTATTGGCCGGTGCCGTGAATGTAGGCTTGATGTTGTCATCGGTGGCCATTATCGTAATAGAGTAAGAATTGACACATAAATAGTCATTCCATGCGTTATCACCCGCTGTTAAACTCCATGAACCTACGGGAGATTGATTAATATAAGAAGCAAAACTTCCTCCATTGGGCTGAAAAGTTCCAGAAACAGGAGTTCCCGATGGGGGAGTTGCTGAAACATTATTAAATACAGTAGTTACATAATCTATATCTGCACTCCCTGACCAAGTTCCCGCACTAGCCAAAGTCATACCTCCAAGAGGAGAATTTAGACTAAAACTAGTTTCATTATGATATGCATTACCAGTTTTTGGTTTAGCACAAGTACCATCCGTTTTTGTCCAATTTATTGAAACGGATATACTACTAATTTTGGCACATCCACTAGGAAAATCTGACGCAGAAAAAGTTACTGGAGAAAGAGTAATACTAGTGTTATCAACAGAAACCGCTGAACCCGTATATGTTTTGGTAATAGTCGTCTGGGCAAACCCTACATAATGTATAAGTGCAAACAGTATTAAAAAGTATTTATTTTTCATACTATCGTGGAATTGTTTTGAATATATGATTATCCATATAATTAGCATTCTGACCAATTGTAGTAAAGCTGACCATGATTAAAATAAGAAACAACAACAATTTAAAATCCATTTTTAATGGGCTAAAATTATTCCTGCTGTTGATCTGATTATAATTATATGATTTCATATTATGTTATATAGTATTTATTCCATTTTAAAATTTGAACACACTGCTCCACTACAAGGAATAGTCTGTAGTATCAAATTCAAAACAAGCAATATAATTGTGAGTAAAAAAATTTGCCAAACTTATTGATTTATTACCCTCTATTTTACACGATAAAACATTCGTGCCGAAATAATTGAAAGCAACCGGGGAGGTTACATCTAATAAAACAACAACAGAAAACAGCTTAAAAAAATTATGCCTTTTTAAAGTAAAGTTTCTCATAAAATAATTTGCATTAAGATTCGGTAGTTTGGGATCTGCAAAACTAATAATTTATTAACCACTTGTTAACAAATCCCGATTAAATGCATTTATCATCGTCGAAATGCGTTTTTATCAAAAAAAAGAGAAGAAACTCCACAAGAAACACCTTCTAACTCATTAAATATCAACTATTAACCATCTTAAAACCACTATCCCCTTTATTTTTACTTTGTAGTCAAATAACTATAAATCACGAAGTGTTTATAGAATCCAAGGGGAAATATTCTAAAAACATCATTTTAAACCATTTCTGATCTCTAAAAAAAGACACGCATTTCATAAATTTTTCAAACAAAAAACCACATTATCTCTCAAAAGACAATGCGGTTTTTACTGGCAGAGAGCAGGGCAAACGCATGAGTTTTAAAAACAAAAAAAGGGCTTGGTTACTCACCATGAAATAAAGTATGGCATCTTGCCTCTAACAGCATTTTGTATTTTTCTTTGAATTCATCCGATAGAAATGAAGTATCAATCCACTGGATGGCGATGGGTTTGTTTTTTAGATACCGTTTTGCGATGCCTTTAATTTGTTTTTGATTTAGACCTAGGTTTATACCTAGTCTTTCGAAATGTTCCCATTTCAATTTTTTCTTTTTCCCTTCTAAAGTTAGGGCCAATTCTTCGGTGTCATCCGGATTTACGATGGCTACGTTTAATAAATCGTAGGCAGGAGCCAATGTCCAAGTTTCACCGGAATAGATCATGGAGAAGTTTTTCAGGTGCATATCATTATTGCCTGTGAGGAAACTGAAAATGCCCAGTTCCAGAAAGTACAATTTGTCGAGTAGGGTGTTGTCAGAAAACTCATCCAGGGCTTTACTTATTTTCTCCATGGAGCTTTTGTATTTATCAAAAGCTTCTGTGATTTGGAACATATCGAGCATGTGAATCTTTTCCCCTGTTTCTGTTCTGTCGATGCGTTTGGTGATGTAGGATAGCTCACCGGACTCCAGGCGTATCAAACTTGACTTTACGGTATTGATGCCGAAAGCTTCCGCTATGCGCATGGTTAGGTGTTCATTTTCGGGCATTTCAGGGAATTGAACGGAGGGCGGTTTGAAAATATAATTACCGTCCAAAGCACCAACTACCGTTATATGCTTTTGCATTGATTTTAAACAAATACACCAAATTATATGTAAAAGCATATAATTTATTTAAAAAAAACTTAACTTATATGTAAAAGCATATAGCTTACTTACTAGTCTATTCTGGATATTCAGCGGCATTTATGGTTGTTTCTGAACAAAAAAAAAAAAACGCAACTACCTATTTAAAAGTAAATTACGGTTTTTCTCAGCAAAGAGGAAGGGATTGCCTTCGTTGATCTCTATAGAAAGCGTCTCACAAAGAAATTAATGCTTGGCATTTCATACCTAATCCTTTTTTATTTGCCATACTTAGACAAACAAAAAAGTTTGTCACGCTATAAAACAAAAAATGCTCCCCTTTCAGGAAGCATTAATTTTTTTGCAGAGAGGATGGGATTCGAACCCACGATATAGTTACCCATATACTAGCTTTCCAGGCTAGCTCCTTCAACCACTCGGACACCTCTCTTTTTATTTTGGTTTGCAAAGAACACTAAAAAAAATGAGTTTCGAAAGTAAAAAATTAATATTATTGCATTTCTCCACGCAAAGAAGTCTCAAAAATGGTCTTGAAGTCTTTTTGAGCGATATCTTGCCCTAATAAATACATTAGTTTGGTAATTGCAGCCTCAGTTGTAATGTCTTTTCCTGAGATAATACCGAGTTTTTTCATAGAAGTACTCGTCTCATAATGCCCCATACTCACACTTCCTATTGAACATTGGGTTACATTTACAACATACACTCCCTTAGTAATTGCTTTTTGCAAAAAATTCAAAAACCACTCTTCGGTAGGAGCGTTCCCTGCGCCGTAGGTTTCGAGTACAATCCCTTTTAGATTTTCGATGTTCAAAATTGCAGCAAGTACCGCTTCACTTATTCCAGGGAACATTTTTATAATAGCCACATTATTGTCTAAGTGGGTATGAACCTTCAATTGCGATTCCTTTTGCGTAGGCAAAAACAACTCTGAATTTATTTTTAAATGCACTCCTGACTCCACCAAAAAAGGATAATTCGGAGAAATAAAAGCCCTGAAATGTTCTGCGTTTATCTTGGTGGTTCTATTCCCGCGGTATAATTTGTATTCAAAATAAAGACAAACTTCTTTAATCAACGGTTTCCCATTTTCTTGCAAAGAAGCTATTTGAATCGCCGTAATTAAATTTTCTTTGGCATCTGTTCTCAAATCCCCTATTGGCAATTGGGAACCCGTAAATATTACGGGTTTCGAAAGATTTTCGAGCATAAAACTCAATGCCGAAGCAGAGTACGACATGGTATCTGAACCGTGAAGTACCACAAAACCATCAAATTTAAGGTAATTATTCTCAATGGTTCGGGCAATTTCGGCCCAATTTTCGGGGTTCATATTCGAAGAGTCAATAGGTGTTTCGAAAGAAAAAGTTTCTATCTCACAATCCAGCAACTTTAATTCGGGAATATTATGAAGTAGTTTACTGAAATTAAACGCCTTGAGTGCGCCTGTTTCAAAATCCTTTCTCATACCAATGGTTCCACCAGTATAAATCAAAAGAATTTTAGGCTTAGAGTTCATCAACATATTTTAATTTATTGACTACTGGATTAGCGTACATATCCAAAAAGCCTTGTTTGGCAACCGGATGTTCATGATCAATTCTCAGCTCTAATCGTCGCTCAAAAAGCAGCTTTTCATTTTCGGTATACAAATGAGAAAAACGGGTAGAGTTATTCAAAATATCGTAAGCGATAAAATTGGTTGTCCATAATTTGTAATTACTCAAAATGGAGTCATCGATTACTTGCGCCAAAGCTTGCACTTGCTTGTTTGTAGTATCTACACTTTTTTTAATCCCGTCGATTTCAGTATTGAGCACGTCTCCTATATGAATGTGTATTCTTTTCTTTTGTCCAATGATACCACTCAACAAAGTCTTGAAATCTTCATTTTTTTCTTTAATGTAAATTTCATTATTTGCTTCGGCCAATAATTGCGGCATTTTTAAAGCATCAGTAGGATCATATTCATAAGAAATGGAAACAGGCACAATTTTAATTTTCTTAAAATAGTCCATTACATTAGGTTCATCAGACCCCATGGCAATCATTTTCAAAACCCCAGGATTGGTTTCATCATTTCCGTCTTTGGTCCTTCCTTCGCGTTGTGCAATCCAAACCGATCCATTTTCATGCAACAACAGCTGAGCCATATATTCAGACAGCAATTTAGAACTCATCAACAATTCCCTCGGTGTCAAGCCACGTTGAACCAAAAAATTTCTATTGAGTTTCGCTAAAATTTTTAAAAATGACTTTTTTACTAAATTATCACCAATGGCTGATGAAGTCATATCCAAACCATGTTCGAACAAAGAAGAGTTCAGTAATGTAGTATCTAAAACGATGTCACGATGATTGGAGATAAAAAGATACGAAGTGTTTTTCTCTAGCTTTTCAAAACCAGAAGTAGTTAAACCCTCCGAACTTTTTTCTAACACTTGCTGCACTCCATAATAAATAAAGTTGCATTGAAAATCACGAATAGAATGGGTTTTGCGAAGCTGATCTTTCCAAATTTCATCATCTACTCCAGGAAAACAAAAGTTCATTAAAGCTTTCATCATCGGATGATCAATAACTTTCATTATTCCTTCGTTTATTTCGGAATCATAAAATGGCCGAATCGCATCAAATTTATTCATTTTGGTTTTCAATTTAGTTGGACAAAAGAACAAAAAAAATATTAAAGTTACAGAAAATCGGTATTAAATCCCGAATATTTTTGCAGAATTATCGGTTGTTACAGCCGCTATCTCATTTGCCGAAAGGCCATAAATTTGCGCCAATTTATCGACAACATTTATTAAATAGCTGCTTTCGTTGCGTTTGCCACGATAAGGAATCGGAGCCAAATAAGGAGAATCGGTTTCTAACACAATATGTTTCAAATCAATTTTATTTAGAAACTGATCTATTTTTCCGTTTTTAAAAGTAACCACTCCGCCTATTCCTAATTTCATATTATAGGAAATAGCCCTCAAAGCCTGTTCGTACGTTCCCGAAAAACAATGAAAGATTCCAAACAGTTCGGGAGATTTCTCTTCTTCCAGAATTTCAAATATTTCATCAAACGCCTCCCGACAATGAATTACAATAGGAAGTTTATATTTTTTGGCCCATTGAATTTGTGTTCTAAAAGCAATTTGCTGCTGCCGCAAATGCATTTTATCCCAATACAAATCAATGCCTATTTCGCCAATAGCGTAGAATTTTCTTTTGGCCAATTCGTTTTCAACATGCTGCAACTCCTCCAGATAATTATCTTTTACATAAGTGGGATGCAAACCCATCATTAGAAATACATTGTCTGGATAGTTTTTTTCTAAATCATACATGCTTTGCGTACAGGTAGAATCTATTGCCGGTACAAAAAATCGGGTCACACCATTATCAATGGCACGTTGCATCATTTCATTTCGATCTTGATCAAATTCCTCTGAATATAAATGGGTATGGGTATCGGTAAGTATTGTTTTTGCTTCCAAGTGTAAAATTTAATGCTACAAAATTACTCGAAAAAGTGGGCTTTACCAAAAAAGGAATTGCATAAACAAGAAAACCGCTTTTAAAGCTAGTCCTCAAAGATTCACAAAGAAAAGCGCAGTGAGACACTCAAAAAAAACAGGCATCAATTATTTTTTAAAACCGTTTTATTATATCTGCAAAAATCTGCCGAATCTGCTTGAAAAATTAGGCACGCAGATTCGGCAGATTTTCATTGTTTTTAAAGACTGTAAATACTTTAGAGCATCATTAACAAAATGAAATATTTGCATATTTAAAGAAAAACACACCCCTATCCCCTCTCAAGAGGGGAATTCGCCTCTGCTAACATTTAATCTTTAGTTGTTTATTAAGTAAATAGGTCGAAATAAAACTAATCTAACTCTTCCAACAAATCGTCCACCTGATCATTACCTTCATAATCTTCAGGGATCGTCAACAAGAGTTCCTTACAAGTCTTATAGTCTTTTTGTTTTAATTTACTCAAAGCCAAACTCCATATCGCTTTGTTTTTATAAATAGAATTACCCATTTTCAAAGTTGTAAAAACCGATTCGGCTTCTGGTAATCTATTTTCCTCCAGCAGCGCCACTCCGTAAAAATACTGAATCTCGGCACTTTGATCCGTTTTCAAGATAGTTTCAAAAAGCGGAATCGCCTCTTTATATTTCTTTCCGTTAAAGGCATCCTGAGCCAATTTTAAATTATCATTTGCCTCCCCTCGCTCCGTAAAAAAAGCAGTTTCGGGCTGATTGTAATCCTCAAACGTAGGATCCGAATTCTGATTCAAAAAGAACAATCCAAACAAAACCGCCACCGAAGCAGCAGCCACATAATACCAAGGTTTGAAAGTAACTACTTTGGTTTTACTCTTTTTAAAATGCTTCTTAGAAATCCCTTTCAAATTCTGTTTGAAAGCTTTTAATTCATCGGCTTGTCCAAATTTATTTTCCAAATGCAGCTGCAATTCTTTATACGTTTCAAAGGCCATAGCCAAATCAGGCTGATCCCTTAATTGTTGCTCAAAAACCAATTTGTCGGCAGCAGACATTTCGCCTTGAAGATATTCATCAAATTCCAAAAAGTGTTCTTCGTTCATGGCTAGCTATTTTTTATAGATTTAAAGCGATTGGTTTCTTGAATCCACTGCGTCAATTGACCAATGCAAAGCGATTTTTTCTTGCGAACATAACCATAGGTTACCGACAGTTTTTCGGCCACCTCCTCCATCGATGGGAGCGTAAAGCTCAATTTCAGTACCTCTTGGCACTTCTCCCCTAGTTTTTGAAACATCACATCATACAATTGTTGCTTCTCGTCAAAATGCTCGGTTTGCAAAACCATCTCATCAGCAGATTCATGTATAGATGTCAACTCTTCCTTAATTGTTACCCCTTTATTCGAATGTTTTTTCAATTCGTTGAGCCATTTTCGTTTACACAACAAAAAAAAGTACGCATCAAAGGGACACGTCAGTCGCAACTGCTGCGCTTTGGCCTGATTAAAAAGCAAAATCATCACTTCCTGAATCACATCCTGCGCCTTGTCTTCATCGCCCGAATTGTTCTTTATATAATAGACCACCTTCGGCACAAACTTTTTATAAATAGCCTGAATGATCGCCGAATCATTATTCGCCAATCCTTCAATATACATTTGGTCAGGGTGATTCGTTGCTAGAGCCATAAAAAAACTTTTTGTCGAAAATACTAAAAAAAGAGAGATAACCACTTTATATCGCCTTTTATGAACTGCAACTATCTTTTGGGCGTAACCCCATTATAAAAAGGGGCCAACTTTACATTGCGCGTATTCGGCCTCTTCTCATAATGCGGTCGGGCTTCCCGATAATTATCGGGATGGGCTACTTCGGTAGCTTCCGTCTATCCCTTACGCAGACCCGTAAAACCAGATATTTAGAACTAAAATCAAAACCAGGGGTAACAATTATAAGAGCAAGTTGATATAACGGTATAAATCAATAATTGGAAATTTAAAAACTTTTAGATTATGGAAAATTTAAAAAAAATAGGGATCACTTTCATCAATAAACTTTGGACATTAATTACTCGATGAAAAAAAAATAAATACAAGGGTAACAAATCAAAATCAAAGTTGATATAAGAATGAAGTTTAAAAAAATCTAATTCTAGCTCCCTCTCCTTTGGAAGAGTCCCGATAATTATCGGGAGGGGTGAGGGAAAAGATTTTTCAAAAACAAGGGTAACAATATCAAACCTTAATTGATATAGACAAAAAGAAACTATAATTAACAACCCGAATCTGAAACAACCTCTTGGACATTTCCAAGACAGATTTAAAAAACTTAGAAATCATGAACAGAAATTTAAAATCAATCGCTTTTTTGTTTTTAGGAACAATCGCAATGGTAAGCTGTACAAACGACAACATTACCGATGACAATGAAATTCCAAATATTCCAGCAACAGCTACTGAATTAAAAGAAGTCAGAACCGAAGCACTAACCAAACTAAAACAAACATTCACTATCACCGAAGCCTCTGGATCAGTAACACTAACTTCGGAAAAAGGGGTGAAATTAATGATCAACAGAGATTACCTTCGCAAAAACGGTATTGCAGTAACAGGCCCAATCAACATCGAATACGTAGAATTATTTGACAAAGGACACATGCTAGTAGCCAACAAACCAACGATGGGACTGACTACAGACGGAAAGAAAAATTTATTAATCTCAGGCGGAGAATTCTACATCAAAGCTACTCAAGACGGAGTAGCACTTGAATCAGTAGCCACAATGACCCTTCTTGTCCCAGCAAGCTTAACCGATGGAATAAAAACAGGAATGACACTTTGGTTAGGTAATTTAGAAGACCCCGAAAACTTAGTTTGGAAAAATATAGCCGATGCTGCAGGTACCAATGGAGGAAAAGGCGGAGTACAAGGAGAAGGAAACAACTACTACGTTTCTTTTGGAACCTTTGGATGGACTAACGTAGATAAATTCTATAGTGACCCTAGACCCAAAACAACCATTCTTGTTGATGCGCCCGAAGGATATGACAATAAAAACAGCGCCATTTATTTATCTTACGACGGAGAGGGCAAAAACGCTCTTGCCAAACTGGACACTTACACTACAGCCGGATTATTCAGCGAACATTATGGTCAAATTCCAATTGGGTTAGCTTGTCACATAATTTTTGCCACCGAAGACAATGGACAATGGAGATGGGCTATCAAAGCGGTAACAGTGGCCGCAAATGATGTCTATACTTTTACATTAGCCGAAACAACCGTAGGCACCGAAGCTCAATTAATAGCTGCAATCAATGCTATTCAATAAGTTCAGAATTCAAATAACGAAAAAAAGTGGTGATTTGCTCACCACTTTTTTTTACATTTAAAAATAATTTAAAACACGTTGGGTGTAATTCAGTTTAATTAAAAAATGAACCACATAGACACATAGATTTATAACTAATGATTAAAGAATGAATAGGGAATAGTACTATTTTTCACATAGATTGACTATGTGAAAAGTGAAACATCTATCAAATTCTTTTTAAACAATATAAATTCTATGTTTCTATGTGGTAAAAAAATAATTACACCCAACGGGTTTGAATAGTAATTTAGTTTTCGAATGCTCCCAAAACTAGTATGACCGACCAAAATAACCAAATATGAACAAATCGCTAGTAGTCTTTTTTCTCATTATTACATTTCCTTTTTACGCCCAAGTCAAAGTAAAAGACACCATTACCCGAAGAGCCAATATTGGATACGACCAAAAAGGAAACTTGGTTACTTTTAGACCCAAAACACCTCCTTTGATTCCTATTGCCGGAGCACCAAAACCAAGTTATTCCTATTTATGGGAATTGGGCGATGGCCATTACAGCAAAGAGGCCGAACCCAAACATGTCTATAAAAACAAAGGAACCTATACGGCGCGACTGACCGTAACGAACAATTATGACAATGGAAAACCTCCGGCTACCCGTCCCAAAAAAGTAGTCGTTAACGACATTGAAAATACCAATTACAAAGACATTGCTTCTATTGTTGATCAAAATGGATTGTCTATTTTTAAAAATTGCGACCCAATTCCGGAACAGGAAATGCAAGTGGTTGTGAGCTATGAAAACCTAGAAAACTATGTGTCCAATGGGAAACTCTATCTTTTTTACAATGAAAAACAATTCAAAAACAATAATTTCGATTTACAGGAAGTAAGACCCTATGCAGGAGAGAGAACCGTAAAAGAAAACAACATCGTTTCAACCGATGATATTGATAATTCGAATCGTTATTTAGCATCTATTGAAACTTTGGCTTTCGCCAAAAAACATATCGAAACCACTAATGAAACCGACTTGGATTCCACTTTATTAGCCGCCAAAAACAGCTATGCAGCTGTGTCCATTTTAGAAATCGACGATCACAACCCAGGAGAAACCCGAAATGTGTTTTACACGTTCAAAACCACTCCCGAAATGATCAAAGACACCAGTGCCACCATAACGATGCGTAGCATCTACGTTCCCAACCGAAGTTTTAAAAACCATAAAATAAAAAATCTGGAAATGGAAATCGTCACTTCCCACGATCCCAACAAAATGGGCTCTAACGGAAGCTTTATGAATTACAGATTCGTACGCTACAAAAGAGTCAAATTCAAAACCAGCTTTCAAAACAATGGCGAAGGACCTGCCAGAAAAATACAGCTCGAAACCGACATTCCTGATATGTTCGATAAAAGTACCTTGGAAATTGAAGGCATGTATCCCGAATGTCCCATTTGTCCCAAAGGCGAAGTGGCCACTACCAGTTGTTTGGATGTTATCGAAAGAAATACCCAAATATTTTTTGTCTTTAGAAACATCTATTTACCGGGAAGCAACCAGAAAAACGTAAAGGAAATTGACAGCACCAAAGGATTTGTAAAATACTCCATGAAATTCAATGAAGACTTTCACAAGATAAAAACCAAAAGCAGAACCGCCATTATTTTTGACAAAAACGAACCAATTATTACCAATTATGCCACTACCCGATTTATACCGGGCATCTCCATTGGAGCAAAAGCAGGTTATAACTTCTATAGCAATTTAGACAATTCCAAAAGTTATTTTGTCGGAGCCACCATTTCCCCTTTTAAATCCTACCGTTATTATGGACAAGCCGAATTTTTAAATAGCGTCACTTCCTATGACGGAGCCACCACCAAAACTCAAAAAATTGATCAGAGTACAGGTACCGTGAATTTAAAACGCATTACCACGTCCATTGAAAACAAAAATATCAATTGGGAAATTCCGGTATTGTTCCGATACAATATTTCCACTTATTTTGGAGTGGGAGCTGGATTTCAAGTCAATATGAATGTATCCGAAGAGCAGACACAAAACATCAAAACCGATGTGTACGAAGGAACCTCGGATAAATTTTTAATACGAACAGAATACTCAACCGTTACAACAAAAAATGCATCAACCGAATTGAAGTCCGGTTTGTTACTCGATTTCACAGCCGGTTTTGCCCGAATAGGCCCTAGCTTAGGAGCGCGTTATGTACTCAACTTTGACAATGATTTTAATTATTTTCAGTTGTATGGTATCTGGAAATTTTAGAGTTTTACATACAAAAAAAATAGTAAAATCGAAGTTATGCTAAAAAACATTGTTCTCTTGTACCTGTTTACTTCTCTGACACTATTCGGACAAAAAAAACATACCCAAGAAGACATCACTTATGAGGCAATTGACTTATTCGTAGCCAATCCAACCTTGGAAGGCATTCAACACCTTAATACTGTTGAAGCTGATTTTTGGAAAAATCAAAATCAAAAATCAAAAAATGCATTACTTTCCATCGTTGTCTTAAACTGCAACAAAGCCTATTTCGAAAATAAATTTGGCAAAACAAACCAAGCCATTGCCAGTTATGAAAAAGCCTGGAAACTATACCAAACCTACCAACTCACCGATTATGACATTGTTGAATTTTGCCTCAAACCACTCGGCAATCTCTACACCATCATTGGGGATTATGACAATGCCGAAAACACTATCAAGCACTATTATTTTATTGCCAATCAGGAAAAAAACGAAAACAATACAATAGCAGCAATTCTCAATTTATCCAATGTCTATCAAAGTTCGGGCAAGAACACCCTGGCTATCGATTTATTGGAAAACACCTTAAAAACCGCAAAACTTTCGCCCGTTCAAAAAGGAAGTTTATTGAATAATCTGGGCAATACTTATTTGCTTAGCGCCAAAGAATTAAGCATTGACCCAAAAACGTATTTCAAAGCCGAGAACAGCTACGAAGCGGCTATTCAACTTTTGAAAAACAAACAAAATCAATCCGAGGCTTTGTCCAATTGCTATCGAAACCTAGCTTCTCTAAATAGTCAAAAAAGCGATTTTAAAAAAGCAAACACCTATTTCGAAAAGGCAAAAAAACTATTTTTACTTTCCAAAAACCAAGAGGTTCGAGCCATTGCAAAATTGTATTACGAAGAAGCGTTGTTGCTTTTCAAACAAAGTAAAACGCCCCAAGCGTTGCAATCCATCCAGCATATTTATCAAACCTTAATTCCGTTATACAGCAGTCAAAAAAGAAATGTCCCTTTACAAAGTTCCTTGTATGCCGAAACGGTTTTACTCGACGCATTAGATCTGCAAGCCGACATTTACAACCTTCAAAATCAACCCAAAAAAGCACTACAAGTTTATTCGCTTTGCTTTCCCATAGAGGAATTAATGAGTAGTTTGTTGCTCTATGAAAATTCTAAAATTATAAATCAAGTCAGAATGAGCAATCGAACCGAAAAATGCATTGCCATCTACAATAAATTATACCTAAAAGAGAACAAAATCAGTTATATCGAACAAGCTTTTCAACTCGCTGAAAAAACAAAATCAGGGGTTTTAAAAAGTGAACTTTCCAGAAACAGAAGGGCTTCAAAAAAAGAAAAACAAAAGATTCACGAATTACAGTTTTGGAACAATGAAATCCTGAAAGAACAACAAAAAGGGGAATTAGCCAACATTTACAAAATCAACAAGGCCATCAAAAAGCAAAACGAAACCATGCTTTTGCTAAAAGAACTACAAACTAAAAATACCGATCTTGACATAAAACCCATCGATTTAAATGGCTTGTATTCCAAACTGGAGTCAGATGATGCGCTCATGGTTTACTATTTTTCAGGTTATGAGAACATGTATTGTTTTGCTTTGGGTGGCACACAAAAAGAAAAAATAGCCTTGAATTCTTTCAGCAATGATGCTCATTACTCCGTTTATTTTTGGCAATTCATCGCCTATTTCAATGATGCCAATGCCATTACCAACGACATAAAAGGATACAATCATTTTGGAAAAATAGCCTATGACAGATTACAATTACCTCAAAATGTGAATAATAAAAACCTAGTAATCATTCCAGATGGGCTGCTTGACTTCCTGCCATTTGAAGCCTTGATTACCAAAGAATCCAACACTACCAATTTTGAAAAAATGCATTATTTACTACATGATTTCAACATTGCCTATAACAATTCGGCTCGTTTTTATTTGAATACCAAGTCCTTTTCCCCTAAAGAAAAAACGGTTTTGGGTATTTTTCCCGTTTTCGAAAAAACCAATTACGCCTTGACCCATTCCAAAACCGAATTACAATCCATCAAAAATAGTTTCAAGGGGCGTTTTTTTGAAAATGACTCGGCCTCTTTTGAAAATTTCAAAAACGACGCTTCCGCTTATTCCATACTGCATTTATCGACCCATGCCACTGCCGGCAATATTGAAACACCAGCCAGTATCAAATTTTACGATCGCGAAGTGCTTTACTCAGAGCTCTACCATCTTAACATCAATCCAAATTTGGTTGTTCTAAGCGCCTGCGAAACAGGAATTGGCAAACTCTACAAATCCGAAGGCGCGATGAGTGTCGCCAGAGGTTTTCAGTTTGCGGGAGCTCAAAATCTATTGTTTTCTTTATGGAAAGTCAATGATTACACGACAGCTGTATTTATGGGGGATTTCTACAAATACATCAATAAAAACGACTCCTATTTTGAAGCCAATGCAAAAGCCAAACTTAATTTTTTAAAAAACAAAAAAATCTCAAACGCTAAAAAGTCGCCTTATTATTGGGCTGCTTTTGTGTATTACGGCAGTCTCGAAAACAAAGAAAAAGACAACTATTGGTTAGCATTCTTTGTGATTTCTTGCATCCTATTGCAATGTTTTGTTTTGTACAGGCTCTTTTTAAGGAAAATAAAAAACAAAAATTTTAAGACGAAAAAACTTTTAAAACCAATACTAACACTATTTTTACATTATAGGAAACACTACAATAGTTAATGCATGAAAAACCTACATGAAATCCTTAAAAAAGAAGATTATAAAAAAGTGTCTTTTAAAATCACCAAAACGCAACACCTTTTGATCAAAGCAAAAATCAATGGTGTTAAAGGGAATTTTATTCTAGACACAGGCGCTTCAAACAGTTGCGTAGGATTTGAAAGTATTGAGTATTTTATTTTGGAAGCCCAAAAGTCTAAAACCAAAGCTTCGGGAGCTGGAGCCACAGGAATCTTGACTGAAACTGCCACAAATAACAGTCTGCAACTCGGCAGATGGAAAGACTTGGATTTCGACCTCGTCATTTTTGATTTATCCCATGTCAATGAAGCCTTAGATCATCATAAAGTAAAACCTGTACACGGCATTATTGGCGCCGATATTTTAATGAAAGGCAAAGGAATAATAGACTATCACAATCATTGTTTATATTTAAGATAAATTCTTGCAAAAAAATAATATATTTGCCCAAAGCGCTGACTTTAACAAATATATCCTTATGAAGAAGATTTTACTTTGCTTGTTTCTTTTAACGTCTATTAGTTTTTATTCGCAAGTTGCCAATATGACTCACTGTGCCGGAGACACAACTTTTAACTTACCTTACCACAACTCTTTATTAATTGGTAATCTAAACCCAGCCGAAACTACAGTAAGTTATCATTTAACAGCTACGGATGCATCTAATGGTGCAAATGTTATTTCTAATCCAACGAATTTTATTGTTCCACAAAGTCAAAGAAACCTCTTAGCTTCTCAAACCATTTATGCAAGAATTAACCATCTGGGAAACATTACTACTAATTATTTTAGTTTGATTGTGAATGCTGATTTTTTCAGTGTTGCCATCATAGACCCTATAAATTGCTATAACAATGCCATTATTAACCTTGACATAATTGGCGGGGCGGTTCCTTTTGTTTGTTTAATAAATGGCACTCCTAATACTGATCCCATTTTTTACGGCAACAACTTTAATCCCACAAGGCTTCACATTCGAAATTTAGTTGCGGGAACATACAACATTGAAATAATAGACGCAATTGGGTGTTTAACTCGTGGCTCCTGGACTATAGAGCCCTCATCAATAATACCTCTAGACACTCCCACAGTAGCAGTTATAAACGCAACTTGCAAAGGCAGTAACAATGGTGCAATAAACATTAACACTAGTGGAGGAAAATCACCTTTTAGCTATTCCATCAACGATGGAGTTACCTATGTTCCTAATAATACATTTACAAATTTAGCAGCAGGAAACTATACTGTTTATGTTAAAGATACCAGTGATTGCATACAAACAACAAACACTTCAGTAACTGAGCCTAATTTGCTGCAAACGTCGGCAGCCTTAACAAAACCTATAGATTGTGTAAGCAATGCTACAGTAACAGTTACTGCAACAGGAGGCACTGCTCCATATACCTATTCAAAAGACGGAATTACTTTTGTACAAAGTAACGTTTTTGATAATTTAGTTGCAGGAACCTATACCTCTTATGTAAAAGATGCAAATGGTTGCATCAATCAAAATTCCGTAGTTATCTCTCCACTTATATCTCTAAGTGCAACTATTACAAAAACTGATGTACTTTGTAATGGAAATAACGATGGGTCAATAACTGTTAATGCAATAGGAGGACAAACTCCTTATCAATATTCTATAAACAATGGGACTTATACAACCGGCAATAGTTACACTACTAAAGCTGGAACGTATACTATTAAGGTAAAAGACGCTAATGGCTGTATAGCACAACTTGGATATGTGATAACAGAGCCAGCGGCTTTAAACACAACAGCAATGATTGTTGAGCAAACGGCGGCTATTACGGCAACTGGAGGAACTTTACCTTATCAATACTCATTGGATGGAGTTAATTATCAAGCTAGTAATGTTTTTCCAAATTTAGCACCCGGAAACTACATTTTTAGAGCAAGAGATTCTCAAGGTTGTGGAGCAACGATCCCGGCAACTATCTTACCAGTTTTAACTTCTACGGCAATTATTACAAAACAACTAGATTGTAACAGCAATGCTGAAATTGCAATTACCGCATCTGGCGGACAAGCTCCTTATCAATATTCAATAGACGGAGGAATGACGTTCCAAACGAGCAATGTTTTTAACAATCTAACTACTGGAACATATACTGCAGCTGTAAAAGATACCCTTAATACTGTAAATTATGCAAATACAATTATAATCGCGCCTCCAATGCCTGTAACTGCAACTTTAGTGATTGCTCAAGCAGCCAATTGTGGAGAAAGTGCCACCGTGACTATTACTGCAACTGCTGGAAAAGCACCTTACCTCTATTCTTTTGATGGATCTAACACTTTTACATCTGTAAATACTGCTACTGGCTTAACTGCAGGAACTCATTCTTTATTTGTTAAAGACGCTAACGGTTGTTTAGCTGCTTTATCTGTAGTTATTGCGCCTTCATCTTCTTTGTCTGCAACTTTTACGACCACGAACCCATACTGCTCTCAAAGCAAAGATGGAAAAATAACTTTAACAGCAACTGGAGGAACTACACCTTACACCTATTCAATAGGTAATGGTTATGTCGCAAGTAATATTTTCAATAATTTATCTGCCGGGTATTATACTGTAAACGTAAAAGATGCTCTTGGATGTCTATATACTATGGTTGCAACCATTGTAGAGCCTACTATTTTATCAATGACAGCAAGCACTACAAACTCAACAACAAGTGCTGATAATGATGGAACTATAACCCTTAATGCTACGGGAGGGGTTGCTCCTTATACTTATGCAATAACAGATAGCGGATTTCCAATTAATTCTTTTCAAACTTCTAATATTTTTACTGGCCTAAAAGCTGGATCATATGATGTTGAAGTGAGAGATGCAGTAGGATGTATCTACTTACAAACAAATATTACTATAGTTAATAAATCTAATTCACTTGTAGCAACAACTGCTGTAACGCCTACAACATGTCTTAATCCTACTGGAACAATAACCGTTAGTGTATCTGGAGGTGTAGTACCTTATCAATATTCAGTTGATAATGGAATAAATTTTGTTCCTTCAAATGTATTTAGTGGTTTGACACCCGGAACTTATAGCATAAAAGTTCGAGACGCAGAAAACAACATAACTTCAATTTTTGCAGTAATAACTCCTATAAACGCTCCGTCCGTTTCAGCAACAGTTAATTCAAATGTACTTTGCAAAGGAGATCATACGGGTTCAATAACAGCTGCAGCAACAGGAGGACAAGCGCCATATACTTATTCATTAAATGGAGGTGCTTTTAACGTCACTAATACTTTTACTAATCTTTATGTCGGTAGTTCTAACATTACAGTAAAAGACACCAATGGCTGTATTGCAACAACAACTCTTGCTTTATCAGAACCTGCTACAAGCTTATCTGCAACTGCTATAGCTATTAATGATCAAGGTATAATTGTTAATGCAGAGGGAGGAACTTCACCATATCTATATTATTTACAAAACAATAACGGAATCGTAGTTGCCGGCCCACAAACAGATGGTATTTTTACCAGACTAACAATTGGAAGTTACTCTGCACAAGTTACAGATGCGAACGGATGTGGATATATACACTGGAGTGTTAATGTTGTACCAGCACCAGCACTTTCGGCCACTGCTGATGTTCGTTCTATAAATTGCATTGATGCCGGAACCATAACCGTTAATGCCACGGGAGGATTTCAACCCTACTACTATTCATTTGACAACGGTGCAACTTATACGAATTCAAATGTATACTCAAGTTTCACACCGGGAAATTACGCTATAAAAGTTCGTGATTATCAAAATACGACATTTTCTATTGTAGCAATGATTACCCAAGGAAGTGTTCCTGTAATTAATGTAACTACTACTAATATAAACTGCAAAGGTGAGGCCAATGGCTCCATAACAGCTAATGTAACTGGTGGACTTGCTCCATATACTTATTCTCTAGACAACAGTTCTTATATAAATGGCAACAACAGTATGATTTTTACTAATTTGTACGCTGGTACACATCATATCACTGTGAAGGACACCAATGGGTGCCTCACAACGACTCAAGTTGTTATTTCAGAACCAGTTTCTGCATTAATGACTGTGACGACGGTAAAAAATCAAACTATTACGATCAATGCCTCGGGCGGAGCAGGTAATTACAAATATTCAATATCTCCTAATTTAGATAAATTTTCAACGAACAATATTTTTTCAGGATTAACTCCGGGATCTTACATCGTTAATACTTCAGATGTGAACGGATGTTACATCACGATGAATGCCGTAGTTGATCCACCAGCTCCTTTAATAAATGGACAAATCAAACTGACTTTGGAATTTAAGCCCGGACAAACTTTAGCAGATCTTATCATTAATGGTCAAAATATTAAATGGTACATCAATCAAAACCCTTTGGCTGGAAAAACGAGTAAAACAAGCGAAATTCCTTTGCCTTTAACAACAGTTATTGAGGAAGGAACTACTTATTATGCCTCACAAACCATCAACGGAATTGAAAGTACCGAAAGACTGGCTGTAACTGTAAAATCAGGCACTTTAGGAACGGATGATTTGATTATCAAAAATTTTACATACTATCCAAATCCTGTAAGAAACGTCCTTTCGATTTCGAATGATTCCGTTATTGATGAGGTTACCTTTATCTCCATCAAAGGAGAAACACTTCTGACCCAGAAAATAAACAGTCTGCGTTCCGAAATAGATTTATCTAATTTCTCCAAAGGGGTTTATTTTCTAAAAGTAAAATCAGGAGGAGCAGAAAAAACAGTGAAGATTATAAAAGAGTAACCCAATATACTCCAACAAAAAACCCGACTCGTTTAACACAAGTCGGGTTTTTTTATTTTTATTTCGAAAGTTCCTTATGAAACTGAAATCTAAATTCTAAATTCTGCCATCTGAGTTTTACAACTCAAATGCTTTTTTAGGATTGTTATCACACAACAACTCCAATGGGTTTTCTAGAGCTTCTTTTACGGCAACTAAGAAACCAACAGACTCACGACCATCGATAATTCTGTGGTCATAAGAAAGTGCCACATACATCATTGGGTGAATTTCCACTTTTCCGTTTACAGCAATAGGACGCTCGATAATATTGTGCATTCCAAGAATTCCAGATTGTGGAGGATTGATAATTGGCGTAGATAACATACTTCCAAAAACACCACCGTTTGTAATTGTGAATGTTCCTCCAGTCATATCATCAACAGTGATTTGTCCGTCACGTGCTTTGATAGCCAAACGTTTAATATCCGCTTCTACTCCACGGAAAGTCAAGTTTTCAGCATTACGAACCACAGGTACCATAAGTCCTTTTGGTCCAGAAACCGCAATGGAGATATCGCAAAAATCGAAAGCGATTTTGTGGTCACCATCCATCATAGAGTTTACGTCTGGATACATTTGCAATGCTCTAGTAACTGCTTTGGTAAAGAATGACATATATCCTAAACCAACTCCACCATGTTTCGCTTTGAATGCATCTTTGTACTCATTACGCAACGTATTAATCGGCGTCATGTTTACTTCGTTGAAAGTAGTCAACATCGCTGTTTCGTTTTTGGCAGCTACTAATCTCTCAGCAACTTTACGACGCAACATAGATAATTTAGTTCTTTCAGTACCACGAGATCCACCAGTAGGAGTTCCCATAGATGGCACAGCATTTACTGCGTCTTCCTTAGTGATTCTTCCTGCTTTACCAGTTCCTGTAACAGTAGCTGGAGCAATGTTCTTCTCGTCTAATATTTTTTTGGCTGCTGGAGATGGTGTTCCAGCTGCGTAAGAAGCAACAACAGGAGCCGCTTTTGGTCCCGAAGTTTCGGGATCTGCTTTTACTTCTGCTTTTGGAGCTTCGGCAACTTTTGCGGCCTCAACAGCTGGTGCTGAACCAGAAGGTTTTACTCCATCAGTATCAATATGGCAAACTACAGCTCCAACCGCAACTGCATCTCCTTCTTCCGCTTTTAGCGTAATAATCCCGCTTACTTCAGCTGGCAATTCAAGAGTTGCTTTATCAGAATCAACCTCAGCGATTGCTTGGTCTTTCTCTACATAATCTCCGTCTTTCACTAACCAAGTTGCAATTTCAACTTCTTTGATTGATTCCCCTGGTGATGGGACTTTCATTTCTAAAATCATACAATTTTTGTTTAAAGTTTAAATTGTTTAAAGTTTCAAGTTGTCTATATTAAACCTGAAACTTTAAACCTGAAACCATTTTTTTCTATCTAAATAAATTCTTGTCAAATACCATTCGTATAGCATCTGCCTGACGGCGTTTTGCTCTAGTATAACTTCCTGAAGCTGGTGCTGCATACGCTTTTAGCGAAGCCAATCTCCATTTTACCAAATCAAAGTTCATTAACATATAGCTGTAAGCTCCCATGTTTTTCGGCTCTTCTTGTGCCCAAACATAATCGTCCACATTTGGATATTGTGCGATAATGGCTTTTAATTGCTCCACTGGCAATGGGAACAATTGCTCGATTCTAACCACCGCAACATCTTTACGCCCATTATTTTCTCGCTCAGCAGTAATGTCATAATAGAACTTACCGGTACAGAAAACCAAGCTTTTCACATCGGCTTTGTTTACGGTAACATCATCAAAAGTCTCTTGGAAACATCCAGTTTCAAAATCTTCGATTGGAGAAACTACTCTTGGATCACGCAACAAACTTTTTGGTGTAAACACTATAAGCGGCTTACGGAAAGTAGTTTTCATTTGTCTTCTTAACAAATGGTAGAAATTCGCTGGAGTGGTACAATCAGCAACAAACATATTTTGTCTGGCACAAAGTTGTAAATAACGTTCCATTCTAGCCGAAGAATGCTCTGCTCCTTGCCCTTCGTATCCGTGAGGCAATAACATAACGATTCCGTTTTGGTTGTTCCATTTGTCTTCCCCGCAAGAGATGTATTGGTCAATCATAATTTGAGCTCCATTACTGAAATCCCCAAATTGTGCTTCCCAGATCGTTAACGCTTTTGGATTTGTCAAGGCATACCCATAGTCAAAACCTAAAACACCATATTCTGATAAATGGGAATTAAAAATATTGAACTTACCTGTTGCTCCTTCTAGATTGCTTAGTAAAGTAACTTCTTCTTCAGAATCTTCTACCTTAACAACAGCATGTCTGTGTGAAAAAGTACCACGCTCTACGTCTTGTCCAGAAATACGAACATCGTACCCTTCTTTCAACAATGAACCATAAGCCAAATGCTCGGCCATAGCCCAGTCTAGTTTATTGGTTTCGAAAAACATTGTTTTTCTGTCGTTGATTAACTTTTGGATTTTATTGATAAACTTTTTATCCGTTGGCAAATTACAGATTACATTGGCAATTTTAGTCAATTCTTCTTTCGGATAAGAAGTGTCTACTTTTTCAAGCATTTTCTTATCATTAACTTGTTCAAATCCGTTCCATTCATTTTTCATAAATGGAGTTATGATGGTCAAATCTTTTTTACGGGAAGCTTCTAAATTTTCTTCGAGATTCGATTTATATTCTTTCTCTAATTGATTTACATAAGTAGCATCAATAACACGCTCTGCCAATAATTTTTCGGCATAAATGTCTCTTGGATTTTGGTGTTTTGCTATGATTTTATACAAAACTGGTTGTGTAAAACGAGGTTCATCCCCTTCGTTATGACCGTATTTTCTATATCCTAATAAATCAATAAATACATCACGACCAAACTGCATTCTGAAATCTAATGCAAATGACATAGCATGAACCACCGCTTCGGCGTCATCTGCATTCACATGCAATACCGGCGAAAGCGTTACTTTGGCTACATCCGTACAATAGGTAGAAGAACGTGCATCAAGGTAATTGGTAGTAAATCCAACTTGATTATTAATTACAATATGAATCGTTCCTCCTGTTTTATATCCATCCAATTGCGCCATTTGTATGATTTCATACAAAATTCCCTGGCCTGCAATTGCAGCATCACCGTGAACGGCGATTGGTAAAACTTTAGAGAAATCGTTTGGAAAATATTTGTCTTGTTTCGCTCTTGTAATTCCTTCAATAACCGCACCTACTGTTTCAAGATGCGAAGGATTTGGAGCTAAATTAATGTTTATCTTTTTACCTGATCTCGTTACTTTATCGGCAGTAAGACCTAAATGATATTTTACATCTCCGTCAAAATATTCTTGATCGTAATCTTTACCGTCAAATTCTCCAAAAATATCTTGGGTTGATTTCCCGAAAATATTCGCCAAAACATTCAAACGACCACGGTGTGCCATTCCCATTACAAATTGTTCGACACCTTTCTCAGCAGCTTTCTCGATTAAAGCATCAAGAGCAGGAATTACCGATTCTCCACCTTCCAATGAAAAACGTTTTTGGCCTACGTATTTAGTATGCAAAAAATTCTCAAAAGAAACTGCTTCGTTTAACTTACCAAGAATTGTTTTCTTTTCGTCCGAAGAAAAAGTAGGTCGATTGTCATTTACACCCAATTTATTCTGAATCCATTCCACCACTTCCGGCTTACGAATGTACATGTATTCGATACCAATATGTTGACAATAGATGGTTTCAAGATGCGCTATAATTTCCCTAAGGGTACATGGCGCATACTTAAGCACTTTTGCCGCGTCAAATACAACGTCTAAATCAGAGATACTTAGTCCAAAATTTTCAATATCTAATGTAGGAGACGAAACCCTTCTGTCTCTTACGGGATTTGTTTTGGTAAACAAATGGCCTCGAGAACGATATCCGTCAATCAATTTTAATACGTTGAATTCTTTTTGAAGTTTTTCGGAAACATGGGTGCTTTCCATAGTACCATTCGCCACATTAGCGATATAGGCTACAGGATTTTCCTCGTTATAAGTTGTCATTCCAAAGTCGAAACCTTGAAAAAAACTTCTCCAACTAGGCTCAACGCTATCTGGATTTTCTAAATATTGATCGTATAATTGAGCGAAAAATTCGGTATGTGCTGCGTTTAAAAATGAAAACCTATCCATAATGTTATTGAATATACTTTGTTAAATAGTCCGGCAAAAATACGATAAAGCAATTTATTTAAATCAATATTTTACGTACTTTTACCTAAAAAATTGTTAAAAAAAAGCCTCTAATATGAAAAAAAACTCTTTTTCAGCTGTTACAAAGTTTATTTTTATGGCCATAATCTTATTATTCTCCGAAAACGTAATAGCTCAATATCAAACAGCTCCACAATCCAGAAACCCTTTTTGGGAAAAAGTCCAATTTGGAGGCGGATTGGGATTAAGTTTTGGCAGTGGTTATACCGATATTTCTATAGCACCAAGTGCCATATACAACGTAAATTCCTATTTGGCAGTTGGTTTAGGACTGCAAGGCAGTTACGTATCATCAAAAGGATATTATGACTCTGCTATTTATGGAGCCAGCATACTGACCTTCATTAATCCAATTCCTCAAATTCAACTATCCATAAATTTAAACGAATCTTATGTAAATAATCATTACGAAGCCTATTACGGACAAAATGGATATACTGATCAGTTTTGGAATACTGCATTATTCTTGGGAGCGGGATATCGTACTGGAAATGTAACTGTCGGGCTTTCCTATAATGTATTGTATGATGAAAACGACAATGTGTATGGAGACGCACTTACGCCTTTTGTGAGAGCCTATTTTTAAGAAAAACAGCCTGTTTGATTAGACCTGTCAGGTTTTAGAAACCTGACAGGTCTAATCAAACAAAAAACACTTAACGGTATTTATTTCTAAACCATACTTTTTGCCATTCCCTTTTTAGAATCAAAAAAGCAACTTCCTCTGCCAAAACCACTAAATCCGAACCGTCTAGTTTTTTTATTTCCTCTTCGGAAACATCAATGATATAGAGCAAATTGAGGTACTCTGCAAATTTGTGTTGAATGAGACGGTATATTTTTTCGTGCAGCTGAATTTTTAATTCGTTTGGCGAAAGACTCAAAGGGAAATCTACTGCTTCGTTGGCCAAATTAAAATCCTTATTCATTTGAGCAATCAAATTAACATAAAGCGTTTCTTTTTCAGCTTCTTGAAGTAGTAAATCGGTGTTTTGTGGTGCTATAAACATGGAGATTTCAGATTGAAGATTTTAGAATGCAGATTTTAGATTTAAACAAGGACTAAGTTTATAGAATTTTAGAAGTAATGGAGTAATCATAAAAGGTTTTAAAATTTAATTTAGACTCATACTTTTAAAATCTGAAATCAAAAATCGTTAATCCTAAATCTTAAATCTAAACTTCCCTCCCCATCAGGTTTTCCCCAAAAGTTCTTAACATTGCTTTTTTATCCGGTTCAATATTCATTTTTTCTAAAGTTTCAAAAGCTTTAAACGTATATTCCTTAATTGCATCTTGAGTAGCTATTGCAGCTCCAGATTGATTGAAAATAGTTTTGACTTCCTCTATTTTTGTAGTATTATCGTTTGAATGATTTTCAAATAAGTCATTCAATTGCTGTGCTTGATTAGCATTTGAAAACTCTACAGCTTTCAAATACAAATAGGTTTTCTTATTTTCGATAATATCTCCTCCTACTTGTTTCCCAAAAGTTTCCGGATCTCCAAAAGCGTCAAGGTAATCATCCTGCAATTGAAAAGCCAATCCCAAATGAAGTCCAAAATCATAAATCAGATTAGCGTTTTCTTCAGATGTTTTCGCAATAATCGCACCCATTTTCATGGCAGCGGCAACCAAAACGGCCGTTTTGTATTCAATCATTTTGAGGTATTCCGGAATCGTAACATCTTTTCGGGTTTCGAAATCGACATCCCATTGCTGACCTTCACAAACTTCAAGAGCCGTTTTACTAAACAACTTGGCCAAATCCCTAAAAACTGTTGGCTCATATTGCTCAAAATATTGGTAAGCCAATATCAGCATGGCATCACCCGATAGAATTCCGGTGTTGATATTCCATTTTTCATGCACAGTTTGCGAACCTCTTCGCAGTGGCGCATCATCCATAATATCATCATGCACTAAAGAAAAATTATGAAAAACCTCAACCGCCATAGCCGCAGGAAGTGCTTCTTTATAATCAGTATTAAAAACTTCGGCAGTCATTAATGTCAAGACCGGACGCATTCGTTTCCCTCCCAACCTTAATATATAATCTATAGGTGCATATAAATTTTCCGGCTTTTTATTAATCGTTTGACTTTCTAAATAAGTAATAAAAAATTCTTGATACTGATGAATAGCGTGCATATAATTATGTCTAGTTTACTTTTCCGTCGTCTTTAGAACTCAGGTTTCAAAGGCCCAAAGATACAATTCAAAAGTGATTATTCCTTTGCAAAACAGGGTAAAAAAGCGGCACAGTTTTTGAATATAAAAATATTTTTAAAAAAACATTGGAAACTTTGCTGGTATTTAAAGTTTCCTTCTTACATTTGCAAAAACATTGGAAACTTTATTGGTGTTTAAAGTTTCCTAAATGCATTTGCATCATCAAAAAACAAAAACACAAGGATACATCACTACTAAAAATAATAGCCATGGAAAATGAATGGGCAATTGATTCAAACGAATCAGACGTATTAATAAAATCTAGACATTCCCTAATTGACTATATGTCTGGGACAAAAAACAATTTCAAAGGACATGTTGCCATACAAAACAATGAACTGGAAGATGCTTCGATTGAATTTTCACTGAATGTGAATGACAAAGAAATCAATTCAACTAAAAAAAACAAAGATTTAAAATTGATTGATTTTTTTGACAAAAATGAATCTCCTGTTATAGAATTCAAATCGACTTCTTTTCAAAAAATAAATAAAAACATCAATTTCTTGAAAGGCTTTCTAACCATCAAGAACATTACGAAAGTGGTGGAATTAGATACTGAATTTATCGGATTCAATAATTACAATGGCGTTCAAAAAGCTTCATTTGAAATTACCGGAAACATCAACCGTAAAGATTTTGGACTGAATTACAATATGCTTTCCCAAAATGGAGGTTTTGCAGTAGGTAAAGACATCAAACTCATTGCCAACTTAGAATTTACACATTAAGAATAACCAGTTCTTACAAAGCATACAAAACCGAAACTCATTTAATAACTAACTTTTACTATAGTCTTCAATTCAAATTATTAATTGCAATAGGTTACCCACAAAATGAAAGATAAAATTATATCAAAAGCTACTGAACTATTCTTGAAACTAGGTTTTAAGAGTGTAACAATGGATGATATTGCCTGCGAAATGTGCATTTCTAAAAAAACAATTTACAAATATTTTTGCAATAAAGAAATACTCATTGCCGAAAGTACAGAAATACTACACAAAGAAGTTCACGAAATGATCGACACTATTGTAGCCAGAAATCACAATGCTATCGAAGAAAATTTTGAGATTCGAAAAATGTTTAAAGAAATGTTTAACGTTGTGGATACTTCGCCCATTTATCAATTAAAAAAACATTATCTAGAAATTTACAAGCAAGTACTTTCAAGAGAAATCAATCAATGTGACGAATGCTTTAGAGCCAATATTGCAAAAGGCATCGAGCAAAATTTATACCGCAAAGACTTGAATGTAGAAGCATACGCAAAATTTTATTACACATTAATTTTCAGTATCAGCGAAAACACCCAATCTGAAAAAGAAGCACAAAGATTAGAATTAGAAGCATTAGAATACCACACCAGAGCCATGGCAACACTTAGTGGAATAGCAGAACTAGAAAAACAATTACAAAACCCTAATATATTATGAAAAGAATACTTTTATTAACATTCTTAACCTTTGCGGTCACAGCAAAAGCACAAGAAGCAAAAACACTTACACTAAAAGGCGCCATAACGTATGCATTAGAGAATAAAGCCGATGCAAAAAAAGCAAAACTTGAAGTAGAAAATAGTGAATACCAAATTCAAGAGGTTCGTTCAAGAGCCTTGCCACAAATCACAGCGAACGGGAGTTTGACATACAATCCTGTTTTACAAACCAATGTAATTGATGGAGCAGCTTTTGGCGCACCAGGAACAACAATTCAAGCTTCTTTCGGACAAAAATGGACTTCGGGTGCTGGAGTTTCGTTAAGCCAAGTGCTATTTGACCAATCCGTTTTTACGGGATTGAGAGCGGCAAAAACGACTCGTGAATTTTACCAAATAAACAATCAATTAACAGAAGAACAGGTTATTGAAAGAGTAGCAAACAATTATTACTCTGTATATGTACAACGAGAAAGATTAATTTTATTGGATAGTAATTATGTTAATACTTCAAAAGTTAGAGATATCGTAAAAGGGCAATTTAATAATGGTTTAGCTAAAAAAATTGATTTAGACCGAATCGTAGTAAAAATGTCAAACATTGACACGGAACGTCAACAAATCAAAAATCAAATTCAATTACAGGAAAATGCCTTGAAGTTTTATATGGGAATGCCTATTGAAACTCAAATCGTGATTCCACAAACCGAATTTGAAGTAACACCGGCAGAATTGACCGAGGCTCCAAATACGGCCAACAGAACCGAGTATTTGCTTTTGAAAAAACAAGAAGAATTATTAGAGTTCCAAAAAACAGCCATTAAAGCCGAATACTACCCAACACTTTCATTGGTGGCAGGATACAATTATATAGGGCAAGGGCCTGAAATGCCGCTTTTTGCAAAACCTGAAAACGGTGTGTATTGGTCTGATTACTCCGCAATTGGATTGAATTTGAGAGTTCCCATTTTTACCGGTTTTGGAACTCGTGCCAGAGTAAGCCAAGCTGATGTAAACATTAGATCACTTCAAGAAGACATCAAAGACACCCAACTTTCACTTGATTTAGACTATAGAAATGCAAAAACTCAAATTGAGAACAACATTATAACCATCGGAAATCAAAAAGAAAATATGCGCTTGGCTGGAGATATTTTAAAAAATACCAAGAATAATTATCTTCAAGGATTAGCCTCATTAACTGATTTATTAGATGCGGAAAATGCATCACTTGAAGCACAAAACAATTATACCCGAGCAGTATTAGCTTATAAAATTGCAGAAATAACATTAATCAAATCCAAAGGAGAACTTAAAACCCTATTAAACTAAAAATAAGATGAAAAAAAACATAACAATCGTAGCAGTAATTTTGGGAGCATTAGGACTTATTGCTTTTACTTTAAATAAGAACAAAACGGAGAATAAAGCTAAAACTGATATTGTTGCCGAAAAAAATGCATCAGTATCCGTAAAAACAGCTCAAGTAAAAACCGAAGATGTTTCATTGGATTTCTTAGCCAATGGAAGTTTTGAACCGATTCAAGAATTGACTTTTTCGGCTGAAAAATCAGGGAAAGTGATTAGCGTTTTGGTAAAAGAAGGTGATTATGTAAATGTTGGACAAACATTGGTAATCGTTAGAAGTGACGTTATAAATGTAAATGCCCAAACGGCAAAAGCAACTTATGACAATGCAAAATCGGATTATGACCGTTATGAAAACGCTTTTAAAACAGGTGGTGTTACCAAACAACAATTGGATCAGACAAAATTGGCTTTGACTAATGCTGGAAACAACTTGAAACAAGCCAACATCAACGTTGGAGACACTAAAGTAAAAGCACCAATTAAAGGTTTTATCAATAAAAAATATATTGAGCCAGGTTCTATTTTAACTGGAATGCCTGCTACAGCGATGTTTGACATTGTGAATGTTTCTAAATTGAAATTAAAAGTTACCGTAAACGAAAGTCAAGTAGCCAGCTTAAAATTAGGAAACACCGTAAATATTACTTCAAGTGTATTTCCTAACAAAACATTTGCAGGTAAAATTACTTTTATTGCCGCAAAAGCTGATGAAAGCCTGAATTTTCCAGTTGAACTTGAAATCGCAAACAACGCTGATAACAGCTTAAAAGCGGGAATGTACGGAACTGCTAATTTTGGTTCTAAACAAAAACAACAATTAAAAATAGTTCCTAGAAATGCTTTCGTAGGAAGTGTGAGCAGTAATGAAGTTTTTGTTGTAGAAAACGGAATTGCAAAATTGAAAAAAATAACTTCTGGAAGAATTATAGGAGAACAAGTAGAAATAGTTGACGGATTATCTGATGGAGAAACTGTAATTATTACAGGTCAAATTAACTTGCAAGACGGTAATACAGTAGAAATTATTAAATAATTGATTTTAATAGTCAACAATAAAAACATATGAAATTAGCAGAAATATCCATAAAACGTCCGTCGATAATAATTGTATTATTTACGATTCTTACCCTTGGCGGACTGTTCAGCTATAGCCAGTTAGGCTATGAATTGATTCCTAAATTCGAACAAAACGTAATTACCATTTCGACTGTTTATCCTGGAGCTTCTCCAAGTGAGATTGAAAACACGGTTACCAAAAAAATTGAAGACGGAATTGCCTCTTTAGAAAATATCAAAAAAATTGATTCCAAATCATACGAAAGTTTATCTGTAGTTTCGATTACGTTGACAACAAAAGCAAAAATTGATGTTTCGATGAATGACGCACAACGAAAAATCAACGCCCTTATCAGTGATTTACCAGATGATGCCAAAACACCGGCGTTAACCAAATTCTCGTTGAGTGATTTACCAATTATGACCATTGGCGCCAATGGTAAAATGGACGAAGCTGCTTTTTATGACTTAATTGATAAAAAAATTGCTCCCGTTTTATCCCGTGTTACCGGTGTGGCGCAGGTAAACATTATTGGTGGTCAAGAAAGAGAAATTCAGGTGAATCTTGATGCGGTAAAAATGCAGGGTTATGGACTTTCGGTTCCACAAGTACAGCAAACTATTTTGTCATCCAACTTGGATTTCCCAACAGGAAACATCCAAACGCGTGACCAAAAAATATTAATTCGTCTTGCCGGAAAATATAAAAATGTTGAAGAACTAAGAAACTTGGTTGTATCCTCTAGAGGTGGAATTGAAATTCGTCTGAGAGACATTGCAGATGTACAGGACGCTCAAAAAATTGCCGAGAAAATTTCTCGTGTCGATCAAAAAAGCGCTATTATTTTACAAGTAATTAAACAATCAGATGCTAATGCCGTAGCGGTAAGTGAGCAATTGCTTAAAAGTATAAATAACTTAGAAAAGGATTATAAGACCAACGCTTTAAAATTAGAAATCGCCAAAGACAGTACGGTTTACACTCTAGAAGCTGCAGATTCTGTACTTCACGATTTAATGATTGCGGTAGTTTTGGTAGCCTTTGTAATGTTGTTCTTTCTACACAGTATCCGTAACTCATTGATTGTAATGGTATCGATCCCTGTTTCGTTAATTGCAACCTTCATTGGAATTTACCTAATGGGATATACTTTAAACTTGATGAGTTTATTAGGATTGTCATTGGTGGTTGGTATTCTGGTCGATGATGCCATTGTGGTATTGGAAAATATCTACAGGCACATGGAAATGGGCAAAACCCGTGTTCGTGCCGCTTTTGACGGAACAGCCGAAATTGGTGGAACCGTAACTTCGATTACTTTGGTAATTGTAGTAGTGTTTTTACCAATTGCAATGAGTTCTGGATTAGTATCCAATATTATTACACAGTTTTGTGTAACGGTAATTATTGCAACATTATTCTCATTGTTGGCTTCGTTTACTATCATTCCGTGGTTGTCTTCTCGTTTTGGAAAACTAGAACATATCGAAGGGAAAAACTTGTTCGGAAAATCTATACTTGGATTCGAAAGTTTATTAACTCGTTTTACAAACTGGGTTACCGAAATATTACACTGGTGTTTGGATCATTATTTCAAAACAATTGCTGTTGTACTAGTCTTGTTTTTCGGATCAACTATCGGATTAATGGGTGGTGGTTTTATTGGTGGAGAATTCTTTGCCTCTTCTGATAGTGGGGAGTTCTTGGTTCAAATCGAAATGCCTAAAGACGCTTCATTAGAACAAACCAACTTTATGACCCAAAAAGCAGAAGCATTCTTGACAAACCAAGAGTATGTTCATAGCCAGATTACGACTGTAGGACAAACCAGTGAAGGTATGGGTGCTTCGCAAGCTACTGCCTACAAAGCCGAGATTGATGTAAAAATGATTGACCAAGCAGAACGTTCAGATGATGCTTCAGTATATGCTGCAAAAATCAAGCGTAAATTGGAAAAAGTATTGGTTGGAGCCAAAGTAAAAACAGTTCCAGTTGGTATTTTAGGTACTGCCGAAAATGCAAAACTTGGATTGATTGTAACAGGACCTTCTACTGCAGCCGCTATGGCTTTTGCTAAATTAGCCGAAGCTGAATTGCGTACTATTCCAGGAACAACCGAAATTAAATTAACCGTTGAAGATGGAAATCCCGAAATCAATGTACAGGTTGATCGTGATAAAATGGCCGCGTTAGGGCTAACACTGCAAACAGTGGGTATGACTATGCAAACTGCTTATAGCGGTAACACCGATGGGAAGTTTAGAGCTGGTGAATACGAATATGACATCAACATTAAATACAATGCTTTCGACAGAAAAAACATTACCGATGTGAGTAATTTAATTTTCGTCAACAGTGCTGGACAACAAATTAAATTGTCCCAATTTGCTAAAATCTCTGAAGGTTCAGGACCTAGCCAATTGGAACGTCGTGACAAATCGGCTTCGGTAACGGTGCAGGGTCAAAACGTTGGGGTTCCAACGGGAACAATTGTAACGCAATGGCAAGCCAAATTGGACAAACTTAAAAAACCGGTTGGTGTAAATTATATTTGGGGTGGTGATCAAGAAAATCAAAGTGAAGGTTTTGGTACTTTAGGAATCGCTTTATTGGCCGCTATTATCTTGGTTTACTTGGTAATGGTAGGTTTGTATGATAGTTTTATGCACCCGTTTGTGGTTTTGTTTGCTATTCCGCTTTCGTTTATTGGAGCGATGCTAGCTTTAGCGTTAACGAATAATACTTTGAATATATTTACCATTTTGGGTATCATTATGTTGATTGGTCTAGTGTGTAAAAATGCGATTATGCTTGTGGATTACACCAACCAACGAAGAGCCGCTGGCGAAAGCATCAGAACGGCTTTGATTCAAGCCAATCACGCTCGTCTTCGTCCAATTTTGATGACGACCATTGCGATGGTTTTCGGTATGTTCCCTATTGCATTGGCTTCTGGTGCTGGTGCTGAATGGAAAAACGGTTTGGCTTGGGTAATTATCGGAGGACTAATTTCATCATTATTCCTAACCTTGATTATTGTTCCTGTGATTTATGAAATCATGGAGAAAATCAAGGCCAAATTATCTAAAGGAGAAAAAGTGGATTATGAAGCCGAAATGGTTGCCGATTACGATCACAAAGAATTAAGCGAGGATGGTTTTAATCCGAAACATACGCTTTAATACCTGAATTTAATTTTAAAATAAAGAAGCCACCAGAAATCTGATTTTTGGTGGTTTTCTGTTTTTGTAGGAATGGAATTAGTATATTTGAAATATCATCCTTTAACAACCTAATACAGATTCAAAACCAAATGGTTGTATATGTAAAAATTTGTTTAATATATACAAGTTGATGGCTCGTGTCACTAGCAGGAATAACATTTTTATTCATGAGTTTCAGAAACTATGAATTATTCAAACTTACAAAATAACGATAATCTACAAGAAGAAATGGAAAACATGAAACAAGCCCAACTTGAAACCCCCGCTCCGCAAAGTCTCATGACTTTGCGCCTTTTTTTTAATGTTTCTTAAAAATTGTAAACATGATAAAAGTCTCCCGACTTTTTCCGTAAATACCTTAAGAATCCAATTTGTTTTCAGGTTTATAAAAAATAAAGATAATCAATACAAATTGTATTTAGTAAAAGAATTTGGGTTCAAAACGTCAACAATGGGATTGTCTGCTTTTTCTATTTTTAGTAATCCTGTATCGTAAACATAATTACTGGCGCTCGAATAAATGTATTGCGATGCTTTCTCAACAATTCCTGCTCGTACAGGGTTTAGATGAATGTAATCTAATTTTGACCACATGAACTTGTTTGTGTATATTTCTTCAGGATGATTGCCATACTGCCAAAACTGATAATTTTTGTTTCTGGAATGACTTTCGGTTGCCAATTTAAAGCGTTCCAACATCCATTCTCTTCGACTCTCATTCTCGATTTGAATTTTTTCTAAGATTTTGGTTGCTATAAATTTTTTGAAGTCACGAATTAAATCCGAAAGTTTACCGTCACCGGATTGAACAATTAAATGGATATGATTACTCATAATAACATAGCCATATAAAACCATCGCTTTGTTTGCAATACAATAATCTAAACACTCAATAACTGTATCTCTATATGTTTTTCGAGTAAAAACATCAATCCAATCGACTACAGTTGCCGTTATAAAATGCGGTAAAGTTTGATCTCTTATGACATAGCCTTCTTTAGTTGTTGTACTACTTTGAATCATCCTGAACTTTTATTTGAAATACGGTAATTTATTTCACCTATAATTCAAATATAGAAAAAAAACCACAAAACAAAAGATAGCTACTTTCTGGTTTTTCTTCTCCAATTATTTGTAAAACAAAAATTTATCAATGATGTTTTCGGAAAAAGTCGGGAGACTTTTATCATATTTTAAGCCTTAAACAACTAAAAAAAAAACGCAAAGTCATGAGACATTTGCGTAGCGCGTAGAGACCAACACTCGGGAACTCGGTTTCAAATATATTTGGAAGTCCTTTTTTTATGGAGTTATATGTAATTCATTATTTCAAAAAAACGCTAATTACCTAATTTTAAATACAATCTAAAAAAAGACACGGGAAACTTATTCTGTTTTTAACGTTTCCTTATTATATTTGCACTACAAAATTATTACAAAAACTATAAATCATGAAGAATAGGCAACAACTTCTGATACTAGGTTTATTCCTAATTTAGAATTCAAACATCATTATAAACAATGGGAAACACTTTTAGGATTATCCGTTTCCTTATTACATTTACATCAAAACATTAATTAACAATAAGTTACAATACAGGATGAAAGACAAGATTATATCAAAAGCTACTGATTTATTTTTAAAACTGGGTTTTAAAAGTGTCACTATGGATGATATTGCTGGGGAAATGTGTATTTCAAAAAAAACGATTTACAAATATTTTTGCAATAAAGAAGTCTTAATTGAAGAAAGCACTGAACTGGTTCACAAAACCGTTCACGAAATCATTGATACCATTGTTGCCAAAAACCACAACGCGATAGAAGAAAATTTCGAGATTCGAAAAATGTTCAAAGAGATGTTCAAATCTTCAGACACCTCTCCATTGTACCAATTAAAAAAACATTATCCGGAAATTTATCAAAACGTAATGTCTCGAGAAATTAATGAGTGTACTATGTGTTTTAAACAAAATATAGAAAAAGGAATTACACAGGAATTGTATAGAAAAGATCTCGATGTTGATGTCTATGTAAAATTCTATTACACTTTAATTTTCAATATTAATGAAAATACCGCTTCCGAAACAGAAGCACGAAAACTAGAATTGGAAGCTTTAGAGTACCATACCAGAGCCATGGCCACTCCAAAAGGAATAGTCGAACTTGAAAAACAAATACTTAAAAACAATATATAATGAAGAAACTATTTTTTGTAACCCTTACTCTTTTTGGTTTGAGCGTCAATGCGCAAGATACGGCTAAGAGTTATTCGTTTACTTTACAGCAAGCCATAAACCATGCGCTTGAATACAACTATTCTGTCATCAATTCGGGTCGCGACATTGAAGCGGCCAAACAAAAAAAATGGGAAACCACCGCAATGGGATTGCCTCAAATAAATGCTGGTGTGGATTATACAAATAACTTTGTTTTACAAAAATCGGTCGTTCCTGCCGAATTTTTTGGAGGAAACCCCGGAGAATATGCTGAAGTTGCCTTTGGAACCAAACATAACATGGTGGCTCGATCTACCTTGAACCAACTAATTTTTGATGGATCTTATATTGTGGCACTTCAAGCCTCTAAAACCTATTTGAAGTATTACGAAAACTCCAAACAAAGAACCGATATCGACATTAAGGAAATGGTTATTAACTCTTATGGTAATGTCTTGTTGGCTAAAGAAAACATAGCCATACTAGAAAAAAATATTGCGTCATTGCAAAAAACCTTGAACGATACTAAAGCCATTTACAAAAACGGTTTAATCGAAGAAGAAAGTGTAGAACAACTGGAAATTACCCTTGCGTCTTTAGAAAGCACCTTAAACTACAACAAGCGTTTATTGGATATTACCTATAAAATGTTGAAGATAAATCTTGGTATTGAAATCGCCGACCAATTAACGTTGACAGACAAACTGGAAGATTTGACAATCCAGAATATGGATTTGGGTTTTTCTGCAAACGAGTTTAATGTAAATGACAATATAAACCACAAAATAGCGACGAATTTTCAAGAACAAAGAACACTGGAATACAAATTGGAAAGAAGCAAAGCATTGCCTTCTTTATCTGCCAATGTTAATTTTGGATACACCGCCTTTAAAGATGAATTTCAGTTTTTTACCCAAAACCAAAACTGGTTTAATTATTCTAATCTTGGCGTAAGCTTAAATGTTCCTATTTTCAGCAGTTTGGCCAGAAGTTCCAGAACGCAACAAGCCAAAATTGCTTTAGAGCAAGCCAAAACGCAACTTACCGAAACAGAGCAAAAATTAAAACTACAATATGCCACTGCCAAAAGTGAGTACGAATACAGTATTGCAGACTATGCGACCGCAAAAAACAATTTGAATCTAGCGGAAAGAATAGAGAAAAAACAGCAAATTAAATTTACGGAAGGACTCTCCACCAGTTTTGATTTTAATGATGCGCAGCGTCAATTGTATACTGCTCAACAAAAATACTTAGAAACTATGGTCAATATAGTAAACAAAAAAGCCAGCTTAGAAAAAATCATCACTAAATAACGACTCTCAACAAACACAGACATGAAAAAAATAATCATCCTATTCACACTTTCAATTGTATTGATTTCCTGTAATTCATCAGACAAAAACCAATCAATTGACACGCTTATTGCATCAAAAGATGTAAAAGCAATAACCGCAAAAAAAGCAGAACTACAATCTCAACTGAATCAACTCGAAGATGTATTGGCCACATTGGACGTAAACAAGGGAACAGTGGCATTGGTTTCGGTCGTACAATTAAAAGATACTTTATTCAACCATTATCTTGAAATACAAGGAAGCATTAACACCAATGAAAATGTTTTAGTTCAACCAGAATTTCCTGGAAATCTTGTTGAGCTGAATGTAAAAGCTGGACAAAAAGTAACCAAAGGACAAGTTTTAGGACGCACTGATGATGGTGGTATGAGCCAACAATTGGCTAGTGCCGAAAACCAATATGCATTGGCCAAAACGACTTTTGAGCGTCAAAAAAACCTGTGGAAACAAAAAATTGGTTCAGAGATACAGTACCTTCAAGCTCAAACGCAAATGATCTCGGCTCAAAAAGGTGTGGCTCAGATCAAAGCCCAAATAGCTAAAACAGTAATTAGAGCCCCATTTTCCGGAACTATAGACGAGGTTTTTGTAGAAAAAGGAGAAGTAGTTGCTGCCAGTCAACAAGGATTAATGCGAATCGTAAATTTAGGAAACATGTATGTTTCTACTTCTATTCCGGAAACGTATATCGGTAAACTAAAAATAGGTACCGAAGTAGATGTATACCTAACTTCATTAGACAAAACTTACAAAGGAAAAGTACGACAAATTGGTAACTTTATCAATCCAAACAATAGAAGTTTCGGAATTGAAGTAAGCGTTCCCAACCCAGAAAATTTATTACGCCCAAACCAAGTGGCCAAGCTAAAAGTTATCGATTATGTTAGTCCAAATGCTGTGGTTGTGCCTACCAATGTAATTCAACAAGATTCTCAGAAAAAAAGCTTTGTATACACTGTTACCAACTCTAATGGCAAAACAGGAATTGCAAAAAAAGTAATCATCACAACAGGTCAGTCTTCTGATAATGTAACCGAAGTTTTAAGCGGTTTAGAGGCCAATGCCATAATTGTTACCGAGGGGATGAATACCATATCGGATGGAATGAAACTTAACTTCTAAAAATAGTTTGTTGTTTATGGTTGATAGTTTATGGTTATCCACAAACAAAAAACAATAAACAAAAAACAATAAACTTTTAAATATGTCACATCAAAATAAAGAATTCGGAATATCAAGTTGGGCTGTCGAAAATCGAGTTACCGTATATATCTTGACATTATTGATCGTTATCACAGGAGTTATAGCCTATGTTACGATGCCCCGAGAAGATTTTCCGGAAATTATAGAAAACAAAATTTACATCTCTTCCGTTTTTCCTGGAAACTCGGCCGAGGATGTAGAGAAATTAATCGTCAAACCGCTCGAAAAGGAAATCAAAAACATTAGCGGGGTAGACAAAATTACTTCTAGCTCTTTTCAAGATTACGGAATGATTGTAGTGGAATTTGGAGACAAAGTTACCATCGAAATTGCCAAATCAAGAATTAAGGACAAAGTAGATATCGTAAAAGCAGATACCGATTGGCCGAATCTTGACAATGGAAGCAAAGTAGAACCAAGCGTATTTGATTTGAACATTTCGGAAGAAGTGCCCATTCTAAACATCAATTTACAGGGAAATTACACCACTCAGCAACTTAAAAAATACGGGGAGCAACTTCAAGATGATATTGAGGAAATTGCCGAAGTAAAAAAAGTAGACATACTGGGTGTAGACGATAAAGAGGTAGAAATCGCCGTTGACATTTTCAAAATGACAGCTGCACAAGTATCTTTTGACGACATTCAAAATGCGGTCAAATATGAGAATATGACCCTTTCGGGAGGGAATTTAATTTCGCAAGGTTCAAGAAACAACATTAGAATTGTAGGGGAAATCAAAGACCCAAAAGAACTGGAAAACATCATTGTAAAACACAATGGCGGAACCGTTTACCTAAAAGACATTGCGGCAGTTAGTTTCAAAGAAAAAGAAAAAACCACTTATGCCCGTGAGAAAGGCACCGAAGTTGTGATGCTGAACGTAAAAAAACGCTCCAATCAAAACATGATTTCGGCAATTGAGCAGGTAAAAGAGAAAATTGAAGAAGCCAAAGAATCGTACTTGCCATCCAATTTGAAAATTGAATTAACAAACGATCAATCTTCACGAGTAGAACATCAGGTAGATGAGCTTTCGAACCACATCATCTTCGGAATTGTGCTGGTAATGATTGTACTGATGTTTACCATGGGATTAAGAAACTCTTTGTTTGTGGGAGCTGCTATTCCGTTATCGATGTTAATGGCGTTTAGTATTCTTTCTGCCTTTGGCTTGACCTTAAACACTATGGTGCTTTTCGGATTGGTTATGGGACTGGGAATGCTGGTTGACGACGGAATTGTGGTGGTCGATAACGTATTTGCCAACATGAAAAAAGGAATGAATCGTGTTCAAGCCTCCAAAGTGGGTATTGGCGAAATCGCTTGGCCAGTAATCTCCTCAACAGCAACTACCTTAATGGCATTTTTACCTTTTGCATTATGGCCTGGAACAATGGGGAAATTCATGAAATATTTCCCCATTACTTTAACCGTTACCCTATCTGCTTCGTTGTTCGTGGCAATGGTGGTCAATGCGGCTATGACAGGAGGATCAATGGATATTGAAGACAAAAATGTTACCAAGAAATCCGCAAAAACCTATACGATTATTTTCACTGTTATCGCGGTTGTTTTTGTTCTTATCGGTAATATTTATGATTCCAAATTGGCAAAAGCCATTGGTCACTTGGCCATCATATCTCTTGGATTAATGTGGTTGTACAAATTGAAATTGTACCAATGGACACAAGATTTTCAACACGACTTTTTTCCAAAAATGGAAGATAAGTATAAAAACTTTTTAGCTAAAATCCTTACCAAAAAGAAAGCATGGGTTGCCCTAGTTGGAATTATAGGAATGTTATTTTTCTCTTTCATCCTTTTGGGAATATTCCCTAGAAAAGTATTGTTCTTCCCAGACAATATCCCGAATCAGGTCATTACCTATATCGAATACCCACAAGGAACTGATATTGAAAAAACCAATAAGGCTACCTTATTTGTAGAAAAACAAGTTATTGAAGTTCTAAGTAAATATGTAGACAAGAAAACAGGCAAAAACTACTTGGCCGAATCTATCGTATCTCAAGTGGGTGTTGGTGCAGGAAACCCAAACGTAGATGCCGGATCGGCTTCCGAAACCCCTTTCAAAGGAAAAGTGACGGTGAGCTTCTCGGAATTTAAATTTAGAAGAGGAATCGACACCGGGGATATCTTAGAAGAAATTAGAGGCAAAGTAACCGGAATTGCCGGAGCCACCGTAACGGTAGAAAAAGATGCTAATGGACCGCCAGCCGGTTACCCAATCAGTATCCAATTGACAGGAGTTGATTATGATGAAATGCTGAAAGAAGCAGACGAAATGATTACTTTTATCAATTCTAAAAACATTCCTGGTATCGAAAGATTGAGTATTGATGTCAATAAAGAAAGTCCGGAACTAGAGGTAAAAGTAGACCGTGTAAGTGCGGGAAGTTTGGGTGTTTCAACCGGACAATTGGGATTCAATTTACGTCGTTCCGTATATGGACAAGAAATCTCAACGTACAAAGAAGGTGATGATGATTACAATATTACAATGCGTATGCAGGACGATCAGCGTAAGAACGAAAACGTGCTGTTCAATCAGTCTTTAACTTTCAGAAACCAGAACAACGGGCAAATGATGCAAGTGCCTATTTCTGCTGTTTCCGAAACCGAGAAAACAACGACTTACAATCAGATCAAAAGGAAAAACCAAAAACGTATCATGACGATTTATTCCAACGTCTTGACAGGTTACAATGGTGATGAAATAACCAAACAAATCGCAGCTGATTTAAAAGGATACCAATTCCCAAAAACCATAACCTATTCCTTCTCCGGAGTACAGGAAGAGCAAGGAAAGAACCAAAGTTTCTTGATGTATGCTTTGTTTTTGGCCCTTGCCGGAATTACCATCATTATCGTGTTACAGTTTAATTCGGTTTCAAAATCTATGGTGATTTTATTTACCGTGTTACTGAGTTTTAGTGGGGTGTTTTATGGTTACGTCATTGCCAACATGGATTTTGTGATTCTAATGACCATGATGGGAATCATTTCCCTGGCGGGTATTGTGGTAAAGAACGGAATCGTATTGATGGATTTCTTTGTTTTGTTGTTAGACAAAAAAGTGGACGATAATCATTTAGAAAGCCATGACGATCTAACCTTAGACGAGATAAAAGAAGTAATCATTGAGTCTGGAAAATCAAGATTACGTCCCGTTTTATTAACCGCTTTGACTGCCGTACTGGGATTAATTCCTTTGGCAATTGGGTTAAACTTTGACTTTTTCTCATTAGTAACCGACTTGAATCCGCACATCTTCATGGGTGGAGACAACGTTATCTTCTGGGGACCATTGGCCTGGACCATCATCTTCGGATTGACCTATGCCACGGTATTAACCTTAGTAATGGTACCCGTAATGTTCTATCTGGTAAAAAGAACCAAATACTGGTTGAGAGACCGAAGAAACAAAAGAGCTGCACTGGAAGATTAAGTTCTAGTACAAGCTATAAATAAAAAACCACTCCACTCAATAATTTGAGTATGGAGTGGTTTTTTGGTTTAAAAGAACTTATTTACAAATATCTATTGGGCGTAACCCCATTAAGAAAAGAGGCCTACTCTACTTTGCGCGTATTCGGCCTCTTTCCTTAATGCGGTCTGGCTATCCGTGCTACTTCGGTAGCTTACTGCTATCCCTTACGCAGCATCTAGGAATCAAGATGTTTTTTTGCAATTTCATAATTAAGGAATCGCTTGTGTCAAAAAACTTTAAAACAGAAAAAGAAATAATATTGAACATTAAAATATTTCCTTTTTTGTACTTTACCTTTGCCGAACTTAAAAAACAATATTTCCATTAAAATCAAAGGCACCGAATTCATTATGAAACGAGAACACTATATCCCATTTGATAAGGAATTCTTACTCGAACAACAACTGGCTGAATACTCCGGAGATGAAAAGAAGGGCGAAGATTTCAAAAAGCTATTTGATATAATTGAACATTATTTTCATTACGAAGCGTTTAACCTAATTCGTAATTTAAAACAAAATTATGCGGCATTCGATCCGGATTTAAATCCAAAAGAACGAGCAGCATTTATTAGCAAAAGTGACTTTTCACTTTTCAAAGAATCACTGCAAAAAGTGCTTGAACTAAGCAATTACAGTCGCGTTAGACAAGAAGCTTTAGATAAAGCATTCAAAGATTCGGATTTAATTGGTTTGAAACTAGCCATAGATCTGGACACATATGATGATTATGAAATCTACGTAAGAGGGCAACATACCACGACCGAAAAAGTAAGCAAATTTGTTTTTTGGAAGAAAAAAATTGAGGTAGAATACTATGATCGCGTGATGATTTACCTTAAATATCACGATGCCGATTACTATAAAAAAAGAAAAACGCCTAAAGATAAAAGACCAATTGACCCAGGCACTATCGTATTAAAAATCTTCAAACGGGTACCTAAAAACGATCTGGAAACCATATTCCCGAATGCCATTCCCAAAATGTCATTAACCGACAAAATACTGTTATGGGTTCCTGGACTTGTCGGAGGAATTTCGTTATTGAGTGCCAAAGTCATTCCGGCATTGATTGCCATGCAGGAGGCGTACCAATCCGGCGAAACAATAGATTTGTTAAACAGTAAAACTTCATTAAATCAAGGTTTAATTGCCCTTGGCATATTAGGCGCATACTTGTTCCGTCAATACAATAACTTTGTAAACAAGAAGATCAAATATTCGAAAATGCTTTCGGATAGTCTTTATTTCAAAAATATAGGGAATAATAGCGGAGCCTTTTATTCATTATTAAACTCCTCCGAAGAAGAAGTACTTAAGGAAACCATCTTGGCTTACTCATTTTTAAGCAGAAGTAAAACTCCATTAACAGAAGCAGAACTCGATCATCAAATAGAATCTTGGTTTAAAACAAAGCACAATACAGAACTTGATTTTGATGTAAAAGAGGCGTTGTTGAAATTGAAAAACGCTGGTCTTGGATATGAAACCAATGGCAAATGGGAAGTTCTTCCTTTGGACAAAGCGCTAATCAGAATAGACGAGATATGGGATGGGGTTTTTGATTACAATCAAACAACTATGAATTAGCAGTCTTTTTAAAAACGTAAAAAAACTGTTTAGATAGTGTTTCAATTTAGCATATTGATTGTTGTTGAAAATCATTTTAAAATTCTACTACTAATACTTTACAAACAACTGCATACCAAGTCCTATATTATATTTCTCCTTTCTAGGCTTCCATTTTTCTAATTGGTTCGCTCTTAAATAAAAAGGACCACAAAAAACATTCGAACTAAACTTAACAGTCTCTTGCCCTTTAATGTCTATGTATTCCAATCGTTCGATAGCTACCAAAAAATCATTACTGAAAACAATATTTTCATCCGTTAAATCAATTTCGACATCACCCGTTTTTGTTACTTCCAATATGACATCCTTATAATTATATCTTTCTGTTTCAATATTACTTTCATTCTCAGCATTATAGAAATTAACTCTAAACGTTCCTTTTTTGCATCCTAATTCTGCTACATTAAAACGAATTTTTTGAACTTTATATTTTTTTTCTTTGCTAACCTTAAAATATTTCCCTACTTCCGCCCCCATATATTTAGAATAAAACGACACTCTAACTTTATTGGTCAATTTATTATTCCCTATCTTTTTTTCATTTATGTATTTGTAATTGGAAGCTCCTATTTTAATTTCTTCCAGTTCAATTAAAGAGGATTTCAATACTATTTCAACTGCAGATTTTCTATCAACAACTATTGATTTGGTTTCGTATCCCATACAGGAAACAACAATTGTGTTCTTATCAGAAACAAACTCGCCTTCAATTACAAACTCGCCTTCCTCATTCGTTACAGCTCCCATATTAGAATCTACTATACCCACATTAGCATACAAAATAGGTTTTCCCATTTCGTCTACGCATTTACCCTTAATTTGCGAAAAACAAAAATTAGCACTTAAAATTAATGTCCAAAAAATCAATATTCTTTTCATTGTTATTTTTTCATTTCGGTTAAATTCTCTGCAATGTATTTTTCCAATGCTGTTGGAAGAGGCTGAAAAAGTGCATTGTTTACATGTTCCCAATAATTATCTTGGTATGTACTTGAGTGTATCAAACTGTAATTACTATCAAGTCCTTTAGCGTCAATCTCTTCAGAAAATCGATATCCCAAAACAAAAACCTCATGGGTAGCATCCACTTTTTGGGTCACTTTATCCTTCTTGGCTTTTATGTCATAATTGTGTGTCTCTTTAAAATACACCAAAGAATCAAAACCAATATCCACAAACTCTTTGTTGCTAAAGAGAGAATTAATCGTGTAATTATTCAAGATGTTTTCTACCCCTAACCCTTTCATCACTTTGGGTTTGTCATCTGTAATAATTCCTAAAGTCAAACTAGTTCCGTTAGGATTCAAGTACAAACTCCCTTTCAAACTATCATCTCCTTTATTCTTAATTTTTACATCAACCGCTGATTTCTGCAAACCATAGTTGTCGTTTAGTTTATTATAATCTAAAATTTCGCTTAACATGGGCGCACCAACTATCTGAAAATAGATTCTACTAAACCCTTTCTCTTTTAATTGCCGAATCGATTTATTCTCGAAAGAGCGATTGGAAAGAAATTTCAATTTTACTTTTCTTGTTTTTAATGAAATATAATACTCTACAATTCCATCCATAAAATAATGCACTCTGTCATTATTGATCTGCAAACTTCTAACATAGGTCTTAAGCACCAAATACTGGTTTTTATCTTTTTTATTGGAGACTACAACTTCTTTCAATGCATTCACAATGGGATTCATTTTAAAAACAATATTGCTATTAAAATCATCCATTGTAACAACCTTATTTTGATAAAATGAATTCACAAAAGTCAAAGTCTTAGCATTAGCCAATAAGATTTTATCTTCCAAATCTTTTGATAACAATCCATCCACATCCGTACTCCCTATCAAATTACCTTTATCCGAATAAATTTCGACAAAAGGAACACTCTCAAGTGAAACAGCGTCTTTGATACCATGTTGGGAATAAATAAAAGAATGTAGAAGTAATACAAAAGCGAAGTAGCATTTTTTCATAATTAAAAAAGGGAAATAGTAAAACAAGAATCATTTGAAATTTCATTCCTAACAGATTTCCAAAACCTGTTTGGCATATTGAAATCATTATTTAGCAAACTACTATTCTTTCATTTCGGTTAAATTCTCTTCAATATATTTCTCTAATGATTTTGGCAATGGTTGAAAAAGTGCATTATTTATATGCTCCCAATAATTATCTTGATAACTACTCTCCTTTTTAAACTTATAAAAACTGTCAGATCCTTTAGAAGTCTTTTCGTTTACAAAATCTTTGTCTAACAGAAAAAACTCATAAGTAACATCAACTTTAGTCACATCCCCATTTTTCTTTATTTTATAATGGAATAGCTTTGTTTCTTTAGTATAAACTAGATCATCTAAACCAATAGTTTCATAGTCATTCGTATCGTAAACAGCATTTACAATATGATTATTATACTGTAACTCTATCCCTAAAAAACCAGCTTTTTTTGGATTATTTAATGCTATTAATTCAAATTGAAAAACACTATTATCGTTTGACTTTGATAAAAAACCTTTTTCAATTCCTTCCTTTTTATCAAATATAAGTTTGGTTTCCTTTTCTGCATTTTTTAAATCATACCCACTAGACAAAACTTTGTAATCCGAAAAATTTTCAAAAGAAGGAACACCCGCTATTATAGGAAAATATTTAGGATCTAATTTTGCAGACTCTTTATTTTCAAATGATCGGCTAGATAGAATCTTCATAATAACTTTATCGGAATCGGGAGTGATGTAATACTCTGCAATCCCATCCATGTAATAGAGAGGTATATCACTCATTATTTGAATACTCCTGAAATAGCCCTTTAATTTCAAATACTTATATGCATTGGGTTTCGCAACGATAACAATTTCATTAAGTTCAATGACAATTGGATTCAAAACAACAACTGGACTATTCTTGAACCAATCGATTGTTAAAACTTTATCTTTAAAAGTCGAGTGTACAAAAGTTACCGTACTCGTATTTGATTTAATAATTTCAGCATTTAAGTCCATTGACATTACACCTTCTTTATCAGTAACTCCAATCAAGTCCCCTTTATCAGAATAAACTTCTACAAAAGGGATACTTTCTAGCGAAAGAGAATCTTTGATAACCTGTTGGGAATAGACAAAAGAATGTAGAAGCAATACAAATACGAAATAGATTTTTTTCATAATTAAAAAAGGGAAACAATATAATCAGTTTAAAAACGCAAATATGACTTATTAAATCCACTATTGAAATACCCACTTTTAGTGATATTTTCTAAAACAATAAAGCCCATGAAAAACAAAAAGGAGAAAACCAATAGATTTTCTCCTTTTTTATAAATCAACTTAAAATTATTACTCCGCTGTCGTTGGGTCTATTATTTCAGAAACAAGGCTTATTTTATTCGCAGGAAACCCACCTTGACTCGCATGTTCCCGAACCATCTCTACATTCGGAGCAATATAGACACAATAGATTTTATCATCTGTCACATAACTGTGTTTCCATTGTATTTCCGGTCCCATTTTTCTTAAGACATCACAAGATGCATTCGCAATCTCCTTTAATTGTTCTGGTGTCGAATTCCCTACGTTAGGAATTTCCCTTTCAATAACATACTTAGGCATACTAATTAGATTAAAAAATTAGAATAAAACAACTATAGAAAAATCTCTTTTTAGTTTCGCTTTAACAATTACTAAAAGGAAATCGAAGAGATTTATGCAAAAAGGGGCAGATATACAATTGCTTTTTAAATCAATAAATAAAATTAAAAAAAGCACTAAAACAATCAAAATCGGCTGATACAATAACCTGTAACAGCCGATTTCTTCACAGACGCAAACCTTATAATCTAAAGCACTGACAAATAGATATTTATTCTTCACTGATTCTCTATTTTGCCTTAAACAATGCGCTGTGTTTCCGTAATAAAGGTACAACAAATCCTTTCGAATTATTCGCACTTAACAAATTTATAACACCCTGAAAATGAGCACGGAAAAGACTAAAATAAAGAAAGCAATTCTGAATTTACAGAATGGGTTTCTTTATTTTAGGAATGCAATTTAGTTAGACGTAGCCAGTGCCTCTTGTCTCCAGTTTTTTACTTTTTCAATCTTATTATTAGCATAATCAACTTCACTAAGATTGTTTCCTTTCCAGAAAAACCATTTTCCGGTTTTTACTCCGTTTACATATTCTCCAGAGGAAGTTTTATCCCCTTCTTCATTATACGAAATCCAAGTTCCCACCAATTTTCCGTTCTCAAAGAATCCTTCTTGTTGTACTTGTCCATTTTCATAAAAATAAGTGGCTTTCACTTTTTTTCCAAAAGGTTCTAAAACAGGTTTCGCATCTTGTGCAAAAATTACTCCTGAAAACAACAGCGCTACTAAAATTACATACTTTTTCATATCGTTAGTTTTTAAATGTTTAGATCTTATATACCAAATTTAGAAAGAAAATTTACATTAAAAAAACTATTACTTAACAATTTCATAACATAGACAAAAGCTTAACATTGGAAATTTAAAAACACAAAAAAAGTCAATACTTTCGCATTGACTTTTTTTACTTTTTTTGAATATTGCTTACTTTAAAAGTACATCTAGCTCTTTGGCTAAATCATCTGATGAAGGTCTTGCTGCACTAGCTTTCACAATAATTCCATTTGGATCAATTAAAATAAACCTAGGAATGCCTGTAATTTTATAATCTTGAACAAACTTAGAATTCCAGTCATTGTCTGCAAAAAGTTGTACTCCACCTAATTCTTTCTCTTTAATCATTGTTTTCCATTTTTCTTGATCTTTTAATTTATCAATAGAAATACTCACAAAAGCAATATTCTTATCATGATACTTTGCTTCCGCTTTTTTTAAGAATGGAATTTCTTGACGGCAAGGTCCACACCAAGTTGCCCAAACATCAATATACACATATTTCCCTTTTAAATCTTCTAATTTGGTAGTACCTCCAGCATAATTAAGATAGTTAAAAGATGGCGATGGTAAATTATTCATTTTATTATTCTCTTGCTCCTGTTCATAATACTTAGTCAAACCAACAAGAGACTCCTCAATTTCCTTTTTTTGAACAGTTACAAAGTTAGGATCAAGTTTGTTATTCTTTAATTGTAGCAAATCAGACGCTATTTTCTCCTGTGAAAGGCGTTTAAAATCTACAGGACTTGCCGCTAATAATTTATCATAATCATACTTAGCATCTAAAATCGTTTTCTGAGCCAAACAATTATTCTCAAGAGATCCCTTTCCAGTATAAACAATAGATGCATCAAAGTCTTTTGCATCCATTTTTAATTTTAAATCATATCCGTTTTTAAGATACAAACTGGTATATTCTACTCCATCAAAAAGCAAATACGGTCCTTCCACAACTTTTAAAGTATCCTTAAAAATCCCATTTTTATTAACTTCAATCTTCTTAATAATTTTTTGATTTTGACGAATAAAAATGAAATCTCCATTTCTATTCGCTATTTCAGCCTGAAAAGCAATATATTTTTTATCTTGTGCATTACTTAAAAATGAAAACACAAAGGCAATTACGACAAACACTATTTTTTTCATAAACTAATTAAATTAAATTTTGGTTTATCAAATCTAATCCTAAAAGCTAAAGCGTTTTAAAAATTAACAAAAATTTAATTTCATTGAAGTTGAGTCCTTTTCGAGATTATTTTAATTTTTGTGTTTACTTTTGTACTCTAAAATTTAAATCATGTACAGAAGTCATAATTGCGGCGAATTAAACGCCTCACATATCAATACAGAAGTTACACTTGCCGGTTGGGTTCAAAAATCTCGTGATAAAGGTTTTATGAATTGGGTCGATTTACGAGATCGTTACGGAATTACGCAATTGATTTTTGACGAAAGTCGTTCTATAAAAGAAGTTTTTGAAGCTGCCAAAACCCTTGGTCGTGAATATGTAATCCAAGTAAAAGGAACCGTTATTGAGCGTGAAGCCAAAAACAAAAACATACCTACCGGTGATATTGAAATTTTAGTTACCGAACTTACTATATTGAATGCGTCTTTGACACCTCCGTTTACTATTGAAGACGAAACAGATGGTGGTGAAGACATCCGAATGAAATACCGTTACTTGGACATCCGAAGAAATCCTGTAAAAAACAGTTTGCTTTTCCGTCACAAAGTAGCGATGGAAGTACGTAAATATCTTTCGGATTTGGACTTTTGCGAAGTAGAAACACCTTACTTAATCAAATCAACTCCAGAAGGAGCGAGAGATTTTGTGGTTCCTTCTCGAATGAATGCAGGACAATTTTATGCTTTACCACAATCTCCACAAACTTTCAAACAATTGTTGATGGTAGGCGGAATGGATAAATATTTCCAAATCGTAAAATGTTTCCGTGACGAAGATTTACGTGCCGACAGACAACCGGAGTTTACCCAAATTGACTGTGAAATGGCTTTTGTGGAGCAAGAAGATATTTTGAATGTTTTTGAAGGATTGACACGTCATTTACTAAAAGAAATAAAAGGTATCGAAGTAGAGAAATTCCCTAGAATGACCTATGAACACGCCATGAAAACCTATGGAAATGACAAACCGGATATACGTTTCGGAATGGAATTTGGTGAATTAAATCAATTTGCACAACACAAGGAATTTCCGGTTTTCAATGCAGCCGAATTGGTGGTTGGAATAGCCGTTCCCGGAGCTGGAAATTTCACTCGTAAAGAAATTGACGCCTTAATTGACTGGGTAAAACGTCCTCAAGTTGGCGCCAGCGGAATGGTGTATGCAAAATGTAATGACGATGGAACCTACAAATCATCTGTGGATAAATTCTACGACCAAGACGATTTAACCAATTGGGCAAAAACCACTGGAGCAAAAGCAGGAGATATGATTTTTGTGCTTTCTGGACCAGCCGATAAAACAAGAGCCCAATTAAGTGCCTTACGTATGGAACTAGCGACTCGTTTAGGATTAAGAAATCCAGCCGAATTCGCACCACTATGGGTTGTCGATTTCCCTCTATTGGAATTTGACGAAGAAAGCGGACGTTACCATGCCATGCACCACCCGTTTACCTCGCCAAAACCAGAAGACATGCACTTATTAGAAACCAATCCTGGAAAAGTACGTGCCAATGCCTACGACATGGTTTTGAACGGTAACGAAATTGGTGGAGGTTCAATTCGTATCCACGATAAAGCCACTCAACAACTAATGTTCAAGTATTTAGGATTTACCGAAGAAGAGGCTAAAGCACAATTTGGGTTCTTAATGGATGCCTTTCAATTTGGAGCACCACCACACGGAGGTTTAGCTTTTGGATTAGACCGTTTGGTTGCCATTTTAGGCGGACAGGAAACCATCCGTGATTTTATCGCTTTCCCAAAAAACAACTCAGGAAGAGACGTAATGATCGATGCTCCATCAAATATTGATGAATCCCAATTAAAGGAATTACATATTAAATTAAACACAATTATATAGGTGAAATCGTTGAATATCAATATTTTTACAAAAAAAATATGTAAGAATGACTTTCGTATTATATTAAAGATTACATTTGCCTCATTATAAATTATTATTACTATTACAATGCGTACAGGTACAGTTAAATTTTTCAATGAATCTAAAGGTTACGGATTCATTACAGACGAAGAAACAGGAAAAGACATTTTTGTTCATGCATCAGGAATCAACGCGGAAGAATTACGCGAAGGTGACAGAGTTAGCTATGAAGAAGAAGAAGGAAGAAAAGGAAAAGTTGCTGCTAAAGTAGCAGTTCTTTAAGCATAAAAATAGTTTACTGTTTTTTTGCACAAATGTCTAAAAAACGTTTCGATTTATTTCGAGACGTTTTTTTTTGCGTTATTCTCAATTAAACCTCTTGCAAATGCAGCATTATTTATAACCAATAAAAATAATAAGAATTTCTGATTTATTCTTAAACTAATTTGGGTTTTGCTCTTGTGATTTACACTCACTAAAGCTATCTTTGCGGCTTATTCCAACGCAAAACATTTACGATCATGCAATCAGACCAATTAAATTATATTCCTATTTTAATGCAGTTCATACTGGCTGTAGGATTTGTAGTAGCTACGATAATAGTTTCTGGAAAATTAGGACCAAAAAGATCTTCAGAAATTAAAGACAAAAACTTCGAGTGTGGTATTGAATCTGTTGGAAACGCAAGAATTCCTTTCTCGGTAAAGTATTTCTTAGTAGCCATTTTGTTTGTCCTTTTTGATGTCGAAGTAATATTTTTATATCCTTGGGCAGTGAATTTCAAGGAGTTAGGAATAGAAGGAATGGTAAAAATGATTATCTTTATGTTATTACTTTTGGTGGGTTTTTTCTATATCATCAAAAAGAAAGCGTTAGAGTGGGAATAATGAAAATGTAGATTTTAGATTTTAGATTTTAGATTAATCCACGGAGAGAATTTAAAACTAAAAATTTAAAATTTAGAGTTTTTGAAAATATTAAAAATTGATTTTTTAAAATGTTGATTTTATTTTTACGATTCGCCTGAATCTAAAATCTAAAATCTAAAATCTAAAATTAAAATGAGCGATTCTAAAATAAATATGGTTGCCCCTCCAGAAGGTGTTGTTGGTGAAGGTTTCTTTGCAACAAAACTGAATGACGTAGTAGGTTTGGCTCGTGCCAATTCACTTTGGCCTTTACCGTTTGCCACTTCATGTTGCGGTATCGAATTTATGGCAACAATGGCTTCACATTATGATTTAGCGCGTTTTGGATCAGAAAGAGTAAGTTTTTCTCCTCGTCAAGCCGATATGCTAATGGTAATGGGAACTATCTCTAAAAAAATGGCGCCTATTTTACGTCAAGTATACGAACAAATGGCCGAACCACGCTGGGTAATTTCAGTGGGAGCTTGTGCTTGTTCAGGAGGGATTTTTGACACTTATTCAGTACTTCAAGGTATAGATAAAGTGATCCCTGTAGATGTTTATGTTCCGGGTTGTCCTCCACGACCAGAACAAATTGTTGATGGCGTAATGAAATTACAAGAATTGGTAAAAAGCGAATCCGTAAGAAGAAGAAGCTCTCCAGAATATCAAGAATTATTAGCCTCTTATAATATCAAATAAAAATGGCTTTAGAAACAATAGAAATTCAAGAAAAATTAACTGAAACTTTTGGCGAGAATGTTTTTCGCTTCACTCAAGAAAGAGATATTTTCTCTTTTGAAGTAGCTTCGGATAAAATTACGGCGGTTATTCTTTTCTTAAAAAACGATCCCACTTTACGTTTTCATTTTTTGACTGATTTGTGTGGTATTCACTACCCGGACAATGAAGAAAACAGACAATTTGCAGTTGTTTATCATTTGCACAATTGGTATGAAAACAAACGCATCAAAATCAAAGCTTTTATAAACGGGACAAATCCTGAAATAAAAACAATTTCGAATATATTCTTGTGTGCCAATTGGATGGAAAGAGAAACATATGACTTCTTCGGAATCAATTTCATCGGTCATCCCCAATTGAAACGTATTTTGAATATGGATGAAATGATTTCTTTTCCAATGCGAAAAGAATTTCCAATGGAAGACAGCGGAAGAACAGACAAAGACGACCGATATTTCGGAAGAACAACAATAAATAGTTAATATAAATATACACCTCATTTCTCCCGATAGCTATCGGGAGAAATGAGGCTTAATTTTTCACATTAAATAAATGTCTGAACTATTATTATCACCAGAGCATCGCTATGCTAAAATTATCAAGGAGAGACACAATGAAGAAGGAAGCGAGCTTTCGATTCTTAATTTAGGTCCTACGCATCCTGCAACTCACGGTATTTTCCAAAATATCTTGTTGATGGATGGTGAAAAAATTCTTGAGGCTGAACCAACCATTGGTTACATTCACAGAGCTTTTGAGAAAATTGCCGAAAATCGTCCTTTTTACCAAATCACACCTCTTACTGATAGAATGAACTACTGTTCATCCCCTATTAACAACATGGGATGGTGGATGACATTAGAAAAACTACTTGACATTGAAGTTCCTAAAAGAGCACAATATTTAAGGGTTATTGTAATGGAATTGGCTCGTATTACCGATCACTTAATCTGTAATTCAATCCTTGGAGTAGACACCGGTGCTTATACTGGTTTCCTTTACGTTTTTCAATTTAGAGAGAAAGTTTACGAAATCTACGAAGAAATTTGTGGTGCTCGTTTAACAACAAATATGGGGAGACTTGGTGGTTTCGAAAGAGATTGGTCACCAAAAGCTTTTGAATTATTAGATGTGTTTTTGAAAGATTTCCCTGTAGCTTGGAAAGAATTTGAAAACTTATTTGAAAGAAACAGAATTTTCATTGACAGAACAGTTAATGTAGGGGCAATAACTGCTGAAAAAGCGATGGCTTACGGATTTACGGGTCCAAACCTTCGTGCTGCCGGTATTGATTATGATGTACGTGTAGCACACCCATATAGTTCTTACGAAGATTTTGACTTTATTGTTCCTGTTGGAAAATCAGGAGACACTTATGATCGTTTTTGCGTTCGTAATGCAGAAGTTTGGGAAAGTTTGAGCATTATCAAACAAGCCTTGGCAAAAATGCCGGAAGGTAATGAATACCATGCTGATGTTCCTGAATATTATCTTCCTCCAAAAGAAGATGTTTACACCACTATGGAAGCCTTGATCTATCACTTTAAGATTGTAATGGGAGAAGTTCCTGTTCCAGTTGCCGAAATATATCATGCTGTTGAAGGTGGAAACGGTGAATTAGGTTTTTATTTAACAACCGACGGAAGTCGTACTCCTTATAGATTGCACTTTAGAAGACCTTGCTTTATTTATTATCAAGCATATCCTGATATGATCAAAGGATCTATGTTATCGGATGCAATTGTTATTTTATCAAGTTTAAATGTTATTGCTGGAGAATTAGACGCATAAATTATGGTACACACACGTTACAAACAAGAAATAAACATGACCGAAACATTGATGAATCGCATCAATGAATTGATCAGTCATTACCCTGAAGATAAAAGAAAATCAGCTTTGCTTCCCGTTTTACATGAAGTTCAAGATGCTCACGACAATTGGTTGAGTATTGACTTAATGGATAAAGTTGCCGAAATTTTACAAATCAAACCAATAGAAGTTTACGAAGTGGTATCGTTTTACACGATGTACAATCAAAAACCTATTGGAAAATACATGTTTGAATTTTGTCAAACTTCACCATGTTGTCTAAACGGAGTAGAAGATTTGATGGATTATACCTGTGAAAAATTAGGTGTAAAAGTTGGAGAACCTACTGCTGATGGATTATTTGAGGTTAGAGGTGTTGAATGTTTGGGTGCTTGCGGTTATGCTCCTATGATGCAGTTGGGTGATTTTTATAAAGAGCACTTGACTAAAGAGAAAATTGACCAGCTGATTACCGATTGTAAAGACGATAAAATAATATTACACGATAAATAATATGTCACAAAAAATATTATTAGACAAAATAAATATTCCAGGAATTAAAACCTATGAAGTGTATCGCCAAAACGGTGGTTATGCCTCTGTAGAAAAAGCCTTGAAAACATTAACTCCAGACGAAGTCGTAGAAGAAGTTAAAACTTCCGGTTTACGTGGTCGTGGTGGTGCAGGATTCCCAGCTGGAATGAAATGGAGTTTTATTGATAAAAAATCAGGAAAGCCGAGACATTTAGTTTGTAATGCGGATGAATCTGAACCAGGCACTTTCAAAGATCGTTACTTGATGGAATTAATTCCTCACTTATTGATTGAAGGAATGATTACCTCCAGTTATGCATTGGGTGCCAATCGTTCGTATATCTACATTCGTGGAGAATACATGTGGGTATATAAAATTTTAGAAAGAGCCATTAACGAAGCAAAAGCAGCTGGATTTTTGGGTAAAAACATATTAGGATCTGGATTTGATTTAGAACTATACGTTCATTGTGGTGCCGGAGCTTACATCTGTGGTGAAGAAACCGCTTTGATCGAATCATTGGAAGGAAAAAGAGGAAATCCTCGTATCAAGCCACCATTTCCTGCAATTTCAGGACTTTGGGCTAATCCTACCGTTGTAAATAACGTTGAAACTATATCTGCTGTGCCATGGATTGTAAACAATTCTGGTGCAGAATATGCAAAAATCGGAATTGGAAGATCTACAGGAACTAAATTAATTTCGGCTTCAGGGCATGTTAAAAACCCTGGTGTTTATGAAATTGAAATGGGACTAAGCGTTTATGAATTCATGAACTCTGATGAATATCTAGGAGGAATGAGTTCAGACAGACCATTAAAAGCATTTGTGCCCGGAGGAAGTTCAGTTCCTGTTTTACCGGCACATTTAATTTATAAAACTGCAGCAGGCGAAGATCGTTTGATGTCTTACGAATCCTTAAGTGATGGTGGTTTTGCTACCGGATCTATGTTGGGTTCTGGTGGATTTATCGTGTATAATGACACTTCATGTATCGTTCGTAACACTTGGAATTTCTCTCGCTTTTATCATCATGAAAGCTGTGGTCAATGTACCCCATGTCGTGAAGGAACGGGCTGGATGGAAAAAGTGCTACACCGAATAGAAAACGGACACGGACGCGAAGAAGACATCGAGCTACTTTTGAGCATTCAAAGTAAAATAGAAGGTAATACCATTTGCCCTTTAGGTGATGCAGCAGCTTGGCCAGTAGCCGCAGCGATTCGTCACTTTAGAGAGGAATTTGAATATCATATCCGTTTCCCGGAAAAAATTAAAAACAGAGACCATTTTGTTGCTGAGCCTTTCGAAAAAGTAAAGCATTTAGTTTCTAAAGTAATAGTATAAAGAAAGAATTTCAGATAATGAAAGTAACCATAGACGGTCAAGAAATTGAAGTAGAAGCAGGAACAACCATCTTGCAGGCTGCACGTATGATTGGTGGAGAAGTTGTTCCGCCAGCGATGTGCTATTATTCCAAACTAAAAGGGAGCGGTGGAAAATGCCGTTGTTGTTTAGTTGACGTAACCAAAGGTAGTGATGCCGACCCAAGACCTATGCCAAAATTAATGGCATCTTGTGTAACCGGTTGTCAAGACGGGATGGAAATCGCCAGTAAAGCATCTCCAAGAGTTCAAGAAGCAAGAAAATCGGTAACGGAATTTTTATTAATCAACCACCCGTTGGATTGCCCTGTTTGTGATCAAGCCGGTGAATGTGATTTACAAAACTTAAGCTTTGAACACGGAAAATCAGCAACTCGTTTTATAGAAGAAAAAAGAACTTTTGAACCTGAAGATATAGGTCCAAATATTCAATTGCACATGAATCGTTGTATTTTGTGTCAAAGATGTGTACAGGTTGCAGATCAATTGACAGACAATAGAGTTCATGGGGTGATGGATCGTGGTGATCACGCCAACATTTCGACTTGTATTTCTAAAGCAATAGACAATGAATTCTCTGGAAACATGATTGACGTATGTCCAGTTGGTGCATTAACTGATAAAACTTTCAGATTCAAATCAAGAGTTTGGTTCAACAAACCGTATAACGCTCATAGAGATTGCGACAAATGTTGCGGAAAAACAACCGTTTGGATGTTTGGTAACGAAATACAGCGTGTTACGGGTCGTAAAGACGAATACCATGAAGTAGAAGAATTCATTTGTAACGGATGTCGTTTTGACCATAAAGAAGTTTCTGACTGGGTAATTGAAGGCCCGAGAAAATTTGAAAAAGATTCGGTTATCAATCAAAATAACTATACTCAAAAATTAGAGAAAGTAGAAATTGCTACTGAGAAAAACATTCTTTTGGGTAGAGATCAAGACAGAAAAAAAATCAGTATGGTAAGTAATCCATTAGATACTAACAACAAAAATTCTTAAGAAATGGAAAGTGCATTTATTATAGAAAAAAGTGTTGTTATCGTAGCAGTTTTTGCTCTTACGATGTTAATGGCAATGTATTCTACTTGGGCAGAACGCAAAGTGGCCGCTTGGCTACAAGACAGAATTGGACCAAACAGAGCCGGACCATGGGGTTTATTTCAACCTCTTGCCGATGGATTAAAATTATTCTCAAAAGAAGAATTCGAACCAAATACCCCTAATAAATTTTTATTTGTTGTAGGACCTGCCATTGCCATGAGTACGGCTTTGATGACCAGTGCTGTTATTCCTTGGGGAGACAAATTACATTTATTCGGTAGAGATATTATTTTACAAGCTACCGATATTGACGTTGCCTTATTGTATGTTTTTGGGGTGATTTCACTTGGTGTCTACGGCATCATGATTGGTGGATGGGCATCAAATAATAAATTCTCTTTACTAGGCGCCATTAGAGCAGCTTCTCAAATGGTTTCTTATGAAGTAGCCATGGGATTATCTGTAATTGCATTATTGATGATGACCGGTACTTTGAGTTTAAGAGAAATATCTGCTCAACAAGCTGGGATGAATTGGAATGTTTTTTACCAACCATTATCCTTTTTAATCTTTTTGATTTGTGCTTTTGCAGAAACAAACAGAACCCCTTTTGACTTAGCGGAATGTGAATCTGAATTAATTGGTGGATACCATACGGAATATTCATCCATGAAAATGGGATTCTATTTGTTTGCTGAATATGCAAATATGTTTATCTCCTCTACTATTTTGGCAGTTTTATTCTTTGGAGGATACAATTATCCAGGAATGGCATGGGCAGTTGAAAACTGGGGTGTGAATATTGCGAACGTAATTGGAATGATGGCTTTGTTTATAAAATTATGCGGCTTCATTTTCCTATACATGTGGGTTCGTTGGACTATTCCGAGATTTAGATACGATCAATTGATGCATTTGGGTTGGAGAATATTAATTCCGCTTTCCATTGTTAATATTATGATTACCGGAATTGTACTTTTGAGAAGTGAAATAGCAGCTTATTTAGGATTTTAAAACACAAATCCCAATAGTTAACGGGACTAGCCCTGATAGAAGTGGAAATCCTTTTATGTTTTCCTTTAAAAACATAAAAGATTGCAACGGATAGCAGGATTAGCTACAAATAAAAAATATAAAATGTCAATAGAAACTATATCCTTATCGGGAAGAAAAAAAGTGGTCTCCAACAAGGAGATGACTTTTTTGGAACGCTTGTATCTTGTAGCAATTTTCAAAGGTTTGATGATTACATTAAAACACTTGTTCAGAAGAAAAGTGACCATTCAATACCCGGAACAAGTACGTGAAATGAGTCCTGTTTATCGCGGTCAACACATGTTGAAACGCGACGAACTAGGTAGAGAAAACTGTACTGCCTGTGGACTTTGTGCTTTATCCTGTCCTGCAGAAGCCATTACTATGAAGGCTGCAGAACGCAAACCAGGTGAAGAGCTCTTATACCGTGAAGAGAAATATGCCGAAATTTATGAAATCAATATGTTGCGTTGTATTTTTTGTGGATTGTGTGAAGAAGCTTGTCCAAAAGACGCTATTTACCTAACAATCTCAAAAGAATTGGTTCCTTCTAGTTATGATAGAGAAGATTTTATTTTCGGAAAAGACAAACTAGTTATGCCATTGGAAATGGCTAAGAAAAACGCTCAACTTAAAAACGCTAACTAATGTCAACAGTACTTATTATATTTTGCGTATTGGCAGCCATCACTTTATCTACTGCCTTTTTAACCATTTTTAGTAGAAACCCAATACACAGCGCTATTTATTTAGTGATTTGTTTTTTCTCAATAGCTGGACATTATTTATTGTTGAATGCTGAATTTTTAGCCATTGTACACGTCATTGTATATTCTGGTGCCATTATGATTTTGTTTCTATTTACCATCATGTTGATGAATCTAAATGAACAAGACGAAGTACATAAACCAAGATTTACCAGATTGGGAGCAATTGTTTCTTTCTGTTTAGTTTGTTTGGTTTTGATCAAAATCTTTATCGATTCTAAACCAATTGTAGAATACGATTATACTGGTGAAGATTACCAATCGATTAAAGTTTTGGGTAAAGTATTATTGAACGAATATATGGTTCCATTTGAATTTGCTTCTATCTTACTTTTGGTTGCCATGATTGGAGCGGTATTATTGTCTAAAAAAGAAAAACTAGAAAAATAATGAACAATATTTTAACTCAGATAGGTATAGAAAACTATATCTTCCTAAGCGTAACGCTTTTTTGTATCGGTATTTTTGGAGTTTTGTACAGACGAAATGCTATTATTGTTTTCATGTCCATTGAAATTATGTTGAATGCCGTAAACTTATTGTTTGTAGCGTTTTCAACTTACCATCAGGATGCACAAGGGCAAGTATTCGTATTCTTCTCGATGGCTGTTGCCGCTGCTGAAGTTGCTGTAGGATTGGCAATATTAGTATCAATATTTAGAAACATAGGATCAATTAGTATCGATAATTTAAAAAACTTAAAAGGATAAATGGCAATGGATACCAATTTAGCTTTAGTCTTAGTATTAGCTCCTTTTTTAGGATTTTTAATCAATGTTTTTTTCGGGAAAAACTTAGGAAAGTCCCTTTCTGGAATTATAGGAACGCTATCTGTAGTCGTTTCATTTGTGGTTACCATTTGCTTTTTCTTGCAGATCAATCAAACCAAACAACCTATTCAAATTGATTTATTTGATTGGATACAAATTAGCAATTTCAAAGTAAACTTTGGATTCTTATTAGACCAATTGTCTCTTTTATGGTTATTATTTGTAACGGGTATTGGATCTTTGATTCATCTGTACTCTATTAGCTACATGCATGACGATGAGAAAATGCATTCATTCTTTGCATATTTGAACCTTTTTATTTTCTTTATGATCACACTTGTAGTTGGAAACAACTTATTGGTTATGTTCATTGGTTGGGAAGGTGTTGGTCTTTGTTCGTACTTATTAATTGGATTTTGGTATAAAAACCAAGATTTTAATGATGCTGCGAAAAAAGCATTCATTATGAACAGAGTTGGAGATTTAGGTTTGTTAATTGGAATTTTTATCCTTGGTAGTATGTTCTCAACTTTGGATTTTGCTACTTTAAAAACAGCAATTGCTGGAGCTACAAATCTTGATACTTTTTGGTTGAGTATTGCTGCTTTGGCATTATTCATTGGGGCTTGTGGAAAATCAGCACAAATTCCTTTATATACATGGTTACCTGATGCGATGGCTGGACCTACTCCGGTTTCGGCATTGATTCACGCTGCTACGATGGTAACTGCGGGTATCTTTATGGTTACCCGATTGAATTTTATATTCGACTTAACACCGTACGTTCAAAACATAATAGCCATAATAGGAGCTGTAACTGCATTAGTCGCTGCAACTATTGGTTTACTTCAAAATGACATTAAAAAAGTGTTGGCCTACTCTACTGTTTCTCAATTGGGATTAATGTTTTTGGCTTTGGGATTGGGCGCTTATGAAGTAGCCGTTTTTCACGTAATCACTCACGCTTTCTTTAAAGCTTGTTTATTCCTTGGTTCAGGTTCTGTAATTCATGGTTTGCATGGGGAACAAGACATGCGCAAAATGGGTGGTTTGAAAAAAGCGATGCCAATCACATTTTGGACTATGCTTATTGCTTCTTTAGCAATTTCAGGAGTACCGTTATTTTCAGGATTTTTCTCTAAAGACGAAATATTAATGGTTGCTTTCCATCATAACATTGCGTTATGGGTTATTGCTTCTGTTGCTTCTATTATGACTGCTTTCTATATGTTTAGATTAATGTTCTTAACGTTCTTTAATGATTTTAGAGGAACCGAAGAACAAAAACATCATTTACATGAAAGTCCAGCATTAATCACTTTCCCTTTAATTGTATTAGCAATTTTGGCGACTGTTGGAGGTGTAATTAGTTTGCCAGGTAATAGCTGGTTAAATGGTTATTTGACTCCACTTTTCACGAAAGTAGAAGCAGAACATCATTTAGGGACTACCGAATACATGCTAATGGCGATTGCTGTTGTTGGTGGCTTAATCGGGATAGCGATTGCTTACGCTAAATACATCAAACAAAATCTGGTACCAAATGAAGATGCAGAAATAACAGGATTTTCAAAAGTACTTTACAATAAATATTATGTGGATGAAATCTATGATGCCTTATTTGTAAATACTACAAACGGTTTATCAAAATTCTTTAGAGACTATGTAGAAACAGGAATTTCTTCCCTAGTTTTTGGATTAGGAAAAGTAACCAATGAATTAAGCTTTCAAGGTAAAAAATTGCAGAATGGAAGTGTTGGACTGTACCTATTTGCTTTTGTTTTAGGCATGTGTGCCATTGTTTCTTATTTATTTCTAGCTCAATAATTTTATACTATGAATGTATCTCTTATATTAATCATCCTTTTAGTTGGCGCATTTGCAACTTATTTAGCTGGTGACAAACTCGCTTCAAAAGTGGCGTTGTTTTTCGGATTGGCGGCATTGGGTTGCTCTATTGTTTTGTTGAATCATTTTAATTTGGGTGAAAACATCAGCTATATCAGCCAATGGATCACACTTCCTAAAGTTTCATTTGCATTAAAAGCTGATGGTCTGTCTATAGCAATGCTTTTATTGACGACAGCATTAACTTCTATAATTATATTTTCTTCTTTTGGAAATGACTACAAAAACTCAAAAGCATTTTATGCCTTGATTTTGTTTATGTCTTTTGCCATGGTAGGGACGTTTTTAGCTAGCGATGGTCTTTTATACTACATCTTCTGGGAATTATCATTAATCCCTATTTATTTCATTGCCTTGATTTGGGGTAACGGAGATGCCGAAGAACGCAAAAAAGCGGTGGTTAAATTCTTTATCTACACCCTTGCCGGTTCTTTGTTCATGCTTATTGCATTTGTTTATTTGTACCAAAAAGCGGGAAGCTTCTTGATTGAAGATTTATATAAATTAAACTTAACTGTAGCCGAACAAAAATGGATTTTCACGGCTTTCTTTTTAGCGTATGCTATTAAGATTCCTTTAATTCCTTTTCATACTTGGCAAGCAAATGTGTACCAAAAAGCACCTACTGTTGGAACCATGCTTTTGTCTGGTATTATGTTAAAGATGGGATTGTATAGCGTTATCCGTTGGCAATTGCCTCTTACACCATTAGCCGCCAAAGACTATATGTTTATATTCATTGGAATAGGAATTGCAGGTGTTATCTATGGTTCAATCGTAGCTTTGAGACAAAGAGATTTAAAAAAACTATTGGCTTATTCTTCCCTTGCTCACGTTGGATTAATCGCTGCAGGAACATACACTCTTACTCTTGATGGTTTTAGAGGGGCGGTTTTACAAATGATTGCTCACGGATTTGTCGTAGTAGGATTGTTCTTTGCCGCTGAAATCATTTTTAGAAGATACGAAACTAGAATTATTACTGAGATGGGCGGAATTCGTTCACAATCACCAAAATTCACTTCTATGTTTTTAATTTTGGTATTGGCTTCTGTGGCTTTACCAACTACTTTTAACTTTATTGGAGAGTTTACGGTTCTATATAGCCTTTCACAAATTAACATTTGGTTCGCTATTTTGGGAGGTACTACTATTATTTTAGGAGCTTACTATATGCTGAAAATGTTTCAACACGTAATGCTTGGAGAAACCAATTCAAAACTATTTGCCGATGTCACTTTCTCTGAAGGATTAACAATGGTACTAATCATTGGCGTTTTATTCTTCTTTGGAATGTATCCTAAACCAATCAATGATTTGATTACACCAAGTCTTGTAGAGATCTTAAAAGTGATAAATAGAGTTTAAGAATTTGATTTTAGAATGAAGATTAACGATTTTTGATTTCAGATTTTACATCATATTAAAAACGAATCTTTCAATTATAGAAAAGTAAAATTATAATAAAAATAAATTAGGTAAATACGAACTTTAAGATGTAGCAAATTTGTAATGCTGAATCTAAAATCTAATCCCGATAGCTATCGGGACTAAATCAAAAATTAAAAAATGACAACATTAATAGCTATAATAGGATTAGGTGTTTTATGCCTTATATTTGAAATATTTGATTTCAGAAAAGCAATTATTCCAATAACGATTATTGGTTTATTGGCCATTTTAGGTCTTACGGTTTCTGAATTTAATTCTCCTGCGAGTTACTATAACAATATGCTTATAGTAAACAGATTTTCAGTTTCGTTCTCTTCATTATTTATCGTTCTTACCTTGTTTTTGGTAGCCTTGAGCCATAACTTTTACGAAAATCATCAATCTAAACTTTCCGATTATGTTGCCATAAAAATATTCCTTTTATCAGGAGCTGTTGCAATGGTAACCTTTGGGAATCTAGCTATGTTCTTTTTAGGAATTGAAGTGCTATCTATTTCACTTTATGTTCTTGCGGCAAGTAGCCGAATGAATATAAAAAGTAACGAAGCGGGAATGAAATATTTCTTGATGGGATCATTTGCATCTGGAATTATCCTTTTTGGAATTTGTTTGATTTATGGTGCCATGGGATCATTTGACATCGTAGAAATTAGCGAAATGTCTCAATCTGCTGAGTTACCAATTTGGTTCCCAATTGGAATCGTATTGGTTACTATCGGAATGTTATTTAAAATTGCCGCTGTTCCTTTTCACTTTTGGGCTCCCGATGTTTACGAAGGTTCTCCAACATTAACAACTGCTTTAATGAGTACCTTGGCAAAAGTTGTAGCTATTGCCACTTTATATAAATTATTAACGGCATTGCATGCTGATGTAAATTATTCCTTTCAAATAGTTGTGGTTGTTATTTCAATAGCGTCTATGACTGTGGGTAATATTATGGCATTAAGACAGACAAACGTTAAACGTATGTTGGCTTTTTCTGGAATCTCACATGCTGGGTTTATGTTGATGACATTACTAAGTTTATCAACTTCGGCAGGAAGTTTATTGTACTACACTACTGCTTATTCATTAGCCGGTATTGCTGCTTTTAGTGTAATCATATACGTTTGTAAAAACAGAGATAACGAAGATATTGTTAACTTTCATGGATTAGGAAAAACAAATCCATTGTTGGCGGCTATCCTAACTGCATCTTTGCTTTCTATGGCGGGTATACCAATTTTTGCAGGTTTCTTTGCCAAATTAGTTTTGTTCAGTCAAACGATTCAGGCGGGTTATTTAGTAGTGGTTATATTCGCTGTCATTAACTCAATTATAAGCGTTGGTTACTACTTTAAATTGATTCTAGCGATGTATACTAAAGAACCAAACGAAGAACGTAAAGGAAAACCTTTCTTAATTTATGCCGTGGCACTAATTGCTATTGTTTTGAATATTGTTTTGGGGATGTTCCCTTCATTGGTATTGGATTTACTAGCATAAACATAATTTCATCTCTAAAAAGCCCCATCAAATTCGATAATTGTCGAAATTGATGGGGCTTTTTGATTGAATATCACAACAACAAAACTATGCTGATAACACTTTTAATCAAATTCCCAATAAAATCCTAAAACAAAAAAAGTCCTATACTGAATTGCTTAATTTTGCATTTCAAAAATCATTTGGCTTTCCAAATAAAATATAGATAATGGATAATAAACTAAAAATACAAATCTGGTCGGACGTAATGTGTCCGTTTTGTTATATTGGAAAAAGAAAATTAGAAGACGCTTTGTCTCAATTTGAAAACAAAGATGCTGTGGCAATTGAATGGAAAAGTTTCCAGTTGGACACCAATTTTGTAGCTACTCCCGGCGAAACAGTTATAGATCATTTGGCAGAAAAATATAAAAAAGATACCGATTGGGCAGAAACAATGGTCGAAAACGTGACCCAAAATGCAAAAGCGTCAGGATTAGACTTTCATTTTGAAAAAGCAATACTTGCCAATTCATTTCATGCACATCGTTTATTGCATTTGGCAAAAAAACATCATCTTTCGAATGAGTTGGAAGAACTTCTATTTAAGGCGTATTTAACCGATGGTAAAAACGTCAATGATTTAAGTACATTAACAAACCTTGGATTGGAAGTTGGTTTAAAAAAAGAAGAAATAGAAAGTGTGCTGAATTCAGATACTTATACTAAAGAAGTAATACAAGACCAGGAAGAGGCGCAAGCAATTGGCGTAACCGGCGTTCCCTTCTTTGTGTTTGACAATAAATATGCCGTTTCAGGAGCGCAACATCCAGAAACATTTTTGAAGACTTTGGAAAAAGCTTGGGAAGATGGAGGATTTGATTCAAAAGTTGTCCTGCAAAACGCAACCGATGGAAATAGTTGCGGAATTGATGGTTGTGACTAATTCTAAATTTCATTGAATTCTAATCTCGACAGCTACCGAGCAATGTCTTATTAAGGTTGGTATTCATTTTCTCGCAGAGACGCAGATTTAACAAAATCCTAGCATAAAATTCTTAACTTAACAACATAGAGCCATCGGGAAAGCTCCTAAATCTACTTATCAACAATCCCGAAAATTAACTTTAGTTACGAACTCTCATCCACTCCTATTGAGTAATTTTGTGCTATGTATGCTTTAGTCGATTGTAACAATTTTTATGCATCCTGCGAAAGGGTTTTCCAACCCCAATTCGCAGGAAAACCTGTTGCCATATTATCAAACAATGATGGTTGCGTAATCTCCAGAAGCGAAGAAGCCAAAGCTGTCGGGATTCCAATGGGCGCACCAACATTCAAAATCAAAGAATTAGTTAAAGAAAAAAATGTCAAATTATTTTCGTCTAATTATCCCCTTTATGGCGATTTGAGTAATCGGGTGATGTTGATCTTGGAACAATTTACACCGAATGTAGAAATTTACAGCATAGACGAAGCTTTTCTAACTTTTGACGGGTTGAATGTTTTAGATTATCACAATTATGGTATTCAAATGAAAACCAGAATTCAAAAATGGGTCGGAATTCCAGTATGCATCGGTTTTGCTCCAACAAAGGCCTTGTGTAAAGTCGCCAACAAAATCGCCAAGAAATTTCAAGACAAGACTCAGGGTGTTTACCTAATTGACACCGATGAAAAGCGAATCAAAGCCTTGAAATGGACGAAAATAGAAGATGTCTGGGGCATTGGCTATCAAACCCAAAAAAAAGCAAGACTGCGAAATATCAAAACAGCCTTAGATTTTATTGCACCTCAACATGAAGCTTGGATTAAGAAAGAGATGGGAGTTGTTGGTCTTCGTCTAAAATGTGAATTGGAAGGGAAATCAGTTTTGAATTTGGAACCCATTCAAGATCAAAAAAAGAGCATTACTACCACAAGAAGTTTTCCTAAACAAATCTCGGATTTTGATTTGCTAAGAGAACGCGTGGCAACATTTGCCGCTGTTTGTGCGGAGAAATTACGGAAGCAAAATTCGTGTTGCCATACTATAATTGTAATGCTTGTAATAGACAAACACACGGTAGAAACTTCAAAATATTATTTTAATATGGCTGTAACTTTACCGTTTGCAACAAACTCGACCTTAACCATTGCCAATGCAGCAATAGATATATTGAAGAAATTGCACAAGGGAAATGAGAACCTAAAATTCAAGAAAGCCGGGGTTATTGTTACCGAACTCATCGACGAAAACAAGAAGCAATTGCAATTGTTTGAAGAAGAAAACCCAAAACATTTGGCCTTGATGAAAGTAATGGATCGACTTAACCTAAAAATTGGGAACACCAAGGTAAAGTTGGCCACACAGAATTTAAATCTGACTTGGAATATGAACCAAAATTATCTATCTCCAAAATACACCACTAATTTTAAAGAGATTCTCGAAATAAAATGTCAATAAACAAAAACCAAAAGCTAACCTTTTTTCTGCCTGATTTTGAAAGTGAATTAAAAATTCCTTTCATCCCTGATGGTGTTTCGGCTGGATTCCCATCGCCGGCAGCAGACTTTATGGAGACCAATATTGATTTAAATGCGGCATTAAGCGAAAATCCTTTGGCCACATTTTACATCAGAGTCAATGGAAATTCTATGATTGATGCGGGAATAAACGATAAAGACGTATTGGTTGTTGACCGAAGTTTGGAACCACAAAACAACAAAATAGCGATTTGCTGTATTGATGGTGAATTTACCGTAAAACGCATTCAAGTTGAGACTGACTGTCTTTATCTGATGCCAGAAAACTCGAATTACCAACCCATAAAGGTGACCGAAGAAAATGAATTAATCATTTGGGGAATTGTGACCTATGTCATAAAAAAAATGTGAAATCAAATAAATTGATTCCACACTTTCAAACAAATTCAAAAATAACTAACTCTAATTTTCTACCAAAAAACTGAATATAGCGCAACCAAAATCCCGCCTATAATCATACAACCTACGGCAAAACCGTTATTGATCTTAAACATTTTTGTGTCAACTTCTAATCCTTTTACGGCAACTCCTCTTTTGTTGTCTATTAAACTAATGACAACCATTAACAAAACACATATCACGAATACAAACCCCATTCTATCTATAAAAGGAATTTCATAAGCCATTGTTTTATCTTTTTGCTCTACCAAAACAGCAAATCCGGTGCTATTCAAGAATTCTAAATTCATTACTCTAGGCAAGAATTTAAAAATTACCGATAATACAAAACCTCCTATTGTAGCAAACATTGCTGCGTTTGAACTCGTTTTTTTCCAGAAGAATCCCATAATGAACATCGCAAAAATACCGGGACTCACAAATCCAGTATACTCCTGTATAAATTCGAATCCACCTTTTTTATCAATTCCTAAGAAAGGAGCAATTATAACCGCAATTAACATCGCCACAACAACCGTTATTTTCCCTACTTGTACCATTTTCTTTTCGCTGGCGTCAACTTGAATTTTTTTCTTGAAAATGTCCAAAGTAAAAATGGTCGAAATACTGTTTACTTTCCCCGCCAAAGACGCAACAACAGCCGCAGTCAATGCTGCGAAAGAAAGCCCTTTTAATCCGACAGGCAATAAGTTCAACAATACAGGATAAGCCCTGTCTGGATTCAATACCCCATCCGCTCCCAACAATTCAGTCTGTAATCCCCCTTTCATGTGAATCACATAAGCAGCAATACCAGGTAAAACGACTATAACCGGCATTAATAATTTTAAGAAAGCAGCAAATAAAATTCCGCTACGCGCCGTTTTTAAGTCGGCACCCAAAGCTCTTTGAGTAATATATTGATTACAACCCCAATAGTTTAAATTCACAATCCACATACCTCCAAACAATACCGTTAATCCCGGTAAACTAGGAAAATTCGCGTTGTCCTTTTTAAATATCATGTGAAAATGGTCTCCCGATTGATTCATCATATAGTTAAATCCATGTATCATTCCACTTTGTCCATTTAATTCGGCCACTTTGTCTAACGCTAAATAAGTAGTTACCAAACCTCCGAAAATTAAAAACACAACCTGAATAACATCTGTATATCCAATCACTTTCATCCCTCCCAAGGCAATTATTATGGCAAAAAATGCCAATCCATACATACATAAATCAACCTGAATTCCGGAAATCCCATTAATAGCCAATGCCCCCAAATAAAGGATAGAAGTTAAGTTTACAATTACATATAGCAGTAACCAAAAAACAGCCATGATCATGGCAACGCTTCCATTGTATCTTTCACTCAAAAACTGAGGCATGGTATAGATTTTATTCTTTAAGTAAACTGGAATAAAAAAGATAGCAACAATTATCAGCGTGGCTGCAGCCATCCACTCGTAAGTAGCGATAGCAAGCCCCATTTTGAAACCATTTCCGGACATCGCTATAAACTGTTCTGAAGAAATGTTCGAAGCTATCAATGAAGTCCCGATAGCCCACCAAGTCAAAGACCCTTCGGCCAAAAAATAGTCGTGAGAAGCCGTCAAATTCGCGCTTTTCTTGCGTCTATAAACCGAATACCCGTATCCTGCCACTATAAAAAAATAGATTAAAAAAACTAGGTAATCGTACAATTGCAATGTTTTCATTGGTTTATTCTTTTTTGATTAAATTTTAAATTATTCTAACTGTTTAGCATCATTATACACTTCTAACCTTCTGCTCCCATTTCCATGCACTAGTTATGGCTTCTTCTAAAGTGGATTGTGTTTTCCAACCGAGAATATTGTTCGCTTTGTCTGTATTGGCAAAAGCTGAAGTGATGTCTCCCTCTCTTCTGTCAACAATTTTATAAGCTAATTTTTGTCCGCTTACTTTTTCAAAAGCATTAATGACTTCCAAAACCGAACTTCCAGTACCTGTCCCAAGATTAAACGTTTCTATTTTATCTAAGTTCTGGCGGTTTAATAATCTTTGCAAAGCAACTACATGTGCCTTAGCTAAATCGACAACATGAATGTAATCCCGTACGCAAGTCCCATCATTTGTTGGGTAATCTCCACCGTAAACCGACAGTTCTTTTCGCAAACCAATTGCCGTTTGAGTAATAAACGGAACCAAGTTTTGAGGCACTCCAATAGGTAATTCTCCAATTTCACCAGACGGATGTGCGCCGATAGGGTTAAAATAACGAAGCAAAATAGCATTAATGGCGCTTACTTTCACCACATCAGCAATAATCTCTTCCCCTATCTGTTTCGTATTTCCATAAGGAGACATAGCGGGTTGAATCGGAGTTGTTTCGGCAATGGGCATCACTTCGGCTTGACCGTAAACCGTACAAGACGAACTGAAGATAAAGTGGGCCTCTTTCTTTTTCTCTAATTCCTGCAAAATATAAACCAAGGCACCCAAGTTGTTTTCATAATACAACAAAGGATTTTGGACACTTTCGCCAACTGCTTTGGAGGCTGCAAAATGAATCACTCCAGCAACATCATTATGTTCCATAAAGAAACTTTGCACTTTCAATTTTTCTCTTAAATCTATTGCGGAAAATTCAGGTTTTTTCCCTGTAATTCGTTCAATCCCGTCCAAAACTTCAATAGAAGAATTGGAAAGATTATCTATCACGACAACTTCGAAACCTTGATTTTGCAATTCGACAACGGTATGGGATCCGATAAAACCTAAACCGCCTGTAACTACTATCTTACTCATCTTATTTGTTTTTATAATGTACCTCTGGAAGCGCTTTCAATACTGCGGCACTTTTCTCTGGCGTAATGTCTCTTTGTGCTTCTCCCATCATTTCGTAGCCCACCATAAATTTCTTTACGGAAGCCGAACGCAACAACGGTGGATAAAAATGCATGTGAAATTGCCATTCCGGATGTGATTCCCCATCCGTTGGTGCTTGGTGAATTCCAGAAGAATACGGAAAAGAGGTCTCAAAAAGATTATCGTATTTTATCGTTAATCGTTTTAAAATACTGGCATAATCGGAAACTTCTTCTGGAGTAAAGTCCGTTATTTTTGTGACATGACGTTTGCCAATAATCATCGTTTCAAACGGCCAAATAGCCCAAAAAGGAACCAAAGCCACGAAGCGTTCATTCTCAATTACGATGCGTTCCTTTAGTTTTAATTCTTCTTGCAAATAATCCTGTAAAAGATTGCTTTGATTTTTCTCGAAATAGGCTTTCAAACTGTTTTGTGTTTTTTCAACCTGAGTTGGCAAAGAGGATTGCGCCCAAATTTGCCCGTGTGGATGCGGGTTGCTGCATCCCATTACACTTCCTTTATTTTCGAAAATCTGAACGTGGTTGATGTAGTCTACACTTCCTAAATCAGTGTATTCTTTTTGCCAGGTTCTAATAATATTCTCTATTGAAGGAAGATTCATTTCCGGCAAAGTCAAATCGTGTCTTGGCGAAAAACAAACCACTCTGGCAATCCCGCGTTCCGGTTTTGCTTTAAAAAATGTAGGTTTAGAATTTTCCTCAAACAAAATAGGCTGTTGTTTTACGGCTGCAAAGTCATTTTCGAAAACAAAACTCGATTCATACTTCGGATTGCTTTCGCCATTGGCACGAACATTTCCTGGACACAAATAACAAGTGGGGTCGTACTCCGGAAGTGCATCGGTATGAATTTTTTCGTTTTGGCCTTGCCAAGGTCTTTTTGCTCTGTGCGGTGACACCAAAACCCATTCGTTGATTAACGGGTTATAACGTCTATGTGGATCTTCGTTGATGTCAAAATTTTTCATTTAATTCTCGTTGTTATAAAGTGATGTTCCGTTTCCGATTTTCACGTCATAAATTTTTAATTCTATTCCCAATTCATCCAAATAAAGTGCTGAAAATTTTTCTTTAACAGCAGCTTCATTTCCTTTTTTAATTAAATTAATGGTACAACCACCAAAACCGCCACCCATTAATCGGGAACCAATTACGGCTGCTTCATTTTTGGCCAGTGCTACTAGAAAGTCTAATTCGGCACAACTCACTTCGTATTCTTTTGATAAACCATCGTGCGTTTCAAAAAGTAATTGCCCTAAATGTTCAATGTTTCCGTTATCCAAAGCCTTGCAAGCTTGTGCAACACGATTAATTTCTTTTACCACAAAATGAACTCTTTTAAAAATAGTTTCACTCATATTATCTTCAATACTCAAAAGCTGCTCTTCGGTACAATCCCTAAAACTTTTTACTTCCGGAAAATGAGTTTTGATGATCGAAAGCCCTTCTTCGCACTCAACTCTTCTCGTATTATACTCAGAGGTAAAAAGAGAATGTTTTACATTACTATCAAATAAAACCAGAGAATAATCTTTGAAATCAGCATTGTGATATTCAAATTCTAAAGTGTTGCAATCTAATTTGATCACTTTATCGATTAATCCATGAACGCTAGAAAACTGATCCATAATACCACAATTGATACCCACCCAATGTTCCGCTTGTTGCCCTAATAATGAAATATCTACTTTTTCTAGAGTAAGATTAAAAAGCTCCTTTATCCCGAAAATCATTCCACATTCTAAAGCTGCCGAAGAGGACAATCCAGAACCAACCGGAATATTACTGCTAAAAACACAATTGAAACCTTCGAATAAAAAGCCATTATCTTGCAATTGCTTGATAACTCCCAGAATATAATTCGTCCAAACGACATCACTTAATTGAATTTCTTTAGTCAAATCAACTTCAAATTCTTCGTCTAAATCGATGGCTACAATTCTCGCTTTTTGGGTATTGTTTTTCTCGAAAGCAAAACAGATGATTTTATCAATTGCCGCTGGCAAAACATATCCGTCATTATAATCAATATGTTCGCCTATAATGTTGATTCTCCCTGGGGAAAGCACCGTTTTTTCAGGCGAGGAACAAAAAGTTTCTTCAAAAAAGGCAGTCGTTTTTTTTATTAATATATCATTCATTCTTTTAAGTTTAATCAGCATACTCGGCAAAACCATGCTAGTTCTTGCATTTTATGTACTATTCCAGTTTCGGCAATTCTTCTATATTTCCGTAATTTCTAGAACAACACTCGTTTCGATTTTTGACGAAGAAACTCGCAAACCAACATTCATTAAATAATCTCCAGTAAAAGAATCCCCAGATTCTTCAAGAGATTTTTTTGCTTCAGGCATCAAATTTATTTCCTCAATTTTATAGGTTTTATTTGAGTCTAAACCTTGAAAACGAACTGAATTGTATTGCGGATCATAAAGCGGATGAAGCGTATAAGAGAATAACACCGCCTTACTTTTGGCCTCGTTAACATACATCAGTACCGCACGGCTTTCATCATAAGGAGAAATAAGTCGGTACATGTCGCCTTGCCAAATTACAGGGCTTAATCGCTTATAATTGGCAACTGCATCCTGACAATATTTCAATTCTTTTTCTTTAAGTTCTCTCACATTAATATCAAAACCCAGTTTGCCCATCATGGCCACATCTGTTTTAAATTTAATCGATTGATTGCCCCAAGAGGTTACGTGATTACATACCGAAAGAGCTGGGAAAAATTGCGAATATCCCCACTGTATAAATACACGATTGAATGGGTCGGTATTGTCACTTGCCCAAAACTCAGTGAAATATTTTAGAAAAGCATAATCCGTTCTACCTCCACCGCCTGCGCAAAGCATCATGGGTAGATTTGGGTATTTTGTTTTAATTCGGTCTAAAACTTTGTACAAACCGTTGGTGTATTCAATAAACAAATGCGATTGTTGGTTCTTTAGATACATTGAATAAGCATTGGTCATCATTCTGTTGCAATCCCATTTAAAAAAGGCCACACCCGAATTGGTTTGCATAATGTCATCTACCGTTTTGAATACAAAATCTTGCACATCTGGATTGCATAAATCTAACACCAATTGAGTACGATAATAACTCTCTGGTCTATTAGGCAGTTTCAAAACCCAATCCGGATGTTTCTCGTATAATTCGCTTTTTGGATTTACCATCTCCGGCTCGATCCAGATTCCGAATTTTACGCCTGTTTTCTCCGCTTCTTGCATCAAGAAACCAATACCATTCGGTAATTTTGTCTTAGTAGCTTGCCAATCTCCCAAACCAGATTTGTCGCCACTTCTAGGATATTTGTTCCCAAACCATCCATCGTCCAACAAAAACATATCAACTCCTAATGTTTTTGCATCCGTAAACATATCCGTCAATTTCTTTTCATCAAAATTAAAAAAAGTAGTTTCCCAATTGTTTAGTAAAGTCAAACGGGGTTTTTCTCCATCTTTAATACCATATTTTCTGGCCCATGAATGCAAGCTTCTACTCGCCTGCCCTTTTCCTTTGTCTGAAAAAGTATAAATAAACGAAGGCGTGGTAAATATTTTTTCTGGCTGAAGACTGTATTCTGAAGCGAATGGATTGATTCCTGAACTTATTCGAAGTGAGTTCTTATTATCTAATTCGAAAGCAAGCTTAAAATTTCCCGACCAAGCAATCGTTCCTGCCACAAGTTCTCCTGAATTTTCATCAGCTTTAGAATTAAGAGACAAAAAGAAAACTGGCGTTTGGTACATATTGTTACGAACTCCTAATTTCGAGTCGATAACTTTAGTACCACTAGTCAATTCACTTTCCTGCATACGCACTTCCTTGGCCCAATCTCCATGAAATTGAGTTAACCAATAATGATCGGCATCAAAATGCAACATCGAAGACGCATAATTATATAACATAACCGGTCTCTTTTCGTGATGCTGAATTTCGGTCCATTGCTCAATTACGTTTTCATTGTAAAAAGCTTTATAATGAAGTGTCACTTCTACCGGATATACTGGGTCTTTTAACTTTATAATGGTTTCAGTAGTGTTACCATCAATTTTTTGGGTACGATGACTTACATAAACTAGTTCCAGAGATGGATTTCCGTCATTATGGGTCATTCGAATCGCCGACTCAAATAGATTGTCCGTTCCAAATGTTGGATACGCTTGATGCCTTAAATTGACCAATGGATTTCCGTCATTTATCACAAATGATTTTGTGTTTTCTTTTGAAAGTGCATTATATCCTGAATTGCCTTTTAGCTTTGTACCTAAATACGATTGATAAAGCAAACCGTTCTTGCCTGCCTTTAGAATCAAAGCTGTACTTTGAGTTTCAATCTGAATTTGGCCATCCTGCGCATTAGCTTCACAAAACAAGGTTGTAAGTGCTAATAGAAGTATTATTTTTTTCATATGAAGATAATATTTGTTTTTTAATGGAATATGGTATCGTCATTCTTCTTTTTAATTTGTGATTTTTGAATCATGCCGATTTCATAGAAATTTTTCAGTAATAGTAAGTGGTTATTTTATTTAAAGAATTTCAAATTTATATATGGTTTTTTGCTCATAGCTTGCGTTCTTCTTTAGAACTGAACTCGGAAAATGTTTATGATTGGGAGCATCCGGAAAATTTTGGGTTTCAAAACAAATACCGCTTAAAGAATGGTAAAGCACATTTTCTTTTCCTTTAATAGCTTCACAATTACCTCCAACATAAATATGAACGGCTGGTTGATCCGTATAAACAGACATTTTTAGCTTGTTTTTTTCGCTAAAAAGGGAGGCTGCCAATTCTTCTTCCTGGTTTAAAATAAAAGTAGTATCGATTTTGGCTGGACATTTTTTGAATGATGAAAAATCAAAAGAAGAATTATCCAAATCTAAAAACTTACCGGTTGGAATATTCTCATTTGTCGTTTCTAAAATTTCTTTAGAATTAACACTCATTTTTTGGCTAGAAACATCCGAATTGTGTCCGTCCAGATTAAAATAACTGTGATGGGTTAAGTTTACAATTGTATCTTCGGTAGATGTTGCGTGATATTCAATAATCAATTCATTTTCTTCCGATAAAGTATAGGTTAACTCTACCAATAAATCCCCCGGATAATTTTCGTCATTATTTTGACTGGCATACATTAATTTAATCGATGGATTGTCTCCGTAATTGATGCTCTTAATATCCCAAACCACTTTGCTGAAACCTAAATTTCCGCCATGAAGAGAGTGCATATTGCTATTGATATTCAAACCGAATATTCTTCCATTCAATTCAAAAGTACCCTTATTGATGCGACCGGCAAATCGGCCAACCGTAGCACCCAGATAAGGTGCGCTTTCTAAATCAAATGATTTTAGATACCCCTCTAGATTGTCAAACCCTAAAACAACGTCAATCATTTTATCGTTTTTTAATGGGATCTTAAATGACGTTATAGTCGCACCGTAATTAATAACCTTGAATCGCATTCCATTTTTATTGGTCAATTCACAAGAATAAACAGCAACCCCATTAGGCATTATTCCAAATAATTCTGCTGCAGCATCCATAATAAAATGCGGTATGTTTTTTATTTCCATTGTTTATTTGTGAAAAATGAAATCCAAAAATAGAACAATCATATTTATCTACATACCAGTCCCTACCAGTTTTTTTTATATCTTGCAAAAAATTACTGTTTTATGAAAATAATATCAATCCAAAATAATTTAGGAATACCAAAATACAAACAGATTGTCCATTCTGTTGAAAAAGCTATTGAAGAGAAAAAACTAAAAAAAGATGAAAAATTACCTTCTATAAATAAAGTCTGCATTGCCTTTTCCTTATCACGAGACACCGTATTACAGGCTTATGAAGAGCTAAAGAAAAGAGGTATTATTTATGCCATTCTTGGAAAAGGTTATTATATAAAAAGCCTAGAAGTCACTATAAAACAAAGGATCTTCTTATTATTTGACGAATTAAATATCTTTAAAGAAGATATCTATAATTCGTTTCTGGAAAATATTGGCGAAAATGTTCAAGTCGATATTTTTTTTCACCACTTTAATTATGAAATGTTCCGAAAATTAATAACAGAAAGCAATGGCAATTATACAAAGTACATAATAATGCCTACGAATTTACCCAATACTGCTGAAGTTATAAAAACCCTACCGGTGAATGAGGTATTTATATTGGATCAAACCAATTCAGAACTAGAATCATATCCCGCTATATATCAAAATCACAAAAAAGACATTTATGATGCCTTACTAAAAGGAAAATCACATTTAAACAAATATAAAAAACTGATTCTTATTTTTCCAGGCTTCCGAGAACCCGTGGGAATGAAAAAGGGATTTGAAACTTTTTGCAATGATTATTCTTTCGAATATGAAGTGATAACTCAGTTTAAAGGTAGAGAAATCAGGACGGGAGAAACCTACATTATTCCTAATGACAGAGACTTGGTCGATATTATAGAGAAATCAAAACTCCAAAATTTAAAATTGAGTGAAGATTTTGGAATTATTTCATACAATGAAACGGCTCTCAAAAAGATTGTAGGAAACGGTATCACCACCATTTCTACCGATTTTGAGGCCATGGGAAGAATTTTAGCCGAAATGATTCTAAATGGTAAAAAGGGGCAAATAGAAAACAAATGTACTTTGATCGTTAGAAATTCATTGTAGCAGATAAAAAGCCAACCAATTTTTAAATACAGAACAATTTAAGATTTACACATTTCAAAATTTATAAAAAAATTCGCTTTCTGAATTAGCACGCTCTAAAAGTGTGCTTTTTTTTTTGCAACATTCTCAATTTATCATAAAAAACCAAACCAACAGTAAAGAAGTCTTGAATTTAAACAAGCTTAGTCTTACACTTTAATGTAATTCACTTACTGGTATGCTTTCAAAAGTAAAATTATTCTAAACAATAAGTATGCCTTAATAATATTATTTTTTGATACTATATTATCCACTTAAAAATATTCAGTAAGAATTATTTTTTCATAAAAAAATCTATCCTACTGTCATTTCCTGTTCATTATTCTTAAAAACGAATTGTAACAAAATTGCAAATTCGAAAAATAGAAAAATATCTTTATTCAACAGTCATCATAACATTTTTTCACAGTATCAAACGCTAAAAATTGGATAATTAAAAAACAATGTCTCCCTCATTTTAAGTATAAAATTACTACTCTTCGTTATAAAAGATTCAATGAAGTCTAACTTAACAGATGCTTTTTACTAAAATAACTTTTATTCATATATTACCCACTTATGATACTGCATTCTCTAAAATCACATTGATTTTTAAATATTTATCAAAAAAAACTGGTAGGTACTGGTGTGTTTAATTGCCAAACGTTTCTAATTTTGGATTTCACATTTATCTCTTCTTCACAAAACGATCTGCAACTTTTCAATGCCTTTTTGATTGTTTTCTCAAAAAGAAAGAGGAAATGAAAAGAGATACAATAGGGAGTAGATTAACTAACCAAAACCATTACAAAATCATGAAATTATTAATTAAAACCAAGCCGAAAAATTGTCGGTTTAATTCTAAAACCTGGAAAGTTGCCAAACTGACTTCGGGATTACTACTAGCCATGACAATACAAGTTTCGGCAGCTACAGAATCAAAAGGCATAAACTTCTTTGTGAGGTTAGGCAACACTCCGGCCACGGGGAGTAATGAAGGAAGAACAAATTCGTTTATTTCTGAGATTACAAGAACTAGCGGTATAAATAAATCATCCTTAGTGCAAAAGCAAATAAAAGGTAAAGTGACAAATGGAAAAGGGGAATCCTTACCGGGTGCTAATATCCATGTAAAAGGAACCCAAAAAACTGCGAGTACTGACTTTGATGGTAATTTTACAATTGAAGTGCCTGATTCAAATAGCATTCTTGTTGTTACATTTACAGGTTATCTTACCAAGGAAATTACTGTTACTGATGCAACCACCACTGTTAACATTCAATTGCAAGAAGAAAACCAATCCTTAAACGAAGTGATTGTTGTGGGATATGGTACCCAGAAAAAAGGAGCTACAACAGGAGCTATTGGAATTGTTAAAGGATCTGCCTTAACCCAAAATGCATCTGCAAACGTATCAAATGGTTTAGCAGGACGTGTGTCAGGAGTAATCGCCAATAATCGTTCAGGGAGACCGGGTGATGACAACTCCAGTCTTTTAATTAGAGGATTCAATTCATTTGGAGGAGGTACAAGTCCTCTTGTAGTGGTTGATGGTATTCCGGATCGTGATTTAAATAGAATAAATCCTGACGATATCGAATCCGTTACTATTTTGAAAGATGCTTCGGCAGCCATTTACGGAGTAAGATCTGCAAATGGAGTAATCTTAGTGACGACAAAAAGAGGTAAAGTTAGCGCCCCTACCATCAAATATGATGGATCTTATGGCATTCAGCAATTAACCCGAATGGACGAAAAAGTGAACTCTTGGGAATACATGACCTACTACAACGAACTCAATGCAAACAAAGGGAATACCCTCCCTTATGAACAAACTGAGATAGATAAATACAAAGCAGGTACTGATCCTAATTACACAAGTACAGACTGGCTAAGACAAGTATTCAGAACCGACGCACCTCAAACCAATCATTCCCTTTCTGTAAATGGGGGTACTGAACAAGTTAAATACTTTTTTTCAGGCCAATATTTAAATCAAGAAAGTAATCTTAGATATAGCGACGAAAAATACAAACAGTTCAATTTGAGATCAAATATTGATGTTAACCTATCATCAAACTTTAAAGTTAACCTAGATATTGCTACCCGAAAAGAAGATCGAACATACCCTGTTTCAGGTATATCAAGTATCATGCACGAAACAGTTAGTATGTATCCATTTATCCCAGCATACTGGACAAATGGATCTCCCTCTTCAGGTATCGCAAACGGTAGAAACCCAATATTAATGTCTTCGTCTGCTGCCGGATACGACAAAATTATAAATCTTATCGTAAATCCGAAAATAGGATTTGATTTAAAATTACCTAGCATCACAGAAGGATTATCCTTAAATGGATATGCAGCATTTGATTACAATGTTCGTAGCCAAAAGAAATTTACAAAACCGTGGGATGCTTATTCTTATGACAAAACAGCAAACACTTACAATAACGTTAAGAATAGCACCAGCATAACAAGTGTTATGCAAGACGAGCAAATTACAAATCAAAACACTTATTTCTTAAAAGTAGCATACGATCATAAATTCGAAAAACATGGATTTAATGCTTTTGTTGGATACGAACAAACAACAAAAGACAAAACGGAAACTTATGCCTATAGAAGAGACCTATTGAGTGACCAATTAGATCAAATTTTTACGGGTAGTACTAAAGGACAAAACGCTACAGGTAGTGCCTATCAAGACGGAAGAGAGAGTTACTTAGGTAGATTGGCCTATAACTATGACAATAAATATCTAGCCGAAATATCAACACGTTATAACGGATCATTCAATTTCCCATCCTCTACCCGTTGGGGTATGTTCCCAGCAATATCGGCAGGTTGGAAAATATCTGAGGAGGACTTTTTTAAGAATAACATAAAAGGAATTGACCAACTTAAGATAAGAGCTTCTTGGGGGAAAATGGGTAATGACGACTTGGGCGAATGGATTAATGGAGTATATTATCCGAACCAATATCTTTTCTTAACAAGATACCAATTAACTACAAATCAGCAAAATTACACTTACTTTGGTTCAGATTACACATTAAACAACAGTATCTATCTTTCTTCTACCCCTAATCCTAATATTACTTGGGAGGTTCAAGATTCAAAAAATATTGGTTTTGACTTTGGATTCTTAAACAACAGATTGACCGCTACGTTTGATTATTTCAGTAATAAAAGATCTGATATATTAGTCGCAAGAAACGCATCTGTCCCTTTATACACTGGATTAGCACTCCCAAAAGAAAACATTGGAGAAACTGTAAACAGAGGTGTTGATTGGTCTGTAAACTTTGCAGAAACAAGTCATGAATTTAAATACAATCTTGGTTTTAATCTTACTTACGCCCAAAGTGAAGTACTCTTCCGTGATGAAGCTGCAAATATTCCGGAATGGCAAAAATCAACGGGTAAATCAGTTGATTCATGGGTAGTGTATGAAACAAATGGCATTTACCGTACACAAGCCGATGTTGATAGCACACCACATTTCTCAGGAGCAAAACCTGGTGATATTTGGGTGAAAGACACAGACAATGATGGTAGTATTACTTCAAATGACAAGGTTAGAATTCCAGAATCGGCAACGCCAAAAATCGCATACGGTATTCCTATGAGAGCTGAATACAAAAGAATATCGATAGACTTACTTTGGACAGGACAGTCTATGGCTAAGCAAATGATACTTCCACAAGCACAAGGATCTATCGTAGCACCACCAACATGGTTATATAATGACAGATACACCGTAGACAATCCAAATGCTAAATACCCTGTAGCATTCAATGACACCGATACTAGAAACAATATTGAAGCTGACTTCTGGTTAAGAGACGCATCCTTCTTTAGATTAAAGTCTTTAGAGGTATCTTATGTATTACCAGAAAAAGCACTTTCTAAATTGGGAGTATTAAATATGAGGTTTTATGCGGGAGGAACTAATTTATTTTCTATCGACAACATGAAACAGTACAACCTAGATCCAGAAACCAATAATAAAACAGGAGTTAATTACCCGCAAACCCGTATTTACAGAATAGGTGTAAATATTGAATTATAATAATGCGACAAAAAAATTATACTCCTTTAAAAAATAAATATCTAGACATGAAAAATTATAAAAACAATAAACTAATAAATATAAAAAACAAGGCATTCATTGTTGCCTCCTTTTTTATGGCAATTGCATTCCTTACATCTTGCAATGAGGATCCTTTAGACAAAGCCCCTTTAGATTCTTACACAGATACAACCACTTGGAATGACTTGAAACTAGCGGAAGCTTTTGCCAATAATCTCTATAACATATTACCAACTACCCAACACAATTGGAACACCAGAACAAATCGTAGTTGGGCTTTATCCACTTCGTGTGATGAAGCATATAATAAATTTGACGATTACAATTCATCTACAATTAATTCTGGAGCACTCACACCAGACAATGCAGGCGATTTTGATATTTGGAAACCTACTTATTCCATCATCCAAAACTGTAATATCTTTTTATCCAAAATAGACAATGTTCCAGGAGATGCTGCTTGGCGTAATCGATTAAAAGGGGAAGTTCTTTTTTTAAGAGCTTATGCTTATTTCAAACTGACAGTTGATTATGGAGGAGTTCCAATAATTACAGTGCCTTTTGATTTAAATAGCGATTTTAAAGTAGACCGTAGTACCTACGACCAATCTGTTGATTTTATTACGGCAGAGTTAGACAAAGCAGCTGATTTATTACCATTAACCACTTCTAGTCTTGGAAGAATAACAAAAGGTGCAGCGCTTGCCATAAAATCAAGAGCTTTACTTTATGCCGCCAGTCCACAATGGAATACAACTAATGCCGTAACTAAATGGCAAAAAGCATCTGAAGCGGCAAAAGCCGTAATTGATTTAAATATCTATGAGCTTTATGACAAAAATTATCCAGATCTTTTCACCACTAATAATTCAGAGATTATTTGCTCTCGTTTGTCTAGTAAAGACCCACAGTGGAGTGCCTTTAATGGAGTAGAAATGTTCAATTCTCCTAGTGGCTTTCACGGCTGGGCTTCTTTTGCGCCAAGTCAAGGTTTAATAGACGCTTACGGAACAGCGGATGGAAAAGACATAACAGATCCAACATCAACCTATGATCCCCAAAAACCTTATGTAAACAGAGATCCACGTTTTTATAAAAACATTGTATATGACGGACGTGCTTACGGAAAACCAGAATTTTGCCAAGATCGTTATGATGTTGGTAGTTCAAATATAGCAGAATTTTACGAAGGCGGATTAGATTCTCCTCAAGGATGGGATACTTGGAATAATAGTGAAACACGCTACACTTTCCGTAAATATTGTGATACTACCTATAATTTCAACAATGATACACAAACGAACAAAGCCTGGATTATTTCTCGTTTAGGCGAAATTTACCTTAATTATGCAGAGGCACAATTTAAGCTAGGCAATGATGGTAACGCTATTCAATATTTAAATAAGATTAGACAACGTGCCGGAATAACAGTTCCATTAGCAGGTTTGTCTGGTACTACATTAGAAAATAAAATCCGCAATGAAAGACAAGTTGAATTGTGTTTAGAAGGACATCGTTATTATGATGTTCGCCGATGGAAAATCGCTGACGTTACAGAAAACAAACCTTTGATGGGTGTGATTATTACCAAAAACAGTAATGGTACGAAGACCTACAACTACACAAAAGTTCAAAACAGAATTTTCAAACCTCAACATTATTTATTACCTATTCCGATGGATGAAATTAACAGAACGAATCTTTTACAAAATCCAGGTTATAATTAAGATTTTGTGTAAGCATGATTAAAACAGTTTAATTTACAAACTGCGATCTATAAATTTTTAAAAAAAAGTCAAACCCACTATGTAAATTGTGGGTTTGCTTTCAATTATTTTAATCAGAAACAGAAAACTGACGATTCGATTTTTCTCAAAAAAACAAATGGTATCTGCATATCAAGTGAGCAGGACCGTAGTTGAGTCACAACTGCTAAGCAATCACTGAACTTTTATAAAAATAAAAGTTTTTGTGAAGTAAGTACCAATGATGAGGTGCGAATTGCATGTACCGTTAAAAAACAATAAATATCAACATATGAAAAACTTTTTTTATAGTCTATTACTGATACTATTCAGTATACTTACGTCATGTGCAAAAGATGATTCTTCTGAAACAACTAATAGCTCTAAATCTCCCTTTATTTCTGATATATATCCATTATCTGGATTGGCAGGAACAAAAGTTTTTATAAAAGGCACTAATTTAACAGATGGAGTAAATAGCCCTCAAGTATTATTAAATACGACGAGTGTTACCCCTACAAGTAGTTCCGCTACAACGGTAGAATTTTCGTCTCCACAAGGTGGAACTTCGGGCTTAATAGAGCTGCAACTTGCAGCTAATTCTCAAAAAACCAAAGGCTATAATTATACCTATACCACAAAAGCACCAAGTTGGAAGATTTTGTTTTTGATAGTGCAAAAAGTAGACTATACCTATACGGTGGAAAAACCGGTCAAATTGACCACCCCATTCCAGTGTAAATTGACCACCAGTTTCGGAGTAAATTGACCACCACT
>NZ_QCZH01000017.1 GCF_003097655.1 Flavobacterium laiguense
CGGATAGCATAGTTCACCTCTGTTTTCCTTTGAATAAATTTAGTGTTTTATCAAATACAAAGTAAAGGCGGATAGCCTGACCCCATAAAGGAAAGAGGCCGACTAAGCGGTGTGCTAAGTAGGCCTCTTTCCTTTATGGGGTCACGCCCAAAGTATGTTTAAATTACTTTATTGCATCAACAATTAATTGTGCTGTTTTTTTGCTGGCACCAATTCCGCCAAGTTTTTCTTCCAGTAAATCGTAGTTTTCCAGAAGGGTTTTACGATAGTTAGGCTCTAGAATTTTGGTTAATTCTTCTCGAATGCGTTTGGTGGAGCAATCGTCCTGAATTAATTCGGTTACTACTTCTTTGTCCATGATTAGGTTGACAAGTGAAATGTATTTTAACGTAATAATGCGTTTGGCTATTTGGTATGATGCCCAACTGCCTTTGTAGCAAACCACTTCGGGAACTTTGAAAAGCGCGGTTTCTAAAGTTGCGGTGCCTGAAGTTACCAATGCTGCGGTGGAATTTCGCAATAAAGAATAGGTTTTATTCGAGATGAATTTTATGTTTTCGCTAGCAATGAATGGCTCATAAAATGAAAATTCCTGACTTGGCGCACCTGCGATTACAAATTGATAATCGGGAAAATCAGTGACAACGCTTAACATTACGGACAGCATTTTGCTGATTTCCTGTTTGCGGCTTCCCGGTAAAATGGCTATGATTGGTTTTTCGGATAATTGGTTTTCTGTTCTAAAAGTATTGGTGTCAATACCCGATTGGTTGTGAATAGCATCAATCAAAGGATGGCCTACAAATTCAACAGGGAATTGATGTTTGACTTCGTAGAAATCTTTTTCGAAAGGCAAAATCACGTACATTTTGTCAATGTCGTGTTTTATGGCTGTGATGCGGTTTTCTTTCCAAGCCCAAATTTGAGGAGAAATATAGTAATGATTTTTATATCCGGATTGTTTCGCCCATTTGGCGATTCGCATATTAAAACCGGGATAATCGATATAAATGATTACATCTGGATTGAATTTTGAAATGTCGTTTTTACAAATTTTAATGTTATTTAAAATGGTTTTCAGATTGAAAATCACTTCAATGAAACCCATAAAAGCCAATTCGCGATAGTGTTTGACTAAAGTGCCACCTACATTTTGCATCAAATCGCCACCCCAAAAACGGATGTCGGCATTTGGATCTTCTTCGTAGAGTGCTTTCATTAAATTGGATCCATGTAGATCTCCAGAAGCTTCTCCTGCAATAATGTAATATTTCATTTTTATGATTTTAAAAAATTATAAATGTGTATAACGCCATCAGCTTTCATCTCATTTTTAACAAACAAAGATAGATTAATTCTTTTTTATGATTCTAATGGAAATGCCATAGACATTCTTTTTTTATAAACCATTAAGGGATTAAGTTTTATTAAGAAAGACTACGAATCTTAATTTTCTTAATATCTTAATGGTTCAAATCTTTAAAAATCACAAGTTAAATGTTTTGAGTTCCTAAAGATTAAACTTTTTTACAGAAACAAAGTGATAATAGTCAATGCGATAACTGCCAAAACGACACCTCTTGCCATAAGTTCTTTATTCATTTTTAGTAATATACCAAAAGCAATTAAATCAAGTATGGAACCTAGTGTGACTATTTTTCCGAGGTGACCTTGGCTTTTCATTAATTGAAGTCCAGCTATAAAATCCAAATGAACTGCAAAGGTAATGTAGAGGAACATTCCCAAGATAGAAGCCAAGATTCCAATCACAAATCCGATGAGTAAGTCTATTTTGTTCATTTCCAGTCTCTATTGGTTAAGTTTTGGATTGCATGATGCGCCGTTAGATCAAATTGTACTGGAACTATAGAAACAAAACCATTTGCCAATGCCCATTCATCGGTATCTTCGCCTTTGTCTTGGTTAACAAATTCTCCAGTAAGCCAGTAATAATCTTTGCCTTGTGGGGTTTTTCGTTTGTCGAATTTTTCCATCCAAATGGCATTCGCTTGACGGCAAATTTTGATTCCTTTGATTTCTTTTTCTTTTAATTTTGGAAAATTCACATTCAAAATCACCCCTTCTGGCAGTTTCTTGTTCAGAACCTCTAATGTGATATTTTTGATATATGATTTAATTTGCTCAAAGTCGGCATCCCAATCATAATCTAATAAAGAAAAACCAATAGCTTGAATGCCTTCAATTCCTGCTTCAACAGCGGCACTCATGGTTCCAGAATAAATGACATTTATAGAAGAGTTAGAACCGTGATTGATGCCAGAAACGCAAAGATCCGGTTTTCGTTTCAGAATTTCATGCACCGCTATTTTTACGCAATCTACCGGTGTTCCGGAGCAGCTGTATTCTGTAATTGAATCGGTTTCTTTTGAAATTTTATTGAGATGTAGTGTGTTATTAATAGTGATGGCGTGTCCCATTGCGCTTTGTGGTTTGTCCGGAGCTACGACAATTACTTCTCCTATTTCAGACATAACTGCAATTAAAGCTCTTATTCCCGGAGCCGAAACGCCATCGTCATTCGTTATTAGTATTAAAGGTCTTTCAATTTTCATTAGTATTGTATTTTAAAAAAGAATTGTTGAAAAAAATTAAGTTTCGAAACAAATGTAGTAACACAAAATCTTATATTGCGAACAAATAAAATATATTTTTCAGACTGATTCGTTAAGGCTGAAAATTCTATTTTATATCTTTAACAAAAAATTATGTAGCAATCTAGCGGGTTGGCATGGTTTTTAATGTAACTTAGATAAAAAAATTGATGAATCCTATTATTAGATTTATGAAAAGAAACTATAAAATACTCATAGCGGTGGTATGCCTTTCGGCTACCTTATTTGCGTTTACTATTAATTCAAAAAAAGAAGTAGATCCAGATAGAGATAAGTTGCTTTTGGAGCTGTTGACTTTTGTAATAGAAAAAGGCCATTACAATCCTGCGGTTGTTGATGATTCTTTTTCAAAAGGGGTGTATAAAGATTACATTACTGCTTTGGACCCTTCCAAACGTTTTTTCCTGCAATCGGACATCAACGAGTTTTCTAAATTCGAAATGGAATTAGACGATCAGTTAATTAATAAAGATTTGACTTTTTTTAATCTTACTTACGATCGTTTGATGCTTCGTATGGAGGAAAGTAAAAAAATATTCAAAGAGATTTTAAGCAAACCTTTCGATTATAGCATAGATGAGGAATTTAATGTAGATTACGATAAAGCTCCTTATTCAAAAAATGTAGCTGAGCTGAAAGAAAAATGGAGAAAACAAATTAAGTTATCTACCCTTTCTTCTTTTACGGACAAACAGAAGTTAGAAGAAGATAAAAAGGGGAAAGATCCTAAATATGGAGTAAAGTCTAATGAGGAACTTGAGAAAGAAACAAGAGAGAGTTCACTAAATTCATTAAATGAGTCTTTTGGATTTATGAATGAATTGAAAAGAGATGATTGGTTTACCTTGTATATCAACTCTATTATGTCTCGTTTTGATCCTCATACGTCTTATTTTGCACCAGAAGAAAAAGAGCGTTTTGATGTAAGTATGAGCGGAAAATTAGAAGGAATAGGAGCTCGTTTGCAAAAGAAAAACGATTATACCGAGATTTCTGAGCTTATATCTGGTGGTCCTGCTTGGAGAGGAAAGCAATTGGAAGCAGGAGATTTAGTAATGAAAGTTGCACAAGGCAATGGGGTTCCTGTTGATGTTGTTGGGATGCGTTTGGATGATGTTGTCAAAAAGATAAAAGGGCCAAAGGGTTCTGAAGTTCGTCTTACCGTTAAGAAAGTAGATGGTACAATACAAGTTATTTCTATCATTAGAGATATTGTTGAGATTGAAGAAACTTATGCTAAATCTAGCGTTGTTGAAAAAAATGGTTTAAAATATGGTGTTATTTATTTGCCTAAATTTTATATCGATTTTGAAAATAAAGACGGTAGAGATGCGGGTAAGGACATCGCTCTTGAAGTAGATCGATTGAAGAAAGCAGGGGTAAAAGGAATTGTATTGGATGTTCGTGATGATGGAGGTGGATCTTTATCAACTGTTGTGGATATTGCGGGTTTGTTTATAGAACAAGGGCCTATTGTGCAAATCAAATCAGCAGGTAAGAAAAAAGAAATTTTATATGATACCGATAAAAAAATTGAGTGGGATGGACCTTTGGTAATCATGGTAAATGAGTTCTCAGCATCGGCTTCAGAGATTTTGGCAGCTGCTATTCAAGATTATAAAAGAGGGATCATCATCGGAAGTAAGCAAACTTATGGGAAAGGAACCGTGCAAAATGTAATCGATTTGAACCAATTTGTTCGTAACAGCTCTGCAGGAGATCTTGGAGCATTGAAAACTACCACCCAGAAATTTTATAGAATAAACGGAGGATCAACTCAATTGGAAGGAGTGAGCAGTGATGTTGTTATGCCAGATCGTTATGCTTATCTAAAAATGGGAGAGCGTGATGAAGAGAATGCTATGCCATGGGATAAAATAGATCCGGCACTTTATGGCGTTTGGAAGGATAATTCGAAATTTGATCAGGCAATAATTAACAGTAAAAAGAGAATTGCGAATAACATCCAATTTCAATTGATCGAAGAAAATGCAAAATGGATTGACAGCAGAAGTAACGAAAATACCTATAGCTTAAATATTGACAAATTTTTGGTTGCTCAAAATCAAATAGAAAATGTAGCTAAGAAATATAAACCGATAGTTGATTATAAAAACAATTTAAAATTCACGTCATTACCATACGAGTTGGAAGGCATGGCTAAAGATGCTGCTCTAAAAGAAAAGAGAGAAAGATGGCATGAAGGTTTGGCTAAAGATATTTATGTTGAAGAAGCTTTGAATGTATTGGATGATTTACAAATGAAACCAATTGTAAGGAACAGTATGGTCAGTGAAATAAAAAAAGGTAAATTGGTTAAATCATAACATTTTGCTATGATTTCAAAATAGTTATAAGAAACGCTTCAATGTATTTGGAGCGTTTTTTTTATTGAGTTTTGTGCAATAGGCTGTCTTCCGCCAATTGATTTGTTCCTTTTTTTCTTAATGTAAATTTATATCTTAACAAAACATTATCTTATACTTAGGGAGTTGATATAGATTTTAATGTAATTTCGAAAAATATTTAGCGAATTCGGTTATTAGCTTTATGGTTCTATTCCGAAGTTTCTGAATGCAAAAAATAATGAAGAATGGCGATACGATGTTCTATTAAAAATAAATGTTATCCACGAATGAAAAAAAAATATAAAATACTCATAACTGCGGTATGCCTTTCGGTTACTTTATGCGGTTTTACTATTAATTCTAAAAAATCGGTAGATCCAGAAAGAGATAAATTGCTATTGGAGTTACTGACTTTTGTTGTTGAAAAAGGACATTATAATCCGGCAATTATTGATGATGATTTCTCAAAAGGCGTTTATAAAGATTATATAGCAGGTTTAGATCCTTCTAAACGGTTTTTCTTGCAATCGGATATCAATGAGTTTTCTAAATTCGAATTGGAGTTGGACGATCAATTAACCAATAAGGATTTGACCTTCTTTAATCTTACTTACGATCGTTTGATACTTCGTATGGAAGAAAGTAAAAAAATTTCCAAAGAGGTTTTGAGCACGCCTTTTGATTATAAAATGGAAGAAGATTTTAATGTGGATTCTGATAAAGCTCCATATGCCAAAAACATCAAAGAGTTGAAAGAAAAATGGAGAAAACAAATAAAGTTATCTACTCTTTCTTCTTTGACTGACAAACAAAAATTAGAAGAAGATAAAAAATTAAAAGATCCAACATATATTGTAAAACCTGATGTTGTCTTGGAAACAGAAACAAGAGATAGTTCATTAAATTCTTTGAACGAGTCTTTTGGATTTATGTATGAATTAAAAAGAGACGATTGGTTTACGTTATATATCAATTCTATAATGTCTCAATTTGACCCGCATACCACTTACTTTGCCCCCGAAGACAAAGAGCGTTTTGATACGAGTATGAGTGGTAAATTTGAAGGTATTGGTGCTCAATTACAAAAGAAAAACGATTATATTGAAGTTTTAGAGCTTATTTCTGGTGGGCCAGCTTGGAGAGGAAAACAATTAGTGAAAGGAGACTTATTGATGAAAGTAGCCCAATCTAATGGAGTTCCGGTAGATGTTGTAGGGATGCGCTTGTCTGATGTTGTTAAAAAAATAAAAGGACCTAAAGGTTCTGAAGTTCGTCTTACCGTTAAAAAAGCAGATGGAACTATACAAGTTGTTCCTATCATAAGAGATGTTGTAGAAATTGAAGAAACGTATGTGAAATCTAGTGTTGTTGAAAAAAACGGCTTGAAATATGGGGTTATTTATTTGCCAAAATTTTATCTTGATTTTGAAAATAAAGATGGAAGAGATGCGGGTAAAGATATTGCTCTAGAAGTGGATCGTTTGAAAAAAACAGGAGTAAATGGTATCGTTTTAGACGTCCGAGATGATGGTGGTGGATCTTTGTCTACAGTTGTTGATATTGCGGGATTATTTATTGAACAAGGACCTATCGTTCAGGTTAAATCAGCGGGGAAGAAGCAACAGATTTTGTATGATACTGATGAAAAAATAGAATGGGATGGCCCATTAGTCATTATGGTAAATGAATTTTCGGCTTCGGCTTCTGAGATCTTGGCAGCTGCTATTCAGGATTATAAAAGAGGTATCATCATTGGAAGCAAACAAACGTATGGCAAAGGGACAGTTCAAAAAGTAATTGACCTGAATTTATATGTGCATAATAATACAGCGGGTGATTTAGGGGCTTTAAAAACAACTATTCAAAAGTTTTATAGAATAAACGGAGGATCCACGCAATTGCAAGGCGTAAGCAGCGATATAGTAATGCCAGATCGGTATGCCTATCTAAAAATGGGAGAACGGGATCAAGAACATGCAATGCCATGGGATAAAATTGATCCAGCTCCTTATACAGTTTGGAGTGCCACTTCAAATTTTGAGCAAGCGATTAGTAACAGTAAAAAGAGAATTGAAAAAAGCATTCAATTTCAATTAATCGAAGAAAATGCAAAATGGATTGACACTAGAAGTACAGAAAATAATTACAGTTTGCATATAGATGAATTTAAAGTAGCTCAAAATCAAATTGAAGAAATGGCTAAAAAGTATAAACCAATTGTTAATTATAAAAATAATTTAAAATTTACTTCACTACCTTATGAATTAGAAGTGATCAGCAAAGATCCAGTTCTAAAAGAAAAGAGAGAAAGATGGCATGAAAGTTTATCAAAAGATGTTTATGTTGAAGAAGCTTTGAATGTATTGGATGACTTGCAACCCAAATCGATTGTGAAAACTAGCATTCCTACAGATAAAAAGAGGAGATTAGTTAAATCGTAATAGTTATTTTAAGACAATATAAAAACAGAAAAGTGCTTCAGTAATTTGAGGCACTTTTTTTGTATTATTGAAAAGGATAATTATATCAGATTGGGACCAATGAAAAAATGGTTGCTTTCTATGGGGAAGGAAGATATGATCTAAAATAAATTAGTAATAGTAAAAAAAGAATGGGTTTTAATACCATTTATTGTTTACCATTCGTTTACTTTATTAGCATCCATTTTTATGAAAATAAATAGCAAAATGGTGAATCCCCAAAGCCCAGAACCTCCATAGGAAAAGAAAGGCAATGGTACTCCAATAGTTGGGAAAATACCGATAACCATAGCGATGTTTACAAAAAAGTGGGTAAATAATATCCCAGCAACACAGTATCCATAAACTCTGCTGAATTTAGTTTTTTGTCTTTCGGCTAGATAAATTACGCGAAGAAACAAACCAGCAAACAATCCAATTACCACTAAGGAACCAACAAAGCCCCACTCTTCGCCAACAGTGGTAAAAATGTAGTCGGTATGTTGTTCGGGTACAAATCCACCTTTTGTTTGTGTTCCTTCTAGAAACCCTTTGCCGAACCATCCACCGGATCCAATTGCAATTTCAGATTGATTGGTATTGTATCCGATCCCTTTCATATCTACCGATTTCCCGAGTAAAATATTAAAACGATCGCGGTGATGTTGTTTGAAAACATGTGTGAAAACATAGTTTACAGACAATACAAAACCAGATATTACAATAAAAAGAATAGTACTTAATACGATGTTTCTATCACCTAGTCTTGATTTGAAATGTATCAGAATCAGCGCAAGTAGAGCCATTAAAATAACATATTGAGGCTCTAAAATAAGTGTTAACATAAAAAGTAATATGGTGATAAATCCTGTCCAAACATACCAAGAAGGTAATCCTTCACGAAACAGTACAATTATAAAAATGCTATAAATTAAGGCACTTCCAGGGTCGGGTTGAGGCAAAATAAGCATGACAGGTAAAAAAACTACGGCTAATGCCTGTATTTGTCGATTGACATCTTTTAAATTAATTTGAGTGTCACTCAAGTATTTTGCCAGTGCCAATGCTGTGGCTGCTTTGGCAAATTCAGATGGTTGCAGTGTAAAACTCCCAATCGCATACCAACATCGTTGTCCTGCAATTGTTTTACCAAAAACAAATAATCCAGCTAATGATAATAAAGAAATTCCGTATATTATACTGGCATATTTTTCATAAAATTTACCATCAATGTATAATAAAATAAAAATTAATGGAATTGATAGGACAATAAAAATAGCTTGTTTCTCATAAGTGCCTTCAGTAGATGACAATGATGAAGAATAGATGTTTAACCAACCTAAAAACACAAGTGCTATATAGATAATGATACATATCCAATCAATATTGTTTGATAAATTTTGATTTTTCATTTGAAACGTGATGAATAAATTATCTTCCGATTTATATTAAGAATACGTTCCTGACGACCCTAGGCAATAAACTGCTTTTTCGGAAGAAATGAATGTATTATGTTTTGGCTTTGGTTGAATCTGTTTTTATTACGGGTGCTTTTGTTTTGCTTTTTAAAATAGAATCTTTAATCCTCAATTCTTTTTTAATTTCTTCCGAAAGTCCTCCTAGTTTTGCATATTGTCCTTGCAAACTGATATTTAATACTCGAGTTTCTAAATCAGTTCTTGTGATTTTTTTTCTCAGATATTTTTCAATCATTAAACTGGCAATTGGCCCAGCTATAGTGGATCCAAAGCCCCCGTTTTCGACTAAAATGGCAATGGCTATTTTGGGGTTGTCTTTTGGAGCAAAAGCAACAAAAATGGAATGGTCTTTAAGTTGAACTCTTTTACCATCAATTTTGGCAAAATTTTCTGCAGTTCCTGTTTTTCCGCAAATATCTATTCCCTCTACCTTTAAAGCATAGGCAGTACCATGGTTGTAAACATCAAACAAACCTTGAATCATAGGAGGAAAATATTTTTTATCAATAGTTGTTACGTGTTTTGTAGTGAATTTAGGGTCTATTTTTTCTCCTTTGATTTTTTTAATGATGTGAGGAGTATAATAATAACCTTGATTGGCTACTGCCGACATCATATTGGCCAATTGTATAGGCGTCATCAATACTTCTCCTTGACCAATGGCATTAGAGATTATTGTTGTTCCTCTCCAACCACCATTGGGATATATTCTTTTGTATGTTTTGGAAGTGGGGATATTCCCCTTTTTTCCAATAGGTAAATCATAGCCCATAAATTGACCTAGCCCAAAACTTTTTACATGGTTGCTCCATACATCAACTGCATAAGCGGGTTTTTTGTATTTGGCGATAGTTCTCAGATACACATTAGAGAAATAAGCATTACAGGATTTGTAAATCCCAACATTCAGACTTCTAGGGCCAAAAATACCGCAGTGACATCTTTGAAAACGCCCTCTTGCGTAAGAAAAACCATGACTACAACCAAAAGTGGTTTCTTCGTCAACAACTTCTTCTTGTAGCCCAACTAGTCCGGTCATAATCTTAAAAGGAGATCCAGGAGGATACTCGGCAAGTAGCCCTCTATCATAAAGGGGTTTTGCGATAGAATCGTGATACAGTTTTGTGTAATTTTTTGAACGTTGTCGTCCTACTAATATTCCGGGATCATAAGAAGGAGCGGTAACAAGTGCCAGGATTTCACCTGTTTTAGGTTCAATAGCAACAATTCCACCTCTTTTATTGACCATTAATTCCTCGCCGTATTTTTGTAATACAGCGTCAATAGTTAAGTTAATATCTTCACCTTGTACGGCGATGGTGTCATATTTTCCGTTTTTGAATGAACCAATTTCTCTGTTAAATTTATCCTTCTGGAAATATTTAACGCCTTTTACACCGCGCAAAATTTCTTCATAGCTTTGTTCAACACCTTGTTTGCCTATTAAATCACCACTTTTGTAATATGGATTTTTTTCGATAAGCTTCTCGTTTGCTTGTGTAATAAACCCAAAAATATTGGCGCCGAAATTTACTTCGTAATCACGTAAAGAACGTTTTTGAAAATAAAAACCTTCGAATTTTCGAATTTTTTCTTGAAAAGCAGCAAATTCAGTTTTATTCAACTGAGCTAAAAAGACAGAGGGCAATCTAGGGCTGTAGACTTTGGCTTTTTCAACTTTTTTTATAAAATCCTCTTTGGTAATATTTAAAAGTTGACAAAATTCAATTGTGTCTGTATTTTTAAGCTCTCTAGGAATAACCATGATGTCATAGGAGGGCTGATTAGCCACTAATAGCACACCGTTTCGGTCATAGATATATCCTCTTTCCGGATAGTCGTATTTAATTTTTATTGCATTATTGTCGGATTTTAACTTAAAAGAATCATCAACAATTTGCAAATAAAAAATACGAATTAATAGTAAAGAGGCACCAATGATAATTAAAGCTGGCAACAAGACTTTTCTCATCGTTTATTTGGCTTTATAAGATAAATTAATATAATGCAAGTAATTATGGTGAAAACAGTACTTAATAATGTTCTAAGTAATACATCCAAAAAGAAGCTTATTTGAAAAGATTCCAGTAAAAACAGAGTGAAATTATGCGTTATAACAGATAATAAAATAAAAGTAAATCGTTCGGGTGTTAAAACATCATTTAATTTTACAGTTTGATACTCATAACTAAGACCAAATGAAAATTTAAAAAAGGAAGGTCTTATATAGGCGAGTAGTACGCATGCCGTTGCGTGAACACCACCAGAATTACAAAACAAATCCATTATCAATCCGAGGAAAAAGCTAGATACTAAAAGACCGTATTTATTTCCGTTTACAGGATAAAGAATTATGAAAAGAATGTAGGGAAATGCAGTTACATAGCCCCAAAAATTCATGTTGTTAAAAACAAGTATTTGAACTGCCAGTAAGAGTACAAATCGAAAAATATTGCCTAATACGATGCTATTCATCCTTTCCTAGTTTTTCTAGATTTTTAATTTCTTCATTGTCTTTACTTTTGATAATGTATACATAACCCAAATTGGTCATGTCATTGAATAATTTTACATTTATCGTGTAATAATGGGTTTTGTCATCAGGAATGAATATTTTATCGATTGTCCCAATTCCTATATTTTCTGGAAATATTACAGATTGTCCCCCTGTAACAATAGTGTCCCCTTTTCTTATTGAAGCTAATCTTGGTACATCTATCAATTGCACAAAACCAGTACTTTTTCCATCCCAATTCAAAGTTCCAAAATGGTCAGAATTCTTGATTTTGGCGTTTATTTGAGATTTAATATTTAATATACTAATAACAGTAGAATAGTTGGCAGATACATTATCAATAATACCTACAATTCCCAAGCTGTTTATCACTCCCATATCGGGTTTAACACCAGATTTGGCGCCAGAATTCAAAGTTAAGAAATTCTCATATACATTATATGAGTTATGAATTACTCTGGAAACAATGATGTCTTTTGGTAAAACTCCTTTTAAACTGTCTAGGTTTGGGGCTTTTAATGTATCTTTAGTCTTAAAGAGCAGACTTTTTAAATTAGCGTTTTCTAAAGCAAGTTCTTCGTTTTGTTCTTTTAAGTGAAGGTATTCCTCGAAAGAATTAATTCGTTCGTATACACCTCCGCTCAGGAAATTGGCAGAACTAATAACTTTGCTTTTATGAAAAGAATGGGATTGAATGGTAAGAGATAACGAAATACCCAAAAGCAGCAAAAACAGTAATCTATTACTGTTTTTTATAATAAATGAAAATATTTGCTGCATTTTTTACGGTATAATTGATGTTATATAACTAAAAACTCTAACGAGAACTAGGTTCTATTTAATTAGGATATTTTTAAATTTAGCAATATTTTTAAGTGCCATTCCGGTTCCTCGTACAACAGCTCTTAAAGGATCTTCTGCGATATAAACTGGTAAATCGGTTTTTTGCGAAATTCTTTTGTCAAGACCTCTTAACATAGAACCACCACCTGCTAAGTAAATACCGGTGTTGTAAATATCGGCAGCTAACTCCGGAGGAGTTTGAGACAATGTTTCCATTACCGCATCTTCAATTCTTTGTATTGATTTGTCTAGTGCTTTTGCAATTTCTCTATACGATACTTCTACCTGTTTAGGTTTACCGGTTAGTAGATCTCTTCCTTGAACAGACATGTCTTCTGGAGGTGTTTCTAAATCTTCGATAGCAGCACCAATTTGTATTTTTATTTTCTCAGCAGTACTTTCCCCAACAAAAAGGTTGTGTTGTGTACGCATATAATAAACAATGTCATTAGTAAATACATCACCCGCAATTTTTACGGATTTGTCGCAAACGATACCGCCTAATGCTATTACTGCAATTTCTGTAGTTCCACCACCTATATCAACAATCATGTTTCCTTTTGGTTGCATAATATCGATACCGATACCAATTGCTGCAGCCATAGGCTCGTGAATCAAATATACTTCTTTACCGTTAACTCTTTCGCAAGATTCTTTAACCGCTCTCATTTCCACTTCTGTAATTCCAGAAGGGATACAAACGACCATTCTAAGGGCTGGTGTAAACATTCTTTTTTTCAATGCAGGTATGCTTTTAATAAACATACTGATCATTTTTTCAGAAGCATCAAAATCGGCAATTACACCATCTTTCAAAGGTCTTATCGTTTTTATGTTTTCATGCGTCTTCCCTTGCATCATATTGGCTTCCTTACCAACTGCAATAATTTTGCCTGATATTCTATCACGCGCAACTATAGACGGACTGTCAATTACGACTTTGTCATTGTGAATGATTAAAGTGTTTGCTGTACCAAGGTCTATCGCAATATCCTCAGTCATGAAATCAAAAAAGCCCATATGCCTTATTGGGGTTAAAAAGTTATAAATAAATTACGCACAAAGTTAAACAAATTAATGTTTAAAATGACGTGTACCTGTAAATACCATTGCAAGATTATTTTCATTACAATAATTGATGCTCAATTCGTCTTTTATTGAACCTCCAGGTTGAATTACTGCTGTTATTCCAGCTTTTTTAGCAATTTCAACACAATCAGGAAAAGGGAAAAAGGCATCGCTTGCCATAGAAGCTCCTTCTAAGCTAAAACCAAATACTTTTGCTTTTTCGATGGCTTGTAATAACGCATCTACTCTTGAAGTTTGTCCTGTACCAGATGAAATTAATGTTCCGTTTTTGGCAAATACAATTGTGTTTGATTTGGTATTTTTACAAACTTTCGAAGCGAAAATTAAATCATTAATCTCTTGCTCTGTAGGTGCTGTTACTGTAACGGTTTTTAAGTCGGATTTAGTATCAGTGATGTTGTTTCTTTCTTGAATTAATAATCCATTCAAACACGTTCTTACTTGTTTTTGAGGTAATTCAACATTGTTTTGAATCAAAATGATTCTGTTTTTCTTTTCTTGTAAGATCGCAATTGCTTCTGCATCATAAGATGGAGCGATAACCACTTCGCAAAATAATTTGTTGATTTCAGTTGCAGTTGCAACATCTATTGTAGTGTTTGCAATTAATACACCTCCAAAAGCTGAAGTAGGATCACATGCCAAAGCTACATTGTAAGCTTCACTAATAGTATCTCTTGTTGCTAATCCGCAAGCATTGTTGTGTTTTAGAATAGCAAATGTAGGTCCGTCAGTTTTGAATTCATTAATCAAATTTACTGCGGCATCTACGTCTAATAAGTTGTTGTATGACAATTCTTTACCGTGAACCTTGGTAAACATAGCGTCAAAATCACCAAAGAAAAATCCTTTTTGGTGTGGATTTTCTCCATATCTCAATACTTGACCATTTTCTATACTCGCTTTATAGATGGTTTCGTCTGTATTGAAATAGTTAAAAATAGCTCCGTCATAATGAGAAGAAACATGAAAAGCTTTAGTGGCTAATAATTTTCTGTCTGCAAGAGTCGTAGCTCCATTTTGGGCAGTAATCATATCCAAAAACAGACTGTATTGATCCATAGATGAAAGGATTACAGTGTCTTTAAAGTTTTTTGCGGCAGCACGAATCAATGAAATGCCACCAATGTCAATTTTTTCGATTATGTCTTCTTCACTTGCTCCAGAAGCAACTGTTTTTTCAAAAGGGTATAAATCAACAATTACCAAATCAATCTGCGGAATGTTGTATTCCTGCATTTGTTGCACATCACTTTCGTTGTCTTGACGGTTTAAGATCCCTCCAAAAACCTTCGGGTGTAACGTTTTTACTCTACCACCTAAAATAGAAGGGTAAGTTGTAACATCTTCAACAGGGATTACAGGAATTCCTAAATTTTTAATGAATTCCTCAGTACCACCTGTAGAATAAAAAACTACATTTTGATCATGTAGTTTTCTTACAATTGGTTCGAGACCTTCTTTTGAAAAGACTGAAATTAATGCGGATTGGATCTTTTTTGTTGTGTTCATGGAGTAGTTATGATTATAAAGTGCAAAAATAGTTTTTTTTGATAATATAATTCAATAAAAATATGTAACAATGTATTAAAGTTACATACCAATCGTTAAATGTATTTTTTTTAGGTTATTGCAATAAATATCTTGAAATTTACAATAACACAAATTAAAATGAGATGCTAGTTTATCTACGATTATTAAAGGAGAGTTTTGGTTTTGCGATGAATGCGTTGCGAAGTAATAAATTGAGGACATTACTTTCTTTATTGGGTGTTACAATTGGAATATTTTCTATTATCGCGGTGCTTGCGGCTGTTGATTCTTTAGATCGAAAAATTTCCAAAGATTTGAGTAGTTTGGATAAAAACACTATTTATCTATTGAAATTTTCCTTTGGACCTTCGGATATACCACAATGGAAAAGAGAACAATTTCCCAATGTAAAATATACGGAATATGTTTATTTGAAAGGAGTCATGACGCATACAGAGCAATTAGGCTATCAAATATTTACAAGAGGAGAATCCATTAAATATGGATCTAATACGGTAAGTGATGTAAATATTGTGCCTGTTTCCCATGAATTTATTGATATTCAAGGGTTGGAATTCGAAAAAGGAAGGTTTTATAATGAGTCTGAAGCCAATTCTGGATCTTCGGTTATTGTTCTTGGAAATGAAATTGCAAAATCGTTATTTGGAGACTCAGAGCCCATTGGGAAAAACGTTAGATTATATGGGCAACGATTTACAGTCATTGGAATTTTAAAAAAGCAAGGATCCAGTATGTTTGGAGATAGCGATGATTCTTCAGCTTTTATTCCGGTTAATTTTGTTAGACAACTTTATGGAGATAATAATCCGAATTTAACTAATGTGATAATATTCAAACCAGAAAAAGGGGTGGATATGGAAGAGTATAAAAGTGAGATATCTCAAAAATTAAGAAGTTTTAGGGGGTTGAAAGCAGGCGAAATTGATAACTTTTTTATTAATGTGTTTGCAGGTTTTCTCGATCTTATAGATGGAATTATTAGCCAAATGAATGTGGTAGGTTGGATCATCAGTGGATTTTCATTATTAGTAGGGGGTTTCGGGATTGCCAATATCATGTTCGTTTCGGTTAAAGAGCGAACTAATTTAATTGGGATACAAAAATCATTGGGCGCTAAAAACCGTTTTATATTGTTTCAGTTTTTATTCGAAGCGATAATCCTATCAGTTCTAGGAGGTGTCATTGGATTGTTTATGGTTTGGATAATTGCTTTAATTCTAACTAATGTTTTGGAATTTGAATTTGTTTTGGGACTTGGAAATATTCTTATTGGAACAGGCTTGGCAGCTGTTATTGGTCTTATTTCTGGAATTCTTCCTGCAATTGCGGCTTCAAAACTGGATCCTGTTGAAGCTATTAGAACTGGTATGTAAAAGGTTGTCTTATTGTTGTTTTACTGTAAATTTTGAGAGTTATTAATAATTAGGTATTTTTGAGAGAGAGAAATGCACTATAATTTAATAAAAATAGTAAATGAGCTTTATTTTAAAACCTGTTGATACCGTAGAATCTATAACCCGAGAAGATTTTAAGAAGAACTATTTGGATAAAAGAAAGCCTCTAATTATAAAAGGACTGACTAACGATTGGCCGGCAAGAGAAAAATGGGCAACCGATTATTTCAAGCAAATCGCTGGAGATATTGAGGTAAAGTTGGTTGATAATTCAAAAGCTGATCCCACCAAAGTAATAAATGCCTCTATAGCGAGTATGAAGTTTGGGGAGTACCTGGATTTAATAAAAAGGGAACCTACTGAGTTGCGTATTTTTTTCTTAAATACAAACCTGATTTAATTAATGATATAAAGATTCCTAAAGATTTAATGGGCGGTTTTATAGAAACTATGCCAGCTATGTTTTTTGGAGGGTCTAGTGCAATCACTTTTTTGCATTATGATATTGATTTGCCACATCTTTTTCATACTCATTTTGGAGGTAGAAAACACATTATATTGTTTGATAATAAATGGAAAAAAAGGCTTTATTGTCTTCCAAATACAACTTATGCTTTGGAAGATTATGATGTTGCCAATCCTGATTTTGAAAAATTCCCTGCTTTAATGGGAGTTGAAGGCTATGAAGTTTTCTTAGAGCATGGAGATACTCTGTTTATGCCAACTGGGATGTGGCACTGGATGCGTTATATTGATGGTTCTTTCTCCTTGACACTACGCGCTTGGGACCAATCCATAAGTCGAAAAATGGCCGGGGTTTGGAGTTTGTTTATGCATGGTGCAGTAGATAGTGTTTTGAAAGTAATTTTCAAAGGGAGTTATGCAAAATGGCGGGAGAAATTGGCTTTTAAAATTGCAGAAAAAGAACTTAAAAAAGGCAAGCCAAGAAATTAGTGGTGTTTATGGAGTTACATGCATAGATGCAAATTCAATCTAAGATTTTATAAACCATTAAGAAATGAAGATTCATTAAGCATATAGTCTAAATGAACCTTCTTTTCTTAATGGTTATTTTTTACCTCTACAGTTTATTAATTTAATAACATAAAAAAAATCCCGATTGCTCGGGATTTTCATTTATCTAATATCATTGTTTTGAATCAAATCGATGTATAAGTTAATCTTATCTTTCAATTCTTTTCTGGCGGTTATAAAATCTAAGAAACCATGTTCAAGAAGAAATTCGGCAGTTTGAAAACCTTCTGGTAAATCTTTTCCGGTGGTGTCTCTAACTACTCTTGGTCCTGCAAATCCGATTAAGGCACCTGGTTCGGAAATATTAATATCTCCAAGCATGGCATAAGAAGCAGTTGTTCCTCCTGTTGTTGGGTCGGTACAAAGAGAGATATAAGGTAATTTAGCTTCGGCAAGTTGAGCTAATTTTACAGATGTTTTTGCTAATTGCATTAAAGAATAAGCAGCTTCCATCATTCTGGCTCCCCCTGATTTTGAAATCATTACAAAAGGTAGTTTGTTTTTGATAGCATGATCAATTCCTCTGGCAATTTTTTCTCCTACAACAGCTCCCATAGACCCACCGATAAAGGCAAAATCCATACAACAAATCACTAATTCTCTACCTTTAGATTTTCCAACACCAGTACGGACAGCATCTTTAAGTTGAGTTTTTTCCATTACATCTTTCAATCGGTCTGCATATTTTTTTGTGTCAACAAAATGCAAAGGATCTTTAGAGGTCATGTTTTTGTCTAATTCAACAAATTCATTGTTGTCAAACAAAATATCAAAATAGGCTGCGCTTCCAATTCTAACGTGGAAACCATCTTCGGGACTTACAAATAGATTACGAGCCAATTCATCAGCATCAATAATTTTACCTGTAGGTGATTTGTACCAAAGACCTTTTGGGATGTCCATTTTGTCTTCAGTAGCCGTAGTAATTCCTTTTTCTTTTCTTTTAAACCAAGCCATTTTTATTATTTTAGATCTAAGATTTTAGATTTTAGATTTCCTCGTGAAATCTAAAATCTAAAATCTAAAATTATAGTGTATTCACGTTATTTAAGTCAGCAAAAGCTTGCTCAAGTCTCGCATTGAAAGTAGCTTCACCTTCACGCAACCATTTTCTTGGGTCGTAATATTTTTTGTTAGGAACGTCTGATCCTTCTGGATTTCCGATTTGAGTTTTAAGGTAGTCAATATTGTTAACCATAAAATCACGAACACCTTCCGTAAATGCAAATTGCAGGTCAGTATCGATGTTCATTTTTACAACACCATAACTAATTCCTTCTCTGATTTCTTCCAATGTAGAACCTGATCCACCGTGGAAAACAAAATCAACAGGGTTTGGTCCAGTTTTGAATTTTTCTTGAACGTAATCTTGAGAATTTTTTAAGATTTTTGGTGTCAATTTTACATTTCCTGGTTTGTAAACTCCATGTACATTTCCAAAAGCAGCTGCAATTGTAAATTTTGGGCTTATTTTAGATAATTCTTCGTAAGCATAAGCTACTTCATCAGGTTGTGTATATAATTTTGAGCTATCTACATCAGAGTTGTCCACACCGTCTTCTTCACCACCAGTGATTCCAAGTTCGATTTCTAAGGTCATTCCCATTTTGCTCATTCTTTCTAAATATCCTTTGCAGATTTCGATGTTTTCTTCGATTGGCTCTTCAGACAAATCAATCATGTGTGAAGAGAACAATGGTTTTCCAGTTGCTGCAAAATGTACTTCAGAAGCATCTAATAATCCATCAATCCAAGGCAATAATTTTTTGGCACAGTGGTCAGTGTGTAGAATAACTGTTGCTCCGTAGGCTTCAGCCAAAGTATGAATGTGTTTTGCTCCTGCAATACCACCTGCAATAGCGGCTTTTTCTCCTGCATTAGAAAGTCCTTTTCCTGCATTAAATTGTGCTCCACCATTTGAAAATTGGATGATAACTGGTGCATTTAGTTTTGCAGCAGTTTCAAGAACTCCATTAATAGTGCCAGATCCAATAACATTTACAGCTGGAAGGGCAAAGCCTTTTTCTTTTGCATAATTGAAAATTTCCTGTACTTGATCGCCTGTAGCAACTCCTGGTTTAATATTGTGTGCCATTGTAATTTCTTTTAGTTTTTTAGTTTTTAGATTATAATCTGCAAAAATAAGAATTAATTAGCATTTAGAAAGGGTAATTGATGCCAAAATTAAAAACAGAGTTGGCAAAATTATATTGAGTGAACCATCTTTCTCCCATTTCATTAGCAGGATTGTAGGTTTTAAACCCAATATCGACTCGAACTACAAAAAAACCGAAATCATATCGTATCCCAAAACCAGTACCTAAGGCTATCTTGCTTAAATCTTTTAAACCCGTAAATTTAGCTGGTTCAAAAGTGGTGCCGTCAAATACATTCCAAATGTTGCCTGCATCAGCAAATAAGGCGCCATTAAATTTACCTCCAATTAAGAATCGGTATTCTCCACTGATTGCGATTTTTAAATTGGCTTCATTAAAGTTGTTTGTAGACGGGCTGCTTCCAGGGCCTAAGCGATAGGGTTGCCATGCTCTATTGTCATTAGATCCTCCTGCATAATAACTTTTAGTAAATGGAATAAAATTTGAATTCCCATAAGGGATCGCAATTCCAAAAAAGGTTCTCATGGCAAAAACTGTGTTTTTCTTGATATCCCAATACTTGACAAAGTCAAATTCAGTCTTTAGATATTCCGAATACTCTAAATTGAAAATTTCGTAATTTCCACTTGAGTTTTTAGGTAAATTTCCAATGCTTGAAATAGCAGATAATAGTGTCCCTGCAGACTCAATTTTTGTTCTAAACATGTAGAAATCATTGTCTTGCAGATCTTTTTTGGTTGTTTTTGTGAAGACAATATTGGTGGCCATAATAAAATCATTATCGGTAAGTCTAACTCTTTGTTGTTCAATGCTGTTTACATTTTGGTAATCTTCATCATTTGGTTTCAAAGAGGTCTTGCCCGATAGTACATCATTTGTAAAACCAGTTGTTCCACTTTCTATAATTAAATCACCGCTTGTGTCAAAATAAGTAGGGTCTGTAACTATACTAGGGTCTTTTGCTATTTCATTTAGTGCATCATACGAAGATTCATATACATTATAATAATTTTCAGGATTAAGATTGTTTACAAACTGAACATTAAAAAGATCGAAACGGGTTGTGTTATTTTTTTTTGGAGTCCAACTGTACGAATAAACGGCGCTAACGTTTTCTTTATCTAAGCCGATATTGGTTTGCTTTGAAAGACCTATACTCATTATAGTAGAGGGAATCATGCTTTTGGGGATGATTTTTTCTGTTTTAAAAGGAAATAAAATCCGCGGAAAGTTAAGTTTTGCATCCACACCGAATTCTGAGACATTAAAAAAACTGTCTCCTGGATCTGCTATATCATTGGATGCACCGATATTTCCCCGTGCTGAAAGTTCCAATGTTTCGGCTCCATTAAAAACATTTCTAACGGTTTCTGTAATACTTCCGGTAATACCAAAATCTTCAATATTAGAATGGGTTAAATCTAAAGTATAGCCAAAGCTGTATTTTTTACGGGGTGTTAAATAAATTTTGGCAATCAAAGACTGTGCTGTACTGTCTCTTTTATCCAATTCATATTGGATGGTGGGGTAATTAAAAATTTTAAGATTGTTTAAATAACGTGTCGATAAAACGGTTTTAGAATCAGCAAATAGACCTCCTTTTACAATAAAAACAGCATCGGTTATGGCGTGTGGGGTGTATTTTATTTTATCAAAGGCATACAAATTCATGTTGTTATAGGTGACACTATCTTTTATTTTAGAATTGTGATTTGAGCTTTTATAGTCTGTATAAATGTTGATGTCGCTAATTTTGTATAGTTTAAATGGTTCTGTTTTTGTAGAATCATTCTCTAGATATAAATAATTACCGATACTTAAATTGATGTTTGCTTTATTCTTTTTATTGATAGTGTCAATGTCAAAAGTTACATAATTAGGTTGAAAGCGATAGGCACCATTGTTTCTGAAAAGGGCACTTATTCGATCTTTTTCACTTTCGAAATCTTCTGTTTTGTATTGGTTCCCAGATATAATTAATGATTTCTTTGTTTTGTAAATGGAATCCAATACGGGGGTTGAAATTGTAGCTGTTATGGTGTCTAAGAAAAATGGATTTCCTGTTGTGACATCATACTTTATTTTGGCTTTTTTGGGACTTAGAGAGTCTAGCTTGTATGTGGCTTTAACATTGAAGTAGCCATTATTGAAATAATGACTTTTAAGACGAATTAACGATTTTCTAGATTTTGAAGTGTCAGCAATAACTGGTGCTTCTCCTGTTTCTTTCAAAAAAGAGTGTATTCCATGGTGCCAAAATGATTTGCGAAGTCTTCCTATTTGTTTCTCGGAGAGCCATTTTACTTCTCTTTTGTGTTTTTTTTCTTTGTTTTGATATTTCAGATTGAATGTTGAATCCGGATTGGGATTGGCTAAATTGTAGATATTTAATTGAAATGGATAGCCAAATAAAGGACGGCTATTTGGTTGTTGGTACAATTGGTCGTATACATCCTGATTCTTTATTAATTTGTCATTTTGAATGATTTCATTTTTTACAAGAAGCTGTTTTCTGGCGGGAACTCTCTTTTCTGAATTACAAGCCAAAATTAATATTGAAATTAGGATAAATGCTGCTATTTTTGTAAAATTCTTTTTCTTCTGAAAAAGTAAGGATTGCCCAAGATTATCATCCCGAAAATTGTCGGGACTTTTTTTTATTGTATCGGATGATTTTTTTTTGGGCATGCGGGCTTTGATTGTTATAAAATTTTTAATTCAAAAGTACATTTTTTTTATGCTTAGTAAAAACCAAATAAAGCTTATCTCGAGTTTGCAACAAAAAAAACATCGTTTTGCCAATCAGTTGTTTTTTGCCGAGGGCGTAAAAGTAATTCAAGAATTAGTAAAATCAAATTTTGAATTGGAACATCTTTATACAACAAAGTCGGATTTTGATGAAATAGCAGCAGCCAAGAAAACAATTATTTCCGAAAGTGATTTGAATAAAATTAGCGCATTAGCTACTCCTAATACTTGTTTAGCCGTATTTAAAATTCCTTTAGAAAAAAAGATTATTGATTCTGGTTTGATAGTGGCGCTAGATTCTATTAGAGATCCAGGGAATTTGGGCACTATTTTAAGATTATGTGATTGGTTTGGAGTTAAGCAGCTGTTGTGCTCCAAAGAAACGGTTGACATTTACAATCCAAAAGTGGTTCAGGCTACGATGGGATCTATTGCTAGAGTAAACGTAAATTATGTCGATTTGAATGATTTTATATCCAAAACTAAGTTGCCCGTTTTTGGAACATTTATGGATGGGGATACTATCTATAAAACAGATTTGCCTCAAGATGGAATCATAATAATGGGTAATGAAGCCAATGGAATTTCAGCAGAGTTGGAGAATTTGATTCAAAAAAGACTAACCATTCCTCGTTTTGGGGATCTTCAAGAAACCGAAAGCTTAAATGTGGCTACCGCAACCGCAATAATTTTAAGTGAATTTAGAAGGTAAAATTAAACTTGGGAGCACTTAATGAAATTTTTAATGGAAAGTAAAATTAATTAAAACCGCTCTGGATTTCATAGACTCAATATTGCCTGTCCATGGGCTATTTGGGTCTTTGTCGCGTATTAATTCGTCTGAGATTCCAAATGAACCTCTTATGGATGGTGAAAATATGAAATATTCTGAAAATATATCAATTCCAAAGCCCAATTCATAATTCGTAGTCCACGATTTCATCCTAAATCGATTCTCAAGATTGTCTTCCAAAGATTTTGAATTACTGGATAGATTTAAGTTTGCAGATACACCTCCCAGTAAATAAGGGCGTATATTTCCGGTTCTAAGGGACGAGAATTTTAACAATAAAGGAAAATGGATATAAGTACCGTTTACTTCCCTAAGGGCATCTTTTTCGGAAGCAAAATTAGGATAATGTAAAATTTTACTGGAATAGTAGAGACCGGGTTCAAAACGTAAGTTTAAATACTCCTGTAGTCTAACATCCGCAACTATACCAACATTGAAACCTGTTGAATTGTCTACTTGAATATCAGGTCCTACTGTTTTATAGTCAATTTTTAAATCATAAGAGTTGAAGCCCAGATAAAAGCCAAAGTAAATTCGGTGTTTTTGCCAGGTTTCTAAATTTATAATGGGATCCTTGCTAAAAATTCCTTTTGAATTTTGGGCGTTTCCATTTAAGGCAAAAACTATCAAAACAAGTGCAATTATTTTTTTCATATTTACGCTGAATGTTTTTCAGTATTATTTTTTGGAGGCTGAGTAAATGGTTGCAACTCCAAATGTTTGAGGCATAGCTACAACATCTATAAACCCCGTTTTTCGTAAAATATTGTTTAATGCTTCTCCATAAGGAAAAGAAGCGGCAGATTCTGATAGATAGCCATAAGCAACTTCATCTTTTGAAAATAATTTTCCAATGATTGGTAATATATTGTTGCTGTAAAATTTATAGCCTTGTTTGTATGGTGTTTTTTCTGGAACAGAGGTTTCTAAAATAACGAAAATCCCACCTGGTTTTAGAACTCTTAAAATTTCAGAGAGCCCTTTTTCTAGGTGTTCAAAATTTCTTACGCCAAAAGCAACGGTTATGGCGTCAAAAAAATGATCTTCAAAAGGCATGTTTTCAGAATCACCTAAAACCATTTCGATTGTTTTGGAAAGATTTTTATCGGCAATTTTTTTTGAACCTATTTCAAGCATTCCTGCGGAAATGTCTAATCCAATGATTTTTTTTGCATTTGTTTTAGCCATCAAAATAGCCAAATCTCCTGTTCCTGTAGCAATATCCAAAATGTTTTCGGGATTGGTTTTGGCAACCAACTGCAAAACTTTTTTTCTCCATTTAACATCTATACCAAACGAAATGACACGGTTTAGATTGTCATAGTTTCCAGAAATGGTATCGAACATTTTTGCAACTTGTTCTTTTTTACTAAGAGAGGAGTCTTTATAGGGTGTGATTTCTTTTGGCATTTTTTTAATTTGTACAAATATAAACAAACTGTATAAACTATAAATACGTTTTTTGAAATGGGTGAAATTTATTTCAAATTGTTGTTTTGTGTGATATTACTTAATTAAAGCCCAATTATGGATGAAAAATAAATGAAATATCACTAAAAGTGGGTATTGTGGTTCCTGTTTTTATTACAGAAGTTTGTACCATGAAATTTTAATATTTATTGAATGGTTAAGAGGGAAGTAATGACCCAAATCAAATGGATGCTTCTTGCGCTATTTATCTCATTTGTTCTTGTATTTTTTTTTGAAGGTACTGTCAGTAATGGCTGTATTGTTTTAAAAGCGCAAAACACGTTCTTAGGATTAAATTTGTTTTTGGAAATTTTAATTTTCTTTGCCTTTAGTATCTTTGTGGTATTTGGTACTAAAGGTTTTTTTGAGTTGTACTCTCAAAAAACATCAAATAACATTGTCTTCGTTTCTGGAGTAATAATGATATTTGTGATTTGTATATTATGTTATCAAATTTTATTACAAGAGTAGGTCATTCCTCTAATCGTTTAAATGAAAAACATCCCAATTGGGATGTTTTTTTTTATTTTTTGATGTAAGTTTGATAAGTATATTCATAAAGATGTTTATCGTCTATTGGGTTAAATTCACTAAAAATTTCTCGCCAATTATCAGGGTTTATTTCTGGGAAAAAAGCATCGGCCTCAAAATTATGATGAACTCTTGTAATTTCTAGCTTGTCTGCATAAGGAAGCCCCAAATTATATATTTCTCCTCCGCCAATAATAAATGAAGTTTCGTTTTTTGGACAAATAGCGATTGCTTTTTCTATGCTATTAACTACAATACAACCTTCTGGTTGGTAGTTTTCTTGTCTTGTGATTACCACGTGAGTTCTATTGGGAAGAGGTTTCGGAAAGCTTTCAAATGTTTTTCTCCCCATTATAATATAGTGACCTGTAGTTAATGATTTAAATCTTTTAAAGTCATTGGGAAGATGCCAAACCAGTTCATTGTTTTTTCCGAGTGCATCGTTTTCTGCAACAGCAGCAATCATAATTATCATACTAGGGGATTTTATTTGAATTATTTTCTTCAATTTTAGATTGCAATTGGGCTATTTTTTTTTGCTGTAAAGCTACAAGTCTGTCGATCTGATCTCTTTCCCAATATTTGTTCATAAAACGATCGGTAATGAATACTTTTATAAAATGTAATATAAAAAGGAATAGCCATACGATAATAATCCATGTAGACCAGTTTGTATCTATACCAATATCGAAAAATCGATGAGCGGTGAATAAAAAGATGCTAATCAAAGTAAAGAGAACAAAATGGTAATAGAGCCTTTTCTTTTGTCTTAGGCGTCTTCTGGCGTATTCATATTGCTCGTGTAATTCTTTTTCCATGGTATAAATTTTGTCCATAAAGATAAAATATATTTTTTAAAGACACTATTCTGATTATTGAATATTAATGAGAAATCGTTTTCTTATTTTGGAATCAAAAAATTATTGGAGCTATTTTCTTAAAAGAATAAAAAAGAATGCTTTTTCTTGTTATTACATCAATTCTGTATAGGCCAGATTGTAATGTCGAATTATTTTATTTACTTTGGTATAATCTTAAAAACTAAATAGTTATGTCTATAAAGAAACAATTTGTAAAAACAAAGCCAGTTTGTAAAGTTACTTTTTCAGTTGAAGCTAAAACGGCTAATGAAGCTTCTGTTGTTGGGGATTTTAATAACTGGAGTTTAGAAGAGGGAGCTTTAAGTAAATTGAAAAATGGTACTTTCAAAGCTACTTTTGATTTAAATAAAGATGCTGTTTATGAATTTAAATATGTCATAGATGGCGTGTTTGTAAATGAACCAGAAGCCGATTCATTCAAGTGGAATGATTACGCAGGTGCAGAGAACAGTGTATTAGCAATATAATCCCAATAAAAAATTCCGCTTGTTGAAAGCGGAATTTTTTATAAATCAGATTGGTGTTTTGTTTATTTAGACAGCAACGTTTCCTTTAATGAGGGCATGTGGTTCGTATCCTTCTAAAGTAAAGTCATCGAAATCAAAATCGAAGATGTTTTTTATAGCGGGATTCAAAATCATTTTTGGCAATGGTTTTGGCTCACGTGTGAGTTGTAATTCGAGTTGCTCAAAGTGATTGTTGTAAATGTGAGCGTCACCAAAGGTGTGGATAAATTCTCCAACTTCAAGGTTGCAAACCTGCGCAATCATCATTGTTAATAAGGCATAGGAGGCTATATTAAAAGGAACACCCAAAAAAACATCGGCACTGCGTTGGTACAATTGACAAGATAGTTTTCCTTTAGTTTCTCCCTTGGTTTCATCTGGGGCAGCTACATAAAATTGAAAAAAGGCATGACAAGGAGGCAAGGCCGCTTTGTTGTTGGCAACATTCTCCTCAAATGACTTAGTCGTATCTGGAAGAACCGATGGATTCCATGCAGAAACGAGCATTCTTCGGCTGTTTGGATTTGTTTTTAATTCGGTAATAAGTTCAGAAATTTGGTCAATTTCCTCGCTGTTCCAATTGCGCCATTGGTGTCCGTAAACAGGCCCCAAGTCGCCATTGCTGTCGGCCCAAGCATCCCAAATTTTAACGCCGTTTTCTTGTAAGTATTTGATATTTGTATCCCCTTTGAGAAACCAAAGCAATTCGTAAATTATAGATTTAAGATGTAATTTTTTGGTAGTTACCATGGGGAAACCTTCACTCAAATCAAATCGCATTTGGTGGCCAAATACACTTTTTGTTCCAGTTCCGGTACGATCTCCTTTTTGACAACCGTTTTTCATAACGTGTTGTACTAAATCTAAGTATTGCTTCATTCTAGGGTTGTGATTTGTAGTTTATCGTTTTGAAATTTCGTCCCTAATTTTAGCGGCTTTTTCATAATCTTCGTGCTCCACAGCTTGTTGCAATAATTCGTTTAATTCCTGCAAACTGTGTTTAGCATAGGTGTTGCCAGATTCGTTGCTTTCGGGAGTATGACCAAAAGTTTCGGGATTAGAAAGAATATCGTCTATTTCTTGAGAAGCCGCATCGGTTTCAAGTGGATTTGCTTTTAAATAAATTCCAGCTTTGTCCAATATGTTTTTATAAGTAAACATAGGAGCGTTAAATCGAATGGCTAATGCAATGGCATCTGAAGTTCTGGCATCAATTATTTCTTCGATTTTATCTCTTTCGCATATAATGCTGGAATAGAAAACACCGTCAACTAGCTTGTGTATGATGACTTGTTTGACAACAATGTCAAATCGATCGGCAAAATTTTTGAATAAATCATGAGTCAATGGTCGAGGAGGCTTAATTTCTTTCTCTAAAGCAATAGCAATAGATTGGGCTTCGAATGCTCCGATAACAATCGGTAATTTTCTTTCGCCATCAACCTCGTTCAAAATCAATGCATACGCACCGTTTTGGGTTTGACTATATGAAATTCCTTTTATGGATAATTTTACTAGACTCATGTTAGTATAATAGAAAGTACAAAGTACCTTATTAATAGTGTCGTTTTATATATTAAATAAAAGTGCAATTTTAGTCAAAATTTATCGAACAAAAAAGCTACCTAAAGCAAAGATACGATTATCTTGTTTTTAGGCAGCTATATTTAACTAGAGATATTTGTTTTTAAGACTGTTGCTCTTTAAAAATTTTTAATTTTGCTATTAATTGTGGTACAATTTCAAAAGCATCACCTACAACTCCATAATCAGCAACTTTAAAGAAAGGAGCTTCTGGGTCGCTATTGATAACTACTTTTACTTTTGAGGAGTTGATTCCCGCAATATGTTGAATGGCTCCTGAGATTCCAATGGCGATATATAAATTGGTTGCTACGGGCTTTCCTGTTTGTCCTACGTGTTCTCCGTGAGGTCTCCATCCGATATCTGATACTGGTTTTGAACATGCAGTTGCAGCTCCAAGAACTCCAGCCAATTCTTCAATCATTCCCCAGTTTTCAGGTCCTTTAAGACCACGTCCTGCAGAAACCACAATATCAGCATCAGCAATAGAAACTTTTCCGGTTACTTTTTCAACAGAAACTACTTTTACTCCAAAATCAGCATCTTCGATGGTTGGATTGAAATCTTCTTCTGCTAATGCTGAAGCATTTTCAAAAATTCCATACGAGTTTTTGGCTAGAGCCAAAACCTTAACATCGGTATTGATTTCTGTAATGTTGAACGCTTTATTTGAAAATGCATTTCTTTTTACTTGAAAAGGAGAAGTGCTTACCGGTAATCCCACCACATTTGAAGCAAAACCTGCTTCTAGCGCTACCGCAACTAATGAAGACAGGTAAATACTGTCCGTGGTAGAAGATAGTAAAACTACTTTAGCGCCTTCTTTTTGTGCAGCTTGTTTGATGACATCAGCATAAGCTTTGGCAGTAAAACCAGCTAATTTGTCATTGGCTACTTTTAAAACTTTGTCTACTCCGTATTTTGATAATTCCGAAACATCTCCTGCATTTACCGTCACAGCTGTAACGGTAGTGCCTAATGATTCAGCTACCTTTTTGGCATAAGAAGCTAGTTCTAATGCTACTTTTTTAAATTTTCCTTCTGCAGATTCTGCATATATTAATATTGACATGATTTTTTTGTTTAAAAATTTAAAGTTTAAGGTTTAAAGTTTTACAACTGAAAACTGTGACTAAAAACCGATTACTAGATTACTTTTGCTTCGTTGTGTAATAAATTGATCAATTCATCCAAGTTGTCAGCCGAAACCAATTTTACTGCTGATTTTGGAGCTGGTTTTTCAAATTTCACCGCTTTAGTATTTACAGAAGCGTCAACCGGTTCAAGGATTGTTAATGCTTTTGTTCTAGCAGTCATAATTCCTCTCATGTTTGGGATACGTAAATCCTTTTCTTCAACAAGACCTTTTTGACCTCCGATAATAACAGGCAATGTAGTACTAACGGTTTCTTTACCACCATCGATTTCACGAACAGCAGTTACGTTTGCTCCGTCAACGGCGATGTTGGTGCATGAGTTTAAAAAGTTATAGCCTAAAATTCCAGCAATCATACCAGGAACCATTCCTCCATTATAATCCAATGATTCTTTTCCGGCAATCACAACATCATAACCACCATTTTTGATTACTTCGGCTAATTGTTTGGCTACAAAAAAGCCATCAGTAGGATTTGCATTTACGCGAATAGCTTCATTAGCACCAATGGCCAATGCTTTTCTTAAAGTAGGTTCAGTATCTGGTCCACCAACATTCACTACAGTAACTGTAGCGCCTTGTTGTTCTTGGAACCAAATGGCACGAGTTAAACCAAATTCGTCATTTGGATTAATTACATATTGAACCCCATTGGTGTCAAACTCAGAGTCTCCGTTGGTGAAGTTGATTTTTGAAGTAGTATCAGGAACGTGGCTGATGCAAACTAATATTTTCATAATTTATGTTTTATAATTCGTAATTTCTTCGACAAATTTAAAATAATAAATTGAATAAAATACTATGCATGCATAACATTTTGTTTGGCTATTACGATTTCGTAATTTATTGTTTCTGTTGATGTGTTTTAATCAAAAAAAATATAAATAATTGACTCGTTTTTGTGAATTATGAGATAGTTGATTTGGCTGGGGTTTTGTTTTTTCATTCTAGAATGGATGTGTTTTACTGAATTACATCGATTTCGTAGTCCGGATATGGTGGATAGCTGGAATAGCTCCTAAAAAGCATATGTGTAAAGAGGTGTTATTTTAAAGTGATTTATGCTTTTAAGTGATTTAAAATAATTATTTTTGCGTTTCTAAAAATTACACACAGACTATATAAATATGAGAACGATACAATTTAGAGAGGCCATTTGCGAAGCGATGAGCGAAGAAATGCGTCGCGATGAGTCCATATACTTAATGGGTGAAGAGGTAGCAGAATACAATGGTGCATACAAAGCATCAAAAGGAATGCTTGCCGAATTTGGGGAGAAAAGAGTAATTGACACGCCAATCGCAGAGCTTGGTTTTACTGGAATTGCAGTAGGATCGGCAATGAATGGTTGTCGCCCGATAGTGGAATACATGACTTTCAATTTCTGTTTGGTTGGAATTGATCAAATTATAAATAATGCTGCCAAAATGCGTCAGATGACCGGTGGACAGTTTAATGTGCCTATCGTTTTTCGAGGACCAACTGCTTCGGCAGGACAATTGGGAGCAACACACTCTCAAGCTATCGAGAACTGGTTTGCCAATACTCCAGGACTTAAAGTGGTGGTTCCGTCTAATGTTTATGATGCCAAAGGTTTGTTGAAATCGGCAATTCGTGACAATGACCCAGTTATTTTCATGGAATCTGAACAAATGTATGGTGATAAAGGTGAAGTGCCAGATGGTGAATATACGGTTCCTATTGGAGTTGCCGCTATCAAACGTGAAGGGACTGATGTAACTATCGTTTCTTTCGGAAAAATTATCAAAGAAGCCTATATCGCGGCAGATGAATTGATCAAGGAAGGAATTTCATGTGAAATTATCGACTTGAGAACTGTTCGCCCTATGGATAAAGATGCGATTTTGACATCAGTTAGAAAAACAAATAGATTGGTAATTCTTGAAGAGGCTTGGCCGTTTGCTAGTGTATCTTCGGAGATTGCTTTCTTGGTTCAAGAGCAAGCTTTTGATTTTCTAGATGCGCCAATTCAACGTATTACCACTGCCGATACTCCAGCGCCCTATTCTCCAGTATTGTTGAAAGAATGGTTGCCAAATGCTGCGGATGTTGTGAAAGCGGTTAAGAAAGTAATGTATAAAAAATAGATTTTTAGACTTTCTGAATCTTTAGATTTTTAAAATGTCTAATATTCTTAAATTAATATGTTTAAAACTTCATCAGAAATGTAAATTTGATGAAGTTTTTTTTTTGATGATTATGAAAAAATATATATTCTTCGGTCTGTTTTTATTACTTGCAATCGCAAGCCCCATTTTTGCGCAAACAAAAGTGAGTGGTATTGTTGTTGACAAATCCAAACAGCCTATTCCATTCGCCAATGTGGTTTTCAAAAATTCCAGTACAGGGACTGTGACCAACGAAGATGGACGTTTTTATATGGAATCTCCAAACACTTATAAGACACTATTGATAACCTCAGTTGGTTTTTCTGAAAAAGAAATAACGCTTAACAAATCGGTCAATTATAATTTTACGGTTGAATTAAGCGAACAGGAGAGTTTGAAAGAAGTGGTTATTTATACCGGAAAAACGTCTAAAAAGAACAATCCAGCACTCGATATTCTAAGGAAGATTTGGGAGAAAAAGCGTAAAAATGGTTTGTACCTATTTGGCCAATACCAAATGGAGAAGTATGAAAAAGTTGAGTTCGACTTGAATTCTATTGACAGTGCGTTTATGAAAAAGAAGATTTTCAAGGGCATGGAGTTTATATTTAATCAAGTTGACACTTCAAAAATTACTGGAAAAACGTATTTGCCTATCTTTATAAACGAAGCGTTAATTGATATTTATGGCGACAATAAATTGAAGAAGGTCAAGGAGATAACAAAAGCTAATAAAACGTCTGGATTTGAAGGGAATCAACAAATTATATCTTTTATAAAAGACTTGTATTCGGATTACAATATTTATAGTAATTACCTCACTTTGTTTGATAAAAGTTTTACCAGCCCACTATCAACAACGGGAATTGATGTTTACAATTATGTATTAAGGGACAGTGCTTACATTGATAAGAAATGGTGTTATAATATTGTTTTTTATCCAAGGCGAAAAAATGAACTGACTTTCAAAGGAGATTTTTGGGTAAACGACACCACATTTGCCATCAAAAAAATCAACATGGCCGTTACCAAAAGCGCCAATATCAACTGGGTAAAGGATGTTTATGTAGAACAAGAATTTGATGTTTTAAATGATTCTGTTTTTCTGTTGACCAAAGATTATTTGATGTCTGATTTTGCTTTAAATAAAAAAGAAAAATCAAAAGGGGTGTATGGTAAGCGAACCACTTTTTACAGGAATCATGAATTCAATAAAGAAAAACCGGTTGACTTTTATAAAGAAGAAGTAAATTTTCGTGATGATGAAGTTTATAATAAAACCGAGGATTTTTGGAATGAAAATCGATTTGAAAAATTAAGCAAAGATGAACTGGGTGTGTATAAAATGCTCGATACTTTGCAAACAGTCAAGAAATTTAAGCAATTGTATGATGTAGTTCAGATTCTTGCGAGTGGTTACATAAATTACGACGTATATGATATAGGGCCTATTTTCTCGACATTTGGATACAATGAAGTCGAGGGTTTTAGAGTACAATTAGGAGGTCGAACCTATTTTGGACCGAATGATCCCTGGCGTGTGCAAGCTTTTACAGCCTATGGTTTTGACGATAAAAGGTTTAAGTATGGTTTTGCCGGAAAATGGATGATTGAAAAGAAAAATCGAATTATTATTTCTGGCGGGAATAGGCGAGATATTGAGCAATTGGGAGCAAGTCTAACCACTACCAATGATATTTTGGCTAGAAATTTTGGTTCTTCGGCCTTTTTTACCACAGGATCCAACGGGAAGTTAACCAATATAGGATTGACCAATGCCTATATTGCAATGGAACCGATTAAAAACCTAACCTTTCAAACGGGAGTGACCTATAAAACACTGGAATCGGCATCGCCAGTTTTTAGCTTAGATTATTATACCACTTTACCAACGGCAGAGAATCCTGCGGGAGTTGTAAAAAGCAATACAACCCAATCGGAATTTAACATTCAAGCAATGTATACGCCTAACCGAAGAACTGTAGCATTTGGTGTAGAAAGAAGTATTGCCAATAGTCCCTATACGACGGTTTTTGCTAATTATAGTCAAGGTTATAAAGGGATAATCAATAGTGATTTTAATTATAAAAAAATCGAAATCTATTATAAACAACCCATCATTATTGGGCCACTTGGGCGCACCAATTTGATTTTGGAGCTAGGAAAAACTTTTGGCACGATTCCATTGGGATTGTTGAGTATTATACCAGGGAATCAAACGTTTTTCACTATCGAAAACACCTTCAGCAATCTTAATTATTATGAGTTTATTACGGATCAATATGCCATGATGCAATGGAACCATGATTTCAACGGAAGACTATTTGCGAGAGTTCCTTTTATGCGAAAACTAAATTGGAGAGAATTCGTAGGGGTAAAAGCCGCTTACGGAACGGTGTCGGATGCCAATAGAGCCATAAATGCTTCGGGCTTAGTCTATGTGGCACCAGAGAATGTATATTGGGAATACAATGCGGGAATTGGGAATATCTTCAAAGTATTCCGTTTGGATTTTGCTTGGAGAGGCAGTTATCTCGACACCCCAAGTACTAATAGATTTACGGTAAAAGGATCATTTGGATTCTATTTTTAGGAGCTATTTACTTCGTCAGTTCGTTTCACTCGTGTCCAGCTGTACACTATATCTTTTTAAGAGATAAAGAAAAATTATCTCTTAAAAAGGATGCCGTTTCCTCCCGATAGCTATCGGGAGGGCTAAAACATCAAACTATGCAACAAGCTATCGATCATCTTTTAGAAAAAGATTCCATATTCAAACTCATCATAGACACCTACGGGTTGCCAACAATTCCTAAAAGACCTCAGGGATTTGAGACTTTGGTGCTGTTGATTTTAGAACAGCAAGTATCAATAGATTCTGCAAAAGCCACTTTTTTAAAAATAAAAGCAGAGCACACTATTTTTCAACCAGAATTACTGATTTTAGTTTCTGATGAAGAATATAGAGCCTTTGGCGTAAGCCGACAAAAAACGACTTATATAAAAGCATTGGCGTCTGCTATTCTGAATGAGGAAATAGATTTAGACAGTTTGCCGCAAAAATCGGCTCAACAAGTGCGCGAAGAACTCATAAAGATTAAAGGAATTGGCAATTGGACAATAGATATTTATTTGATGTTTTGTTTGCAAGAACCCGATTTGCTGCCACTGGGCGATATTGCGGTGGTGAATACCATAAAGGAACTGCTTGAAATCCATGACAAACAAGAAATGGAAAATCATACCGAGAAATGGAGTCCTCACCGCTCTTATGCTACATTTTTGCTTTGGCATTATTATCTAAAAAAACGTAAAAGAACAATAGTGTATTGATTGAAAATTTAACGAAAACGATATAGTATATATTGTCTATATTTTATTGTAAAAAAGTATTGTTTGATTACTTTTGCATTCGTAAATAAATTAAGAGAATAATTTAAGAAAATATAAATAATAATGACTGCAGACAAATTAACAACTTTCGATGTTTTAATCGAAATTCCAAGAGGAAGTAGAAATAAATATGAGTACGATTTTGAAATAAAAAGAATGCGTTTTGATAGAATGTTGTTCTCTTCTATGATGTACCCAGCTGATTATGGTTTTATTCCAGAAACTTTAGCATTAGACGGGGATCCATTAGATGTTTTGGTATTGGTAACTGAACCAACTTTTCCTGGATGTGTAATGGAAGTGAAGCCTATTGGAGTTTTCCACATGGCAGATGATAAAGGACCAGACGAAAAAGTAATTTGTGTACCAGTTTCTGATCCAATTTGGAATTCATTAGAAAACCTATCGGATATCAACCCACACTTATTGAAAGAAATCGAGCATTTCTTCCAAGTTTACAAAGATCTTGAAAACAAACAAGTGGATGTAGAAGGTTGGGGAGATGTAAACGAAGCGTATGCTATCATTAAAGAATGTACAGAACGTTTTGATCAAATTGAAAATAAACCAGCAGGATTATTTAGTATTAAATAATTTTCGCCCTTTAAATTTTATAAAAAAGCAACACTCTTCAATGAGTGTTGCTTTTTTTGTTTAAATTGCTTTCGTTTAAGATTTTATACTAACCAACCAAAAAGTAAATTTATGAATTCAATTATGATTTATGTGCCAATTTTTATGGCATTAGTAGGGCTTGTTTTTATGGCTATCAAACGATCTTGGGTATTGAAACAAGATGCAGGAGATGGTAAAATGAAGGAGATATCAGATCACATATATGAAGGAGCTTTGGCTTTCTTAAAAGCGGAATATAGATTACTGGCTGTATTTGTAGTTATTGCAAGTGCTGTTTTGGCAGGAGTTACTTTTATTCCGGGTGTTCAAACCAATATATTAATAGTAGTAGCATTTGTGTTCGGGGCATTTTTCTCTGCATTAGCGGGAAATATGGGTATGAAAATTGCAACAAAAACCAATGTGAGAACGACACAAGCTGCTCGTACGAGTTTACCGCAAGCCTTGAAAGTTTCTTTTGGCGGAGGTACGGTAATGGGATTAGGTGTAGCGAGTTTAGCTGTTTTGGGGTTGACTGGTTTTTTTATTGTTTTCTTCCAAATCTTTATGAACGGGCATTGGACTTCTACAGAAGATATGACTATTGTTTTAGAAACATTGGCTGGCTTTTCTCTTGGAGCTGAATCTATCGCTTTGTTTGCCCGCGTGGGGGGAGGAATCTATACCAAAGCTGCCGATGTAGGTGCCGATTTGGTGGGTAAAGTCGAAGCAGGTATTCCAGAAGATGACCCTCGTAATCCTGCAACCATTGCGGATAACGTAGGAGATAATGTGGGAGATGTTGCCGGAATGGGAGCCGATTTATTTGGTTCGTATGTAGCAACAGTTCTAGCAGCAATGGTACTTGGGAATTATGTGATAAAAGATATGAATGGAAACATTCAAGATGCTTTTGGTGGAATTGGGCCTATTTTATTACCAATGGCAATTGCCGGTTTCGGAATTTTGTTTTCTATAATTGGTACTATGCTCGTTAAAATTACAGATGAAAATGCCAAAGAAGCGCAAGTTCAAAAAGCATTAAATATAGGAAACTGGGTTTCTATAGTTTTAACAGCTATCGCTTGTTACTTCCTAGTGCAATATATGTTGCCGGAAACAATGAGCATGACTTTCTTTGGTGAGGGATCAATGGATATTTCATCGATGAGAGTATTTTACGCAACTCTTATTGGTCTAGTTGTAGGTGGAGCTATTTCATCGGTAACGGAATATTATACGGGATTAGGTAAGAAACCAGTAATGGCGATTGTTCAAAAATCGAGTACGGGAGCAGGAACAAACGTAATTGCAGGATTGGCAACAGGAATGATTTCTACTTTTCCAACCGTATTATTGTTTGCGGCGGCTATCTGGACCTCTTATGCTTTGGCAGGATTTTATGGAGTGGCATTGGCGGCTTCAGCAATGATGGCAACCACAGCGATGCAACTGGCAATCGATGCTTTTGGACCTATATCGGACAATGCAGGTGGAATTGCCGAAATGAGTGAATTGCCGAAAGAAGTGCGTACCAGAACCGATATTTTGGACTCAGTTGGTAATACAACGGCTGCAACAGGTAAAGGTTTTGCGATTGCTTCGGCAGCTTTAACATCTTTGGCTTTATTTGCCGCTTATGTGACTTTTACAGGAATTGACGGAATTAATATTTTCAAAGCGCCAGTATTGGCGATGCTATTTGTTGGAGGTATGATACCCGTGGTTTTCTCAGCTTTAGCGATGAATTCAGTAGGAAAAGCTGCGATGGATATGGTGTACGAAGTACGTCGTCAGTTCAAAGAAATTCCAGGAATCATGGAAGGAACGGGAAAACCGGAATATGCAAAATGTGTTGATATTTCTACTAAAGCCGCTTTACGCGAAATGATGCTACCAGGAATTTTAACGATTGGTTTCCCAATTGCGATTGTGCTTCTTGGTAAATTAGTCTATGGAGATAACAACGAAATGATTGCCGAAATGCTTGGGGGATACATGGCCGGAGTTACTGTTTCTGGGGTACTTTGGGCTATTTTTCAAAATAACGCCGGTGGTGCTTGGGACAATGCCAAAAAATCATTTGAAGCAGGGGTGATGATTAATGGGGAAATGACTTATAAAGGTTCGGATGCGCACAAAGCTGCAGTAACTGGTGATACTATTGGAGATCCGTTCAAAGATACTTCTGGTCCATCGATGAACATCTTAATTAAATTGACCTGTTTGATTGGACTGGTGATGGCTCCAATTTTAGGAAGTGGAGAAAGTACCATGGATGCAAAAGGCACTTGTCCAGAAAAGAAAGAAATCTGGATGAAAGAATGCCACATGAAAGAAGGAGCAATGATGATGGGGAAATGCGACATGTCTAAATTGTCTAAAATGACCAAAGAGGAATGTGCTAAAATGTGCGACAGTCTTAAATGTTCACCTGAGGAAAAAGAAATGTGTTTGTCTCATTATGATAAAGACGGAAAATTTGTCGCTCATAAAGGGAAAGCTTGTTGCGTCAAAAAGACGATGTCTATGGGTAGTGAAGTTAGAATTGAAAAAACAAACCTTAACGGGAAAGTAAGTGCCACAATTACAACTACAGTAAATGGCAATGTTGTCGTTAAGCAATTTCAAGGAACAGATGCTGAGGTCGAAGCCCAGATTGATGCCGTGAAATAAGAAAATATTTTGATCAAAGTTGACGACTTTGTCTAAGATTCTATACTAAAAACACCTCATTTCGAATTTTCGTAATGAGGTGTTTTTTTGTTTAAATAAGTTAAAACTATTGTTTCAAAGCATATTCTTTAATCAAAGTGGAAGCTGGAATATGAAGGTTTTCTGTAAGCAAACGAATTTGTTTAATAGTTAAAGCTCTTTTGCGTTTGAAAATTTCGGTAACTCTTGAACGGCTGTTCAAAATAACACCTAAATCGGCATCAGTAATTCCTTTTTGTTCCATCATAAATTTAATCGCTTCAATTGGATCAGGCTCGGGAATAGGGTAATGCATTTCTTCGTACTTTTCTATTAGCGTTACTAAAATGTCTAATTCATCTCCTTCATTGGTATTAGGCTTAGCGTCAAAAAGGAGGTTTACCCTTTCTAATGCCAAGTCATAATCTTTTTCTGTTTTAATAGGATGTATTTCCATTTTTTTATAAGTTTTTAATGTCTTTCAAATCGTCATATTCGGAGTGGGTTCCTATAAATAAAATATAGACAATGTGTGTTACATAATTAATTTTCACGATTAACCGATAATGATTGCCGCAAATATTAAATATAACTTTATTATTTCCGACAAAATCTGCTGAGCCAAAAATTGATTTTATAGCATTAGAATTGTCAAGCGTATTTTTGTCAAAAACCTGATACCAAGCTAATAATTGCTGTTTTGAGTTGGGATATTTTTCCCAGAAATTTTGCAAGGTTCTTTTGGCAATTATTCTCATAGGTTGCTTTGAATGTCAAAGGTACTTATAAATTCCCTATTTGGGAAAAATATTTTTTTGAATTTAACAATAAAACTAAAAATGAATTTAAAAATTTTAAGGATTTAATTGAAATAAAGAAGCCTCATTGCAATTTGTTGCAATGAGGCTTCTTTATGTAAATTCGTAAAATCTGTTTTTTAAAACAACCCTCCATTCAACTCGGCATCAATTCGATTGATGATGTTTCCTAAGTCCTCTGGATTGTCAACAAAATTAACGTGGTCTACATCAATAATCATTATTTTTCCTTTGGTGTACGTGTGAACCCAAGCTTCATAACGCTCGTTGAGACGGCTCAAATAGTCAATAGAGATGGTATTTTCGTATTCGCGTCCACGTTTGTGAATTTGCCCTACTAAGTTGGGAATGGAGCTTCTTAAGTAAATTAGTAAATCAGGTGGTTTTACTAAAGATTCCATTAATTCAAAAAGAGAGGAATAATTTTCAAAATCACGATTGGTCATCAAGCCCATAGCATAAAGATTGGGGGCGAAAATATGAGCATCTTCATAAATGGTTCTATCTTGAATAAACTTTTTTCCACTTTCACGAATTTGCATGATTTGACGGAAACGGCTATTCAAGAAATAAATTTGCAAATTAAAAGACCAACGTTCCATTTGGTGGTAAAAATCATCCAGATAAGGGTTGTCTACCACTTCTTCAAAATGGGGTTCCCATTTAAAATGCTTGGCTAATAAGCGTGTTAATGTTGTTTTTCCTGAGCCTATGTTTCCTGCTATTGCTATGTGCATTACGGTATTGCGATTTTATAATTTATAGTTGTATAAAAATGTAAAAATAGATAAAATTTGGGTTTAGCAACAGAATTTAACGAACCATTTTTCAAAATAGTATTTTCATTGTTTTTTAATAAAAACATTTTACTTAGTGTTGATTTTAGGACTTAGAAATGCTGTGTTTCTTGAAAAAGGCAAAAAAAAACCATTCGTACTTGATGAATGGCTTTATTTATAATAAAATCAATCTTTTTCAGGAAATGGTTTTTATTTCTCTTAGAATTAAAACTCAATCCTGATAAATTATGTTTTTGAATAAATTTTAAATTCGCTATGGAATAGTTTTATTTTGTTAAGTTTGGATTGTCTAATTCAAAACTCATGAAAAATAAAATACTTCTTGTTTGTTCTCTTTTGATTGTTAATGGTAGTGTCAGTTTGGCACAGGTAATTAAGAAGCCTTTAGTTGGAGCAATTACTACGGAAGATCTTAAAACCGATTTGTATCAAATGGCTGGAGACCATTTTAATGGTAGAGAAGCTGGAACATTGGATGAATTAAAAGTATCGATGTGGCTGGCTAAAAAAGCAGAAGCAGCTGGGATGGTTCCTGCTGGAGATGATGGCACTTTTTTTCAGTTTTTCGATTTATACAGACATCAAGTAACCTCAAACACAAACTTTAAAATTGGTCAAAAATCGTATGATTTATGGAAAGAGGTTTTGGTTGCTGAAACAACGAATGTGAAAGTAGATGCTCCTTTGGTCTATCTTGGTATAGCGACAAAGGAACAAATAGAAGCAACTGATATTAAAGGAAAAGCTGTTGTTATACTTGCCTCTCAAGAAGGGATTGCAAATGACATTTCTCTTTTTGACAGGCGTTATCCAGGTTTAGTAAGAACCAAATACTACGACTTATTAGTTAAGTATGGAGCAGCAGCTCTTATTATTGTTGCTGATTCTGATGCAGAAAAAAGCTGGTCACAAGTAGAACCTCAAATGACACGAGGTATTTATGGAATTGAAGGTCTTCGAGATAAAATAGGGGCTACAATGCCTGTTTTTTGGTTGCATGGTGATCAGTTGGAGTTTTTAAAAAATACTAAAGAAATGTTGTCGACTCAAGTGTTTTCGGAAACCTATAAATACCCTTCTGTTAATGTTGTTGGAAAAATTGAAGGGACAGATCCTAAGCTCAAAAATGAATATGTATTGTTTAGCGGACATCAAGACCATGATGGGGTTAGACAAAAATATGGTCAAGATTCTATTTATAACGGAGCAGATGATAATGCGAGCACTTGTGTAGCGATGCTGGCTATTGCTAGAGCCTTTAAAAAACAACCAGGCAAAAGAAGTGCTTTATTTGTGTTTCATGGTTCGGAAGAGCGAGGTTTATTAGGGTCAAGATGGTACTCGGCACACCCAACAGTAGCTGAGTCAGCTATCGTGGCAGTGTTAAATGGGGATATGATAGGGAGAAATGATATAAATCAAGCCGCTTTATTAGGCTCCAGTTCTCCTCATGAAAATTCGTCAGATTTAGTTAATATCGCTAAGAAAGCCAATGAAGAAGGTCCTAAGTTTGATTTGGATAAACTTTGGGATAAACCAGAACACCCAGAATATTTCTTCTTTCGTTCAGACCATCTGCCTTATGCTAGAAAAGGAATTCCCTCGGTTTTCTTCACTAGTGTTTTGCATAGTCAGTATCATACTCCTATGGACGAATCCGAGAATATCGATTACCTTAAGTTGCATAAAATGACAGAGTGGATTTATCGAACAGGCTGGATGTTATCGAATGATCCAATCCGTCCAAAGACATTACCCAACGTCAAATTTGAAAGATAGAAATATCAGGCACAAAAAAAACCAACTCATTGAGTTGGTTTTTTTTATGTATTTAAAGTTTGGAAATATTACAATCCAAAAGCAGTTTTTACTTGATCAACGAAATCTAATTTCTCCCAAGTAAATAAATCAACTGTTACTGTTTTCGTCAAACCACCAGGAGCAGAAAACGTTTTTGTTACCGTTTCTGGAGTACGTCCCATGTGACCGTAAGCCGCAGTTTCGCTGTAGATTGGGTTCCTTAATTTCAAACGTTGTTCGATGAAGTAAGGACGCATGTCAAAAATGGCTTCTACTTTTTTGGCAATTTCACCATTGGTCAAATTCACTTTTGAAGTTCCGTAAGTGTCAATAAAAATACCCATTGGTTTTGCAACTCCAATAGCATAAGAAACTTGAACCAAAATCTCATCGGCAACACCTGCAGCAACAAGGTTTTTAGCGATATGACGTGTAGCATAAGCCGCACTTCTATCTACTTTACTTGGATCTTTTCCAGAGAAAGCACCACCACCGTGAGCTCCTTTTCCACCGTATGTATCTACAATGATTTTTCTTCCCGTCAATCCAGTATCTCCGTGAGGCCCTCCAATTACGAATTTTCCAGTTGGGTTGATGTGGTATTGAATTTTATCATTGAATAAATGAGCGTGAGCAGGATTTTTTGCAATGATTCTTGGAATCAATATCTCAACAATGTCTTTTTTGATTTTGGCAAGCATGGTAGCTTCTTCGTCAAAATCATCGTGTTGAGTAGAAATTACGATAGCATCAATACGTGTTGGTTTGTTGTCATCACTATATTCCAAAGTAACTTGGGATTTTGCGTCAGGACGTAAATACTTTATTTCGTTGTCTTCACGTCTTAAAATTGCTAATTCCTGCAATAATTTATGAGATAAATCAAGTGCCAAAGGCATATAATTTTCGGTTTCATTTGTGGCGTAACCAAACATCATTCCTTGGTCACCGGCACCTTGTTCTTCTTTGCTTGCTCTATCAACTCCTTGATTAATATCGGCAGATTGTTCGTGAATGGCTGAAAGAATACCACAAGAATTGGCTTCAAACATATATTCACTTTTAGTATATCCAATTTTGCGAATCACTTCGCGCGCAATTTGTTGTACATCTAAGTAGGTATTCGACTTAACTTCACCCGCCAAAATTACTTGACCAGTAGTAACTAAAGTTTCACAAGCTACTTTTGAGTCAGCATCAAATGCCAAAAAGTTGTCAATTAATGCATCCGAAATTTGATCTGCAACTTTGTCTGGGTGTCCCTCACTTACAGATTCTGACGTAAATAAATAAGCCATAATAATTATAAATTTAAAAATTAGTCGAGAAAAAACAATTGCTGTAAAAGGGCTAAAGGAGAGTTTCTGCTTTAGCATTTTTTCTACTGAAAATTTTTCAGCATCCATAATGAATTCGTTTCATTATGAAGAGGTTGCAATCAGTTCAAATTTTTCCTCTGGTATTCGGGTGCAAATGTATGAAACCATTTTGAATTGCAAATTGTTCTTAACTTTTTTTTGATATAAAAAATTGGATTTAGCTATAGTATAATATGTTACAGAATTAAACAAATGTTATTTTCTTGTTATTTTAATATTTTACATTTGGAATTTCGGAAAAAAGTTTGCAATTTTGCTACAACAAAAAAACAAAGATGCAATTTAATGTATGTAATATGTCTAAAGCCATTCAGGATAAATCCTGCAGGGACGGTATAGCTTAATTTTAAATTAAAAAGATATAGCAAAAACCTCCCAATAAACCTGGGAGGTTTTTTTTTAGGCCATTTTTAAATCATTATTTTCAAGAATTAGAACAATATTAAGTATGAAACAACTCGACACAATTAAGGTTAACATTTGCAAAGCAAAATCGAAGACGATGATGACGTGTATTTATGCCATGATGTGTGTGTGTGTGTGCTGATTCCAAAAAGTATAAGTTTATAGTACAACTTAAAACCCTTTTGGATACGTATCTAAAAGGGTTTTTTGTTTTTCGGTCTAGAAATGTAGTAGTAAACAGAGTAAAAAATAAAAGAAAAATAGAAGCTGAGAAAGTTTCGGTTTTCAATAAAATATATAACTTAATAAAGTAGAAATTATGAGTTCAAAAACCTTCACAGCCAATGCATTGCACGCTAAACAAGATGTAGCCAAACACGCAGCCAATTTATTTGGTTCTGCCAAAGCTGCCAAGAAAGTAGCCGATGAACAGCAGCTCGTCACGGGAACAACCAAAGATTTGATTCGACTCTCGACTAGATGGGAAGATCTGGAAGATTTCAAGGTCTGTTGTTTATCCAGTCTTTTTATCGAATTAAAAGCATAAAAGCACAATTGAACTTTTAGGAAACGAAACTCATTGTGCTATAAAAAAAAGAAAATGCTGTACGGCATTTGAATTATAAGCCATAAATAAATATCAATTACAAAAATAAAGTATCATGAAAACTATAACATATATCACAAGCAAAGTAGAGTTACTAAAAAACACAATTTTGAGAGCAATAAAAGGAGAGCCATTCAATCCTAAAAAAGAGTTAGATCACCCAAGATTTGATGTGGATGAAAATTTCGATTTGAAAGCTAAAAAAGGCAAGAATTCTTTATTGTTTCACATGTACTCTAAAGAAAACGGAACTCTTTTTATTTAAATATGAGTTTTGAAATCAGGAAAAGTAAGTAAAAGTTTTTTGTCACGAAATGCACGAATAAAAACGCGAAACATTCTTTAGAAATACAAAGGAATTCATGAGAATTAGTGCATTTCGCGGCAAACTTTTAATTTATGGAAAACCACTGTTTCGATAATGAAGTCGAATAATAATTTGGTTGTTTCATAAAATAGTAGTTAATTTGCACCATTAAGTTCAGAAACGTATTGAAATGTTATAAAGAAAGGCAGAGGGATTAGACCCAATGAAGCCTTAGCAACCCTTCGATTTATCGAAGAAGGTGCTGCATTCTACCACGCCAAACGTGGAAAGATAACACAAAGAATTGATCTAGTTTCTCTAGCTTTCTTCATAATATTTCCAGGTACAAATCAAAAATTCATTAAAGATTTGAAATTGGAAAATAAACCAACCACACTTACCATACAAAATTTCACTACCGAAAGTGGTGCTTTTTATGCAACCATCAATTTGAGTTATCATCTTTTTGGCCCAGCCTTACATACTGCACCTATTGTTTTGGTTAATCATGCACTAACCGGAAACTCTCAAGTTGTAGGTTTAAAGGGATGGTGGAATGTGCTTATTGGTGAAAACAGAACGATAGACACCAACAAATACACCATACTTGCTTTTAACGTACCCGGAAATGGTTTTGATGATACCATAATTGAAAACTATCTGGATTTTACGGCTAGAGATGTTGCCAGACTTTTTGTAGAAGGACTCAAAGTTCTTCAGATTACTCAATTGTTTGCTATTATTGGTGGTTCAGTAGGTGGCGGAATTGCTTGGGAAATTGCGGCATTAGAACCTAAAATAGCCCAACATTTAATACCTATTGCAACGGATTGGAAATCTACAGATTGGTTAATCGCCAATTGTTTTTTGCAAGAACAAATTCTAAATAATTCGGCTAAGCCAATAGAGGACGCTCGTATTCACGCGATGTTGTGTTATAGAACACCAGAATCTTTTAAAGCAAAATTTGACAGAACAACAAACGAAGAATTAGCCGTTTTTAATATAGAAAGTTGGCTGAGTCATCATGGAGGGAAACTGCAAAAGCGCTTTCAACTTTCGGCCTATAAGTTGATGAATCAATTGCTGAAGACGATAGATATTTCGAGAGGCAGAGAATCTTTTCTTGCCGTAGCGTCTCAAATAGAAGCGGATATTCATATTATTGGAATCAATTCGGATTTGTTTTTTTCGGTAAAGGAAAATAAAGAAACGTACGAGGAATTGAAAAAACACAAAGCCAATGTTACTTTTCAAGAGATTGATTCCATTCACGGACACGATGCTTTCTTGATTGAATACAAACAATTGGACAATTTGCTTAAAGGAATTTTTAATTAGGAAATATAAAGTTCTCGTTAAACGAAAAGGTTCTTGGTCACGCGCGTGAGGGATAGACGGAAGCTACCAAAGTAGCCCAGATAGCCCGACAGCATTAGGGGAAGGGGCCGAATGAGCGCAAAGAGGAGTTGGCCCCTTTTCCTAATGGTGGCACGCCAAAATTAAGATTATTAAAAAAAAATGGTCGAAACTAGATTTTGACTTTAAAAAATAAGAAAATGAAAATATTAAAATTTGGAGGAAAGTCTTTGTCAAATGGAGACGGAATCAATAAAGTGGTGGCAATCATTGCCGGAAAAGTAGATAAAGGAGAACAGATTGCGGTGGTAGTTTCGGCTCGTGGGAATGCTACAGATGAACTGGAAGATATTTTGGCTTTGGCATCAAAAAATGGGGACTATAAACCGCTTTTTGAAAATTTCAAAATTTACCAACAAGATGGTTATGATGATGTTGATTTGTCTGAAGAGTTCAATAAACTAGAAAAATTATTTGAAGGGGTTAGTCTTATTGGGGATTATAGCATAAAAATTAAAGACGAAGTACTGTCTAAAGGGGAGTTGCTTTCGGCCAAATTGCTAACGGCTATTTTGATTAAAAATGGAGTTAAGGCAAAATTTGGGGATACCAGAGAATTGATAAAAACCGATTCTAAATTCGGTGATGCACAACCTTTGGAACAACTTTCTAAGAAAAATGTAATAGCCTATTTTAAACAAAATAATGGTACCACTGTAAATATTGTTACCGGTTTTATTGGTTCTAATAGTAAGAATGACACCACTACTTTGGGCAGAAATGGGAGTAATTACACGGCTTCTTTACTTGCTAACTATTTAGATGCCGAAGAACTTCAAAATTATACCCACGTAGACGGAATATATACAGCCAATCCTGATTTAGTTTTGGATGCCAAAAAAATTGATCATTTGTCATTTAATGAAGCGAATGAGTTGGCTAACTTTGGAGCAACAATTCTTCATGCAAAAACGATAATTCCTTTATTAGAAAAAAACATTCCATTACGAATTTTAAACACTTTTAATCACGAAAATAAGGGAACATTAATTACTTCTAAAGCGGATAAGGAAGGAATTAAAACGCTTTCGGTTCTGGAAAATGTGGCTTTGGTGAATCTTGAAGGTAGAGGATTGCTAGGGAAAACGGGCGTTGATGCCCGTATTTTTAAAGTGATGGGAGACAATGATATTAGTGTAAGTATTATTTCGCAAGGATCGTCTGAAAGAGGAATTGGACTTGTGGTCGATGCAGATAAAGCGACTCGAGCGATGATTGAACTCGAAAAAGAATTTGAAAATGACTTTTACTCGAAAGATGTCAATAAAATCACGGTTACCGATAATGTTTCGGTGATTTCGATTATTGGTCAGGACTTGAGTACGTTTCATAAACCCTACACGGCTTTAATTAAAAATAAAATTGTCCCTATTCTTTTCAATAACACGGTTACGGGTAAAAACGTGAGTTTGGTGGTAAGAAAATCGGAGTTGAACAAAGCCTTGAACGTGATTCACGGAGAAATTTTTGGGGTTTCCAAAAAAATAAATATTGCAATTTTTGGTCATGGATTGGTAGGAGGAACGTTGATCAATCAGATTTTAGAATCGGCTGACGCCATCGAAAAACGAAAAGGAATCAAATTGAATGTTTTTGCCATTGCGAATTCTAAAAATGTGCTTTTGAATAAAGATGGTGTTTCGCCAAATTGGAGAAATGAAATTCAAACCAACGGAACTTCCTATTCTATTGATGATGTTATTGCTTTTGCAAATGAACATCACTTGGAGAATTTAATAGCTATTGACAACTCGGCATCTGCTGTATTTGTTGAGAATTACATCAAATTGGCCGAAAATAGTTTCGATTTGATTTCCTCTAATAAAGTGGCGAATACCTTGAGTTATGCCTTTTATAAACAGTTGCGAAAAGTGTTGGAAGACAATCAAAAGACATATCTTTATGAAACGAATGTTGGTGCCGGTTTGCCATTGATTGATACGATAAAATTATTGCACCTTTCGGGCGAGAATATCACTAAGATAAAAGGAGTTTTCTCTGGAACGTTGAGTTATTTGTTTAATAATTTCTCTGCAAAAGATGCTCCGTTCAGCGAAATATTGAAAGAAGCAATAGACAACGGTTATACAGAGCCAGATCCAAGAGAAGACCTTTGTGGAAACGACGTGGGTAGAAAATTATTGATTTTGGCGAGAGAATTGGACTTGCAAAATGAATTTGAAGAAATTTCGATTCAGAACTTAATTCCAGAGCATTTGCGTGAAGGAGATGTATCTGATTTCTTGAATAAATTGACGGAGTTTGATCCTATTTATGCTAAAATCAAAGCAGATCAACAACCGAATCACGTGTTGCGATACATTGGAGAATTATCGGGTGATTTGCAAAATGACAAAGGAAATCTGGAAGTGAAATTGGTTTCGGTACCAAAAGACACTGCTTTGGGCGGATTGAAAGGGTCGGATTCATTCTTCGAAATTTACACGGAATCGTACGGAGACAGACCTATCGTGATTCAAGGAGCAGGAGCAGGATCGGCAGTTACGGCGAGAGGAGTTTTTGGAGATATTTTGAGATTATCGGATAAAGGGTAATGATTTTAGTCCCGATAGCTATCGGGAGCAGATTTTAGAATTTAGATTTTTAGATTGAAGAATAGAAATAACCGTTGAATGTGAGTTAGAAAAATAGCATTATCGGCATATAAAGAAATAGTTATGGTAGAAGTTTTTAATGGATCGTATTTTGAGGCAATGAATGTTAGAAATTTATTGGAAGGGAATGAAATTTCAGTTTTTACCCAAAATGAATATATGTCAAATATCGAGCCTTGGGTAGTTGCTTCGGGAGGTTTAAATCCTGTAAAGCTTCAAGTTCATGAATTGGATTTAGATGCATCAAAAATAATAGTAGAGGATTATTTAAAGGGCAATAATAATTTAGAGACTGGAGATAAATAAAAAAATCCGTTGAATCCGCGTTTGAAAATCCGCGTCATCAGCGTTCAAAAAAGATAACAATGAAAATAACACTTAACAGAGTAAACGACAACTTCCATTTTGAATTAAAAAACGAAAGAGGTCATATCGTAAATGTAGATAGCCGCCCGGAATTTGGCGGAAATGATATGGGAGCAAGCCCAATGGAATTGGTATTAATGGGCGTTGCAGGATGTAGCGCGATTGATATGATTTCGATTTTAAAGAAACAACGTCAAGAAATTACCTCTTTCAAAGCTGAGGTTGAAGGCGAACGCGTACAAGTAGATGAGGCAAAACCTTTCAAAGATATTCACGTAGTATTTTATTTGGAAGGTCCAATCAACGAAGAAAAAGCAGCTAGAGCGGCACAACTTTCTTTTGAGAAATACTGTTCGGTTTCAAAAACATTAGAACCAACCGCAACCATACATTATAAAGTAGTTTTGAACAATAAATCATTGTAGTTTAATTAAAGAGATTGGTTTTGAATATTCCAACAACTTTAAACCTTAAACTTTAAACCTTAAACTTTAAACAAAAAAATAGAATGAACGAACAAGAATTTGGTTTTGAAACCCAAGCCATACGCAACCAATTAGAAAGAACTCAATATTTAGAACATTCCGTTCCTTTGTACTTAACTTCTAGTTTTGTATTTGAAGATGCTGAAGATATGCGTGCCTCTTTTGCAGAAGAGAAAGATCGAAATATTTATAGCCGATACAGTAATCCAAACACCAACGAATTTGTAGATAAAGTTTGTAAAATGGAAGGTGCTGAGGCGGGATTTGCTTTCGCATCTGGAATGGCTGCGGTGTATTCTACTTTTGCAGCCTTGTTGAAATCTGGTGATCATATTGTTTCTGCCAGTAGTGTTTTTGGAGCGACTCATTCCTTGTTTGTAAACTATTTTCCGAAGTGGAACATCGAAACATCCTATTTTGACCTTACGAAACCAGAAACCATTGAGAGCTTTATCAAGCCAAACACTAAGATACTTTTTGCCGAATCTCCAACCAATCCGGCAGTAGATATTATTGATTTGGAATTATTAGGAGCTATTGCCAAAAAGCATAATTTGATTTTGATTATTGATAACTGTTTTGCCACTCCATACATTCAACAACCGATAAAATGGGGAGCACATTTGGTAGTGCATTCTGCGACTAAATTAATGGATGGACAAGGAAGAGTATTAGGAGGGGTCACAGTTGGAAATGTAGATTTGATAAAAGACATTTATCTTTTTTCTCGACTTACTGGGCCTTCATTATCACCCTTTAATGCTTGGGTACTTTCGAAAAGCTTAGAAACATTGGCGATTCGTGTAGACAGACATTGTGAAAATGCGATGAAAGTAGCTGAATTTTTGGAAAGTCACCCTAATGTAAATACCGTTAAATATCCTTTCTTGAAATCACATCCGCAATACGAAATTGCCAAAAAGCAAATGAAATTAGGTGGTAACATCGTTGCTTTCGAAATCAAAGGCGGAATAGAAGCAGGAAGAGCATTTTTGGATAAAATAAAATTGTGTTCATTGTCACCAAATTTGGGTGATACAAGAACTATTGTAACACATCCTGCCTCTACAACCCACAGTAAATTGTCTGTTGAAGAACGTTTGGCCGTGAGTATTACCGATGGTTTGGTACGTGTATCCGTAGGACTGGAAACCGTGGCTGATGTCATTGCCGATTTGGAGCAGGCGCTTTCTTAAGGATTTTAGAATGATGATTAACGATTTTTGATTGCAGATTTTGAATGCAGCAATAATTGTTAGTTGTATATAAAAAATATAATTGTAGCTATAGCCCACGGTTTAAACCGTGGGTTTTGTGTTTATAGTGGCGATGTTATTGTTAATTTTTCATATTATAAGTCCGTTTTAGATTTGTTAAATTGTAAATTTGGTTTTTAGCCATCTTAAAATTATATGAACTCAAGATTAATCATTTTATCGGATTTGTGGGGAAAAGAAAAATCAGATTGGGTTTCAGCTTATGTCGAACTATTGAAGGATAAGTTCGAAATTCAATATTATGATTGCTGTGAATTGGGTGGAATTGACAAAACTAATTATACCGAAGAAAATCTCCACAGTCAGTTTGTTAATGGCGGAATCGAAAAAGCTGTTGAGCATCTTTTGAAAACTGAAAAGAATCAAATTGATGTTTTAGCTTTTAGTATTGGTGGAACAATTGCTTGGAAAGCAGCTTTAAAGGGATTGAATTTTAGAAGTTTTTTTGCTGTTTCGTCAACAAGATTGCGCTATGAGGATGAAATTCCGAATGGAGTAATAAAACTCTATTATGGAGAAAATGACAGCAATAAACCAAGTGAGAATTGGTTTGAAAAACTTTCGATAGATTTTGAAATTATAAAAAATAAAGAACATAATTTTTATGCGGAAAAAGATTTTACGACTTCAATTTGCAAGGAAATTTTAAAATAATTTCATGTAATTTGCTGATAAAAGGATAAAGTTTGTAGTTTCGTAGAGAAATAGAATTCTATTCAAGTTTTATATTTCATCAAAAAGAGCCAATACTTATTTTCTGTTTTGAGTCTATTATCTAAAGGTCTATTATCTATTATCTTTCAAAACCATGCTTTCAAAGAAAACAAAATACGGAATAAAAGCACTAACCTTTTTGGCTCGCCGGGAAGACCAAACTCCCGTGCAAATCGCTGAAATCGCCAAAAGTGAAAACATTTCGATTAAGTTTTTAGAAAGTATTTTACTTCTTTTGCGTCATTCCGGTTTTCTTGGCGCCAAAAAAGGAAAAGGTGGCGGTTATTATTTGATAAAAGACCCAAAAGAAATCAATATGGCTAAGGTGTATCGCATTCTCGAAGGGCCAATAGCTTTATTGCCTTGCGCAAGCCATAACTTTTATGAGCCATGTGATGATTGTACCGATGAAGCTACTTGTGCGGTTCGGAAATTAATGATGGAAGTTCGTGACAATACGTTGAGGATTTTAGAAAATAATTCACTGGCGGATATCGCTTTTTAAGAGAATGTCTTTTTACTCCTACCTAAATCACAGAAATAAAATATAACAACTGGAATACAAACTGTTAATTTACAGAAATAAGTTTTGTAGTTAGCAAAAAAGTATTATTTTTGTGCTTTAATCTAGTAAACCGATAGGGTAATAGATTTAAATTAAAAATCAAATCCGCTTTTCTCCCTCTCCTTTGGAGAGGGTTGGGGTGAGGAAAAAAGAAATAAAAATGAGCACAGCAATAGTAAATACTTTATTAGAAAAAACAGCAGGTCTCTCTATTGGGGAAACTTTGGCTTTTTTGGCTAATGAATACAAAGACAAAGTGGTTTTTTCTACTTCGTTTGGTCAGGAAGATCAGGTTATAACCGCTTTGATTGCCAAAAATGAGTTGCCAATTACCATTTTTACATTGGATACCGGCAGATTATTTCAGGAAACGTATGATGTTTTTCATAAAACAATAAAGAAATACAAAGTAGTAATTCAAACGTATTTTCCTGAAGCTAGTGATGTTGAAAATTTGTTGAATAAAAAAGGCCCAAACAGCTTCTACGAATCGGTGGAGAACAGAAAAGAATGTTGTTTTATTCGAAAAGTAGCACCGTTGACCAAAGCTTTAAAAGGAAACGAAATTTGGATTACTGGTTTACGTGCGGAACAATCGGAAAACAGAAATGATTTGGCAGCCTTTGAATATGACGCTCATTTCAATATCATAAAATTCAACCCATTGTTAAAATGGAGTTTGGAAGATGTTCAAAAATATATTGATGATAATAATGTACCGCAAAACGCTTTGCACAAAAAAGGATTTGTAAGCATTGGCTGTGCGCCTTGTACGAGAGCTATTGTAGAAGGAGAGGACATCAGAGCAGGAAGATGGTGGTGGGAATCCAGTCATAAAGAATGTGGTTTACACCAGAAATAGAAATCAGATTTTAGAAAATAGAATAAGGAGAATAGAAAAAAATAATAATAGTTACGAGATTTTAGTTGAGGTCACAACAACCTTAAACTTTAAACTTTTAAACTTTTAAACTAATAAATATGAGTTCGATATTAAAAACAAATGCTTTAGAAAGCGAAGCAATTTACATATTCAGAGAAGTAATTTCTCAATTTGACAAACCCGTTTTGCTTTTCTCTGGCGGTAAAGATTCGATCACATTGGTACGTTTGGCGCAAAAAGCATTTTTCCCTGCCAAAATTCCTTTTCCATTGTTACACGTGGATACAGGACATAATTTCCCTGAGACGATTGAATTTAGAGACAGATTGGTAGCCGAATTAGGATTGGAATTAATCGTTCGTAATGTGCAGGATGCCATTGATGAAGGGAAAGTTGTAGAAGAGTCTGGTAAATATTCAAGCCGAAACAGCTTGCAAACCACTACATTATTAGACGCTATCGAAGAGTTTAAATTTGACGCTTGTATTGGTGGTGCCCGTAGAGATGAGGAAAAAGCAAGAGCCAAAGAACGTATTTTTTCTGTTCGTGATGATTTTGGTCAATGGGATGAAAAAAACCAACGTCCAGAATTGTTTGATCTTTTGAACGGAAAAATTGAAAATGGTCAAAACGTACGTGTTTTTCCAATTTCAAACTGGACAGAATTAGATGTTTGGAGTTATATCGAACAAGAGCAAATCGAAATTCCATCGATTTACTTTTCACACAAACGTAAAGTTTTTTTGAGAGACGGTTTAATTTGGTCACACTCTCCTTTTGTGTACCAAGAAGAAGACGAACAAATCGAAGAACGAATTGTTCGCTTCAGGACCGTCGGGGATATGAGTTGTACTGCCGCTGTTGAATCGTATGCAGCAACCATTCAAGAAGTAGTGGGGGAAATTCGTTCTTCGACCATTTCTGAAAGAGGAGCCAGAATCGATGATAAACGTTCTGAGGCTGCTATGGAAAAAAGAAAACAACAAGGTTATTTTTAGAAAACCTCACCCCGACCCTCTCCAAAGGAGAGGGAGGAAGAATAAAGCAAATAAAACATTATTATTTCCAGTCTTGGCTCCCTCTCCTTTGGAGAGGGCTGGGGTGAGGAAACTTTAAACAAAAAATAAGGATGGAAGTTTTAAAAATAGCAACAGCAGGAAGTGTAGATGACGGAAAAAGTACATTAATCGGGAGATTATTATACGATACAAAATCATTGACTACAGATAAAATTGAAGCAATAGAAAAAAGCAGCAAGCAAAAAGGATACGATTACCTAGATTTTTCTTTGGCTACCGATGGTTTGGTTGCCGAGAGAGAACAAGGAATTACGATAGACGTAGCCCATATTTATTTTTCTACAGCGAAAAAAAGTTACATCATTGCCGATACTCCGGGTCACGTAGAATATACACGTAACATGGTCACTGGAGCTTCAACTTCACAAGTATCTATCATTTTGATCGATGCCCGTAAAGGAGTAATTGAGCAAACGTACCGTCACTTTTTTATCAATAATTTATTGAGAGTAAAAGATGTGATTGTTGCGGTAAACAAAATGGATTTGGTTGATTATTCGGAAGAAGTATACAACAAAATCAAAGCCGATTTTCAGGCATTAAATGCAAAAAGCGCCTACAAAGAACAAAACGTAAGTTACATTCCATTGAGTGCAATCAATGGTGGAAATGTGGCTGATAAGTCAGAGAACATGCCTTGGTACACTGGACAAACGGTTTTGGAACATTTGGAAGGTTTAGAACCAAAAGATATTTACGAAAACGGAACAGCACGTTTTCCTGTTCAAACGGTAATCCGACCAAAAACGGAAGAGTACCACGATTTTAGAGGATATGCCGGAAAATTATACGGTAACAATATCAAAGTTGGGGATGCTGTTACAGTACTTCCTTCTTTGACAGAATCTACAGTGACGAATATTCACTTTTTTGACAAGCAATTTGACGAGGCTACGGCTGGTTCTTCTATCACGATCGAATTAGAAAATGACATCAATGTGACGAGAGGGGATATGATTGTAAAATCTAGCGAGCTTCCTAGAATTGAAAAAGACATCACAACAACGGTTTGTTGGATGGACAGTAAAAAATTAGTGGCAGGTGCAAAATATTTTGTACAACACAACAGCAATAGAGTTTTGGCCAAAATTGACAGCGTGAAAAACGTAATCGCAACCGATTATTCTGGAGTAACACCAGCCACACAATTAGCCATAAACGAAATTGGAGAAGTAACCATTAAATTGAGCAAAGCCATTTATTTTGATGCTTACAATGACAATAAATCAAATGGAGCTTTCATCTTAATTGATGCTGCAACCAACACAACAGCAGGAGTTGGTTTTATTAAATAAAGAGAAAATAGATAATAGACGAATAGATAATAGAAAAAGCAGGTTAATAATTTCCGGTTTCGACTCCCTCTCCCTTTGGAGAGTCCCGATAATTATCGGGAGGGGTGAGGTTTTTATAAGTAGCTTTAAATTGTTTTTTCTGGAATAAAATTAAAATATTATGCAAAGTTTTAGAACCGAAATAGAAGACCCGATTGTTCAAAAAGACATTATCGATTTAGAAAGAAAAATTGCTTTATTCCGTGACGGGAAAATCGATGACGAACGTTTTCGTAGCCTTCGATTAGCAAGAGGTGTGTACGGTCAACGTCAGGAAGGCGTTCAAATGATTCGTATCAAACTGCCTTTTGGTAAGGTAACCAGCGAACAATTGCACCGTATTTGTAAAGTTTCAGATGAGTATTCAACTGGGCGTTTGCACATTACAACGCGTCAGGATATTCAAATTCACTATGTAAGTTTGGATAGAACTCCTGAGCTTTGGGCAGAATTAGAGAAAGATGATGTTACCTTGAGAGAAGCTTGCGGAAACACGGTAAGAAATATTACAGCTAGCGAAACAGCGGGTATTGATGCAGAAGAACCTTTTGATGTATCGCCTTATGCACACGCTTTGTTTCAATTTTTCTTGAGAAACCCGGTTTGTCAAGAAATGGGACGTAAATTCAAAATGTCATTTTCTTCTTCGGATAAAGATACGGCTTTGAGTTATTTACACGATTTAGGATTTATTCCAAAAGTGGTAAATGGAGAAAGAGGATTTAAAGTAATGCTTGGCGGTGGATTAGGTTCTCAACCGAGTCATGCCGAATTGTTATCTGAATTTATTCCGGTAAACCAAATTATCCCAACAACCGAAGGGGTTTTAAGAATCTTTGACCGTTATGGCGAAAGAGCCAAACGTTTGAAAGCACGTTTGAAATTCTTAATCAAAGATTTGGGTAGAGACGAATTTTTGAGATTGGTGGAGGAAGAGAAAAAAGCCTTGTCTTACCAAACGGTTGAAATTGACACTACAGCTTTTGACGGAGCGATTCCAACTTCAATATTGGAAGTTCCAAAAGTAGTAATCGAAGATACTGTCGCTTTCGAAGCTTGGAAAAAATCAAATGTATTTGCTCAAAAACAAGCAGGATATGTAGCTATCGGAATCAAAGTGCTTTTAGGAGATTTTTATACAGACAAAGCGAGATTATTGGCTGATTTAGTTAAAAATTATGCAGCTAATGAATTGCGTTTTTCATTAAGACAAAACATTGTTATTCGTCATATAAAAGAAGAAGATTTGCCTTTTTTCTATCAAGAATTGGCCAAACTGGATTTTGTAACTTTAGGATACAATACTATCGGAGACATCACAGCTTGTCCAGGTACAGATACTTGTAATTTAGGAATCGCAAGCAGTACTGGTATTGCAGATGAATTAGAAAGAGTATTAAAAACAGAATATCCACAATACAGCAACAACCAAGAAATCGCAATAAAAATTAGCGGTTGTATGAATGCTTGTGGACAACACAATATGGCTGAAATTGGTTTCCAAGGAATGTCTATTAATGCAGGAAAATTGGTAGCTCCCGCACTTCAGGTATTATTAGGTGGTGGAAATTTAGGAAATGGAGAAGGACGTTTTTCGGATAAAGTAATCAAAATACCAAGCCGTAGAGGACCGGATGCTTTGCGTTATATCTTAAATGATTTTGAAGCAAACGCTAACGGATTATCTTTCTTGAATTATTACGATGCCAAAGGAGAGAAATATTTTTATGAATTCTTGAAACCATTGGCCGATGTAACTAATTTAACCGAAGCTGATTTTGTAGATTGGGGAAATGCCGATAACTACGTAAAAGCGGTTGGAGTTGGAGAATGTGCCGGTGTTGTAATTGATTTAGTGGCTACTTTAATTTTTGAAGCCAAAGACAAATTAACTTTTGCTCAAGAAGCTTTCGAAGATAAAAAATGGTCTGATGCTATTTATTTAGCGTATGCTGGATTTGTAAATGGAGCCAAAGCATTATTATTGGCCGAAAACGAAAAGACAAACCACCACGCTGGAATTATCGATTTGTTTGATACCGTTTTCATCGAAAGTAAAAAAATCGAGTTGGATTCCCCTTTCAAAGATTTAGTTTATCAAATCAAAGCGGATGAGCCATCAGAAGCGTTCGCACAAAAATACATACAAGATGCTATCACTTTCTTCGGAAAAATAGAAGCATACAGAGCCAAAGATTTAGCTAATGCATAAACAAATGATACAACCCAAAGTAACTTTAGTAGGCGCCGGACCTGGTGATCCAGATTTGCTTACGCTGAAAGGTGTAAAAGCACTTGCTGAAGCAAATGTGGTTTTGTATGATGCCTTGGCCAATGAGGAAATAATGAATCATGCTCCTCAAAATGCCATAAAAATATTTGTGGGTAAAAGAATTGGTTGTCATGAATATTCGCAAGATCAAATCAATCAGTTGATTGTCGATAATGCGCTGACTTATGGTCATGTGGTTCGGTTAAAAGGTGGAGATCCATTTATTTTCGGTAGAGGTAGTGAAGAGATAGAATATGTAGAAAGTTTTGGAATCCCTACATTTGTAGTACCCGGAATTTCATCAGCGATTGCAGTTCCCGCTTATCAGGGAATTTCATTGACCAAAAGAGGAACTTCCGAAAGTTTTTGGGTAATCACAGGAACCACTTCCGATAGAGATTTGTCCAAAGACATCGCTCTCGCAGCACAATCATCAGCAACAGTGGTGATTTTGATGGGAATGAGTAAACTATCACAAATTGTTACTTTATTTCAAAAAGAATCCAAAGGAGAAACACCCGTTGCGATTATTCAAAACGGAACAACACCAAATGAAAAAATAGGTGTAGGAACAATTGATACGATTCAAGAAGTGGTTGTTGCGAATAAATTAAGTTCGCCAGCTATTATCGTAATTGGAGAAGTAGTCAAAGAAAGCAATAAATTAAAAGGCTTTTACGAAGAATTTTTATCAAAAGAAATTATCTCATAAAGCAATAAAACTCCAAAGAGCGATAATTAATTTGTAGCTTTGATAGCTTGGAAAAATTTCAATTAGATAAAAAATAAAGGAACAACAATGGAAAGAAACGAATTATATCCCATTTTTTTAAAACTACACAACCTCAATGTACTTATCGTAGGTGGTGGAAATGTAGGGTTAGAAAAGCTGTCGTTCATGTTGAAATCCAGTCCCAATGCCAATGTTGAGGTAGTGGCGCCAAAGTTCTTGCCCGAATTGGAAGCATTAGTTGAAAAACATCCTTCGGTAAAATTGACCCAAGCGAAGTTCAAGAAAAAAATGCTCAAGAAACGCAGCATGGTTATTGCCTGTACCGATGATTTGAAAGTAAACAAACGAGTGTACGATTTGTCCCGAAAAAGATATCTCATTTGTAATATTGCAGATACACCCGATTTATGCGATTATTATTTGGGAGGCATTGTAACCAAAGGAAATGTAAAAATAGCCATTTCGACCAACGGGAAATCACCAACGACAGCCAAAAGATTACGCGAGTTTTTTGAAGAAGTAATTCCGGAGGACATCAATAAAATGGTCGAAAACCTGAATGAATACCGAAAGACTTTAAAAGGGAATTTCGAAGAAAAAGTCCAAAAGATGAACGAAATTACAGAGTCGTTGAAGAAGTAAGTAGATTTCAGAGAATATAACGAATGGGAACTTTTCCTTCGGAGAAAAGAAAAAAACAGTTTGTGATAATTATCATTTAAACTAACAAAATGGATTCGTTCATTTGCACACAAATTTTAGCATAATTATATAAAGAATAAAAAAATGGTTAAAACAGACATACTTATAATAGGAGCAGGACCAACAGGTTTATTTGCAGTTTTTGAAGCGGGATTATTAAAATTAAAATGTCATATTCTGGATGCTTTACCGCAACCAGGCGGGCAATTATCTGAGTTGTATCCTAAAAAGCCTATCTATGATATTCCGGGATTTCCAGAAGTATTGGCAGGTGATTTGGTTGATAATTTAATGGAACAAATCAAGCAATTCGAACCAGGGTTTACTCTTGGCGAGCGTGCAGAAACTATCGAAAAACAAGAAGACGGAAGCTTTATTGTTACGTCTAATAAAGGAAAAAGATTCCACGCTTCTGTAGTAGCCATTGCAGGAGGTTTGGGAAGTTTTGAACCAAGAAAACCACTTATCGAAGACATCGAATTTTACGAAGATAAAGGGGTGAAATACTTTATCAAAAATCCAGAAAAATTCAGAGACAAAAGAGTTGTGATTTCTGGAGGAGGAGATTCAGCTTTAGACTGGAGTATTTTCTTGTCGAACATTGCTTCAGAGGTAACTTTGATTCACCGTAGAAACGAATTCCGTGGTGCTTTAGATTCTGTAGAAAAAGTACAGGAATTGAAAAATGCCGGAAAAATAAAAATGATTACTCCAGGAGAAGTAATTGGTTTAAACGGTGCTGAGCATTTAGAATCTGTAGATGTTGAAGAAGATGGTGCACACCAAAACATAAAATGCGATTATTTTATTCCACTTTTCGGATTGACACCAAAATTAGGTCCAATTGCACACTGGGGATTAGAAATCGAAAAAAATGCCATCAAAGTAAACAATGCTTTAGATTATCAAACGAATATTCCTGGAATCTTCGCCATTGGTGACGTAAACACCTATCCAGGGAAATTAAAATTGATTCTTTGCGGATTCCACGAAGCCACATTAATGTGTCAAGCGGCTTACCAAATCATCAATCCGGGTAAAAAATATGTGATGAAATACACTACCGTTTCCGGAGTTGACGGATTTGACGGTACTCGTAAAGAAGCTCCAAAAGCAGTAGTGAAAGCGATTGTATAAATATTTAAGATTTTTGATTAACGATTTTAGACATTAGATTTCTGTAACATTTTGAAATCTAATATCTAAAATCGTTTTTCATTATTCAAAAATCTACTGTATTTTGTACCTTTGTGAGACATCAAAATTAATTCATTATGAATTTAGTAACAAGAAAATCCAATTTTATTCAAGAATTATCCAATATAGATGAAAGTCTTTTGGAAAAACTGGAACTGTTGGTAAAGGCTAGTAAAAAGGATTGGTACAGTGAATTGTCAGCGCAGGAAAAAGAAGAAATTGAAATTGGAATTTCTCAAGCTGATAATAATGAATTGGTAAGCCATTCAGCCGTTATGGATAAATTCAAGAAATGGCATTAGCTATTAAATGGACACCGCAGGCAGAAAAAGGTTTAGATGGTACGCTTCTTTATTTGGAGAAATTTTGGTCAATAAAAGAAATTTTGCAATTGGAAGCAAAAATAAAACAGGTTACAAGTCTAATCATTCTTTACCCTGAATTATTCCCAAAATAAAAAACGAACCAAAATTTACACAAAGCAATTATAGACAAAAATAATTATCTGGTTTATCGAGTGAACGCTAAGATGAGACGAATTGAGATTGTTAATTTTAGAGGCACTAAGCAAAAGCCAAAGTACTAAAGTGTCAGCTAAGAAAGAAGTCTTGGCAAACCATTGTTTAATCTAGCTTAGGATTTGAAAAGTTTAAAATTTATGTATTGAGTCGGTATGGAGACAATCTTAAACTTTTTTTAAACAATTTAAGCAACATTAAACAGTTTTAAACTTTTAAAAAAACTTGCAATTGTTGGCGTTATGTCGTTTCTTTGCACTGTTCCTATTTTTATTGAAAGTTATCACGAAAGGCGGAGGGAAAAGACCCGATGAAACCTTAGCAACCCTTTACTATTTTAAAGAAGGTGCTACATTCTACCACGTATAGCGCGGATAGATAACACAAGAATACATCCCCGTATTCCTCAAACCTTTTCCTGACAACATATCGATATTTTTTTTAGAGCGAATGATTGGTGCTTTTATGCCATTATCGTTCCCGCTGTACGCTATATCTTTTTTTTACACCTGACAGGTTTCTAAAACCTGTCAGGTGTAAAAAAAAGGATGCCGCTTCCATCGGGGCTAAAGAGCTAGAATTAGGAATTTTTGAAAGTAATAATAAATAATAAGCTTAGCGCCTTTGCGTCTTTGCGAGAAATAAAAAATATGTCAACAATTCAAGAAGAAATAAAAAAGAGAATACTCGTGCTTGATGGAGCCATGGGAACCATGCTGCAACGTTATAATTTCTCCGAAGAAGATTTTCGTGGCGAACGATTCAAGGATTTTCCACATTCTCTAAAAGGGAACAATGATTTATTGTCCCTGACGCAACCTCAAGCCATCAAAGCGGTGCACGCAGCGTATTTTGAGGCAGGAGCCGATATTGTAGAAACCAATACTTTCTCGGGAACCACCATCGGAATGGCGGATTATTACCTGGAAGAATACGTTTATGAATTGAATTATGAATCGGCCAAACTAGCCCGTGAAGTAGCCGATGAATTCACTGCCAAAAATCCAAACCAGCCTCGATTTGTGGCCGGTTCTATTGGCCCAACAAACCGTACGGCCAGTATGTCACCCGATGTAAACGACCCGGGATACAGAGCCGTAACTTTTGATGATTTGCGTATTGCCTACAAACAACAAGTAGAAGCCTTAATGGACGGTGGTTGTGATTTACTTTTGGTGGAAACCATATTCGATACTTTAAATGCAAAAGCAGCCCTTTTTGCTATCGAAGAAGTCAAAGAAGAACGTTCGATTGATATTCCTATTATGGTTTCAGGAACAATAACGGATGCTTCGGGAAGAACACTTTCGGGACAAACTGTAGAAGCTTTTTTGGTTTCGGTTTCGCATATTCCGTTGTTGAGCGTTGGATTCAATTGTGCCCTTGGTGCCGATTTATTGAAACCCTATTTGCAAACCTTGTCGCAAAACACTTCGTTCAACGTGTCGGCGCATCCCAATGCAGGATTGCCTAACGCCTTTGGAGAATACGATGAAACCCCGGAGCAAATGCAAGCCTTCATCAAAGAATATTTAGACGATAATTTAATAAACATCATAGGCGGTTGTTGCGGAACAACTCCAAATCACATCAAATTGATTGCAGATATAGCGAAGAATTATAAACCGAGAGTTTCGACGGCGGTGATGTAGATTGAAAAGATTTACTATAATAAAAGATTTAATTAAAAAATAATTGTTTAAAGGTGTGAATGCTGTCTTATCTAAAAAACGAATATAAATGTTTAAAGTAATTTATAAAATAACATATCCAAACGGTAAAATTTATATCGGGAAAGATTTGACAGATACTTTAAATTATTTTGGAAGTGCCAATAGTAAAATTATAGAAAAAGATTTTACGAGACAGCAAAGGAAAGATTTTACGATAAGAAAAGAAATATTATTTGAGTCTGAAAATTTGGCTGATCAAGATATAAATAAGAAAGAAGTTGAGTTAATTCTTAAATACCAATCAAATAATCCGATGATAGGTTATAATCAATGGCCAAAATTTAAAGAATTTTTATAATTCTTATTATTGATAGTGCGGATTTGCAATCCGTGCCCGCAAAGAGAATAAAAAATATAAAGTTTAGTTATGTCATTCCGACGAAGGAGGAATCACATTATGAGATTCCTCCTTCGTCGGAATGACAAACGAGACGGCGAGTTTGTGGTTGAGTTCCGGAGGAACGACCCATTTTGTAGCAACGGAATTTATTCCGTTGAATGAAAATAGTGTTGAATTTCACAAAACCCGCGTGAGGGATAGCAGTGAAAAGCCCACAGACCAATGGAGTGCTAACGGAATTGGTCGAGGACTTGCAACGAATAGCCCGACCCGACTTTTTTTGGAGGGACACGCCCAAAAAATGAATTGAAATTAAAATAAATATAGCTACAGTTTTTTAACCGTAGACAAAATAATAAAAACACAGAACCTAAGCTACTTAGGTACTTAGGAACTCAAAATAAAAAAATGGGACACAATAAACATAGAAGAAACCTGGTATTATCGGGATTAGAGCCCTTAATCATTACGCCAAATAGCGTATTTGTGAATATTGGGGAGCGAACCAATGTAACAGGTTCCAGAAAGTTCCTTCGATTAATCAAGGAGGAAAAATACGAAGAAGCATTGAGCATTGCCAAAGAGCAAGTAGAAGGTGGCGCGCAAATCATCGATATTAATATGGATGAGGGAATGCTTGATGGCGTTTATGCGATGACCAAATTCCTGAATTTGATTGCTGCCGAGCCGGATATTTCTCGTGTGCCCATTATGATTGACAGCTCGAAATGGGAAATCATTGAGGCTGGTTTGAAAGTGGTTCAAGGAAAATGTGTCGTAAACTCAATTTCATTAAAAGAAGGAGAAGAGCAATTCATTCATCACGCCAAATTGATCAAACGATACGGAGCTGCGGCAATTATTATGGCTTTTGATGAAACTGGACAAGCGGATAATTACGACCGTAGAGTAGAAATTTGCCAGCGTTCGTATGATATTTTGGTCAATAAAGTTCATTTTCCACCGCAAGATATCATCTTCGATTTGAATATATTCCCCGTGGCAACCGGTATGGAGGAACACCGCTTGAATGCTTTGGATTTCTTTAGGGGAACCAAATGGGTTCGGGAAAATTTACCGCACGCACACATTAGTGGTGGGGTGAGTAACGTTTCGTTTTCGTTTAGAGGGAATGACACGGTGAGAGAAGCGATGCACTCGGTTTTCTTGTACCACGCCATTAAAAACGGAATGACAATGGGAATTGTAAATCCAGAAATGTTGTCGATTTACGATGAGATTCCAAAAGATTTATTGGAACATGTGGAGGATGTAATTTTGGACAGACGCGACGATGCTACAGAACGCTTATTAGATTTTGCCGAAAATGTAAAAGGTGATGTAAAGAGTACTGAAAAAGCAGTTCAAGAATGGCGTTCGGGAACGGTTCAAGAAAGAATCACACACTCTTTGGTAAAAGGAGTTGATGCATTTATAGAAATAGATGTCGAAGAAGCGCGTTTGGCAGCAACAAAACCGATCGAAGTTATCGAAATCAACTTGATGACAGGAATGAATGTTGTTGGGGATTTGTTTGGTTCTGGTAAAATGTTTTTGCCGCAAGTGGTAAAATCGGCTCGTGTAATGAAAAAAGCCGTAGCCTATTTGTTGCCTTATATTGAAGCGAGCAAACAAGCGGGAGACAAACAAGGGAACGGAAAAATATTGATGGCAACTGTAAAAGGCGATGTTCACGATATTGGTAAAAATATAGTTTCGGTGGTATTGGCGTGTAATAATTATGAGATTGTAGATTTGGGAGTAATGGTGCCTCCCGAAAAAATTATTGCAGCGGCCATAGAACACAACGTAGATATTATTGGATTGAGCGGATTAATCACGCCATCACTAGACGAAATGGTGTATCTCGCCAAGGAATTAGATAAACGAGGGCTGAAAATTCCAGTAATGATTGGTGGTGCAACGACTTCTCGTGCACATACAGCCGTGAAAATTGCACCTCAATATAGAGAAACGGTTATTCACGTAAACGATGCCTCCAGAGCCGTAACGGTGGCTGGAAGTTTACTGAACAAGGATAAAAAAATATACGCCAGTGATATTCGAGCCGAATATGATGCGTTTAGAGAAACATTTTTAAATCGTTCACGCGACAAGAATTTCTTGACGATTGAGCAAGCCCGTAAGAATAAATTGCAATTGGATTGGAGACATTTCGAGCCTGTAAAACCAAATGTAATTGGCGAACAAATTATTGAGGTCGATTTGGATGTTTTGGTTCCGTATATTGACTGGACACCGTTTTTTAGAACGTGGGAATTGTTTGGAAAATATCCGGCGATTTTAACAGACAGTGTCGTTGGAGAACAGGCGACTTCTGTTTTTGCGGATGCACAAGCGATGTTGGAAGTAATTTTAAAAGAAAAGAAACTGACCGCCAAAGGAATTTACGGAATTTTCCCTGCCAATCAAATCAACGATGACGATATTGAATTGAGTGATGAAAACGGAAAAGTATTGGAGAAATTTTTGACGTTGCGTCAGCAATCACAAAAAACCAAAGGAGCTCCAAATATTGCATTATCGGATTTTATTGCTCCAAAAGAGAGCGGGAAAGTCGATTATATGGGAGCGTTTTGCGTAACCACCGGTTTTGGTGTTGATGAATGGGCTTCGGAATTTGAAAAGGATTTGGACGATTACAATTCGATTATGGTGAAAGCTTTGGCAGACCGATTCGCAGAAGCATTCGCGGAATACCTTCACGAAAAAGTACGTAAAGAAATTTGGGGATACGCCTCAGATGAAAACTTAACTACCGAAGCGATGATTGAAGAGGTGTATAAAGGAATTCGTCCAGCACCGGGTTATCCGGCTTGTCCCGATCATTTGGAAAAACCAACGATTTGGAAACTTTTAAATGTAGAAAAAGAAATTGGAGTGACCTTGACCGAAAGTATGGCAATGTGGCCGGCTTCATCGGTTTCGGGGTATTACTTTGGGAATCCTGAGAGTAAGTATTTTGGACTCGGAAAAATAAAGGAAGACCAAGTTATTGATTACGCCAAGAGAAGAAGCGTTTCAACCGAAGTCGCTATGAAATGGTTGAATCCGAATATTGCAGATTAAAAATAGTTTAAAGTTAAAATTTTGTTTAAAGTTTAAAGTTTAAAGTTGTTCGAGAGAACCTTAAACCTTAAACCTTAAACTTCAAACTAAGAAAAATGAAGGTAACACAACATATAGAAAATGCCAAAGGAGAAACGTTATTCTCTTTCGAAATTATTCCACCACAAAAAGGGAAAAGCATTCAGGAGTTATACGATAATATCGATCCGTTGATGGAGTTCAAACCGCCATTTATAGATGTGACCACTTCTCGGGAGGAATATATTTATATTGATAAAGGCAACGGATTATTGGATAAAAAACTAACCAGAATGCGTCCGGGAACGTTGGGTATTTGTGCTTCCATAAAACACAAATACAATGTAGATACCGTGCCACACTTGCTTTGCGGAGGTTTTACCAAAGAGGAAACGGAATATATGCTGGTCGATTGTCATTATCTTGGAATCAATAACGTAATGGCACTTCGAGGTGATGCAATGAAGGACGAGCAGTCTTTTGTCCCAAAAATGGGAGGAAATAATTTTGCAGTTGATTTGGTTTCTCAAATCAATCAATTAAATAGTGGGAAATATTTACACGATGTTATGGATGTGGATAACCTAGCCGATTTTTGTATCGGAGTTGCGGGTTATCCAGAGAAACATTTAGAGTCTCCTTCTTTGATATCAGATTTAAAAAGATTGAAAGAAAAAGTGGATGCAGGAGCCGATTATGTAGTGACCCAAATGTTTTTTGACAATGCCAAATATTTTGAGTTTGTTGCCAAAGCCAGAGAAATGGGAATTACAGTTCCAATTATTCCGGGAATCAAACCTATCGCGGTGCAAAGACATTTACAAGTATTGCCTCAAATATTTCGTATTGATTTGCCGGAGGATTTGATACACGCAGTAGATAAATGCAAAAATAATGCAGAAATCCGTCAAGTGGGAATCGAATGGGCGATTCAACAATCAATCGAATTGAAAGCGGCAGGAGTTCCTGTTTTGCATTATTATTCTATGGGGAAATCGGAGAATATCAGACAAATAGCAAGTCAGGTTTTTTAAAGTCATTGCGAGGAACGAAGCAATCACACTAGCACAAGTTTTCTGTGTAGTTTAGACCTAACAGATTTTTGAAATCTGTTAGGTCTTCTAATTTTAATTTAACTAACCAAATGAATCCAACCCTTCAACAAGACCTAAGCGAAATCGAAAACATCCTTGAACAAGTAAAACAACAAGGAATAGAATTTTTGAATGCTATTGATACCGTTCCCACTTCAACCCAAAATTCGATTACTACCAATAGAAATCTAAACGATTTTGGTTTGGGAGCATTGACTGCTTTGGAAGAATTCAATCAGCGTTTGGCGCCCTTGATGGTTTCGCAAGCTGGGCCTAGATATTGGGGTTTTGTTACAGGAGGAGCAACACCCGCTTCTATAGTTGGAGATTGGCTGACGACGATTTACGACCCAAATGCACAATCGACAAAAGCGCAAGGAGGTGTTTCGGCCTTGATAGAAATAGAAACCATTAACTTGTTATTGCAATTGTTGGACTTGCCAAAATCATTCTTGGGCGGATTTGTGACGGGTGCTACCATGTCAAATTTCACTTGTTTGGCGGTGGCTCGACAATGGTTAGGAAAACAGTTAGGTCATGATTTCGCCAAAAATGGAATTAGTACACCTATACATATTCTTACGGCAACGCCACACTCATCCTCAATAAAATGCTTGTCAATGTTAGGGATTGGAAGCCAAAATTTCACCAAAATAAAAACAGTCGAAGGAAATCGGGAAGCTCTTGATATAGCCGATTTGGAACAAAACATAACAAAATTAAACGGTCAGCCTTTTATTTTAATATCAAGTGCAGGAACAGTCAATACAGCCGATTTTGATGATTTCGGTGCAATTAAAAAACTCAAAGGAAAATACAACTTTTGGTGGCATATTGATGCAGCTTTTGGAGGTTTCGCAGCTTGTTCCCTAAAACACAAACATTTGGTAAACGGTTGGGAAAACGCAGACAGTATTACGATTGATTGCCACAAATGGTTGAATGTTCCTTACGAAAGCGCTTTTTATCTGGTAAAGGAACAACATAAAAATCTTCAGGTAGAAACGTTTCAAAACTCGAATGCCCCGTATTTGGGCGATCCATTGGAGAATTTCAGTTACCTTAATTTCTTGCCTGAGAATTCAAGACGTTTAAAAGCGTTACCTGTTTGGTTTTCGCTTTTGGCGTATGGGAAACAAGGATTTCAAGATATTGTTGAGAATAGCGTTGCGATGGCATTGCAATTTGATGCTTTCATTGCCGAAAACGAAAACTTCGAATTATTGGCACCAACCCGTCTCAACAATGTTTGCTTTACTTTGGCGGGAGACCACAATCAGGAAAAAGTAAATTTATTTTTGACGCATCTCAACGATAAAGGCAAAGTGTTTATGACGCCAACAGTGTATCAAAAGCTCAAAGGAATTCGAGCTTCGTTTGTCAATTGGAGAACGAATGAAAATGATGTTAAAATTGCGATAGCCGAAATGAAAGCGAGTGTTTTGGAGTTGGGGATTGAGTAAATTGAGAACTGTTTTTTTTGTATATTTGTATTAATTCTTTAGAATTTAAGAAGTAAAAATTTAATTTCACTTTTATGAAAGTACTAATTGATATCCCAGACGACAAAGCTGAATTTGGCATGAAAGTTTAGAATAGCTTATCTTTCGTAAAAAAAAGTTAAGGAAATGTCTTCGAGTAAGATTGATTTGTGGGAAGACTTAAAAGTTGCAGCAAGTGAAGTGAAACTTCACAAGCAAGGGAAAATTAAACTAAAAACAGCTCAAGAATTACTCGATGAGTTATAGTCTGGATTTTAACTAAAAAAGCAAACCCGACAGGTTTTTAAAACCTGTCGGGTTTGCTTTTTACTGAACACTGCCTACTCCTTAGTAATCTCCCTAAAGACCGCTTCCAAATTCTTATTTTTCTGGTTGAGTTGTAAAGTCTTCAAACCGTTGTCATAGGCAAAATCAAATACAGTTGGGCGCATATCTTTATCTGAAACAAAAGTCAATTCCCAAGAGTTTCCGTGAGTATTTTTAAACGATTTTAAATGCGGAATTTGAGCAATAAGATCCTCTTCTGTTTTTAAATCAAATTCTACTTCGATTACCTGTTCCTTATTGGCAGAGATTAAGGTTTCTAATTTTTTATCGGCAACTATTTGTCCTTTGTCAATAATGATTACTCGGTCGCAAATCGCTTCTACTTCCTGCATAATGTGTGTCGATAGGAAAATGGTTTTGTCTTTCCCTACGTTTCTAATCACATTTCTAATTTCGACCAATTGATTGGGATCCAATCCGGTTGTGGGTTCGTCTAGTATCAAAACATCGGGATTGTGTAATAACGCATTGGCTAATCCCACACGCTGGCGATACCCTTTAGACAATTGCCCTATTTTTTTATGGCTTTCGGTTTGTAAACCTGTCAGCTGAATCACTTCTTCGATTCTAGATTTTTCTACTTTATAAACATCGGCATTAAAAGCCAAATACTCTCTCACGTACAAATCCAAGTACAACGGATTGTGCTCCGGCAAATACCCAATAGAAAGCTGTACCGATTTTTCCTGACTGTTTACATCAAAGCCATTAACAAGTGCAACACCAGAATCGGCATTGATGTAGGTGGTCAATATTTTCATCAAAGTGGATTTACCTGCTCCGTTCGGCCCTAAAAAACCAACAATCTCTCCTTTTTGAACAGAAAATGAAATGTTATCCAGTGCCTTTTGAGCACCGTAAGATTTCGAAATGTTTTTTACTTCTATTGACATGAGATTTTATTTGTTGCAAAAGTAAATAGAAAATACATAGTTCTCCATTAATCCATAAAATTTATGTTTTAATTGACAACTAGCAAAATGGTTAGGACAAATAAAATTAACGATAAATTGTATGAAAATTATTAAATACTGGCACGGTTCTTGTTAAATAATTACTAATTTTTAACAAATCAAATAAACTATGAAAAAAACAGTAGTAATTCTTGCATTGGCTATGATGAGCTTTGCAAATGCTCAAAAAGGCACGGTATTGGTATCTGGAAATGTGAGTTTTTGGTCTAATAAAGACTCTAATCAAGGGAGTGAGTCCAAGTATGAAAACTTTAATTTTTCTCCAAAAGTAGGATATCAGTTCAAGGATAATTGGACAGTAGGGGTTGAAACTGGATTTTCATCTTCTAAAAATGAATACACTTATCAGGAAAACGAATCGAATAATCAGGAAAGAATAACTAAAAACTTCTCGGCAGGAGCTTTTGTCCGGTATTCAAAATCACTTAGCCAAATGTTTTTGTTATATGCTGATTTAGGTACAGGTTACAAAAATCTTAAAGAAACTAACACTAATTCTTTTTCTGACCCAGTTAGCTCAACAAATACATTTGATGGTTTTTATATGAGTTTTGCACCTGGTTTGTTTTTAAATATTAAAAATAATTTTGGATTAAATTTTGGTATTGGAGGTTTGTCATATTCAAATACAAAGAGTGATCAAAATAGTGGAAGTAATAGTAATTTTTATTTCAATTTTGGGCAGTCATTTAATATAGGAATTTCAAAAAATTTCTAATTTTTATTCTTCTTGATTTTAAGAAAGCATTCGTTTTTACGGATGCTTTTTATTTTTAAAATAATCTCATTTAGATTTATATATTTACAATAAACTAAATCAATATGAAAAAAACTAAATTCAGCAGTTTCTTGAAAAATTACAATAGTATCTTACTGCTCCTCGGTGGAATAATCGTTGGGAGTATCTTAGGTTTAGTTTTTGGAGATGGAGTAGAAGTCATAAAACCATTAGGTGATATATTCTTGAATTTACTTTTTACGGCAATTATTCCGCTCGTTTTTTTTACCATTGCCTCTTCGATTGCCAATTTGCAAAAAAATGAAAATCTCGGAAAACTTTTCGGGATAGTCATGGGAGTATTTTTGACCACCGTTATTATTTCGGCAATTATCATGATTATGGCTGTTTTACTTTTTCCAATTCATCAAGGTTTTGTCCAGTCAAAAATCGCATTAGAAACCATTCAACAAAGCAGCACCGGTTCGCAAATCACGCAGTTGCTGACCGTCAATGATTTTTATGAGATTTTGTCCAGAAAAAATATGCTGGCACTTATACTGTTTTCTTTTCTGATCGGTTTTTCGACCTTGCGTTCTGGCGAAAAAGGAAAAAATTTTAAAAAGTTTCTCGATTCTGGTAATGAAGTGATGAAGCAGTTATTGCATCTCATTATGAAAACTGCACCAATAGGTCTTGGGGCTTATTTTGCATATCAAGTCGGTATATTTGGACCGCAGTTATTTGGCGCTTACGCAAAACCTTTGGGGCTTTATTATGCAGTTTGTACGTTTTATTTTATTGTCTTTTTTAGTTTGTACGCCTTCTTCGCAGGAGGAAATCAAGGGCTGAAAATATTTTGGAAAAACAATATTACTCCGGCTTTAACAGCGGTTGGAACCTGCAGTAGTATAGCAACGATCCCCGCCAATCTCGAAGCCGCAGAACAAATGGAAATCCCAAGTCACATCAGCAATTTGGTAATCCCTCTTGGAGCTCCTTTGCATAAAGACGGTTCCAGCATGTCGTCGATTGTGAAAATTGCCGTTATTTTTGCCATGTTTGGCAAGGATCTTACGGATCCCTATACCATACTTACCGCAATCGGGATCACCATAATAGTATCGGTTGTCGAGGGCGGCATTCCAAACGGCGGCTATATAGGAGAGATTCTCGCCATAACCGTTTATGGATTCCCTATGGAACAAGCCTTACCCGCTGCAATGATTATAGGGACCTTGGTTGACCCAATCGCAACATTATTGAATGCTAATGGTGATTTGGTTTGTGCCATGATGGTCACCAGAATTTCCGAAGGCAAGAAATGGATTTCACAGAGCATCATCTAAAATAATAAAAAAACGTTTGGGCGTGCCACCATAAAGAAAAGGGGCCAACTTAGCATACCGTTCATTCGGCCCCTTTCCTTTATGCTGTCAGGCTGTTGCTGCTACTTCGGTAGCTTAGCCCATCCTTCACGCGGACACAACAACTTTAGTTTTAAGCCTACAGGAGCCGTTTTTTCATCAACATTCTAAAGCAAAGGGGTCAAAAAACAGTATTTTTCGCTAAAAATAAGGTTCTCTACCGGTTTTGCCGTTTTGGAATCAGTAATTTTAGGCATTTAAATAGCTTTATTTTTATGGAATTAGAAGTTTAAAACCCTTTTAACAAACAAATCTTTTTTTGTTTGTTAAAAGATTATTTTTATTTTGGACGACTCAAAATATGTTATACATTTGCATTAAATAATTGAACAACAAACAATACGATGTCTACTAACCGTTTTTATTTTAGCAACTCTTTTTATTTCTTCTTTAGGAAGTAAGGGATTGTGCTATGGTTATTTGAAGAGTAAGAAACAAATAAAACTAATATACAATCCTGATGAAAATCAGGATTTTTTTTTGATATAAAATTAAAGCTAAGATGTCAGTACAAACACAAAATCCTTTAGAAGCTAAAGCTCCCCTCTCCTCTGGAGAGGGGCTGGGGGTGAGGATTGCAATACAAGGAATTAAAGGATCTTTCCACCACCAAGTGGCTCAAGACTATTTTTATCAAAATGTTGAGGTAGACGAATGTCTGTCTTTTGAGGAATTGGTAGCTAGTCTGCTGACTGGAAAATCAGATCAAGCGGTAATGGCTATAGAGAATTCTATTGCAGGGCCAATCATTCCAAATTACGCATTGATTGACAAAAATAATTTACACATTATAGGAGAACATTATTTAGATATTCACCAAAATTTAATGGCATTGAAAGGTCAAAAAATCGAAGATATTCTAGAAGTACATTCTCACCCTATGGCGTTGTTGCAATGTATGGAGTTCTTAAAAAAATATCCAAACATAAAATTGGTTGAAGACAAGGATACTGCCGAAACCGCCAGAAGGATTCACGAAAAACAGCTAACGGGGATAGCGGCAATTGCGAGCAAAACAGCATCAGAATTGTATGATTTAGAGATTCTGGCTCCAGAAATTCAAACGATAAACAATAACATGACTCGTTTTGTAATTATCAAAAAGGAAAAAGAATTTACGGATGAAAACGAAATCAATAGAGCTTCAATCAAATTTGAATTGGATCACAAACGAGGAAGTTTGGCAGCAGTACTGAATGTGATGAGCGATTGTAAATTGAATTTAACCAAAATACAATCGTTGCCAAAAATAGAAACTCCCTGGAAATACTCGTTTTTCGTAGATGTTACTTTCGAAAAATATGAAGATTACGCCAAGGCCAAAGTATTGTTGACTATAATGGCCGAGTATTTTAAAGTATTGGGAGAATATAAAAACACGAGACCCTAAAAAGGGAAATAACAAAAGATAAATTACAAGTAGGAATACTAAAATAAATTGCCATGATTAAAACAGCAAAACGTCTAGATATAATTGAAGAGTACTATTTCTCATCCAAGTTGAGAGAAGTGCGACAATTGGCATCAGAGGGGAAACCAATCATCAATATGGGAATTGGAAGTCCCGATTTAAAACCATCAAAGGCGGTTATAGATGCCGTAGTTTTGGCAATGCATGACGAAAACGCGCACCAATACCAAAGTTATCAAGGATTGCCGGAACTTAGAAAAGGAATGGCCGATTTTTATCAAAATAATTATGGAGTTGCATTAGATTCTAATACCGAAATTTTACCTTTAATAGGTTCTAAGGAAGGGATTATGCATATTTCTATGGCTTTCCTGAATGAAGGAGATCATGTTTTGATTCCAAATCCGGGTTATCCTACCTACACTTCGGTAACGAATCTGGTTGGAGCGGTGCCGGTTTATTATGATTTGAAGGAAAACAATAATTGGGAACCTGATTTTGACGCTTTAGAAAAATTAGATTTATCAAAAGTGAAAATCATGTGGATAGGTTATCCTCACATGCCAACAGGAGCAAGAGGTAGTTTGGAATTGTTCGAAAAGTTAGTGGCTTTCGCCAAAAAGCATCACATATTATTGATCAATGACAATCCGTATAGTTTTGTTTTGAATGATAAACCCATGAGTTTGTTGCAGGTAGAAGGAGCCAAAGATGTCGCAATAGAGTTGAATTCTTTGAGTAAAACCTTCAACATGGCAGGTTGGAGAGTAGGAATGATTTTGGCAAATGCTACTTTGATCGACGCAGTTCTTAAAGTCAAAAGCAACATGGATAGCGGAATGTTTTACGGTATTCAAAAAGGAGCCGTTGAAGCTTTGAAAAGCGATAAATCTTGGTTTGACTCAATGAATGCCATTTATAAAAGACGCCGAGTACTTACGGAACAATTGGCCGAAAAATTAGGTTGTGAAGTATACGCAGCAGGTGTTGGATTGTTTGTTTGGGCCAAATTGCCTGCAGGAGTAGTCTCTGCCGAGGATTTTATCGATAAAATATTATACGAAAAACATATTTTTATAACTCCGGGAACCATTTTTGGAAGTAACGGAGAAGGATACATACGATTTGCACTTTGTGTAAAAGAAGAAAAAGTACAAGAAGCGATTGATAGATTTGCATAACGTAGAGACGCGATTTATCGCGTCTAATATGAATGATTTAAGAAAACGAAAATTTTCTAAAAAAACGTGATGCTCTAGCCCTGATAGAAGCGGCATCCTTTTTTGAGGCGTCCCGATAGCTATCGGGATTTCTTCGCCTCAAAAAAGATATAGCGGATAGCAGGATTAGCTACAAAAAAATAAAACGATGAAAATATACGTAATAGGAATTGGATTAATAGGAGGCTCAATAGCATTAGATGCTAAAGCGTTATATCCAGAAGCAAAAATTTTTGGAATTGACAGTAACGAAAATCATTTGCAGGAAGCAATTTCTCTTGGAGTTGTTGATGAAGCTGCGGTTTTTGATGATCTAGTCAATGCTGATTTTGTGATCGTTTCGGTTCCTGTTGATACAGCTATTGTCCTTTTGCCAAAAGTATTGGACCTAGTTCCAAATAGCGCCATTGTTTTTGATGTAGGTTCGACTAAAGTGCCCATTTGTGAAGCGGTTGCGAATCATCCAAAAAGAAGAAATTTCATCGCAACGCATCCCATTGCAGGTACAGAGTTCTCGGGGCCATCGGCAGCGATAAAAGGATTGTTTCACGGAAAAACAAATATCATTTGCGAAGTAGAAAAAACGACTTTCAAATTACAGGAAAAAGCATTGTGGCTTTTTAAAGCAATAGGAATGAGGATTCGTTATATGGATCCGAAATCGCATGATAAACATATTGCTTATGTGTCGCATTTGTCGCACATCAGTTCATTTATGCTCGGAAAAACGGTTATCAATAAAGAAAAAGACGAACAGGATATTTTTGACATGGCGGGTTCTGGTTTTGAGAGTACCGTTCGTTTGGCCAAAAGTTCTCCAGCGATGTGGACGCCTATTTTTAAACAAAACAAAAAACAGGTAGTCAAAACATTAGAAGAGTACATTGCGAATTTGTCTAAGTTTAAAGAGCTTTTAGAAAATGATGACTACGATGCTATTTACAACGAAATGCAAAGTGTCAATAAAATAAAGGAGATATTAAACGGAATGAAAAAGTAGGCAGTTTAAGAAAGTAGGCAGTGGTCAGTTTGCAGTATTCAGTCCCGAAACTTTTGATTAGTGTTGAGTGTGTGAAGTCATTGCGAGGAACGAAGCAAACACACTAGAAGGAGCCATAAGTAAGAAAAAAATAAAAATAAATCTAAAAACTAAAAAACTAAAACTAAGAAAAATGGAAAATAAGAAAGAATTGAGAAATTGGTTGAATGAATTCAATTTGACTCACCCATTCGTAATTGCGGGACCTTGTAGTGCAGAAACAGAAGAACAAGTTTTAAAAATCGCACATGAATTAAAAGATTCTGATGTAAGTGTTTTTAGAGCAGGAATCTGGAAACCAAGAACGCGTCCAGGAGGATTTGAAGGTGTTGGAGAAATAGGTTTGAAATGGTTGAAAAAAGCCAAAGAACAAACGGGATTGTTGATGGGTACTGAGGTTGCAAATGCTGCTCACGTAAAATTGGCTTTGGAGTATGATATTGATGTATTGTGGATTGGAGCCAGAACAACGGTTAACCCTTTTGCTATGCAGGAAATTGCGGATGCATTAGTGGGGACTAAAAAAATAGTTTTGGTAAAAAATCCTGTAAATCCAGATCTATCTTTGTGGTTGGGTGGCGTTGAGCGTTTGTATAATGCAGGTATCGAGAAATTAGGAGTGATTCACAGAGGGTTTTCGACTTACGAAAAAACGAAATACAGAAACATTCCAGAATGGCAAATTGCTATCGAATTGCAAAATAAATTCCCTGATTTGCCTTTGATTATTGATCCATCACACATTACAGGAGATCGTAATATGATACTTGAGGTAACGCAACAAGCATTAGATTTAAATTACGATGGTATGATTATCGAAACGCATTGCGATCCAGATAATGCTTGGAGTGATGCTGCTCAACAAGTGACGCCAGACGCTTTGAAACAAATTTTCATTGATTTGAGAGTAAGAAAACAAAATGATGTATCGGATGAATTTACCAGTAAAATGGCAAAATTAAGAGCGAATATAGATGTTCTAGATGCTACTTTATTAGAATTGTTAGGAAAACGTATGAAAGTGGCCGACGAAATTGGTCTAGTGAAAAAAGATGCTAACGTTGCGGTATTGCAAAACAATCGTTGGAACGAAATTCTTGGAAAAATGATTTTGGATGGAGAGAAAAAAGGACTTTCAGAAGAGTTTGTTCTTAAAATGTTCAAAGCCATTCACCAAGAAAGTATTGGTCACCAAGAAAAAGTCTTGAATGCTTAATTTGATTTAAGATTCTAGATTAACGATTTCTGATTTTAGATTTCGTGAGTCGTAAAATTTAGATATTGATAAATCCCAAGGCTTATAGTTTTGGGATTTTGTTTTTTAGGAGGTTCAAGAACTTTAAACTTTAAACGGAAATCAAAACTTTATCTTTGTAAAATCTTAGATTTTAAATCAGAAATCTAAAATCGTTAATCTTCAATCAAAAATCCTCCATAAATCCTTTATCTTTGCAAAGTATTAGATTTTAAATCAGAAATCTAAAATCGTTAATCTTCAATCAAAAATCCTCTATGACAGGACTCGTTTACAAATCTACAGGAAGTTGGTACACCGTAAAATCCGAACAAGGAGATTTTATAGAATGCCGTATGAAAGGGAAATTCCGAATCAAGGGAATTAAAAGCACCAATCCGATTGCGGTTGGCGATGTGGTAGACTATGAGCTAGAAGAAACGTCGGATGTTGTTACAGGAACAATTCATAATATTCACGATCGAAAAAATTATATCGTTCGTAAGGCCGTAAATTTATCGCATCAAATGCATATTATTGCTTCCAATATTGATCGCGTTTTTCTATTGGTAACCATAAATAATCCGCCAACTACATTCAACTTTATAGATCGTTTTTTGGTGACTGCCGAAGCCTATGGAATTGAAGCTGTTTTGGTGTTTAATAAAATAGACACTTTAGACGAAGCCACACTCGATGAGCAATTGTATATGCAACATGTATATCAGCAAATTGGATATAAATGCTTGAGAGTTTCTTCAACCGAAATGAAGGGAGTCGAAGAATTACAAGAAATGATGGTGGGTAAAGTGAGTATGTTTTCTGGACATTCCGGTGTGGGGAAATCGACTTTAGTGAATGCTATGGAACCTTCCTTGCATTTAAAAACCAAGACGATATCGGTTGCAAGCAAGCAAGGGCAACACACCACTACTTTTGCAGAGATGTATGATTTGTCTTTTGGAGCCAAAATTATAGACACCCCTGGAATCAAAGGTTTTGGAATGGTAGATATGGATCCATCAGAGATTAGCGGTTATTTCCCAGAGTTTTTTAAATTGAAAGATCAATGTAAATTCAACAACTGTTTACATAAAGACGAACCGCATTGTGCCATCAAAGCTGCCTTGGAAAAAGATGAAATTGCATGGTCTCGTTACAATAGTTACCTTAAAATATTAGAAGGGGACGATGAACATTATCGTACCGATGTTTATAATGAGGATCGAATAATTAGTGATAAAACTAGGGAATAACAATTGCAAAATTCAATGTCAATTGCAATGCCAAAAAGCAATATTTTAAAATCCGCAATTTAAAATAAATGAAAGTTGTTCTCCAAAGAGTTTCCCAAGCTTCCGTAACTATAGATTCTAAAATAGTAGCCGATATTCGAAAAGGATTATTGGTTTTAGTAGGAATGGAAGATGCCGATACCCAAGAAGACATCGATTGGTTGGTGGGTAAAATTACCAAAATCCGTATTTTTGATGATGAAAATCACGTCATGAATTTGTCTATTCAAGACATTGATGGCGATATTATTGTGGTAAGCCAATTTACACTTCACGCTTCTACAAAAAAAGGAAACCGACCTTCTTATATAAAAGCCTCAAAGCCGGATGTGGCTATTCCGCTTTATGAAAATTTTGTAAAACAGTTGGAAAAGGAGTTGGAAAAAAAAGTTCAAACTGGAATTTTTGGCGCCGATATGAAAGTATTGTTGCTTAATGACGGACCTGTTACCATACAAATAGATAGTAAGAATAAAGAATAAAACTAATTGTTTTATTTAGACAAAATTTTCTTATATTTCGGTACTAAATATATTTTATGTCCTACAAGTTTGTATCTGTTATTTCTATTGTTTTTTTATTTACTACAACTCTTCTTTTTGCTCAAAAAAGCGAATACAATACCCTAACTATTTCCGACAGTCTCAAAGAAAACGCCAATGCAGTTGTTCGTTTGAACCAAATTGATATTGTAATTGCGTCTCAGCGCAGTATGAATATTAAGAACAAACGAGTAGTGACTGTTCTGAATGAAAAAGGACTTGATGCGGTTGAAGCCTATGAAAATTATGATAAGTCCGGTCCAGTTAAAAGCATATTGGCAACGGTTTATGATGCTTTTGGGAAAGAAATAAAAAAAATAAAGAGGAGTGATTTTAGAGATCAAAGTGCCGTAAGCGGGAGTACACTTTTCTCTGAAAGTCGCTATATTTACTTAGATTATACCCCGATTCAATATCCATTCACAGTTGTTTTTGAAAGCGAAACAGAAACATCCAATACTGCTTTTATACCGCAATGGATGCCGCTAAATGATTATTTTGTAAGTGTAGAAAAAAGTATTCTCAATGTAAGTTGTCCTTCAAGTCTTGGATTTAAATACAAAGGATTTAATTTTTCAAATTTTAATATAAAAAAAACAGTAGATACTTCAACTCAGCTTTCTTATACAGCATTAAAAGTGTTTGCTCAAAAAGAGGAAACAGCGAGTCCGTCAATTAGTACTCTTTTTCCAAGGGTAATGCTAGGATTAGAATTGTTTCATTTAGAAGGAGTAGATGGGAATGCTAAAACATGGGCAGAATTCGGGAAATGGTATAGCGAAAAAATTCTAACAGGAACTACAGATTTGCCTGAAGTTACTAAAGCAAAAATAAAAGTTCTAGTGGGGGCTGAAACTGACCCGATAAAGAAAGCACAAATTATTTATAAATATGTGCAAGAGAAATCAAGGTATATTAGCGTTCAAGTAGGGATTGGGGGTTGGAAGCCAATGTTAGCCAGTGATGTTGACCGCTTAGGATATGGAGATTGTAAAGCTTTGAGTAATTATACCAAAGCACTTCTTAATGCAGTAGATGTCCCGTCTTATAATACTGTTTTATATGGTAATCCAAGAAAGCGTGATATTGAAACCGATTTTGTTTCGATGCAAGGGAATCATATGATTTTGGCTATACCCAATCAGGATAAATATGTTTTTTTAGAGTGCACCAGTCAAGTAGATCCTTTTGGTTATCAAGGAACTTTTACAGATGACAGGGATGTTTTGGTAATAAAACCTGATGGAGGAGAAATTGTAAGAACTAAAATTTATGAGGATAGTGGAAATACTCAAATAAGCAAAGGAACCTATTCTATTTCCGAAAATGGAGATTTATCTGGAAAAATAGGCATTGTTTCTGAGGGTTCTCAATACAATCAAAAATTTCATAACGATAAATTTTCTGCAACAGAAATAGATAAATTCTATAAAGACTATTGGAGCACCATTAATAACTTGAAAATAAAGAAAATCACTTTTAAAAATGATAGTGATAAAATAAGTTTCACTGAAAATGCCGAAATAAGTGCTGTAAATTATGGAAACATATCAGCCAATAAAATGATGTTTGTGGTAAATGTCTTTAATCCATTAACCCAAAGTGTCAAACGAATTCGGAATCGAAAAAATCCTTTAGAAATTCAAAGAGGATCAGTAGATATAGATGAAATTGAGATAGCTTTACCTGCTAATTTTTCTATAGAGTTTCTTCCAGGGAATGTTGAATTGAACAGTAAATTCGGAGAATATAAAACTGAGATTGTAAAAAAAGACAATAATAACATCATTTACAAACGAAAATTCTTTTTGAAAAAAGGTTTGTATACGAACAAAGAATACGATGAATTTCGTCTTTTTATGGAGCAAATTTCTAGAAACAACAATGCTAAAATAATTTTAACCAAAAGCTAACCAAAAATGAAAACCAAAAACCTAATCCTTTTTTTATTTCTATTTCTGTTTTTTTTTAATGCAAACGCTCAAGAATTCAAATTGGGAAAAGTCTCGATTGCCGAGCTGGAACAAAAAGTACATCCTAAAGATACGGCTGCTGTAGCTGCAATATTATTTAAAAAGGGAGAGACTAGATTTGAATATTCTCAAGGGAAAGGTTTTGAGATGGTTACCAAGGTAAAAATACGGGTTAAAATCTATAAAAAAGAAGGCTACGATTGGGCAAATCAATCAGTACAATATTATTTAGGGAATGATTTAAAAGAAAGCGTTTCTTTTTCTGACGCCATAACTTTTAATTTAGTTGGAGGAAAAATAGAAAAGACCAAATTGAAAAGCGATGGTGAATTCGATGAAAAAACAGACAAATATTGGGGGAGAAAAAAGATAGCGATGCCTAATGTAAAGGAAGGCTCTGTTGTTGAATTTGAATATGCTATTAGGAGTGCTCGCATAGGTGAATTAAAAGAATGGTTTTTTCAGACTAGTATTCCTGTGGATCATTCTGAATTTATAACTTATATTCCAGAATACTTTGTTTACAATCCGAATCAAAAAGGGTTTGTAGTTCCCAAGGTTACTGTTGTGAAAAATCAAAAAACTATTTCGATCATGAGTAAGGAAAGAACTGGGTTTACCACTTCGAAAACCACTTATTCGGAAGACAAAATAGATTACTCAGAAACCCAGACAACCTATTTAGCAGAGAATTTGCCTGCTATGAAAGAAGAAGCTTTTGTGAATAATATTGATAATTATACTTCGAGTGTTTCCCATGAATTAGCGATGACTAATTTCCCTAATTCTCCTACTGAGTTGTATTCGACAGATTGGGAATCTGTTGCAAAGAAAATTTATTATAATGATGATTTTGGACCCGAACTTAATAAAACGGTTTATTTTGAAGACGATTTAAAAGCGATTGTTACTGGTTTGGCAAAGCAAGATGAAATCATTTTAGCCGTTTTAAATTATGTGAAATCAACCGTAAAATGGAATGAGTATAATGGCTATTCTTGTAATGATGGAGTAAAAAAAGCCTATAAAGACAAAACGGGTAATGTGGCCGAAATTAATCTAATGCTTGCCGCTATGTTGCGTACTGCAGGGTTAAAGGCAAATCCTGTTTTAGTTAGCACGAGAGCTAATGGTATATCAATTTTTCCTAATAGAGGAGCATTCAACTATGTGATTGCTGCTGTAGAAACGGTGCAAGTATAATCGCAAAATTCAAATGCACACATGTTTGAATTCAAATGCCCATTTTTTTGACAAAGATACAATCTTATTCAAACAAATTTAAAAGCCCTTTAAAAGGGCTTTAATTTTACGTGGTTGTCGAATTCCATTGCTTATATAGCATAATGTCCGTATAGCTTGCGGTACTGGTTAAATGTGCGCTCATTTCAACTTTTAAAGCATTGTGAAACGGATTGCTTTGTGGTGTTTTAGTCTCCACCCACTCGCATAGCTCAATAATAGACGACTTATTTGACGTAAAATAAAAATAATTCGTTCTATCCAATACTTGAAACACGTCCAAATAATCTTTTAGTTTCCAATAACTTTTGTAAGTCCCAGCCTCAGTTGACAGATAGGGCGGGTCAACCAAAAACACAACGTTAGGAATGTCCCTGAACTCTTTGAACAACGCTTCATAATCCTTTTGTACGACCTCCAAGCCGTCTAAATTGGAAAAACCGGTCAAATTGACCACCCCATTCCAGTGTAAATTGACCACCAGTTTCGGAGTAAATTGACCACCACTT
>NZ_QCZH01000018.1 GCF_003097655.1 Flavobacterium laiguense
AAGTGGTGGTCAATTTACTCCGAAACTGGTGGTCAATTTACACTGGAATGGGGTGGTCAATTTGACCGGTTTTTCCAGAAGAGCTTTTTGAACTTATTTTTTGACAATATCCTCTAAAACGGCTTTGTCTGAATAATTAATTACTTTAAGAGTGATTTGTTGGTTTTTAATAGTTTTTCCATCTATTATATATAACTTTCCTTTCTTTAACGGTACGTTGCTTTTATCAAAATCTACATCGCCCATTTTTAAAGTATTTTTTATATCGGTTGTGTCGACCCATTTCTCTGAAAGAATCTTCGAAGCTTTATCCGAGTAAAAGAAAGGCTTAGTACTTAAATCATTCAAAACTCTGGCGTTTGGAAAATAATTACAGCGGGTGTCTTTTCCGCTAAATATTGCCGCAACGACAAACAAACCCATTATCAAACCCACTAAATAGTAAGCAAAACGTTGTATGAAATTCATATTTTAATTTTTCGGCAAAGGTATGGCAAAGTTTGCTTAAAAAACAATTAAATTAATATCGTTATCGGGTAAATCAAACCAGTCTCCTATGGCTTTATTGGTAAGGATGCCATGATATAAATAAACACCATTTTTTAAGCCGGCATTACAACGTATAGAACTTTCAATGCCTCCATCTTCGGCAATTTGCAATAAATAAGGAGTAATAATATTGCTTATAGAAAGGGATGCCGTTTTAGAATAACGCGAAGGAATGTTGGGTACACAATAATGCAATACATTGCTCTTTAAAAAGGTTGGTTTTTCATGCGTTGTCACTTCCGAAGTTTCAAAACAACCACCTGTATCAATGCTTATGTCTACAATCACAGCTCCTTTCTTCATGTGTTCTACCATGGTTTCGGTTACAACAACAGGGCAACGCTCTTTGCCTCTCATGGCGCCAATAGCAACATCACAGCGTCTTAGTGCTTTTAGTAATGCTTTTTGTTGAAGGGTAGATGTAAAAATGCGTTGGTTTAAATTATTTTGTAAACGACGTAATTTTGTAATAGAATTATCAAAAACTTTTACGCTTGCGCCAAGACCAATAGCTGCTTTTGCGGCAAATTCACCTGCTGTTCCCGCACCAATAATAACAACTTCGGTAGGGGCAACTCCTGTAATATTTCCAAAAAGTAATCCTTTTCCAAATTCATTGGTAATCATTAATTCGGCAGCAATAAGAATGGAGGCGGTTCCTGCAATTTCACTTAGCGATTTTACGGCAGGGTAGGAGCCGTCTTCGTCTTTTAGATATTCGAAAGCAAGAGCCGTAACTTTTTTTCGAGACAATGCTTCAAAGTATGATTTTTTTCTGGTTTTTAATTGAATTGCCGATATTAAAATCGTTTTCGGATTCATCATTTCAATTTCGGCAACAGTAGGGGGTTCTACTTTTAGAATCATCGGGCAACTAAATACTTTTTTTGTATCCAGAGTAATTTCAGCACCAGCGTCGCTATATTCTTTGTCGCTATAACTGGAACTTACACCTGCTCCAGCTTCAATCATTACCCTATGTCCTTGATAGGTAAGTGTGTTTACTGAATCTGGAGTAAGACAAATACGGCGTTCCTGAAAACTGGTCTCTTTTGGGATACCTATGAAAAGTTGGCTTTTTTGTCTTGCAATTTCAAGTGTTTCTTCTTGAGGCAGTAATTGTTCTTTTGTAAATGGACTTATTGACATTGATGTAATGAAATTAGAGGTACAATTTACAAAAAAGATTCGTAACTATTCCGTTAGTTTTAAGTTTTCAGTCGTAGTCGCAGTTTTCAGAGTTGTCTGTAAACATTGTAATTTGTTTTCTTAACAATATTTGTAAAAAAGTGAGTCTGCTTTAGAAATATTCTTTAATTAATTCCTTTATGGATTGAAAATTGTCCTGATAACTATCGGAAGAAAACTGAAAACTGAAAACTGAAAACTATTTCAATTTAATCTATGTCTTTTTCCATTTTTATATCGGCTCGCTCATAAACACCTTCTTCTACAGGAATTTCTACAAATCCAAAACTTTCATACAAGTGTATTGCGGGGGCTAAGGATTTATTGGAGTACAGAATTAATTTTTGGAAGCCTTTTTCTTTGGCTACAGCCAAACAATGAATCATCAGTTTTTTGCCAATACCCAAACCTTGATTACCATCAGAAACAGCCATTTTACTCAATTCGAAAGTAGTTGAATCTATTTTTAATAACGAAACCGTACCAACTATTTTATCGGCATATTTGGCATAAAAAATCATTCCGCCTTTGTCGATTATTTCTCCCTGTGGATCCGAAAGTATTCTTTCGTCTTTTGGTTCTACTTTGAAATATTTATGAAGCCATTCTAAATTTAAAATTTTTATGGGTTCCTTTAAATCAATAGAAAATGGAATAATTTCTACAGCATTTGGATCTAGTTTCATGAAAAATGATTTTATGTTAATTCAAGAGAGCGATTTCCGTCAGCAAGCAGCTCAATGGTAATGACTGAATGCTGCTCTGGAATTAAATTCTCTATTTTTTCTGACCATTCTATAAAGCACCAATTTCCGGAATACAGGTAATCATCTATTCCCATGTCAAGTGCTTCACTTTCTTTGTTAAGTCTATAAAAGTCAAAATGATAAATGGTTTGATTTTTAGCGGTTTGATATTCGTTAACTAAAGAAAAGGTTGGGCTACTTGTTGCTTCTTTCACACCAAGAGTTTTACAAAGCTGTTTGATTAAAGTTGTTTTTCCAACACCCATTTCTCCATTAAAAAGGATTACTTTATTTGGGTTTTGATCTAATATTTGTTGCGCAACTGCTGCAAGTTGATCGATAGAAAATGTGATAGTCATGAGTTAGTGTTCAGTGTTCAGTTTTTTAGTATTCAGTTTTATCGGTCGTCTCGGTGTTCAGTTTTTTTTTTTTAGTGTTCAGTCAGAATTAATGGCACTTATTAAATCTTATTTTTTACAGATTAACTAGTCGCTATTAAGTTATTCATCATCATAATAACTGATCACTAAAAAACTGAACACTGACCACTTCTTTATTTAGGGTTAAAAACAAGAAAAGGAATAATCATTTCTTCCAATGATATTCCGCCATGTTGATAGGTGTTTTTATAATAACTAACATAATGGTTGTAATTGTTTACATAAGCCAAAAACAAATCATTTTTCGCAAAAATATAGGAACTACTCATATTTATGGTCGGCAAGCCAATATTTTTGGGTTCTTTTACGGCATACACATCCTTATGTTCGTAGGTCAAACTGCGTCCTGTTTTGTATCTAAGATTAAGACTTGTGTTTTTGTCTCCCACTACTTTTGATGGGTTTTTTACATTGATTGTACCGTGATCGGTTGTCAAAATCAATTTAAAACCTAATTTCTGGGCTTGTTGAATAATTTCCAGCAATGGAGAGTTCTTAAACCAACTCAATGTTAAAGAGCGATAGGCTTTGTCATCTGAAGCTAATTCTTTTACCACATCCATTTCGGTTTTGGCATGGGAAAGCATGTCTACAAAATTATACACCACCGTCACAAGATTGTTGTCCTTTAATGACCTGAAATTTTCGGACAGCTTTTTTCCTCCAGCCAAATTGGTGATTTTAAAATAATCTTCTTTGATGTTTAGCCTTAATCTTTTTAATTGGGCTGTTAAAAATTCGGCTTCAAATAAATTTTTCCCACCTTCTTCGGGGTCATTTTTCCAATATTGAGGAAACTGTTTTTCCATTTCGAGTGGAGTCAATCCAGAGAAAATGGCATTTCTTGCATATTGTGTTGCAGTTGGTAAAATGGCGTAATAAGGAACCTCTTTTTCGAGTTTGTAAAAATTAGCAACCACACTTTCTATTACTTTCCATTGATCGTAACGTAAATTATCAATCACCACAAAAAGGATCGGCTTGTCTTTTTTAAGGATTTCTGGGACCACTAATTCTTTGAATAAATTATGAGATTGTACGGGTTTATCTGCTTTTGGTGCAAACCAATCTTCGTAATTTCGTTCTATAAATTTTCCAAATTGAGAATTGGCTTCCACTTTTTGGGATTCTAGAATTTCAATCATAGCTTGATCATCAATATTCTCTAGTTCGAGTTCCCAAAAAATCAATTTTTTATACAATTCAATCCAATCTTCATAGGAATTGACCATAGCCATTTCCATAGTGATTTTTCTAAATTCTTTTTGATAATCTAATGTTGTTTTCTGAGAAATTAATCGCGAATGGTCTAGGTTTTTCTTTAAACTCAATAAAATCTGATTTGGATTCACTGGTTTTATCAAATAATCGGCAATTTTAGAACCAATGGCTTCCTCCATGATATATTCTTCTTCGCTTTTGGTAATCATTATCATAGGAATAGAAGATTTTTTCTCCTTCATTTCAGATAACGTTTCCAAACCACTCATTCCCGGCATATTTTCGTCTAGAAAAACAATATCAAAGTTGTTTTCATCAAAAATATCAATAGCATCACGACCATTATTGCAAGTGGTAACATGGTAGTTTTTTTTCTCTAGAAATAATATGTGGGGTTTGAGCAAATCGATTTCATCATCAACCCAAAGTATTTTTATGGTATCCATTTATATTTAATTTTAGTGCAATTTAGTTGTATAGAACTTAATAAATATTAAAAATAGTATAAAATTGATTATTAAAAAGGAGAAACATTGTTATTTTAATGATAACCAGTGCTAAAAATAAGCAATAAAAACGGCTGATTTATTTTTTAGTTTAAATGAATTATGATTATCTTAAGATGATACCTAAAAAGATGTTTTTTTTGTCACAGATTTCACCCTCAAAAGTTTTCGGGGGTCCACAAATTAAACATTCGGTATATTGAAAATTTGTGCTAATCTGTGGAATTGGTGTGAATTTTTAAATTACTTTAAAATTGCAAAATTTACACTACAATCTAAAAGGATTGATATAAGACCTTAATCACTCGCTATTTTACTTATATTTGTTGACCTAAAAAGTATAGAAAGTGTCTCAAATTAATAAACTTAAAATATTCAACGACCCAATTTACGGGTTTATTACCATCCCAAATCCTTTAATTTACGATTTAATTCAACATTCTTATTTTCAGCGTTTAAGACGTATTTCACAAATGGGTTTGTCCTATTTAGTGTATCCAGGAGCGAATCATACTCGTTTTCATCACGCCTTAGGATGCATGCATTTGATGCAAAAAGCGGTCGAGGTATTGCGTTTTAAAGAAGTTTCCATAAGTTCGGAGGAAGAAAATGCGTTGTATATAGCCATATTATTGCACGATATTGGACATGGACCCTTTTCACACGCTATGGAAAGCAGTATCGTGGAAGATGTACATCATGAAGAAATTTCTTTATTATTCATGGAACAATTAAATAATGAATTCAACGGTCAATTAAGCCTTGCAATTCAGGTTTTTAAGGGAGATTATCATCGCAAATTCATGCTGCAACTTATTTCGAGTCAGCTTGATATGGATCGAATGGATTATTTAAAAAGGGATAGTTTTTATTCTGGTGTTTCTGAGGGAAATGTCAATTCTGAACGATTAATCCAGATGATGAATGTGGTTGATGATGTATTGGTTATTGAAGAAAAAGGAATTTACTCTGTCGAAAAATTTTTGATGTCCAGACGATTAATGTATTGGCAAGTATATTTGCATAAAACAAGTTTGGTTGCGGAGTTAATTTTGACCAAGATTTTAAAACGTGCCAAAGAATTGACCGAAAGAGGTCTTGTTCTACCGTGTAGTGAGCCTTTGTTGTTTTTTATGCAAAATAAAGTAAATTTAGAAACCTTTGATACCAAAACATTGTCATTGTTTGCTCAATTGGATGATTTTGACATAATAAGCGCCTTGAAATCTTGGCAAAATCAAGAGGATTTCATACTTTCTACTTTGAGTAAAATGATTATCAACAGAGATCTATTAAAAATAAAATTGACCAATGATAAAGTGTCAATGGAAGAGTTATTGATTCAGAAAGAACGTTTTTCAATTCAAAATAATATTTCTCTTACAGAATCTAATTATTTTATATTTAAAGGCAAAATAAAGAGTCAAGCCTATAGTAAAGTAGCCGAACCCATCCGAATATTGAATAAAGATCTAACAATTGAAGATGTCGTTGAAGCCTCAGATCAGCTGAATTTGAAATCATTATCTAAATTAGTAACCAAGTATTATATTTGTTTTCCAAAACAACTAGTATAAAAATAAGATTTAAAACCTATTTTTTATATTTTTGTCACTTCGAAACGAGCCAAACTATTTTTTATTGAACATTGATAGCACTTTATAACAAGTACAATTGAATGCCTATGAAAAATACAATCCTATAAAATGAAATTTACAGCAGAACAAATAGCAGGAATATTAGAAGGAGAAATTGTTGGAGATCCCAATATTGAAGTTTCTCGATTGTCTAAAATAGAAGAAGGTTCTGAAGGATCACTTACTTTTTTATCGAATCCCAAATACATTAATTATATTTATACCACAAAGGCTTCTGTAACAATTGTTAATGATACTTTTGTGCCGGAATCTCCAATATCCACAACTCTTATTAAAGTAGCAGATGCTTATAAAGCTTTTTCTAAATTATTAGAGTTTTACAATCAAGTAAAATTAAATAAAAGTGGAATTGAACAGCCTTCTACTATCTCTGAAAGTGCAAAATACGGCGAAAATCTATATTTAGGCAGTTTTAGTTATGTTGGAGATAATGTGATTTTGGGTGACAATGTTAAAATTTATCCTGGTAGTTTTATTGGAGATAACGTTACTATTGGAAATAATGTTATTATTTTTGCTGGCGCTAAAATTTATTCAGAAACCGTAATTGGTAATAATTGCACCATACATTCTGGAACCATTATTGGAGCTGATGGTTTTGGTTATGCCCCAAATGAAGATGGTACGTATAGTAAGATTCCCCAAATTGGTAATGTAATTATAGAAGATAATGTAGAGGTTGGTGCGAACTCAACAATTGACAGAGCAACATTGGGATCTACTATAATAAGGCAAGGAGTTAAAATTGATAACCAAATTCAGATTGCGCATAATGTAGAAATTGGCAAAAATACAGTTATTGCAGCTCAAACCGGAATTGCAGGATCTAGCAAAGTAGGCGAAAACTGTATGATTGGAGGTCAAGTGGGTATTGCGGGTCATTTAACAATAGGTAATAATGTTCGTATTCAAGCTCAATCTGGAGTAGGAAGAAATATAAAAGACAATGAGGTTTTACAAGGAAGTCCTACATTTGGATATTCTGATTATAGCAAATCGTATATTCATTTTAAGAATTTACCAAAATTGGTCAAGGAACTAGAGGAGTTAAAAAAACAAATATTAAACCAAAAAAATGGAAACAATGGTTAAACAGAAGACCATCAAAACAGAAATTTCACTAACTGGAGTTGGATTACACACAGGAAAAGAAGTTAAAATGACTTTTAAACCTGCTCCAGTCAATAACGGATTTACGTTTGTTCGTGTAGATTTAGAAGGTCAACCGGTTATTGAAGCAGATGCAAATTATGTTGTAAATACCCAAAGAGGTACCAATTTAGAAAAATTAGGTGTAAAAATACAAACTCCCGAGCATGTATTGGCAGCTTTAATGGGGAGTGATTTAGATAATATCATCATTGAGTTAGATGCTTCTGAACTGCCTATTATGGATGGCTCTTCGAAATATTTCATTGAGGCAATAGAACAAGCGGGTACTATAGAACAAGAACTAAACAGAAATGTATATGTTGTAAAAGAAGTAATTTCTTTTACGGATGAAGCTACAGGAAGTGAAATTATGGTTATGCCAAGCGATCACTACAGTGTGACTGCTATGGTAGATTTTGGAACTAAAATTTTAGGAACCCAAAATGCAACTATGAAGACTATTTCTGAGTTTAAAACAGAAATTTCAAATGCAAGAACCTTTAGTTTTTTGCACGAATTGGAATCTCTTTTAGAAAATGGATTGATAAAAGGTGGTGATTTAAATAATGCCATTGTATATGTAGACAAAGACATATCAGAGTCTACAATGGAAAATTTAAAGAAAGCATTCGGTAAAGACGAGATAACCGTTAAACCAAATGGAATATTAGATAATCTTACGTTGCATTATCCAAATGAAGCTGCAAGACATAAATTGCTTGATGTAATTGGAGATTTAGCCTTAATTGGAACAAAAATTCAAGGAAAAATTATTGCCAACAAACCGGGACATTTTGTAAATACTCAATTTGCAAAAAAAATGGGAAAAATCATAAAAAATGAACAAAGAAATTATGTTCCTACATATGATTTGAACCAAGAGCCTTTGATGGATATTCATAAAATCATGGCAGTGCTACCTCATAGACCTCCATTTTTATTGATTGATAGAATCATAGAAATGTCTGACAGTCATGTTGTAGGAATGAAAAATGTAACAATGAATGAGAATTTCTTTGTAGGACATTTTCCAAACGCTCCAGTTATGCCAGGTGTATTAATCGTTGAAGCAATGGCACAAACAGGAGGAATCCTTGTTTTAAGCACTGTACCGGATCCAGAAAATTATTTGACATTTTTCATGAAAATTGATAATGTGAAATTCAAGCAAAAAGTATTACCTGGTGATACTCTAATTTTCAAATGTGATTTAATTACTCCTATAAGAAGAGGAATTTGTCACATGCAAGCCAATGCTTATGCAAATGGTAGATTAGTAGCTCAAGCCGAATTAATGGCACAAATTGCAAGAAAACAATAGATTTAGATTAATTGGCCTTAAATAGTTTTAATGGCTTTTATTCTAAACAATAATAATATAAAAAAAAGCAGATGAATCAACCGTTAGCATACGTTCATCCAGGTGCGAAAATCGCCAAAAATGTAGTTATTGAACCTTTTACAACCATTCACAATAATGTAGTTATTGGAGACGGTACATGGATTGGTTCTAATGTAACCATAATGGAAGGAGCGCGAATTGGAAAGAATTGCAATATATTTCCCGGAGCAGTAATTTCAGCAGTCCCTCAGGATTTGAAGTTTGGAGGGGAAGATTCTTTGGCCATAATCGGAGATAATTGTACCATCAGAGAATGTGTTACCATAAATAGAGGGACAATAGCTTCAGGTCAAACTACACTTGGAAATAATTGCCTAATTATGGCTACTGCACATATTGCACATGATTGCCATATTGGGGATAATGCTATTATTGTAAATGGAGTTGCTCTTGCTGGCCACGTAATAGTTGGTAACTATGCGGTTATTGGCGGTTTGGCTGCCATTCATCAATTTATTCATATTGGTGACCACGCAATGGTTTCTGGAGGTTCATTAGTTCGAAAAGATGTACCCCCTTTTACAAAAGCGGCAAAGGAACCATTATCTTATGTTGGAATTAATTCTGTTGGATTAAGAAGACGAGGATTCACAACCGAAAAAATTAGAGAAATTCAAGAAATTTACAGAATTCTGTATCAAAAAAATTACAATACGTCTCAAGCGATGGACATCATTGAAGCTGAAATGGAAGCTACTCCAGAGCGTGATGAAATTTTAGATTTTATCAGAAATTCATCTAGAGGCGTAATGAAGGGATATTCCGGGAACTATTAATTTTTGAATTAAGATTTCTAGTTTACATTATACAATATTAAAAGTATACATTAAATAATTAATAAAGAAGATTGATTCTTTTTTTAGAATCTAAATTCTTAAATCTAAAATAAAAAAAATGGCATCTACATCAGATATTAAAAACGGATTGTGCATCAAATACAATAATGATATTTACAAAATCATTGAATTTTTACATGTGAAACCTGGTAAAGGACCTGCATTTGTAAGAACCAAATTGAGAAGTTTGAGCAATGGTAAAGTATTAGATAACACATTTTCTGCGGGTCATAAAATTGAAGAAGTAAGAGTTGAAAATCATAAATTTCAATTTTTATATCCTGAAGGTGATTTATTTCACTTCATGAATGTTGAAACTTTTGAACAAATTTCATTAAATAAAAGCATTCTTGACTCTCCAGATTTATTAAAAGAAGGAGAAAATGTTATGGTAAGTATCAATACAGAAACAGATTTACCTCTTTCTGTAGACATGCCTGCATCTGTAATACTTGAAGTTACTTATGCTGAACCAGGTATAAAAGGAAATACAGCAACTAATGCTACAAAATCGGCTACTGTTGAAACTGGAGCTACCGTAAATGTACCTTTGTTTATCAATGAAGGTGACAAAATAAAAATTGATACAGCATCAGGTTCTTATATGGAACGTGTAAAAGCATAGTTTTCTAAAAATCCGTATTCAGTTGTTTAAACTAAATACGGATTTTTTATATACAGAATATTAAATTTATGAAATTTCCAAAGGTTTATTCTTTACAAGACATTGCAAACTTACTTCAATGTGAATTTGTTGGTGATGCTTCTTTTCCAATTTACGGCATGAATGAAATTCATGTTGTAGAATCGGGTGATATCGTATTTGTCGATCATCCAAAATATTATGATAAAGCTTTAGATTCAGCAGCTACAGTTGTATTAATAAACAAAAAAGTAGATTGTCCAGAAGGAAAAGCATTGTTGATTTCTGATGATCCATTCAGAGATTTCAATACATTAACGCGTCATTTTAAACCTTTTCAATATGCCAATGTTTCTATTTCGGCTTCCGCCAAAGTAGGAGCAGGAACTATAATTCAACCCAATTCTTTTATAGGAAACCATGTGGTCATTGGTGAAAATTGTTTAATCCATTCCAATGTGTCAATTTACGATCATACTGTGATCGGAAATAATGTAATCATTCATGCTGGTACCATTCTTGGGGCCGATGCCTTTTATTATAAAAAACGAGCCGAAGGATATGATCAATTGCTATCAGGCGGTAGGGTTGTCATCAAAGATAATGTGGGGATTGGAGCACTTTGTACCATTGACAAAGGGGTAACAGGAGATACCATCATTGGCGAAGGAACAAAAATTGACAATCAAGTACACATAGGACACGATACTGTCATTGGAAAAAAATGCTTAATTGCTTCACAAACTGGTATAGCCGGTTGTGTTATTATTGAAGACGAAGTTACTATTTGGGGACAGGTGGGAACAACAAGCGGTATTACAATTGGGGCTAACGCAGTAATTTTGGGTCAAACTGGAGTTACTAAGTCAGTCGAAGGAGGAAAAAGTTATTTTGGAACTCCAATAGAAGAATCAAGAGAAAAATTGAAACAACTGGCTAATATTAAAAAGATTCCTGAAATTTTAAAAAAATTGAAGTAATATGTCTGCTAAAGAAATTGTCAAAAGCTTTTATAAATCGGATGCCATTATCAATCCTGAGATAATGAAAGAATATCTACATCCCGATTTTTCATTAGAATGGAATAGTAGCAAAGGATTTATACAAATGGATTATGATGCTTTAATGAAATTCACCAATGAAATTAGTAGAGCCTATGTTCGTACTAAGGTAAGAATAAGCCACATAATTGAGGAGAATAATTTAGTTTCGGTACGTTTTTCTCATTTTGTAAAAACAATTGAGAACCCAAGAGAAGAAATGTTATTGGCTCATATTATGATTGTTTGGGAATTAAAAGACAATAAATTATACAAAGGCTATCAAATGAGTCAGATTCTGTAATTTATTTTTATTAAAAAAGTAAAGAATAATTACAAAAACCTTACTTTTGCAACACAATTTTAAAAACTACATAAAAAATATATCATGAGTGTTTTAGTTAATAAAGATTCCAAAATAATAGTTCAAGGATTTACAGGTAGCGAAGGAACTTTCCACGCTTCGCAAATGATTGAATACGGTACAAACGTTGTTGGAGGAGTTACTCCAGGAAAAGGGGGAACAACTCATTTGGACCTTCCTGTTTTTAATACAGTAAAGGATGCCGTTGAACAAGCTGGCGCTGATACAACTATTATTTTTGTACCACCTGCTTTTGCTGCTGATGCCATTATGGAAGCTGCCGATGCTGGTATAAAAGTAATTATTGCTATTACAGAAGGAATTCCTGTTGCTGATATGATTAAAGCAAACAGTTATGTAAAAGAAAGAAACGCAAGATTAATTGGTCCAAACTGCCCAGGTGTAATTACTCCAGGTGAAGCTAAAGTTGGTATTATGCCAGGTTTTGTATTCAAAAAAGGAACTGTTGGAATTGTTTCAAAATCAGGAACTTTAACGTATGAAGCGGCTGATCAAGTTGTAAAACAAGGATTGGGTATCACTACTGCTATCGGTATTGGTGGAGATCCAATTATTGGAACAACTACAAAAGAAGCTGTTGAATTATTGATGAATGATCCAGAAACAGAATGTATCGTTATGATTGGTGAAATTGGTGGTCAATTAGAAGCTGATGCTGCTAAATGGATTAAAGCTGATGGAAACCGTAAACCAGTTGTTGGATTTATCGCAGGAGTTACTGCTCCAGCAGGTCGTACAATGGGGCACGCAGGTGCTATCGTTGGAGGTTCTGATGATACAGCTGAAGCTAAAAAACAAATCATGAGAGAATGTGGTATTCACGTAGTAGATTCTCCAGCAGAGATTGGTAAAAAAGTAAAAGAAGTATTGGGTTAATTTCCAATAGGTTAAATAATAAATTATAAAAGCTCCGTCAAGTTGAATAAACGAGATGGAGCTTTTTCTTAATTTATGTTGTTTGATAAAATAAGTAATTATAAACAATCACTTTGGGTCTTTGTTCCTTAGTGGAAAATTAAAAATATGTATAAAGAATTAGAAAAGTTTACAGTAAAAGGACATTTTACGTTTACACAGGATGATAGTTTAGAAGAAGTATGTAATGCATCAGAATCAGGAAGTGGTATTTTCCTTGTTTATGCTGCAGGTGTAGATTCTAAAGAATTAATAATGGTTTCCTCTACAGGAACTGTTCAAAACGACGGAACTTTAAAAAGCAAAAACGGAGGTCTAAAAGACAAAATCGTAAACGGTCATCAGTTTGCAAAAACAGGAAGAAAATATTCTTGGCCTGCACAAATGAAAATCGAAAACATTGACAGACTTGAAGTACTTTGGTTCGAAACATTCAATGCAAATGAAAAATCTATCCCAACAAGTGTGGAAGGTCAAATTTTACAAAATTTCTTAGACGAAAATGGTAAATTACCAAGATGGAATGTTGCATTCTAATACATTCTTGTTTTAAACAAAAAAGCTTTACGGTTCGTAAAGCTTTTTTTATTTAAAACAGTTTTTGAATAATAATCTATCTATTTTTCTTTAAAATCAATAGATAAAGAATTAACACAATAGCGTTGCCCCGTTTTAGTTGGACCATCTTCAAAAACATGACCTAAATGTCCGCCGCAATTAGCGCAAACTATTTCGGTTCGTTTCATCCCATGCGTATCATCAACAATATATTCAACTTTTCCGGGTATCGATTCATCGAATGAAGGCCAACCACAGTGTGCATCAAACTTAGAATTACTTTCAAATAGGGGAGTCCCGCATCCACCGCAACAATACGTCCCATTTTCGTAATGTAAATTATACTTTCCTGTATGTGGGTACTCAGTTCCTTTTTCGCGAAGAATTTTGTATCTCTCAGAACCCAATATTTCTTCCCATTCTTTTTTGGATTTTATAAAAGGATAATTCATAGTCTTTAATTTTTAAAATTTTCAGCTACTAAGACACTAAGTTGCAAAGATTCTAAGTTTAGAAAAAAGGTTTTGAGCTTTTTTCTAAACTTGGGTGTATTATTTCTCAATTTTCAAGAAAATTATTTATCCGCATAAATCTTAGCAACTTAATGTCTTAGAATCTCTTGAATAGTTATTTTTTTATAAAATTAATGATTTTTTCAATCACCTGATGATCGGCAAGTATCTTTCTATGTCCTAATTCTTTTGTTATCATTAATTCCGCATTTTTTAAATATTTGTGAATATGATTTCCTGCTTTTACAGGAACTTCGGGGTCATTTTCATCATGTATTACCAAAGTGGGAATCTCCGTTTTTGAGGCTGCTCTGTAAGCACTGTAATCATCCATGCTTCCTCCATACTTATTCTCAATGTACAAGCATAATTGAGTACTGATTTCTGGTTTTAATTCTAATTTTTTAATGAAATCATCAATTATGTCTTGAACAATGTCTCCACTTCCTATAATGATAGCACGATTAACAGAAAAGCCTTTTTTTATGGCATTTAACACAGACATACCTCCTAATGAATGTCCAATAGCGATCTCAAAAGGACCATATAGCTTATCAATTTCAAGTATTGAATCAATAAAATCAACCATAATTGATGAGTTTCCGGGGGATTTCCCGTGTGCTGGAGCATCAAAACTAACAGTTGAATAACCTGATTTTAATAGCTCATCGGCTATTTTACACAATTGGGTGCCTCTTCCGGACCAGCCATGAACCAATAAAACTTTTTTTTCACTTACACCGTATTGGTAAACCACTATTTTTTTGTTTATGGTTGGAACGGTAATTAGCGTTTGAATACTTTTTTGATCCATCTCCATTTCTCGTTTTGGAGTTTTATGTCGTATTGGAGTCGTAAATAGTTTGAAAGCATAAACAGTAACTAATCTTGTAGAGAAAAAAGCGATAACCTTACTGGAAAGCACTATAAATCTAGGAATTTCTAAAGGTCTTGTATGATTTGAAGGTTTTATTGCCATATTGATAAATATTAAAAACGAAGAGATTATCTTACTTTTTTTTGTTAAATTTAAAACATAAAAGTAATGTAAAATTAAAGTTTATTTAATTTTATATTGTTGTGTTTTTTCAATTAAAATTTAAATTTTACATAAAAAAATCAAATTATTTTGGTTAAAATCTATAAAACATCATAAATGGAAATATTTCACATTGGAGCAGAATGTTATCCTGCTGCAAAAGTGGGAGGTCTAGCCGATGTGGTTGGAGCCTTACCAAAATATCAAAGTAACACAGAAACTCAAGTTCGAGTTGTTATTCCTTGTTATGATAACACCTTTAGAAAAGAAAATAATTTTGTATGTGTTCATTGGAGTACTTTACAATTAGGGAAATTTAACTTTCCTTTTAGTGTACTTAAAGAGACTTCAGACAAATTGGGATTTGAATTGTATGTAATTGAAATCCCCGAACTTTTTGACAGGCCAAATATATATAGTTATAAAGATGATATTGAGCGTTTTTTATCTTTTCAAATTGCAACTCTAGATTGGATTATTGGTAGAGGATCAGTTCCTGATATAATTCATTGCCATGATCATCATACTGGTTTAATCCCTTTTATGATAACTTATAGTTATAAATATGAGAAGCTAAGAAATATAGCAACTGTGATTACCATCCATAATGCTTTGTATCAAGGACAATTTGGTTTTGATAAATTGCATTATTTGCCAGAATTCGATTTGGTACATGTAAATGTATTAGAATGGGGTAACTGTATCAATTCATTGGCAGCAGGGATAAAATGTGCCGATGCCGTTACAACCGTTTCTCCTAGTTATCTCAATGAAATCAATTATTCGGCAAATGGACTTGAATCATTATTTCAAAAGGTTCGCTACAAGTCTAAAGGGATTCTTAACGGAATTGATGATGATATTTGGGATCCTGAAATAGATCCGATGTTGGATGTAAATTATAATATAGAAACACAAGAAAAAGGAAAACGGGAGAATAAAGAGCAATTGTGTGCGCGTTTTAATTTAGATCCCACAAAACCGCTTTTCAGTTTCATCGGTCGATTATTCGATGAAAAAGGAGCAGATTTATTGTCACAAGCGTCAGTACTGGCCTTATCTGAAAATAGTGAAGCTATTAATATTCTGGTTTTAGGTTCTGGAAATATTGAAATTGAAAACCAACTTACTGAATTATCTCAGGATTATAGAGGTTTTTTTAATGTCTTTATTGGTTATGACGAAGTATTAGCCCATAAAACATACGCTGGATCTGATTTTCTATTAATGCCATCGAGAGTAGAACCTTGTGGTTTGAATCAGATGTATTCCATGCGATATGGTACAATACCCATGGTGAGAAGAACTGGCGGATTAAAAGATACAGTTGCTGACTTTGAAGATGACGGAAACGGAATATGCTTCGATCAAGCTTCTGTTGAAAATATTTGCGACGCTATCAAAAGAGCCTTAAAGTTATATGAAGACCAATCAAGCATCAATAAAATTAGAATAAAAGGAATGAATACTGATCATTCTTGGCAACGTGTTTGTCAAGAATATATAGAATTATATAATTTAATTATTACTAAACGAAATGAAAACTAAAAGAAAAAATGTTATTGCTATTATTTTAGGAGGTGGACAAGGTTCTAGATTATTTCCATTAACAGCCAGTAGGTCTAAACCTGCTGTGCCGATAGCGGGGAAATACAGATTGGTTGATATTCCAATTTCAAATTGTATGAATTCGGATATTTATAGAATGTTTGTCTTGACACAGTTCAATTCAGCTTCTTTAAATGCCCATATTAAGAACACCTATAACTTTAGTATTTTTAGTCAGTCGTTCGTTGATATTTTGGCCGCCGAACAAACTCCCGATAATCCCACTTGGTTTCAAGGTACAGCCGATGCCGTAAGACAATGCATGCCACACTTTTTGAACCATGAGTTTGATTATGCTTTGATTCTCTCTGGAGATCAGTTGTATCAAATGGATTTTAATGATATGCTTGACGATCATATTGAAGCCGAAGCGGATCTTTCTATTGCTACTTTACCCGTAAACGATAAAGATGCCCCTGAATTTGGAATTTTAAAAACGGATTCAGAAAATTTTATTAAATCATTCATCGAAAAACCTGCAAAAGAATTATTACCCGATTGGAAATCTGAGGTAAGTGACGACATGAAAAGTCAAGGCAAAGAGTATTTGGCTTCAATGGGAATCTATATTTTCAATAGGAAATTATTAATCGAATTAATGTCAAATCCAGACACAAAGGATTTTGGTAAAGAAATCATTCCGCAAGCCGTTGAGAACAAGAAAGTACTGAGTTATCAATACGAAGGATATTGGACAGATATTGGTAATATCGACTCGTTTTTTGAAGCTAACATTGGTTTAACCGATGATATACCACAATTCAATTTGTTTGATAATGATAATAAAATCTACACAAGACCCCGTTTATTATCGCCATCCAAGTTTCATAAAATAATGGTTGAGAGATCATTGATTTCTGAAGGTTGTATTATTCATTCTAAAGAAATTACCAAATCGGTTATTGGAAACAGAACCCGAATTGGAGCGGATACGGTTATTCAACATTCCTATGTTATGGGTAATGATTTATACCAACATATTGATGACATCAATGAAGATATAAAAAATAATAGACCATTAATTGGCATAGGGGAAAGATGCTTCATACATAATGCGATTGTGGATAAAAATTGCAGGATTGGAAATGATGTCTATATAAAAGGAGGAAAACATCTAGCCGATACTACAAATGAATTGTATTGCATCAAGGAAGGGATAGTTGTTATTCGAAAAGGAGCAATTATTCCGGATGGTTTTACTGTTAAATAATAATGCCAAAATTCTTCGAATAACAGCATTAATTTACTTCGTCAGTTCGCTATCGCTCGTGTGGGCGTGACCCTCCGTAAAAACTACGGGTCGGGCTTTCCGTTCCCGCTTTTTTTTATCCCGTAAAAAAAACGGGATAAAAAAAGAGCTCCACTACAAACGAAGTTCACTGAACTCATATGAAAATAAAAATTAAGTGAAGTAATCCCTCACGCAATCCACTACAAATTAAATATTTATTTTATGAATCAATAATATTTACTATTTTTAAGTACCAAAAAAGTATAAAATGCAGAATCAAACCCGAATAATAATTGAAAATGTTTCCCCACAATTAGATTGTGGTAATTTTGCCATAAAAAGAATTGTTGGACAGAAAGTAGTGGTTACTGCTGCCGTATTTTCCGACGGACATGACGTTTTAGAATGTTGTGTAAAATTCAAACATGAAACCGAAAATAATTGGCAAGAAGTTCGAATGACTCCAGCCCATAATGACGAATGGATCGCTGAATTCAAAGTTGAAAAACAAGGATTTTATACCTATTGCATTGAAGGTTGGGTAGACTATGCGCTAAACTGGCAACATGGCACCGAACGCAAGATTAATGATAATCAACAGGTGAAGTCTGAATTGTTAGAAGGTGCGGAGTATGTTCGTGCCATTCTTAATGTTGTTGATGCTTCCGAAAACGAATATCTGAATCGTTTAAACCATTATTTTACAACCGAATCAGAATATGAAAATGCGGTAAAAGAAGCAAAATCTCATGAATTAACTCGAATATTCAAAAAATATCCCATTCGATTATTAGAAAATAAATCGAATGAACTTAAAGTTTATGTCGATCGCAAAAAAGCATTATTCAGCACTTGGTATGAGTTTTTTCCACGATCTGCATCAGCCGAAAAAGGCAAACATGGAACTTTTAAAGATTGCGAAAGACTATTGCCACGTGTTGCTGCCATGGGATTTGACACCTTATATTTTCCGCCAATTCATCCAATTGGAGAAGTAAACAGAAAGGGAAAAAACAACGCTACCCATGCGGTATCTGGAGATGTAGGTTCTCCTTGGGGAATTGGTTCTCATCATGGCGGACATAAATCAACACATCCAGAATTAGGTTCTATAGAAGATTTTAAACAATTAGTACAAAAGGCACAAGATTTAGGGATTGAAGTTGCTATGGATTATGCTCTTCAAGCAGCTCCAGATCATCCTTATGTAAAAGATTTTCCACAATGGTTTAAATGGAGACCGGACGGAACGGTACAATATGCCGAAAATCCGCCTAAAAAATATCAGGATATTCAACCTATTTATTTTGAAAGTACCGATTGGAAAAATCTTTGGAAAGAATTATTAGACGTTGCTTTATTTTGGATTGAAGAATGCAATATTAAAATTTACAGAGTTGACAATCCGCACACTAAACCCTTTTATTTCTGGGGTTGGTTGATTTCAGAAATCAAGAAAAAACATCCTGACGTTTTGTTTTTGGCAGAAGCTTTCACACGCCCAAAAATCATGAATGAATTGGCAAAGCAAGGTTTTAGTCAATCGTACACCTATTTTACATGGCGAAATTCTAAAAAAGAATTAACCGAATATGTTGAGGAGCTAACACAAACAGAACAAAAAGAATTTTACAGACCTAATTTTTGGCCCAACACTCCAGATATCAATCCTTATGCATTACAAAGTGGTAATGAATCGGTGCATTTGCATAAATATTTCCTTGCAGCGACATTAAGTTCAAGTGTTGGAATTTATGGTCCTGTTTTTGAATATATGGTTTGTACCCCAATGGCACATGGAAAAGAAGAATACTTAGATTCTGAAAAATACCAATATTACAAATGGGATTGGGATAAACAAAACAAGCTAACCTCCATAATTAGCCGTATCAATGCCATTAGAAAAGAGGAAGCGTCTTTGCAGCAAACGAATAATATTGTTTTTTGTGACACCAATAATGATCAAGTGATTGCTTACTACAAATTTGATGACGATAAGCAAAATGAAACTTTGATGGTAGTAAGTTTAGATGCCTTTCATACCGGTAAAGCGATGGTAAAACTACCTGTAAATGAACTTGGAACCCAAGCCATTCATGTTTCTGATTTGATAACTGGAAATACTTATTTATGGGACAAAGAATGGAATTATGTTGAACTTTCACCCGAATTGCCTTTTCATTTATTTAAAATACAGAAATAATGGTAGATAAAATTAACGTAGCGGAATTTCAAAATACATTTGTTTTTAATACTGATTGGAATAATGCTTTTGAAGACGATAGTTTTATTAAAGTTTTTGCATCTGATATTTTAGAGAATTACATTATAAATAAACGATGGTATGGCGGAAAAGCCAGTACCATAAAATATATTGAAGTTGTTGATTCTTTTAAAATAGCTTCCAATGACAACACTTATTATGGAGTTTTATTGGAAGTGAATTTTAAAGAGGCGTTTTATCAGCACTATTTTATGCCGTTAGCTTTTATGCCTGAAGAACAACTGGACACCAACACTATAATTGCTCCAGTTAAAATGAATGATAAAGAAGGTTATCTTGTTGACGCACTACACCAAGAAGATTTCAGAAAATTATTGTTTGACAAATTGATTCATTCGAAAAAAATAGAAGATCCAAAAGTGAAATTTCACAAAGGGAAAAAATTTGAAGCTAAAGAATATATTTCTTCAAAGTTTATGGGAGTAGAACAGAGTAATACTTCTATTATTTATAACGATACATTAGTTCTAAAAATTTTCAGGAGGATATATATCAGTATGAATCCAGATTATGAAATTAGTCGTTTTCTCACTGAAAGGATGGATTTTAAAAGTTCCCCTGCTTATACCGGAAGCATTAGCGTAAAAATGAGTGAAGGAGATATTACTTTAGCTTTGATGCAAGAATTGGTTCCCAATGAAGGGGATGCATGGAAATTTATGCTTGAAGAAGTAGATCAAATCTTTGAAAATTTAAAACTAAAAAAAATAACAATAAGCAAGCTTCCGGATATTGAATTATTTACACGATTAAAAATAAATGATGTTCCCCACGAAATTATTGATTGGGCTGGATTGAGTATATTTCTTCGAATTAAGACATTGGCAACCAGAACCGCCGAAATGCATATCGCCTTGGGCAGTGACACCCATGAAACTGCTTTTACTCCGCTTACCTATAATGGGGATTATTCGGTTTGGTTAAAGAACAGATTGACCTATCAGTTTCAAAATCGTTTGAATATTTTAGAAAATAATTTACATAAATTAGACGGTTTAGCATTGGAATTGGCCAATCAATTTTTGGATCATAAAAAAGAGATTCGAAAAGTTTTCATTGATTTTGATTGGACTCAAATGAAATCGGAACGTATTCGTATTCATGGGGATTACCACTTAGGTCAAGTTTTAGTAAACGGGGATGATTTTTATATACTTGATTTTGAAGGAGAACCAGAGAGTACAATTCGAGATAGAAAAGTAAAACAACCTCCAATGAAAGATGTTGCTGGAATGTTTCGCTCTTTTCATTATGCTATTTATGCTACGATTTTCAGTAATCCGGATAAATATCCATTCGAACAGGAAGAACTTTTTCAGGCTGGAGAAATTCTATTTAAATATTTCGTGGGTGTTTTTATCAATACTTATACCGAAGTGGCGCAAGCAGGCAATTTAAATATTGGATACCGAAAAGAAATTGATTTTTTATTGAAATATTGTCTACTCGAAAAAGCGATCTATGAATTGGGTTATGAATTAAATTCTAGGCCACGATGGTCTGTAATTCCATTGAGAGGAATTGCCAGTATAATGAATTTTAAGTAAAAATTAGTTGATTTCAATTTTCAACAAAAAAATAACAAAATATAAAAATGAACAAAGTACAAACCCATTCGCTTTTTACCGATTTTGACATTGATTTATTCAAAGCAGGGAAACATTTTAGACTTTACGAAAAATTAGGGGCTCATATAATTGAAGTTAATGGAGTAAAAGGAGTTTATTTTGCTGTTTGGGCTCCATCTGCAAAAACGGTTTCGGTAGTTGGTGATTTTAATCATTGGAGGCAAGGAGAGCATGAATTGCAAGTGCGCTGGGATTCATCCGGTATTTGGGAAGGGTTTATTCCCGGAATTGAGAAAGGAACGCTCTATAAATATAGAATAGAATCGAATAATGGAGGTCTAATGACTGAAAAAGCAGATCCGTTCGCTTTTTACTGTGAGAAGCCACCCCATACAGCCTCCGTAATTTGGGATCTTGATTATAAGTGGAAAGATACCAATTGGATGGAAACCCGCAAAGAGCATAATGACTTGGATAAACCCTATTCGGTTTATGAGGTGCATTTGGGTTCATGGAAAAGACAGGGTGAAGAAAATCGTTTTTTGACTTATTTAGAATTTGCAGAAGATCTTGTAAAATACGTAAAAGAAACTGGATTTACCCACGTAGAGTTCATGCCAGTAATGGAATATCCGTATGATCCTTCATGGGGTTATCAATTAATAGGATACTTTGCACCAACTTCTCGTTTTGGGGAACCACAAGATTTTATGGTACTTGTCGATAAATTGCACCAAGCGGGTATTGGCGTTATTTTGGATTGGGTTCCTTCCCATTTTCCTGATGACGCTCACGGTTTAGGATTTTTTGATGGATCTAATCTTTTTGAACATCCAGATCGTAGAAAAGGCTATCATCCTGATTGGAAAAGTTTGGTTTTTAATTATGGACGAAATGAAGTACGTTCCTTTTTAATCAGTAATGCACTGTTTTGGTTGCAACATTATCACGTAGACGGACTTAGAGTAGACGCTGTTGCTTCTATGTTGTATTTAGATTATTCACGAGAAGAAGGGGAGTGGGAACCTAATATTTACGGAGGTAGAGAAAACTTAGATACCATAAGTTTTTTGAAAGACTTTAATGAAGCGGTTTATTCAAATTTTGAGGGTGTACAGACCATTGCTGAAGAAAGCACTTCTTTTCCTATGGTTTCCAGACCTACATTTAATGGAGGATTGGGTTTTGGAATGAAATGGATGATGGGTTGGATGCACGATACTTTAGAATATTTCCAAAAAGAGACAGTGTATAGAAAGTACCATCAAAATGATTTGACTTTTTCCATGACCTATACCTATACCGAAAATTTTATGCTACCGCTTTCTCATGACGAAGTAGTGTATGGTAAAAAATCTATCGCAGGAAGAATGCCCGGTGATGAATGGCAAAAATTCGCCAATCTGCGATTACTTTATGGCTATATGTTTACGCATCCTGGAACCAAATTATTGTTTATGGGATCTGAATTTGGACAAAGCAGCGAATGGAATTTTGAGAGCAGTTTAGATTGGCATTTATTACAATATCCTTTTCATAATGGTGTCAAATTATTGATTACTAAATTGAATGAATTATACAAAACAGAGCCTGCTTTACATGAAAAACAATTCAGCCCCGAAGGTTTTGAATGGATTAACTATTCAGACCATGAGAATGCCGTTATGTCTTTTATCCGAAAAGGGAATAATCCCAAAGATGATTTAATTGTAGTTCTTAATTTTACACAAGTAATCCGAGAAAATTACAGAATTGGTTTGCCCAAGAAAGGAAAACTTACAGAAGTATTTAATAGCGATGCCATTGAATTTGGAGGAAGTGGAGTTCAAAACACCAATAAATTATTAATTGAAACTTCTCCTTATGACGGAAAAGAATATTCAACAGCGTTATTACTGCCTCCATTGAGTGTAGTAGTATTTAAAGTTGCCTAGTTTGTAAGAAATAGATAAACACTTTAATCGTTGATAAATCTTGGTATTTATCAACGCTTTTTTTATTGTATTTTTAATTATTAAAACAGAATTATTTTAAAATAGATATATTCGCACTACTAAAAACAGTAAAGTATGGAACAATTACAAAAAGGAAGTAAAAAGCTATTAAACGCATGGGCATTTTACGATTGGGCAAATTCGGTTTACACACTTACAATTGCATCGGCTATATTTCCAATATTTTATGAAGCTTTATTTTCAGATCGTGATCATTACATTGATGTTTTTGGACTTCATTTAAAAAACTCGGCTTTAATTAGTTTTATTACGGCAGCTGCGTTTTTAGTTATTTGCTTTATTTCTCCTTTATTATCGGGTATTGCTGATTATGTTGGAAATAAAAAATCATTTCTGAAATTCTTCTGCTATGTAGGGGCATTATCTTGTATGGGATTGTACTGGTTTAATCTTGAAAGTATTTATATAGGACTTGTTTTTTATTTCTTCGGATTAATAGGATATTGGGGAAGTTTAGTTTTTTATAATTCCTATTTACCAGATATTGCTTTTGAAGAACAACAAGATAAAATTAGTGCCAAAGGGTATTCATTAGGATATGTAGGAAGTGTGATTTTATTGGTCATCAATTTGACGATGGTTATGAAGCCAAAACTTTTTGGTATTACAGGAGCTGAAGGTGAAGCAGCAATGAAAGCCATGCGGTATTCTTTTATAATGGTAGGAGTATGGTGGATTTTATTCAGTCAATACACCTATTATTATTTACCACAAGGAAATAATAAAGCAGCGAGGAAATTAACGAAGTCTGTTGTTTTTAATGGATTCAAAGAGTTGAAAAAGGTTTGGTTACTATTAAATGAAAACATCCCTTTGAGACGTTATTTAGGAGGTTTTTTTGTTTCTAGCATGGGAGTACAGACCGTTATGCTGGTTGCTACTTATTTTGGCGCTCAGGAAATTCAATGGTCATCTAAAGAAGAGAGCACCATCGGATTAATTATTTGCATTTTATTAATACAATTAGTTGCTGTTATCGGAGCTATTATAACTTCAAGAGCTTCGGAAAAATTCGGAAATATTCCAACCTTAATTTTTATTAATAGTATTTGGGCTGTATTTTGTGGGCTTGCCTTTTTTATAACATTGCCAATGCATTTTTATATTATGGCAACAGTTGCTGGATTTGTAATGGGAGGAATTCAATCTTTGTCACGTTCCACCTATTCAAAATTATTGCCTGAGACTGATGATACTACTTCGTTCTTTAGTTTTTATGATGTTGCAGAAAAAATAGGAATCGTAATTGGGATGTGTGTTTATGGTATTATTGATCAAATCACCGGAAGCCCGAGAATGGCGATTGTTATTTTGGCAGTCTTTTTTGTAATTAGTATATTTTTATTAAGACGTGTACCAAAAAAGAGGCTTAATAATCTCTAAAGCAACACTGATTTTAAGTTATTCGAATTGATTTAATTCGATGACTCAAAATAAAATTTTACCACAGATTCACCGATTGTATTATTCCATCTGCGAATCTGCGGTATTTTTTTTAGCTAAAATTAAATTCTGATTACATTTTCGAAATCTCACCAGAGCCATTGACTTTGGTGTCTTTTGTTTTAGGATTGCCTTTATAAGCGATATCTCCAGAACCAGAAACTCGGGCATATAAACTCTCGCTACAATTTACTTTCATGTCGCCCGAACCAGAGACCGTTAAATTTGAATTTTTGGTGACCAAATTAACTGCATCAACATCTCCTGAACCGGATATTTTGGAAGAAAAAACATCTGAACTTCCAGTTAGTACAACATCTCCAGAACCGCTTAGGTTGGTTTCAAAATCAGTAGCTTTAACATCTAAAGTTAAATCACCAGAACCTGATAATTTGGCTTTAAAAGTTGAACCAACAATAGTGCTTTTAGACTTAAGATCTCCAGAACCCGAAAGCGAAACAAAACTAATTTGTTCAAAAGGTACTGTCAGAACTATTCCTTTGTTGGTGCTGATATTTACATTTTTCTCGGTATGAATTTTCAACACATTTCCTTCGACTTCAACTTTTACATAAGGTAGTAAATTTTCTTCTCCTTGAATGGTTATCGCACCTTCTTTTCCTGAAACCAAAACCACATCAAAGAAACCCGACACATTTATTTCGTCATACCCTGCAGTAGTTCGCTTTTCGGTAGTTACTTTTCCATTACCTTTTACTTTTTTATTTGACCATTGTGCATTTACAATTGTTGTCAAAAATAAAGCGCATAAAGTGACTAATTGAATTGATTTTTTCATTTTGATTGATTAAAATTAAAGATTGATTTATTGAACTTGATATTGTGATTGAAACTACTATTGGTTTTTGAACATTTTTACATTACCGTAATCTGAATTGATAATAACCTTGTTTACACCTTTCTTCTTGTAAAATCCACTCATTTTTTTAGTGTAACTGGTTTCTTCTTTAGAACTGACATCCAACTCCTTGTCATATTTAAAATTAGCATACTTTACCGTCACATCAAAATCGAAAACATAATTGGGTTCAAAACCTATATCTACTCCAGTATAACCAGCCACGATGGTAACATTATTGGCTTTGGCTTGAATAGCATCAATAGAAACGTTACTATATTTAGTGTATAATTTCAATTGATTTGATAGAGAACCAATATCAATAGTCAAATAATTACCATTTGCATCTAATGAATTTACTTTTTGAATTTTCACACTCCCGTATTTGCTATTATACTTCACATCATTACCTTCAATGATATCAATTTCAGAATATTCCGAAAGCAAGTCGAGCTTAGAAACTGCATCAATTTTTAATTCCGAATATTTAGAAGTTATTGTCCCATTTTTAAAGTACTCGATACTTGAATTGGAGCAATACCCAATCTGGATTGCATTACTGTTCCCGTTTAACTTTCCTAAATTAATTTTTCCGTATTTACAATTAATATCAGTTGTAGAAAAGAGATCGGAAGTAATGATATTGCCGTATTTGTTGTTTAGTTTTACGGTTCCGTTTCTAGGGATTTTGATGGTATAATTGATTTCAAAGTTGTTATTTCTTCCGTTACTTTTAGTATTGGTGTTTACAAAAACGGTTTTTGCTGTAACCATACTTTTTAAAGCAATGAAATCAACATCGATTCCAGCTAATTTTTGATTGACCCATTTTTCGTTATCACCACTAACCTTAATCAGAACATCAATTTCTATTTTGTCTTCCTCCCAAGTGGTAACAAAAATAGTTCCATAAGAATTGTCAATGTTAATACCAGCGTCGCTGTTTACAGTATATACTTTTTTGATGTTTCGTTGTTTTGAATAGGTAAAATCATCATTAGAAAACCCTAAAAAGGGAATTAAAAATAGGAATAGGAATACGTTATATTGTTTTTTCATGGTCTAATTTTTTAAGTTTTTCAGTGTCTTGAAGGCGTTGTAATACATTTTGAAGAAAAGAAATTCGGGTTTGAAGATTACTTATCATGGCGTAAATGATAGGTTTACTTTCCCCATTGATTTCTAATTCATGTTTAATTTTTTCATAATCACTATCTAATGCTTTCATTTGTTTGAGGGCATCATTAATGATTTTTTCATTTTCTGGTGATTCTTTAGCTTTAATTTGATCTAACTGATGCTCAATCAAAACGGTAAAAATCGAATCGGTTTGCTTGGTTTCTTTAGAAGCAAATTTCAGTTCTTTTGGTTTATCATCATTTGTATAAAACAAAGTAATCCCAAGCATAACAACCACCGATGCGGCTATAGCATAGATAAAGCCAAAGCTATTTTTTCGTTTTTTAAGAGCCAATTTTGCTGAAAATCGATTTATATGTTGACTGTCTATTTCATGAACATCCCATTGATTTTCTAAATTTTCAAATAATTGATCTAATTTTTCATTTTCATTCTTCATATCTCATTTAATTTTTTTCTTAAACTTTCTTTAGCCCTGCTTAAAGTTGTACGACAATTGGGATAACTAATTTTAAGAATTTCGCTTATTTCTTCTTGATCATAACCTTCAATATAGAATAAGGTCAAAATCATAGAATAATTGTATTTTAAGGATTGAATCGTGTCCAAAATTTGTTTGACTTTTAGATTATTAAAATCAAAATCATTGTCCAAATCAGTTTCCGTTTCTTCTAGTTTATAAAGTGTTTTTTCAAAATCTTCTGTTTTAAATGGATTGTTTTTTTTGTAAAAATCAATACTGTAATTTATAATAATTCGTTTCAACCAAGCACCAAAGGCAACTTCTTGCTTGAAATCATTTATTTTAGTAAATGCTTTCAAAAAACCTTCTTGCATGACGTCTTCGGCAAAATGCTCGTCTTTCACAATTCGATAGGCCACATTATACATCGCCTTGCAATAGCGATTATAAATCTCAAATTGTGCTTTCTGATTATTCTCTTTGCAAAGCGAAATTAATTCTTCGATATTTTGGTTGGTTAAGCTCAAATACTAGTTAATGATTTATTATAAAGACCCCTCGTTTTTTGATTTGTTACAGTTTTATAAAAATAGTTTAATTTTTTTAATGATTTATTTTTAATAAATAACTTGAGAGTTTACAAATACAGGAATTAAAATAAGAGAATATTTCTAATCCAATTGATTTTGGCACAATGATTGCCCTATTTTAGTCCTAAATATAATACTGTATTATACATCAATATTATCTCAAAATGTTGTTGTGATGCCTTATATTTGCGTTCCGAATTAAAAAATTAATGACAAAAAGACTTAAAATATACTATGTCAAATCATAAAATACTTACTATTGACAATCTGTCACTTCAAGAATTTGATTCTGAAGCCGAATTAATTCCGTTATTGACTCCAGAAGATGAGGAGGAAATGAATAATGAAGAATTACCGGATTCTTTACCCATTTTACCATTGCGAAATACCGTTTTGTTTCCTGGAGTGGTTATTCCAATTTCGGCAGGAAGAGATAAATCGATAAAATTGATAAATGATGCCAATGCTGCTGGAAAAGTAATTGGTGTAGTTTCTCAAATCAACGAAGAAGATGAGGATCCTACAAAAGATGATATCCATAAAATAGGAACTGTAGCTCGAATTCTTAGGGTTTTAAAAATGCCTGACGGTAATGTTACGGTAATCCTACAAGGAAAAAAGCGTTTTGAAATAACTGAAGTTGTTTCGGAAGAACCCTATCTTACGGCTAAAATTAAAGATGTTCGCGAAAAAAGACCAACAAAAAAAGACTCCGAGTTCAATGCAATTCTTGATTCGATAAAAGAATTGGCTGTTCAGATTATAAATGAAAGTCCAAATATTCCATCTGAGGCGACATTTGCTATAAAAAACATTGAAAGTCCTTCGTTTTTAATAAGTTTTGTATCTTCTAACATGAATTTATCTGTTAAGGAAAAACAAGATTTATTATCGATTAATAGCTTAAAAGATCGTGCTTTAGAGGCTTTGCGCTATATGAATGTTGAGTTGCAAAAACTTGAATTGAAGAATGACATTCAGTCTAAAGTTCGTTTTGATCTAGATCAGCAACAAAGAGAATATTTCTTGCACCAGCAAATGAAAACCATTCAGGAAGAATTGGGAGGAGTTTCGCAGGAGGAAGAAATGGATGAAATGAGTCTGAAAGCCAAAACCAAAAAGTGGGACGAAACGACAAAAAAACATTTTGATAAGGAATTGTCAAAAATGCGTCGCATGAACCCACAGGCTCCTGATTTTGGTATTCAAAGAAATTATTTAGAGTTGTTTTTAGAGTTGCCATGGGGCGAATTTTCTAAAGATAATTTCGATCTAAAACATGCTCAAAAAGTTTTAGATAAAGACCATTTCGGATTGGAAGATGTCAAAAAAAGAATGATTGAACATCTTGCAGTACTTAAATTAAGAAATGATATGAAGTCACCAATTATTTGTTTAACTGGGCCTCCAGGTGTTGGTAAAACTTCAATTGGTAAGTCTGTTGCAAAAGCATTGGGTAGAGAATATGTTCGTATTTCATTGGGCGGATTGCGTGATGAAGCTGAAATTCGCGGTCATAGAAAAACGTATATAGGCGCTATGCCCGGTAGAATTCTTCAAAGTTTAAAGAAAGCAGGAACATCCAATCCCGTATTTGTTTTAGATGAAATTGATAAATTATCCTCTAGCCATAATGGAGATCCTTCTTCGGCATTATTAGAAGTTTTAGATCCAGAACAAAACAATTCTTTTTATGATAATTTCCTAGAAATGGGCTATGATTTGTCTAAAGTGATGTTTATTGCTACGTCTAATAATATGTCAGCCATTCAGCCAGCATTAATAGATCGTATGGAAGTTATAAAAATGTCTGGTTATACTATTGAGGAGAAAGTAGAAATTGCCCGTAAACATTTGTTTGCAAAACAACTGGAGGCTCACGGTTTGAAAGCCAAAGATTTGAGTATTGGAAAAAAGCAATTAGAAAAAATTGTCGAAGGTTATACCCGTGAATCTGGTGTTCGTGGATTGGAAAACAAGATTGCTCAAATCGTTCGTAATGCTGCAAAATCGGTAGCCATGGAGGAGGAGTATAACAAAAAAGTAACCGACGAAGACATTGTAAAAGTGCTTGGCGTACCTCGATTAGAAAGAGATAAATACGAAAGTAATGAAGTTGCTGGTGTCGTTACAGGTTTGGCTTGGACAAGTGTTGGTGGTGACATTCTTTTTATAGAATCATTGATTTCTCCGGGTAAAGGAACAATGACTATTACAGGAAATTTAGGAACGGTAATGAAAGAATCGGCTACAATTGCTTTAGAATACATTAAAGCTAATGCTGAATTAATGGGATTGTATCCAGAAATACTTGCTAAATATAACATTCACTTACACGTTCCAGAAGGTGCTACTCCAAAAGATGGACCTAGCGCCGGAATTGCGATGTTGACTTCCTTAGTTTCATTGTTTACCCAGAAACGAGTGAAGAAAAACTTGGCTATGACTGGAGAAATTACTTTGCGTGGAAAAGTATTGCCAGTGGGAGGGATAAAAGAAAAAATATTGGCTGCCAAAAGAGCCAATATCAAAGAAATCATCTTGTGTCATGAAAACAAAAGTGATATTGATGAAATTAAACCAGAATACTTAGAAGGGCTTACGTTTCATTATGTGAAAGAAATGAGTGAGGTTTTGGATTTAGCCATAACCAAAGAGAAAGTTAAAAATGCTAAAGAATTAAAATAAAATAAATTCTAATAGTTTAAATTCCAAATTCCAAATCTGAATAGACTCAGAATAATTGGAATTTGGGATTTATTTTTTGGACTTTCCTTTCTCTTAATTATCTTTTTAATTTTCGTAAGTTTGGTCCCGATAGCTATCGGGATGGAATTTTAAACTTTGCTTTTTTTTAAATATTGTATGCCCCAAAAACTTTTATTTTTCTTTTTAATTCTAATTTGTTCTGTCAGCTACGGACAAATAGGAGGGAAGTACACTTATGAGTTTTTGAACTTGGTCACTTCACCCAGGCAAGCAGCATTAGGAGGAAAGACAATTACTATTTACGATGAAGATGTCAATGAAGCCTTATTTAATCCTGCCACAATAAATGAAGAAATGCATAATCATTTGGCATTAAATTATGGGAATTACTATAAAGAAGTTACTTACGGTACGGCTTCTTATGCCTACACGTATGACCAGCATTTGCAAACCTTTCAAGCAGGGGTAAACTATATCAATTATGGGAAATTTGATGGATATGACGAAAATGGTTTGCCTACATCTGAATTTACAGGTAGCGAAATTGCCCTTTCTGTTGGTTATGCTTATAACATTCCCTATACAGACCTACATATAGGCGCAAATGCAAAATTTATCGAATCCATTTTGGAGAGTTACAGTTCTTTTGGAGCTGCGGTTGATTTGGGAATGATATATATTGACGAGAAAAATGATGTGAATTGGGCTTTGACCTTAATGAATATCGGATCCCAATTTACTACCTACGACGGCAATAGAGAACAATTGCCTTTTGAGATTATTGCGGGAGTTTCCCAAGAATTAGAGCATGTTCCCATACGCTGGCATTTGACCGTTGAAAATTTGCAACAATGGAATTTAGCTTTTTCCAATCCCGTTCGAGCAGAAACTTCAATAGATGGCAATGTCGCTGACGAAAAGGTTTCTGTTTTCAACAATGCACTTCGACACGTAATTTTGGGTGTTGAACTTTTTCCAAAAAAAGCCTTTAACCTTAGATTGGGTTATAATTTTCGTAGAGGAGCTGAATTACAAATTCAAGATCAACGTAATTTCTCGGGAATTTCATTAGGGTTTGGCCTCAAGCTAAACAAACTAAAATTCAATTATTCTTATTCTAAATATACTTTGGCTGGAAACACGAGTTTGTTTGGATTGGCTATTAATTTGGGAGAATGATTTTTAGAAAAAGAGAAGAGAAAATAGAATATAGAGAAGAGATAATAGATCGAAAAAGTAGAGTCTAAACCTTTTTTTAATCAAAATAATAAAACATGAAAAAAATAATCGTAGCAATAGACGGATTTTCATCCACTGGAAAAAGTACTTTGGCCAAACAACTCGCCAAACAATTAGGGTATGTATATGTAGATACTGGCGCTATGTATCGTGCCGTTGCTTTGTTTGCGATGCAAAACAATTGTGTTGGAGTTGATTTTTTGGACAAAGAAAAACTGGTAAATAGTTTACCTTCTATAAAATTGCATTTTGAATTTAATCCTGAATTGGGTTTTGCCGAAATGTATTTGAATGATGTTAATGTAGAAACCGAAATCAGAACCTTGGAGGTTTCCAGTTTCGTAAGTGCTGTAGCTGCAATATCAGAAGTGCGTGCTAAGTTGGTAGAACAACAGCAGGAAATGGGTAAAGAAAAAGGAATCGTAATGGACGGTAGAGATATAGGAACCGTTGTGTTTCCAAATGCAGAACTCAAAATATTCATGACCGCTGGAGCAGACACCCGTGCACAAAGACGTTTTGATGAATTGCAAGCAAAAGGAGATGCTGTTACTTATGAAGAAGTTCTTAAAAATGTGGTAGACCGTGATTATGTTGATACCCATAGAGAAGATTCACCATTGGTTATGGCAGAAGATTCAATTGAAATCGATAATTCATACCTGAATCGCAAGGAACAATTTGATGTTGTTTTAGAGTTAATAAATGATATTATAGAAGCGGAATAAATAGTTGCTAATTTCAATTTTAATAGTAGTTTTACAAGCTGATACTTTTTTATAAAAACACAATTCATGGGGATTAAAAATAGGTTGACATTAATGAGCTTTCTACAATTTTTTGTTTGGGGAGCTTGGCTGATTACAATTGCAAATTATTGGTTTGGAACCAAGGCTTGGGAAGGAACTCAATTTGGTTTGGTTTTTAGTACAATGGGAGTCGCTTCCCTTTTTATGCCTACTCTTACGGGGATTATTGCGGATAGATGGATCAATGCCGAAAAACTATACGGAGTTCTTCATATATTGTATGGTGCTGTATTGTTTTATTTGCCTGAGGTTACTACTCCAACTACTTTTATTTACATCATGCTTTTGGCAATGTGTTTTTATATGCCAACTATTGCATTGAGTAATTCGATATCCTATAATGCCTTAAAAAACAGCAATAAAGATGTGGTTAAGGATTTTCCGCCAATTCGGGTTTTTGGGACAATTGGTTTTATTGTTGCCATGTGGATTACCAATTTATCAGGAAACAAGGCTACCGATTATCAATTTTATATCGCGGGAATTGCGGCGATTGGTTTAGGGTTTTACTCTTTTACTTTACCACCATGCAAGCCACAAAGATTAATCAAAGAGAATACTTCCTTGATGGAAACTCTAGGTTTAGGGTCTTTTAAATTATTTGCCAATTATAAAATGGCGCTTTTCTTTATATTTTCTATGTTTTTAGGAGGAGCTTTGCAGCTTACTAATGCGTATGGAGATGTTTTTCTAGATGAATTCAAACATTTTCCAAAATATGCAGATTCGTTCGTAGTGGAATATTCTACTATCATCATGTCGATTTCTCAAATTTCGGAGACTTTATTTATACTTGCTATTCCGTTTTTCTTGAAACGTTTTGGAATCAAGCAAGTCATGCTAATCAGTATGCTGGCTTGGGTGTTGCGTTTTGGACTTTTTGCATTTGGAGATCCTGTTCAAGGATTATGGATGATTATTTTGTCTTGTATCGTGTACGGAATGGCTTTTGATTTCTTTAATATTTCAGGATCATTGTTTGTTGAAACTCATACAGATCCTAAAAATCGTTCTTCGGCACAAGGGTTGTTTATGATGATGACCAATGGAGTAGGAGCAATATTAGGAAGTTTTACTTCGGGTTGGGCGATTGACCGCTTTTTTACGAAGTCTTTTAATACTACTACTGAGTTGGCTTCGTTTTTACAAACGGATACTACAAATCCAAAAATGTTGGAATTTGTAAAAAATCAAGGAAATTCTATTGCTACCGATGGTTTGTTTGATAAAGTAATTATGATGAAAGATTGGCATATGATTTGGTTGGCTTTTGCTGCTTATTCCTTGATTATTGCCATAGCGTTTGCCATTTTATTCAAACATGAGCACAATCCGAATGAAGTGGAGAATTTGAGTCATTAAATAAGGTTGATCTTTTAGACCAAACCCGACAGGTTTCAAAAACCTGTCGGGTTTGTTATTACCGGTAAATCACAATATAAACTAACTAGCCCCGATGGAAGGGAATATCCTTTTTATCCCGATTTTTCATCGGGATAAAAAGATAGGAATGACAGCGGGAACTATACCTCTAAAAAAGCCTAATAATTCACTCCTGAACCTTTTTTTGCTTCTTTTTATAGCACTCTTTAATATCTCGGACTAAATATTTTGCCATATTAAATAAATGAATTACTTTTGCACACCTTTTGGTGGATAAGAGTTTCCTTTAGGTATCAACTATTTATGTAAAACAACTTCTGTTTTTTCTATCGCTTTAAGAAACTCGAGAGAACACAGAATACAAATTTTCAATCAGCATGTCTGAACAATTAAAATCACAAGAAGAGTTTTTAGCAAATTTTAACTGGCATAACTTCGAAGAAGGTATCGATGCAGTAGATGAGAAAAACTTATTAGAATTCGAAGAACTAGTTTCAAAAACATTTATTGCTACAGATCAAGAAGAAGTAGTAGATGGTGTAGTTGTTAGAATTACAGATAGAGACGTTATCGTTGATATCAACGCAAAATCGGAAGGTGTTATTTCATTAAACGAATTCCGTTACAACCCAGCATTAAAAGTAGGTGATACTGTAGAAGTGTTAATTGACATCCGTGAGGACAAAACAGGTCAATTAGTATTATCACACAGAAAAGCACGTACTATCAAATCATGGGATAGAGTTATTTCGGCTAACGAAACAGGAGAAATCGTTAATGGTTTTGTGAAATGCAGAACTAAAGGTGGTATGATTGTTGACGTTTTCGGAATTGAAGCTTTCTTACCAGGATCTCAAATTGATGTTAAGCCAATTAGAGACTACGATGTATATGTAAACAAAATGATGGAATTCAAAGTGGTAAAAATTAACCACGAATTCAAAAATGTTGTTGTTTCTCATAAAGCGCTTATTGAAGCGGATATTGAAGTACAGAAAAAAGAAATCATCGGTCAATTACAAAAAGGACAAGTATTAGAAGGTGTTGTTAAAAACATTACTTCTTATGGTGTGTTTATTGACTTAGGTGGTGTTGATGGATTAATTCACATTACTGACCTTTCTTGGAGTCGTATTAACCACCCAAGTGAAGTTCTTGAATTAGACCAAAAATTAAACGTTGTAATCCTTGATTTCGATGATGAGAAAACAAGAATTCAATTAGGATTGAAACAATTAAACGCTCACCCTTGGGATGCTCTAGATGCTAAATTGGCAATTGGAGACAAAGTAAAAGGTAAAGTAGTTGTAATCGCTGATTACGGTGCTTTCATCGAAGTTGCTGAAGGTGTTGAAGGTTTAATCCACGTTTCTGAAATGTCATGGTCTACTCATTTACGTTCTGCTCAAGATTTCGTAAAAGTAGGAGATGTTGTTGAAGCTGTTATCTTAACATTAGATAGAGATGACCGTAAAATGTCATTAGGTATCAAACAATTGACTCAAGATCCTTGGACTGACATTACTTCTAAATACCCAGTAGGTTCTAAACATACAGGTATCGTTAGAAACTTTACAAACTTTGGAATTTTCGTAGAATTAGAAGAAGGAATTGATGGATTAATCTACATCTCTGACTTATCTTGGACTAAGAAAATCAAACACCCATCTGAATTTGTAAATGTTGGTGAGAAACTTGATGTAGTAGTATTAGAATTAGATGTTGATGGACGTAAATTATCTTTAGGTCACAAACAAACTACTGCTAATCCTTGGGATCAGTATGAAGATTCATTCGCTGTAGGAACTATCCACACAGGTGAAATTTCTGAAATTGTTGACAAAGGAGCTACTGTAGAATTTGGAGAGGATATCGTTGCTTTCATTCCTACTCGTCACCTTGAAAAAGAAGACGGTAAGAAATTGAAAAAAGGAGATTCTGCTGATTTCAAAGTAATTGAATTCAACAAAGAATTCAAAAGAGTTGTTGCATCTCACACTGCTATCTTCCGTGAAGAAGAAGAGAAAAATGTGAAAACTGTAACTGAAAATACTTCATCTGCATCATCTACTAATGCACCAGCTGCAACTTTAGGAGATAACAATGATGTATTGGCTGCATTGAAAGCTAAAATGGAAAAATCTGAGAAAAAATAATTTCTTGATTTTTTTGAATATAGAAAGCCCCGCAATTTGCGGGGCTTTTTTTTGAATACTATTTAAACAAAAAGTACTATTCTATTTTGCTAAATATATTCATCAAAAAGATGGTGATTTTGTGTTAATTTATCCGAAATAGTTTATATTTGAATAAATTCAAAGTTAGTTTATGGTAACAAAATTACTTCTCCCTCCCAAATTTAATTTATACACCTATCTAAGTGTTTTTTTTCTTTTTTTCTGTTCTATTGATGTGAATGCTCAGTGTGCTGGAAATGACACCACTTTGCCAGATGTTTGTCTTATTACTGACCCAAGTAGTGCCTCTATAGATCTTTTTAATGGGTTAGGAGGTAGTCCAACTTCTGGAGGAACATGGAAAGATGATGATAAATCAGGCGGTTTGAATAAAGTAACTGGTTTCTTAAATGCACAACAAATCAAGAAAAGTGGTACTTATCACTATACTTATACAGTAACAGGTGTTTCCGGATGTGCTGATAATACAGCTATTGTAACCATAACTATTGGTGGATATACTGGAGTACCTGCACCCAATGCTTCGATTTGTAATACCAAACGTGCCTATAATTTATTTGAGGCTTTTAATGGTGATTTTCTAGCTCCTCAATCGGGTGGTACTTGGGTTGGAAATACGACCAATTTAGGCTTAACCAAAAATTTATTGAATGCTTCATTGTTAAATTATGACACTACTTACGAATATACGTATTCAATACCCGCTATTGGTTCTTGCGCAGCACCTCCAGATGCTAAAATATATGTAACAATTTACCGTTCACCATTACCTGGAGCTCCTACTGATTTAGAATTATGCTCTAATGAATTAAGTGCTTACACCAGTTTGAATTTAAATGGTCAATTATCAGGGGAAGACTCGGGTGGGGTTTGGAGTGAAAATGGAACAGATGAAATCGACGATAATGATGATACTGATTCCACTATTGACATCCAAAAAATTTACAATACCAATGGGCCTGGAACATATCGTTTTACTTACAAGGTACTCACAGATAATAATGTTTGTGATGATCAAACATCGAATGTGGATATTACAATTGAAAAATTACTAGATTATACAGGAGCAACTTTAACAGTAAATGCACCAATTTGTGAAAATGAAATAGCTGCAACTACTTTTTCTGCCTCTTTACAAAATGTTACAAATATTCCAGACGGAACCTATGCTGTGACCTATATTATATCGGGTAATGGGTCACCAATAACAAAAAACAGCAGTTTTTTGAATAATGTTTTGACATTTCCAATTGCTTCCAATAATTTTTCTCTTCCAGGAAATTATACCATCACCGTTACTAATATCGTTAGTGGCACAACACTTAATATTTGTAACAATATAATTCCTTTAATTTCGGGAGTAATAAAAATCAACCCGATTCCTAGAATTAATAATGCAACACTTACTATAGATTCAGTATGTCAAACTTTTGATGAACAAGTAAATTTTTCAGGAATATCTAATCTTACTGATGGAGATTATGATATTCTTTACAATTTAAGTGGCACTAATACCGCAAACGCAATCCCTGCCGTTCTTAGTATTACGGGAGGCTTAGGTTCATTTATTATACCAAATGCTTTGATCCCAAATGTTGGTAGCAACAACACTATTGTAATTACTAAAATCACGAATAAAACTACCAATTGTACCAACACATCGACACTTTCAAAAAATTTCACGGTAATTCCATTACCAGATGTAAGCAATCTTGCTATTACAATAAAAGATGTTTGTCAGGGGCAACCTACAACGGTTAAACTAACAGGGTTAGGTACTTTAACTTCTATAGCAATAACTTACAATATTTCTAATTTCAATACAGTACCATCTCAGACTATTCCATTGACAGTAGTTGCCGGAGAAACCAGTTTTGATATTCTAACTACCGATATACCAAATGTGGGGGCAACAACTTTTACTATTACAAATGTTACCAATGCTTTAACGGGATGTTCGAGACCAACATTAAGTCCTAAAGATTTTACGGTTAATCCTATTCCAGTTATTTCTGTAATCAATCCCCAATCATTTTGCACCTCAGTAAATGCAACCGTTGCCAATTTAATTCCACAAGGAATTAAATACCAATGGTTTGATTCGGCTACAGGAACCGTTCCATTAATTAGTACAAAACCATTAGTAACTGGAAATTATTATGTAAAGGAAGTCAATGCTCTAACGGGTTGTGAATCTAGCTTAGAAACGATTGCAGTAATTATAAATACAACACCACAAATCAATAATGCAACATTAACAATTGCACCAATTTGCCAAGGTAATGCTGCAAATGTAAATTTCTCTGGAACTTCCAATCTTACGGATGGGAATTACGATATTCTTTATAATCTAACAGGAAGTAATCTTGCAAATGCAATTCCTGCAACTTTATCCGTAGCTAGCGGATTGGCCTCGTTTCCTATTGCTGCTAATTTAATTCCTAAAACCGGAAATACTACAATTAGAATTACCAATATTACAAACACCTTGACTGGTTGCGCCAATACTTCGACCTTAACGGAGATTTTAGTTGTAAATACTTTACCAGATGTTACCAATATGGTGGTAACAGTAAAAGATGGCTGTCTAAGCCAACCTTTAAATGTGCAACTTTCTGGATTGGGAGCTTTAACAAACATCACTTTGAGTTATGCAGTATCTGGGGCAAACACAGTCGGTTCACAAACAATTCCTTTGGTTGTAAGTGCCGGAAATAGCAGTTTTTTGATTCCTGCTGCCAATCTTTTAAATACAGGAAACAACACATTGATCATAACCGATTTAACCAATACCGAGAATACTTGTGTTACAATTATCAATTCTGTTTCTAAGAATTTTGCTATGCAGATTATCCCAAGTAGTCCAACAGCGGGCAATCAAGAATTTTGCGAAACAAATCTAGCAACAGTAGCTAATTTGATTCCAAATGGAAATCAATATAAATGGTATGATTCAGCCACAAGTGCAACACTATTAGCTTCAAACACACTTTTGGTTACCGCAAATTATTATTTAAAAGAAGGAAGTGCAGATACTGGTTGTGAATCAAATGCTACACCAATAAGTGTCCGTATCAATACCATTACGGTTCCAGTTTTAAATACAAGTGGAGAAGAATTTTGTGGTGTTGACAAACCAACTATTCAAAACTTAACCAATAATACAATTGCCTCTGCTAATTTAAAATGGTATGATGCTGCAACAAATGGGAAGTTACTTTCCAATACGGATTTGCTTGAGGAAGGATTTACGTATTATGGAGTTGACACTTCTATAATTACAAACTGTAATTCATTTGCATTGGCAGTAACGGTATCGCTTACAGACTGTACTGCAACTTCAGAAAACTTTATGATTCCTGACGGATTTTCACCAAATGGAGATGGAGTAAATGAAACTTTTCAAATTATAGATATCGAATTTTTATTTCCAAATTACTCTTTAGAAATTTTTAATAGATATGGAAATGTGTTATTCAAAGGAGATATTAATAAACCAGCTTGGGATGGCAAAAATTCCAATGCAAACTTTAACAATGGTGATTCACCAACAGGAGTTTATTTTTATGTTATCCATTATAATAAAGACAACTTACCACCAAAACAAGGGCAACTTTATTTAAATCGATAATTCTTTTTTTACCTATAAATTTATTCTAATGAAGAAAATAATATTTCTGGTTTGTTTTTTCCTTTCCATATTAAAGGTTAGCGCTCAGCAAGATCCACATTTCACTCAGTACATGAACAACATGAGTGCGGTAAACCCAGCTTATGTAACGGCTACACCTGCGATTCTGAATTTTGGGAGTTTTTATCGTTCACAATGGACAGGAATTGAAGGAGCTCCAAAAACCCTAACACTGTTTGCACATACACCCATAAATAATAAGATAGAAACGGGTCTTTCTTTAATTTCGGATAATATCGGAGATGGCACTAAAAAGGAAACTAACTTTTTTGCTGATTTTGCCTATATTCTTCAGTTGGATGAAAAACAAAATTTATCCTTTGGAGTTAAAGCAGGTTTCACTGCGATAAGCACCAACTTTAATGGTTTTCAATTGAATAGTGGTGATGTTTCTACCGATAAGGCATTTGCGGAAAATGTAAATGAAACTGTGCCAAACATTGGGATAGGGGCATATTATTTTACAGATAATTACTATGTAGGACTTTCGACTCCTAACTTACTATCTGCAGAACATATCAAAGAAAGAAAAGAAATTAGTTCTCTTGGTACCCAAAAAATTCACACTTATTTTACGGGAGGGTATGTTTTTGATATCAATGAAATCTTTAAATTGAAGCCTGCTTTTATGGCAATATTCGTGACGGGAGCTCCTGTCTCTGTTGATTTAACAGCCAATGTATTGTATGATGAAAAGTTCGAACTTGGAGTTGCCTATCGATTTGATGATTCTGTAAGTCTATTGCTGAATGTCAATGTAACCCCTAATTTAAGAATTGGTTATTCCTACGATTACACTATTTCAAATCTTAGCCAATTTGATTCCGGTTCACATGAAATTGGACTATTGTATAATTTGGATTTATTGGGCAAGGGATACGATAAGTCACCTAGATTTTTCTAAAAAAAAACAAACATTAACTCCACATGAAAAATTTATATATACTCCTAATCGTATTTTCGATCCAATTCATACAAGCTCAGCAACAGGATTTGCAAAGAGCAAACCGTTTATTTGACAAAACATATTATAGCGCTGCGATTCCTTTATACGAAAAAGTAAATGCCAAAAACCAAACTCTTGAAGTGGTTCAAAAATTGGGGGACTGTTATTATTATACCAATGATTATGATAAAGCATTAGAACAATATGCTTATTTAATAAGTAGTAAAAATCTCAATGAAGACTTTTATTTTCGGTATGCCCAAACTTTGAAAGCCAAAGGGAAATACACCGAAGCAGATAAAGCGATGCGTGATTTTTTTGTGGCTTCAAATAACAAAGAGGCTCTGGAAAAATTAGAGAAGGATATCAAAAACTTAAAAAATGTCACTGCTATTGGGGAACGATTTGATATTCACAATTTAGCACTGAACACTGTAAATTCTGAGTTTGGAGGGGTTATCCTAGGTAAAAACTTAATTTTTGCGGCTGTCAAAAAGAAACCCAATCTTTTTGATAAAACCTATAAATGGAATAATGAATCCTATCTCAATATAGTGAGTATTCCTGTAAAAAATGCAAACGCAAATGATTCCATAGTTAGCTATTTTTCAAAAGATTTGAAATCAGCGATGCATGAATCGAATGCTGTTTTTACAAAAGACGGAAAAACGATGTATTTCACCCGAAATAATTCAAACAATGGAAGAAGAGGAAAGAACACTTATAAAATCTCAACAATACAGATTTTTAGAGCCGAATTGGTGAATGCCAAGTGGAATAATATTGCAGCATTACCTTTTAATAGTGCAGATTATTCAGTAGAACATCCCGCTTTAAGCCCTGATGAGAAGACATTGTATTTCGCCTCTGACATGCCGGGAACATTGGGGTCTTTTGATATTTATAGTGTTTCCATAAACGGTTCAACGTACGGAAATCCAATAAATCTTGGAGATAAAATAAACACTGCCAAAAGAGAACAATTTCCTTTTGTTTCCAAAGACAACAAATTGTATTTTTCTTCTAACGGGCATGAAGGCTACGGTGCTTTGGATATTTTTGTTTCAGAAATCCAAAATAATTCATTTACTAAAGCGGTGAATGTTGGCCTTCCGGTAAACTCCGGTTATGATGATTTTGCCTATTATATAAATTCTGAAACTAAGGAAGGTTATTTTTCTTCGGATAGACCTGGAGGTAAAGGTAAGGATGATATTTACTCTTTGAAGGAAACCAAAGATTTACTTATCGAAGATTGTAGACAATATATTGCAGGTATTATTACCGATGTAGATTCTCATTTGGCGGTAGAAAATGCAACAGTAGTTTTAAAGAATAGTGTGAATCAAGAAATTGAAAAAGCTATTACTGCTACAGATGGAAAATTCAGTTTTACAATTGAATGCGAAGCCAACTACTCCATATTTGTAACCAAAGAAAATTATACCGGGAATTCTAAATCTTTCAAGATTTTGAGCGAAAGAAATAAATGCAATGATGGTTCTATGGAAATTCGATCTATGGAAATTATCAAAAAGGAAGAACAAGCAGCTTTGGATAAAAAAATAGTAGCAGATTTACTTATAGCTCAACAATTGAAAACTGCCGAATTGGTTGCACTTGAACAAAAAAGAAAAGCAGATGCTATTGAGCTAAAAGAAAAGAAAATTGCAGAAACAAATGCACTGAATCAAAAGAAAAAAGAGGATGCAATTGCTCTTGAAGCAAAACGATTGGCAGATTTGGTAGCCATTCAACAATTGAAAAAAGAAAAACTGGCTGCTGACCAAAAAGCGACAGCGTTGGCTTCTGCCAAGAAAAAAGAAAAAATGGCAGCTATTGTTGCAGCGGAAAAAGATGTTGTAAAAGATAAAGACCGATTAATAATTAAAACCGAACCTATTTATTTTGATTACAATTTGTGGTACATTCGAAAAGATTCCAAAATAATTTTGAATCGTGTGGTTGAATTAATGAAGAAATATCCAGAAATGGTGGTCGAGATTGGTTCCCATACCGACAATCGCGGGACTGACAAATTCAACCTGGACCTTTCCCAAAAAAGAGCCGATGCAACCAGAGCCTATATTTTGGAACAGGGAATTCCTAAAAATAGAATTTCTGCCAAAGGCTACGGAGAAACCGTTCAAATAGTAAAATGCATTCCGGAAGATTCCTGTGATGAAGAGCAGCATGAATTAAACAGAAGAAGTGAGTTTGTGATTAAGAATTTGTAAAAAAAAAACACAGATTAAGCGATAGGCTTAATTAAAATTTCTAGCTTTTGTCATTTCGACGAAGGAGAAATCACATTATCTGAATAACTATATATGATTCCTCCTTCGTCGGAAGGACACAAGATAATTTCGAATACTCTGATGCATATTCTATCATAAAAAAATCCTAATTTTCAATTATAGAAAATTTGGATTTTTTATGCCTATAAAAAAGAATTTATCTCAAGCTTGCTCCAAGTTCAGTCTCAAAATTCTTTATCAGTTTACTCATAATTTTATCAATTTGAGCGTCTTCTAAAGTTTTGGTATTATCTTGAATTGTAAAACTCAATGCGTATGATTTTTTACCATCCGGTAAATTTTGTCCTTCATATACATCAAATAAATTAATGTCTTTCAATAAGGACTTCTCTGTTTGTCTTGCAATCGTATAAATATTGTCATACGTTACATTTTGATCTAATAACAAAGCTAAATCTCTACGAACTTCAGGATATTTTGGAATTTCAGTATATTTTATTTTGCTGGACATCAATTTTAAAACGGTAGCCCAATTAAAATCAGCGTAAAAAACTTCTTGTTTTATGCCAAAATGTTTTAAAACTGATTTCTTAACCACTCCAAATTCCACTAAAATTTCATTCCCAACACCTATAGCAATTCCTTCAGAGAAAACATCGGTAGTAACTGCTAAACTTTTTATTTTTGAAATACCTAAACGGGACAAAACACCTTCTACATATCCTTTAAACAAAAAGAAATCAGAAGGTTTTTGCGCATTTGTCCAATTCTCTTGGTTTCTATTTCCTGTCTGAAAAAGGGTCAAATGTTTGATTTCTTCGTAACCGGAAAGAAACTTATGATATGATTTTCCGAATTCAAATAATTTTAAATCAGAATTTTTTCTATTAATATTGTAGGATATCGCTTCTAATCCAGAAAAAAGTAAAGATTGACGCATTGTAGCCAAATCACTACTCAAAGGATTCAGCATCGTTACATTGTATTCCTCTTTCAATGTTTCTGAAAGTTGAACATACGAAGCTGTAGTCAATGAATTGGCCATCATTTCATGAAAACCTTGTGAATTCAATTGAGTTGCCACACTATTTTGTACTTTATAATCCTCATTTCTTGGAGAATTAGAAACAGTCGCATTTAATTTTTTAGAAAAAATAATGTTGTTGTAACCGTATACTCTTAAAATTTCTTCGATTACATCAATTTCTCTTTGTACATCAACTCTATAAGAAGGAATTACCAGTCCCAAACCAGCATCCGAAACGCTATTTATTTTAATTTCTAAAGAAGCTAAAATTTGTTTGATGGTGTCTTTTGGTATTTCCTGCCCAATGATTCTAGCAACATTTTTAAAGTTTAAGAATACGGTAAAATCTTCTATTTTCTTTTGGTAAATATTGATTACATCTGATGTAATTTCACCACCAGCCACTTCTTGGATCAATAAGGCTGCCCTTTTTAAGGCATATTCTGTAATGGTTGGGTCAATTCCTCTTTCAAATCTAAAAGAAGAATCCGTGTTTAATTGATGTCTTTTGGCCGATTTTCGAATACTTACAGGATTAAAATAAGCACTTTCCAAGAAAATAGAATTGGTTGTTTCTGTCACACCCGATTTTTTTCCTCCAAAAACTCCCGCAATACACAAAGGTCCTTTTTCGTCACAAATCATCAGATCTTCTTCGTGTAAAGTTCTTTCGACATCATCTAAAGTGGTGAATTTAGTTCCACCAGGAAGTGTTTTTACAATGATTTTTCCATTGATTTTTGAAGCATCAAAAGCATGTAATGGTTGTCCTAAATCATGCAACACATAATTGGTAACATCGACAACATTATTTTTCGGATTGATTCCAATAGCTTTTAGCCTGTTTTTCAACCATTCAGGTGATTCTTTAACGGTTATGCCAGAAATAGTAACGCCACAATATCTAGGTGCCAATTGAATTTCTTTGACATCAACATCAATTTTTAAAGTTCTTTTGTCAACCCTGAAGTTACTTACAGATGGCGTAATCAATTCTACATTGATTCCTCGTTGCAAAAATCCAGCTCTCAAATCACGTGCCGTTCCCAAATGACTCATTGCATCGGCACGGTTGGGTGTCAATCCAATTTCAAAAACTTCGTCATTTTCGATTTTGAAAACGGTAGATGCCAATGTGCCAGCTGGAATTAATTCATCAAGAACCATAATTCCGTCATGACTTTCCCCAAGACCTAATTCATCTTCGGCACAAATCATTCCAAAACTTTCTCTCCCTCTAATTTTTCCTTTTTTGATGGTAAACGGATTTCCTTCTTTGTCATACAAAACGGTTCCAATAGTGGCTACGGCAACTTTCTGTCCTGCTTCTACATTCGAAGCGCCACAAACGATAAATACAGGTACGCCATCTCCTAAATCAACAGTTGTGATTTTTAATCGATCGGCATCTGGATGTGGGGTGCAAGTAAGTACTTCACCTACAACAATACCTTCTAGTCCTCCTTTTACCGATTGGTATTTTTCGACTATCTCTACTTCAAGACCTAAATCCGTTAATAAAGCCGATGTTTCTTCGGATTTCCAATCTATTTTAATGAACTGTTTTAACCAGTTGTACGATATCTTCATTTTATGTTTTTTTCAAGATTGCAAATATAATCAATGTTTCTTGAGGTTCAAAGTTAGTTAGTACCAAAATTGTAACTAAGCTTAACAATTTTCTAATACTGTCTTTATAGAATTTCTTCAATATGCTTTTTAATATTTTCAGCAATTTTACTGGTAGGCAAATCGTTGTCATCATATCCAAAAGGCTCTTCAATTTCTTCGGAAATTAATTCGATACTTGCCAATACATAAAATATAAAAGTCACAACAGGAATTACATAATATCCCAAAGTAAATGCATAAGCATAAGGTAGTGTTAAGACGAAAATAAATATAAATTTTTTGATAAAAGTACTGTAGGAATAGGGGATTGGAGTGTTTTTGATACGCTCGCAAGCTCCGCAAATATCTGTAAAGGATTGAATTTCATTATTCAAAATAATCAATTGATCTCCAGAAATTTTACGGGTAATGTACAAATCATTAATCTTTTGGAACAGCATTTTGGCAATTTGATTGGGCCTGTGTTTGTGATGATCTAGGGCTAAGTCAACATGCTCAAACAATTGCATACTGGTTTCTTCATCTTTCAAATGTTTGTTTAACATCGACGCATAACTTGGAATGAGCTTTCTGAAATAAGCCAAATCCTTCTCGTCCTTTAAAATAACTGAAAGTTTGATAGCTAAATTTCGGCTATTATTTACCAAAGCTCCCCATAATTTACGTCCTTCCCACCAACGGTCATAGGCCGAATTGATTCGATAAGCCAATAATAAGGAGATGACAAATCCTAATGTAGTATGGATTACAGAGAGGTTTTTGACGTGACTGGTTTCCTCTAATTTGAAATAGTCTATCTCAAAATAAGCAACAGTTCCTGAATACCCCACAATTAAAAGCAATATTGGAAATAAGTTTCTAAAAGAATCCGATTTGTGAAAACGAAAGATGTAAGCGAACCAAATTTTAGGGTTGTACGAAATCATGCTGTTTTTTTTGTGCCAAAAATAATTAAAAATTAAGAGTACCCGCCAATTCTCGTAATGTTATTTCGGACAATTTAGCCTGAAATTGTGCACTGCTTAAACGAATTCTGGAATTGATATAATTTAATTGAGCAGCTCTGAACTCTACAGAAGTAATAGTTCCGATTTTGAATTTTTCGGCGGTTATTTCAAGGTTTTGTTTTGAAATGGCTGTATTGTTTTCTTCCAAATCTATCAAATCCAAATTGGTCAAATAAATCTGAAAGGCAACAGTTAAATTGCTACGCAAACTAATGGTTTGTTGTTCAATAGCCAAACTTGAATTGTCTATTTGCATTTTGGCTATTTTTTCATTTCTGTTTTGCGCATCACCATCAAATAAATTTAAGGAAGCCGTAAAACCATAATTTAACCCATTAGCAGACGATTGCGTATTAAACCCAAGACTCGATTTTGTATCATTAAAATTGTAACCTGTATTTAATTTAACCGTTGGATAGCGCTCTCCTTTGATTTGTTTCAATTGCAATTCCGATACTTTTTTATTGATTATTTGAATTTCTAATTCTGGATTTTGCTTCTCTGCCAATGACATTAGTTCAGCCAATTGTAATTTTCGATCCACTTTAATGGTATCAGAAACTTTAAAATCTGTATTTAAATCTCTAGCTAATAATTGATTCAAAAGCGTTTTGGCATTAGCATAAGTTTGTTTTTCTTTTAATAGATTCCCCAAATCCGTATTCAAATCTACCTGAGCGTTCAACACATCCAGTTTTGATCCTTTTCCGATAGTGTATCTGTTTTTGGTAAATTCTAACCTTTTTTTAGAAATAACAATCGTAGAATCCAAATCGGATAATTTTTGTTGTTCCTGTATCAAATCATAATAAACCGAATTGACACTACTCACTTTATTGATGATGGTCATTTTTAATTCGGCATCACCCATTTTTTGCAATTCTTTTAATTGATCGTATTTGGCAAACATTTTCAAACCATCAAAAATGGTCCAATCTAAACCAACTCCATAACTCAAACTATTATTTTCGGCGTTTTTTAACTCAATCTTTGTACCGTCAGAGCGAGTTTGTGAGGTATTTTGAATGCTATTGTTGTCTGTGACTACTGCACTAATGGAAGGCAACATTCCTGCATTCCCGATTGCTACATTGGTTTGATCGATTTTTAAATTATTACCCGCAATTTTTATTTCATAATTGTTGTCTAAGGCAATTTTAATCGCATTTTCGAGTGTTAATATTTCTTGTGCATTTCCTATTGCAAAGCAAAAGAAAAACAGTAGGAGACTTTTAAAAAACAGTTTGGTGTTCATCATTATCGGTTGTTTTCTTTTTTAAGAATTTCTTTTCAATTAAATCTAATTAAGCTTTTTTTAACCGCAAAGAACGCAAAGGAATCGCAATGAACGCAAAGCTTAGCGAACTTTGCGGTATTCTTTGTGCCCTTTGCGGTTAATTTTGCATCAAAACTATTTTTTCACTTCTTTTTCATATTCATCAATGTGATCAAATTCAGGATAATGTTTACGAGTCTTAGACCACATTAAATACAAAGCCGGAATTACAAATAAAGTAAGTACCAAAGAGAAAATAGTTCCTCCAACGATAACAACTCCCATACCAATTCTACTTGTAGCGGCAGCACCAAGTGACAAAGCAATTGGCAACGCTCCCAAGGAAATTGCCAAACTGGTCATCAAAATAGGACGCAACCTTGATTCTGAAGCTTCCAAAATGGCTTCTAATTTTGGTTTGCCCTGTTCTCGCAATTGATTGGCAAATTCGACAATCAGGATTCCATTCTTGGTTACCAATCCAATCAACATAATGGTTCCGATCTGGCTAAAGATATTCCACGTTTGATTGAATAGCCAAAGTGAAAATAAAGCTCCAGCTACCGCCATTGGAACTGTCAAAATAATTATAAAAGGGTCTATAAAACTTTCAAATTGGGCGGCTAATATTAGAAAAATTAATAATAACGCTAGTCCGAAAGCGAAAGAAGTATTTGAACTACTTTCGACAAAATCTCTGGATTCTCCTCCCAAATCAGTGGTAAATGAATCATCCAAAACTTTTACTTTGATCTCATTCATAGCATCAATTCCATCGCTTAGACTTTTGCCTGGAGCGAGACCTGCAGAAACCGTGGCTGACATATATCTATTATTATGATACAATTGCGGAGGATTACTTTGCTCTTCAATCTTGACCACATTGTCCATTTGAATCAGTTGTCCTTTGTTGTTTTTGACATACATTGACGTTAAATCCAAAGGCTTAGACCGATCTTCTCTTTCAAATTGACCAATTACCTGGTATTGTTTTCCGTTTCTAATAAAGTAGCCAAAACGTTGACCACTCAAGGAAAGCTGTAAAGTCTGGGCAACATCTTTTACAGAAATCCCTAAACTTTCCGCTTTCGCTCTATCGATCGAAACGTTGATTTCGGGTTTATTAAATTTTAAATTCACATCCGTAACAGAGAAAACATCACTTTTAGCTGCCTCCTCCATAAACAATGGAATTTTTTCTCTTAATTTTTCAAAATTTGGAGCCTGGATGATATATTGAACGGGTAATCCACCACGTCTGTTTACGGCGATAGTAGGCTGTTCAATTACCGATGTTTTGGCCTCAGAATACTGGCTAGTCCATTTGGTCAATTTGTCTGCAATTTCCTTTTGAGATGTTTTTCTTTGATCTGGTTGTACTAATGAAACACGTATAAAACCACTATTTACAGAAGAAGATCCAAAACCAGGGGACGTAATCACCAAACTCACTTTTTTTTCTGGAATAGAATCATCGACTAGCTTTGAAATTTCCTGCATAAAACGATCCGTATAGTCATACGAAGCTCCTTCGGGCGTAGTCATACGCATCACGAAACCACTTCGGTCATCATAAGGAGCTGTTTCTTTTTTTAAAAGATTAAAAAACAAATAAATCAATCCAAAACAAATGATAAGGATTGGGAAACTCAACCATTTTCTTTTCATAAAACGGGCAAGTGCATCAGCATAACCGCTGTTTAGTTTTTCAAAATAAGGTTCGGTTCGAATATAAAATTTTGATTTTTTTTGTTCACCGCTTTTCATCAAATAGGCATTCAACATCGGGGTTAATGTCAAAGAAACAAAAGCCGAAATCAATACCGCCGCACCTATGACGACACCAAACTCTCGAAACAATCGTCCCACAAAACCTTCAAGAAAAATAACGGGTAAAAATACCGCCGCCAAAGTGATGGATATGGAAATAACCGCAAAGAAAATCTCATTAGATCCTTTTATTGCCGCTTCAATAGGTGTCATTCCTTCTTCTACCTTTTTAAAAATATTCTCGGTTACCACAATACCATCATCCACAACCAATCCGGTTGCAAGAACAATGGCCAGTAGCGTTAGCACATTAATCGAAAACCCGAAAAGCCACATAATAAAGAATGTTGCTATCAAGGAAACGGGAATGTCTATTAAAGGTCTAAAAGCGATAGCCCAATCCCTAAAAAACAAAAAGATAATTAAAATCACCAATAGTATTGATATTCCTAATGTTTCTGCTACTTCAACCACTGATTTTTTTACAAAAACAGTATTGTCAATGGCAATATTTAATTTAATATCACTTGGTAAATCCTTTTTTAAGCGTTCAAATTGTTTGTAAAATTCACTTGCAATATCCAAATAATTGGCTCCCGGAAGTGGTACAATCGCAACACCGACTAGGGGAGTGCCTGATTGTGTCATTTTGGTTTCTACATTTTCAGGGCCCAATATAGCAGTGCCAACATCGCTGAAACGAACTATTTTTTCACCTTCAGAACGAATGATAATGTTGTTAAACTCCTCTGGTTTAGAAAGATTTCCAACTGTTTTTACCGTTAATTCTGTATTCTCACCCGTAATTTTTCCAGAAGGCAATTCTACATTTTGTTTATTCAAAGCCTCCCGAACTTCGGCAACCGTAAAGCCGTAAGCCGCTAGCTTTTCGGGATTAATCCACAATCGCATAGCATATCTCTTTTGTCCCCAAATTTGAATTCCGCTAACTCCCGGTATGGTTTCAAGTCGTTGCCCTATCACATTTTCGGCATAATCACTTAGTTCCAATGCACTTCGAGTATCACTTTGTACTGTCATCGAAATAATCGCATCGCTATTGGCATCAGCCTTTGAAACAACTGGAGGGGCATCAATATCTTGGGGTAAATTTCGAATTGCTTGTGATACTTTGTCACGAACATCATTCGCCGCTTCTTCTAGATTTTTATCCAAATTAAATTCGACGGTAATCGTGCTGCTTCCTTGAGCACTTGAAGACGTAACGTTTCGAATTCCGTCTATGGAATTGATCGCTTTTTCTAGAGGCTCTGTAATTTGGGATTCAATAATATCCGAATTGGCTCCTGTATAATTGGTTCTAATTGAAACCTGTGCAGGATCTATCGATGGGAATTCTCTAACTCCCAGATAAGTGTAACCAATAATCCCGAATAAAATAATCGTTAAGTTCATAACGATGGTCAGTACAGGTCTTTTTATGCTTAAAGTGGATAAACTCATTTAAAAAATTTTAGATTTTAGAGTGCTGGTTTTAGATTGAATACTTGAACCTAAAAATTGATAATTTATTTAATTATTACTTTAACCGGCGCTTCGTTTTTTAAGGACATAACCCCGCTTGTCAACAAAGTATCTCCCACTTTCAAGCCCGAAAGAACCAAGATAGTGGCATCCGTTCTAGTAGCAGTTTCTACCATAACTTCTTTGGCCATTCCATTTTTAGAAATATATACTTTCTTACCATTTTGAACGGGGATAATCGCTTCTGTAGGCACTGCAATAGCATCATTTATAGTACTTAGGGGCAATGTGACTTTCGCAAAAGTTCCAGGCAATAATTTTCCATAGCTGTTTTCAGTAATAGCTCTTACTTGCAGTGTTCGAGTGGCAACGGCAACTTCGGGTTCTATAGCATATACTTTGGCAGTAAACTTTTCTGTAGATCCTTCAACCGTAAAACTTAAAACGGTATTGGTCTTTACTTGAGAAGCATATTTTTCCGGAATTGAAAAAGTAATTTTCAATTTGCTGCTGTTCACTAATTTAGCTACCAAAACAGTTGGTGTAATATAAGTCCCCGGAGAAATAGAACGAAGTCCAATTTTTCCTGAAAAAGGAGCACGAACAGACGTTTTTGCAATTTGAGCTTTGATTAGTTGGCTTTGGGCTTGAGTTGATTTATGATCGGCTCTAGCAATATCGTATTCTTCTTGACTAATGGCTTCTTTTTGTAGTAGCAGTTTAGCTCTTCTTTCATTTTCGGCAGCCAAACCTTCTTTTGTGTTGGCTTGGGCCAATTGTGCTCTTAATTCAATATCATTTACTTTAAATAACAGTTGGCCTTTGCTCACATTACTACCTTCCTGAAAATAAATTCCCTCAACAATCCCTGAAACTTCCGAACGAAGTTCAATTTGTTCATTGGCCTCAATAGACCCCGAAAGAGACAAGGTATTATCAAAAGTCTTAGGGTGAACCACAATTCCAGTTACAGTCATTGGTTTGTCTTTTCCTTCTGTGTCTTTTAAACCACTATTTTTGGCATTATTAGAAGTAATTCTATAGGCGATAAATCCACCAAACCCTATAACTAATAAGGCATAAACAATATTTTTTATTTTCATATTTAAGAGTGTATAAGAAATTTGACAAATCCTTCTAATAAGGAAAACACAAATTTAGGTTTTAGAATTGTGAAAAGTAGAACTGTTAATTTTTATTTAACGTTTGTACATACAAATATTAATATTTAGCCAAAAAAGTCCTTTTGGACTGAAAGGGTAAGACAATAAAAAAGTAGAAAGGTTTAATGGGTAAGGAAAGATTCTAAGTTTCTAAGTGGCTAAGAAACTGAGAAACGTTGCCTTAAATCTTAGACTCTTAGAAACTTAATGTCTTAGCAACTTCAAAAAAACTAACTTATATAATTCCAAATATTTTTCTTTTTGGTCAATTCTATGAAAACCGCTTTTAGGATTGCATTTTCCGGTTTTTGCAAAGGCGCATCTTCTTTTAAAATCGTAATGGCATAGTTACGTGCCAAAAGTAAAATATCCCTGTCACGCACGATATCGGCAATTTGAAGGTTGAGTACGCCACTTTGTTGGGTTCCCATTAAATCTCCCGGGCCACGAAGTTTCAAATCGACTTCGGCAATTTCGAAACCATCATTGGTACTCACCATCGTTTCCATACGAGTTTTACTGTCGCTTGATAATTTGAAAGAAGTCATCAAAATACAATAACTTTGGTCGGCACCACGTCCTACACGACCTCGTAACTGATGGAGTTGTGACAATCCAAAACGCTCTGCACTTTCTATAATCATCACAGACGCATTGGGTACATTAACACCTACTTCAATAACCGTTGTGGCCACCATAATGTTAGTTTTACCTTCAGAGAAACGTTTCATTTCGGCATCTTTTTCGGCAGGTTTCATTTTTCCGTGAAGTATGGAAATAGAGTAGTGTGGCAACGGAAAATCTCGAGAAATACTTTCGTAACCATCCATCAAATCCTTGAAATCCATTTTTTCCGATTCCTGAATCAAAGGATAAACAATATAAATTTGACGACCCAAAGCAATCTCGTCCCGAATAAATTTCCAAACTTTCAATCGATTGGAATCAAAACGATGCACGGTCTGAATGGGTTTTCTTCCCGGAGGCAATTCGTCAATAACCGAAATGTCTAGATCTCCGTACAAACTCATCGCCAAAGTTCTGGGAATAGGAGTGGCCGTCATTACCAAAATATGTGGTGGAATAACGTTTTTTTTCCACAATTTGGATCGTTGCTCTACTCCAAAACGGTGTTGCTCATCAATAACCGCTAATCCTAAATTTTTGAATTTCACTTTGTCTTCCAACAAAGCGTGGGTACCAATGAGTATCTGCAAAGTACCGTTTTCCAGTTCTTCGTGTATGATTCTGCGGGCTGCAATTTTGGTCGAACCCGTGAGTATTTTTATGTTTATATTTAAGGAAGCTGCCAATTCCGACAATCCTATAAAATGCTGATTGGCCAAGATCTCTGTTGGTGCCATTAAACAAGCCTGAAAACCATTATCTAGAGCCAGTAACATACTCATAAAAGCCACAATGGTTTTCCCGGAACCCACATCACCTTGCAGCAATCGGTTCATTTGGGCATTGCTTCCCATATCAGTTCTTATTTCCTTGATTACCCTTTTTTGTGCATTTGTCAATTTAAAAGGCAAGTGGTTTTTATAAAAATCATTAAAAAAGTCTCCCACTGTCGTGAAAGGATGTCCTTTGATTTTATGTTTCCGAATCAAATTTTTAGTTATCAATTGCAACTGAATAAAGAACATTTCTTCAAATTTTAGTCGGAATTGGGCTTTCGCCAAAATTTCGGCACTTTTTGGAAAATGAATGTTGAATAAAGCGGCATTTTTAGGAATCAGCTTGAGTTCGCTTGTCAAATATGCAGGCAAAGTTTCGCTATACAATGCTTGCGTTTCCAGAAACAATTGTTGCATCATTTTGTTCACCACCCGATTCGTTATTCCGCGATTGGTTAAGGTTTCGGTCGAAGGATAAACGGGTTGCATCGCCGAACGCAAACTTTTTTCGTGTTCGCTCAACAACTCAATTTCGGGATGCGCCATACTGTATTGGTTCCCGTATTGTGTGCATTTTCCAAAAATGACGCACACTTCATTGAGCTTCAAACTTTCTTTAATCCATTTGTGTCCTTGAAACCAGTTGAGATCCATTTGTCCCGTATCGTCAACAAATGTGGCTACCAATCGTTTTTGGTTTCGACCAAATTCAACTGTTTTGATATTGATGATTTTGCCAATAATTTGTACTTCGGCAACATTATTTTGCAACTCATTAATCTTGTAATAACGAGTTCGGTCGATATACCGATTTGGAAAAAAATTGACTAAATCTCTGTATTTAAAAATTCCCAATTCCTTACGCAACAACACGCCCCGATTGGGACCAACGCCTTTGAGGAATTCTATGGGAGTTTCTAGTAGGTTATTGGACATTTTTCTTGTACGCTGATTAAACGGATTTACTAAAGCAAAAAGACTGATGAAAACGGATTTTAATTTTTGAAGCGAAGATAGTTTTTTGTTTGGAAATTTGGAAATGAGATTGTTTAGGAAATTCTTATAATTCACAATACCTTTGAAATCAAAAAAAACACAAAATGGTAATTGATAAAATTGAAAATTACAGATTATACAGTACCCTTACCAAAAGAATGGCTAAAGGATTTGAATTTATTACCAACACTGATTTAGTCACAATAGAGCCAGGGAAATACCAAATTGATAATGATGATGTTTTTGCAATCGTTCAAGAATATGATACCAAGGAAGAGCAAGATTGTGTTTTAGAAGGGCATCACAAATATATTGACATTCAATACGTTATTCAGGGTGTCGAACTTATGGGATTTACCCCTTTGACTGATCAGGTTTCTGTTGAAGAAAACTTAGAAAAAGATTATACTTTCTATGAAGGAGATACTTCAATGCTTAGAGTTGAAGAAGGAATGTTTACTCTGTTCTTTCCTGAGGATCTTCATAGACCTGGAGTAAAAGCAGGTAAAATATCGAAAGTAAAAAAAGTGGTTGTAAAGGTGAAAATTTAATGATCTCATATTTATTGCCAATAAACACAATACTTTTGTAGAACTAAAAAAATAAAAATGACAACTCATCTCGCACTTCTTCGTGGCATTAATGTCTCTGGTCACAATATGATAAAAATGGACGCTTTGAAAGCAACTTTAGAAGCTATTGGTTTTCAAAATGTGCAAACGTATATACAATCCGGGAATGTTTTTGTGGATACTGAAGAGGAAAATTCGGCAAAAGTCGGATTCCAAATCAAACAGGAAATTTTCAAGACTTTTGGACACGAAGTGCCTATCGTGGTTATTGGCAGGGAAGATTTGGAAGCCTGCTTAAGGAACAATCCTTTTTTGAAGGAAAAAGAGTTGGATATTAAGAAACTGTATGTGGCGTTTGTTTCTACAACTTTGAGAAGCGACAATATCAATGATTTAAAAATTAGCCAGTTTAAACCCGATGAAGCAAGTATAGATGCCAACAGAATTTATATTAAATATGCTGTGGGAGCTGGAAAAACAAGATTTGACCAAAAATACATCGAGAAAAAACTAAATGTAACGGCAACGATTCGAAATTGGAATACCGTGACACAATTGTTAAAAATGTATGAGGAAAAGTAAAAATACAAACTTTTATACTTTTTAATTGAATTTTCAGCAAAATAGCCTAAAAAAGCTCCGTAATCGTACGACTACGGAGCTTTTTTAGATAATTATTTAACTAATAAATCGCAATACCAAAATCCGAAGTCAAAAGCATCCGATGCAGATGTATCGCAAGCCGTGTCTGAAGAATCTTCCTCTTTTGGTTTTTCATATTTGCGATAGACCACTTCACCTACTTCAAATTCAATAGGTTTTGAGAAAATTGGTCCATCAAAAGTAAACGAATGGAATTCTCCATTTTCTCCGCAAACGTCAACATTTTCGGGTAAATCATTAATGAAATCTTGATCAATCACCCGACCCACAAAACTTTTGTCCAAAAAGCGTTCGTTGACACAAACCACAATGGTCTTGAATCCCAAAGCAATGAATTCCTGAATCAAATCGAGAGTTGGAACTTTCCATAGCGGAAATACTCCCTCAAAACCAATTTCGGCCAATTTGTCTTCTCGGTATTTTCTAAGATCTTCCAGAAAAATATCTCCAAAAACAGAATGTGTAATCCCTTGTTCTTTTAATTTGGAGAGTGTGTTTTGCATAACGGCCTCATACACTTCCATCGTTGGCATTTCGGGAATTTGCATAATTTCAAGAGGTAATCCAATGCTTTGGGCTTGTTGTTCCAGCAATTCCACCCGAACGCCATGCATGGAAATACGCTGAAACTGTTGGTTAACACTCGTTAACAAGCAGCTAATTTCATATTCCTCGTCTTGTAATATTTTATACAGTGCTAAAGCAGAATCTTTGCCGCTGCTCCAATTAAATAGGGCTTTCTTTTTCAATGGTAATGTGTTAATTTATTTCGGTAGTAAACTTACAATTTTAGTTCGATTTGTTGGTCAAACCTTTGTAACTTTGGATAACATAAGCGTCAAATTCAATTTTAATGAAATACCTTTTCCTGTTTCTATCCACATTTGCATTCTCACAACAAACCAAATCGGTTGATTTTAAAACCGTTAATGGGCATATTAACATCAACCCAAATAATAAAAGTGTTAGTGGTGCTGTAAAGTATACGTTTGAAGTGTTGAAACCCATTGATACCATTAAAATTGACGCACAAAACATGACCTTTTCAGCAGTGGTACTGAATGATAGCAAGATTCCATTTATAACTAATGGAAAAGAATTGCTATTGATTTATCCGTTTCAAAAAGGTGAAAATTACGTTCGGTTTTCATACGAGGCAAAACCCAAACAAACGATGTATTTTGTGGGTTCAGAAGCCACAAATAATTTGCAAATCTGGACACAAGGACAAGGAAAATATACTAGTCATTGGTTTCCGAGTTTTGACGATGTCAATGAGAAAGTGATTTTCAATATGGATGTTACTTTTGATTCCAAATATCAAGTGTTATCCAACGGTATTTTAAAAAACAAAATCGAAAATAAAGATCTGACGCATTGGAATTATCGAATGAAAAAACCAATGAGTTCCTATTTACTGATGGTTGCCATCGGAAAATTTGAAAGGAATACGCAAAAAGCAAAATCAGGAACTCCATTAGAAATGTATATCGCCCCGAATGACTTGGGTAAACAGGAACCGACCTATCGCTATTCTAAAGAAATATTTGATTATCTGGAAAAAGAAATTGGTGTGAAGTACCCTTGGAAAATCTACAGACAAGTACCTGTTTCCGAATTTTTATACGCAGGAATGGAAAACACAAGCTCCACTATATTTACTACTCGTTATCTGGTCGATGCCATTGGTTTTGAAGATCGAAGTTACACCAATGTTAATGCCCATGAACTGGCTCACCAATGGTTTGGAGACTTAATCACTGCCCAAAGCGGAAAAGACCATTGGTTGCAAGAAGGTTTTGCAACCTACTATGCTTTACTGGCTGAGAAAAAAATCTATGGAGACGATTATTTTTATTCCAAATTATACGAATCATCAATGCAACTCAAACAAGCAGCCAAAACAGATACGATTCCGGTGCTGAATGCCAAAGCGAGTTCTTTGACATTTTATCAAAAAGGCGCTTGGGCGTTGCATGTTTTAAAAGAAGGAATAGGGGAGAAAGCCTTTAAAAAAGCCGTGAAGAATTACCTTTTGAAATATGCTTATCAAAATGTGACTACTCAGAATTTCTTTGATGAAATAAAGAAAGTGTCTGATTATGATCTAAAAAACTTTAGTAAAGTATGGCTTGAAACATCTGGATTTAATAGTGAGATTGCCAATGTTTTATTAGTAAAAAACAATGCAATGAAAGTCCAACTCGAAGTGGCTAAATTGAGAAATAAAACACTTGCCGAGAAACAGGCTTTTTTCGAAAAAACATTACAATCCGATGTGTATTTTACCGTAAAAGTATCTATTGTAAGTCAACTCATGAAAGAGAAATTTGAGGATAAAAAACAATTATTGCGATTGGCATTGCAAACTCAAAACCTTCAGGTACGCCAAGCGGTAGCAAATACTCTTCAAAAAATACCCAAAGAGTTCAGAAATGAATTTGAAACATTACTGAATGACAAATCCTATCAAACGCAAGAATCTGCACTATACTATTTATGGAATAGCTTTGAAAATAAAAGAGTCGATTATTTAGAAAAAACAAAAAACTGGATAGGTTTTAATGATTTCAATCTCCGAATTCTATGGCTGTCATTGGCTGTTTCAACGCCAGAATATTCAGCCAACAAAGAAACGTATCTCCAGGAATTGATTAACTATTCATCTCCAAATTATGAAGCCACAACCCGACAAAATGCGTTGGAATATCTAATCAACTTCAATGTTATTAATGAGGCAGTTTTAAAAAATTTAGTAAATGCTACTACCCATCATATGTGGCAATTTTCTAAATTTGGAAGAGATAATATTCGACTTTTATTAAAAAAATCCGAAATGAGAACCGCTTTCCAAACCATATTACCCAGTTTAAACGAAAAAGAACAATTTCAATTGGATCGATTGTTGAAGGAATGAAGATTTAAGAATTTTGAGTAACGATTTAAGTCCCGAAACTTCGGGATCAGATTTCTTAAAATCAAATAAATTCAATTTTTCAATCTAAACTCTAAATTCTAAAATTATGAGGGCATTAGTTATATCTGGAGGTGGTAGTAAAGGCGCATTTGCGGGGGGTGTCGCTCAGTATTTGTTGCAAAACAAAGGGCGTACCTACGATTTGTTTATCGGTACTTCAACAGGGAGCTTGCTAATTCCGCATCTGGCTTTAGGAAATATAGACAAACTCCATTCTATCTACACGAATGTCAGTATGGCACAAATTTTTGATATTAACCCATTTATTATTAAAAGCAAAAAGGGAATAAAATTTGTAACAATTAACCACTTCAATGTAATTCGGCAATATTTAAGAGGAAAAAGGACATTTGGGGAAAGCAGAAACCTTCAAAAATTCATCAAGAACAATCTATCGGTTTCCGAATTTGAATACTTACAATCCTTACCAACAGATGTAATTATAACAGTCACCAATATTTCTAAAAATGAAGCCGAATATAAATCGATCAAACAATGTACCTATGATGAATTTTGCGATTGGATTTGGATATCGAGTAATTACATTCCGTTTATGAGTTTGGTCAGAAAAAATGGTTGCGAATATGGTGATGGAGGCTTTTCCAGTTTGGTTCCCATTAGAGAAGCGATTCATCGCGGAGCAACCGAAATTGATGTTATTATTCTAGAAACGGAGATCACACTTACCAAAACAATTTTAGGAAAAAATCCTTTTTCACTAATGATCGATTTGTTTTTATTTTCCTTAGATCAGCTTGGTAAACATGATGTATCGATTGGGAAATTATCAGCCATAAACCATAACGTAAAACTCAATTTATACTACACACCAACCAAACTAACCAACAACGCACTCATTTTTAATCGAAAAAAAATGAAAAAATGGTGGTTGTTAGGCTTTAAATACGCACAAAATAAGAGTGAAATCATGTCTGAAATTAGATGAGAGTAGAGCTGCTTAGAAACTTTCAAAAAAACCTACCACATCTGGCTCACTTCTCTTTTAATATAAGCTAATGCCGCATTACTTGGCGTTTGTTTTTCAATCAGTTCGTTCAAAAGCACTTCTCTCAAACTATCTGCATTAGTAACAGCATCCATCATCATTCCTTTGCGAATCATCTGAATCGTAGCATTTTTGGCAGTGGTAATGATAGTCCAGCACTCGTCGGTCATGTAAATTTGTTGGGCTAAATTGTGTTCAAATTCTTGTTCGATTTGAGCGATTACAAAATTGCAATAGTCATTTTTATCGTTAGAAATAGGCGAAATTCTAGTCAATAAATTGGTCAGACTCATGCGTTCCAAAAATAAGGCCATCCGTTCGTAAGCCTGTAAACGCAAGGGCATCGCATTTTTTTGAGCCTCTTTGCTCAATAAATAACGGCGTCTTCCTTCTTCGTTTTTGGTGTGAACATTAAAAAAATTATAGGCAACCAGTCCAGTGATAATAGCAGGTACAGTATAACTCAGTAATTCTAGTATTTTTGATGTGTCCATTTTTGTTTCTATTTAAAAAAAGCAAAAATAATCTTTTTTGCATCTAAATCAATACCTAAATTAGGGCAATAATAAAAAACGGATTGGTATTTTTGTAATCTCTCGCAAAGGCGCGGAGTCGCAAAGAAAACAGTTTTGAACTTTGCGACTCCGCGCCTTTACGGGACAAATAGTGCCAAACAAAAATGACATTCCGCTGAACTCGACAAAATTTATACCAAATTGAAATTAATTATATGGAAACCTACATCATTGTATTACTTTGTTTAGCCGCCTTTTTCGCAGGATTCATAGATGCCGTTGTTGGTGGTGGCGGACTCATACAAACGCCCATGGGACTTATACTATTGCCCAATCTGCCCGTGTCTACCGTGATAGGATCCCTAAAAATCCCATCCTTTAGCGGAACCGCATTTGCGGCTTACCAATACATGAAAAAAGTCGACATCAATTGGAAAATCTTGGGTGTCATGATGCTCTTGGCATTTCCATCCGCATTTTTGGGATCGACATTATTGACTTATGTGAGCAATGATTTCATGAAACCTTTATTGCTCGTGGTACTTTCACTACTAGCTATTTATACGTATGCCAAGAAGAACTTCGGACAACAACAAGTCAAAGATATCTCGCCAAGAACCCAAATCTTGAATGCCGTAGGAATCAGTTTTGTGGTCGGTTTTTATGATGGATTCATAGGTCCTGGCACCGGAAGCTTCTTCGTGGTGGCCTTCATCGCCATTATGGGATTTGACTTTTTGCACGCCTCTGCCAATGCCAAAATGGTCAACCTCGCCACAAATTTTGGTTCCATCTGTTTGTTCATGCTCAAAGGCAAAATCATTTGGGCCGTAGCCTTACCTATGGCGGCCAGCAACGCAATAGGTGGCTGGATAGGCGCCAAACTAGCCATCAATCGAGGAAACAAATTCATCCGAATCTTCTTTTTAGTCGTCGTGATAGGCACACTGCTTCGTTTTGCCTACGACGTCTTTTTCAAATAACACCAGAGTATTTTGGGCAAAACCCCCACTAGAAAAAAGGGCAAATTAGTAGTACCACCCAAACGCACTTTCTCCTATTGGCGGTCTGGCTATTCGCGCTATTTCGGTAGCTAGCTGCTATCCTTTACGCAGTCACAATAACTGTAGTGAAGCGATAAAATTTTATTTTTTTAAAGATCTTCTCTCCAAAAAAAAGTTTTACTGAGTTATTCTCTAGTACCCGTCTGCGACGAGTACCTATTTAAATTATAAGATAAATTGTAGAGTTTGCAAGGCGGATAACTAAACAGAAGTAGCTTTAAACAAGTGTGCTCCTGTTTTTTTTTATGCAGTTTTCATAAAATCAATATGATAAAAATAAATAATTGTCTAGTTTTGATATATTATATATTTCTACTGTATTGATAATCAGATATATAAAGTAGATTATTTAGAATTGTGAAAATTATAATCTTAAATAATTTCAATCTTTAAGGTTTGGTTTATAAAGTCAAAAATACCATTAAAGAACAGTTAAATTAGCGTTAAACACAGATTGAAAATATTTTTTTTGTTTAACTTTACATTATAATCATTAAACAAAATAAAAACTTTGTTAATTTAAAAAACAACAACCATGAAAACTATGCATTTTAAATTATTCGGTACGTTAAAAGCATTCATTTTGATTGCTGCTTTGTCAACTGTAACTATTTCTTGTGATAATCAGGAAATGGATGAAATTAATTCCTCAACTACTTCCTCAACAGAAACTTTAAAATCCGCAAATAGTGCCCCTAAACCGGGTGACGCTCCTATCGCACAAATTGCCATAGATGCAGGATTTACTGAACTTGTAGGTGCTCTAAGTTATGTAGATACAGAATTAAACGCCGGTTTGGTAAACCTTTTCTTAAATGGAAAAGATCAATATACTGTATTCGCTCCAACAAATACGGCTTTTAATAATCTTTATACTGCTTTGGGTGTTAAGAAAATCACCGACCTTCCTCCGACGTTGGTATTAAATGTGTTAAAATATCATGTTGTCGAAGGACGTCGTGCCGCCAATAGTGTGGTGCCTAAAATGGGTTCACGCGAAATAACAACCCTACTAGGTTCTAGTTTCTCCGTAAATAATAGCGGGATGATTACTGCAGTGGGCAATACCGCAAATATAACAGCACCAAACATCTCTGCTTCAAACGGTATCATCCATGTAGTAGATGCAGTATTATTGCCAATTAATCCATAGAAAAACATTGGTATTTTATAATATACATCTTAGAATTTTTATTCATTTATAAAATGCTGTTCCAAAAGAACAGCATTTTTTTTATAGGCATTTTTTTGCTAATTGACTTGTTGTAACCCGATAGCGCGGATTTGCAATCCGTGCCCACAAAAAATAGCAAGCAACACAAATCGACAATCTGAGTCTTTGCGAAAGTTATTACCAATTAAGATAAACAATTGGGAACGAAGCAAACTCACAAAGGGTAATACCTTTTCCCTTTTATTGGTGTATCATTTATCGACGCAATCCACAGTTGAAAATTTATATTTCACTTTTTCAAAATTGATGGGTGTGTCTTTAGCGAAATAAGACCTTCCTAAATAGGTTTCTATTTTCCCACTTCCTAAAACGAGTTCGTTTCCTTGTTTTAGCATTGCCATTGGATTTTTGAATATTTTTTTTTCATTCGCTCCCTGAAAAAACGTGTAGTCTACAAATAATGTATCGCCACGGAATTCCCCAGCGATTTTCCCGACTTTTTTCGGCATATCAAGAATTTTCATCACCATATCTCCCGTTACTTTTCCGTTTTTTAAGGTGTTGATTTTTAATTCTACGGTATCTTTTTCATACAACGCTTTGTAGCAAACCGTATTTATCGGATTTTCAACTTGAACTTTGGTAGTTTCAGCATCTTTTGGATTTTCACTTTTTTTACAGCTTTCGAGTCCAATGCAAGTCAACAGCAAACAAAATAGACCTAGGTTTTTCATAGTAGTAAATATTTGGTTAATAAATGTGGTAATTGTCATTGCTAATTTACAAATAAATAGCGTTTATTAACAGATTAAGTGTTTATATTTAGTTGACAATTTTATCGATAAAATAATATTATTAAGAACCTATAAAAAAATCTACAACAAATAAAAACGAAGGCCATGATCATTAAAAGTTGCAGCTTTTTTTTATCTTTAAAATGTCTAGTCCTAAAAAACTATTCAAATACGAATCGTAAAACAACGGTATGGCAAAAAATAAAACTATAGAAACAGAAAATAGTGTCGCTGATTTTTTAACAACCATAAGCGATGCAAAAAGGCGCGAAGACTGTTCAATAATAATTAATCTAATAAGCGAACTATCTGGATTTGAGCCAAAAATGTGGGGAACCAGTATTGTTGGTTTTGGAATTTATAATTACAAATATGAAAGTGGACATTCGGGAAATGCGCCACTTGCGGGATTGGCATCAAGAAAAAACGCTATTACGGTGTATCTGGCTTCGACTTTTGAAGAAAAAGAAACATTACTTTCGCAATTAGGAAAGCATAAAACCAGTATAGCATGTTTGTACATTCAAAAATTGGAAGATATTGATATTGGTATATTGGAACAATTGGTACGAAAATCGATCGAACGCATTAAGGAATTGTATCCGAGTTGATGTTTTGCCTGGCTAGTAACTTCTATTATTTTCTTTCAAATAAAACCTATTCATATTCTCTTGCTTAATCGGATTTGGGAAAGAAAATAAATTATCTAAGTAACTCCCATTTTCAGAGCACATTCTTTTCCAACATAAACTTAAACTACTTAAAATCAATAATAATAATAATAATAATAATAATAATATATTTATTCCGCGTCCCATGAAACTACAGTTTTCTAAAAATGATTTTCCCGCCAATTCTAAAATAAAAGAAAATTTTGTTTTAGAATTCTATGATGAATTTGAAAAAGATACAATCGATACTGAGAAATGGTTGCCGTTCTATTTGCCTCAGTGGAGTTCCAAGGAAATGTCTCAGCCCCAGTACGAAATCAATAATGGGAATTTAGTTTTGCAAATTACCGACGAACAAAAACCGTGGTGTCCTGAATTTAATGGAAATATAAAATGTTCTTCGATTCAAACAGGTGTTTTTTCCGGAGAAGTTGGAAGTGCCATTGGACAACACAAAGTAAATCCGAATTGTGTGGTAAGAGAAAAACAAACAACTGCCAAGACCTATTTACCCCAATATGGTTTTTTTGAAATTCGAGCCAAATCATTAGATACTCAATCGAATGTTGTGGCTTTATGGATGATCGGATTTGAAGACAGTCCTGAAAAATCAGCGGTGATTTGCATTTTTGAAGTTAAAGGATGTAATGTTCTGGAAAATAAAACGAAAATTGGCTATGGAATTCATAAATTCAATGACCCAAAAATAAAAGAAGCCTTTTATGAGGATGATTTTGACATTGATGTCACCGATTTTCATATTTACTCAGCCGAATGGACTCCTGAGAAAGTGGTTTTTTATATCGATAACCAAGAAATTAGAACCATAAAACAATCTCCCAATTATCCGATGCAATTTATGCTGGGTATTTATGAAATACCAACGGAAACCAAAACCGAAAAAGATAAAATCTATCCCAAAAAATTTGAAATAGATTATGTCCGAGGCTACAGGCATGTCTAGCGGTGGCAGTTTTCAGTCGCAGTCGCAGTTTGCAGAGTGGTCAGTAAATTCATGTTTCAAAATCAACATACTTTTTGAACCGAAAACTGAGACTGAATACTGAGACTGGATACTGAGACTGGATACTGAGACCGAAAACTGAGACTAAAAACTGAGACTGAAAACTGAGACTGAAAACTGAGACCGAAAACTGAGACTGAAAACTAATTAATAAACCATACTTATTAAATATGCAAACAAACTACATCAACTCTCTAACTCCAATGCGAGGAATAGCGGCCATTTGGGTCATGTTTTTTCATATGGATGTCATTATTTTTTACCGCGAGTTTGGGACTCTCATTCCTCATGAAACATCCGGAATCCTATCCAAAGGGTATTTATGGGTCGATTTTTTCTTTTTGTTGAGTGGTTTTATCATTAGCCATGTGTATGGTGAGACATTGACCAATCATTTTGGAAAATGGCAAACGACCAAAACCTATTTATGGGCGAGATTTAGCAGAATTTACCCCTTGCATCTTTTTACGTTGCTATTGCTAATTCCTTTTGTGCTTGTATTTCCTATTCTTTCGCCAGCGGTAGTTGATGGGAGTTGGAAAACATTTATGGCTTGGTCTGCTTTGCCCAGTAATCTATTGCTGCTTAATGCGATGAACCAACATTCGTATTTGTCATGGAATCTAGTGTCCTGGTCCATAGGTGCGGAGTGGTGGACCTATCTTGCGGCTTGCTTTATTATTCCTTTTGTTTTCAAGAAAAGTTGGGTTCAAAATGTAATTCTTGCGGTTGTGGCTGTGTCTGTTTTGAGTGTTATGGTATATTGGAAAGGCAATCTCGACATCACCTTTGATTATGGTTGGGTTAGATGCGTGGCTGAGTTTAGTTTGGGCGCTGTTTTATATCAAATGTATATGAAGGGATTAGGGAAAAATGCGTTTTCAAAAAGCATTTCTTTTCTTTGTGCTTTTATTTTTATAGTGTTAATTTTTCATTTCAGTTGGAACGATCTGTTTATAATTCCCATTTTTTGTCTTTTATTATTGGCTACAGCCTACAATAATGGAACAATAAAAAAAATGCTGGAAACAAGAATATTCAAATACCTGGGAGATATTTCATATTCTATTTATATGATGCATGGCGTTTGGTTTATGGTGTTTTGGTATTGTTTGCCGTATTTAAAATCCAATTACGGGATTGAAACGCTTTCCCTTGGCATGAAAATAATTTTCGTAACGCTGTTTATGGGTTTAACATTTCTTAGTGCTCATTTTACTTATCATTTTGTAGAAATCAAATCGAGAAAATTGTTGAAGAAACGGATAAAATCGAAGCAGGGTAACTTAGAATCTGTTGTATAGATTTTTTAGAATTACTTAAAAAAGATTAACCATTAAAAAAGAATCTAAACTAGAATTGCTGCTGCAGTAAGTAACTCTATATTTTTTTATACATGTAATTTCTGGTTTTTACGGGATGCCGCGTGAGGGGGAGAAGCAAGTTACCTTGTAACGCGGATGACCCGACCGCAATAGGAAAATGGGCGAATATAGACAACGTTAAATAGCCCATTTTTCTATTGTGGTCACGCCCAGATGATTTTAGATTTCAGATTTCAGAATCCTGAATTTAGATTTTTCTATTGGGAAATGATACACTGAAAACTATTATCTAAATTCTGTTATCTGAATTCTACTAAGGCTCGTTTATTCAGTCTTAAATTCTTATTTTTGCATCAAACAGAAATATTTCCATGCATAAATATATAGACCAACTTAACGAAGCGCAACGCGAACCGGTACTGCAAAAAGACGGCCCCATGATTATTATTGCGGGTGCGGGATCTGGGAAGACTCGTGTACTTACCATCAGGATTGCTTATTTGATGCACCAAGGTGTTGATGCATTCAATATTTTGTCGCTGACCTTTACCAATAAGGCGGCGCGGGAGATGAAGAATCGTATTTCGGATATTGTGGGAGCCAGTGAAGCTAAGAATCTATGGATGGGAACTTTTCACTCTGTTTTTGCTCGAATTTTACGTTCAGAAGCAGATCATTTGGGCTATCCTTCGAACTTTACGATTTATGATTCGCAGGATTCCTTGCGCGCCATTTCGGGAATTATCAAGGAATTACAGTTGGATCGTGATGTGTACAAACCGAAACAGGTTTTGAGCAGGATTTCGAACTTTAAGAACAGTCTGATTACGGTAAAAGCGTATTTTAACGATAAGGATTTACAGGAAGCTGATGCGATGAGCAAGAAACCTCGAATGGGCGAAATTTATCAGCATTATGTGGATCGTTGCTTTAAAGCCGGTGCCATGGATTTTGATGATTTACTGTTGAAAACCAATGAATTGCTAACTCGTTTTCCAGAAGTTTTAGCGAAATACCAAAATCGTTTTCGCTATATATTAGTAGATGAGTACCAGGATACGAACCATTCGCAGTATTTGATTGTTAGGGCATTGTCGGATAAATTTCAGAATATTTGTGTGGTTGGAGATGATGCACAAAGTATTTATGCGTTTCGTGGTGCGAATATCAATAATATCCTGAATTTTCAGAAAGATTATGAAGGCGTAAAAACTTTTCGATTGGAACAAAATTACCGTTCGACCAGAAATATTGTCGAAGCGGCGAATACGATCATCGACAAAAACAAAGTAAAACTAGATAAGATCGTTTGGACAGCCAATGATTTTGGTCCAAAAATAAGAATACACCGCAGTATTACCGATAATGAAGAAGGTCGTTTTGTAGCCAGTACGATTTGGGAACAAAAAATGCAAAATCAAATGAATAATGGTGATTTTGCCATTTTGTACCGTACCAACGCACAATCCCGTGCGATGGAGGATGCACTCAGAAAAAGAGATATTCCGTATCGAATTTATGGAGGATTGTCTTTTTACCAAAGAAAAGAGGTAAAGGATGTATTATGCTATTTGCGATTGGTTATTAATCCTAAAGATGAGGAAGCCTTGGTGCGTGTGATTAATTATCCGGCACGTGGTATTGGAAACACCACTATTGAAAAACTGACCATTGCGGCCAATCATTACAAGCGTTCGATTTTTGAAGTGATGCAAAACATTGAGCGAATAGATCTGAAACTGAATTCAGGTACTAAACAAAAGTTGCTTGATTTTGTGACGATGATTCAGAGTTTTCAGGTGATTAACGAAAATCAGGATGCTTTTTACCTAACGGATCATGTGGCAAAAAAAACGGGCTTGGTTCAAGAATTAAAGAAAGATGCTACTCCTGAGGGAATGGCCAAAATCCAGAATATAGAAGAATTACTAAACGGAATCAAGGATTTTACCGAAGGTCAAAAGGAAGTTGATGGCGCTCGTGGTGCGTTATCTGAATTCATGGAAGATGTAGCACTTGCTACTGATCTCGACAAAGACACCAGCGATGAAGACCGTGTGGCTTTGATGACAATTCACTTGGCGAAAGGACTTGAGTTTCCGCACGTATTTGTGGTGGGAATGGAAGAAGATTTGTTTCCGAGTGCCATGAGTATGAGCACTCGAAGCGAATTAGAGGAAGAACGTCGATTATTTTACGTAGCTTTAACTCGTGCAGAGCATCAGGCATATTTGACGTATGCGCAATCGCGTTACCGTTGGGGAAAATTAACAGACAGTGAACCTTCTCGTTTTATTGAAGAAATAGACAGCCAGTATCTGGAATACCTTACACCACCGGAAAGTAACTACCGTTACAAGTCTTCGAACGATGGCGATGTTTTTGGTGATGTGGATAAATCCAGATTACGATTGGCTAAGCCGGCAGGAAGTACGCCGCCGAAACAGAGTGCAAACAATGAACCTAACTCGGATATTAATTTGCGCAAATTGAAACCGGTATCTAGTGGTGCTTCAATAGGAAGCGCTAATTTATTTGATAATAAGCTAGTTGCAGGAAATGTGGTAATGCACGAACGTTTTGGTAAAGGGCAAGTCGTTAATCTGGAAGGTGTTGGTGCAGATAAAAAAGCAGAAATTAAATTTGAAATAGGCGGTATTAAAAAATTACTGCTGCGTTTTGCAAAATTGGATATTATAGGGTAAGAAAATGTTTTAAGTTTAAGGTTTCAAGTTTCATTCAGTACAACTTTAAACTTTAAACTTTTTTTAAACTTTAAACAAAAAATAAAATGGCTCAAATAATAAAAATTTATCCTGATAAACCGAGTGAAGCCGCTATTGCAAAAGTGGTAAAAGTGCTTAAAGACGGTGGTTTGGTCATTTATCCAACAGATACAGTTTATGGATTGGGTTGTGATATAACCAATTCTCGTGCTCTTGAAAAAATTGCCAAAATAAAAGGAGTGAAGCTAGAGAAAGCTAATTTCTCTTTCATTTGCCACGATTTGAGTAACTTATCCGATTATGTGAAGCAAATAGATACTTCGACTTTTAAACTACTTAAAAGAGCGTTGCCTGGCCCTTATACTTTCATTCTTCCGGGGAATAATAATTTACCCAAAGAGTTTAAAAAGAAAACGACAGTTGGTATCCGTGTACCGGATAATTCAATTGCCTTAGAAATAGTTCGTTTATTGGGAAATCCAATAGTTTCTACTTCGATTCGTGACGAGGATGAGGTAATAGAATACACCACCGATCCAGAGCTTATTTTTGAAAAATGGCAAAATCTAGTTGATTTGGTTATTGATGGAGGTTATGGAGATAATATTGGATCTACTATCATTGATCTATCTGGCGATGAGCCCATAGTCGTTAGGGAGGGAAAAGGAAGTTTGGATATATTATAAAGCTCCTGTTTTAACAAATTAAAGCATAAAAAAACGCCTCAAAATTCATCGAGGCGTTTCTTGTTATAATTGGAAGATTCTTATTTTCCAGCCGGTGCAGTTGTTGCTCCTGGTTGTTTTTTCATTTCTTTTTCAACCATATCATAGAACTGGTCTATTTTCGGCATTACATAAATACGAGTTCTTCTGTTTTTAGATTTATTTTCGGCAGAATCATTTGGTACCAAAGGAACGTAAGAACTTCTACCAGCAGCGATTAATTGCTCAGGTTTTACCCCTAAATCATTAGACAAAATACGGATAATAGCTGTAGAACGTTTTACACTTAAATCCCAGTTGTCAATTAAACAAGCATTTCCTTTTAATACATCTGTATCAGTGTGACCTTCAATCATACATTCAAAATCTGGTTTGTCATTAACTACTTTAGCAACTTTGGCCAAAACGCCTTTTGCTTTGTCGCTTACTTCATAGCTACCGCTTTTGAATAACATTTTATCAGAGATAGAGATGAATACCACTCCTTTATCGACATTAATTTCGATATCTGTATCATTCATTCCTACAACAGCTTTCAAACTAGTTACTACAGCAAGTGTAACACTATCCTTTTTAGTCAAGGCATCTTGCATTCTGCTAATTTTCAAATCTTTCTCTTTGATGGATTCTAAAGCTTTCTCAATATTTTCGGCTCCTTTTGTAGATAAAACCGTCATATCTTTTGAAGTGCTTATCAAGTGTTGATTGGTTTCTTTTAAACCATCTACAGTTGCTTTAAGACCTGCTTTTTCTTCTAGGCAAGAATTTAACTTTACTGTACAAGTATTTAATAAATCTTGTGTTTCCTTGTTTTTAGCTTCCAAAGCTGTGTATTGCTTTTTCGATACACAAGAAGTTAGAAGTGCTAAAGCCGATAGAGTAATCATTATTTTTTTCATAGAATGCAAAATTTAATTAAACGTGTGAATTACAAAGTTAGTTTTTTAAATGTTAATTTTAAATGTAAATTATTGTTAAATAACGTCTGCAAAAACTGTGCCGCTTTTAACATAATAACCATAAACGATGCTTTTCGTTTTAAAGTATGTTTCAACTTGCTTTTTTTCTCTTTTTTTATAATTTCTTAAAAACAGCCTATAAAAAGAAAAATGTGCTCTGATAATAGCCCAACAATGAGTAAATTGACCTCCAATGATGTATCTAATTCCTGCTATACTATCTAGTACCAGTCTAATTATAAGTACTTTAAGCAAGCTGTCTTGTGGTAAATTTTTGGTTAACATTAATAGCGAATTCCTAAAATTGAGATACGTTTTTTGAGGATTCGCTTGTTGCAAAGTCGCTCCTCCCACATGGTAAACCTTTGATTCTGAATTGTATTTTATGGTATATCCTTTATTGATCGCGCGCCAACATAAATCGATTTCTTCCTGGTGCGCGAAAAAATCTTGATCGAAACCTTTCAGCTCCTTATAAACGGCACTTCGAATAAAAAAACAAGCTCCGGATGCCCAAAAAATTTCACACTTATCATTGTATTGACCATTGTCTTTTTCTAAAGTGTCAAAAATACGCCCACGACAGAATGGATACCCAAATTGATCGATGAATCCACCACCAGCTCCAGCGTATTCAAAATAATTTTTCCGTTTAAAATCCAATATTTTAGGTTGGATTATGGCTGTTTCTGATTCAGTATCAAAGGTTTCCAATATCGGTTTCAACCAATTTTCGGTTACTTCTATATCCGAATTTACCAAAGCATAAATCTCGGCATCGATATGCTGTAAGGCGTCATTATAACCACCTGCAAAACCCTGATTGGTTTTATTTTGCAGTATTTTAACTGTAGGGAAATTATTTTTTATAAAGGCTACTGATTCATCTGTAGAGGCATTATCTGCAACATATACAGTGGCTTCGGGTGAAAATTGAATTACGGAAGGCAAAAACTGTTCTAATAGTTTTACTCCATTCCAATTTAATATTACGACAGCTATTTTTTCCAAGGAAGTTTATTGTTTTAACCGCAAAGTTCGCGATGTTTTTTATTTGCAAAGTTTACAAAATTTATATTTTAAGTTCGCAAAGCTGGAATTTTAAAAAAAAAAGTATTACAAAATTTAAATCTGAATACTAAAAAGTCTCTGCTCTATATTCTATTCTCTATATTCTTTTTTATTTCATCATAATCGGGCAACTCTCTCAAAAACTCATATTTTTCATTTTCAAAATCCATGAGACAAAAATAATGATTAAGTCCATTGGTTACCATCAAAAATTCAGCTTCCAACGTCATGTTATATCTTGCGATTTGATCAAATGTGGCTTGGGCAATTTTAACTTCGGGTGCTTTGCATTCAATTAATATAAAAATAGTTCCGTTTGGATTGAAAACCACAATATCATAGCGTTTTCTTAAACCGTTGACTTTTAGAACTTTTTCGACATTAATTAAGGATTTAGGGTATTTTTTCTCTTCAATTAAATAATTAACCACGTGCTGACGAACCCATTCTTCGGGCGTGAGAATGATAAATTTTTTCCTGATGGCATCAAAAATAGATACTTTATTTTCGCTATTTTTGAATCGAAAAATATAAGAAGGAAAATTGAGTTTCTGCATGAGGCGAAATTAGTTAATTTAGTTTAAAGTTTAAAGTTTCATGTTCTTCAACTTGAAACTTTAAACTTTAAACCTGAAACATAAATAATGGACGAAGTTGTAAAAATTGTGAATGATATAAAGGCTGGAAACATCAAACCTATTTATTTTTTGATGGGAGAAGAACCCTATTACATTGATAAATTATCTGAATATATAGAGCAAAATATCTTATCGGAAGAAGAGAAAGGGTTCAATCAAACCGTTTTATATGGTAGAGATGTTTCAATAGAAGATGTGGTTTCAACAGCCAAACGCTATCCAATGATGGCCGAGCGCCAAGTGGTTATTGTCAAAGAAGCTCAAGATTTATCGAGAACCATTGACAAAATAGAAAACTATGCCGAAAATCCAATGCCAACAACGGTTTTGGTTTTTTGTTATAAATACAAAACTTTAGACAAAAGAAAAAAAGTAACTAAGCTTTTAGCTAAAAATGGAGTAGTGTACGAAAGTAAAAAACTGTATGAAAACCAAGTAGGAGATTGGATTAAACGTGTATTAGCCGGAAAAAAATATACTATTGAACCCAAAGCCTCTGCCATGTTAGTTGAGTTTTTGGGAACCGATTTGAGTAAAATCAATAATGAACTTGAGAAACTCCAAATCATACTGCCAGCTGGAAGTACTATTTCTGCCAAAGACATCGAAGAAAACATAGGATTTAGTAAAGACTATAATGTATTCGAATTGCGAAAAGCAATTGGCGAGCGCAACCAACTGAAAGCCTATAAAATTGCCGATAATTTTGCCCAAAACCCAAAAGATAATCCACTGGTAATGACTACGGGTTTGGTTTTTGGATTTTTCATTCAATTATTAAAATACCATGGATTAAAAGATAAAAATCCAAAAAATGTCGCATCAGTTCTGGGGGTTAACCCTTTTTTTCTGAAAGACTATGATGTTGCATTAAAAAATTATCCGATGAAAAAGATAAGTCAAATAGTAGCTACATTAAGAGATACGGATGTTAAGAGTAAAGGAGTTGGAGCCAATAGCTTATCACAAGCTGATTTATTACGAGAAATGCTGTATAAAATTTTCAATTAAAGGGTAAAAATGCCGATATTTGCAGATTGAAAAAAAACAAACACCACAATTATGGCAATGAATAAAAACACTATTTTGGGATGGGCTACCTTAATTATGACACTAATGGGCATACTACTTATATCATTAGGCGCTTTTAGATATGACGACGTAGCGGGCTGGGGATTTGCAGCCGTTGGAATAGGTTTTTTAGCAATTGCTTGGGTGTTTAGCGCATTAAAAGGAAGGGTTTAAAAAAGTTTGTAGTTTGTATTTGACAGGTATTCAAATAGATGAATGATGTCGTTCTAAATATAAATAGTAGAGCGACCTAAAAAATTAAAAATAAAATAAAATAAAAATAATATAGAAATGGCAGACGATAAAAAAGTAATATTCTCAATGTCAAAATTGAGTAAAACCTATCAAGGAGCAGATAAACCTGTTCTTAAAAATATCTATTTAAGTTTCTTTTACGGAGCCAAAATTGGTATTCTAGGTTTAAATGGTTCTGGAAAATCATCTTTATTGAAGATTATTGCAGGAGTTGATAAAAATTACCAAGGAGACGTGGTTTTCGCACCAGGTTATACAGTAGGTTATTTAGAACAAGATCCACAATTGGATGATGAAAAAACCGTTATCGAAATCGTTCGTGAGGGTGTTGCAGAAACCATGGCCGTTTTGGATGAATTCAACAAAATCAACGATATGTTTGGTTTGCCTGAAGTGTATGAAGATGCCGACAAGATGGATCAATTGATGGATCGTCAAGCGCTTTTACAGGATAAAATTGATGCATTGGGAGCTTGGGAAATCGATACCAAACTAGAAATAGCAATGGATGCTTTACGCACGCCAGAAGGAGATACTCCAATTAAGAATTTATCTGGAGGAGAGCGTCGTCGTGTAGCTTTATGTCGTTTGTTATTGCAACAACCTGACGTTTTGCTTCTTGATGAGCCTACGAATCACTTGGATGCAGAGAGTGTACTTTGGTTAGAGCAACATTTAGCACAATACGCCGGAACTGTAATTGCAGTAACGCACGATAGGTATTTCTTGGATAACGTTGCAGGTTGGATTTTAGAGTTGGATAGAGGAGAAGGTATTCCTTGGAAAGGAAATTATTCTTCTTGGTTGGATCAAAAATCAAGCCGTATGGCACTTGAAGAAAAAGTGGCATCTAAACGTAGAAAAACATTGGAGCGTGAGTTGGACTGGGTTCGTCAAGGAGCCAAAGGTCGTCAAACCAAACAAAAAGCGCGTTTGCAAAACTATGATAAACTCTTAAATGAAGACCAAAAACAATTGGACGAAAATTTAGAGATTTATATTCCAAATGGTCCTCGTTTGGGTACCAATGTAATTGAGGCTAAGAATGTAGCCAAAGCTTTTGGAGATAAATTACTATATGATAATTTAAATTTCACTTTGCCACAAGCGGGAATTGTTGGGATTATCGGACCAAACGGTGCGGGTAAATCGACAATTTTCAGGATGATAATGGGTGAGGAAAAACCAGATAGCGGAGATTTTTTAATAGGTGATACAGTTAAAATCGCTTATGTAGATCAAGCGCATTCTAACATCAACCCTGATAAATCTATTTGGGAGAATTTTTCCGATGGTCAGGAAATGATCATGATGGGAGGAAAACAAGTGAACTCTAGAGCGTATTTGTCAAGATTTAATTTTGGTGGTGGAGAACAAAACAAGAAAGTATCAATGCTTTCTGGTGGAGAAAGAAACCGTTTGCATCTTGCCATGACTCTTAAAGAAGAAGGTAACGTACTTTTGCTGGATGAGCCGACCAATGATTTGGATGTAAACACGCTTCGTGCATTAGAAGAAGGTTTGGAGAATTTTGCAGGTTGTGCCGTAGTAATTTCGCACGACAGATGGTTCTTGGACAGAATTTGCACGCATATTCTAGCTTTTGAAGGTGATTCTGAAGTGTATTGTTTCGAAGGTGGTTTCTCTGAATACGAAGAGAATAAGAAGAAACGTTTAGGTGGAGATTTGACTCCAAAACGTTTGAAATACAGAAAATTGATTAGAAGCTAAAACTTTTGCAGATTCTAAATATAAAAGAGGATAACCACAGAAAGTTATCCTCTTTTTTTATACATCTTATTTTATAGTTTTTATAAGAATCTATCTTCTTTAAAACTGTTCAATTAAACCAATAATTACCAAATTGAAAATAACTTACACTAAACAATGAAACATTTCCACAGCAATAAAGCGATAAATTTCTCGTAAAAACAACTTCTTAAGATACGTCAAAATTAATATAATAGGCATGCATAATAAATGATATTTATCATGAAATCGAATTATTCCAAAAACTTTATTTTTAATTCTGGGGTTGGTATCATGCAGCTATCCTTTATACCATACCATTTGTAACGTTTTTTGGCAATGTAGTCATAAAGGCTGTTTCTAATTCCAGTTGGGATAATTTTAAAATAATACCCATCGAAAATAATCCATCCAAATTTTTTGCTATTTGCAACGTAGCGTCTGATTTGTAATAGTAAGCTACTTTTGGCTCATACAAAACTATGCTGTCAATGTTTTTAGTATCAATCCCAATATAGGCAAGGATTTCTTTTCCCAATTCCGATTGCAAAGCCACAAAACGAAAAACATCATTTTTGTCGTGCTTGATGACGAATTGCACCGCTGAATTGCAGAGATTGCAGACGCCGTCAAAGAGAATTATTTTTTTATTGGGAGGTAGGTTTTGCATTTTTTTGTTTTTTTTGTTTCATTGCGAGGAACGAAGCAATCACATTTCGTATATCCATTCCAATGATATGTAAAGTCTGCTCTTGCTAGTGAGATTGCTTCGTTCCTCGCAATGACTCCTAGATTGAAAACTTATTACTTCTTAACCGCTTCCACCAATTCCAATTCATCCAGACTCACTTTCGAGGTAAACATTCCATAATTTACTACCGCTTTATTTTTCTCAATCTTATCAATACTTCCCACTGATTTTCCATCTAACATTCGTACACGATCCCCCACCTTTAAAATGGCTTTTGGCTTTACAACTACAGGTTTTAGTTTCTTTTCTTTCTTTTCCTTGCGAATTTCTTCTACAACAACGGTAACTTCCTCAATGACCTCTTTTTTCTTTTCAATAATCGCTTTGGCTTCTTTCGGAGTGGCTTTTTTGCGTTTGGAGTTTTCTATTTCTACGATTTTTAAAAACTCGCCAATAAGGTCTTTCTTGTTTTTATTATTGAAATACTTCTCGGCTATATCTTCTATTTTTTGACCAATGTAAATCGTCTTTTGGTTGCTATCGTACAATTCCTGATAGCTTTCCAGTTTTTGTTTGATTTTTACATTGATGTCTTCCATTTTTTTGCCTTCTTCACGCGCTTTTGTTTCTTCCACTTTCAGAGTTTGTGAGGTTTTTTCCATTTTGGAGCGCTCTTTTTGCAAAGTGGCAATGGTTTTATCAAAACGGACTTTTCCAACTTCAATTTTTTTCTTGGCTCGATTGATGAGGCTAAATGGGATTCCGTTTTTTAAGGCCACTTCAAAAGTAAATGAACTTCCTGCTTGTCCCAAAACCAATTTATACATGGGTTCTAATGATTTTTCGTCAAATAGCATGTTGGCATTCGTGGCATAAGGCAGTTCGTTAGCCAGAATTTTTAGGTTTGAATAATGGGTAGTTATCAATCCGAAAGCTTCACGGTGATAGAATTCTTCTAAGAAAATCTCGGCCAAAGCTCCACCCAATTCAGGATCGGAACCGGTACCAAATTCGTCGATTAAGAACATGGTTCTCTTGTTGCACTTTTTCAAGAAGTAGTTCATGTTCTTCAAACGGTAACTGTATGTACTTAGATGATTCTCAATGGATTGATTGTCGCCAATATCTGTAAGGATACGATCGAATAAAAACGTTTCACTGCGTTCATGCACCGGAATTAACATTCCAGATTGCAACATCAATTGCAATAAACCAACGGTTTTCATCGAGATGGTTTTACCACCGGCATTGGGTCCAGAAATAACAATAATTCTATTTTCTTGACTTAATTCGATTGTTTGCGGATGCGTAATTTCCTTTTTTTGTTTATTGTTCAGATACAAAATAGGATGATAGGCATCCCTGAAATAAAGACGACGCTCTTCTGTGATCGTGGGCAAAATTCCGTTAATTCTATTGGCGTATTTTGCTTTGGCAGCAATCACATCAATATCACTCAAGAAATCTTGATATTGAATCAATAAAGGCAAAAAGGGACGAATGGCGTTCGACAATTGTTTTAATATTCTTGTGATTTCTTCTTTTTCTTCGTATTCCAAATTACTCAATTCTCTAGAGTAATTCAACGTAGTTTCTGGTTCTATATAAGCAATACTACCTGTTTTTGAACTACCTAAAATGGTTCCCCTTACTTTTCGGCGATACATGGCTAAAACGGCCAAAACGCGGCGATTTTGAACAAAACTTTCTTTAATATCATCCAAATAGCCTAAACCGTTGTATTGTGTTAAAGCTATTCCAAAACTTTGGTTCATTTTACCTCGAACCAAATTTATATTGCGTCGAATATTCAATAATTCCGGAGAGGCATTGTCTTTTATCTCTCCATATTTATCAGCAACTACATCTATTAGAGAGATAATTTCTTTGGTAAGTTGAATCCCTGAGCTTTTTGCACAGAGGTTCGGATAATAGTCATTGAATTTATTTAAAAATGCCAAAAGGACATTCGTAGTTTCGGAGATGGTGGCTATTTTTCTAAAACCACCCACTTCAAGAAAACTATCCTCAATTCCCAAAAATTTAATCTCATAAGTTATGGCATCAAAACCATGATTGGGAATGGCATTGTTATTCTGAAAAGAGGCAACATACTCTGAGGTTTGCATTAAAGCACTCATCAGGGTTTCTTTGTCTCTAAATGGGGTTATTTCTAAGGCTTTTTGTTTCCCGATATCCGTATTGCATATAGATGAAATAGTTTCAAGAACGGTAGGAAATTGTAAATCTTGTAATGTTTTTTCGGTAATAGAGATCATTTTATGCTTTAATTTTACAGTACAAAAATAGGGTTATTTGCGAAAGAAACATAGGGTTATTTTATAGAGATTCTCGGAGCAAAAAAGCACAGCGATTCACTAAAGAATTGTTGTCTTTTGTTTGGTTATTTTGCAAATGGCTGTAAAATCTTCGTGTATCTTTGTGGAAAAATAGTTAATACAAAAGAACATAAAATATGACCCCAATTACTATTGTTCAAGGGCAACTTGATGCTTACAACAACCAAGACTTAGAGTTGTTTTTGAGCTTTTTTTCAGATGCGATTGAAGTGTATAGTTTTCCAAATAAATTGATTTATACCGGAATTCATAAAATGAGAGACTATTATAAAAATGCTTGGGAACTTAATCCGAAACAAAAAGCTATTGTAAATGAACGTATGTTTCTTGATAAAACTGTAATAGACAAAGAACTTGTAGTAGGAAGAGCAAACGGTATTGAACTGAATGTAATTGCAATGTATACTATTGAAAATAACACAATCAGTAAAGTCTTTTTTATTAGAGAATAACTCTTTTTATTAAATCTCTATTTTTTATTTAAGTTAAAAATAAGATCATTATGTTTATAAATGCTGCTTGGCAAACCGTATTATCTGATGAAATTGAGAAATCCTATTTTCAAGATTTGATTGATGCTGTTGATTTGGAATATCAAAATTCTACTTGTTTCCCGCCTAAAGATTTAATTTTTTCGGCTTTTAATAATTGTTCCTTAGGAAATTTAAAAGTGGTAATCATTGGTCAGGATCCCTATCATGGAGATGGTGAAGCTAATGGTTTGTGTTTTTCGGTAAATGATGCAGTAAAAATACCACCGTCGTTGCGCAATATTTTTAGAGAAATGAATACCGATTTAGAATCTATTTTTTTTCCCGCAACGGGTAATTTAGAATCTTGGGCCAAACAGGGTGTTTTACTGCTTAATGCGTCATTAACCGTGAGAAAAGACAGCCCTAATAGTCACAAACACCTTAAATGGAATCTTTTTACGGATGCCGTTATTCAAAAAATTTCGGAGGAAAAGGAAAATGTGGTTTTCATGCTTTGGGGTAGTTTTGCACAAAAAAAGGGTGCTAAAATAGATCGCAATAAACATTTGGTACTAGAATCTGGGCATCCTTCGCCTATGAGTGCCAATCAAGGGAAATGGTTTGGAAATAAACATTTTAGCCAAGCCAATGAGTATTTGAAAAAGCATAATTTAGAAATGATTGATTGGTTGTAGCTTTGTTTGAAAAAAAACATGTGGGTTAAACTTAAACGTCTTGGTCACGTGAGTGAGGGATAGAAGCAAGTTACCCTGTAACGCATTCTATGATAAAAAACAATTAAATTTAAAAGATTAACTGGCAAATTTATATGTATTTATATATGGCGTTTGTC
>NZ_QCZH01000019.1 GCF_003097655.1 Flavobacterium laiguense
GACAAACGCCATATATAAATACATATAAATTTGCCAGTTAATCTTTTAAATTTAATTGTTTTTTATCATAGAATGCGCTACTTCGGTAGCTAGCTTCTATCCCTCACGCGGTCGTAATCAACATCAGTTTTCAATAAAAACATTTAGTTCTTTCAAAATCACTCACCCTATTTTCAATCTTCTTTCTGAAATCTGAAATCTACCTTCTTTATTCCATACTCTTTTTTCTAATTTCTAACTTTCAAAATCATCCAAACAAATTTCCGCCTTTCAGCCTAGCCTTCAAATGCGCTTGAGCCAATCGGGATCTTTTTCCCTCAGGGCTTAAATCCAAGTGTGATGTTCCGTCTTCGTGCGTAAAATCAAAACCCAATTGTTCAGTTACGGTTTTCAAATCTTGAATATGAAGTTTTGTGGCAAACTCCTCTCCGGTATGCGGGCAAACCGCCATTCCCATTTTCATTCCTTGCTTCTTGTAAATATGTGCTCCAATTTGAGCCGGACGCTGAATGATATGGAAAAACTTTCCAAACGGAATCCAAATCAAAAACATAATTACCGTAACGGCGTGTAATACCGCCAAGAAATCAAACGCAAATCCTTTCATAAATTGATACGAATACGTCAATCCCAATCCCGTTACCGAAATCGCTATCAACAAAATAAGTGGCAACAAATCGCCCTCAAAAGATTGTGTGGCAATCAATCCTGGATTCGTCAAACGTCTTCTTAAATAATACAGTGAACCAAAAATCACCAAGTACGAAGACCAGTTCAAAGCGTGGAAAGTCAAAAAGGCGATTATAGAACCCAATTCAAAATCCATTACTTTAAATCCAAAAAAGTAGGCTTCATATGTAGAAATCGTGTTGGGAGCCATCGCAAAATGAATCCACCCAAAGGTAAGCGGAATGGTAATCAAAAATGCCGAAGTACATCCCACCGCAATCATAAAATGCGCCACCCAACGGTATTTCCCTCTTGGATAAATAAACTTCTGAAAAGCAATATTCTCTACGGTCTCTTTCGTGGCAAACCAAAAATGCGAAAACACTTTTCCAGTTACCAAATACGTAATTCCACGTTTGAAATAAATCCAAGTAGGCGGTCTTTGCAACCAAACCGAATAGCGGTATACAATTCCGAAGAAAGCAAACACGGTCCCGAACAAATAAGTCACCAGTGCCGCATCAAAATTCTGTAATTTTCTGGAACCAAAAAAAACAAGAGCAATCATAAAAATGGAAAGTCCCGTTGAAATCAGTAAGGCTTTGGTGTTATAGGTTTTGTTTTTCATTATTTGATATTATTTTGAAAACACAAACTGTTCTCATTTATTATTTTTAATTCCGATAGCGTACTTGCAGCTACAAATACGCTAGCGGAATTAATAAAATTTGATCAATAAACAATTAACTTGGTTTCTCACATCCTTTACGGTTGTAAAACCACCAGTTGATAACTGTAGCTAAGATAGTAAAAACAATCAAGCCAAAAAAGAATTGATTTACAGTTCCGTTTGCTGAAATGTTATTCCCTATTAATTTAGAAAAGATAAACGGTCCAAAAGCAGCAATAGCGGCAGTCCAACCAATTACTCCAGCTGCCTGACGTTGGTTCTCTGCAAAAATGATAGGGTATTGTCTAAAAGTCCCCGCGTTACCAACACCCGTAAAGAAGAACATAGCCAAAATTACTCCCACAAACAGCGGAAACTGATCCATACTTGTAGGCGCAACCAATCCTTGAGTCACTAAGATAATGGCTCCTGCCAAAATCCCCAAACCGGTGATAGTTGTGAGTATTGCACCTCCCACTTTATCGGCCACAAAACCAAAAGCGATTCTGCTGGCAGAACCAATCAGTGGACCATAAAAAGCATATACCAACGGATCCGGAGCATTTGGAAAATCTCCATATAAAAATTTAATCATCAATGGAAATGCTGCCGACATACCAGCGAAAGTTCCAAAAGTCATAACGTAGGTAATCGTACAATACCAAGTGTGTTTGTTTTTAAAAATATCCATTTGTTCTTTTATAGAAGCTTGCATCGGAATACTTCTCAAGTAAAACCAACTGATAACAGACAAAATCAAAAGGAAAGGAATGTACCAAAAAGCAGCCGATTGGATGTAGATCTCTTTGTTTTTTACCGCCGTATTGTCGGGGCTGATTTTGTTTAATATTTTCTCAGCCAATTTTGGATTGGCATTGGCAATGGCTTTTGATTTTGCTTTTAAGGGCAATGCAGCAAAAATAACGGCATTATCGGTAGCATGAGTAGCCGCCGTAACCGAATCCAATACCGGTTTTTTTACATTCGATAGAATTTTAGTTTGCACTTCGGCATCCAAAGTAGCAAATACTTCTTGTTGTTTTTCAATGGTTGAATTTTGAAAAACGGTAAGCGTTTCTTTCGGGTCAATACTGGTAAAAACCGATGCCGCTCCATAAATACTCACACTGATGATCAGCGGTGTTATGAACTGTGCTAGAGAAACCCCAAAATTCCCAATCCCCGCTTGTATTCCCAAAGCGGTTCCTTTGAGTCTTTTCGGAAAAAACAAACTCGTACTTGGCATATAGGAAGAGAAATCTCCCCCACCAAAACCACAGGCAAAAGCCAAAACGGCGAATACCCAAAACGGTGTATTAGTATCCATCACGGCAAAACCAATTCCGATAACTGGAATCAATTTAATGAAAGTAGCAAACGCCACCACATGTCGCGTTCCAAAAATTGGCAATATAAACGTGTGTATGATTCTTAAAAAACCGGCCGCCAAACCTGGAATAGCCACCAACCAAAAAAGCTGATCTTTAGAAAACGGAAAACCAAGCCCCGGAAGTTTCACCGCAATCACACTCATCATAAACCAAGAGGCAAATGACAAAATCAAAGATAGTGTTGTAATTGTTAACGTTTTCCAAGCAATTTTACTTCCTGTGTTTTCCCAGAATTCTTCGTTTTCCGGTTCCCATTTGTCTAGCCAAGTTTTCATATTATGTGTATTTAATTTGTATTTGATATTGTTTTTTATATTGACATTGAAATTGATATTGCCATTGTCATTGAAATTGTCATTGCCATTGATATTGCTTAATGATTATGCTCAATATCTTTTGTGAAATTCGGTGATTTGATTCTTAGAATTTTGATAATGGTACGGTGCATCCAAAGCAGACAAAGCACGGAAATCACAAAAATGAAGATCCAGGAACTAGTCCAAAGCCCGGTGGAGTTCAGCAGATACCCAAAGATAATTGGCCCTACAAAACCTCCCAATCCGCCTATCAATCCAACCATTCCACCCACTACACCCACTTCATTTGGAAAATATTCCGGTATGTGTTTGAAAACGGCAGCCTTACCAATTCCCCAAGAAATCCCGATAAGGATAACCAACACCAAGTACACCCACATATTGGCCTCAAACTTGATTTGTGTAATTCCTTTGGCTAAAAGTTCTTTCTTTTTTACCTCCTGATTTTGCTGTACCACAATTTCCTGCCATGATTTTTTTACGGGAAGAATCGATTTTATTTCTTTTTCTGAAACCTCTTTAGTGTTTACGCTTTGTGCTTTCCCGTCTATTTTTATTTCAGCAGCCGATATTTCGGTAACTACTCCCGATTTTGCTGCCAAAACACCTGGGCCTGCCGTAAGGATTTCCATTTTTGGAAACATCAATAAAAAGCTGATGACTATAGAAGAACCCAATACCCAATACATCACTTTTCGGGCACCATATTTATCCGACAAATAGCCTCCAAAAGCCCTAATAACTCCTGACGGTAAACTGAACATGGTGGCAAACATTCCTCCCATGACCAATGTTGTTTGATACACATTCATGAAATTGGGCAACAACCATTGCGAATAGGCTACGAAACAACCAAAGACCAGAAAATAATAGGCTCCAAATCGCCAAACACGAACCGATTTTAATGGTGTCAATAGCGTTTTGATATCTTTAGAATCACCTAATGGTTTTTTGTTTTTGGCAAATAGTATAAAAAGAAATCCCATTACTACCAATACAATTGCATAAGTAATAGGCAACATTTTCCAACCGTTTATAGGATCATTTTTGGAGAAATTATTCAATAACGTAGGTGCTACAAAAGTGGTGATGGCGGCACCTGCATTTCCCATTCCGAAAATACCCAAAGCTCTACCTTGCCAATTCTGGGGGTACCAAACCGAAGTGTACCCAATACCCACAGCAAAACTGGTTCCCACTAATCCGAAAAGGAAACTCAATACCGCAAAACTCCAAAACGAATTGGCCAATGGCAATAAAAAAAGAGGAATTGAACAGAGTAATAATAAAGTTGAAAAAATTATTTTGCCCCCATATTTATCCGTCAAAATCCCAATTGGTAATCTAAAAATGGCTCCTGATAAAATTGGAATTCCAAGTAGCCACCCCACCTCTACGACACTCCAATTGAAAATTCCTTTGTCTACGAGATAAGTGACCAAAACACCGTTTAAAGTCCAACAGGCAAAACATACCGAAAAGGCTAAGGTATTTAGAAATAAAATTTTGTGGGATTGAGATAAATTGCTCATATTCTAACTATTCATTTATAAATTCAGTTCAAGTTTCTTCTATACTATAAAGATAAAATAGTCCTTTATTCTTTGATGTAAAATTAATATCTAAAAATAAAATAAAATATGATATTTATCATTTGGTTCTGCTCATAATAAATCCTTTCACAATAACTATTTTGATAATCCATTCCAATTCAATATTGGTTTTGTCTTTCATTTTTAAAAATGTATTGTGATACGTTTTAATAACCGCTCTCTGAGCCCCTGTTATCTCTTAAACCTAGTTACCGCATTAGAATCATAGTAGTTAGCTTTTGAATCGGTAAATTGCCCACCGAAATAACGAATTCCACTGATTCTCACTGATCCTTATTTTTTTATAGGCATTTTGAATTGGTGATAAAAATTCGTATAAATCCGTTTGATCTGTAATCCCGATAGCTATCGGGAGTGGGCTATTGCGTAATCTGGGTACAATCATGAGACCATCTTCATAAGCAAAAAGCTCCGAAACCTTTCGAATTCGGAGGTTGTTTCTTTTAGGCTCATTGAAACCATTTAGTCAAGACGATTAGTTATACTTTTTATTCCGTTCCATTTCGTCTTTTATTCTTTTGTTGACATCCACTTTTGCGCCTCGCAAAACATAAATGGAGATTTCTGGTTCTCTGGCAAACTTATTGATTCTTTTGCCTGCTAAATAAACGGTGTCAAATAATGGAATTTCCTCTTTTCTGTCTTTGTCCTCATCGTCTTCCTCTTTTACTAAAATAACATCTTTAATTTCCCTATCTAACGGTAGCCAATTGATATAGTCGGCATTAAAGGAATGGGCAACCACTTTTTTGTTGGCAGTGTAATAATTGATGGCTCCTGCTTGCCCATAATTGTCACAAAGAATTAAGGTATGATCCAAATTGGGCAATGTTGCAGAAACAGAATCTACTTTCATGGCCAATTCTTTCCAACCCAGCATATCTGCAAAGTCTTGCGGCAACAAATGATCTTTACCATCTTCCCAACGAAGTAAGCCGAATTTCTGGTACTTTTTAGCATGATTCACTATATATTCAGGGCTTTTATTTGGAAAAAAAGCATTGTACATCGGAATAAAAAGCAGTATTGGTATTATAATTAAAACTGGTTGCAAATATCTTTTCCAACCTTCTTTTAATTGATTCCCTATATAAACAGAACCAAAAGAAATATAAATCGGATACAATCCAATCGCATAATAATCTTTGGCTTTGAAATACATAAAGACTACAAGTGTAAACATAATAGTCCAAAAGAACAGTTTGTATTTTTGGAACGGTTTGTACAAAAACAAGGCCAACCATCCCGATACAATCACAAAAAAAGACCCTATAAAAAAGAGTATTTGTGATTTTAAAAAATCCAATCGATCCACATAAACCAACTGCGTATCGGCCAATACCTTTAAATGATGAATCACCGGGAAGTTGTTTCTATATTGCCACCAAAGGTTTGGTGCTATTAATAACAACCCCACAACAAGGGCAACATACAATTTGGGTTGACCAAAGATTTTACGTTGTTCTGTCAATACAAGAGCGGGTATCAAACCAATAATTAGAAAACCGATGTTGTACTTATTTAAAAAACCAAAAGCAAATAGAATCGCTCCAATGAAAAGCCACTTGGTGTTTTCGGTATTGATGTATTTAATTAGGATAAAATAAAAAGTGGTCCAACATAACACATCAAAAGAGTTGGGTTGATACAATGTGTTCAGCCTTAAAAGGGCCGAAAAAAACACACAGGTTGCGCCCAAAACTAAGGCAAACAAACTCCCTTTTAATTCTTCAATGGCCTTCCATACCACCACAATGGTCAAGGCACCAAACAAGGCAGGGAAAAATTTAATCCAAAAAACCGAATTCCCCAAAAGATAAATAATATAGGAAATCCAAGAGGTAAAAGGCGGCACCGATAAATACCCCCAAGCCAAATGATGCGCTTGGTCTAGATGCAAATATTCATCTCGCTGTAAGTCGTAGTCGGCACTTATTAGTGAATATTGCAAAACAAATTTTAGTATGATGAAGCCGAGTAATAGGACTGTTTTTTTTGTCATTGGGTATTATCTATTAAAATCATCGCTAATGTCAGTTCGTATAAATACCACTAAATTAAACTTTTACTACAATTTGTTGTTTTATACTCTCCTTTGCTTTTCCCCATTCAGTATTCAAAATACTATAAAAAGCTGTATTTCTAGGCATTCCATTTGGCTCAATTTTATCTTTCCTTAAAATCCCTTCAAATACACCTCCAATCTTTTCAATTGCCCTTCTAGAACGCAGATTATTATCTTTTGCTCTAAACTGAACTCTATTGGCTTCTAAAGTTTCAAAACAGTAATTTAGTAATAATAACTTACATTCTAGGTTTACTGTTGTTCCCCAAAATTCTTTCATAATCCAAGTAACACCTATTTCTATTTTTTTATCATTAGGGCATATTTCAAGTAATCTTGTAGTTCCAATAATCGTATTTGAATATTTATGAAGTATTACAAAAGGATAAACATTTCCGCTATCCCTTTCATTCAAGGCCTTGTGAAAATTTGGATAAAAAATCTCCTCAACAGAATAATCTACGGATGTTAGCTCCCAGATTTCTTTATTAGACGCAGCAAGAAATAAACTATCTAAATGTGCTCCCTCTAAAGGAAGAAGTTCTACTTCATTACCTTTTAAAATTATAGGATGATCTATCCAATTGTCTTTCATATTTTTTGTTTTTTAAGCTTATCGCTAAAGTTAGTACATCAAAAAAAATTAGATGAACCACTTTTTATTAATTACAACGTAAATATAACAGATTTAAACTACAGTAAAAGTGCTTCTTGCAAAAAGACAAATTTGCAGGAAGTTTAAGAATACTATTGATTGATAAAACAAATCCCCTCGCTTTCCCTAAACATCTTGAGAGCTGCGTGAGGGATAAAAGCTAGCTACCGAAGTAGCGCGTCCCGATAGCTATCGGGAAGCCCGACAGCATTATGGAAAGAGGCCGAATATGCGCAATACAGAATAGGCCTATTTCCATAATGGTGGCACGCCCAAAAATCCTAATTGATTTCTAAATTAGATTGTATTTTGAACCTTGGATGATTCCTCTGCTCTCGATTGTGGAGTCGATGTAATGCTGAATTTGGGTCTTTTTGAGTCCCCAATTTGGTGCGATGAGCAAATCCCTCTGGTGCTCGTTTACAACGAGCGCCAGAGAACTTGAACAAACGAGCGCCAGTAAGATGATTTTTCTATCAAATGAAATCGAAAGCTAATTTCAATTAATAACTTTAAATTGTTTCATTTCTTGTAAAGGTTCGATGGCATTGTAATCTTTCCACATCTTAGGATCATAGGATTTAATAGTTTTAAATTGAAAGTTCTCTTCCTTGATTTTTTCAATTGCTGATGCAGTCGTTTCAGAACGAGACATATTTAGGAATTCAATTTTATTGAGAATATTGGCTTCAATTTTAAAATCAAATGCCAAAACATCTTTTTCGCTATTGGTCAATTCTATAAGTTTTAAAGGTCGATTTAAATATAAGTAATTTCCGTTTTCTGTTGCGGCGTACTGCATGTAGTAACTATCGTCTTCGGCTCTTTTTTTGTAAATTATTGTTCCTTTACTAACATTTTCGGATACTTTAATTCCAAAAAGAAACTTCATATTAAAATTATGCACCTTTTCACCTTCGTCTAGAACATAATCGGTTCTCAGGACGGCATAATCGCTTTCAGAAATATATAATTTGCCCACATACATGGCTTTACTTTTTCGAGGTTTAAAAGTAAGGACATAAGCAAATTCATTTTGATTATTGTAGATCGTGCCTTCCAAAGTATAGTAATAAAGCTCAGGTTTTTGTATAAAATCGAATCTCTTGTTACTTAACAAATTATTTTCATACATGAAGTTGTTAAGATTACTTTTTTCAGCAGTTAATTGATTTTTTGGTTCTTTGTCTTTACCTGGTTTTTTATTGAACTCTTTACGCAATGATATAGTATCCCTTGATCCTATAAGACCGCTCTTTATACGGTAATATTTAGTAGTATCAAGATGTTGTAGCATCAAGTTTTTGGCTTTTTTTTCTAAATCTTCTATAGACGTAGACTCTCCTTCCTTTTTTAAGATAGTGGCTTTTAAAACATCTAATTTTGAGGTAAACACAAACTTATCTGCTTTTTTTGTTTTAACCGAATAGTAATTACAAAGGATATCAGTAAATGACACCGGTGGATGCGAAATTAATTGACTAGAAAAAGTCTGCAAGTCATTGTTGACTTTTGACAAGGCTTGTTTACTAAAACCCGTTGATTTGTTAATCTCCACATCGATTATTGAAGGCTTAAAATAATTGGAGGTTCTATAAAAGAACATTTCTTTTGACCCTTTTTCTCCAGTAGTATAATTTCGACTTAAGTTGGCTTTTACATTTGCCATGATTTCGTAGGCATTCGGTTTTTTATTAGACACCACAACATCATTCAGTTCGTAAATTCCGGGTAATAGTTTTATTGTATAATCGAGCTTTTTCAATTCCCCAACGGTCAGTTTCCTATTAACAAAACCCATATAGGAAACCGTAAGTAGCGTATCATCCTTACTATTGTTTTCAGAGAGTGCAAAAAAGCCTTCGGCGTTAGAGACCAGGTTTTCGGACTCGTTTACCATAATATTAGCATACGGAATACTTTCTCCCGTTGTAGAATCAATAATTTTCCCTTTTGTATTTTGAGCCATTCCAAGCTGGAAGAAAAGCAAAATAAAAAAAACAGTAAAAAAAGTTGTTCTCATCAGTATAATGTTCGTTCATAAACAAGACTAATTTATGGCGGTTTTGTTACAGAATTTAGTAAACTTTTTACCAAGGGGCTTATTTATGAATAAAGTATTAAACATAAAAATAAAAAAAAACAGAAGTATTATTTTAAAAACACTTCTGTTGTAGTGAGCCGAGTTGCAAACGCTACGATTTATCTTTTACTATAACTTAGGTACTCATTGCAAACGAGTACTAGAAAACGCAAACAAACGAGCGCCAGTGAAAGACATTCACGGAAAAGTCGGGAGACTTTTATCGTATTTATGGTTTTTAAGGACTTTTAAAAAAAACAAAGTCATGAGACTTCGCATAGCAGCTACACTTTGCGCAGCTGGGAGAAGGATAAGATTTCTAGGATTCTCTAAATGGGATTGTATTGGGAGCCTTGGATGATGCCCCTACTTTCGATTGTGGAGTCAATATAATGTTGAATTTGAGTTTTTTTTATTCCCCAATTTGGTGCGATGAGCAAATTCCAATCGGAGATTCCGAAGAGGCGTTGGATGACGATATCGGGGCGCAGGAGCGGGATGAGATCGCAAAGCAAATCGGTGTATTGTTCTAAAGTGAAAAGCGGGAACGGGTTTCGCTTGTAATGCACACCCATAATCGAGCCTTCGACGATGTGTAAATGATGGAATTTGACGAATTTTATTTGGGGGAAACGGTTGATTTCGGCAATGTAGTTGAGCATCATTTCGCGGGTTTCCCAAGGGAATCCAAAAACGGTGTGCACACACAAATCGATAGGACTGTCTTTTAATAATTCTACGGCGGTGATGAACTCGGCGTGGGTACAGCCTCGGTTTATTTTCGAGAGTGTTTCGTCATACATCGATTCCATTCCCATTTCGAGGTCGACATCAAATCTATCGCAATAGCTTTCGAGCAAGGCTATTTTTTCGGCATCAATACAATCGGGACGAGTCCCTACCGAAAAGCCAACCACTTCTTCTGGATTGAAAGACAAGGCTCGGTCGTAAATATTTTTGAGATAATCGACGCTGGCGTAAGTGTTGGTGTTGGGTTGAAAATAGACTATGAATTGGTCGGCTTTGTATGATTTTTTGGCACGCTCCATTCCTTGCAGTAACTGCTCTTCGATGGTGGGCGCTTTTCTGGAAATATCGGGCGTGAAGGAATCGGTATTGCAATACGTACAACCACCGTAGCCTTTTAGTCCGTCTCGATTGGGACAACTAAAATTACCGTCTACAATTACTTTGAAAACTTTTTGACCGTTGTATTTTTCACGGAGATGGGTGCCGTAATTGTTGTACCCTTTCTTGCTAGATTCTGTTTCTGCCTTCATCTTGCAAAGGTATTCACTATTATATCGTGCCAACAATGACTTTTGTCAGGAATTTTAAAATGGGTTTTTGTTAAATTAAAAATTTGTTTCGCAAAGTTTCGCAAAGCACACGCAGAGAATCCCAAAGGTTCTGTAAAAACAGTAATAACCTTTGCGAATCTTTGTTTTTTCCGCGAGTCTTCGTGAAATGATTTTCTATTGCTTCACTTACCCCCCAATCTTTATCATACTTCGGTTTTGGGAAAAAAGCAGAGGATTTTGGAATTTAGCATCATCGTCCATTCCGCCGCGCATGGCGTGTTTGGATTTTATGTTTTGAAAGATGAGCGGTTCTATCGATTCTCCTGCTCGTAATATATCGAGCAATGATGTTTCCGTATTCGAAAACAAACAGTTTTTCAGCTTTCCATCGGCGGTTAAACGGATGCGGTTGCAAGTGCTGCAAAAAGGATTGGTCACCGAACTTATTACCGAGAAACTGCCTTTATACGATTCTATTTTGTGATTTTTGGCCGTGTCGTTCGGTTTGTCTTGGGTACGTTCTACGTTTTGTTCACTATAAAAAGTGTTGACTTGCGAAAGGATTTCGGCATAGGATACCAGCTTTTCTTTGTTCCATTGATTGCCGTCAAAAGGCATGAATTCTATAAACCGAATCTGAATGTTTCGGTCTTTGGTCATTTCAATAAAATCGATGATTTCATTGTCATTAAAACCTTTGATAACGACAACATTTAGTTTTACCTGAAATCCATTCACCTCCAATAAATCTAGATTTTCAATTAGTTTTTCAAAATAATTGCGGCGGGTGATTTGGTTAAATTTGTCTTTTTGTAAACTGTCAATACTCACGTTCAATGTGGTAATTCCAGCTTCTTTGAAAGTATCTATAAATTCGTGTACCAGTATTCCGTTGGTCGTCAATGTCAATTCGACACCCAATTTTCCTAATTGTTCAATAATGACTTTGGCATCTTTTCGTACCAAAGGCTCGCCACCGGTCAATCGTATTTTGGTCACACCGAGTTTTACGAAAGTCTTGGCGATGGTAACAATCTCGTCTGCAGTCATCAGATGCGCTCTTGGGGTAAGCGCAATCCCCTCGGCTGGCATACAATACGTACATCTCAAATTACAATGTTCTGTAATCGAAATGCGGAGGTAATTGTGCCCTCTGCCGTGGTTGTCCTGCATTGGATTGGTGTTATTTTCCATGGTTGAAACCATTTAATATTTTGAATAAATGCAATATGGAAGGAAATACAGCATCCATAGATTCGCTGGCGCCTGCTGTCGAACCCGGCAAGGCCATAATCAAAGTATTTCCTTTGAAACCCACCACCGATCTGGACAACATCGCATAAGGTGTTCTGTCCTGCCCGTACGAGCGAATGGCTTCCTCAATACCTGGAATGCGTCGGTCGAGCATTGGGATTATGGCCTCGGGTGTGACATCTCGGTTGGACAAACCTGTTCCGCCAGTGATGATAACCAAATCTTTGTTGGCTAAACATAGTTTGTTTACAGTTTCTTGTATATCAAGAACCTCATCCGGAATGACCGAATAACTCGAAACGCTCAATCCTAGATTCTTGATTTTATCCGAGATTACTTTTCCCGCTCGGTCTTCTTTCTTACCGCTGGAAACAGAGTCCGAACAAACGATTACAGCTACAGATAAATCAAGATTTTCTTTGACTCCATAATCGGATTTTCCTCCTTTTTTATGGAGTAATTTTATGGTCGAAATTTCGACTTGCTTGTCGATGGGTTTTAGCATGTCATACATCGTCAGGGCAACTATTGATGCTCCGTGCATGGCCTCGACCTCAACACCGGTTCTGTAAATGGCTTTGACGGTTACCTTTATCAAAACCGAATCTTCGAGCATTTCATACTCAATTCCGGTAAATTCAATCGGCATAGGATGGCAATCCGGAATGGAATTCGACGTATTTTTTACGGCAAACAATCCCGCTGTTCGTGATACTTCCAACACATCGCCTTTTGGAACGGTTTTGTTCAAAATAGCCTGCATCGTTGCCGGAGAACCTACTTTCACAATGGCTTGCGCCGTAGCGGTGCGTTGTGTGATTATTTTATGGGTGATATCTACCATTACTTATTTTTATTTTATGGGCCACTGATTACACAGATTAAACGGATTTTGGCTGATTGTTTTTACAATATAAAAAATTACATTTCTATATTAAAAAATCTGTGTAAATTCTGTTTCGTCCGTAATATCCGTGGGCTATTTTTTTATGTGTTCTTTTTCCAAGTATACGATTCGTCTTCAAAAATTTCCTTTCCGAAAATGGCTGTTTTTTCTTTTATTTCTTCCACCAAAAACTCCAAGGCTTCGTAAACTACTTTCCTTCTTGGAGCCGAAACAAAAACAAACAAACAAATTTCGCCCGTTTTTACCGTTCCCAAGCTGTGGTAAATGTGCAAACACGAAAGTTCATATTTGGCGAAAGCCGCTTCTCTAATTTCATAGAACGTTTGTTCTGCCATTTCTTCGTAGGCGGTGTATTCAATTGCGGCGACTGTTTTGCCTTCAATCACATCGGCACGAACTTGACCCAGAAAAATATTATGGGCACCAATCGTAGTTTTGCTTTGGTGTTTGGCAATCGAATTTCCAATGAATTCGGATGTTATTGGTCCCTGAATAAAGGAACTTTTCTTTGGTTTATCTGTTGACATATTTTTGTGTTTTGGCCACGGATGACACTGATTTTACGGATTCTCGCTGATTCCTTTTTATAATGACTAATTATTAAACCGTATTCTCGATACATTTTATTTTCGCAATGCTTCCAAAAAACACTCGCATTGAGGTTTTAATAATCTGTGTCTATCTGTTTCATCCGTGCAATCTGTGGCCTATTTTTAACGTGTTATTTTTTTATTGACATTGGCATTGTAATTAAATTTGATTTTTCAAAGATTCAATGCCTTTTCCTAAATGAAAAACCCCAACAAATCCTGATTTTTGTAGATAATTCATAGCGGCTAAACTGCGTTGACCTGTTTGACAAAACAAAACTATTTCCTGATTTTTATCCAATTTCTTACTGTAATCTTCTAACATACTCAAAGGAATCCGAATAACATTATTCCCTTTAAACTCTGGTGTTTCTTCCAATTCTCGAACGTCAATAACAACGATTCCTAACTGGTTGCATTTTTCTAAAAACGCTTCCGGGCTTAAATCAACTTCTGTTTTTTTACTGTTTAAAAGCAGAGTTCCATTTATAATTCCTTTTTCAATCATTTTCGGATTTTTGGAAAAATTGATGGTTTGAGTTTGAAAATGCAAAGCATCATAAATCAATAATTTACCCGACAACACCGTGCCAATTCCCAGTACTATCTTGAGCACTTCGGTGGCTTGAAACGTCCCTAAAGTATTAGGCAAAATGCCCAAAACTCCAGATTCCACACAATTTGGAACCGCATTCAATCCTTCTTGCTCCGGAAACAAACAACGGTAACTGGGTCCATTTTTATAATTAAATACCGAAACCTGACCTTCAAATTTATGAATCGAAGCATATACTACCGGAATCCTTTTGGAGACAGCCACATCATTAATCAAATAGCGAACAGCGATAGCATCGGTGCAATCCACAATGATTTGGTATCCTTCAACAATTCGAGCTGCATTTTGAGCAGTAAAAAATTCTGGAAACACCATCATATTAATCTCTGGATTGAGTTCCAAAACGGCTTTCTTCGCTGTTTCGACTTTGCTGTTTCCGCAATCTTTTAAGGTGTATAATAATTGTCTGTGCAAATTGGTTTCATCCACTACATCACCATCTACAATCCCGATGTTTCCAACTCCTGCCGCAACCAAATTTTGCAGAACAGGACAGCCCAAACCACCCGCACCAATTACTAGAACACGAGCATCCTGTAATTTTTGCTGACCTATTTCTCCGATTTCCGGGAGAATCATTTGTCTGGAATATCTCATATTGTTTAAAGTTTAATGGTTTAAAAGTTTAAAGTTAAACGGGTTTGAACCATTAAACTTTAAACAAATTTCACCCTCCCGCAAATGGTGGCAAAAAAGCAATTACATCTTGGTCTTTTATAGTGGCTTGCAGACTACTCATCGCTTGATTGACAGCAATTGTGTAAGTCGTATTTTGCATGCTTTGGTAACTGTTTTCTATTTTCGATTTTAATGCAGAAACTGAAATAGTCTCTTCCACGAAAGTGAATTGCTCCTCTTTCAATTGCGTAATATCGGCGAGTAAACCAAAATATTTTAACGTTATAGTCATTTGATTAAATTTTGATATTCTTCTTGTGTATTTATATTTTGTAATTGATTGCTCCATTTTTCTGGAACTTCAATAGTTTGATGTTTGACATCCTCAATCACTTGTCGTAATTTCAACTGGTTTCCAGCCATGTGTTCCCCAAAAACAATTCGCATCGAGCGGTCGTAAACCCCAATAAGCGGGCTGGTTTTATCTCCGCTTTTCGTTTGTGTAACCATATCTGTTTCGTTATGACTTTCTATCAGCCATTGCAATAATTCAGTCGATACCATTGGCACGTCAATACTTAAAACCAGATTAATTTTAGTTTTAGATGCTGCCAGAGCAGTGTACAATCCACCAACTGGGCCTTTGTTTTCAACAATATCTTCTACTCTGGAAAAACCTAAAACATCATATTCCTTGTTGGCAGACACAATTAAAATATTGGAACCGACAATAGGCTGTAAAGCATCGCAAATGTGTTTGATGAAGGTCTTTCCGTTCAAATGCAATGAACCTTTGTCGGTTCCCATGCGTTGGCTTTTCCCGCCGGCCAATAGTATTGCTGTGATTTTATTTTCCATAATTCTCTTTAATGTTGATTATGCTGTTGCATATAATTTAAAAATGGCAATTCCTATAACAACCGACAAAACGTAACGCAATGCCTTCGAATTGAATTTGACACTTCCATAATACGCTCCAAATAATCCTCCTATAAAAACCAATCCGATTAACATTCCCGAAGATGCCGGCAAACTTCCGCCTTGGGAAACAAAACCAAAAAGTCCCGATATTGAATTCACCAAAATAAACAATGCCGATACGGCTGCTGTTTGCTTCATTGTAGCCCAGCCCATAAGCAATAGAACGGGACTCAAAACAATACCTCCTCCAATACCCAACAAACCCGACAAAAAACCGATTAACGCTCCAAATCCTAATGCCATTGAAACATTTATGGCTTTTAAATTTTCTTTCTCTTTGCCAAAAAAACCTAATAATCGCATTACTGCAAAAACCAATACGGTAGCCAGAATTATTTTATAATAAAAAGCATCTATTTTTAAATAACCGCCAATAAACGAAAACGGAATTGAGGTTAGCGCAAAAGGATAAAAGAGATTGAACTTAAAGTTTTTTTCTCTGTAATAAAAATAAAAAGAAAGCCCCGAAACCAAGATATTCAACACCAAGGCTGTCGGTTTCATGAATGTCATTGGGAAAGCAAAAGCACTCATCAAAGCGAGATAACCACTCGCACCCCCGTGTCCTACACTGGCATATAAAAAGGCTACAATAGGAAACAACAATAATAATAAAGGCATGTCTAATAAATGTTCTACGCTCATAAAGAATATTTTTTAAGTTCCGAATCCAAAAATTTCCAACAAGCAATATTGATTTTTTCGAAAGAGTCAATTAGTAATTTACCATAAGGAGTCAAAACAGTGCCTCCGCCTTTATTGCCTCCCACTTGGGTCGCTATCAAAGGTTTTTTGGAAGCTTTGTTCGAAGCATCAATCAATTTCCAAGCTTTTTGATACGAAATATTCATTTCCTTGGCCGCTTTGTTTAGCGAACCCGTGGATTCAATCAATTTTAACAACTGAATACGTCCTTCGCTAATGAGAATCCCCTCATCGGTTTCAATCCAAATTTTACTTTTAATTTTCATATGGAAACACCTATTGATTTTTTATTGGTCATATGTAATTCACATAACTACTTTTGGTAGTCGCGACCAATTTACGGTCATGCTCATTTCAAAGTCGATTGTTTTCGTTATGCTTTTACAAATATAACGAAATGATTGTTTCCCGAAAATAAAAAAACACCCAAGCCGTACATTTTTTGTTATAAAAAAAACGGCTACTAGTACACTTGCTAACTTTAATTATTAAAAACAACAAAACAGCAAGATAATTACTTCAAAATAATTCACTTAAAAAATAAAAACAATTATATTCGCTCTCCCTATTTAACCATAACCAACTTTAAATGAATACAAAACAAGCCACTACCATAGACGAAGTCATTCAGTTTTTGGATGATATAATAGAAACATCAAAACAAGAGCAAAGTGCCATCGGTTTATTTACCACATTATACCGTGAAGTAACCCTGAAAATAAAAGAAGGCATCGATAATGGTTTGTTTCAGGATGGTCCACGAATGGAGAAACTGGATGTTATTTTTGCCAATCGGTATTTAAACGCCTATTACCAATACCAGGCAAATGAAAAACCATCTGAGTGTTGGGAATTTTCGTTTCAAAAAGCTGAAACCTATTGGCCTATCGTTGTGCAACATTTGTTACTCGGAATCAATGCCCATGTAAACTTAGATCTAGGAATTGCCTCTGCCCAAGTTAGTACTGTAGAGAACATCGGATCCTTAAAATCCGATTTCGATCAAATCAACGCTATTCTTAGTAATCTGGTAGGAAGTGTCGAAAAAGCCTTAACGGTAATTTGGCCAACGATGACGATTATACTAAAATTATCCGGTAAGATCGATAATTTCTTTATTGACTTTAGCATGAAAACCGCAAGGGATGGAGCATGGAAATTTGCCAACGAATTCGTGGCACTTCCAGAAAATCAAAGAGAGGCGATCATTCAAGAAAGAGATGTCAAAATCACCCAAATAGCCCGATTAATTTCAAATCCCGGATATTTGGTTAGTGGTGTTTTTAAATTCATTCGATTATTTGAAAAAGGAACCGTTTCGCAAAAAATAATCGATTTAGGGAAAATTGAGTAAAAAATTTAACCGCAAAGCTCGCAAAGTAGGCACAAAATTCACAAAGTATTGGCAAAGCTTTGTGAACTTTGCGATTTTTCTTTGTGAACTTTGTGGTTAGACATTTACTTAAGCGCGTTCCTTTACAAACCCATCAATGACTTCCTGATAATAATTAAAGGTGATTTTGGCAATCGATTCCCAGCTAAATTGTTTCAAAACCCGAACCCTACCCGCTTTTCCCATAGCTGTTGCCAGCTCTTCATTATCCAACAGTACATTCACTTTAGCCGCAAAGGTTTTCTGGAAACCCGCTGGATCTATTGGATTAAAATTGGTTCTCGAAACACTTTCCAGCGGAATCAAATAGCCTGTTTCTCCCTCTACCAGTATCTCCGGAATTCCACCCACATGACTGCCTACAACTGGTGTTTCGCAAGCCATCGCTTCTAGATTGATGATCCCGAAAGGTTCGTACAAAGAAGGACAGGCAAAAACTCGGGCATGGCTGTACAACACTTTGACTTTCTCGCGGGGCAGCATTTCCGAAATTAAAATTACCCCTTTTCGTTTCGATTTGAGCTGATCGATCAATGTTGCCGTTTCAATAGCAATTTCTTCGGTATCGGGAGCGCCGGCACAAAGCACTATCTGGCAATCTTCATTAAAATATTGAGCCGCTTCTATCAATTGCGAAATTCCCTTTTGGCGGGTAATTCGACCTACAAAAAGCACAAACGGAATATTCGGGTCAATACCGTATTCCTTTAACAAATCCGTATCAAAAGTAGGTTTATAAAATTCAGGATCGATTCCGTTATGAATTACGGTTACCTTTTTCGGATCTACGCCATAGGCCTCAATCACGTCGGTTTTCATTTGCTCGCTTACGGCTATGACACCATCGGCTGTTTTATAGGCATTGGCTTCAATCCATCTGGACATAAAATAACCGTTCCCCAATTGTTCGACTTTCCAAGGACGATGCGTTTCCAGACTGTGCGTGGTCAAGATCAACGGCACCTGCAACAATTCTCTGCTAAAAACACCTGCCAAATGTGTATACCAAGTATGGCAATGAATGATGTCGGCAGTTGGAGTTGCTTGAGCCATTTCGACATTTCGGCTTAAATTATGAAACATCTTAATGTGCTCATTTTCGGGATCAACTCCTTTTGTCAAGCAAGAATCAATTCCTTCCACGTGCATGGTTTCCTTGTTTTCTTTTTGATCTCCAAAACATCGAACTTCAACTTGGCCCAATTTGGCCAATTCATGACTTAAAAAATCAATATGAACTCCTGCTCCGCCATAAATATTTGGTGGAAATTCATTAGAATAAAGCGCTATCTTCATTTAGTTATTTTATAATTAATAGTATTTGATACAACTGAAGCACACCGATTAAAATCTTGAACAACATAAAGCATCAATTTAGTAAAAATACAAAACCTCAATTTAACTCGTCTTGAAACAAACCATTATTTTTAAACATTTTAGCACAAAAAAATCGCTTTTGTCTGCACAAAATTTATTAGGCGACTTATATGTTTTTAATTAAGACTACAAAAATCTTAAACTTATCACAAAATACATCATTATTTAATATCGATAATTACTACAATTTAACTAGATTAGCTTAATAATATTTTTGCTTTTTTATTCATCTAAAAAAATTAAAAATGGACCAAAATAACTCAAATTTCTACGGTTACAATTTCGAAAAAATAGCAGATACCATCATCCGACTCGGAGTCCTGTTTTTGTTAATCGGTTGGTGTTATGACATCTTGAAACCCTTTGTTTTAATCCTGATTTGGGCGATTGTTATTGCCATAGCTTTCAGTCCAGTCTACGAATCGGTTGTGAAATTATTTAGAGGCAAAAAGATTTTGGCCACTGTTTTTTTAGCCTTAGTATTACTCAGCATTTTAGTTGTTCCCAGCGTACTCGTATCCAAATCTTTGTACGAAGAGATCAATAATTTAAACATCTCTTACCGAGCAGGAGAACACTTGATTCCGCCACCGGGAGAAAGTACCAAAGACTGGCCTACTGTAATAAAACCCATCTTGGATATATGGAAAAGTGCCTCCGAAGACGTTTCCAATGTCGTATTCAAATATTCCGACCAACTAAAAGTCGTTGGAGAATGGTTATTGCTCACCTTAGCCGGGATTGGAAAAGGTATCCTGCAATTTATCGCCTCTATCATAATTGCCATGGGGTTATTATTGTATTCTGAATCACTAACTGCCGTTTCCAAAAACATATTCACCAAATTAATAGGCAAAAACGGCGAACACTACGCTATGATTACCGTAGCTACGATTCGCAATGTCGTAAAAGGATTTTTGGGAGTAGCGTTAATTCAATCCTTAATGGTGGGTGCCGGATTCTTTATGGCAGGAGTTCCCTTTGCCGGTATTTTTACCATTATTTGTCTTATCCTCGCCACCATACAAGTAGGGGTTGGTCTCATTGCCATTCCTGTGGTGATTTATATGTTTTCGGTCACCGATACCACTACTGCCACCATTTTAGCCATTTGGATAGGCATCACCATGATTTCAGACAATATCTTAAAACCCATCTTTTTAGGAAGAGGCAATCCTCCTGCCCCAATGCTTGTAATCTTTCTTGGAGCCATCGGAGGTTTTCTCTACAACGGCTTCATCGGATTATTCCTTGGCGCAGTTATCCTAACCTTAGGATATAAATTTTTCCTTTCTTGGATAGAAATAATAGAAGACGAAAAAATAGAAGAATAGTTTTTTTCATAAGTCTATTTGCAAAATACCCACCACTGACCATACGAGAATTTGCCGAATTAAGTAAAACATCAAAACTGGACAGTGAACACTTATTTGAAAAACTTACGAAACAAACCAAACTCCACAAAAACAATCACTAAAAATGGAGTCCTTTACGCAATCAAAAACACCACATTGCAACAGTTAGCTAACTAGAATGAACCTCTTAAAAATACATTTGAGAGGTTTTCTTTAGCTTAAAAAAATGCAACAAAAATACTTTCAGCTTATCTCTTTTTTCAAAACACCATTACACTTACGCAATTTGCAAATTACAGTCTAAGAAACAATACCTTATTCTATACCATAAATGGTGCAGAGTTTATAGTAAAAATCCAGGCATTGAAAGAATAAATTTAAAATAATTATCCCCAAATCAAATACGTTTGTTTACTTTTATGGAAGCAAAAAACATCAATAATTAGTTAAAAATTACAATATAAAAAAATGGAAAACAATATAAAACCTGATTTACTAAATTGGGAAACCACTAAAATAAAAGGATTTTCATCAAAACAACTTATTGAAATGAAAAATGGGGGCTTGAAGCTTATAAAGGTCGAACCAAATTCGTCCTATCCTCTTCACAACCACCCAGATAAAACTGAGTATATTTATGTTTTGAAAGGTTTACCGGAAATAAGTATTGGAGAGGATGACTTTACAGGAAAAGAAGGAGAATTTTATATATTGAATGAATCAGTTAGACATAGTATAAAAAATAACGACAGCAAAGATTGCATTCTGTTAATTGGCTCTATTCAAAGTTAATACATCCTAATATTTGATACCATTCATGTGACACGAAAAGTATTTAACTAGTTCATAAAAAAGATACGTATTCACAACAAATACACTTTAACCTTTTCTTCTTTTTTCAATTCATAATGCCCGTGGGGTACATTAATCAATCCGTTGGCAATAGAGAAAGAGTTGAGCATCGACGAATTTTGATGCGTCAAAATTTGCACTTCTCCATTACTGATATTCACTTTCAAAAACTGACAACGGGTAATTTTTACCGCAGAATCATCTACCAATTGGTCGGCGGTACTATAGGCGTCCTTCGACTTCGTTCTGCTTTATGGTAGTTTTACATTGCAAAAATTAAAATCGCCATTCGCTCTTGATTTTTATTTTATGCTTGATTTTTCAATTTAAAACACAATTTCCATTACCTATAAATGGGGATTTTAGGCAAACTTTAAGGATTTTTTGTATCTTTGAACTCACTGATTAACAGAAAGTTGTGTCGTATATTTTTTAAAATACCCCAAAACATCGAATATCAAAGCTCCATTAATATATTGTATTTCATAAATCAGCTGGTTAGTATTCCCTACTTCCATTTTGATTTAAAGCAACCCAAAAACATAAAACGATTAATACTTTAAACATGGATTACATTAAGGTTTGTACCAAAGATGAGTTGCCTAACAATTCACAAAAAGTAGTTAATTTAGATACTAAAAAAATAGCCCTTTTTCATTATAATGAAAAAATTTCGGCCATTGCTAACGCCTGCCTACACAAAGCAGGGCCATTGGGTTTAGGCGTGGTAAGAGCCAAATATGACGGTATGTATGTAACCTGTCCTTGGCACGGATGGGAATATAATATTGAAACAGGTGGCGCGCCTCCAGGTTATTTAGATCAACAAGCATTGTACGAAGTAAAGATCGAAGGTGAATTTATATTGATAAGCAAAGAACCCATAGTGAATGCGCACAAAGCACACCATGACAATCCTTTACTGGAAGATTTAATGAAACTAAAATACCAAACTTCGGAAAACAGTCTAAATGTTTTAGGCATTAGTACAACCAACATGTCAGCCAATTTACCACGTTTTTCAACTTCTGAAGATGCATTAGAGAAATCTTTGACTTACGCACAAGAGAAATATGGTGCTGCCATCAAAATGGTGAAACTTCGAGAGCTGGAATTTCGCAATTGTGAGGGATATTATTCGCAACATAGCCATGCTTGTACTTGGCCTTGTAGCATTACCCAAATGAATCCCCATGATGGAATGACCGAAGTTTATGAAAGTATGATTCTATGGGCTGATATTGTAATTGTAGCTACACCTATACGATGGGGAAATGCATCTGCATTGTATTATAAAATGGCAGAACGATTAAACTGTGTGCAAAATCAAATTACAATAAGCAATAGAATTTTAGTAAAAAACAAACTGGCCTCTTTTATTATAACAGGCGGACAAGATAACATTCAGCAAGTGGCAGGACAAATGATGTATTTCTTTACCGACCTTGGATTTACTTTTCCACCATTTAGTTTTTTGGGATGGAGCCGTGGCTGGACAGCCGAAGACATGGATAAAAATGTAATGCAATTTAAAAAAAGCCAATACATAAAACGCACCACAATGGAAATTGTAGATAATTGTGTGGAACTCTTGAAACAAATAAAAAATGTAAATAGCGCTAATATTAATGCTCCTTTACCTAAACCTTCCGATTCATTAAGTTCTGAAATTGAGAATAAGGATATGAACCTATAGAACATTCGTCCATTGATTGATTCCGAGATGTATCCCTAAGTCCAACATCATGTCTTCGCGAGCTATTCTGTCTTAACTACTGATTATCAGCAAATAAAAGCGAAATTTTTCTCTATAAAAGTTATTTTATTAGAATTCCTTACTAACTTTATAACATCATTCACCAATTAAATTCAAAAAAATGGAAGAACCAATTAAGGGTTACACCTACGGGCAAGTAGGGCAATCACCTGTAAGCATTGCCGATTTAGACCTTCTTAAAAAAACGGTACTGTTTACGGAAGAAGATGAAAAATATTTGCGTCTTGCAGGCGAAGTATTGAAAGATCAAACAAATGAGGTTCTTGACCTTTGGTATGGTTTTGTTGGTGGTAACGAACATTTGGTTCATTATTTTTCCAAAAACGGTCAGCCTAATATGGATTATCTCACAGCTGTTAGAGTAAGGTTCGGACAATGGATTATGGACTTATGCAATAAGCCTTATGACCAAACTTGGCTGAACTATCAACACGAAATTGCTTTGAGACATCACAGCACTAAGAAAAACAAAACGGACGATGTTGACACTGTTCCTATTGTCAACTATCGCTATATGACAGCATTTATTTTTCCAATTACCGCAACGATCAAAGGATTTTTGACTAAAAAGGGACATGATGCCGAAACAGTGGAAGCTATGCACTCGGCTTGGTTCAAAGCTGTAACGCTTACCATAATTCTTTGGACTTACCCTTACATCAACAAAAATGAATTCTAATTTAAAGCTTATCTTAAAAAAAAGGAATAGTCTGATTTTATTTTTTTTTCAGCTGAAGACTCTGGCTATTCTTTTTTTTTACAAAATATAAGGAGGAAATGCTGCCCGTGTCCATTCCAATTGTCAAGAACAAATAAACCCATCATTCCCTATAACAAATACACCTCCACTTTGTCGCCTTTCTTCAATTCATAATTTCCATCGGGCAAATAAATCAATCCGTTGGAAACCGAAAAAGAATTCAGCATCGAAGAAGCCTGATGTGGTAAAACACTGACTTCATCAGCAACAACATTTGCTTTCAAAAACTGGCAACGGGTGTTTTTTACGACATAATCATCCGCCAGCGATACTAATACCGCTTGATTATAATTAGCCTTTGCTCCAGACAAGATCGCCAATGTAGGCAAAACATACACATAAAAACAAGTCAGGCAAGCTGCTGGATTCCCAGGCAACGCAAAAACCATTTTATCCTGTAACTTCCCTGCAAATAACGGTTTTCCCGGTTTTTGGTTTACTTTATAAAATAAGGTTTCGACTTCGAGTTCATGCAAAGCACGCGCCACAAAATCATAATCGCCAACAGAGATTCCTCCAGACACCAAAACCACATTATTGGCAGTTAAAGCTTCCTTCAATTTATTTTTAGTATTATCAAAATCATCATTGACTTCATATAGCCTAACGGCATCATAATAGGCATCAATTAATGCTGATTGCAACATAATCCCATTACTTTCGTACACTTTGCCGTATTCTAGAGGCATTCCGGGTTTGGATAGCTCATTTCCTGTAACCACAATTCCGATCTTTGGCTTTTTATAAACCATAACTTCTGTAAAACCAAGTCCCGCCAAAAAACCAATAGCGGCGGCGTTCAACAAAGTTCCTTTTTCGAGTGCCAAATCCCCTGCCGAAATTTGTTCGCCAATGGGTCTAACGTTGGTTTCAGGCAGTACCAATTCATCCAACAATAATTGCGTTCCGTTTGCAGCTACTTTCTCAATTTGAATTACTGCTTGAGCCGAATCCGGTACGGCAGCTCCCGTAAAAATCTTGACGGCCTGGCCCGGAAGCAATTCGACTAAGCGCGAATCCCCCGCTTTTATTTCGCCTACAATTTCATAGGTCAATCCATCATGCAAGCACAAAGCATAACCATCCATCGCCGATTGCCGAAAAGGCGGCATATTGATGGGCGAAAAAAGTGATTGCGCTAAAATATGTTTTCTGGCTTGAGAAAGAGGACATTCTACTTCTTGCAAAGCGGGCAAGTTATTTTGTAATATCGAAAAGGCTTCTTGAACGGAAATCATGGGTTAATTTTTAATGGTATTCAAAAATACAATTTCTTTCGCCATTCTCCACTACAGAATTAAAACTTCAATTTATCAAAAAAAATATGAAAGCCCAATAAAATTGAATACTATATCTGTATTTAAAAAAACGCTAAGTAATTAATAACAAGCAATATCTGATTATTTAAAACACAAAAAAATCGTAACATGATAAAAATCATATAATTATATTATGTATATTTATATTTTTATCGCTAAATAATTTTGCTTTTATATAAATCAAAAGACACTTATTAAACCTTGAATCTTATGCAAATAGACTTAGATTTACTATTTACTTGGGGAGCAGTTGCGAAAAAATACAAAAAAAACGAAGTGATTTTTGAGGAAGAAGAAACGGCTAATTTCTATTATCAAATAATTGAGGGTAGTGTCCGAATGTTTAATCTAAATCTTGAAGGAAAAGAATTCACCCAAGGGCTTTTTAGCAAAGGAGATGGATTTGGTGAACCGCCATTATTCATAGATGAAACCTACCCATCAAAAGCCGTTACGACTCAAGACAGTACCATTATAAAATTATCTAAGGACAAGTTTTTGAAAATTATTGATGAGTATCCCTCCGTTCAAAAATCATTTTTATTTTTGCTTGCCCAAAAAGTATATACCAAATCTAAATCCTCCAACGAAATAATCAACCATAAACCTGAGCACAGAATTATTGCTTTTTTAAATTCATACAAGAAAAATGCCGAAAACAAAGATGCAAAGCTAATAATTCCATATACCCGTCAAGAAATTGCCAACCATACCGGTCTGAGAGTTGAAACGGTTATTCGTGTTTTATGTAAAATGAACACTTGCAACAAAGTAGAGATCATTAATCATAAAATATATTATTAAATGAACTTAAATGTCAAATTCTGGCTTAAAATCTCCTTGTTAAACCTTTGTATTGTTGCCTTTCTTGGTGTTTTAATGCGATATAAAATAGGCTTTGATTTCCCTTATTTAGACCAAAAAAACCTCCAACATTCCCATTACAATTTTGCCTTTTCGGGCTGGATAGGTCATACTTTAATAACCTTGATGGTTCATTATCTTCAAACTAAAATAACTTCTTTCAATGGCAATAAATACAGATCAATAATCATTGCCAATCTAATTTGTTCTTACGGACTGCTAATTAGTTACATTATACCCAGATTCGATTTATTGTCTATTATTTTTTCTACACTCTCCATTTTTGTAAGTTATATTTTTTGTTATCAATTTATAAAAGACCTAAAACAACTGGACAATGATTATTTGGCAAAAAAATGGTTTAAAGCGGCGTTACTTTTCAATGTTTTATCCTCTTTGGGAAGCTTTTATTTGGTTTACATGATGATCAGTAAAAATATCGTTCAGGATATATATCTTTCCTCTGTATACTTTTACCTTCATTTTCAATATAACGGCTGGTTTTTCTTTGCTTGCATGGGTTTATTTTACGGTTTTTTAAATCTAAAAAAATCCGACCACCCTTTTTTCGAAACCTTTTTCTCTTTATTTACGATTACCTGTATCCCCGCTTACTTTTTATCTACATTGTGGTTAGATCTGCCGTTATGGCTTTACAGCATCACAACACTCGCGGCATTTATACAGCTAATTATATGGTTTAAATTCCTTGGTGTTTTGACAAAAACAAGAACGGGTTTCCTAGAAAACTATACGGTATCACTACGTTATATTTTAGTTTTTGTTGGTCTTGCTTTAAGTGTAAAATTAGCGTTGCAATTAGGATCAACACTACCAACTGTCAGCCAGCTGGCATTTGGGTTCAGACCAATTGTAATTGCCTATCTGCATTTGGTTTTATTGGCTGTAATTTCATTGTTTTTACTGTTTTATATCTATGCCAGCCATTTGATTTTAATCACAAAAAAAATAAAATTTGGCTTGATCTTATTTTCAATCGGCGTTTTACTAAATGAAATAATTTTAGCCGTTCAGGGAATCGCTTCTTTTAGCTACACTCCAATACCCTATGTAAACGAACTGTTATTTATTACGGCTTTGATTCTTTTTTCGGGCATAGGAATCACTACTTATTATTCATTAAAAAAAGTCAAAAACAGTCAGGTTTTATGATTTCACTCATAAAATAAACGCTAGATATTTTGGTTATTTGTTCTATAAACCAAAGTCTTATAATTATGAAAAAATCGATTCAATTATTATTGGCTGTTAGTTTTGTGACCTTCTTAAGTTGCAAGCAAAACAGTGAAGCCAACGCCGAAACAGCAAAAACAACAGAAGCTACAGAAACAACTGGAACTGGACAATCTGGAGTAAAAGATGAAACTTCGTCCCCAAATATTGTACAGGTCGCATCAGGAAGTAAGGATCACACCACACTTGTAGTGGCCGTAAAAGCTGCCGGATTGGTAGATGCATTAAGCAATGCAGGTCCATTTACAGTATTTGCACCAACAAATGCCGCTTTTGATAAGTTACCTGCAGGAACAGTAGATGGCTTGCTAAAACCTGAGAAAAAAGGAGATTTAGAAAACATATTGGGATACCATACCTATGTAGGAACTTTGAAAATAGAGTATATGCAAGACGGTCAAGAATTTGATATGGTTTTTGGTGGTAAAGTAAAAATTACCAAAAAAGGGGATAAAACCTATGTAAACGGTTCCGAAATTGTAGCTTCAATACCAACTTCAAATGGAATTATCCATGTTATTGGAGATGTCTTATTGCCTAAATAAAATATTATTAATTCACTAAATTGAAAAAAGCGGTAGTTGTAACAACTACCGCTTTTTTTTACAAATCTTTTTTACAAGCAACTACTCTAATGCTTTAGTCATCATAACTGCAGCAATATTCTTTGCCCTTTGCTTGATTTCAGTAGCTCTTTCACCTGCAAACAACTCATCAACAGTATCATTAAATAGTGTATTCCAGTGTAGAAAATGAGTGGGGTTTAATTTGCTTTTTTTATTTAATTCTTTGTGTTTAAGCATCGGATTTCCATCAAAATTTCCAGTAGAAAACAAAATGTTTTCCCAGAAATTATACATTATAGGCAAATGTTTTCCCCAATCTACTCTGGCAACTTCTGTAAAGAAATAACCAATTTCGGCATCTGTTTTTATTTTATCATAAAATACATTGACTAACTTTTCTATATCGGCTCTATTTTTGATATCTGGTTTCATATTAGATAATATTTAAATTTTGGAGATATAGTATCGCCAGATCTTTATTAGTGTTTGCAACAAACAGGGTTAAGGCGATTTCATCCATATAAAATTATCATTAAATACTAACTCCTTTTAATATTAGAAATAAAAGTCTAAAGATCTTTATATTTAAATTTTCTTAAAGAAATAAAAAACGGAATAACGACCCACAAACACAACAATGAAAAAGACAGTATCAGCCCCAAAGTTGTGCCAAAAAAATCTTTAAAAATAGCCCCAGTATACCCCATCATTGCAGATTGATCCAAGTGTAACAAAATTTGTATTCTCGCTAAATCTATTGGACTAAATGCGGTAATCAAAACCATTGCTTTTTCTATAGGATAATCCGAAAGTTGAAACAGTAAAAACAAAACTATTCCGTCAAAAAGCAAGGCAAAATACAGCCAGGTCATGATAACAATACCTATTCCTTTTGCTTTATCCCTAGTGAGAATTGAACACAAAAAAGCCAGTGCAACGAAAACAACCGAAATCAAGCATCCCACAATAAGCATCATTATTCCAATACTATCGGCTGCATAGATCAAAAGCGGTATTCCGGCTCCGATAATAAAAGCTAGAACCATAGAAAGTGACAAACCAAAAAACAAGCTCAACCAAATCTTTTTTCGTTTGATGGGCTGACTCAATAACAGCTCGATAAACTCCGAACTATTATACAAATATATCGTGGCAAAAAGAATCGAAACCAAAGGCACCGTAAACAAAATAACGTTTAAAATAGTAAGTAATCCCTTGGCGGAATTATCTTCTAAACCAAAGGAACTCCAGGAGAGCAGCCCCAATATTAATGTATACCCAATGATAATTTTATTCTTAAGAATGTCCAACAGAATAATTTTAATGATTCTATTCATTTTTTTTCTCTTTTAATATTTTAGCAATTGCTTTAGATATTTTTTGTTCGTTTGTAGAAAGTAATAAATCGTCAATTGTTTTATGAAAATGCACTTTCCCTTCTTGCATAAAAATAATTTGCGTAATCATGTCGTCCAACTCGCTTAATAAATGTGACGTAATCAAAATTAATTTCCCCTTCTCCCTTTCTTTGATTATTTTTTCTTTTAATATCTCGGAGGCCAATGGATCTAAACCAGCTGTAGGCTCATCAAGAATCAACACATCCGGGTTGAACAAGAAAGCCAATGTGGCACTTACCTTTTGGGTGGTTCCTCCCGAAAGGGTTCGCATGGGCTTATCGAATATTTTTTCCAGTTCAAAACTCTTAATCAAATCTTCGTCCAATTCCTGGTTTGAATTCCTGATTTTCTTCATCATTTCGATAATTTGACCAATGGTCATATAATCTGGGTAGCGCCCCATTTGTGGCATGTAGCCAATGTTTTCGCGGTATCTATATTTTCCTAAAACAGACTTTTGATCAAATAAAACGTCTCCTTTGGTCGGGATAACCATCCCCAAAACACTTTTTATCAAGGTTGTTTTCCCACAACCGTTTGGGCCAATGAGTGCAATACATTCGCCGCTATTGAAAGTTAGGTTGACATCATTTAAAACTTCTAACTTTCCAAATTTTTTACTAATATTTTTTATTTCAATCATAAAGACAAAGAATGCATTAATGGGGTTTTATCCACAAAATTATCGGGAGTAATACTGGGTAATATTTTTTCTGATTTATCCAAAAGCGTAATCATGAAACTTCTAAAAAGCAACATCGCAGAGGGATTATTTTCCGTAAGAACGGCAAATAAACTCAACGGATGATAGTGAACATCTCCCACCCCGTTTTTATCTAAATCATAACCCTCATATTTATCCCAATAATTACTATTGAAGGTATTGAGGACTAAACTCCCGTTGGTACTAATATCAAAAGTATTTCCAACAAAATTATTGTTCTTGATTTCATTATCCATACAGCTGGCCTGAATTTTCATCCCCCAGCCGTTGGCTTCAAAAATATTTTTTTCAATAAGAATCCTACTCGTTCCTTCCATGTGAATTCCCGATGTGTTTTTCTTAAATTTATTGCCAATGATATAGCTGTCCGAGATTTCTTTTAGCAATAATCCATAAGCGGCATCACCCCAATTTTCCTCAAAATAATTATTAAACATTTTCACTCGTCTGGTAAACATAACCGCTACTCCAGCTCCATTGTTTTTAAAAACATTAGAAATGTAAGCATCATCATTAGAAAACATAAAATGTAAACCGTAACGGATATTTTTAGACGAAAAATTTCTCCAGATTATAGAATTGGTGACAAACTCAAAATAAATTCCGTCACGATGTCCCGAAACTGTATTGGCAATAACTTGAAGACTGTCGCTTTTCCAACAATGAATCCCATTACCAATGCGTTGCTCTTCTTTTCCGTAAGCCTTGATTTTATTGTTTTTTACAATGCAGTTTGTTCCGTTCTGAATATAAATCCCAAAGAAATTGTCATTCAGGATATTATTCTGAATGGTAACATGACTTTTATTATAGACTTTTATTCCGCAGGGATCTTCGAGTGTTCCATAACCCGAATTTATTATTTTGAAACCATCAACGATTACGCCATCCGATTTTACAGAAAGGACTTCGTATTTCTTTTGGCCATCTAATACTGGAAAGTCTTTTCCCAAGAAAACAATCTTTTTATTGATAACAATATTTCCTTCTTTATACAATCCTTTATGGACCAAAACTGTGTCTCCAACTTTGGCTAAAGCAATGGCTTTTTTTATCGATTTTATGGGTTTATTTACTCCAACTTCAATTACATTGGCTTGGAGAAATGAGGAAAAGAGAAGAATTAAATAGAAGAGATTTTTCATGTATTGATTGAAAAATTATATTTGTTAAATGAAGAACTTATCCGCTTAACAAACTGATATGTGCTTTAAATTATTTTTTAATAACTGCTTCCCAAGGTATTACTTTGGCATTAAATTTTGATTGTAATGCTTCAGTTTCCTTCTCGGATGAGAATGCGATAATCCCTCCTCTCATAGGACTTTGAATCATTTCACCTGAAAGAAAAAAAGCAGTCTCGGCAGGAATTAAAACATTTTCTTTAGTAAAATCATTTACATAAAACACCTTGATTTTTGTCTCGGGATTAGCTTTACTGTAATTGACCATGCACATAATATCATCAAATTTATAGACTCTCCCTTTTTGGGTGATTGCTTCTGCCCCAAACTTACCGTCGGCAATACTCATTTTACAGAAATCGCAATTATCACTATTCAATTTAAGGGGAACCGCATTGTAATTGGTACAGGAAAAAACAGAAAAAGATAACATCAACAATAAAACAGATCCTATATTGGGTTTTCTGATACTGCGAATTAAATGAATTTCTTTGACCACGATGACAAAAAGTAAAACCCCAGCAAGAATCATCATCCATCCACCAACATCCGGAATGGAGTAGGCCCCAAAATTCAACAGCTGCTTATAACCTATTAATGGTGGTTGGTAAGCCATTCCCGGCACAACAATAGCTGCGTTGGGATCTAGATTATGCCCATATTCATAGTTCCATCTATAAAAATCCACACCTGCCAAAAGACCAAAAAGCATAAAAGAAATAAAAAGTAAAATTACCCCTTTTCTTTTGGCTACAAAAACCATTATCAAGGAAAACAATCCGAAAAATCCAAATACATAAGGCAATATTGAAAATTCAACAAAGTCTTCTGTATGCAAGGTTTTCATACCGATATAATGATTCAATCCATTGATAATTTCTACATCTCCACCTATTTTATTGGCGTGTAATTGTAATACTAATCCTTCTGGATATTGAGGTGCTTCGAGTTCAATTCTCCACATTGGAAACAACAAAGAACCAAAAAACAATGCACTCACTATCAAAAGAATCACTTTTGAAAATATAGATAATTTTAAAGTTTTCATATTTTATTTCTTAATATAAAAGTGATATAAAAAAATTGAACCATTAAGCAATTAAGCAGATTAAGACTGTGAGTAACTTAAAATTCTTAACTTCTTAATGGTTCAATAATAATTTTAACCTTAATGTATTATTTTACTGCGGGCAAATTTGTTCCTAAGCTAAAAGCCAACGGAACTTTACTTCCTGCTGGAGATACTCTTACATATCCCTGCATTTCTTGATGCAAAGCACTACAGAAGTCGGTACAGTAAAAAGGAACTATTCCTGTTTTCTTAGGAACCCATTTTAAAGTACAAGTTTCACCAGGCATAATCAATAGCTCACCGTTATCTGCTCCTTTAATGGCAAATCCGTGAGGAACATCCCAATCCTGTTCTAAGTTAGTAACGTGGAAATACACCTCATCACCCAGTTTTATTCCTTCAATATTGTCTGGTGCAAAGTGAGAACGAATTGAAGTCATATAAACGTGAACTTTATTGCCCTGTCTTACAACTTTAGATTCTTTTTCTCCTTTTGTAACATACGGATGATTGTTATTCTCGATTTTATGGAATTTTAACTGTCCATTATTTCGAATCAAATCAGCTGGTGCAGCTTGAGCGTAATGTGGTTCTCCAATGGTTGGAAAATCCAAAATCAATTGCATTTTATCGCCACTAATATCAAATATTTGGGCACTTTGTGTCAATTCTGGTCCAGTAGGTAGATAACGGTCTTTAGTGATCTTGTTGTAAGCGATCAAATATTTTCCAAATGGTTTTTTACTGTCTCCACCAGGAATACAAAGATGTCCAACAGAATAGTACGTAGGGACTCTATCTAATACTTTTAATGATTTGATATCCCATTTCACCACTTCGGAAGAAACGAAGAAAGTGGTATAAGCATTTCCTTTTCCGTCAAATTCAGTATGCAATGGTCCTAAACCTGGTTTTTTAACTTCACCATGTAAAGCTGCTTCATATTTGATAACTGGAATTCCTTCATATTCCCCATCAAATTGTTTGTTTTTAATAGCATTTTGTAATTTATCAAAACTAAACACTGGAATTAACGCGGCTAATTTTCCACTACCTACAATGTACTCCCCTGTTGGATCTACATCACAGCCATGAGGAGATTTTGGGCAAGGAATCATATAGCAAATATCTTTGAATTCTTTAGAATCAAGTACTAAAACTTCAGTTTTGATTTCAGATTTTGCAGTATGTGTTTTTTCATCATACGTATTGTGTGCATATTTTACAGCTTGTTTTTTTCCTTTACCCGCTTTGATGTACTCTTCGGCTTTTTTCCAGTTGACAGCCATAATAAAATCTTTGTCTTTTTGAGAAGCATTCACTTCAAGCAAAGTATTGGCTTGTTCTGTATTATAGCAAGAGAAGAAAAACCAACCATGCGATTTCCCTTTACCAGCATGACTTAAATCGAAATTAACACCCGGAGCTGCAATTTGAAAAGCAATATCCATTTGACCTTCCTTACCTACTTTTACAAAACTCAAATACCCTTTAAAATTTTGTTTGTATGTATTAATTGCCACATCACCATTTGCATCGTCTGGCGGAACGCTAAAACGTGTTCCTGCTACTACATACTCCGTATTCTCCGTAATAAATGGGGAAGAGTGATTTCCAGCACTGTTTGGTAATTCAATAATTTCTTTTGTAGTAAACGTTTTCAAATCAACACGTGCAATACGAGGTGTATTGTTGGCATTGGCAAAAAGCCAACGTCCATCCACTTCACCATTGGTTTGAGATAGCTCTGTGTGGTGTTGATCATCCCATGGCACAAAACCGTGAGAAGTATTTAACATTGGTTTTGTTTCTTCATTGTATCCGTAACCACTTTGTGGATCGGCAGAGAAAACAGGAATTACCCTAAATAATCTTCCACTTGGAAGGCCATAAACGGAAACTTGCCCACTAAAACCTCCAGAAACAAAATTATAGAATTCATCATATTTTCCAGGTGCAACATACGCTTTTTGTGCTGCATCGCCACTTACCACATCATTGGAGTCTTTGGGTTTACAAGAACTAAAAAAAGCAGCAACTAAAGCAACGGCTAAAGTCCCTTTTAAAAATTTATTTTTCATAGTATATTCAGTTAGTTGTTATTTTATTTTCTAAAACTATTTTACACCATCATTTTGACGCATATACTCTAATACATTTCTAGCATCATCATCGTTTAAAGATTGATTTGGCATACGCATTAAACAAAGTTCCAATTGTGCTTGAAGCGCTGGATCTTTGTCAATCATAGGGTCTGGGTTGGTAACAAAGTTCATAATCCATTCCGGTTTACGACGTTCAGTGACTCCTTTCCATCCTGGTCCAACTAATTTTTCATCTGTTAATTTATGACAAGAAGAACATTTCACAGCCTGGATTTCCTCTCCTTTTTTGGCCATAGCCACATCTAGCTTATCGCCTAAATCTACAGATGAATGTTTTCCTAACCCTCTGTTCGGGTCATATGAAGACGGATCAGCCGCTTCGGTTGTTGTAGCTTCTTCTGTAGAAGAACCTTTTGAAAAATCTTCTGTAGACTTACTTTTATCTCCACAAGAAATTAACATTAACAGGGCAGCTGCAATAAATGATAATTTGTACATAATGATTTGTTTTAATTATTTCTTAGGCAAATTTCAGAAAATAGTAACAATCAGAATATGATTATAATCATAGTTTCCTGCTTTTTAAATCCTATTTTAATCGAAACGGCTTAAAGTTTTATTTAAAGAATTAAATCTTTCAACATCCTGAACACCTTATAAGTATAACATAAAAAAACAATCAGCCTTAAAAGCTAAACACGAATTCAACAAATTAATCCGAATCAATCAGCGATATTCTGGGCTTAAATCTTATCTAAATATTGGTGTCTACACAATCGGGAAATTTGGATTATTGCACTAATTTGAAATAACTAACCGTATTATTTCAAATTTAATTACTTTGCACAAAATTTAAAGTCAAATGAATAAAATTTACTACCATCTCCTTTTTTGGATGTTTATCTCTTTATACGTATTTGATTACATATCATCTTTTTACGATTTCAAAGAAAGTCTTATTTACTCCTCTTTTGAAGTAACCATTCTTTGCTCAGAATTTTATATAAACCTGTGTTTTTTACTTCCTTTTGTTTTAAACAAAAAAGGCAAAACAGCCTATGCAGCAGCTTTAATCACGCTATTGAGCCTTAGCTACTCTGCCTATTATCTTACTGGTTTAAACATCACTTTATACAATGATGATTTACTAAGGTCTATTATTTCTTTTCTGTTAAACCATTCCCTTTATATTTTCATCTCTTATATTGTTTGGGTTTTCAATAAATATTTTACCGAAAAACAACTGCGACTGCAATTAGAAAATGAAAAATTGCAAGCAGAAATGATGTTATTAAAATCGCAAATAAGTCCTCATTTCCTTTTTAATGCACTCAACAATATTTACACTTTAACCTTGATAAAAAGTGATAATGCACCAAAAATGCTTGCAACATTAGCCGATATATTACGGTATTTTCTTTATGAAGGAAGTAGAAAACAAACATTCCTAACATCCGAAATTGAGATAATCAATAAATACCTTCAAATTCAAAAGTATCGTCAAATTGAAGGAATGGATAACATCACTTTTAATGTTTCGGATGATAATTCGGTAAAACAGGTTCCGCCACTGCTATTAATCACACTTGTAGAAAATGCTTTTAAACATGGAGATATTACAGAAAATAAAAATGGTTTTGTCAACATTGATTTGGTAACTACCAATAATAAGATTGAGTTTACCATTGCCAATTCCTTTCAATTTAAAGTGACTAACGAAGGAATTGGATTGAGAAATCTGGAATCGCAGCTTAAAAACCTATTTAAAAATAATTATCAATTAAAAATTGAAGACAGCAATTCAATTTATAAAGTAAGCCTACGTTTTTATGGAAACAAAGACAATATATAAATGTTTGATCGTCGATGATGAAACTTTAGCTCGTATATTAATACGCACACACCTACTACAAATTCCTGAACTCGAGGTCGTACAGGAATGCTCTTCTGCAATTGAAGCGGATCTATATCTAAAAACACACCAAGTTGATTTATTGTTTTTGGACATACAAATGCAACATCTTTCAGGAATCGATTTCTTAAAGTCATTAGAAAATCCGCCCAAAGTAATTTTTACAACCGCCTACTCCGAATTTGCTTTAGACGGATATGAATTAAATGTTGTCGATTACTTATTAAAACCCATAACTTTTGAACGTTTTTATAAAGCAGCTCATAAAGCATTAGAATTATTAAATTTAGAAAATGACAACAAAGAGGCTGCTGAAGCTACTTTTATTGACAAATCAATAGTAATAAAATCCAGTCATCAACACATTAAAATTCTCTTGACAGACATTTTATTTATTGAAGGTCTTCATAAATATGTTAAGATTGTTACGGAGAAAAAAAACTACACTACCTTAATTCCCCTTTCTGCAATGGAGGAAGAACTTTCAAACCAACTTTTTTATCGTTGTCATCGTTCCTTTATTGTTAACCTTAGTAAGGTTGAATTGATTGACGGCAACCAAGCTATTATTGGTACTCATAAAATTCCAATAAGCAAATTAAATAAACAAGAGTTTCTTGCCAAATTAGGTAAGAAAATAGGCTAGAAAAAAAGTTAAACTAACTTTCTGTACCCAAAACTAATCATTTGGGAGAAAAAAAATCATTTGGGTAGTATTATTTATTCTATTTATCGAATAATCATTAAACCCCAAACCTATGAAACCAAAATTATTTTTATCTGTAGTTGTTTTCCTTATGGGAATCAACTTTAATTTGAACGCGCAAACCGTTCAGTACACTTTTCCTGATGAGTCAGAACCACATGAAGGCACTTGGTTGCAATGGCCACATCAATATGAATATGGAGCGGCTTTCCCAAACTCAACTGATGCTACTTGGGTTGCCATGACAAAAGCATTAGTTGCCAATGAAAAAGTGCATATCATTGCTTATAATGCAACAGAACAAACCAGAATAACCAATTTATTAACAGCAAATAGTGTTGCATTAACCAATGTAACCTTTAAAATAGCACAAACCAATGATGTTTGGGCCAGAGATAACGCAGGTGTTTTTGTTCGCAATTCATCTGGCGCATTAGTGCTTCAAGATTGGGGATTTAATGGTTGGGGAGGAGATTTTGCCTTTGCAAAATGCAACGTAATCCCTACAGCCATGGGTGCCGCTACAGGCGTCCCAGTTGTGAACTTAAACAGCACAATGACAATTGAAGGCGGTTCGTGGGAATTGGATGGTGCCGGGACTTTTCTAGCAACTAAAACTTCCATTTTGAGTCAAGCAAATCCTACTACTCCAGCTGGAATTAAGTCTGTTAGAAATTTAGGAATGACTCAAACACAGGCCGAAGCTATTCTTACTCAAAATATAGGGGCAACAAAATTTATCTGGTTAGACGGTTGGTTTAGCACAGCGGATATTACTGATGCTCACATTGACGGATTTGCTAAATTCGCTCCAGGTAACAAATTAGTTACTATGAGTCAAGCCGATTTGTTGTATTGGGGAGCACCTCAATCGGATATAGACAAATTATATGCGGCAACAAATGCAAGTAATGTTGCTTATACAAAAGTAATCATACCGCTTACTGCAAACTTTGTTAAAACAACTGTCGGTAAAGATTTAGGTTACAAAGGAAGTTATGCCAACTATTATGTGGCAAACAATCGTGTATTAGTTCCAAACTATAACGACCCTAATGATGCTATTGCTAACGCTATCATTGCAGGATTGTATCCCGGAAGAACAGTCGTGGGAATTGATTGTAGAAATCTATACGCTAACGGAGGAATGGTACATTGTGTAACGCAACAACAACCAATGGCTGGAGTAGTAGTTGGTGACACACAAGCGCCAACGGCACCAACCAATTTGGCTGCAGCCGGAACTACCGCAACAGCTACAAATTTAGCATGGACAGCAGCTACAGATAATATTGGAGTTACAGCTTACGATGTTTACCAAGGAGCAACGTTAAAAGCAACTGTTACAACAACATCGTATTCTGTTACAGGACTTACAGCTTCTACTGCCTATTCATTTACAGTAAAAGCAAAAGATGCTGCAGGAAATGTTTCTGGAGCAAGTAACGCAGTAAGTGTTACAACAACTGCTGCTACAGATACACAAGCACCTACAGCACCAACCAATCTGGCTGCTTCTGGAACTACTGCTACAGCTACAAATTTAGCATGGACAGCAGCTACAGATAATATTGGAGTTACAGCTTACGATGTTTATCAAGGAACCACTTTAAAAGCAACTGTTACAACAACATCGTATTCAGTTACTGGTTTAACAGCTTCTACTGCTTATTCATTTACAGTAAAAGCAAAAGATGCTGCAGGAAATATTTCGGGTGCAAGTAATATCGTGAATGTTACTACACTTGCTGCAACGACAACTGCTTACTGTGCTTCAAAAGGGACAGATGCTTCTGGAGAAGTTATTGCAAATGTGGATTTTGCTTCAATTTATAATTTTTCTACGGCAACTGTAGGCTACGAAAATTTCACATCAGTTTCAACCGATATTGCAAAAGGGACAAGCTATTCTATTACAATTACACCACAATGGTTTTATGGAACTTATGCAGAAGGGTATGCTGTATTTATTGACTACAATAATGATGGGGATTTTACAGATGCAGGAGAAAAAGTTTTTACAAAATCTGCAACTACAGCAAGCTACGTTACCGGAAACATTACAATTCCAACAACAGCTACTACAGGTAGTACTCGAATGAGAGTTGCTATGAAATACAATGGAATTCCTACCGCATGTGAGACTTTCTCATATGGACAAGTAGAAGATTACACAGTAAACATTACAGCTAGTAGTACTGTTAGAATGTCATCGTCTGAGCCAATTGCAACAAAAAAAGAAACTAGTTTAACTGTTTACCCAAATCCTGCGAGTTCAGAAATTGCAATAGAAGGTGTTTCAAATGATTCAACTGTTGAAATATATAACAGAAATGGGCAATTAGTAAAAACAGTAGATTTAAAATCGAATGGAAATAAAATTTCAGTTTCAGATTTATTGTCAGGAATATACATTGTCAAATGTTTCGATACTACATATAAAACAGTAAAAACAACAAAACTAATCAAAAAATAAACTATCAAAAAATAGTCAGTATGTATTTTACCCATAAAAAGGTATTGAGAAAAACCCTTTTTGTAGGTATTGATGTTAGAAATCTATACCAGAATGGCGGTATGGTTCATTGTGTAACACAACAACAACCAAAATAAGAAAACTGGCTTAAATATCAATACAATAAGAAGCTCCTCGAAATTTATTTTTGTGGAGCTTTTTCAATTTCCAACATATTATTAATGTTACTTCTAAATTAATTACTTTGCACCAAAATTTAAATTCAAATGAATAAAATTTATTACCACCTTCTTTTTTGGATGTTTATATCCTTATACGTCTTTGATTACATAGCATCTTTTTACAGTTTCAAAGAAAGTATTATTTACTCCTCTTTTGAAGTTACAATTCTTTGCGCAGAATTTTATATTAATCTATTTGTTTTACTTCCTTTTGTTTTAATCAAAAAAGGAAAAATTGCCTATACAACAGCGCTAATCATACTATTGAGTCTTGGTTTCTCTGTCTATTATTTTACTGGTTTAAACATCACTTTATACGACGATGATTTGCTAATGTCTATGATTTCTTTTCTATTAAACCATTCTCTTTATATTTTCATCTCCTATATTGTTTGGTTCTTCAATAAATATTTCACAGAGAAGCAACTACGACTGCAATTGGAAAACGAAAAATTGCAAACAGAAATGATGTTGTTGAAATCACAAATCAGTCCACATTTTCTTTTTAATGCTCTCAATAATATTTATTCCTTAACTTTGATAAAAAGTGATACTGCACCAAAAATGCTTGCCACTTTAGCCGATATACTTCGTTATTTCCTTTATGAGGGAGACAGGAAACAAACATTTCTTACTTCAGAAATTGAGATAATCAACAAATACCTTCAAATCCAAAAGTATCGTCAAATTGAAGGAATGAACAACATTAATTTTAATGTCTCGGATGACAATTCGGTAAAACAAGTTCCGCCACTTTTGTTTATCACACTTGTTGAAAATGTTTTTAAGCATGGTGATATTATTGAAAATAAAAATGGATTTGTCAATATTGATTTGGGAACTGCCAATAATAAGATTGAGTTTACCATTGCCAATTCCTTTCAATTTAAAGGAAATAACGAAGGAATTGGTTTGAAGAATTTGGCATCACAACTTAAAAACCTATTTGGAAATAATTATCAATTAAAAATTGAAGATAGCAATTCTATTTATAAAGTAAGCCTAAGCTTTTATGGAAACAAAGACAATATATAAATGTTTGATCGTCGATGATGAAGTGTTAGCTCGTATGCTGATACGCACACATCTTTCCCAAATTCCAGAACTCGAAGTAGTACATGAATGTTCTTCTGCTATTGAAGCGGATCAATATCTAAAAACGCATAAAGTTGATTTACTGTTTTTGGACATACAAATGCAGCATCTTTCAGGAATCGATTTTTTAAAGTCATTGCAAAATCCGCCCAAAGTAATTTTTACTACTGCCTTTTCAGAATTTGCATTGGATGGATATGAATTAAATGTTGTTGATTATTTATTAAAGCCAATAACTTTTGAACGGTTTTATAAAGCAGTAACTAAGGTATTAGAGTTATTGAATTTAGAAAATGACAACAAAGAGGTTGCTGAAGCTACTTTCATTGACAAATCAATAGTAATAAAATCCAGTCATCAGCACATTAAAATTCTCTTGACAGACATTTTATTCATTGAAGGACTTCATAAATATGTGAAAATTGTTACTGAGAAAAAAAACTACACTACCTTAATTGCCCTTTCCGCAATGGAAGAGGAACTTCCACTCCAACAATTTTATCGTTGTCATCGTTCCTTCATTGTTAACCTTAGTAAGGTTGAATTGATTGATGGCAATCAAGCTATTATTGGAACTCATAAAATTCCAATAAGCAAATTAAACAAACGAGAGTTCATTACCAAATTGGGCAAGAAAATAGGTTAGAAAAGAAGTTAAACTAACTTTCTGTACCCAAAATTAATCCATTGGGAGAAAAAAAATCATTTGGACTCTAATAATTATTCTATTTGTCGAATAAATTATAAAATAAAAAACAAAATGATCAACAAAGCAATCTTATCAATGACTCTTGCAATTTTAATTTCGTCTTGCGATGGCGGTGGAGCTGAAGAAACAGTACCTAATCCGGTTCCAACACCTACACCAACTCCTACACCTACAACCGAAATTCTTTATACTTTCCCTGATGAGGCAGAAGCACATGAAGGTACTTGGCTACAATGGCCACATGGAAATGAATACGGAAATGAATTTATGTTAGACAATAATGCTACTTGGGTTGCCATGACAAAAGCATTACAAGCAAATGAGAAAGTGCATATTGTGTATTATGATGATACCCATAAATCACAAATCACAGATTTACTTACAGCTGCAAATGTTCCTTTAACAAATGTAACTTTTCATTTATCACCAACCAATGATGTTTGGTCTAGAGACAATTTAGGTGTTTTTCTTCGTGATTCAAAAGGGGCTTTAGTATTAGGAGACTTTGGATTTAATGGTTGGGGAGGCGATTTTAATTTTGCAAAAGACAATTTAGTCCCAGCAGCTGTTAGTTTAGCAACTGGTATTCCTACAGTAGATTTAAATAGTTTAATAACTGTAGAAGGCGGATCTTGGGAATTGGATGGAGCAGGTACTTTTTTAAGCACAAAATCGGCAGTATTGAGTCAATCTAATCCAACTGGAATAAAATCTATCCGTAATCTAGGGATGACCGTAGCGCAAGCTAATACCATCTTTACAAAATATGTAGGTGCCAAAAAATTTATTTGGTTAGATGGTTGGTTTAGTAAAGATGACATTACTGATGCACACATTGATGGATTTGCAAAATTTGCTCCTGGTAACAAATTGGTTACTATGAATCAAGCGGATTTATTGTATTGGGGAGTACCACAATCTGATATTGATAAGTTGTATAGCGCCTCTAATGTAAACAATGTAGTTTTTACAAAAGTCTATATCCCACTAACAGCCGCTAATGTAAAAGAAACTAACGGAACAGATTTAGGATTTAAAGGAAGTTATGCTAATTATTATGTAGCCAATAGTCGTGTATTAGTACCCAATTATAATGATGCTAATGATGCTGTTGCAAATGCTATTCTTGCTGGTTTATATCCTGGCAGAACAGTTGTTGGTATTGATGTTCGAAATCTATACAAAAATGGTGGAATGGTACATTGTGTAACGCAACAACAACCAAAATAGCAATAGAAAATGTCATAAGCATTTGACCAACAATTCAAAACCCCTCATACAAAAATGTTTGAGGGGTTTTTTAATACGTAACCGTCCCTGTTTTTCATAAATTAGCGTTAAGACATTAAACCTTTAATTGCCATAACTGTCTTATAGCCATAACTTAAAAACAAAATCAAAATGAAAAAATTAATTATCACCTTAGTACTCGGAATGGGATTGACTGGATTTGCACAAGAGACCACCTCAAAACCAAACAGAGCCGACATGGAAAAAATGACTCCAGAGCAACGTCAGGAAAAACACTTGGCTCACCTAACCAAAGAATTAAACTTAGATGCCAAACAACAAGAAGCAGTCGGTACAATTTTAGCAGAGAAAAGTGCCAAAGCACAAGATGTAAAATCTCAAAAAGATGCCCGCAAAGCCAGTGGAAATAAAATGACAACTGGAGAAAGAACTGCGTTTAAAAATACGATGCAAGCCGAAAAAACAGATACTGAAGCTAAAATGAAAGCCGTTTTATCTGCCGATCAATACCAAAAATGGATTGTATTGAAAGAAGAAAACAAAGAAAAAATGAAACAGAGAAGAGCAGAAAACAAAGAGTAATTTCAATTGAATCCTTTTTGATCCCAAACACGAATTCCACTAATTTGCATGAATTGATTCATGCAAATTAGTGGAATTCGTGTTTTTACTCCTGCAAGGTTTTTTTCTAACCTTGTAGGTATAACTTTTATAAAGACGTTTTCAAACATACCCACAAGGTTAAAAAAAACCTTGCAGGATATCAATAAATTAGAACGTTTTAGAAACTTTATCTATTGCTTGAATAGTAAAATCTAAATCTCCATAGGTCAATGCATCGGTGATGAACCAAGTTTCATAAGCTGATGGTGCAATATAAACGCCTTCGGCAACTAATCCATGAAAGAATTTCTTGAAGGTTTCATTATCTCCCGCAGCAGCAGATTGAAAATCGGTTACTGGATTCGCATCAAAGTGAACCGAAATCATAGAACCAATTTGATTGATGGTAAAAACAACATTATTGGCTTTCAATACTCTTTCGATTCCTGCCCCTAAATAAGCGGTTTTATCTTCCAGTCTTTTAAAAATAGCGCGATCAGTATCTAATGCTTGCAACATAGCCAATCCCGCTGCCATAGCCAATGGATTCCCGGACAAAGTTCCCGCTTGATAAACAGGTCCCAATGGTGCTAGATAATTCATGATTTCGGCACGAGCAGCAAAAGCACCAACAGGCAAACCACCTCCAATTACTTTCCCGAAACAAACTATATCTGCATTGATGTTGAATAATTCCTGCACACCACCTCTGGCCAATCTGAAGCCTGTCATTACCTCATCAAAAATCAATAAAATTCCGTTTGCTGTACACAACTCACGCAATCCTTCCAAAAACCCTTTGACTGGCGGAATACATCCCATATTTCCGGCTACAGGCTCGACAATTATGGCTGCAATTTCATTTTTGTTAGCTTCAATTAAGGCTGCCACATTCTCTAAATCATTGTATTTGGCTAGCAAAGTATCTTTGGCCGTTCCTGCTGTTACACCCGGACTATTTGGTGTTCCAAAAGTAACTGCTCCACTACCCGCCTGTATCAAAAACGAATCGGAATGACCGTGATAACATCCGGCGAACTTGATGATTTTGTCTCTTTTGGTAAATCCACGGGCCAAACGCACCGCACTCATACAGGCTTCTGTACCTGAATTCACAAAACGAATTTTATCGATATTCGGAACCATCGAAACGGCTAAAGCGGCAATTTGAGTTTCCAATTCGGTTGGCATCCCGAAAGACGTTCCCAGTTTGGCTTTCTCAATTACAGCTTCCACTACTGGTTCGTAGGCGTGACCCAGAATCATTGGCCCCCAAGAATTGATATAATCGATCAATCGGTTTCCGTCTTCATCGTACAAATACGCCCCTTTGGCACTTTTTACAAATATTGGTGTTCCTCCCACGGCTTTAAACGCTCTTACTGGTGAATTTACTCCTCCCGGAATTACTTTTTCTGCTTCCGCAAAAAGTTCGCTACTTCTTTTATATATCATTACTATTTTTTATTTGAGATAAGAGAGGATAGACGAAGAGATAATAGACTACAACTAGTTAGAAAATTATGCCTAAAAGAAAAAATATTCTTCCCCCTTTCAAAAAATCTCATATTCTATACTCTATTCAATCTATTATCTATTCGTCTTTTATCTATTATCTAATTATCTATCTGTCTTTACTTAACTATCAACTTCTGTCCTATCGAAAGCGCATTCTCTGTTAAATTATTTTTCTGTTTTAATTCATCAACCGATAAATTGAATTTTTTGGAAACCGAATAAAACGTATCTCCTTTTTGAATTTCATACAAACTGGCTTGATCAGCATCAAAATTGTCATTAAGCAATACTTTCGCCTCTTCTTTTGCCATTGCTTTTCCTAAAACTTTGGTGTCAAATTGACTTAAATTATACGATTCTATATAATTTACTAATTTTTCTGGATATTTAGGATCAGTGGCATACCCTGCCTCTTTCAAGCCTTTTGCCCATCCTTTGTAATCTCCTTTGGGCAATGTAAACAAATTGGAATATCTTTTTTTACCGGTCAATACCATCGCGTGATCTTGATAGGATTCTGATGCCTGATTGTATTTTCGAAAACATTCCTGAGCGGAGTCATCATCTTTATAAACCTTATCTCCCGTCCAATCGTTATGGCATTTAATGCCGAAATGATTGTTGGAGGTCATTGCCAAATCTCCTTTTCCAGCTCCCGATTCCAGAATTCCTTGCGCCAAGATAATACTGGCAGGAATTCCATATATTTTCATATTACTCATCGCCACTGCGTTGTATTGCGCGATGTAGGCTTTAGTAACTTCATTGGTAGTCATTGTTTTGGAAGTCACTGTTGCATTGGAGGAAGATTCCTTTTTTACCTGCTTATTATTTTGTTTTGTTTTAGAATACTTCCAATTAACAGGTTGTTTTGTAGTAACAATAACCGGTTTCGAAGAACCACATCCTATGAGGGTTCCAATTAAAAGGAATAAGATTATTTTTTTTAGCATGAAGCAGTATTTGGCTGTTATATTGTTATCGCTATTAAACGTCAATCAATGTTTTGTTTTTGTTTTTCAAAATCAAATTCATCCCTTGGATTCCCTGTAATCCTCCGGTATGAATCAATAAAATTTTGGCATTATTGGGAAAATAGTTTTTCTGAATTAAATCTATAACGCCAAAAACCATCTTTCCTGTATAAACTGGATCTAATGGCACTTGCGTTTGTCTGTAAAACTGATTTATAAACTGAACCAGTTCTTCATTTACCTTTCCGTAGCCTCCAAAATGATAGTCAGTTATTAATTCCCAATTTTCATTGGCGACAAATTTACGAATTTCATCTTTTAAAAAGTCTCCTTTTAATGCCGGAAATCCCAAAACTTTTTGGTGTGCTAATACGCTGTTAATAATCCCAGAAATGGTTCCGCCCGTTCCTATCGCGCAACAAATAAAATCGAAAGCGGTATCTTCTTCAGTCAGTATTTCTTCGCAACCTTTTATCGCATATTCATTGGTACCACCTTCCGGAACAAGATAAAACGAACCGAACTTCTGTCTTAGATTGGCTATAAAATCAGGTTCGGTTTTTAATCTATAGGCTTCTCTGGTTACAAATTCGAATTGCATACCACACTCTTGTGCAAATTGCAAGGTTGGATTATCGGCAATTTTATCGCCCAGCTCTTCCCCGCGAATCACTCCAATGGTTTTAAAACCCTGCTCTTTTCCTGCATAGGCCACCGCCGCAATGTGATTGGAATAAGCACCACCGAAAGTGAGTACCGTTTCCTGATTTTCGGCTTTCGCCTGAAGCAAATTGTACTTTAGTTTCCTGAATTTATTCCCCGATATAAAAGGATGGAGCAAATCTTCTCGTTTTATCTCAAGAGAAATTCCATTAGGCAATTCGTATGTTATTTTTTGGTTCAAAATTTATGGGTTATTTTAAATCTTTAAAAAAATTAACCGCAATCCCGATAATTATCGGGACGCAAAGAGTTCCGCAAAGTTCGCAAAGCTTTGCGTGCATTGCGCTTCCTTAGCGAGCTTTGCGGTTAAACAAGCATCTAAATTCTTTTTATATACAAATAGTTTAAAAAACTAAAAAAAGGCCTCGTTTTCAGATAGTCAAAATGGAATTCATTGGCGTAGGCTTCTCTTTCAAAACTAATATTTCTATAGGCCAAATTGGCGTTTTTATATTGTAACAAACGTACCGCATATTCAACAAAATACCAAACAAAAAAAGGCAATACCAATAATTCTAATTGCTGCCGAAGATGTATTTTTTCGTGGTTCACCAATACTTTATTGTCGAAATCATATCGATATTTTACAAACACAAACGGAAAGAGAGTTAACCCTCGATATCCTTTCGGAATTAAATATTTGGCAACAATAACAAACATTGATTATAAAATTTATAGATTTGTACAGGCAATTTAGGTCAAATAAAAGAAAAACACAATCGCCTAGTAGCGAATTTCAAGCATAAAACAGAATGGCAGAACAAAGTAATGAAAATAAATTAATAGAAGGAGAAGATTTTTATTACACCCCTGAGGGTTACAAATGTTTTACCGAAAAACACCATTTAAAAAGAGGGTATTGCTGTAAAAGCGGTTGTCGCCATTGTCCCTATGGATTTGATAAGAAAACGGGGGAGATTAGAAAATAGAATAAAGAGAAAAGAATATAGATTGCAGAAGGTAGAATTTAGATTTCAGGAAATAGTATTCTTTTTAAAATTTTAAAACATTCAATAACAGCAATGGACATCATTTCTTTAAAATATAAAATTAAAATCCATAAATCCTACCATAGGTCGGATATACGGTATCCCTAGTAGATGTTGTTTTTAGTGCATAAAAAAGCAACAAACACGATCGAATATTAGGTCCATAATTTAGGAAACAGACTCTTTTGACCTTTTCATTTGAAAAAGTCATTTCTGGTTTCCCTAAAAAGATCTTGATTCACGGGATGCGCGTGAGGGATAGAAGTAAGCTACCAAAGTAGCACGGATAGCCCGACCGCAATAGGAAAAGGGGCGACTCACGACCCACCTAAATCTGCCCCTTTTTCTATTGTGGTCACGCCCAGATGTTGCTCATTAGAACGATTAATTTTAAATTTTAAAAACATGAAACATGACTTTTCAAGAACAAATACAACAAGGAATTCCATCTATATTACCTCAACCTAAAGCGTATGAAGCCAACATCAACCACGCGCCGAAACGGAAAGAAATCTTGTCTGACGACGAGAAAAAACTAGCGCTTCGCAATGCTTTGCGCTATTTTGAGCCGAAGCATCACGCTGATTTAATGCCTGAATTTCGTAACGAACTGGAGACTTACGGTCGTATTTACATGTACCGTTTGCGTCCTGATTATAAAATGTATGCCCGCCCAATTTCGGAATATCCTGGGAAAAGTGAGCAAGCCAAAGCCATTATGCTAATGATTCAGAACAATCTGGATTATGCGGTGGCGCAACATCCGCATGAATTGATTACCTATGGAGGGAACGGTGCGGTTTTCTCGAACTGGGCGCAATATTTATTGACGATGAAATACTTGTCGGAAATGACCGATGAGCAAACTTTGACGATGTATTCCGGACACCCAATGGGATTGTTTCCTTCCCACAAAGAAGCACCGAGAGTTGTGGTTACCAACGGAATGGTAATTCCTAATTATTCGCAACCCGATGACTGGGAAAAAATGAATGCTTTGGGCGTTTCCCAATACGGGCAAATGACCGCAGGAAGTTATATGTACATAGGTCCACAGGGAATTGTACATGGAACAACGATTACCGTTTTGAACGGTTTCAGAAAAATAAAACGCAGTCCAAAAGGTGGATTATTCGTAACTTCTGGTTTGGGAGGAATGAGCGGTGCACAGCCGAAAGCCGGAAATATTGCAGGTTGCATCACAGTTTGTGCCGAGGTCAACGCCAAAATCACTCACATTCGTCACAGTCAAGGTTGGATCAATGAAGTGGTTGAAGACATCAACGAATTGGTTAAAAGAGTCGCTCAGGCGAAAGCCAATAACGAAACCGTTTCTATCGGTTACCTAGGGAACGTGGTAGATGTTTGGGAACGATTTGACGAGGAAAACCTTTATATTGATTTGGGTTCCGATCAAACTTCGCTTCACAATCCGTGGGCTGGTGGATATTACCCAGTTGGAATTTCATTTGAGGAAGCCAATGACATGATGGCCAACAATCCTGTTTTATTCAAGGAAAAAGTGCAAGAAACCTTGCGTCGTCACACTACCGCTATCAACAAACATACGGCCAAAGGAACGTATTTCTTTGATTATGGAAATGCATTTTTACTCGAAGCCTCTCGTGCCGGAGCTGATATTATGGCCGAAAATAATATTGATTTTAGATACCCAAGTTACGTGCAAGACATCATGGGGCCTATGTGTTTTGATTATGGCTTTGGTCCTTTCCGTTGGGTTTGTGCCTCTGGAAAACCGGAAGATTTAGCCAAAACTGACGCTATTGCTTGTCAAGTTTTGGAAGAAATGGCCAAAACGGCTCCAATTGAAATTCAACAACAAATGCAGGATAATATTCAGTGGATCAAAGGCGCACAAGAAAATAAATTGGTTGTGGGTTCTCAAGCCCGAATCCTATACGCAGATGCCGAAGGTCGTGTAAAAATTGCCGAAGCTTTTAATCAGGCTATTGCCAAAGGTAAGATAGAGACAGTTGTCTTGGGTCGTGACCATCATGATGTATCAGGAACTGATTCTCCTTATAGAGAAACCTCTAATATTTATGACGGATCTCGTTTTACGGCCGATATGGCGATTCAAAACGTGATTGGCGACAGTTTCCGTGGCGCTACCTGGGTTTCCATACACAATGGTGGTGGTGTAGGATGGGGAGAGGTTATCAACGGTGGTTTTGGCATGGTTCTTGATGGCACTAAAGAAGCTTCAAGACGTTTAGCTTCTATGCTTTTTTGGGATGTCAATAACGGAATCTCAAGACGCAGTTGGGCTAGAAACGAAGGAGCAGTTTTTGCCATAAAACGAGCTATGGAAGCCGAGCCTTTGTTAAAAGTGACTCTTCCAAATCTTGTTGATGAAACGTTATTTTTAACTTAAAGTAGCCGTTTTGTAAGGCATTGCAAGGGAAATTGCGTAACTTTATTCAAATCTAAACCTATAAAAAGCATTGTCATGAAATCAATTCAATCACTATTAGTACTACTTTTTTTTACATTAGCTTCATGCAGTTCGGTAACCGTAAATGCGGATTATGATAAAACGGTCGATTTTACGAAACACAAAACTTTTGCTTATATGAAAGAGGGAATCAACAAACTTGAAATTTCTGATTTGGATAAAAGAAGAATTTTAAAAGCAGTCGACGAACAAATGCTGGCCAAAGGATTTGTTAAAAGCGAAACTCCTGATTTTCTGGTCAATATTTTTACCAAATCTCATGAGGAAGTAAATGTTCATTCCGGTTGGGGATATGGTTGGGGATACGGTTATTATCCTTATTACGGATTTGGAGGCTACCCTTACGTAAGTTCTTCTATTGAAGGGACATTATATATTGATTTTATAGATGCTAAAAAGAATGAATTGTTTTGGCAAGGAATAGGAAGTGGTTATTTGACACAGGATGTTAATAGAAAAGAACAACGAATCAACGAATTTGCCACTCAAATTTTGGCTCAATATCCTCCTGTAATAGCTCCAAATAAAGAAAAAACAGAAAAGAAAAATTAATTTATTGTTTCGTTTACCGAAAAATCAATACATTTGCAGCTCAAACAAGAAGAATGAAACACTTAATTAACATCATTATTGTCATTATTATAATTATCATTCGATAATTATGGCGAGGTGTTATATAAATAAGTAATCAATATACAATTTATGAAACCTCCCACATCGGGAGGTTTTTTATTTTAAACAAACATGAAAAATTTAGCAACAATTATTAGTATCGTAATTATCATTATTCGTTTCACGTGACGAGTCAGGATTCTATTTTCTAATAAAGCCTTTCTCTGTCCATATAGAGAAAGGCTTTTTTTTTAACCAAAAACAAACTATTCAGTAATGAGACAAGAATTTACAATAACACTTTTCAGTGAAAAACAGGAAGGATTAATCAATAAAGTAGCCTTTATTTTGACTCGAAGGAAAACAAACATAAACAACTTCTCCGTATTTTTTTGCAAAACAGTAAATTTATATCGCTTTACGATTACGTTTATTGAAACAGAATTAGCCGTTCAAAACATAGTGTGTCAAATGGAAAGAATTATCGAAGTTTTTAAATGTTATTTACAGACTGAAGCCGAGCTTTCAACTCATCAAATTCTACTATTAAAGTTTCCGAATTCCGATGAAAAACAAATCACATCTATTATCAATGCCTTCCCAATTATTCAGGAAACTGATTATTGCGTTTATACCAGTAAAACGCACAAAGAAACAATCCACCAATTAGCCACCAAAATAGCCGAATTAGAACTAACGAGTTCCTTTTAATTCCAAATACAAAAAAAATGACTTTATTCAAAGCAATACAACAAGCCCAAAAACAATTACAAAATGTAGTTCCTTCTACTCCCTTGATTGAAAACTTAAATTTATCGGAGGAATTTGGCGCAACTGTTTTACTGAAACGCGAAGACCTGCAAGTCGTTCGGTCCTATAAAATAAGAGGAGCCTATAACAAAATTAGCTCCTTAACGGATGCCGAAAAAGAAACCGGAATCGTTTGTGCCAGTGCCGGGAATCATGCTCAAGGTGTCGCTTTCTCTTGCCATCTTTTGAAAATAATGGGTAAAATTTATATGCCAAAAACCACACCCAAACAAAAAGTCAAACAAGTGCAATTGTTTGGAAAAAAATACGTCGAAATTGTTTTGACAGGCGACACTTTTGATGACGCTTACACAAAAGCCCTAGCAGACTCCACACTCAACAACAAAGCATTCATCCATCCTTTTGACGATTTAAAAGTCATTGCGGGTCAAGGAACTGTAGGATTGGAAATTCTGGACAGTTACAAAGAACCTATTGATTATGTATTTGTACCCATCGGTGGTGGCGGACTGGCCTCTGGTCTTTCAACGGTATTCAAACACCTGAGCGCGAATACCAAAATCATTGGAGTCGAACCACAAGGCGCTCCTTCGATGAAAACTTCAATTGCCAATGACAAAAACACGGCATTAGACACTATCGATAAGTTTGTGGATGGAGCAGCCGTAAAACAAGTGGGCGATCTGACTTTTGACATTTGCCAAAAAAACCTAGACGACATTATACTGGTTCCCGAAGGAAAAGTATGCACCACCATATTGCGATTGTACAATGAAGAAGCCATGGTAGTAGAACCCGCAGGAGCATTAACCATTTCTGCATTGGATTTTTACAAGGACGAAATAAAAGGAAAAACGGTAGTTTGCATTGTAAGTGGCAGTAACAACGACATCGAAAGAACTGCCGAAATCAAAGAACGTTCCCTACTCTACGAAGGATTAATGCATTATTTCATGATTCAGTTTCCGCAACGCCCCGGAGCATTGAAGGAATTTGTAAACGACATTTTGGGCCCTGATGATGACATTACTTATTTTCAGTTTGCCAAAAAGAATAGTCGCGAAGTAGGATCTGTAGTCGTTGGGTTAGAATTGAAGAATCCAAATGACATTCATGCCATCAAAACCAACATGAATACCAAAGGATTTGAATACCAATACCTCAACGAAAGGCACGATCTTTTTACCCAATTGATAGGATAAATTAACAGATCTTTTTCTGTCGATTTTCTAATTATAGCCTACCTTTGCGTAGGCTTTTTTATAACCAAAAACAATGACAAATAAAGACATCACAAACATAGAAGACATTAAATTATTGGTAGACACGTTCTACTCTAATGTGCGAAAAGACGAACTAATCGGTTCTATTTTTGACGAGAAAATTGGCGATCGCTGGCCAGAGCATCTAGAGAAAATGTACCGCTTTTGGCAAACTGTTCTGCTCGATGAACACACGTATTCCGGAAGTCCTTTTCCGCCACACAAACAACTCCCGGTCGAGAAAGAACACTTTACCCGCTGGATGGAAATTTTCACCAACACCGTAGATAGTTTATTTGCAGGACCACTTGCTGAAGAAGCCAAACTACGAGGGCAGAATATGGCAGAAATGTTCAACCACAAAATTGAGTATTTCAGGCATGAAGCGAAGCATCCGCTTTTGTAATCTAAAGACAGAAACCGTACTGATTAAAAATTACCGCAGATTCGCAGATTAAAATATTTTAAAATCTGCAAATCTGCGGTAATTCATTTTCAAAACCATTGTATTACTTTTGCTACACTAACAAAACCAAATTACAATGACTTACCGTTTAAAAACAATCCTTTTTCTATTTATTGCATTCTCCTTTTTTACGAGTACCGCCCAGAAAGACAAAAACACAACTATATACCAATACGCTACGATCAACGCCTTGATGGAAGGCGGTTTTGACGGAGATATGACTCTGGCTGCATTACAAAAGAAAGGAACTTTCGGAATTGGGACTTTTAATGAATTGGACGGCGAAATGATTGGGTTTGACAATCATTTTTACCAAATCAAATCCGATGGAAAAGCGTATGCTGTCGTTCCTTCACAAAAAACACCTTTTGCCGTAGTGACGAATTTCTCGAAAGATCAAACTTTTTCCAGTACCCAGACATTAGACCTCAAAAAACTCTACGCTTTGCTGGACAGTTTATCGCCCAATAAAAATCTATACGTGGGGTATAAAATCAAAGTGAAATGCCAAACGATAAAAACCAGAAGCGTCTCCAAACAAACCAAACCCTATCCTTTGATGGTTGATGCCGTAAAAAAGCAGTCGGTTTTTGAGATGCAAACGATTTCCGGAACGCTGGTTGGCTTTCGATTTCCTGAATATATGAAAGGCTTGAATGTTCCCGGTTATCATTTTCATTTTCTTTCGGATGATAAAAAATCGGGTGGACACGTATTGGATTTATCCGCATCTAATCTTGAAATCGAAATCGACTTCATGGATGATTTTGAACTTCATATTCCTAACAATGAAAACTTTAACCGACTGAATTTAACCAAAACCAAAGCAGAAGATTTAGAGAAAGTGGAGAAATAATTTCTAACATAAAAGTTAGAATTCGCTTCTTAAAATTGTATTTTTGCATAAAACTATATCGATTTCGCCATGAACACAAACATAGAAAGCAATCCCTTATTAGAGCGATTGCCTAAACATTTAAAACAGTTTATCAAACCACAGGATTATAGCGATTACACACCTATCAACCAAGCGGTTTGGCGTTATGTGATGCGCAAAAACGTGAATTATCTCTCGAAAGTTGCCCACAGTTCGTATCTGGATGGTTTGAAAAAAACAGGCATAGAGGTTGACAATATTCCGAGTATGTATGGCATGAACCGCATACTAAGCGAAATTGGCTGGGCTGCCGTTGCGGTAGATGGATTTATTCCGCCTAATGCTTTTATGGAATTTCAGGCCTACAACGTGTTGGTTATTGCTTCGGACATTCGCCAACTCGAACATATCGAATACACTCCTGCTCCGGATATTATTCACGAAGGTGCCGGTCATGCCCCTATTATTGCGAATCCGGAATATGCAGAATACCTGCGCCGTTTTGGAGAAATAGGTTGTAAAGCCATTTCTTCGCATAAAGATTACGAAATGTACGAAGCCATTCGCCTGCTTTCTATTTTGAAAGAAGCCGAAGACACTCCAAAAGCCGATATTGAAGCTGCCGAAAAAGCAGTCGAAGACTTGCAAAATAACATGGGTGAATTATCTGAAATGGCCCAAATCAGAAACCTACACTGGTGGACAGTTGAATACGGTTTGATTGGAACTATCGAAAACCCAAAAATATACGGTGCCGGATTATTGTCTTCCATTGGCGAAAGCGCTTGGTGTATGACTGATAATGTAAAGAAAATCCCTTATGGTTTTTCGGCAGTTCATCAAAGTTTTGATATTACCAAATTACAACCTCAACTGTATGTCACTCCAGATTTTGCTTACTTGAGTTTGATTTTGGAAGAGTTTGCCAATACTATGGCTTTACGTACCGGTGGATTGTCTGGAATTAATAAACTAATCCATTCGAAAGCATTAGGAACCGTTGAATTGAGTACTGGTTTACAGATTTCGGGCGTATTTACAAATGTTATTGAAGACGAAGGAAGGCCAATCTATTTTCAAACCACAGGAAAAACAGCTTTATCGTATCGTGAAAAAGAACTGGTAGGCCACGGAACGAGTACGCATCCCGAAGGTTTTGGTAGCCCAATTGGAAAACTAAAAGGAATCAATTTGGCTATTGAAGACATGAGTCCAAGAGACTTAAAAGCGTATGGCGTTTATGAAGGCCAAACAGCTACTTTGGAATTTGAAGGCAATATAACAGTGGTTGGAGAAATCATTACCGGAAAGAGAAATCTACACGGAGAAATCATTTTAATTTGTTTTAAAAACTGTACCGTTACACACGGAGACACTATTTTATTCCAACCGGAATGGGGGAATTATGATATGGCCGTGGGTAAAAAATTGGTTTCGGCCTTTTCTGGTCCAGCCGATGTGAATAGCTTCGATTTGATTTCACATGTACCGTCGAGCAAAACCATTAAAGCCAAACATACTGCCGAAAGAGACGATCTAGAAGTATTGTACCAAACCGTAAGAAGCATTCGCGAATCTAACGACACGACGACTTCACTAGAACCTATTTTTACTAAATTACAAAATAATCATCCAAAGGATTGGTTGCTTTCCGTAGAAATAGCAGAACTTTTGAATGCCAGAAATGAATCGGGTTTAATGCAACAAGTGTTGTTACATTTGGAGAACCTGAAAAAACAACGTCCTGAAATCGAAAAATTAATTTCGAATGGATTGGAATTGATTTTTGAAAACGAAGAAACTGTTCATTAAAAATATAAACACACATTACACAGATTTTCAAAGTTTTTCACCTAAACCACAGCTTGCAAATCAAACAGCAAAAAAATAACCGCAAATTCGCAAATTTTTACATCAACATTAAAAATTTGCGAATTTGCGGTTAATACATTTTCAGAACTTTAGCCCCAGATTCCGCTATAGAAATCTGTATTTTTTTGGCTAAAATTCACTACGAAAAATAAGTTTGTACTATTTCGTGTTGAAACAAAACTTACAGCTTCAAATCCTGTTGTAACTGGCTTTCGTTTTCGATGACTTCACCATTGTATTGTAGTTTCCAGCCTAAAGAATTCGTTAAGATTAGCATTTTGGAGATTTCGCTTACCAAACGATTTTTCGCATTGGTTTTCAATGTCGATTTGTCTACTTTCTTGGCCATATTAGCTTTGACCGTCTTATTGATTTTGTTGTAATCGGCACCTGTAAATTCGTTGAATTTGCTTTGCTCCACATCATAATATTGAATGTCGGGATAAATAGCAATCTCTTCTTTTGGGATAGAAAGAATCGTTATGGTTTTATTCTTTTCATCGATATCATATTTCATTTGATGCAAATCATAAGCTACTGTCACCTTCGCATTCACAATCACGATCGCCTTCTTTTCAAAAGAAATCATATCCAAAAAGTACTTATTCGAATTCTTAAAAGTGATTACTTCCGAAAAATGTCCTTCGGTAACCACCAATTTACCCACATTCACAATTTGTTGCTGAATCAAATTGGTATTGTAATCCAAAGTTGAATCATCCCCTTTCTTGAACTCACAAAATTTGAATGCCAAAATTATGACTACTACAACAACTGCTCCAACTAAAATTCTTTTTAACATAATTAAAATTTCATAAATGAATACTGAGCCACTAATGTAGTAATTTTCGTTTGAAGATTGGCTTCAAACTTTTTATGGCTTTCAGAATTGGGATTAAATGGGCGATGTTGTAAACTTTTCTGAATGCTTTCAACAGCATCCATTGTTGCATAAGTTGCTTCTGAAATCGTAGTTTCCCTGAATCGTTCCCAGATATAATCAATCGCCATTGGACTCGGATGCAACATATCTTCAGCATAAAAACGATAATCGCGAAGTTCATCCATCATGATTTCGTAAGAAGGAAAGTATTCAGTCTTCAGTTTTAAGTGTTCAGTGCTCAGTTTGTCGTGAATCGCCGCAATCAAATGTGCTTTGCTGACTTGATTTTCGACAAAACCATCTTTGAGATGACGCACAGGCGAAACCGTAAAAATGAAATTACAATTGGAATTTATCGATCGAATCAAACGTATTGTGTTCTCCATACTCTCCTGAATAGTTATGACAGAAAGTAGCTCTTTTGTAAACTGCTTTTGAGGCACTTTATGACAATTGGCAACTATTTCGTTACTTTCAATGTTGCGATACACCCAAGAAGTTCCATACGTAATAATGATATGGGTTGTTTCCTGCAATTGTTTTTTAGTTTCCAAAAGAATTTGATTTAGACTCGTCAATAATTCATCTTGACTTGCACAACTCAAATCCGAATGTACTTCAAAACAATGCCAACGCTCATTGTGAAAAAAAATATCTTCATCTGTGAATAGCGTATCATTGACAACTCTATCAATAATCCTCTCAATAGAAACAGGATTAAAAACAATTCCGAATGGATTGGTCGAGCTCTGAAATTTAAAATACTGGAATTTATCTCCCATATTTTCAGCAAAGCAAGAACCCAACGAGACAATTTTGGAGTTGTAGTCTATTGGATTTGGGGTTTTGGGAATGGGGATTTGGGTAGTGAAGTTCATTTGCAATAGTAACTTTTACGGATAAATGAAACACAAAAGTAGTTTTTTAATTTATTACATAACAAAAAAGCCAAACACTAAATGTGTCTGGCTTTTTAGAGCTATAGAATAAGATTAAACTAAAAAGTATATTCCGTTATTCCATCAACTGTTGTCCCATCTTTTTCGTAAGAGGTTTCTTTTGTAGGATATCCATTTGCATCATAAACATAAACTGTTTTGTATACATTCGTATTCGATGAATTTGACCCATCAACAGATGAAGAAGTACTTTTGACTATATTATTAATAGATCCAAATCCTTCATCTGTAATAACTAATAAATTAAATCCTGCAATATTTTTAGTCGGACTATTTTTAGTATCAAATTCATACACAGTTGTATAAACACTTGATCCAGGAGTTGAATTTATTTCTACAACTTTAACCAAATTTCCATTCGAAATAGTAGACAATCTTTCATTATTAGTTTTTGTCTCCACACCAGTAGTAACATCTGTTGTATAATATAAAGTCTTAATAGTCCCATCAGAATTGTAAGTATATACAGTCCTCGTCTTGTATTCACCTGTTGGATATTTAGATGTGAAATTTTCTGCATGAGAATAACTTGCTAATTTACCACCTGTATAAGTATAAATCGCTTCACTATCTTTAATACCGGCATCATCGTAATCGATAGTTTTCACAATTTCGTTTCCATCATAAGTATAATCCGTTCTACCATCTTCACTTTTAATGCTAGTAATTTTATTACCATCATAAGAAATAGTTGCATTCGAATTATCAGATGGATAAGATGGACTAGTGTACTTTACTGATTTTGGTAAAATCATTGAAGCAGAATCAGATGAATTAGTATCATCATTAGAACAAGATGTAAGTACTAATAAACAAGCACTAAATAAATAAAGTAATTTTTTCATAATTATATATAGTTAATTTTTTACAAAAAAAATCATAAAAAAATTAAAAAGCAAATTAAAAGCCACAATTATTAATCTAATTATACATACAAAAAAACAAACCATTAAAGACTTAAAAACAAAGTGTTTACAATTTTAAAATATATTTTTATTTAGTTTCTGAATACAAAAGCCTTAAACAATCCGCTAGTAACGAATTATTTAAGGCTTCTATTTTATCAAATGCCTTAATAAAAAGGCAAAAAATAATTTCTTGAAAATCTACTTCACAAACTCAACCGCCTTAACCAAAGCATCTGCAATTCCATCAGCATTTTTTCCTCCAGCAGTAGCGAAGAAAGGTTGTCCTCCTCCTCCACCTTGGATGTATTTACCTAATTCACGAACCACTTGACCCGCGTTTAGTTTTTTAGCGGAAACTAATTTTTAAAATGTGATAAACCTTGATACCTTACACGGTTAATCAATCTTTTTTTGAATAACTTATATGAACAAAATCAATTTTCAGTAATGATATTCAGTATTATAAAAATGAGTATTACTAGGAATGTTATTTGTAGCCTCGACGTCCGATGTGCTTATTTTCTCAGGATATCCATTGGAATTATAAGTGTATTTATTTTTTACAGTTTTTGTATATGTACTAGAAACTAAAGTATATTCAACCAAATTATTCTTACTTATCTCATAACCATGTTGATCATACAACTGACCAAATCCTACAATATTTGAAAAAGGATTTGTTTTATTATCATATTTATAAATGGAAGTACTTAAAATTGTTCCGTCTATGTCGCAATATTCCGACTTAACTAAGTTTCCATTTTGAAAAAAATATTTAATTAGATAAAGTATCTTAGCATTACCTTGACTATCAAAAGTGTAATTTTTAGCAGTAATGGTACCATCAGAATTATAAACATAATCAAACTTATAATTATTCCTGTCATGTAACGAAGTTCCGTCAGAAGTCCAACTATCACTCGATTTAGATAATAAAGAGGTAAGCTTTCCATTCTCATAGTTATATTCTACAGAAGTAATCTCCCAAAAATCCCAACCATTCTTTCTAACTATTTTTTCTTTTATGATTAAATCCCCATCATAAATATAGGTTCTAGTATTCGTTTCAGTAGCTGACCTTTCTTCTTTAACTATTTTGTTCCCGTCATAAGTAATTATATGTGTTCCACCATAACTATCACTAGTAATTTCTTTTATTAAAAGTATTGTTTCTCCTATAGAATCTGAGCTATCAGATGAACAAGAACTAAGCACCAATAAAGAAGCGCCAAATAAATAAAGTAATTTTTTCATGATTTTATATAGTTAATTTTTTACAAAAAAAACATAAAAAAAGTAAAAAGCAAATTAAAAGCACTAATTATATTTACAAAAAAAAACCTTAAACAATCTATAATAAACAGATTGTTTAAGGGTATATATAAAAACCAAATACCTTTATAAGGCAATATTCTTGAAACTTACTTCACAAACTCAACCGCTTTAGCCAAAGCCTCAGCAATTCCATCTGCATTTTTCCCTCCAGCGGTAGCAAAGAAAGGTTGACCTCCCCCTCCACCTTGGATGTATTTACCTAATTCACGAACCACTTGACCCGCGTTTAGTTTTTTATCAGCTACTAATTCTTTAGAGATATAACACGTTAACATTGGTTTTCCTTCTTCGGCTGTAGCCAAAACCAAGAATATATTAGTTCCTAAGGTCCCCAATTCATAAGCCAAGTCTTTGGCTCCTTCCGGACTCAAATCAACTTGTTTAGCAAGGAATTGAATTCCATTAATATCCTGTAATTCTTTAGCCAATTCACCCTTCATATTTTTAGCTTTATCTTTCAATAAAACCTCCAATTGTTTTTTCAATTTAGCATTTTCTTCTTGCAAGGAAACAACTGCTTTTATAGGATCCTGTGGATTTTTCAACACACCGTTAATCGCTGTCAATTTTTCAGACTGGCTTGCAAAATATTCTTTTACTTTAACCGAAGTAATGGCCTCGATACGACGAATTCCCGCCGCAACAGCGCCTTCACTCACAATTTTGAAATACCAAATATCAGCGGTATTCTTCACGTGAATTCCACCACACAATTCCATGCTGTTTCCAAATTTAATCGCACGAACATTATCTCCATATTTCTCCCCAAACAAAGCCATAGCACCTTCTTCTACCGCTTGGGCAAAAGGAACATTACGTCTTTCTATTAATGGCAATTGCTCCTGAATTCTTGCATTTACAAAATCCTCTACTTGCTGAATCTCTTCATCCGTAACTTTAGCATAGTGCGAAAAGTCAAAACGCAAATTGTTTCTGTTTACCAAAGATCCTTTTTGCTCCACATGCGTTCCTAATATGGTTCTCAAAGCTTGGTGCATCAAGTGGGTAGCCGAGTGATTGGCAGCCGACTCAAATCGCTGGTTTTCATAAACGATAGCCTTGAACGTTTCGGTAACATTTGCAGGCAAATCTTTCACAAAATGAATAATCAAATTATTTTCTTTCTTGGTATCAATGATATAAATAACGTCACCATTTCCGGTTTCAAAATATCCTTTATCACCTACTTGTCCACCACCTTCTGGGTAAAAAGGAGTCATATTAAACACCAATTGAAAGATCTCTCCGTCTTTGGCACTTACTACTTTTCTATAACGAGTAATTTTAACCGTAGCTTCAGTGTGATCATACCCTATAAATTCCTCATCATCGTCTTCTCTCAAAATCTGCCAATCGCCCGCTTTAACTTTTGAAGCCGCACGAGAACGCTCTTTTTGTTTTTGTAATTCAGATTCAAATTCAGATTCGTCTAATGACAATCCTTTTTCAGACAAGATCAAAGCGGTTAAATCGATAGGAAAACCATACGTATCATACAATTCAAATGCTTTCTTACCTGAAATAACTTTTTCGCTTGATTTTGCGATTATAGTGTCCAACAAAATCAATCCTTGATCCAGTGTACGCAAAAACGAACTCTCTTCCTCGCGAATCACATTGGCGCAAAGCTCTTTTTGGGATCTGATTTCCGGAAAAGATCCTCCCATTTGAGCACTCAAAGTTTCTACCAATTTATAGATAAACGGCTCTTTGGTGTCCAAGAAAGTAAAACCGTAACGAATCGCACGACGCAAAATTCTACGAATTACATATCCCGCTCCGGTATTCGATGGCAATTGACCGTCGGCAATAGAAAAAGCAACCGCACGCACGTGATCTGCAATGACACGAATGGCAATATTCACTTTATCTTCAGCTTCATCTTTCGCTTTAATAGTATATTTAGCCCCTGTAATCGTTTCTATTTCTCTAATGATCGGCGTAAAAACATCCGTATCATAATTCGACTGAACATTTTGTAAAACCATACACAAACGCTCAAATCCCATTCCAGTATCCACGTGTTGCGCAGGCAATTTCTCTAGAGAACCATCGGCTTTACGATTGAATTCCATAAATACATTGTTCCAAATCTCCACCACATGCGGGTGATCGTTATTCACTAAATCTTTACCCGAAACCAATGCTTTTTCTTCAGCCGAACGAATATCAACGTGAATTTCAGAGCACGGTCCACAAGGTCCTTGGTCGCCCATTTCCCAGAAATTATCTTTCTTGTTTCCAAGAATAATTCGGTCTTCGGCAATCAACGTTTTCCAAATATCCCAAGCCTCTTGGTCAAAAGGCACATTCTCATCGGGATTTCCTTCAAAAACAGAAACATAAAGAATATCTTTTGGAATTTTATAAACCTCAGTCAACAATTCCCAAGCCCAGTGAATCGCCTCTTTCTTGAAATAATCGCCAAAAGACCAGTTTCCCAACATCTCAAACATCGTGTGGTGATAAGTATCAATCCCCACTTCCTCCAAGTCATTATGCTTTCCAGAAACACGAAGACATTTTTGCGTATCGGCAATTCTTTTACTTTTCGGTGTTCCGTTCCCAAGGAAATATTCCTTAAACTGCGCCATTCCCGAGTTATTAAACATCAAGGTTGGATCATCCTTAAGAACAATCGGAGCCGAAGGAACAATTAAGTGCCCTTTACTTTCAAAAAAATCTAAAAATTGTTTACGTACGTCTTGTGATTTCATTTTGCTGTATATTCAGTAATTCGTTGAATTATTATTTATTATTTTATCTAAAACCTATTTATTCCAAAAGCCTTTGTTTTCATCATCATTTGGGCATGCCACCATCAGAAAAAGGGGCCAAATCCAGCAACCGGGTAGTAGACCCCTTTCCCTAATGCTGTCGGGCTATACGCGCTACAGGGTAGCTAGCTTCTATCCCTCATGCAAACTCCTGCTATCAAGACCTTTATCATAAATGAAGAAACTCAGTTTTCAAAACGCTCTGCAATCCTTAAACAAAAGATGCAGAAGCAAGAACATCAAACCTTTAGTTCACCCAATATCCGTAAAGACAGGCAGCCTATTTATTTATTATTAAAAAAAGAGCAGAACAACTGAAACATTTATTAAATTTGTTCGACTTACCTTTTACTAATTTGCAAAAATAGGGTATTTTAAAATATGGCGAAAGTAAAATATTATTACGATTCTGTAAATCTGGCATATCGGAAAATAAAAATCAGAAAGAGACGGAAAATCGGCTTTGCAGTACTGTTTTTATTGGCATCGGCTATCTTTGGATTTTTGACTTTTATAATATTATTGAACACACCCTATTTTGACACCCCAAAAGACCGTTTGCAAGCAAGGGAAATCGAAAATTTAAAATTGAACTACGCCATTTTAAACAAAAAAATGGATGAAGTAGATGATGTTCTTGAAGATATTGAAGACCGAGACAACAATTTATATCGCGTTTATTTCAACACAGCCGCTATTCCCGAAGAAGAAAGAAAAGCTGGCTATTCCAAAGTAAACCGTTATGTCGCATTACAAGGCTATAACAATTCAAAATTGGTAATCAACACCACCGAAAGAGTAGACGCACTGAGTAAAGAATTGGCCATACAATCCAAATCTTTGGATGAAATTGTAAAATTAGCTAAAGCCAAAAGCAAACTGCTTTCGGCAATTCCGGCGATACAACCCGTAAAAAATGAAAATTTAAAACGTATGGCTTCTGGTTTTGGATACCGAACTGATCCTTTTACCAAAGCAAGAAAAATGCACGAAGGAATGGATTTTACGGCCAAAACAGGAACTCCAATCTTCGCCACTGGCGATGGAGTCGTAGCAAGAGCCGACAATACCGCTTCCGGTTTTGGAAACCACGTAGTAATAAGACACGGTTATGGTTACGAAACATTATACGCCCATTTAAGCAAATACAAATGCAGGCCCGGAAAATCGATAAAACGAGGAGACATTATTGGGTATGTAGGTAGCACAGGACGTTCCGAGGCACCACACTTGCATTACGAAGTACACAAAAACGGAAAAGTGGTCAACCCGCTTAATTTTTATTACGGCAATATTTCGGCAGTCGAGTACGTTGCCATTTCAAAAATAGCTAATCAGGAAAATCAATCTTTGGATTAATCCTTTTAAAAAAGTGGTCAGTGTTCAGTTAAATAGTAATCAGTCCCAAAAGACTGAAAAAAGTGTTCAGAAAAAAAAATAAAAAAATATGCATATTGAGCTTTCAAAAGACAAAAGATACTACAGCATAGGCGAAGTCGCCAAAGCATTTGATGTAAACGCTTCCCTGATTCGTTTTTGGGACAGTGAATTTGACATTCTGAAACCAAAGAAAAATGCCAAAGGCAACAGAATGTTCACACCCGAAGACATCAAGAACTTACAACTTATTTATCATTTGGTCAAAGAAAGAGGATTTACACTAGAAGGTGCCAAAATCCATTTGAAAGAAGGCCAAAAGAAAACCATGGATAAATTTGAAATTATCAGTAAATTAGAGACCATCAGAATGCAGTTGACCAATATCAAGAATGAACTTTGACAATAGTAATAATAACAAATAGAAACTTAAATATTAAACTTTAAATTAAACAAAAATGGATTTTAAAAAATTTTTACCTTGGATTATTGTAGCAGTAGTATTATTTGGAATTTACAGCTGGGTTAAAGGAATTAACAACACAGCAGTTACATTAAATCAAACCGTTGAACAATCATGGGGAGATGTTCAAACCGCTTACCAAAGAAGAAATGACCTTATAGGAAACTTAGTTAATACCGTAAAAGGAGCAGCCGATTTCGAAAAAAGCACTTTAACAGCTGTAATCGAGGCGCGTGCCAAAGCCACTGCTGTAACAATTGACCCAAAAAATATTTCTCCAGAACAATTAGAAGCATTCAATTCGGCTCAAAGTGGAGTAAGCAGTTCATTGTCTAGATTATTGGTATCTGTAGAGCGTTACCCAGAATTGAAAGCCAATGCTAACTTCTTGAAATTACAAGACGAATTAGCCAGTACTGAGAACCAAATCTTGACAGCTAGAACCCGTTTTAATGAAGCTGTTATGCCATATAATACGCATATCAAAACGTTCCCAAACTCCATGTTTGCAGGAATGTTTGGCTTCAAAGAAAAAGCATATTTCCAAGCAGTAACTGGTGCAGAAAAACCTGTTGAAGTAAAATTCTAAAAAAAATTTAAAATTTTTGATTAACGATTTTTGATTTTAGAATGTTTTATTCTGCAATCAGAAATCGTTAATCTTCATTCAAAAATAATTTCCATGTCAAAAGTAGACCATTTTTTAAGCAAAGAAGAAGAACAAGAAATTGTTGAAGCTATTCGAATAGCCGAAAAAAACACTTCTGGCGAAATTAGAGTTCATATCGAAAAAACAACTTCCATTGATCCTTATGATCGTGCAAAAGAAGTTTTTCATGAATTAAAGATGGATGAAACCGATCTCAAAAATGGGGTTCTTATCTACCTCGCTGTTGAAGACCATCACTTTATTATTTGTGGAGACAAAGGCATTAACGATTTAGTCGAAGCCGATTTTTGGGATTGCACTCGTGATGTGATGGCAACTCAATTTAAAAAAGGAGACTTTAAGCAAGGCCTTGTCGATGGAATATTGAGAGCAGGAGACCGATTACAAAAGTATTTTCCTTGGCAAGAAGGAGACACCAACGAATTATCAAACGAAATATCAAAAGGATAAATAATGAAAATTCCAACAAAGAAAAACTCAAATTCCAAAGGAATTTTACAATCCATCTTCTTACTACTTGTACTTTTTTCAAGTAATTGTACCTTCTCGCAATTTACAATTCCAGAAAAACCTAGTCTTCAAACTTCGGTTTACGATTATGCCAATGTTTTGAGTCCAGAAGAAAAAGCGCAACTCGAAGAAAAACTCATTAAATATTCTGATTCTACTTCCACTCAAATTGTAGTGATCACGATTGAAAGTCTCAAAAATGAAGATGTAAGCCAATTAGCAACTAAATGGGCTCATACTTGGGGATTGGGACAAGCCAAAGAGGACAATGGGGTTATTATTCTTTTGGCAAAAGCAGAAAGAAAAATAGCCATCAATCCAGGTTACGGCCTTGAAGATCGATTAACCGCTGGAATTGGAGGAGAAATAATCAGAAACATTATCATTCCCGAATTTAAAGCCGGTAGTTATTACAAAGGTTTAGACAAAGGTGCAGATGCTCTTTTTGATGTTTTCAAAGGCAAATACAAAGGCGAACGCAAAAAAACCAAAGGAAAAGATTTTCCTATTTTCCCATTCATTGTTATTGTTGTGATTATTTTGGTTTTACTGTCCAAAAACAAAAATAGTGGTGGTGGAAGTGGGAATTCCGGTAACCGTGGAGGTGGAGGCCCTAGCCTACTCGACGTTATCATCCTAAGCAGTCTCGGAAGAGGTGGCGGAGGTGGTTTCGGCGGATCTTCAGGAGGCGGTTTTGGAGGCGGTGGCTTCGGTGGAGGCTTTGGCGGTGGAGGATTCTCTGGCGGAGGCTCTAGTGGAAACTGGTAAAAATGATACAAACACAAAAGAGAGTTCAACACGGACTCTCTTTTTCATTTTGTAGAAATAAATAAAATTTAAAAACTTAAAAAAAGAGTTATATTTGATACTTCGTTTTCTTCTTAAAAAAAATCTCATAGATATTATATTCATTATAAACATTGACAATCAATAATGCTCTCACAAAAGACCAAATACGCCCTTAAAGCACTCCTTTATTTAGCTCAACAAGACGAGAATCACATTTCAAGAACCATTGAAATTGCTGAAGGGGCTTCTATTCCTAAAAAGTTTTTGGAACAAATACTTTTGGACTTAAAAAGAGGTCATTTTGTAGGTAGCAAACAAGGTAAATTTGGTGGTTACTATCTTTTAAAAGACAAAGAAAGTATTACTTTGGCCGATATCCACCGTTTATTTGATGGTGCAATCGCATTACTTCCCTGCGCATCCTTAAATTTTTACGAACGTTGCTCCGATTGTGTAAGCGAATCAGAATGCCTATTGCGACATGGATTGATGATCATTAGAGACGAAACTTTGAAGGCTATGCAAGGCATTACAATTGCCTCATTGGTTAAAAAATAAAAAACTTTTTCAAACCCTACTTCTTTTATAGAGTTTAAGTATATTTGCAGCAAATTGAAATAAACTTCATGAAATCCATTAGAATTTTTTGCCTTTTACTAATATGTTTTGTTTCCAGAGCCCAAACCGAAAAAAATGTAGATCATCAAAATTTACTTTGGACTCGATATTGCAATCAATTGACTATAAACAACAAATGGTCTGTACATACAGAATTTGACAATCGGGTATTTCTAAAACCAGTCGAAGAAAATTTATATTTAATCCGAATCCATGGGCGCTATAAAATCAACAACAATTTTGACGTAGGAGCCGGATTTGCCTATTTCTCTGTGGCCACACAAGATCCCGAAGTCACTTATGATTTTAAAATCCCTGAATACAGAGGACAGCAAGACATTACATGGAAACAAGATTTCGTCAATTTTACCCTGAACCAACGGTTTCAAGTAGAAGAACGCTTTTTCCACAATACCAATAAAGAAGGATTACTTCCGGGAACTACTTTTTATTGGAGATTCAGATACCGACTTCAAGGGGAATATTCCTGTTGGAAAAAGGAAAGTCAGTATTTAAAAGCTATTGTGTACGATGAATTGATGATCAATGCAGGAGAAAATGTCGCTAAAAACACCTTTGACCAAAACCGAATTTATGCCGCTTTACAATATGGCGTTAACAAAAACATTGCATTAGAACTGGGTTATTTAAACAGTTTCCAACAACGCGCGAGTGGTGTGGATTATTTTGACAGAGATATTATTCGGTTTAGCTTTTATCATAAAATAAAACTAAAAGAAAAACATAAAGTACAGACCAATTAAGATCTGGTGAAATCCTACTCAAAAGTAAAGCAGACCAATTCTCTTTTTTGTAACTACTCAGTAGTAGAAATTTCAACACGAATTTACACGAATTAATAACCGTGTTCCAATGGATTCGTGTGATTTTCATGAAAATTAAACTAAGAATTCGTGTAAATTGGTAAAATTCGTGTTTTATTTTATTGAAAATTAGCATCTATTTTTTAAAAATCGTACTACACAAGAAAACAAAAAAAGAACATGAGTACAGAAAAACTTAATTACACCTTAATCGAATTAATAAAATATTTTATCAAACTCGGCACAACTGGTTTTGGTGGTCCCGTAGCTTTGGTGGGTTACATGCATCGTGACTTAGTGGAAAATAAAAAATGGATTAACGATACCGATTTCAAAGAAGGATTAGCGCTTTCGCAATTAGCACCTGGCCCGTTAGCCGCCCAATTAGGAATTTATATCGGGTTTGTACACTTTGGTGTTTTAGGTGCCACCTTATCAGGATTAGCCTTTGTTTTACCTTCTTTCATAATGGTCGTTTTAATAGGGATTGCTTATCAAGCATACGGAGGATTACCGTGGATGCAGGCTGTTTTTTACGGCATAAGTGCAGCTGTTATTGGCATTATCGTTTTGAGTTCCTACAAGCTTACAGTTAAATCCATTAGTAAATTTGAAATCCCAGCCATAAAAAACAATTGGTTACTTTGGATATTTTACATCACCGCAACCATTCTTACGGCAGTAACCCAAAAAGAAGAAGTGTTGTTGTTTGTCGTTTTAGGCTTTGTGTACATGATTGTAAAAGCTCCGCCAGAATGGATCAAACGTCCCAAAACTGCCTCTATATTTATCATTACAACTGCGGGATTCTCGACTATTGAGCTTGGAAAACTTGGAGAAATTGCTTGGTTTTTCACAAAAGCAGGAGCCTTTGTTTTTGGAAGTGGATTGGCAATTGTTCCCTTTCTTCACAGTGGAGTTGTCAATGAATACGGATGGTTAACTGAAAATCAATTTGTCGACGCAGTAGCAGTAGCGATGATTACTCCCGGACCCGTTGTAATTACCGTGGGTTTCATTGGTTATTTAGTAGCTGGATTTACCGGAGCAACCATTGCGGCCTTGGGAGTTTTTCTGCCTTGTTATTTATTTACGGTAATTCCTGCTCCTTATTTCAAAAAGATTTCACAAAACAAAAGCATCAAAGCCTTTGTTGACGGAATAACCGCTGGAGTAATTGGCGCTTTGGTAGGAGCGGTAATTGTAATTGCAACTCGCACCATTGTAGACATCCCCACAGCATTGATTGCCACAGGAACCGTTCTGATTTTGATTTATGTAAAAAAAATACAGGAACCCCATATTATCTGCATTGCTGCTCTTTTGGGAGTTGTACTCAAACTGTTATAATCTCATAAAAAAAGCAGTCCTAAATTAACCCAGCTAACCACTCCAACTTTAAGAATTGATTAATCTTAGATTAACTAAATTTTGTAAAAACAGGGCGTAACTTTAGCAAAAAGCTGTAGCCATGAAAAATTTCGCAATTAAACTGGCGTGGTTTACCACTATATATGTTTTTGCTTTTGTTGTATTGTGTCAAACAAAACTACTGATTTCAATTATAATGGGCATGTACCTTTTTGGTTTGTGTTTGGTGTTATTTTTAATCTACACCGTTTTACATGATGCTTACAAAACCTCTAAAACTTTCAAAGATTGGTATGAGGATTGCCCGAATAAAAGGTCAGACGAATAGCCAATCTTACTTTTAAACCAAGACAAAAAAAAGTCCCAAATTTCTTTGGGACTTTTCTAGTTTTATTTCTCTCTAATATAAATATCAATCGGTACTCCTGAGAAGTCCCAATTTTCTCTAATCTTATTTTCAAGGTAACGTTTGTATGGCTCCTTAACATATTGCGGCATATTGGCAAAAAACACAAACTGAGGTGTTTGAGTTGGCAACTGCATACAATATTTAATTTTCACATATTTCCCTTTGGTTGCAGGTGGCGGATACGCTTCAATCACTTTCAACATAAACTCATTGAATTTTGAAGTGGCAATACGTTGTTGTCTATTTTCATACACTTTAACCGTTGCTTCCAAGGCTTTCAACAAACGTTGTTTAGTCAAAGCCGAAACAAAAAGAATAGGCACATCCGTAAATGGCATTAATTCTTTTTTGATTTTCTCTTCATAATCACGGGTTGACATGGTTTCTTTCTCCACCAAATCCCATTTATTCACCAAGATCACAACACCTTTACGGTTTTTCTCGGCCAACCAAAAAATACTTTGATCCTGTCCTTCAAAACCTCTAGTAGCATCAATAATCAAGATACAAATATCAGCATGCTCAATCGCACGTACCGAACGCATTACCGAGTAAAATTCTAAATCTTCTTTCACTTTCGCTTTACGACGAATACCCGCCGTATCCACCAAGTTGAATTCAAAACCAAAACGGTCAAACTTTGTATCGATAGCATCACGGGTTGTACCCGCAATATCAGTTACCATAAAACGTTCTTTACCAATAAGTGCATTGATAAAACTAGATTTCCCTGCATTTGGACGACCTACAACAGCAAAACGAGGCAAAACCACTTCTTCTTGAACCGGTTCCGGTTTCACTGGAAAAGCATCAATTAAGGCATCCAACAAATCCCCTGTTCCGCTTCCAGAAATACTGGCAAACGTATAATATTCTCCTAAACCAAGGTTATAAAACTCGATAGCGTCTTTTTCACGCATGGCATTGTCTACCTTGTTCACCGCCAATAAAACGGGTTTAGTCACTTTACGCAACAGGCGCGCAACAACATCATCCATTGGAGTAATCCCCTCTTCAACATCCACCACAAATATAATAACATCGGCTTCGTCGATAGCCAATTCTACTTGTTTACGGATCTCTCCTTCAAAAACATCATCCGATCCACGAATGTATCCTCCCGTATCAATCACAGAAAACTCTTTTCCGTTCCACTCGCTTTTACCATAGTTTCTATCTCTGGTAACCCCAGAAACCGAATCTACAATCGCTTCTCTTCTTTGTATCAGCCTATTAAAAAGGGTTGATTTCCCTACATTAGGTCTTCCTACTATCGCAACAATATTGTTCATAATATAAATTCAAATATTTACTTCTCCCGAATACTGCTTTCCAGTTTCGGGTTGCAAAGGTAGTGTTTAAAACCATGATTATCAATTTTTTTGGTATATTCGCCATACCTTATTCACTTAACCACTTCATTTCTAATTTTATGGACACCAATAATGAGATCCGTTTGCGTTTGCGATTCTACAAAGATGTCAATCAGAACATCGATTCCTTGCGTCAAAAATTCATTGAATTTACCACAACGAATTCTCCGGATTACATTCTAAAAATAAAAGAATACCACATTTGGATCAACATCAAAGGCCAGAAAAAAGCCTATTGGTCACCCCATTTGCATCTCGAAATGGAATCCAAAGGCGAAAACCAAACCCACATCCGCGGCTTATTTGGCCCAGATCCTAATTTATGGACGTTTTTCATGTTCTTGCATTTCATGATCGCGGGCACTTTCATCATTTTTTGCGGCATCGCCTACTCCCATTACGTTCTAAAAGCATCCACAACAGGCGATTTCGTCGTGATGTCCCTAATGGTTTTCGCATGGTTTCTGCTCTACGTCATCGCCAAGCAAATTCGAAGCAACGGCGAAAAACAAATGAACGATATCGAAAAGGTATTTTTGGAAATCTTAGAATCATAATAATTAGAAGCTAATCCAGCTCTCCATTACAACTCCTCGTTCAAAAAGGAGTTGTTCCAATGCGCTTGCAGGAGCTTCCTTTGGTCGCTCAGCAACCACAGGAACAACAACCTTTTTTCACTCCGGGGTTTTTATTTCGATCTGGGCTAAAAAAAAATCAGCATTAGAGACAAACTCCAATACTGATTTTATATTTATTTCACTTTAAACTTTACTCTCAAACCATTTCACCGATTCCTAAAACATCCGTGATAATCCGTTTAATCCGTACAATCTGTGGGCTATTTTTATTTGTTAATCTACACTCCGAAGATTCCAATAATTCGATCTGATTTTTCACAAGTCATCTAATTAACTGATCACTAAAAACCTGAACACTGGACACTAAAACTTATTGGTTATACCCAAAACGTTTCAACATATTCGCATTACTTCTCCAGTTTTTATTCACTTTCACGTACAATTCAATATGGATTTGTTTTCCGAAGAATTTCTCTAAATCCACACGAGACTCCATTCCTACTTTTTTCAAAGCGGCACCTTTATGACCAATGATGATTCCTTTTTGTGTATCGCGTTCCACCATAATCAAAGAACGAATGCGGATGATATTCTCATCTTCAAAAAATTCTTCGGTTACGATTTCTACTGCGTACGGAATTTCCTTACTGTAGTTCAATAATATTTTTTCACGGATAGTTTCGTTCACAAAGAAACGTTCCGGCTTATCCGTCAATTGATCTTTTGGGTAATACGCAGGCGATTCCGGCAACAATGAAATGATTCTTTGAAAAACCTCTGGAACATTAAAATTCTGCAAAGCCGATATAGGATAAATCTCGGCATTTGGAACTTTGGCTGTCCAAAAAGCCACTTGTTCTTCCAATTGTGCTTGATTCGAATTGTCAATTTTGTTCAATAATAACAAAACCGGAATTTTCGAATGGATAATTTTATTAAAAAAAGCTTCGTCTTTCAATTCCTGCTCACCAATCTCTACCATATAGATTAAAACATCGGCATCTTCAAAAGCAGACTTCACAAAGTTCATCATCGATTCCTGCATTTCATAGGCAGGCTTGATGATTCCGGGCGTGTCCGACAAGATCATTTGAAAATCTTCTCCGTTTACAATCCCAAGAATTCTATGACGAGTTGTTTGTGCTTTTGACGTAATAATTGATAACCTTTCACCAACAAAGGCATTCATTAACGTTGATTTCCCAACGTTTGGATTCCCTATGATGTTTACAAAACCTGCTTTATGTGACATTTAAATATAATTTATGCTGCAAAGGTAGTCATATCAAGTCAATAGATAAAATAAAACATTTTTTAAAAATTTTTGTTGTAATTCTCGAATTTAGGTGTACCTTTGCACCCACATCGCGGGATAGAGCAGTAGGCAGCTCGTCGGGCTCATAACCCGAAGGTCACAGGTTCGAGTCCTGTTCCCGCTACTAA
>NZ_QCZH01000020.1 GCF_003097655.1 Flavobacterium laiguense
AAACAAGAAAAGCCCCGGAATCTTTCAAATTCGGGGCTTGCTAAGGGCTTTTCTCGCCTAGTTTGCTAAATGTTGTACTCGCTTTTGACAAAGTATAGTTAGTTGGTTTTCTATCGTTAAAATTTTCCTTGAATGGTAGATTAAGAGCTGTTAATACCGGTTTATCAATTGGCTCTACATTTATAGCTCTTGATCTTTCAGAAATCAAACCACTTGTAATATCGATAGCACGAACAGTAAACCAATTGTTATCGCCAACTGTAAGATTAGTAAAAGTATATGTTGGATCATTAACAGTAGCAATCAAGTCAAACTGAGACCCATTTAATTTTAATACTTCATATTTTGCACCTACAATTGCATCCCAATCTAATTTATAAGATGTTCCTCCACAACCTGGAGCAACAATTACTAAATTTTTTGGTTCGGACATAATTGAAAAAGTTTCCGTTGAAACTTCAACTTTACTTCCTGCACTAATTCTAATTTTAGCATTTGGAACAAATCCGGCAGGTACTTTCCAAGCAAAATTTCTTGCAGCAGAAGGTACATCAGTCGCGACAATACTATAAGTACTCCCACCATCTACTGAATATTCAATATTAAAAGTTTTTTCATCACCTTCATAATCCCAACGGATGTATTCAGTTGTATCCGGATTAAATTTCTCTCCACCTATAGGATAGGTCAAAACTAATTCGGGTGCAACATAATCATAAACCACAGAAAACTCTTGTGTGTTTAATGGAATACTAGTTCCTGCAACGATAATTTTATAAGTCCCCGCAGCAGGTTTATCTAGTGTAATTTGTTCGATATTATTCAAATTATCTACTCCTCTTTTTGCATTTGCATTTGGAAGAGTTGGATCTAAAATCCAAGGAAGAGTTGTTACTCCATCCTTAACAATTTTAATATCTAAATTATTTACTAATATATCCGTAACTCCTGGAGTTGCTCCTATGTCAGAATAGGCAAGCATAACTTTTAAAGAAGTCAAACCCGCAGGAACAACAATTTCTTTTTCGTAAGATGCACCATTAGCAACCGAGGCAGTATAAAACATTTTATTGTCTAAAACTTTAATTGCTCTTAAGGCATTCAAATTCCCAAAACCATATTTGTAATCCGGCCCTGGATTTCCAGCATCTTTTGCAGTATTGGTAACTAATGCTTTCATCATCGAAGCCAAAGGCTTATCTGCATAAATATTTTTATATCTTTCATATAACAAAACTAATGTACCAGATGTCCCTGGAGTAGCCATTGAAGTTCCGTTCATAAATTGATATCCATTATTATAGTCTAATGAATAAACATTAGTCCCAACTGCTGAGATTTGAGGAACCAAACGCCCGTCCAATGTTGGTCCAAAGCTACTGTAAGAACTAATTAAATCATTAGGGTCATTTGCTGCAACATGAAGTGCGTTTTTTGAAGCTTTTGTAGAAGTATTAAAGCCTCCCGCATAAGCAGTTTGTGCGTTACCATTAGAATACACATTCAACAAATAAGGAAACTTAACCGTCACATCATCATCTCCACGATCTCCAACACCATACCTAACGGTATTATAACCAGACAAAAGATTTGATCCATAAGAATTTGAAGTAAGTTCTACACCATCATTAACAGCGGCAAGTTCTCTTTCCGCATAAACTGGCAAACCATTGGATTGAGTATTGAAATTCCATCCATACATTTGCACATCCGGTGCCATTCCTTTTGCTCTTGGATCTAATATACCTGCTCCACCTATAGTTCCAGAAACATGCGAACCATGTGATGATGGCGACTCATATTCCCTATTGATTAACCTTCCAGTATGATCTGTGTGTTTTTCGATGTTTCCATCCCAAATACCAATTTTCACCCCTTTTCCAGTTAGACCATAACCAAGTCCTGGAATATTAGAATTTAGCATATTGGCTTTGTGAGAAGTTACACCAGGAAGATTATCACTTTCAACTGGAGCAGAAATTAATTCTATATTTTGTACCCAGTTTAATTTTGCAATTTCATTTAATTTTTCATTAGTCACTTGGATATAGACCTGATAAAACGATTCCATATTCTTAAACCCTTTTATGCCTAATTGAGTTAAGTCTTCTGAAATAATTTTACTGTCCACTCCTTTAAAATAGCTGACTACCACTTTTACAGCATTACCCACTTTTGCGTACTCTGGAATGTCTCCGCTTACAATAGTTGGATCAATTTTAAAGTTTGAATCTATTGTAATTGATGTTCTAATATTTTTAGATACTGTCTTTTGACTGTAGTACTTTGAATCAATTGATACATAATACGCATTATTGGACAAATAACTAATAAGCGTTATTCCTTGATTCTTTAGCTCCTTTTGTTCAGCCAAAGTTGGGATTTTTGTAAATTGCAACAAAGTGTATTTATTTTTATCACTTTGTTTATTTACACTTTGTTTAAGCAGATTTGCTTGTTGCTTAAAATTTGAAGTTGTGGTAATTCTATGCCCATTGATTGAAATAGAATAATCATTTTGATAATTACTTTGCGACCATCCGGAAATCGCAAAAAGTATCACAATAAAATTGAGTACTGTTTTTTTCATTTGTGAGATTTTGGTTATTAAGAAGGCAAACCTAATTAATTAAAACACAAAAAACAAAGAATAAAAATTATTTTTTGTTATATAACCCACAAAACATCAATTATACTCATAAAAAAATAACAAACGATTGATTTTACTGCCTAAAAATAACAAAATCTCAAGTTCAAACCTTTCCGACTATATGTAAACTATTGTTTACAATAAATAATGATTAGTTCGGGTTTAAATTTTTTTGGTTGGTGATTTTGCAAAACCAGTATTGCCTTTATAGATTTATGATATTCTTCTACTCCCTACCGTTTTTTTTTGTAGATTGTAGTCACTTCGGCATAAGATAAGTTTAAATCACTACGGACCAAGTACATCTCCCCGACTGTATCATTTTCGTTTTTTGAAAACTTGCTTTGCAGGCAACAGCGGAAAAATCTAGTTCTTCAAACCAAACCTCCACGGTTTGTTGTCCTGACTGTAGTGTTTCAATACTTATGTATGCTTTATTTTCTTTATCCTCTAATGACAAAGCGACTTTTCGATTGCTTTTTAGAGCTATTATGAAACCTGAATTCAATTCTTTTTTACAACAATTCATATTCTCCGCTGAACTGTACCAACTGTCAGCTAAAACGTAATCAAATCTAAATTCCCCGATCGCACTCATGCAGCATTTATCAAAATAATTCATTTTCTGTAAATAACATTTCCGTTTTCTTAAACTAAAATAGCGCCGTTAAAAATATTATTTGCGTAGCAATGTTTCATTAACTTATCAATTTCCATTACCTTGTTTTGTCCGACAGTCAGATTTAATGTCGCTAGTTGAATGATGATGGTTAAAGCGATTACTTTTAATAAAGAATGATTTCATTTATTTTTCATTATTGTTTTTCAATTTATTTTGTTGATTATTATCGGTTTCTAAAAATGTTCAATAATGCCCCTTGCACCTTGACGAGGTCGGGGATTAAGGAAGCCTTCACTTTCGGATCAAGACAGACTTTGCAAATACAAAACTAACTTTAGATTCAGAACAAAGCCCCCAATCTTACCAAACTGCCCGTTGGTTTTTTATTTTTTTCCGTTATATATAAATTCGCTATTTCATCTATAAAATCCTGTGGGGGGGTTTGTTTATAATGGCTATTTAATAAATCTAGAATTGCAATTTTACGAAATTACCTGATGTCTGTTTCTTCTTCCACAGCAGTTTTCTTAGGCAATACTTGTTATATTTAATTTTCGAACCAAAGCATAAAGAAGAACGAATTCTAAATTATTTTGATTCCTACTAGAGTTAGAGTTTATTAACACTATTGATGTTCTGATACATTATTATACTGCCAAAGAACGTTAATAATTTTCCATTCTCCATTAGTCTTTACTATGTGCATGTAGTCAAACCATTCGTCAGCAATTAGCTTAACAGATGCAGTTAATGGAGACACATCCAATAATTTAATTTCTTTCTTCGGATTTTTCGAAAACTTATCACCATTGACATTATAGGTTTCTGCAAGAATAACCAAATTTTCCGCTGAAAATTCAGAAATATAATCTTTTTTCGCCTTTTTACTTTTGAAGACTGACCTTTTTACCACTCGAGGATGTAAAGCATCCTGCATTTGCTTGGGATTGGGATTATGTTGAGACTCAATATATGCAAGTGCCACTCTCCTGATATCAAGCGAGTCTTGAGTTGTCTGACCTTGAACTTTCAAAGCACCAACAATTAGAAATACAATAAAAAATGGAATTAATTTCATAAATATGTTTTAATTAAGATTTATCTTACGTTTAGTGATTTATTAACTCCTCAGATAGCAATTATTTACTTAGCAGTGACGATATTTTTACACTACTGCTTCCTAGCCTATTTACAAAATGACAGGACACAAAAACTAATATTTAGATTAAAAACAAAATCGCTCGTTTTGTGTCGTATTTTATTTTTTGTTATCGAGGTACTCTATAATATGCTTTTGAAACAATTCTCCAACCTTCTGAAAATTTGTAGAGTATCATATGGTCTGTGAAAATTTTCTTTTTATTTTTAAATAAGTTCAAAACCACTGTCGCAGCATTTCCTGAGGTAGTTATGCTTAAATACTCACATTCTGCCTTTGCTGTTGGGTTTCCTGCATTTTGCTTTCGTCCGTTTTCTATTCTTATTATCCAATCCTCTAATGAAAGTGGTGAAATGTCATTATTTTCTAAACTTAGCATTTTAAATGTAGGATGAAAACCTTTTCTTATTTCATCAATTGATCCACCATTATGTATTCCGCCTATATAAGCGTTTTCAATAACAGCTTTAATTAAATCGTCTTCGGTTTTAGTTTGCCCAAAAGTTAGTGTACTAATTAGAAATAAAAGGAGTATTAGTGTTGTCTTTCTCATAATTGATTTGTTAGTTGTTTTATTTTTGTTATAATTTTTACATTCTAAATTTCTATTAATCATTGACTTTAAAAGTACAAAAAGTTTTGAGGTTTGCCTTAAATTCTAAACTTCTAAAATTGACTTTTCATCTATCTATTATTTCCAAACCGGAATCTTTACAAAACTATCATTATACCATTTTACTTTTAATGGCTCTTTGGCATCTTCAATAGTTTCATCACTAACCCCTTTTCCTGTTCCATAATTTAATTGAGAAAATCGATTTTTATTCACATTGATAGCCACAAGTAAACGACTTCCTTTACTCAATTGCTTACTGACCAAATGTGTATTCGAAAAAGGGATAGATTCGATTTCATTTGGTTTCAACAAATTTCTTTTTGCAATGTCTTTGGCATAACTGGCACGACCTATAAAATAAGACAAATGAAAATAGTCTCCATTTGGCATTACTTCATATAAGGTAACACCAATATCCATATCTTTTTTGTTGATACTTACTTTTATCTCCCCTAAAAACGAACCATTAATTAACATCGATTCTTTCAAGGGTTCACTTATAAAAACAAATCCATTGCTGGTATCAATTTCTTTTCTAATAATGGGATCTGGGTAGTAATCATTATTTTCCGTTTGTCTATCAGCAAAATTAACTTCTTGATACAGATAACTTTTCTGAATCGGTTTTTTAGGATTTAAAGCGTAAAAATTCCCCGATTTACTATCAGTCAAATACATCTTCAAGAAATCATTGCTCATTTTGTCAAGAGACGGAGCACTTCGCCACTCATTTGCTCCCATTACTTGATAGTTAATTTTATCTTTAAGCATTTCTGGTTTCTGTCCGTTTTTCAAAATAAAATCGAACCATTGATATGTTATTTTTTGGGTATTGATCAATGCGTTTGAATCCACTTTATAGCCGTTCAATACAGCATCGCCTTCCCGTTGAGCACCCAAATGACTGTAAGGACCGATAATAAGGTAATGATTTGCTTTAGGATTATATTTATTATGCTCCCTCACATAATACAAACCTGAGTTCTGGGAGTCATTATAATATCCATCAATTGATAACACAGGAATATTTATTTGTGCAAATTCTTTTCCGTACGGTGCCATTTTCTGCCAATATTCGTCAAATAAAGGATGACTTATCCATCGTTGAAACAACCTATTGGGACTTCCGTCAATACTGTCTAGTTTTTTATAGGCAACACCTGTTTCCCACCATTTGTTTTGCATTTTTCTAAAGCGCTGTCTGTCATTCCCTGCAATAGTATCTAAGTATTTGTTATTCCCAACATAAAACGACCATTCGTAATTGGGATTTATAAAAACGTTGTTTTCCATTGGCAATCCCATTCCCGGTCTGTTGGCTACATAAGGAACTATAGTTTTAAGTGCAGGATGAAGTTTTTTACAAGCTGCCCATTGTGTAAATCCGTTATAACTACCTCCATACATACCTACACTTCCGTTACACCATTCTTGTTTACTTATCCAATCAATTACATCATAAGTATCGTTGGCGTCATTTTCATAAGGGAATATTTCATTTGAACTAAACCGCTTCCCTCTGGCATAAGCAATTACGCCAACATAATCCTTGTCTGCTGCTGCTTTTAAGGATTTAATATCTCTGCCTTTGTCCTGTACATAAATGGTATATTGAAGGATGACAGGTTTTGGAGTAGTGATTCCTTTTTTTCGCACCACCATAGCCGATATAAATGCACCGTCCCGGGTTTTAATCATCACACTGTCTTGAATGTTATATACACTTTTCGCATCTTCAAACTTTGTTGTTCTTGTTTGCTGTGCTGATGTGTTAAGTACAATCATAAAAAGAATAAAATTCAAAAATATTTTCATTGAGATGTGTTTTTTAAAATGTACATATTTGGTTTAGTAGGCGAATTCATGACCATAATACAACACAGTTTGTTAATTTTATAAAAATAAAAACCAGTACTTTTCTTAGATTTTGGTCTCAATTTAAAAATTATAACTGGAAACAAGAAATCGTATGAAAATTATCTATTTCTGTATTCTTCGGACCTTTAAAAGTATCATAGTTTACGACAAGCAATTTACCCTTATACATGATGGTTTCACAAGGATTATCCAATTGCCCGTCCGCACCATCATTGTTCCCATTTTCCCAAATCAAAGAGATCGTATTGGTATTTAAATCCAGTTGATGAACACTATTGTTGTCGTAATTTGCTATGAAAATAGAATTTCTTTTCTCATCGTAAAAAAAGCCATCGCAGCATTTTAATTTATCAGAATCAAAAACTACTTTTTTAGATTTTACTTTACCATCTTTAGTGAATTCAAATTTTGTAATCACACCATCTCCAAAATTCCCCGCATACAAATTCCCTTTTTTGTCGAATGCTATGCCGTCAATTCCAATTGAATTTCCTTTAATTTCGGGCTTCAAAGTAAATAGACTTACTAAATATTTTTCTTTTGTTGATGAATCTAGAACTATTTTGCTTCTATTTAATTCTTCTAATGAAAAACTATAAATACTGCTTTCTCTTTTCTTATCACCCAAAGCATCTGTTATATAAACTCTATTTTTAGACCATCTAACGGCTTCTCCAAAATTGAAACCTTCAGCCAAAACCTCCGCATATTTAGGGCTCCCTTTTTCGACAACGACCCTAATTAATCTCGAGAAATTTTCTTTCCCCGCGAAATATTGGTTATCCATCAAATATAAATTCCCGTCAGGACCAAATTCCATTCCCATCGGATGCACTCGTTTTGTGATTGGATGAAGTGGTAATTGATCAAACCAAGTTACTGGTTTGTCATTTTTATCGAAAGTTAAAATTTTAGATCCGTTTTTTTCAAACGAAGTAGGGTTTAATACCGATAAATAGAGGTTTCCTTTTTTATCCAAAGCCATTCCGTCTGGCGTTGTGCAGGTCTCCCCTAAATTGGCAAATAAAGTTGGCTTAATTGATCTGGAAGTTTCATTAATAGTAATCTCTTGTTTTGCTTCCTGCGAAAATAAGTTTAGGGAATAAACCACCATTGTGATAGTCATAGCATTTTTAAAAATTGATTTCATATTCTGATTTATTAGTTTTTAATTACTTTTTGACAACATTAAGACATACTCTGTTTCACTAGCCTTTCTAGTAACAACACGAACAATAGAATGATTTTAATTATCATGGCTTACTTTTTTTAAGCTAAAATAGCACAACAACATCATCCCTATTTTTATCAGCAGTTAAAAAAGCCGTTTCCGCATTCAAAGAATCGATTATTGAGCATTCCTGTATTCATGGGCTCAAATACTATTTTCAGAAGCTAAAATTCATTATTCGTCATACTGTATGAAGTATGCTTTGATAATTTATTAACTTTCCGCCTCCTAAAACACAATATGAATTTTCTCAAAAACACAGATTTAAAAAGAGTTGCAAGCCATTGCTTATTTTGGTTGTCCTTTATGCTACTATATATTTCTGGCAAGTCAGAGGATACGGGATATTATTCCTTTATTTTTATATATAGCTTCAAAATTTTAGTACAAGCGATTGCGGCTTACGGATTAATTTATTGGATTATCCCAAATTTGCTAAACAAAAAAAAACACCTCCTTTTCATACTGTTTTCCATCAGCTGGCTGTATTTTGTTTTTGCTTTTTTAATGGTATTGAAGTATTACTACCTCGAGCCAAAATTTCCAGGTTTTTTCGACGATTGGTTTGGACATAAAATGTCAGTCCCAGAAAGATTAACTTCTTTTAAATTGATATTCCGTGAATTCTCCTTTATAACGTACCCAATTATTATAATGGGCTTTATTAGCTTTAACAGAAAACAACAACGCCTTTTAAAACTAGAAGAAGAAAAAAAATCAATGGAGCTCAAAGTGCTGAAAAACCAACTGAATCCTCATTTTCTATTCAACACCCTAAACAACCTCTATGCTTTGACACTCAAAAAAGACGACAAAGCGCCCGAGATTATTGCCAAATTATCCGAAATATTAGATTTTGTCTTGTACCGTTGCAATGATGATTTTGTTCCTATAGAAAAAGAAATTTACCTGTTAGAAAATTATATTTCATTAGAGCAACTCCGGTATAATGAAAACAGATTGGACATTTCGTTTACCAAAGACATCCAAGAAAACAGCAAAATTTCACCGCTGATTTTGTTGACTTTTGTTGAAAACGCTTTTAAACACGGCGTAATCAATGAAACCGAAAAAGCAGTAATTCGCATAAATTTGCAAACCAAAAAACAGCAAATTATTTTTAGTATCGAAAACACAAAACCTCAAAACAAAACTGCGAAAGCATTTGAAAAATCACAAATAGGACTCGAAAACGTCCGAAAACAATTGGATTTACTGTATCCTAAAAAGCATCAGTTGGAAATAGATGAAACCCAAAGAAAGTTTGTTGTGAAACTCATGCTTACCGTTTAAAAATCTCTATGGTATAGGATCGAATTCCATAGTTCCATTTTATCAGATGCGGAATTTGGGATAAGAAAACTTTCAGATTTTGTCAGTGTGAGCATAGCTGAAGACCAGCCTGTGGGTCTTCGACTACGCTACCATTGACGTCTTTAGAATAAAAATTCCACCTCAGACTGACAGCTCTCCATACTTTTAGATTGTCTCTAGTGATTTTAAATTGCTGTCAAATTAGCTCCCCGTCCTGCTTCTTTCCTCTTCATTACCCGTTACTCTTTGCTTAGCGTCACTCTTTTTATTCCCAAATTTATACGAAACAGAAAGCTGAAAAGATTGATTGTCATAATAATTTTTACCTTCTTGATAAACACCATTAACGGTAGAACTACTATTTATTTTTTCGGTTTTAAATATATCTGTCCCTCTTAAGGACATTTTTAAATCTTTATTCCACAAAAGATATTGAAACGCCAGAGAAAAAGAACTCATTTCTCTATTAGTAGAAATACCGTCTATACCCGGAAAACTATACCAATAACTCACATTAAAAAGTAGTGTTTTATCGGCATTCAAATTAAAATCATTATTGGTTGACAACCTCGAATTGAATCCCTTTTGTTCCCTTCGGGCAACGGTTAAACTAGATTTAGAAATAGCATAATTGAAATCGACCGCATTATTGCTTGTCCACCATTTGAATCCATCGAAAACATAATTCTCCGAAATTCCATAACGTTGTGTATCTATATAATTTTCGCTTGTATGTAGAATCTCATTTGAATTAGGGTCAACGATTGTAACCTCTGAAATTAAATTATTCTCATAACTAAAATAAAACTTACTTTCAATTTTTTTATAAGTATAGGTTAGCTCTGTATTATCAATAAATGCAGGTTGCAAAAATGGATTACCTTTAAAAGATTGAAAAGGGTTCCAAAAATGAGTGTTAGGATTCAAATCCCTAAATTGAGGTCTTTCAATTCTTTTGCTATAGCTAAAGCTAAAAGTCGAATTGTCATTTGCGATATAAATCAAATAGGCGGTTGGGAAAAACTTAATGTAATCTTTATTAATTGATTGGCTTAAGCTTCCAGCAAAAATCTTGGTTTGGGTAGTTTCCATTCTTAATCCAAATTGGGAGTCCCAGTGATCATTTATTTTTTTGCTTCCCGATAAATAAACCGCTTGTATGTTCTCGGTATAGTCAAACTCACTTTGCTTGAAAGGCATTTCTAAAACTGGTTTATCTACCAAGCCACTATTGAAGGCTGAAATGTTATTATTTGATTTTGAATTCGAAACTTTACCACCAAAACTCAAAGTCGCCCATTTTGTGGGGTAATCAAAATCTAATTTCCCCGATACGTTCGTTATGCCTTGTATATTGCTATTTATTCCTGCAAAATACTGCTGAGAGTACGGATTTTCGACAACCGAAATACCATTATAAGTTCTACTATCTGTTGTTTTATAATTAAAATAATCCAGATTTAAAGTGATTTTTTTGCCTAAAGAATCAATTTTAAATTCATTATAAAAATTGAATGAACTAATACCTACTTTTAGCGTCGCTACTCCTCCATTTGACTTTAAATAGCTCGTGATGTTACCATTGGCATTATCATAAATACCTGTAAAAGGACTATCCGTGAATAATGGTTGGGAATTATTAAATAATGTTTGTCCACCCACAATCCATTTTGGAGTTATTTGATAATCAATACCAAATTTTCCATAGATTCTCGTATTTACACTTTTGTACGAGGAATTAGTGTGCCACATTTCTGTTGGAAAATAAGTATAATCATCTTGGATATTGTATCTTTTGCCAGACAAATAATTTAAAGACGATGTAATACCTAATTTATTTTTATTATAATTGAAATTACCCATTACAGCACCCTGGCTATAAAATCTTTGAAGGTAAGTAGATCCTACCAAGGCATTCCAAGAATCTTTTTTTGCTTTTTTTAATTTAATATTAACCAAACCACTTTTACCTTCAGCCTCATATTTAGCAGGTGGTGTTGTAATTACTTCTATACTTTTAATATTATCGGATGGAATTGATTTCAGATAATTAGCCAAGTCTTCCTCAGAAAGTTGGATGATTTTATCATCGATCATAACAGCTAAATTGCTTTTCCCAATAATAGTTATATTGTCATTCTGCACTTTTATCCCTGGAGTGACTCTAAGCGCTTCCAAAGCATCTCCTCCTGTGGCATTAATCGAATTTTCGACATTAAAAACCAAACGATCTACTTTTCTTTCGATCAGTTCCTTTTTCACTCCAACTACAACCGACTCTAACTGAATTGCGTTATCAATTGTTATAACGCCCAAATCTAAAGCAGCCGTTAACGATATGTTTTTTGTAAACAAAAGCTCATTTACTTGTCGAATTTCCAATATATAATTTCCTTGGTTTACTTCTAAGACAAAGTCCCCTTTATCGTTTGTAAGTTCGCTTTTTCTATTTTTGGCATCTTCGCCTATTAGAATAACTTCGGCAAAAACGACAGGATTACTTGCAGTAGTTACAACATTCCCAGTAATTTTAAACTGGGCAGACATTGATGTACAAGAGAATACCAAAAAGGCAATAATGTATTTTAATTTCATGGTTTACTTTTTTTGGGCTAAAGTAATCCTGTAATCTTAATCTTAATTTAGACGCAAATAAAAAGACAACTTTAGCATATGAAGAATGCATTTTCCAATAATAATGCATTCATGGGCTGGAATGCCGTTTTCATAAGCTAAAGACCATTATTTGTCTCATACAATAAACCAAGCATATATATTTTAGTAACTTGCATGCTTATAAAAGCATAGTATGAATTTTCTAAAAAACATAAACCTAAAAAGAATTCTAAGCCACAGTTTGTTTTGGTTTGGTTTTTTGATAATACACTTTGTTACAAAAAGTTTTGACTATAAAAAATACGATGACCTAGTTTATATCTTTCTTTCTGAAACAATTATTCAAGCTATTGGAGCGTATGTCTTGATTTACGTTTTGATCCCTAATCTTCTCATTCCAAAGAAATACCTCCTTTTTATTGTCCTTTTTGCTATTTGGTTATACCTTGTTTTTACAATGCTTACAGCCCTCAAATATTTTCATCTTGAACCCAAGTTTCCTCAGTATTATTCGGAATGGGATAAATGCCCCAACACATTACTTCAAAGATTAATCAGTTTTAGGTTGTTCTTTACAAAAACCATTTGGTTGTTTTTCCCTGCTTCAGTTATTGGATTAATTCGTTTTTACAAAAACCAACAACATCTTTCCAAAATAGAAGAAGAGAAAAAATCAATGGAACTCAAAGCCCTAAAAAGCCAACTGAATCCTCATTTTTTATTCAACACCCTAAATAACCTCTATGCTTTGACACTCAAGAAAGACGATAAAGCACCCGAGATTATTGCCAAATTATCCGAAATATTAGATTTTGTCTTGTACCGTTGCAATGATGATTTTGTTTGTATAAAAAAGGAAATCAACCTACTGGAAAACTATATTTCATTAGAAAAATTACGGTATAATGAAAACAGGCTAGACATTTCGTTTACCAAAGACATTCACGAAGACAGCAAAATTTCACCGCTAATTCTGTTGACTTTTGTAGAAAATGCTTTTAAACACGGCGTAATCAATGAAACCGAGAAAGCAGTAATTCACATGAATTTAGAAACTAAAAAACAGCAAATTATTTTCGGCATCGAAAATACAAAACCCCAAAACGAAACGGCAAGAAGATCAGACAAATCACAAATCGGACTCGAAAACGTTCGGAAACAACTGGATTTATTATATCCAAAGAGACATCAATTGGATATAGAAGAAACTCAAAAAATGCACTTAGTTAGGCTAACGCTAAACATTTAAAATATAAATTTCAATATGAAATACAAATGCATCATCGTTGACGACGAACCTTTGGCAAGAGAATTAATTGCGTCACATTTAGCCCATTTCGATAATTTCGAATTGGTTGCTTCTTTTGAAAATGCCTTGACAGCATACACTTTCTTAGAATCAAACATAATAGATTTGATGTTTCTGGATATTGAAATGCCATTACTCAAAGGAAATGATTTTCTAAAAAAACTAAAGAATCCGCCTAAAGTAATTTTCACAACTGCCTACAGAGAATATGCCATAGAAGGCTACGAACTCAATGTGATTGATTATCTTTTGAAACCCATCACTTTTGATCGCTTTTTTGTTTCGATAGAAAAATTCAAACAATTACAAATTCCGAAAGCACCTGAAAATTTAACCAACGAAGATCACATATTTGTGTCTTCCGGCAGTAAAAACATCAAGATTATTTTCGATCATATTTTATTCGTAGAAAGTCTCAAAGACTACATTACCATTCATCTCGAAAACGGAAAATCACATCATCTTAAGCAGAATATTTCCGCTTTCGAAAAAGTATTGGATTCAAATTTTGTCCGAATCCATCGCTCTTATATTATTCAGGCAAAAAAACTAACCGCATACTCGAAAAACGAAGTAGAAATAAATGCGATAGAAATTCCAATTGGAAGTAGTTATAAAGAGACTTGGCTGGATTATTTAAAAGATCAAAAATAAAACCCCATAAGAATTCAAAACATTTTGAGTTCTTATGGGGTTTATATTTTGAAATTAAAATCACCTATAAAAGTGCTTTTTTTATTATCTCTCTGCCGATTTATTTATCTCTTCAAAAATAAACTCTGAATTATCGTAATCTATAGGGGCATCGTGTGAAAAATAATGAATATTCATATAACTCATTGCCAAACCTTTACCTAACATAATCTTATTCCCCCTTCTTAATAAAGCGATAGGAACTATATTGTTATTCCCACCATAGGTCTTATAGTTATATAGCCCTATCAAGGTATCTCCACAAATTTTCCCTCTTATATCTCCCGAATCTTTACCTAAAGTCCCATATCTTATCTCATACATACCTGTAAAATGGGTTTGGGTCAACGATATTGATAAAAAGGCTGTATCCTTACCATTTACAGCTTGATAAAAAGATTTTTTTTCTTTGAATCTCTTTTCTTTAGCACAACCACATAATAGCGATAATAAAAGAATAGAAAATAAAGTAGTAAAATTTGCCAATACCCTTTTCCCTTTATACATAGTTTACTAAAATCATTTTATCAAAATAAGAGCAAAAAAATTCTCGCCTTATAAAACAATCCTCTTTAAATTCTTGTGCGGTTTGTTTTTCAAATACAAATAATCTACACTACAAATTTCAACGGCAAATGCACCACTTTCTTGGTTTCAAAAAACTCATCATCAAAGAAATCAGAAATATTATATTCGGTGGCTTTAGGAAAATCTTTCAATTCCTCTGTTAAGTCTCCTCCTTTTAGATAAAGAATACCGTTTTTCAATTCGTGTTTACTTTGCTTCTTAATTTTAGTTTTCACCCAAGAAACAAAATCAGGCATATTGGTCACTGCACGGCTTACTATAAAATCGAAATCCCCTTTAACATTTTCGGCCCGAAGTTGCTCAGCTTTTACATTTTTTAGTTCTAAAGCTTCGGCAACAGCCTGAACTACTTTTATTTTTTTGGCAATAATATCAATCAGAAAAAAACGGGTTTCCGGAAAAAGTATCGCCAATGGAATCCCAGGAAATCCACCTCCAGTTCCCACATCCAAAACATAAGTTCCGGGTTCAAACTTATTTACTTTGGCTATAGCCAAAGAATGCAATATATGTTTAGTGTACAAAGAATCAATGTCTTTACGGGAAATAACATTGATTTTTTCATTCCAATCGTGGTATAAAAAATCCAATTTTTGAAACTGTTCTATCTGAATATCAGATAGGTTAGGAAAATACTTTAGAATCTCGTCCATCTTAAAAATTTTTAACAAAAGTACTGCTTTTAGCTCATAAATATTTAACTCAATATTGTATATTGAAAATTTATATTGGTTACCTTTGCAAATATTCAAAAAACATATGAACAATACCGCACCTACATTTGCAAAACAAGACAACCTAAAGTTTTTTAGAACGCTTAACTCCCGAGTAAACAGCTATTTCAAAGAAAACAATATAGAAAAAACTGGAAACTGGAAAATCCACTTAAAGACTGTAATTCTTTTTACTGTTTTTCTTGTTCCTTATTTCTTGATATTAACTTTAGACATGCCATTTTGGGCACACCTTCTATTGACCATTGTTATGGGAATTGGGATGGCCGGAATTGGAATGAATGTTATGCACGATGCCAATCATGGATCTTATTCTACCAAAAGCTGGGTTAATAAAATCATGGGAGGAACCATATACGTATTAGCCGGAAACGTACACAACTGGCAAGTGCAACACAACGTATTACACCATACCTATACTAATATAATTGGTCATGACGAAGATCTAGAAGCAGGAAGAATCATGCGTTTCTCCAAAGAAGCAGAATGGCATAAATTCCATAAATTCCAACAATATTACGCTGTATTTTTATACGGATTGTTGACTTTCAATTGGGCAATCACTACCGATTTTAAACAAATGAGCAGTTACCTAAAAAGAAAATTATCTTATGGCGAGCCAAAAAGTCCCAAAACACTTTGGACTACATTAATCATCACAAAAGTCATTTACTTATCGATTTGGATCGTTTTACCTATCGTTATTGGAATCACTTGGTGGAAAGTACTTATTGGATTTTTCATCATGCATTATACTGCCGGACTAATCTTAAGTATTGTATTTCAATTGGCACATGTTGTCGATGAAGCCGCTAATCCACAACCAAACGAAGCTGGCGAAATGGAAAACACTTGGGCCATTCATCAATTGTTCACTACTGTGAATTTTGCTCCAAAAAACAAAATTGTAAACTGGTACACAGGAGGATTAAACCACCAAATCGAGCACCATATTTTTCCACACATTAGCCACGTTCATTATGGTAAAATTGCAAAAATCGTAAAAGAAACGGCCAAAGAATGCCAATTACCATATTACGAATACAAAACAATGTCAGCAGCTGTTGTTGCACATTTCAAACATTTAAAAACACTGGGGTTAAAACCAGCACTATAATAATTATCTAAAAAAGAATAAACCAAAAAAATTACATTTTAATGAGCAATCCACTTTCAGACAGAATTAACAATTTAGCTACATCACAAACATTAGCGATGGCTGCATTGGCAAGAGAATTAAAAGCACAAGGAAAAGACATTATCAGTTTAAGTTTAGGAGAACCAGATTTTAATACTCCGGATTTCATCAAAGAAGCTGCCAAAAAAGCGATCGATGAAAACTACAGCACATACTCTCCAGTAGAAGGTTACGCAGAATTGAAAGAAGCAATCTGCAGAAAGTTCAAAAGAGACAATAACTTAGATTACAAACCATCACAAATTGTGGTTTCAACAGGAGCCAAACAATCTTTATACAACATTGCACAAGTAATGCTTAATGATGGTGACGAGGTAATTTTACCAGCACCATACTGGGTAAGTTATTTCGAAATTGTAAAATTATCAGGAGGAGTTCCTGTAGAAGTTCCAACTTCTGTAGACACGGATTTCAAAATCACTCCAGAACAATTAGAAGCAGCTATTACACCAAAAACAAAAATGATGTGGTTCAGTTCTCCTTGTAACCCAAGTGGATCGGTTTACAACAGAGAGGAATTAACTGCCCTAGCCAAAGTTTTAGAAAAACACCCTAACGTATACGTAGTATCAGACGAAATTTACGAGCACATCAACTTCTCAGGAACTTTCTGCAGTATTGCATCTATTCCTGGAATGTTAGAAAGAACCATAACTGTAAATGGAGTTGCCAAAGCATTTGCCATGACAGGATGGAGAATTGGATACATTGGAGCACCTGAATTTATCGCAAAAGCTTGTATCAAAATGCAAGGTCAAGTAACCAGTGGAGCTAACAGTATTGCTCAACGCGCTACGATCACTGCTGTAGATGCTGATCCATCTGTTTTGAAACACATGGTTGACGCTTTCCAAAGCCGTAGAGATCTAGTTGTTGGATTGTTGAAAGAGATTCCAGGAGTAAAAATCAACGTTCCAGAAGGAGCTTTTTATGTATTCCCAGACGTATCTTCTTTCTTCGGAAAAACATTAAGAGGTACATTAATCAAAGATGCTAACGATTTCTCTATGTATCTTTTAGGTGAAGCCAATGTAGCAACCGTAACAGGTGACGCTTTTGGAAACCCAAATTGCATCCGTTTCTCTTACGCAACCAGCGAAGATTTATTAAAAGAAGCATTACGTAGAATTAAAGAAGCCGTATCGCTTACTGAAATTCTGGCTTAATATATTATTGATTTAAATTGAAGTTTCAGGTTTCAGGTTTCACAACTTGAAATCTGGAACTTTTTTTCTTTTAAGAACTTATGGAGCGTGCCACCATAAAGCAAAGGGGCCAACTTACCATCACGGTGAGTAGGCCCCTTCCCTTTATGCTGTCGGGCCATCCATGCTACTTCGGTAGCTTATTCCTGTCCCTCACGCGAGCAAGCGGGTAAAAACGAGATTAGAATATTTCCCAAAAAAGAATTAATCAACCTCAAAAAAAATTACACACAAAAACGTATTTTTGTTACAATTACACAAAACAAACTAAACGCATAAACAGCATAACCCTATTAAACTTCTTTCAATGAAAATACTACTTCTAGGCTCAGGCGAATTAGGAAAAGAATTTACAATCGCTGCACAACGCATCGGACAAACCGTAATTGCTGTTGACAGTTATGAAAATGCCCCAGCTATGCAAGTAGCACACGCTTTTGAAGTCATCAATATGCTCGATGGAGACGCTTTAGACCAAATCGTTGCCAAACATCAACCCGATTTCATTGTTCCCGAAATAGAAGCCATCAGAACAGAGCGTTTTTATGATTACGAAAAGCAAGGTATCACAGTAGTTCCATCTGCAAAAGCAGCAAACTTTACCATGAACAGAAAAGCCATTCGGGATTTGGCTTCCAAAGAACTAGGGTTACGCACCGCCAATTATCGTTATGCTACTTCAGCCGAAGAACTGCACAAAGGCGTTGAAGCCGTTGGAATGCCATGTGTAGTAAAACCATTAATGTCTTCCTCCGGAAAAGGACAATCAACCATCAAAACTGCTGACGATATTGACAAAGCCTGGCAATACGCCGTTGAAGGCTCCCGTGGCGATGTTGTGGAAGTTATCGTTGAAGCTTTTGTTAAGTTCAATTCGGAAATTACATTACTGACCGTCGTTCAAAACAGCAACCCCACTTTATTTTGTGCGCCTATCGGACACAGACAAGAACGTGGCGATTACCAGGAAAGCTGGCAACCGGCAAAAGTATCCGACAAAGATCTATACGAAGCACAAGACATGGCCGAAAAAGTAACCGAAGCTTTGGGTGGGGCGGGATTATTTGGAGTTGAATTTTTCCTTACCGATGACGGCGTTTATTTCTCAGAATTATCACCTAGACCGCACGATACCGGCATGGTCACTTTGGCGGGAACGCAAAACTTCAATGAATTCGAATTGCATTTGCGCGCCATTTTGAGTCTCCCGATTTTTGAAATTACTTTAGAAAAAGCAGGAGCGAGCGCTGTAATTTTGGCTTCCGAAATCCCGATAGCTATCGGGACAACAAATCCTACTTACACCGGAATAGAAAAAATTGCCGCTTTACCCAAAACTGATTTTAGGATTTTTGGCAAACCGACTTCAAGACCGTATCGCAGAATGGGTGTAGCCTTAGTCAATGATACTTTAGACACTCCAATAGAAGAAGTAGTAGAAAAAGCAAAAGAAGCCGCCAAATTAGTCAAAGTACATTCTTAATTTATTCGTGAATATAATTCAAAAAAAACATTTTTTTACCACATAGAGACATAGAAATAAAACTTCTGAATAAAGAGATAATAGAAATAGCACTATTTTTCACACAGCTTGACTATGTGAAAAGTAAAACATCTATCAAATTCTTTCAAACACTATAATTTCTATGCCTCTATGTGGTAAAAATCAATTATAACCAACAGATGACTTATATATTACTTAGAAACCCGAAAAGCTGTAGGCGTCATTGCTGTATGCTTCTTGAATAATCGTACAAAATAGGAATAGTCTTCGAAACCCAACACTGTTGCAATTTCGTTGACTGTTCTTTTTTTATCCATCAGCATTCTTTTGGCTTCCAAAATAATTCTGTCTGTAATCACCTGAGTAGTGGTCTTTTTCAAGATTTCATTGCATATCCTATTCAAATGCTTCAGCGTAATATGCAGTTGTGACGCATAAAAAGAAGGCGCTTTTTCTGTCCAAAAATATTTCTCCAAAAGTGCGTCAAAATTTTTTATTTTCAGATTATAGGAATGTGTCTCCAGAACAAAATCTTCATTGTACTTTCTAGCAATTTCGATGTGAATACTATCCAACAAGTTCATAATTTTATCTTGCTTCATCATTTTATCCCCTTGATACTCCTTTAGCATATTGTAAAAATAAGGTTCTAACGCTTTTGACTCATTAGCATCAAAAAACATTTCAGGAGAACTCCCCAATGAAGAATAAAACGAATAAGCATTTATTGTCTTTTGCCTAAAATAAAGATTGTACATCTCTTGAGAATAGAATACAACAAAACCATCAATATCATCAGACAAATCCCAATGATGCATTTGTCCAGGTTGCATAAAAAACATACTCCCGGACTGAATCTTAAAAGTATCAAAATCGATATCATGCGTTCCGGATCCTTTGGTAAAAAAAACCAACACATACGAATTATGTCTATGCGGCTCTTCTACAAAACTATGGTCGATTAGGTGATTCTTGAAGGTGTTGATATACAAATCACAATTGACCGCATTGCAATTGAATCGCTGAATGGAATAAACGGGATATTTCCTCATGACTTCTTCAATGTCTTTATTGTGCTATAATTAGCGAATATAGAAAACATCTGTGAGACGAATAAAAAATACCTTTGAAAAAAATAAAAAATGTCACACACACTCGTTCACATCCTAAATAACGATTGCCCACATTGCCTCGAAGGGAAAGTATTTAACGAAAAAAACATCTTCTTAAATATTGGATTTCCAAAAATGAATCAATATTGTCCCCATTGTCATTTCAAATTCGAAAAAGAACCTGGTTATTTCTTTGGCGCCATGTATGTAAACTACGGATTAACTGTAGCACAAGGAATAGCCACTTATTTAATTGCACAACAATTTTTTACTGAAACTTTCGACTTGAGAATCATTGCTGTTATTGCCATAGTCATTGTATCGATGGCCTCATTCAACATTCGCCTTTCCAGATTATTGTGGATTTATATGTTTAAAAACTATTCCATTTAGAATTAAAGCTAAAATAAAATCATTATCTTACGACTTCAAATTTAGTCTAAATGAAAAATCTATTCTCAATCGCATTATTATTTACAGCACTAATGTCTAGTGCTCAAGAAAAAAAAGAAGTTTTAAAATCCCAAATTGTAGAAGTTTCCTGTGGTGAGTGTAATTTTGGATTAAAAGGAAAAAGCTGTGATCTGGCCGTCCGCATCGATGGAAAAGCCTATTTTGTAGATGGAACACGCATAGACGATCACGGGGATTCACATGCCAAAGATGGTTTTTGCGAAACCATCAGAAAAGCAGAGGTTACAGGAGAAATAATCGACAATCGTTTCAAAGTCACCTCCTTTACTTTACTTCCTGAGAAGAAATAAATGGCTTTAATACTCGAAAACATCGGGCAACACGTAACGCTCACAAAACAAGAGCAAGAACTTTTCTTGTCCAAAACAGAAATACACCATTACAAAGCCAAAACCATTTTATTAAATAGTGGCGCGATTTGCAAACATTCTTATTTTGTAAATTCTGGCATTCTACGCAGCTTCAACATTAATGATAATATTGTTGAACACGTGTTGAGTTTTGCCTGCCAAGGTTGGTGGATTGGCGACATGTATAGTTTGCTTTCGCAAAAACCGGGCAACCTGTTCATAGAAGTTTTAGAAGATGCTGAAGTGGTTTTATTATCCAAAGAAAATCAAGAAATATTGTATCGAGAAATTCCTAAACTGGAACGTTTCTTCAGGATACTGACCGAAAACTCCTTGGTCGCCAACCAAGAACGTTTAATGGACAACCTCAGCCTTACTGCCGAAGAACGGTTCGAAAAATTTTGCAAAAAATACCCAACCCTTCTTCAGAAAGTCCAACAAAAACAAATTGCTTCCTATATAGGAGTAACTCCTGAGTTTTACAGCAAAATGAAATCTAGATTGTTAAAGAAACAGTAATTGGTGATTTAAAAAAACAAACACACTAAATTTAATTCCAAGATAAAATGCCTTAGAATAAATCAAAAAAGATGTGGCAAATCTGAGATTCTTCCTCTTTAGATCGATACTAAAATCCTCATTCAATCAAAATAATGAAATTTTTGACTATATTTTTTCCTAAATTAGCAAACAAATAACTATTGATTTAACTAATCAACAATAATCCATAAAAACAATCATCTAACTTATGAAAAAAATCCTACTCCTTTTCTTTTTCGGACTATTCATCCCTGAAATTAGTGCGCAAGACTACTTTCCAAATAACGAAAGTGTACAAAATAAAAACAACAATTATACCGCTTTTATAAATGCCAAAATTTATATAACTCCAACCCAAATTATAGAAAAAGGGACTTTACTTATTCAAAACGGAAAGGTGATTGCAACTGGAACCGCTGTTTCAATTCCTAAAAATTGCTTAACGGTAAACCTAGAAGGCAAATCTATTTATCCTTCGTTTATTGATATTTATACCAGCTTTGGAATAGAGCCACTTAAAAAAGGAAGTGATACTGAAAGAAATCCTTTGTATGACACTAAACGTACCGGTTATTATTGGAATGAGAGTATTCGTTCAGAAGTAAATGCTTATGATAGCTTTAAATACGACCAATCGAAATCGGAGGAGTTATTAAAAGCTGGATTTGGTGTTGTTGGATCGCATGTGCAAGATGGTATTGCCAGAGGAACAGGTATCTTGGTTGCTCTTAATAACGACAACAAAAGTAAACGCCTATTATCGGATAAAATCTCGAATCATTTTAGTTTTACCAAAAGTGTGAATACAAACCAGTCTTACCCCACTTCATTGATGGGCTCTATGGCATTGCTTCGTCAGTTATACCTGGATGAAAACTGGTATAAAAATGGCAACGCTACTACTACCGATTTATCATTAAAAGCATTAATAGATAATGAAAAATTGGTTAAAATATTCACCACCGAAGACAAATTGAATAGTTTGAGAGCGTCTAAATTGGGTAAAGAATTTGGTTTTGACTATGTACTGAAAGGATCTGGAAATGAGTTTGAAAGAATAGAGGAGATTAAAAAGACGAATTTAAAATTCATTATCCCAATTAATTTCCCTGAAGCATATGATGTTTCTAATCCTTATCAAGCCGATCGCATGGAATTGGCCGATTTGCGCTTTTGGAATCAAGCACCAACGAACCTTAAAGTCCTATCTGACAACGGTATTGTATTTGCTTTGACAACGGATAAATTAAAAAAAACAGAGGATTTTAGAGCCAATCTTTTAAAAGCTATTAAATATGGATTTGATTCCACCAAAGCATTAGAGTCATTAACAACAACCCCAGCTTCTTTAGTGGGGAAAGGCAATGAAATCGGAAATTTGAAAGTGGGAAGTACTGCCAATTTTTTAATTACATCTGGAGCCATTTTCGACGAAAAAACAATTTTATTCGAAAACTGGGTTCAAGGAAATAAATATGTGGTCAATGATATTAATGCTAAAGACATCAGAGGAAATTATGACCTAACAATTGACAAAGACGTATTCAAATGGACCATTAGTGGCGAAATCAACAAGCCAAAATCTGAACTAACGGCAAATTCTAAAAAAGTAAATTCAAAACTGGCGATTTCAAACAATTGGATTTCAGTTATTGTTAACCCAAAAGACTCTTCTAAAACAAACTTCACCCGATTGACAGGCTTTGTAGAAGATCTAAAGAATCTTTCTGGAAAAGCCGTTTTATATAATGGAAAAGAAGTAAAATGGTCTGCTTTGAAAACGGCACCTTTTAAGGAAGAAGTAGATTCTACTGCGTTTCAAAAAGCGAATGTGATTATTCCTATAACGTATCCCAACATTGCTTACGGTAACACTCAGAAACTCGTACAAGAAACGTTGTTATTTAAGAATGCCACCGTTTGGACGAATGAGAAAGATGGAATTCTAAAAGACACCGATGTATTGGTTAAAAACGGAAAAATAGTCACCATCGGAAAGAATATTTCTGACGCTTCGGCTAAAATTATTGACGCCACTGGGAAACATCTTACTAGCGGTATTATTGATGAACATTCACATATTGCTATTTCTAAAGGGGTGAACGAAGCCGGACACAACTCCAGTGCAGAAGTAACTATTCAAGACGTTGTTAACTCTGAGGACATCAATATTTACAGAGATTTGGCAGGGGGAGTTACCATTTCACAATTGCTACACGGTTCCGCAAACCCAATAGGAGGTAGATCAGCCATTGTAAAATGGAGATGGGGTCTATCCGCAGAAGAAATGCTATACAAAGACCAACCTAAATTTATCAAATTTGCATTGGGAGAAAATGTAAAACAAGCCAATTGGGGAATTAAAGATCCTACCCGTTTTCCTCAAACAAGAATGGGTGTCGAACAAGTTTTTACCGATTATTTCCAACGTGCAAAAGAATATGATGCTTCTTGGAAAGATTATAACTCGAATGGAAAAAAAGGTAAAACCAAAGCACCTAGAGTTGATTTAGAATTACAAACATTGGTTGAAATTTTAAATCAAGAACGATTCATAACCTGTCATTCCTATGTACAATCAGAGATATTGATGATGATGAATGTTGCCGAAAAATTTAATTTCAGAGTAAATACCTTCACTCACATTTTAGAGGGATATAAAGTGGCCGATAATATGAAAGCTCATGGCGTTGGTGCTTCGACATTCTCGGATTGGTGGGCATATAAATTTGAAGTAAACGATGCAATCCCATACAACGGTGCGCTCCTTCATAATCAAGGAGTCGTAGTTGCATACAATTCTGATGATGCTGAAATGTCAAGACGATTGAATCAAGAGGCCGCAAAAGCGGTGAAATACGGAAACATTTCCGAAGAAGAAGCTTGGAAATTTGTAACCTTAAACCCTGCAAAACTGTTGCATATAGACGACAAAGTAGGAAGTGTAAAAGTTGGAAAAGATGCCGATTTGGTACTTTGGAACAACAATCCTTTATCTATTTATGCCAAAGCAGAGAAAACAATGATTGATGGAGTGGTCTATTTTGATATTCAAAAAGACGAAGCGCAACGATTGTCTATTACCAAAGAAAGAAACGAGTTAATTGGACAATTGCTACAGGAAAAAGTTAAAGGAACTCCTTTGCAAGAGCCTAATAAAAAAGAGAAAGTTGAATATAATTGTGATACTTTAGAACAATAAAATGAGAAAATTAGCTATAACTATACTATTTGTATTTAGTGTCTCTATACATACAAATGCACAGCAAACCCCAGCGCAAAAGCAAACAAAATCAATATTGATTCTTAATGCTACAGCACATTTGGGTAATGGAAAAACAATTGAGAATTCTGCCATTGGTTTCAAAGACGGAAAAATCACTATGGTTTCCGATTCTAAAACGATGCAAACCAGCACTCTTTTTGACACTACAATTGATGCCAAAGGAAAACATGTTTATCCAGGATTCATAATTCCAAATTCAACTTTGGGGTTGGTTGAAATTGATGCGGTAAAAGCTTCAGATGACGAGTCAGAGATCGGTATTATGAATCCTAATGTAAGAAGTATTATTGCCTATAATGCGGCTTCAAAGGTCATTGAGACTTGCCGTCCGAATGGGGTTTTAATTGCTCAAATTACACCGCACGGAGGAAGAATTTCGGGAACATCATCGATTGTTCAACTGGACGCTTGGAATTGGAAAGATGCTTTAATTAAAGTAGATGATGGAATCCATTTGGATTTTCCTTCTATTGCTTCTAAAAGCGGATCGTGGTTCGAGCCAGGAAACCTTACCGAAAACAAAGATTACAACAAACAAATAGATGAAATAAGAGCCTTTTTGTCTAGTGCTAAAGCCTATTTAGCTGAGCCTACAAAAGAGCGAAACATCGTTTTAGAATCAACTAAAGGTTTGTTTGATGCAACTCAAACTTTGTTTATTTCAGCTAACGAGCAGAAACAAATTATAGATGCGATACAACTTGCTCAAGAAAGCGGTATTAAGAAAGTAGTCATCGTTGGAGGATTTGAAGCTTACAAAGTGGTTGATTTATTGAAAAAAAATCAAATCGGTGTGTTTTTAAAAAGTGTGCATGAGATGCCAACAAAAGAAGATCAAGATATTGACATGCCGTATAAAATGGCAAAAATATTAGTCGATAACGGGATTGTTGTTGGCTTAGAAAACAGCGGAGGCAAAGAACGCATGAACACCAGAAACTTGCCTTTTCTTGCTGGAACCTGTGTAGCTTATGGATTAGACAAAGAGCTAGCGTTACAATTGATTACTTCTAACACGGCAAAATTGCTAGGAATAGACCAACAATTAGGAACACTCGAACTAGGAAAAGATGCTACTTTGTTTATTTCCGAAGGAGATGCCTTGGATATGCGTACCAATAAATTGACGGATGCTTTCATTCAAGGACGAAAGATTGATTTAGAATCACATCAAACTAAGCTTTATGAAAAGTACAAAATCAAATACAATCAACAATAGCTGTAGCAGTTAGACTAAACGTTTTTAAAGCGTTTGACTTATACTAAACATCGATTTAGTTGACAAGCCGAAAGTCTACAAGACTGTATCACTTATTTATTAGCCACGAATCTCACTAATTAGTGAAATTCGTGGCTAAATTATTTTAATACCGTCTGTTATTTCAAAATAGTCCAATAAAATTGTACTAAATGAAATATACAACGGCATTATACCAAATCCATTGGACTATAATAATTAATGGTATAACAAGCTAAAGCACAAAACACCAAATACTCTCTTCTTAATCTAGATTAAGTGTCAACGCTAAAAACGGATGTAAATTTGTATAACAAAAATCACTAAATTTATACATCATGGAAAATACAGTTTTACACAAAGCCGACACAAGAGGACACGCAGACCACGGATGGTTAAACGCTTATCATAGTTTTAGCTTCGCCAGTTGGTACAATCCGGATAGAGTTCAATTTGGAACTTTACGCGTTTTGAACGACGACACTGTTGCAGCCGGAATGGGTTTTGGAACACATCCACATGACAATATGGAAATCATTACCATTCCACTTGAAGGCGATTTGGCTCATAAAGACAGTATGGGAAATACGGAAGTGATAAAAAACGGAGACGTTCAGGTGATGAGTGCCGGAACTGGAATTCAACACAGTGAGTTCAACCCCAACGCGGATCAAAGAACTAAATTATTGCAAATTTGGGTTTTCCCAAAAGTTAGAAATGTAGAACCACGTTACCAACAAATCACATTAAATCCAGAAGACCGAAACAATAAACTACAACAAATCCTTTCCCCAAATGCAGAAGATGCAGGAGTATGGATTCATCAGGACGCTTGGTTTCATTTGGGTAAATTTGACAAAGACACCGCTACTACCTACGAATTAAAAAAAGAAGGAAATGGTGTTTATGCTTTCATCCTTTCTGGTACTGTAACCATCAATGGACAGGAATTGGAAACCCGCGATGGTTTCGGAATTTGGGATACTGCAGCTTTGGACATTAAAGCAACAACAGATGCCGAGTTTTTATTGATGGAGATTCCGATGGAATATTAAATAGACACCAAGTTACTATGACACTAAGATTAAAAGCTTAGAATCTTAAAAAAACTCAGAATCTTAGAAACTCAGAATCTCAGCAACTTTAAAAAAAATGAACGAAACAGTAAATATAGAATTCAATGACAAAAACGGTAATTTTAATATTACTTCCGAAGGCAGGAAAGTAGCCCTAATGACTTTTGTATTTGCCGGGCCAGATAAAATCATCATTAATCATACCGAAGTATCCCCCGTATTTAACGGAAAAGGATTGGGGCTGAAATTAGTGGAAAAAGCCGTTGAAGTTGCAAGAGAGAAAAAGTGGACTATCATTCCTTTATGTCCTTTTGCTAAAAAAACGTTTGACAGAAACCCCCAATTTAAAGATGTATTATAATGAAACCTTTTTTTGAAAATGATATACTTGGCCACATAGGTTCCCAAAATTATCTATGTAACATTTCTTGGCGAAACGGGCAATTCCTTATGGACGAACCCGAAAACAAAGGCGAAAAAGATTTAGGAATAGATCCATTTTCTACTTTATTGTCTTCTTTGGCGGGTTGTACTCTTTCTACTTTAAGGATGTACATCGATAGAAAAGAATGGACTATCCCAGAAATAAATATTTCACTAAATTTATATCAGGAAACAGAAAGCGAATTGACAACAACCATCAAAAGAAACATTACCTTTTCGAAAGAAGTTAGCACCGAACAAAAAGAGAGACTGCTTTTAATTGCTGACAAATGCCCAATTTCAAAATTACTTAAAGGAAACATAACCATTAACACCACCCTTTAATCATGGATCCAAAAGATATTAAAAAAGAATACACCAATGGTGAAGTCACCATTGTATGGCAATCCGGAAAATGCATTCATTCCGGTAATTGTGTCCGCAATAATCCAGACGTTTTCAAACCTAAAGAACAGCCATGGATTACACCCGAAAATTCAACAACCGAAAAAATTATCGAGACCGTCAACAAATGCCCATCGGGAGCATTGACTTTTTACATGAATAAAAAAGATTAATCCAAATTCAATTTCCGAATCACTTTAGCAGGATTACCAACTGCTAAAGAGTTTTCGGGAATATCTTTGGTTACTACAGATCCGGCTCCAATTACACAACCAGCTCCAATAGTTACTCCTGGACAAATTACCGAATTCCCTCCTATCCAACAATCATCTCCAATGGATACGGGTTTTGAACTTTCAACGGTTCTTCTTTCTATAGCATTCAGCGGATGGGTTGCTGTGTAAATATGAACACCCGGAGCAAAGAAAACATTGTTTCCAATAGTCACTTTCATCGTGTCTAAAACTACACAATTGACATTGAAATACACATTCTCTCCCGAATGAATATTATACCCATAATCACAATGAAACGGCGGTTCTATATACAACCGTTTATGGGAATTCGGCATTAACTCCCTCAGAATGGCTCGAGATTTCCCGTTCATCAAATATTCGGTAACATTCAATTTATGCAATAGTTTTTTGGCTCTGATACGCTCTTCGGTAAGCTGTTTGTCATTGCTAAAATAGATTTCGCCCAAAAGCATTTTTTCTTTTTCGGTCTTCATTGTTTATGAATTTTATTAGTAACAAACCTTGAGTAAAAATAGTAAAACGGCATCGTATTCAGTTATCATATTCGAAGAAAACAAAGTTTAAAACACTATTATCTCAAAAAACACTATTTTTGTACTTTATTAAACTTCGCTTATTTTAAAGCAACTTTTAAACTATAAACAAAAAAATATGAAGGCATACGTATTTCCAGGTCAAGGCGCACAATTCACAGGAATGGGCAAAGACTTATATGAAAACTCCCCATTAGCAAAGGAATTATTCGAAAAAGCGAATGAAATTTTAGGTTTCCGCATTACCGACATCATGTTTGAAGGGACTGCAGAGGAATTGAAAGAAACCAAAGTTACCCAACCAGCCGTTTTTTTACACTCGGTTATTTTGGCTAAAACATTGGAAGATTTCAAACCAGAAATGGTGGCTGGACACTCTTTAGGAGAATTTTCGGCATTGGTAGCCAATGGTGCTTTGTCTTTTGAAGACGGATTAAAATTAGTTTCACAACGAGCGTTGGCAATGCAAAAAGCCTGTGAAATAAAGCCTTCAACAATGGCTGCCGTTTTAGGATTGGCAGACAATATTGTAGAAGACGTTTGCGCTTCTATTGACGGAGTTGTGGTGGCTGCAAACTACAACTGTCCTGGACAATTGGTAATTTCTGGAGAAACCACAGCTGTGGAAAAAGCCTGTGAAGCAATGAAAGCCGCTGGTGCAAAACGTGCATTATTATTACCTGTTGGTGGAGCATTTCACTCGCCAATGATGGAACCTGCAAGAGAAGAATTAGCTGCAGCTATTGAAGCGACTACGTTCTCGACTCCTATTTGCCCAGTATATCAAAACGTGACTGCAAATGCCGTATCTGACGCAAACGAAATCAAGAAAAATTTAATCATTCAATTGACCGCTCCGGTACGTTGGACTCAATCAGTACAACAAATGATTGCCGATGGTGCATCTTTATTTACCGAAGTAGGACCTGGAAAAGTATTGGCTGGTTTAATTGGAAAAATTGACAAAGAAGCTGCGACGTCAAACGCTTAAAACTAGTAATCAGTGGTCAGTTTTTTAGTGATCAGTCGTTGTCTATAAATATAATTCCCATGAACTGATGTTTGTGGGGATTTTTTTTAAAAACTTTTAGAGATGCACTGCGGTGCATCTCTACTTTATTTTCCCCGCCATGTTCGTATTCTTTTATGCATTTCTGCTTTAAACTGTTCTAGAGTATAGCCATTTTTCATCTCTTCATCAAAATCAAAAGTAGTCCTGTCTATGTCTTTAAATTTAATTTTCGAAACTTCATAATCAACAGAAGGTTCTTCAACTTTATTTATTTTCGGATTTTCTTTTTTAGCATTCATGATAAGCTTATTTACTTAACAAATTTACAATTAATTACTTAAACCAAAAAATCGCAAACTATCATCACGATAATTTGCGATTAATTTTATTGCATAGCGAAATTATCTTGCCTGAACAGCCATATCTGTAAAATCAGAAAACAAACCATCCAATCCTAATTTATAGAAAGCTTGGTATTCTAAAATCGGGTTGTTATAATAGTTGTGCAATAAGCGTCGTCCTTCATTTCTAAATGTATAAGCATGCACTTGTAATCCTTTTTTATGCGCATCCGAAATTAATGTGCTTGGTGGTAACGCCTCTTTATCGGAATCATCAATTTTTCCATCTGCATTTATATCATCGGCTTTGCCATCCTTATTTGCATCAGTCCCTTTATACGAAATAATAAAAGGCTTCCATGGACCAATCCCATTAGCATAGGTTTTAACAAAATCCAACCCTTCTTGTGTCCTAAAAAAACCATAATCTCTAGCATCTCCTTTTAAATGCCAATCGTACGGTTTTCCGTCAGAAATAATTTCACCGGCTGGAACCGTAAAAATTAAATCCCCATTTAAAGTCACATCATAACAACTTAACAATTGAATGATTTTTACGGTCGATTTACTTCTGAGGTATTGCAAATTAGAAACTTCAAATGACTGAACATAAACTGGAGATGAGGCATCATTCCAACCTTCGGCAGTCAAAACCTCCAACAGTTTATCCGTGATTTTTAAGTTTAGCGCTTCGTGAAAAGAAGGATGCTTTGTTTCTGGATAAATCCCGATAATTCGTCCTGTTTGTGCCGATTTTTGTTTTGCCAAAGCAATCACTTCCGCAAATGTTGGAATCGCATACAGATTATTATAGTGTTGTGAGCGTTCTGCCAAAGCTTGTTTCGCTTTTAACTGTTTAATTTCCGCCAAAGTAAAATCGCAAACAAACCAATCCGTCACCATCGCTCCATCAATATTTTTGGTGCTTTTTTTGGATGCGAAAGCAGGAATATCAGCCACGTTTGTTGTTCCAGACAGCATGGGTTCATGACGCACCACCAGTTGGCCATCTTTTGTCATTACCAAATCGGGTTCTATAAAATCGGCTCCCATTTCTATAGCTTTGGTATACCCTTCAATGGTATGTTCCGGCAAATAACCCGACGCACCACGATGGGCAACAACTATAGGATTTACTCCTGTCAAAGTAGGATACTTATTAGTTTCTTCTACTGGATCATTTTGGTCATCTTTATTACAAGACAATAATAACAACGCACCACTCAAAAAAATGGCGCTTCTTAAAACATGAATTGAGGTCATAATTTTTATTTTTCACAAATAAATTCAATTTCCCTACAATTAACGTTAGCACTGAGTTAAGTAACTGTTATAAAATTTTACAAAAAAAGCCAAACTATCAATTGATCGTTTGGCTTTTTTAAATTCTGAAATTTATGTTCTAGATTCTAAAATCTAACCTCTTATTTTCTGTTCCCATTTCCAAGCACTGGCCATGGCTTCATCCAAGGTTGATTGTGCTTTCCAACCCAATACATCATTTGCTTTATCGGTATTGGCATACGCCTCTGTAATATCGCCTTCTCTGCGAGGTACAATTTTATAAGGAAGTTTTTTATTACTCACTTTTTCAAAACTATGAATCACTTCTAGAACAGAACTTCCTGTCCCTGTTCCTAGATTAAATGTTTCTACTTTTTCTAAATTCTTTTTGCTTAATAACCGTTGTAACGCAATAACGTGGGCTTTTGCCAAATCGACTACGTGAATATAATCACGAATGCAAGTTCCATCAGTAGTAGGATAATCATCTCCAAAAACAGCTAATTCTTGACGCAAACCAAAACCAGTTTGTGTAATAAATGGCACTAAATTTTGAGGCACCCCGATTGGTAATTCTCCGATTTCTGCAGAGGGATGTGATCCAATCGGATTGAAATAACGCAACAAAATAGCATTAATACTACTTACTTTAGCCACATCGTTAATAATTTCTTCTCCGATTTTTTTGGTATTACCATAAGGCGACATCGGTTGTTGCACAGGAGCATCTTCGGTAATTGGCATTTTTTCTGCCTGTCCGTAAACGGTGCAGGAAGAACTAAAAATAAAGTGGGCTTTATCCTGTTTTGAAAGCTCCTGCAAAAGATAGATCAAAGAAGCAATGTTGTTTTCGTAATACAACAATGGATTTTCCACACTTTCTCCAACTGCTTTGGATGCCGCAAAATGAATAACTCCCGAAACATCGTTGTGCTTTTTGAAAAAACTACGAACCGCTTCCTTTTCTCTTACATCTAATTTTTCAAAAATTGGTGTTTTACCGGTAATCGCAACAATCCCTTTCAAAACGGCCTCTGAAGAATTGGAAAGATCATCTATAATAACCACTTCAAAACCTTCATTTTGCAATTCTACAACGGTATGCGAACCGATAAAACCTAAACCTCCTGTAACTAGTATTTTCATGTTTCTTTTTTCATCTTATAAAAAAAGACGTGATAAATCGCGTCTCTACGGCATTATTTTAAATACTCTAAAACGCTATCCGTTATAAATTTAATTTGTTCATCGTCTAATTCGGTGTGCATTGGTAAGGAAAGTACTTCTCGAACCAACTGATTCGTTACTGGAAAATCTTCCTCTTTGTAACGAACATCCAGATAAGCTTTTTGCAAATGCAACGGAATCGGATAATAAATTGCACAAGGAATTCCTTTGTCTAATAGATGTTGCATCAAACCGTCTCTGTCTGCATTGATAATTCTCAGCGTATATTGATGAAAAACGTGACAATCGCAATTGTCACAAATAGTTGGAGCAATAATATTTTTGTGTCCTTCAAAAGCAGCAGTATATTTTCTGGCAGCATCTTGCCTAGCCTTTCCATAAGAATCCAACAAAGGTAATTTAGCATTAAGAACCGCAGCTTGAATACTATCCAAACGAGAATTCACTCCCACTACATCGTGATGATAACGTTCGTACATTCCATGATTTACAATGCCTCTAAGAGTATGAGCCAAAGCATCGTCATTAGTAAAAATGGCACCACCATCACCATAACAACCTAAGTTTTTGGAAGGAAAAAAAGATGTAGAGGAAACATGCCCTATAGTACCCGCTTTCTTTTTAGTCCCATCAGAGAATTTACAATTGGCTCCAATGGCTTGTGCATTGTCTTCAATTACAAATAAATTATACTCGGTGGCAATAGCCATAATCGCTTCCATATTGGCTGCACGACCAAATAAATGAACTGGCACAATGGCTTTAGTTTTTGGAGTAATTGCTTTTTTGATCGCATCAATAGAAATATTCATATTTACCATATCCACATCTACCAAAACTGGAGTTAACTGCAATAAAGCAATCACCTCAACCGTAGCTGCAAAAGTAAAATCGGCCGTGATTACCTCATCTCCAGGTTTTAGCCCAAGTCCCATCATGGCAATCTGCAAAGCATCAGTACCGTTGGCACAAGGAATTACATGCTTCACATCAAGATAATCCTCTAATGATTTTTGAAACGAATGAACCTGAGGTCCATTAATATAAGTATTAGTATCCAAAACTTCTTGAATAGAAGCATTTACAGTTGCTGCAATTTTATCGTATTGACCTTTTAGGTCAACCATTTGTATTTTTTTCATGTATTCCTTTTTAGCACCCCCTATTTTACACAGGAGTAATTAATCGAAGTATTGAGATTTCAAGACTTGGCTACCAACAACCTAAACTTTCTTGAAAAGCGGAACAAAAATAGTTATTTAATGAGTTCAAACCAATCAAAATAATATAAAGAAAATGTATTTTAGCACAAAAAAAACACTGATGCATTTTCTTTATAATTTATTCATCCAATTTGCCCAATTTATATTGAAAATTGTAGCCCTTTTTAGTCCAAAAATCAAACTTTTTATAGAGGGTAGAAAAAATGTCTTTTTAACTTTAGAACAAAAAATAAAACCAACAGACAAAACCATTTGGTTTCACGCTGCCTCATTAGGAGAATACGAACAAGGACTACCCGTAATTGAAGAAATAAAAGAAAAATACCCCAATCACAAAATTGTGGTTACCTTTTTTTCTCCATCGGGTTATGAGGTTCGAAAAAACAATACCGTTGCCGATGCAACTGTTTATTTGCCTTTGGACACGCCAAAAAACGCAAAACAATTTTTAGAGCTAGTTCATCCAGATCTTGTATTCTTTATTAAATATGAATTTTGGATTAATTATTTGGATCAACTCAAAAAACAAAACATACCTACTTATTTAATTTCTGGAATTTTTAGAGAAAAACAATTATTCTTTAAGTGGTATGGTGGATTTTATCGAAAAGCATTAAATACTTTTACTCATTTCTTTGTTCAAAATGAAAACTCAAAAAAACTAATAACCGAATTAGACAAAACCAATGTTACCATTTCTGGCGATACCCGATTTGACAGAGTAGTGGCCATTTTAGAAAAAGACAACACATTAGATTTTATTGCGGAATTTAAAAACAACAGCCTAACCCTAGTCATAGGCAGTTCTTGGCCAAAGGACGAAACCTTACTAATTGAATACATTAATTCATGTACTCTCGATGTAAAGTTTATCATCGCTCCGCACAACATAAAAACAGAACAAATTGAAAATTTAAAGAATAGCATCACCAAAAAAACAGTTTTATTCTCAGAAAAAGAAAACAAAGATTTATCCCAATACAACGTATTTATTATTGACACCATAGGCATCCTTACCAAAATTTACAGTTATGCCGACATCGCTTATGTAGGTGGTGGCTTTGGAAAACCCGGTGTTCACAATATATTAGAACCCGCTACTTTTGGAGTACCCATAATTATAGGCCCAAACTATTCCCATTTTGATGAGGCAACTAGTTTAGTACAATTAGGCGGTTGTCTTTCAATAACCAATCAACAGGAATTAGATCAATTTTTATCTAACCTCATTCAAAACAATGAGACAAGACGTGATAAAGGACAAATCTGTAACACTTTTGTACAAAAGAACAAAGGAGCCACCAATAACATTATGACAAAAATCATTAGCCTTTAATCTCTTTTAAAAGCATACGAAGTAAACAACGTAAAGTCCTTACAATTGTACCACACAAACCAGTCCATTATAGCTCTAAAATCACTCACAGCGAGTTCGTAAGAAAACCCATTCCATAAAATACAATTTAGTTTTTTGCAATCATCCCAAAACCCTAAAGCACTGAGAGAAAATTATTTTAAAAAAATAAATGAAAAAATATTTTACATATTAAAAATTTTATATCTTTGCCCCGAATTAATAATTAACCTTTATATTAAATTAAGATGAAAAAAGTATTTTTAAGTTTAGCTGTTGTTGCTGTATTAACTGTTGTATCATGTAAAAAAGCTGACGCTGCTGCTGAAGAAACTGTAGCTGTAGATTCTACTGCTGTTGTTGCTGACACTGCTGCTGTTGTTGCTGATACTGCTGCTGTAGCTGTTGATTCTGCTGCTGCTACAACTCCTGCTGCTACTGAAGCTCCAGCTGCTAAGTAATTTCAAATTACGCAAGAAAAAAATAAGCTGCATTTATGCAGCTTTTTTTTGCCTTTATCTCAACAAATCTATGTTTTTTTTTACATAGGTGAGATTCCAAAAAAAATACCATCCCGAAATCGAGATGGTATTTTTTTAACTTTTAAAAATCAAAATTTAATCTATAAAAATTAAATCATTATCCGAAAAATCTAACATTTCAGAAACCGATGCATATTTAATAATTTCATCAATTCCTTTTTGAACCCTCAATTCCGTGGTGTATTTCCTGCTGATAGCAAATGGTGCTCCATCCAAAAATAGTTTGAAAAAATACTTCCCTCCAGCAGATTTGAATTTATAAAAAGTCGCCAAATCAATGTTGTTTTTAAAATACTCCACCCCTTCTTCACATTCAAACTTAAGTTCATATCTCAAACTTGTAAAAATCACTTTCCCTTTTCTAGAAGTAAATACAAACTTATATTGATCATCAAATCTTTTACTTATCACGAAAGCACCCATAAAATTTCAGATTGTAGATTATAGAATTTAGATTTTTAGATTTCAAATCACAGGCTGATATAAAAGCTGATTTATTCAGACATTATTATATAAAAAAAGCTCCAAACATAGTTTGGAGCTTTCTAGTACTCAGAGCGGGACTTGAACCCGCACGAACATTGCTGTTCACTGGATTTTAAGTCCAGCGTGTCTACCAATTTCACCATCCGAGCATTATTTGGTGTTGGAGCGAAAAACGGGGCTCGAACCCGCGACCTCGACCTTGGCAAGGTCGCGCTCTACCAACTGAGCTATTTTCGCATTTTCAATTCTTAAAAAGAACCGCAATACTTATTTCGTATTGCGGTTGCAAATTTAGGACATTTATTGAATTACACAAGCCTTTTTCAGAAAAAAAATCAAGATAAAATTTAACCTTCTGACAACGATTACTTTAAATAGAAGAAAAATTATTTCCTGGATAACATTCTTTTAATTTCGTTGAGTTTCATCAATGCTTCCACAGGTGTTATGGCATTTATATCTAAATTAACGATCTCCTCTTTGATTTCTTCCAACAAAGGATCATCCAAATTAAAGAAACTCATTTGCATTTCTTCTTTCGCTGATTTTATTCCGTTTAACACATCGCTCGAATGATTTCTCTCTAACTTCTTTAGCATCTTTTGCGCTTTCGAGATTACCAATTGAGGCATCCCCGCCATTTTGGCCACATGAATACCAAAACTATGCGCACTTCCCCCTTTTACTAATTTTCGAATAAAAAGCACAGTATCTTTTAATTCTTTCACAGAGACGTTGTAATTCTGAATTCGAGGCATCGACTCACTCATCTCATTCAACTCATGATAATGCGTTGCAAATAATGTTTTGGGTTGCGACGGATGCTCATGCAAAAACTCGGCGATAGCCCAAGCTATAGAAATCCCGTCATAGGTACTCGTTCCTCTTCCGATTTCGTCTAACAACACCAAACTTCGATCGGATATATTATTCAAAATAGAAGCCGTTTCATTCATTTCGACCATAAAAGTAGATTCACCCATCGAAATATTATCCGAAGCTCCTACTCTAGTGAATATCTTATCAACAATTCCCATTCTAACGCTTTCTGCAGGCACAAAACTTCCCATTTGGGCCAGCAATACAATCAAAGCCGTTTGACGCAATATCGCCGACTTACCCGACATATTGGGGCCCGTAATCATAATCAATTGTTGCGTTTCTCTATCCAAGAAAACGTCATTGGTAATATACGGCACTCCAACAGGCAATTGCTTTTCGATTACAGGATGCCTTCCTTCTTTTATTTCCAGTTCGAATGTTTCATCAATTTCTGGACAAACGTATTTATTCTCTATTGCCAATTGCGTAAAAGAGCACAAACAATCCAACTGCGCCACCAAATTGGCATTCATTTGAACCGGTTTAATATAGGTAGCAATCCAACTCACTAATTGTTCAAATAATTCGTTTTCAATTTTTTGAATTTTTTCTTCAGCACCTAGAATTTTAGTTTCATATTCTTTCAGCTCTTCGGTAATGTAACGTTCGGCGTTGACCAATGTTTGTTTTCTGATCCATTCTGTTGGCACTTTATCTTTGTGCGTATTTCTAACTTCGATATAATACCCAAAAACATTATTGAACGATATTTTCAGAGAAGAAATTCCTGTACGTTCCGACTCCCTTTTCTCAATCCCGGCCAAAAACTGTTTCCCCGATGTAGATATGTCACGCAAATCATCCAATTCAGCGTTAATTCCTCTAGCAATCGCATTCCCTTTGGCCACAGCCACAGGAGCATCTTGATTTAAGGTTGTTTTTATCTTCTCACGCAACAAATCACAACTGTTCAAACTATCCCCAATTACTTTTACCGCTTCTTGTGGACTTTCTAACGCCAATGATTTAATTGGGATAATGGCATCCAGAGACTCTTTCAAATACACCACTTCACGAGGCGAAACTTTACCCGTAGCAATTTTGGAAATCAAACGCTCTAGATCCGAAATCTGTTTGATTTGATTTTGGATACTTTTTAAAATATCTTGATTTTCTTTTAAATAAGAAACCACTTGATGACGGCTTTTTATTTTATTATTATCCTTTAACGGCAAAGCCAACCAACGTTTCAACAAACGCCCACCCATTGGCGAAAGCGTTTTATCAATTACATCCAATAATGTAACGGCATTTGGATTGTAACTGTGATACAATTCAAGATTTCGAATCGTGAATCGATCCATCCAAACGTAAGCATCCTCAGCAATTCGCTGAATAGCTGTAATGTGCTGCACTCTATTATGCTGCGTTTCGGATAAATAATACAGAATCGCACCCGAAGCGATAATCCCTTCTCTCAATTCTTCGATTCCAAATCCTTTTAGCGAAACAGTTTGAAAATGCTTCGTTAAGGTTTCGAGAGCATAATCTTCTTTGAAAATCCAATCTTCCAAATAGAAATTATGGAAATCCTCTCCGAAAATTTCGCGGAATTCATTCTTATTATTTTTTGGAACCAAAACCTCACTTGGATTGAAATTCTGAAGCAGTTTATCTATGTATTCTGCATTCCCTTGAGCGGTAAGGAATTCACCTGTAGAAACATCCAAAAAAGAAACCCCAATCGTTTTATTGGCAAAATAAATCGCTGCCAGAAAGTTATTGGTTTTGGACTGCAAAACCTCGTCATTCATAGAAACCCCTGGCGTCACCAGTTCCGTAACCCCACGTTTTACAATGGTTTTGGTCATTTTTGGATCTTCCAATTGGTCACAAATGGCAACCCGAAGTCCTGCTTTGACTAATTTTGGCAAATAGGTATTGATAGAATGATGCGGGAAACCAGCCAAAGCGGTCTCTGTTTCGGAACCCGCGCCTCTTTTGGTTAACGTAATCCCTAGAATTCTTGAAGCCCGAACGGCATCTTCTCCAAAAGTTTCATAAAAATCCCCAACGCGAAACAACAAACAAGCATCCGGGTATTTCCTTTTGATTTCGTTGTATTGCTTCATTAATGGAGTCTCCTTAACTATCTTTTCTTTTGCTGCCAAAATTATTGTATTTGAATGAATAAAAAACTCAGCGAATTTATAATTTTATACCGCAAAAAACTAAGATGAAAAAAATTAAATTAGTTTTAAGATAACTTTACATTACAATTTTGTTTATTTGTATAAATTTGTAAATTAATTCAAAAAAAAGACTATGAAAAAAATATTTCTACTAGCTATGCTTACTGTTTTAGGAACAACGATTTCTAACGCTCAAGAAACTTCAAAAAAGAGCAAGAAAGCAAAAACCACAGCTGCTGCGGCTTTGCCAAAAGTAGATGGAGCAGGAATGGTTTTTGAAAACGAAACTATTGATTACGGAACTATAGCTCACAATGCAGATGGTAACCGTCAGTTTGTATTTACTAACAACGGAAATAAACCATTAATCATCACAAACACGCAAGGATCTTGCGGATGTACTGTACCTACTACACCAAAAGAACCAATTGCGCCAGGAGCAAAAGGAGTTATTGGAGTAAAATATGCTACTGACAGAGTTGGTCCATTTACAAAAACAGTTACTGTAACGTCAAATGCTGCAGGACAACCATCAAAAACACTTACGATAAAAGGAAACGTTGCTCCAGATGCTGCCCCAGCTGTGACAAAAAGCTAACATTCCCTTTTTATACCATACAAAGAACGGCTTCCTAAAATTTAGGAAGCCTTTTTTATAAACCATTACCCAAACCATGAGAAAACTAGAAAACAGCGAACTAGAGAGAAAATCAATTGAAGATTTTAAGAAATCAGAAAAAACACCCTTGATATTAGTTTTGGATGACATTCGCAGTTTACACAATATCGGATCTGTATTTAGAACCGCCGATGCTTTTTTGATCGAGAAAATAATCCTATGCGGTATCACTGCCACTCCACCAAATAAGGAAATTCATAAAACCGCACTTGGCGCAACCGAAACCGTAACTTGGGAACACCACGAAAATGTTTTGGAAGTTATTGCTGATTTAAAAAAAGAAAACATCATGACTCTCGCCATCGAACAAGTGGAAAGTTCTGTTTTTCTTCAAGATTTTAAAGTCGACAAAACCCAAAAATATGCTTTAATCTTCGGAAATGAAGTTTACGGAGTCGCTCAGGAAGCTGTGGCTCTGTGTGATGGCTGTATCGAGATTCCACAATTGGGAACCAAACATTCGTTGAATATTTCGGTAAGTGCCGGGATTGTGGTTTGGGATTTGTTTAAAAAATTGAAATGGAATTTGTAGATTTGTTAGTAATTGAATTTGTCCTATTGTTTTCTTGATTGCTTTATGAAAAAATCATTTTGTCTTTTTTTACTTCTCGCTAATTTTTTTGGCTACGCCCAATATACTGCAATTCCAGATGTGAATTTTGAAAAGGCATTGATTAATAAATATATTGACTCAGGCTCACCCGACGGAAAAGTACTTACAGCAAGTGTGAGTGGACTAACTAGTTTGAATATTTCCGCGAATAATATTACTAATTTAACAGGCATTGAGGATTTTTTGTCATTAAAAGATTTAGATTGTAGTTTTAATCTTTTAACTAGTTTGGATATTACTAAAAACACTTCTTTAACAAAGTTTCAATGCAAAGAAAATCAATTGTCTAACCTAGACATTTCTAAAAACACGACTTTAACATATTTGAATTGTTATGAAAATAAATTAATCAGTTTAGATGTTACTAAAAACACTCTATTAACGTATTTAAATTGTGGTAGAAATGAATTAGCAAATTTAGATGTTTCAAAAAACATAGTTTTACTTACTTTACAATGTGAAATCAACAAATTGAACAGCTTAGATGTTTCAAAAATCATTTCTTTAACTACTTTAAATTGTAGTTCTAATTACCTAACAAGTCTGGATGTTTCAAATAATATTTATTTGACATATTTAGAATGCATGATTAATAAAATAACCAGTTTAGATTTTTCAAAAAATCCTAAACTGACTTATTTAGGATGTATGGTTAATGAATTAACTTACCTTAATTTAAAAAACGGTAACAATACCATTCTGACTAGTCTTATTTCGGCATACAACCGTTTATCCTGTATACAAGTAGATAATAAAGTGTATTCGGACATCAATTGGAAAAGCTGGAAAGAAAATACCACTAGTTATTCTCAAGACTGCAGTAAAACCTCCAATACGACTAACCCTCCTGTAATAACAGCAACAGGAAATCAAAGCTATTGCCCGCTCACCAATATAAAAATAGTAAATGACGTAACAATTACAGATATTGATGACACGAGTACTGATGCTATTTATATTCAAATTTCATCGGGTTATAACAATTTACAAGACCAATTATTTCTAAATAACGTTTTAGCACATCCTACCGTTACAAGTAACTGGAATGCGAGTGAAGGAAAATTAACTTTAAAAAGTCCCATCGGAATACCCGTAAGCTATACCGACTTTGAAAAAGCTATTAAAGATATTCAATTTAAGAACTCTTCACCAGCGCCTACAGGTATTAGAAATTTTTCAATCAGTATAGGACAAGCCAATTATTTGCCTAGAAATGGTCATTATTACGAATATGTTCCCAACTTAGGAATAACCTGGACAAACGCAAAAAACGCCGCTGACATCCGAACTTATTACGGACTAAAAGGTTATTTGGCTACGATAACCGCAGCAGATGAGGCGCAATTAGCAGGAAAGCAGGCGCCAGGAGCAGGTTGGATTGGAGGCACCGATTCTGAAACAGAAGGTGTTTGGAAATGGGCAACTGGACCAGAAGCGGGTACTGTTTTTTGGAATGGACTTGCGAATGGTTCAACTCCTAACTTTGCTTTTTGGAATTCAAATGAACCCAATCAATATGCTGGTGTAGAAGAAGACTTTGCCCATATCACAGCGCCTGGAGTAGGAGTAGCAGGCTCTTGGAATGATTTACCAATTGGAGGTGATCCAAGCGGAAATTACCAACCCAAAGGATACATTGTAGAATACGGCGGAACCATTGGAGATCCAGTTTTACAACTTTCCACTAGTACTACTTTGACTATAGCATCCATAACTGACACCAAACCAGCATCCCGATGTGATGCAGGAACAATTACCCTTCAGGCAACCGCTTCCGCAGGAACCATCAATTGGTATGATGCCACAATAGGAGGTACTAATATGGGAAGCGGGCCCAGTTTTACCTCTCCAAACATCAACACTACAACCTTTTATTATGTTGAAACAACAACTGCAAATTGCTCAAGCACCAGAACTGCAGTAGAAGCCAAAATAAATACCACTCCTACAATTACCAGTACAAACTCTGCTGTAACCAATTGTGGTTCTGGATTATTTACTCTAAAAGCAACCACTAGTGCCGGGACTGTAAATTGGTACTCTCAAACAGGAGGTGTAGTCGTGAATACAGGATTATCATACACCACTCCTTTCATAGCAGCAAGCACGACCTATTTTTCCGAAGCCACAAATAACGGATGCACAAACAACACCAAAGTCCCTGTTGATTTAATTGTTTACCCGCTACCTGTTGTTGCCGATGAAACGGTAAAAAAATGCAGTTCCAGTACAGTTCAATTAGACGCATCGCTTCCAAATATGACCTATCTTTGGTCAACTGGCGAGACCACCCAAACCATAGAAGTTCCATCTAATGGAATTTATACCGTAGATGTAACCAGCCTTGCACCCGAAAACTGCACGAGCCGAAAAACAATTACTGTACAAGAAGACAACAAACCTGAAGTAAAAATAGTAATCGTTGATGAGACTACAGTAACTATAGAATTAATAAAGGAAGAAGACTACTTTGAATACTCAATAGACGGCATTCATTACCAAAGCTCGAATGTGTTCACCAATGCACCCAGTGGATTACAAACTGCCTATGCACGAGATGTCAATAAATGCAACACCGACAGCGAACCTTTTGTAGTAATTATTGTTCCAAAATATTTCACCCCAAACAACGACGGGTTTAATGATGTCTGGGAAATAAAAGGATTAGTCAATTATCCGCTAGCAGAAGTTAGTCTTTTTGACCGTTATGGAAAACTAATCGCTCAATTGCACGGTTTTAATCGCAGTTGGGACGGCACATATAACAAAAATCAGTTACCCGCAACCGATTATTGGTATGTAATAAAACTAGACAAAGACAGCCCAGAAGTTAAAGGACATTTCTCTTTGAAAAGATAACATCACAGACTACTCTTTTCCTGAATTTTATTCAAAACAAAAAGATAATCTTCCTGTTTATTTACAAAATCACGATTGGAAACATCGATAACCAAAACATTCAGGTTGGTTTGGGTTTTAATGTATTCCAAATACCCTTTGTTTATTTTTTCTAAATACTCCGCTGTAATGTCTTGCTCGTAGCTTCTTCCTCTATTTTTTATATTTTGCAACAAACGCTCTGTATTTTGATACAGATAAATGTACAAATCGGGTTTTGGCATTTCTTTATAAATAATATCAAACAAGGTACGATACAACCTAAACTCATCATCGCCTAAAGTAATTTTAGAAAATAATAACGATTTAAAAATATGATAATCAGCTATGATAAAATCTTTAAACAAATCAAACTGAGATAAATCATCCGATAATTGCTGATACCTATCCGCCAAAAAAGACATTTCAAGAGAAAAAGCATATCGGTTTTGATCCTCATAAAATTTAGGTAAAAAAGGATTGTCCGCAAAACGCTCCAATACTGTTTTGGCATTAAAATCTTGAGCCATTTTTAGTGCCAAAGTGGATTTTCCAGCACCAATATTCCCTTCAATGGCTATATAATTGTATTGATTTAATATTATTTTATCCAAAGGACTTCTTAATTCTTGCACTACCTCACAAACACTATCGTCTGGAGTAATTTGAAGTAATTCTGAAATCGACTTTTTAAAAACGGGATGTTCCCAATCTAAATTCAAATCCTGAAATGGCAACAAAACAAATTTTCTATTTTGCATTAGCGGATGCGGAACTTGAAGATGTTCAATATGGATCACTTCAGCATCAAAGGCAACTACATCAATATCTATAATCCTGGATTGATAGCCCGCATTTTCGTTGCGAATGCGTCCCAATTTTTTTTCAACTATCAAAACCTCTTCAAGGATTTGCTCAGGAGTTTGAGAAGTATGCAAAACTAATGCACAATTATAAAAAGCCTCACTTTCAAAACCCCAAGAAGGCGTTTCGTATAGTTTGGAAACTTTTATAATGGTACCTATTTCTTGGTGGATCAGTTCAAGGCATTGCTCGATGTTTTCCAATCGATTGCCTTGATTACTCCCCAGAGATAAAACGACTTGATGTTGTAAATTCATATTCTGCCAATTGTATTTTAATTTAGTATAACTAAATTTCTGGTAGAATACCGATATAACAAAATAATAGTACAATTCATTGGACTATATATTTTGTATAATCGGTATTGGGCACAAATTAACTAAAAGAATTTTAGAATAGCAGTATATTTGCCAGGAGTGTTGTAATTTATTTTCATCGTTAACTGTAACAAATCAACACTTTTTACTACTTATTAGAAAAATAGATTGATATGAGATTTTTAGGAAATGTAATGGCAACCATTATTGGTATTTTTGTTTTTTTTATGTTGTTTTTCTTTGGAATTGTTCTCATAGGAGCGCTTTTTGGAGGAGAATCTGAAGGGGTTACCGTTAAAAGCAATTCGGTTATCGAACTAAACTTAGAAAATATCAGTAATGACTATGCCGGAAAATACAAAGATCCTTGGATGGAAGTTTTTTCAGAAAAAAAAGGCATTGGTTTTATAGATGTACTTAACGCTATTGAAGCGGCTAAAACAGACAGTGACATCAAAGGAATATCTATCTTGAATGAAGATTCCTCATTGGGATTGGCGCAAAGTAAGGAACTAAGGGAAGCTTTAATTAGTTTTAAAAAATCAGGAAAGTTTGTTATGGCCTATGCCAATAATTATTCACAAAGAGATTACTATTTAAACTCTGTTGCTAACACCATTTACTTGAATCCGGTTGGAGATCTTGACTTTAAAGGATTATCGACCGAAGTAATGTTCTTTAAAGATTTACAGGAAAAATCAGGAATAAAAATGGAAGTCATTCGACACGGAAAATACAAAAGTGCCGTTGAACCCTTTCTTGAAAACAAAATGAGTGATGCCAATAGAGAGCAAACAACTGCATTGTTAAACTCCGTTTGGAATTCAGTTCTAGCGGATATTTCAGCAAGTCGAAACATACCAACAGCAAGATTGAACGAAATTGCAACCGGTTTATTGGCCCGCACTCCAGAAATGGCCAAAGCAAATAAACTTATTGACATTATCGCTTATGAAGATGTGTATCATGACGCCATCAAAAAAGCGCTAAAAGTAGCAACCGACGAAGATTACAACAAAGTATCGATGTCCGATTATGCCCAAAAAGTAACGACTACTTCAATAAGTACAGATACAGACAACCAAATTGCTGTGATTTACGCACAAGGCGAAATTGGAAGTGGCGAAGGCGATGTCAATACCATTGGAGAAGGTTCCATGCGCCGTTCTTTGCAAGAAGCCAGAAAAAACAAAGACATTAAAGCCATCGTGCTTCGAGTAGATAGCCCAGGCGGAAGTGCCTTAACCTCCGATTTAATTTGGAGAGAAATTGAATTGACCAAGAAAGTAAAACCAGTCGTGGTATCAATGGGGAATTACGCAGCCTCTGGAGGATATTATATTGCCTGCAATGCGAATACTATTTTTGCAGAAAAAAACACAATTACCGGCTCTATAGGTGTTTTTGGGGTATTACCGAACTTTAGCCAGTTGTCTACCAAAATTGGGATCAACACCGAACAAGTAATGACCAATGAAAACGCCAATTACAGTCCGTTTGTTCCTTTAAACGAAAAATTCAAAGGCGTTACCCTTGAAGGTGTAGAACGTGTTTACAAAACATTTATCACTCATGTTGCCGAAGGACGAAAAATGACGGTTGCACAAGTAGATTCTATTGCACAAGGTCGCGTTTGGACAGGTACTGAAGCCAAAAGAATTGGATTGGTAGATAAAATCGGAAATTTAAATGACGCTTTAAAAGAAGCAGCCTCATTAGCCAAAATTAAAACCTACTCTACCCAAAACTTCCCAGAATACGAAAAAGATTTTAGCGATCTATTGGCTAGTTTCCCTTTTGCAAAATCAAAAAAGGCTTTAATCAAAGAGGAATTGGGTGAAGAAAATTATTTTCTTTTACAACAAATTAAGAAAGTGCAATTACAAAAAGGAATTCAGGCCAGAATGCCTTTTGAAATTTCGATCCAATAATTTTTTTACATCTAATCTTAAACCCTTTCAGACTAATAAACTGAAAGGGTTTCTTTTTATCATAATTTTACAAAACAACTAATTAATAAACCCTTATTTTTGTATAAAATAACCCAATTCATTCAATATATATGCTAAAGAAAATTTTAAAAATCGTTGGAATTGTATTGGTAGTCCTAGTTGCTTCTCTATTTGCCATTCCGTATTTCTTCAAAGACCAAATAAAAGCCAAAATTAGCGAAGCCATAAACAAAAAAGTAGATGCTACAGTTTCCTTTGCGGACGCTGATTTAAGTTTATTCAAAAATTTTCCGAAAGCAACGATAACGCTAGATCAATTATTGATTATCAACAAAGCGCCTTTTGAAGGAGATACTTTGGTTTCATTGGGCGAATTGAATTTAAACATGTCCATCAAAGAATTGTTTAAAGGAAAAGAGGAAGCGATACAAATTGAGGGCATTACTTCAAAGAACGGTTTTATCAATATCATTTTCAATAAAGATGGAATCGGAAATTTTGACATTGCTTTGAAAGACAATAAAGCAAAAGACGACACCAAAAGCGACCCTATGTTATTGAAAATTCAGAAATACCAAGTTGAGAATTTTAAGTTCCAATATTTTGATGAAGGGTCACAAGTACGAATGATCATTGATAGCTTAAATCACGAAGGCACTGGAGATTTTAATGCCTCAAAATTGGATTTAGACACCAAATCGACTGCTAAAATATCGCTTGACATGGGCAAGATCAATTATATGAAAAATGTTGCCTTGTCATTGGATGCCGTTTTAGGAATTGATTTAGATAAGAGCAAGTATACTTTTAAAGAGAATAAAGCATTAATCAATCAATTACCATTAGAATTTGATGGTTTTATACAGATGGTGGATGCGGGACAGCTATATGATTTAAAATTCAAAACACCAACTTCCTCCTTCAAGAACTTTTTGGGATTGATTCCTGCTGTTTATGCGTCTAGTTTAGAAGGCGTAAAAACTACGGGAGATTTTACGGTTAATGGTTTTGCCAAAGGAATGCTGACGGATACTACTATTCCAAAATTCCGTATTGCCATTGCTTCAAACAACGGTTCTTTTCAATATCCGAACTTACCCAAATCGGTTCAAAGTATTGTAATTGACACCAAAATTGTAAATGAAACGGGTATAATGAATGACACCTATGTCAATCTGGACAAACTTTCTTTTAAAATAGATCAAGATATTTTTAACGCCAAAGCCAATATAAAAAACATTAGCACCAATGCTTTGGTTGATGCCGCTTTGAAAGGAACCATCAACTTAGCCAATCTTTCTAAAGCGTATCCTATAAAACTGGACAAACCGCTTACTGGAATTTTGAAAGCAGATGTGACGACCAAATTTGACATGGCTTCGGTGGAAAAAAGTCAGTACCAAAATATTAATAATGCGGGAACCATCGGTGTGACTGGATTTAATTATGCTGACGCAAATGGCAAAAACATGGCCATCAGTTCGGCTTTGGTACAATTTAACCCGAGTCAAGTGCATCTGAAACAGTTTAATGCCAAAACAGGAAAAAGTGACCTTAGCGTAACGGGAGTTTTGGATAATTTTTACGGTTTTATGTTTAGAAAACAAGAGTTGAAAGGGAATTTCAATCTAACTTCCAATCAGCTTGCAGTCGATGATTTTATGACAACCTCTGCAGCTCCTGTAGCTGTTGCCGCAGAAAACCAAAAAACCAAAAAAGCCGAACCGTTAAAAATCCCTTCTTTTTTAAATTGTACGCTTACCGCAAAAGCCAATACGGTTTTGTATGACAACTTAACCTTGAAAGCGGTTTCGGGAAAAATGATTATCAAGGACGAAAAAGTGACTTTAGAAAACGTAAAAACATCCATTTTCGGAGGAACTATTGGTGCCAGTGGCGCTGTTTCCACAAAAGGCAAAACACCCGTTTTTGACATGAATCTTAATTTAAACCAAGTTGATATTCAACAAAGTTTTACCCAATTGGATATGTTGAAAAAAATAGCTCCAATAGCGGGAATCGTAAATGGAAAAATAAATACAACCATCAAATTAAACGGAAACCTAGACGCCACTGAAATGACGCCTGATTTAAAAACCCTTTCAGGTGATTTGGTGGGACAATTGCTTTCAACTACCTTGAATGCCAATAGCTCGACGATGTTAAAAGCGTTGAGTTCTAATTTAAAATTTATTGATTTAAATAAAGTGAATCTCAACGACATCAAGGCAGCTCTTACTTTTAAAGATGGAAAAGTAAATGTAAAGCCATTTGATATAAAATACCAAGACATTAAAGCAGTGGTAGGTGGTACTCATGGTTTTGACCAAAGTATGGATTACAACATCAAATTTAATGTTCCTGCCAAATACCTAGGCAAGGAAGCCAATGCCTATATATCGAAAATGTCACCGAGTGATGCTGCTAAATTTGATAACATTCCTGTAACGGCATTAATGACGGGAACTTTTAGCAATCCTAAAATTTCGTCGGATATGAAAACGGTATTGACCAACTTGACTATGCAATTGGCCAAACAGCAATCGGATAAATTGGTAAAAAAAGGAACTTCCGAATTGGATAAATTGTTAAACAAAAACAAGTCAACAACAGCGGACACCACTAAAACGAATGCCCAAAAAGAGGACATCAAAAAGAAAGCAGGAGATTTATTGAATAGTTTGTTTAAGAAAAAATAGCTTTGATGCAAAACCCGACAGGTTTGAAAAAAACCTTTCGAGTTTATCGAATAAGAAAAGTTCGAAATATACTTTATCACACCAAAAAAGCCTAATAGTATTAAATACTCTTAGGCTTTTTTATGCATTATCTTGTCCTGGAAGAAACTGACTACAAAAACAATTTATCAGGATCAGTTAATTTTTCTAATTCTTGTTTTAGGTTTATTCTTAAAATACTCAACCCAAATTGATACGAGGCATTCATCCAACCAAAACCTTCTTCCGTAATATAATCGAATGCTGTTCCTACATTACCATACTCGGCAAAAATTTTGAGAGAACTGGTTTCTAAATTAAATTTTTCAGGAATAGTTCCGTTATAATCTACAGCGTTCCGTGTAATAAGCCACAGCCAGCGGTAAACCATTTCTTGAGCTTCATCTATATAATTATAGTTCAATAATCCTTCCCATAAAAACATTTGATGTGGCGCCCATCCAAAAGGGTAATCCCATTGGCGCTGCGGAGAATTGACATCTATATCCGCAATTGCATCTTTGGTACTTCCTGCAATTCCCCCTTTTAATTTGAATTTCGGCAATGCTGTCTTCACCAAAACCTCGGCTTGTTCCGCACTGCATAATTTTGCCCAAAGCGGATAGAAAGTCGTAGCTGCTTCAAATTGATGTGATTGTTCTGTTATAAAATTATAGTCAAAATAGATTCCTTTCTTTTTATCCCAACACAATTCATCTATTTTTTCTTTTCTTAAAACTGCTTTTTTACTCCAATATTCTCTGGAGTAAACTATGTTTTTATCATATTGGAAATGATTATCAAATTCGCTTTCAATCAAGAAAGCAATATCCGTTTCGTACTTATAAAGCAAACTATTCAAATCTATCATATTCAAATCGGCACAAACATTGACCAAGCGATTGGTGGTGTCGTGCCCACTTTCTCGCATGCTACGATCATGAACAAAATAAGCATCAAGATTGGCATCAACAATTTCTCTTTCGAGGTATTTTTTTTCAAAATCACGCAAAGGCAAATTGTACAGCAAAGCATACTTTTCTAGAACATCATCAAAATGCCCAACCTCAACTTCAAACGGAAGGCCAATTCCTTCCGCCTTGTATCGGCTTAGTCCATTTGGCGTAAGCCTTTTTCCTTCTTCCATCCAAACCGTTTGGTATTCTTTGATAGCAGTCTTCAGATGTTTTGCGATCCAAGATGCTTTTGGCTTTGATTTTTTTACAATGGCAACAATCAAAGAAGTGTACAATGGTGGTTGTGTTCGGGTCAGATAATAACTTCGATTCGCATTGAGAATTTTACCATAATGGTCGATCTGATATTTAAAGTTCTCGGTGATGGCAATGGCAAGTTCCAATTTATCATCTAATAAAAGTCCCATTGCAATAAAATAGCTATCCCAACCATACATTTCATTGAATCGTCCGCCTGGGACCACAAACGGAACCCCTTTTGTTTGACTATCTTCCTGATACAAAGCCAAAGCCAATATTCCCGGCTTTTTGTTTAAGGTCTGCTCATATTCTGATGAAATATTTTCGGGTAACTGAACGACTTTTAATTTTGGAATCGATTTTTCAAGATTTTTAAAATATTCAAAAGCCAAATCATCCTTTTTAGGGACATATAAATACGAAATTGCGTTTTCTATCTTTTCATCTTCTATAATCTTCACAACCCCTTTCGCATCAATAGTTCTGGTCAACCCTTGCCAATATAAATTTTTTATTTTTCTGGAAATGCGACTTACCGGGTTTTCTATTATTTCGGAACTTTCTATTTCGGCAAATTCTGCATTATTCATTTTGGACAATGCCAATTCCTGCAATAAATTGGAGAGATGATAGGTTCCTTCTATGAGTAACGAATTTCCGTTTTCATCTTCCAATAAAAAACTTTTTGGACCTTGATCGTCTATCGTAATTTTTTTATCGCCATCCGTATCTTCCTGAGCTAATAAACTCTGAAGTGTTTGGTTTATGTTTAGTTTAAATTTCATTTTTGGCAGTTATTTTTTTTAGAATAAAAAAAGAAATCAATAATAGTGACATTGGGATTAAGGTGTAATAAAATGCGTTTTCCGGTCCTTGATTCTGGAACAACCAACCAATAATCCTGGAACCCAATGTACCTCCAAGTGCTGAAAAAACAACAATTAAACCCGTCATTGAGCTATGCAGTTTTTTTGGCAAAGAACTCAATATAACCGAATTGAGCAACGGATAAATAGGCGCAATAAATAATCCAACAAGTGGAAATGCAAAACCAATTAATGGTATATCACGGAAAGAATCGATTGTTTTCACTTCAAGTCCAACCGTTTTTGGCAGCACGAAAATCACAATCAACATGGCACATACAATACAAAAACTCAGTACCCAAATCCAGTTTATTCTTTTGGTAATTTCGCCCGCTAAAATTCTCCCAATTGCTAATGAAATGGCCAGAATACTCGCCATCATTATACTATTATTCTCAGACAAATGAAGCACTTTATCATTGAATGTTGGCAGCCAAGACATAATCCCTTGTTCGATCATTACAAATAAAAAGGCACTGACAACAAAGACAACAACCAATAATTTTGTCATTAATTTGAACATTTGCGAAAAATCATCCGCTAGATTCACACCTGGAATTTCTGTTGGATTCTCTATTTTCATAAAAAATAAAAAGCCAAATGAAAGTAATGACAACAAAGCCAAAAGCCAATATACATTGAGCCAGGAATTTGGATTAGCATCATCATTGAAAGCTGGGAATAAAAAATAAGCCAACGCAATTCCAATCATAAAAACCCCTTCAACACTGCTCATTAATGCATTGTGCTCCCTTTGATTTTCGGTTATTGTACCAATTAGTGAGTAGACCGATACTTTTATTAGTGCAAAGGATACACCAACGGTTGCAAAAAGCAATTTTGCATAATTAAAAGAGTTCCCATAAAACATGGCGATACAGGCAAAAGTCACCAGTCCTAACCCGATAAGCATTGCTTTTTTATAACCAATTCTTGGTAAAAAAGAAGCGATTAAAAATGAAACAATTGCAATGGGCAAATCCTTAAAAGCTTCCAGAATACTAGCCTGCAATTCATTTACACCATAATTTTTTTGTGCTTTTAAAATCACAATTCCTACGCTGTTCAGCAAAATAGCAAATACAAAGTAATTGAGATATAGCGCTGTTGTTATTCCTGTTTTTTTCATGATAATCTTTGGTTTACTGACGAATGTAGCAAAAACCAAATGCTGTTATGAAAACAACATTTGGCTGAACTAATTAATACAAACTAAAAGTTAATTGCTACAGAGAATCTGAAAGCACGTCCTAAAATAGGTCTTGCCAAAAACACATCGCTCGCAGATGATGTTGTCTGTCTAGGATTCCCTTCTGTTAAACCAATTTCATTAAACAAGTTAGAACCATCAAGGGCAAATCGTAAATTATTTACTTTGTAATTTAGACCCGCACCAACTTCTTTAAAAGCAGGTAAAACTTGTTTATTATCTTGGTTGGTATATTTTTTGTCAAAATAAGAATATTGAACATATGCAGTTAATCTTTCTGTTATATCAACTTCTGGTCTTACAGCGCAGAAGAATTTAGGAATTCTACGAGCAGCATTCCCGTTATAATCAAAAGTGCTTCCATCAGCATTTGAACCAGTAAAATTATCATATTCCGGATTTTGAACCGTAAAGTTAAAGTTCAATCTCGCCATTTTATATTTTACATTCGTTTCTACTTCTAAACCTAAATTGTTTACATCGGCAAATTTATTTTCAGATGATCCATCGGCTAATATGTCTGTAAAGGCAACATTTTTTAAATTCATGTGAAACAAATTGGCATTCACAGAAAGAAATGAATTTGCGTATTTGTAACCCAACTCCAATTGATTGACAAAAGTATTTTCCAGTTTACTCAAATCACTTGCATTGTCATAAAATGATTCCTCAATTGGCGATCTAAAACCATGACTGTATCTTAAATAAGACGCCATATTATCATTAAACTTATAATTTCCTGCTCCTGTATAAGAAACCTCACTTACATCATATTTCCAGTACGTATAAGGATTTCCCTGAATTGTAGTCACGGCGTCATCGGCAGTATTATTATCTAAAACACCTAGATTTTCGGCAAAGAAACGAGCATTGTCCCTGTATCCTGAATATTGGTTTTTATCATATCTTAAACCCACATTAAATGTCAATTTATCCGTTGCCTGAATTTCGGCATCTACATAAACATCATTTAATTTTCCTTTGGTTTGTGCGTCTCTTTCAAGCCAAGTAATTCTTTCGATACCATTCCAAGTATGGGATATCCCAGTTGCCGTGTTATTTACATTTACCAATCTTGGATTGTCTGTAACATCAACCAAATAGTTACTCCAGTTCCAGTATTGATTTGATTTCCAATTTGAATAATAGTAGCCAACGGTAAGATTAACAGGTTTCAAGTCGAAACCGAAAGATAGATTATTGGCAAAATTCTCCATTTGTTTGTGAATGTACCAATGATCCGCTCTCATAATCAATGAATTTACGTTTAATGCCGCATTGTTATCCACATAAGTATAACTCAAATCTCCTGTATTTACAGGAGCTAATCCTTGCACATCTGTCGCGTAAGCCGTTTGTGACCAAGGTCCACCGGTGCTGAAAATAGCATTGTAATTCAAATCTATTTTTGTGCTTCTGAATGCATTTTTTAAGATAACTTTCTCCGATATTTTCTTTTTGAGTTCGGCTCCAATCGCATCAACAACAGGATGAACACCATCTTCTAAATTGGCATTAAAAGTTCCTCCACCGTATTGAGGCACAATTAAATGCGAGAAATTTGCAGAAGTCAAAGTACCATAATTGGGATCAAATCCATCTATTCCTTCAACTTTTCCATTATTGCTTTTTAATGGAATTGGCAAATAGAATGTATTTCTGTCATCTAGTTTCTTGTAGTTTAATCTCAAATACCCTCCATCATCAAACTTATAAGTCAAATTCATTTTTACCTGTCCGCCTTTGTTTGCTGTAAAACCAGTTTTCCTAATTCCATCATCGGCTCTGTAAAATCCACCAACATTAAAGAACAATTTATCTTGAACCAATGCTCCGCTTAAATTAAGGTCTGTTCTGAATAAACCATAATCTCCAACGGTAAGTTTTGCTCTTCCTTGAAAATCATTTTGCCCCGTTTTTGAAATAAAATTGATAATTCCCCCTGGAGCATTCGATGCAAAAATAGATGCCGAACCACCTCGAACGGCTTCCATTTTACTAACGGTTTCATCAAGTCTATACCAATTATCAGCATTGGCAAACTGCAAAGCGCCGTCTTCAAAAACCGGTAAACCGTCTTCCTGAATTTGTACATATTCATACGCTCCAGCCGATGGAATTCCTCTTGCAAAAAGGTTATTCCCCACTTCTCCACCCGATGTTTCAACAACAAAACCTGGAATAGTTTGAAGAATAGCTGCTGTACTAATTGGCGCTCTGTCCTCGATCGCTTTTGCTCCCATAGTGGTAATAGCAATGCTTGATTCCAATTTTGATCTCGGGTTTGATGAACCCGTGATAACCACTTCTTTCAAACTTTGTGACTCTGATTCTATGCGTAAATCTAGCGTTATACTTTCGTCTTCCTTAACAGAAACATTCTTTTGAGTTGATTTGTATCCAATGTTTGATACACGAATGGTATAACTTCCCGCAGAAAGATTTAAAAATGCATATCCACCATCAAAGCCTGTACTCACCGCTTTTGAAGTTTCTAGAATAACGACATTTGCGCCTGGAATCGTTTGTCCGTTTTCGTCGAATACTTTTCCAGAAATAGTGCTTTTTCCCTGTGAAAAAGCCATCGCTGGAAGAATAAATACCAGCAGCATTAAAAATAATGCAACTGGATGATAATTTAACTGTTTCATGATATTTGTTATTTGGTTAGTTAATTGTGGGGTAAAACTATAGCCAATTTAATTAGGTCGATGGAGATTTTTTGCCGAAAACGTTTTCGATTTGCCGAAAACGTTTTCGACGAATAAATTTAACTAATTATCAATTAGTTTTATTACATTTATTATTATGAATGATACCAGACTTATTGATATTGCAGCAGCCTTAGGAATTTCTGTCACTACGGTCTCAAAAGCATTAAAAGGATATACTGATGTTAGTGCAATCACTCGAGCAAGAGTTCTTGAAATGGTAACTTCTATGAATTACAAACCCAATGTCAATGCCGTAAACCTTAGGACAAACGAAACAAAAACCATTGGGGTTATTATTCCTACCATGGTGCATCATTTTTTCTCTAGTGTTCTTAACGGTATTTTAGACGAAGCCGAAAACAGAGGCTATCTCGTTATCATTTTGCAATCAAATGAAAAATATGAGCTGGAAAAAAAGCAAATTGCATTGCTGTTACAAAAAAGAGTTGATGGCATTTTAATTTCGTTATCAAATGAAACAGACGATTTCACTCATATTAATGAAGCCATAAAAAAGAACACTCCCGTAGTATTATTTGACAAAATTGCTAAACTGGTAAATTGCTCCAAAGTGGTAATTAATGACCGAAAAGCCGCTTATGATGCCGTTACTTATTTAATCGAAAAAGGATATAAAAAAATCGCCCATTTTAGAGGTTCTTATACTCCTCAAAATTCAATTGATCGTTTTTTAGGATACAAAAAAGCATTAGAAGACCATAATATCCCTTATGATTCTTCGCTGGTTTATTTATGCGATCACAATGCCGATTTTGAAGACGGCTATGCCAATGCCCAAAAACTGGTTAATGACCATAAAGATGTCGATGCCGTTTTTGCGGTCACTGATTTGGTTGCTATCGGAATTATAAAACACCTCAACGAAATGCAAATCAAAATCCCGGAACAAATTGCTGTTTTTGGTTTCAGTAATTGGTTTATGTCAACCGTAATTTCTCCAAAACTCACCACTATTGACCAGCCTGGTTATGAAATTGGTCAACGAGCCGCCTCAATTTTGATAAATGAGATAGCGCAAATTAAAGAACATCTTCCTGTTACGCATCAAATTATTGAACTCCCCACACAGATTATTGAGAGAGAATCTACGCTAAGAAGCTAAGAGATTTAAGAATGAAGATTAACGATTTTTGATTTCAGATTTCGTATCGTGTAATCTAAATATTGCTGATTTTTTTCGGTTTTTTATATCTGACCCGAGCCTAAAAGGCGAAGCAAATCAAAAATCGTTAATCAAAAATAATTTATAAAAACTCCATAACTTAATTACATTGCACAATAGTCAATCGCAGCATTAAAAATAAAATAATTTCCTAAAATGGAAAATGCGACTGAATACTGTGTCCCAAAAATTACAACTCAACTCTTACCACATATCCCTCAGAACCACGAATATTAAAAACCGTACCATCTTCAAAAATGAGGTATTGTCCTTTGATTCCCGTTAGTTTCCCTTGAAATTGAGGCGTTTTATCTAAACTCAAACTGCTTACTTTAGTTGGGTATTGTAAAACAGGATAATGCATCTCATACAAATCATTTTTTTGCGAATGGAAATATTCCTGAACTTCGGAAGGGATTAGATTCTCAACTTTCATTCTTTCGGCAACTAAATCTATTTGTTCTACATTGTTGGTTAACATTTTTCGCCAATTGGTTTTATCGGCATAATGATTTTTCAAGGCTACCTCTGTAATTCCGGCCAAGTATCGATTAGGAACTTCAACAATAGCAATGGCTTGGGTTGCGCCTTGGTCGATCCATCTTGTAGGCACTTGTGTTTTTCTGGTTACCCCTACTTTGACCTCACTGGACAAAGCCAAATACACAATATGGGGTTGCAATTGCACGGATTCTTCATAAGCCAAATCTCGATCCTGAATGCCAAGATGGGCAGTACTCAACTCGGGTTTCATGATCCAATCACCTACCGCAGCACTCGAATAGAAACAATCATAACAAAATCCTTGACGAAAAATTTTTTTCTTCTTCCCGCAATTCAAACATTGATACCCTTCAAAATTGATTTCCAGTTCTTTGTTTAATAGCTGATTTACGTTCAAAAAACTATTTTCGAAAACCAAGTAATATTGAATGGGATCTCCAAATTCGGTTTGCATTTTAGAAAGTACACCTTGGTATGTCATGGGATTTTTGATTTTAGATTGCAGATTTTAGATTGCAGATTTAATAACACTATCGGAATATTTGGTTTAAATAAGAACCCTTTTAAGAAAAAAAAATATTATTTTTGGTACTATTGCAAAGTTAGTATTTGTAAATCTATTTTCAAATCTAAAATCTGCAATCTAAAATCTAAAATCATAAATCCCCATGCCTTTACCAATTATCAATTCCATCGCTTCTTGGTTTTTAAAACAAAGAATTCACCAGATTGAACTTTTTTTGAAATACCCAAATGAAGTTCAGGAGGAATTATTGATGAATTTGATTCGCACCTCAGAAGGAACAGTATTTGGCAAACAATACGATTATGAATCTATAAAATCATACCAAACTTTTACAGAAAGAGTTCCAATTTCGACTTACGAAGATTTAGAACCTTATATAGAACGCACCCGAAAAGGAGAACAAAATGTTCTTTGGGAAGCACCTATAAAATGGTTTGCAAAATCGAGTGGCACCACCAATGCCAAAAGTAAATTTATCCCCGTAAGTAATGAAGCTCTTGAAGATTGTCATTACAAGGGAAGTAAAGATTTGTTGTGTTTGTACTTGAACAACAATGAGGATTCTGAAATGTTTTTGGGTAAAAGTTTGCGACTGGGAGGCAGCTCACAGATCTATGAAAACAACAATACTTTTTTTGGCGATTTATCAGCCATTTTGATAGAAAACATGCCTATTTGGGCCGAATTTAGCAGTACGCCCAGCAGCAAAATTTCTTTGATGAGCGAATGGGAAACCAAAATGAGTGCCATCATTAATGAAACAATAAATGAGAATGTAACCAGTTTTGCCGGTGTTCCTTCGTGGATGTTGGTTCTAATGAATAAAGTGCTCGAAGAAACAGGAAAAACAAACCTAATGGAAGTATGGCCTAACTTGGAGGTGTATTTTCATGGAGGTGTTAGCTTTGACCCTTACAGAGAACAATTCCAAAAAATACTACCCAAAAATCAATTCAAATATTACGAAATATACAATGCTTCCGAAGGTTTTTTTGCCATACAGGACTTGAACAATTCGAGTGATTTATTGCTGATGCTGGATTACGGGATTTTTTATGAATTTATTCCGATGGATACCTTTGGTACACCCGACCAAAAAGCCGTTCGATTATCGGATGTGCAATTATTCAAGAATTATGCCATGGTGATTACCACAAATAGTGGTTTGTGGCGTTACTTAATAGGTGATACGGTTCGATTCACTTCTTTAAATCCTTATCGCATCCGAGTTACAGGACGTACCAAACACCATATTAATGTTTTTGGAGAGGAATTAATGGTCGAAAACACCGATCAGGCTATTGCCAAAGCCTGTAAAATCACCCAAACCGAAGTAGTGGATTATACCGTTGCTCCTATATTCATGAAGGATAAAGAAAAAGGAGGTCATGAATGGATGATTGAATTTAAGAAAAAACCAAAAGACATCGCTGCTTTCCAAAAAGCGTTGGATGACACTTTACAATCCTTAAACTCTGATTACGAAGCCAAGCGCTACAACAACATGACTTTAAACCCCTTAGTAATTAACGTGGCGAGAGAACGATTGTTTTATGATTGGCTTAAAGAGAGCAACAAACTGGGAGGTCAACACAAAATTCCAAGATTATCAAACAAAAGAGATTATCTCGAGCAATTGAAAAAGATGTAAAACTCAAAAAAGCCATTCAGAAATCAGTTTCCGAATGGCTTTTAATGTTACAATCATCTCGATAAATAGCACTTGACATAGAATCCTTTATTTGGCACGCAGATTTCCCCCTTTTCTTCATAAAAAAACCTGCTCGAATGACCGAACAGGTTTTAGAAAATATTTCAATTAAAACTAAGAAGCGATCTCCAAACGTTTCAATAAATTTTTATTCAATGTTTCTTTTGCGTATTCCATATCAATTTCCAACTTTTTATCATCAGAACTTGGTAATTCATACATCGCATCAGTTAGAATAGCTTCGCATAACGAACGCAATCCACGAGCACCCAATTTGTATTCTAGAGCTTTCTCCACAACAAAATCCAAAGCTTCATCGGTAATGGTAAATTCTACCTCATCCATCAAAAACAATTTTTGGTATTGTTTGATTAACGCATTTTTAGGCTGAGTCAAAATGGCACGCAACGTTTCTCTATCCAAAGGATCCATGTGAGTCAAAACTGGCAAACGACCAATGATTTCAGGAATCAATCCAAAATCCTTGATGTCTTTAGGGATAATATATTGCAACAAATTGTCTTTGTCAATATTATCAACATTTTTAGATGTAGAATAACCCACAGCTTGACGGTTCAAACGTTTTGAAATAATACGCTCCACACCATCAAAAGCACCACCTGCAATAAACAAAATGTTCTGCGTGTTTACTTCAACGAATTTTTGATCTGGATGCTTACGACCTCCTTTTGGCGGTACGTTAACCACTGTTCCTTCCAATAATTTCAATAAAGCTTGTTGCACTCCTTCTCCAGAAACATCACGAGTGATAGAAGGATTGTCGCTCTTACGGGCAATTTTATCAATTTCATCAATAAAAACAATTCCTCTTTCAGCTTTGGCTACATCGTAATCGGCGGCTTGCAAAAGACGAGTCAAAATACTTTCGACATCTTCCCCTACGTAACCTGCTTCGGTAAGCACTGTTGCATCAACAATAGCAAGAGGCACATCCAACATTTTAGCAATAGTTTTAGCCACCAATGTTTTTCCTGTTCCCGTTTGCCCTACCATGATGATGTTGCTTTTTTCAATCTCTACCTCATCGTCCAATTGCTGTTGCATCAAACGTTTGTAATGATTGTAAACCGCCACAGACATTACTTTTTTGGTTTGCTCTTGTCCAATAACGTATTGATCTAGGAAAGCCCTGATTTCTTTTGGTTTCTTTAAAATTAAATCCCCAACTAGTTTAGAACTTCCGCTTGATTTTAATTCTTCCAGAACAATTCCATGCGCTTGCTCGATGCATTTATCACAAATGTGAGCATCAATACCTGCAATCAATAAATTGGTTTCCGGTTTCTTTCTTCCGCAGAAAGAACATTGTAATACTTGTTTTGCCATCTTTTTTGATTTCAGATTTTAGATTTTAGATTTTAGATTTCTCTGCCATCTAACAACTGCAATCTGTTTTTAACTTCTTCTCAACACTTCATCAATCATTCCGTATTCCTTAGCCTCATCAGCTATCATCCAATAATCTCGCTCACTGTCTTGGTGTACTTTATCAAAAGTTTGTCCTGTATGATGAGAGATTATTTGGTATAATTCGTCTTTCAATTTCAACATTTCGCGCAAGTTGATTTCCATATCAGTGGCAACACCTTGTGCTCCTCCTGATGGTTGGTGAATCATAACACGAGAATGTGGCAAAGCCGAACGTTTTCCTGCAGCACCCGCACACAAAAGCACAGCTCCCATAGAAGCTGCCATTCCGGTACAAATAGTAGCTACATCTGGTTTGATGTACTGCATCGTATCATAAATCCCCAATCCTGCATAAACACTTCCTCCAGGTGAATTCAAATAGATCTGAATGTCCTTTGAAGCATCAGCACTTTCTAAGAATAACAATTGAGCTTGAACGATGTTTGCAATTTGGTCATCAATTCCTGTACCTAGAAAAATAATTCTATCCATCATTAATCTCGAAAAAACATCCAATTGAGAAATATTCAATTGACGTTCTTCAATAATATAAGGAGTCATATTTTTTGGGTTCATCGCAGCTACTATTTTATCATAGTACATAGCATTTACTCCCTGATCCTTTATCGCAAATTTTTTGAATTCTTTTCCGTAGTTCATTTTTTATAAGTTTTTAGTTTAAGGTTTAAAGTTTAAGGTTGCTCAACATTGAACTTTAAACCTTAAACAAATAAAAACAAAGAGCGTCAAAATAAATAATGTTTTGACGCTCAAATATACTTAATTTTTTATAAATTATTCTCCGTAAGAAGCAGCAATAAATTCTTCGTAAGTCACTTCTTTAGTAGCTGGATTCGCTTTTTCTTTAAATAACTCAAGTAATTTCTCTGCAACCACTTGGTCAGAAAGTCTTTTTACCTCATCTTGGTTAGACAAAACTCTTGCTACAATTCCTTGCACTTCTGCATCTGTAGGATTCGTTTGTCCAAACTGAGCCATTTGTTGTTTGATTGATTTTGTTGTGAATGATTTCAAGTCTTCAAAAGTAATTTGAATGTTACTTGTAGCCATTGCTTTTCCTTCAATCAATTGAAAACGCAATCCTCTTTCAGATCTTGCATATTCTACGATTGCTTCTTCTGGAGTCAATTGTTTTTCTCCAACAGTTTGCAACCATTTGATTAAGAATTCAGATGGCAAATCAAATTTAGTATTTTCGATCAAAAATTCTTGAACATCAGCCAATAATTTTTGGTCCGCTTGTTGAGCGAATTGAGATTCAGCATCTTCTTTGATTTTTGCTTTCAAGTCTTCTAATGAAGCTACATTTCCAGCACCAAAAAGTTTGTCGAACAATTCTTGGTTCAATTCAGCTAATTCAGCTCCGTTGATCGCTTCGATAGTAAAGTCAACATCTACAGCTAAACCGTGAACATTATCATGACCCACTTTCAAATAATCCATCAATTGGTGATCATCTTCAAATAAACCTTTAGTGTTTACGGTAACTACGTCACCCACTTTTTTACCGATGAATTGATCAGCAGTTGCTTTATCTTTAAAAATTGCCAAGGCAATTGTAGTAGTATTATTGATTCCTTCAGCCTCGTTAGCGAAAGTTCCAGTGATATCAGAGTCAGCTACAACCACTTCTTGAGGAATTGCAGTACCAAATTGTTTTTGGATACGCGCTACTTGACCGTCAATTAATTTATCATCAGCAGTAACGATATATTTTACGATATCATTTTTAGCTTCAAGGTCTAATTCAAAATGTGGCACTAAACCAATTTCATATTCAAAAACCAATTCTTCAGCATCCCAGTTGAAGTTTTCGTTTACTTTAGGAAGTGGATTACCCAAAAGGTTTAATCTTTCAGATTGCACAAAACGCTCCAAAGCCAAATCAACTACTTTTTGAACTTCTTCTTGTTTGATAGCCTTACCGTATTGTTTTTCAACAAGGTCTTTAGGCACAGCCCCTTTTCTAAACCCTTTTACAGTTGCCAAAGGCATTTTTTCGTTTATTCTTTTTGCTACTTGTCCTTTGTAATCCATGTGAACAACCGTCATTACAATCGTTTCATTCACAGCGTCTATTGCTATTCTTTTGATATCCATCTTCTTCTTTAATTTACATTATAAAATTGGGTTGCAAAATTATGAAATTTTTGCAACCCAAACAAGTATTTTACCATTTTGAATTTTAGAGGATTATTTAATGAAATTAAGAGAGAAATCGTAACACATCAAAAATCATTTGGGCGAGACCAATGTCATTAAGTTAAGGGTTTCTTACTACGCTTTTTCTAAATCTAGTTCTCGCAAAGACACGAAGTCGCAAAGTTTAGAACTGTTTTCTTTGCGTCTTCGCGTCTTTGCGAGAAACAATAAAGCTTAACATAATAATATTATGGGCGAGACCCCATTTTAGAAAGGGCCAAATCTTCTTTGCGCATATACGGCCTTTTCCAAAAATGCGGTCGGGCTATTTGCGCTACTTCGGTAGCCAGCGTCTATCCCTCTCGCAAACATAAAACGATATGTTTTACATATCGAAACAACATTCAAACTAAAATCCGTGCCAATCTGTTTAATCCGCGTCATCTGTGTGCCATTAACACCAGACAAATCATTGCAACATATTATTTATTAAAACTCGAAACAGAAACCGCATCACCAACCGAAACAGTCCCCAATCCAAGCCCAATCACATTTTGACCAAACAACACTTTATTTCCAAAATTTCTATATTTCGCCAATGTCTTCAAAGGGTCTTTTCCTGAAATGATTCCTTTTTCTTGGTCAACGGTCGTCATTACGCATCTGTCACAAGGTTTCACGCCTACAAAAGAAACGTTTCCAATGCTAAATTCCCGCCAAAAGTCCTCCTCAAAAGCCACTCCATTGGTAAAAACAAAATTCGGCCGGAATCGATTCATCGGAATTTTTGTTTCCAATCGCCCATTCAAATCATCCAACGAAGCTTGCCCAATAATCAAAAAAGGATACCCATCCGAAAACGAATTAATTTCGGCTCCCGTAATCGCATAATTAGGATCTAATTTTCGTTCACTCTCTTGCGGCATATACATCAATCGCACCGAAATCTCTAACTGTTTTGCAAACCAATTTGTAGCTGTTTGACTTACTTCAAAAGCGTCAATAGTATCATCCCAAACCGTAACTTTAATTTTGGTCTCTCCATCCGAAAAAACAGGACGAAGCGGTATATCGATAGATTCCAAATGTGTTCTATGTGTAATCCTCAAAAACTCCCCCACAATCTCAGGCTTAAAAAGTGCCAATTCAGGATGTTCCCGTTGCGATAAAAATCGCCCATCATCATCTACCAACAACCAACGTCTATCCAATTCCAAACCACGATCCGTAACTTTGGATTCTTGCAATTGAATACCGCCTAACGATTTTACAGGATAAACCCAGATTTCTGAAAGTTGCAACATACCTTTATTTTTTTTTAAATCTACAAAAAACAAAATTCTGAATCGTTTCAAAAGGCGTTTTATGATCTTCATAGAAACCTTCTGCTTTTTTAAATCCGTGCTGAAATGTATCCTCCAATGCGGCAATCGAATACTGTTTGATTTCCAAACCACTACATTTTAAAGGCCCGTTATCCGAAAAAGTAGCCATAATCAAATAATCACTCACATAATCTTGCACTAATTCCTGATACTTTTCTATTTGTGCTTTCTCCGTAAGAAAATGAAAAGTTGCTCTATCGTGCCAAATAGCATAAACTTCTGTAGGTTGAAATTCAGTTATATCCGAAACAATCCATTTTACTTTTTCTGCCAATTCTCCCAATCGTATTTTAGCTTTTTCAATCGCTTTCTCCGAAATATCCAAAACGGTTAAATCAGCATACCCTAATTCCAAAAGACAATCCACCAAAGTACTGTCTCCGCCACCAATGTCAATAATCTTAGCCGTTTTAGGCAAATTACAATTGGCGATTAGTCGCAAAGAAGTTTCCGGTTTCTCTTGTGTCCAACTTACTTCATGGGGCTGTTTCGTTCCGTACACATTCTCCCAATAGTTTTTATTTTTCATAATGTAGCATTATTATTACCCGTTGGGTGTAATTCTGTTTAAATAAAAAATAAACCACATAGATACATAGATTTATAACTAAAAATTAAAAAATGAATAGAAATAGCACTATTTTTCACATAGATTATCTATGTGAAAAGTAAAACATCTATCAAACTCTTTTCAAAAACCATAAATTCTATGTCTCTATGTGGTAAAAAAACAATTATACCCAACGGGTTATTATTATCCAAATCTACTAAAAACAAACAATCAAATCAATCTTTTTTCTGCTGTTCCGTGTGATTTTGATTTCCGTTAATCATTTTATTTTCGGCGTTCATTCCGTTTGACATTCCGAGCATAAGAGCGGTAATAATTAGAATTATTTTTCTTTTTATCCAAAGAATAGGGCGTTTAGATTCCGCCAAACGTGTTTTGTTTTTGTGTTTATACATTTTGTAAATGATAAATGATTAGACATTTTTTTATCATCTTATACCAATTGTATTTAGTTTTACAAAATACTTGGTATAATGCCGTCATAACAAAATAATAGCACTCCCGAAGCGTCGGGATCATTGGACTATATATTTTGTACAATCGGTATTATGCATTGAATTGCATAAATGCTTAGAAAGGAAATCCCCTAAGCGATGTATAAACTTTCACAGGAGTTATTTGAAGCAATCATCTCATTGATAAAGAGCTGTTGCGCCACAAACGAACTTACTTTTTGATATAGCAGCGTTCGTGATTTTAGAAGAACCCGAATTTGAAGACTATAAACGGCTGCAAACTCGAGGTAGGTTAAGAGAATTGGAAATGAAGCTTTTTTAGACGAATTGAACTGATTGAACACATATAGTTTAAAATCGACATAGTCCAATTCTCTTCTGAGAATTACGTTCGAATATTGATAATAATCAACCGAATTTGATTGAGAATCTATCGTACAGTCATTCACCATCAGGCTAAAAACCAGAAAGAGTGAAATCAGATATTTTGAATACTTTATCAATTTATTTAATTCGAATTGTCAATTTTAGGGATGTTTTGTGCAACGGTTCGCTACTTGGCAAAGTTAGCGATAGTTGTTTTATTTTTTATTTATTTTCAACTCCATTATTGGTAAATATCTGTTTTTAATAGAAGTTTCAATTTCTCCCACTTTTACAAAACCCAATTTAGTATAAAACATTTCGACATTAGGTTCTGAATCCAGTATTATTTTATTCACGTTAGTTCTTTTTACGAGAATCAAAAAATCATCCATTAGCATTCGTCCGAATCCTTTTCCAATGTATTCAGGCAAAATGAATAAATTGTCCAATTTTATAGTATGTTCGTCCTCATAAAAGAACGAATAATAGCCGACCGTTTTAGTATCAATAACTAATTTATAAACAGATTTAGTTTCAATATAGGTTGGAGTGATCGTTAATGATTCAGACCAATTTTGAATCTGCTCCTCAGAATACCCCCAATACGCTTTTGACTTTTTAGTTATCGCTGTCAAAACCTCGTTATCGGTACTATTTGCTTTTTCTAGTTTCATTTTTACAATTCTAACTAACGTTTTGTTGCTGTTTTAGTGTTTAATCATTAAGTCAATTAAAACTCCTATAATTATCGCTGAAAAACTAAATGTAAGCATTCCTAATACATAAGAAGCAAATGCTTTTACATAACTGATTGGTTTTGTTTTATCAAAAAACTGTCCAATTGCCCAAGTACAATATGCGAAAATAACAAAACCAGCAATTTGCATCAAACTTAATTTGGTTAATCCTTCAAAAAGTGCAAAAACAGAAACCATCAACATTTCCATCCCAATCACGAAACACAATAGAATGACTAGCTCAAAAAAATTATACTCATACTTTTTAAAAAATATTTTTAACCAAAAAGCAATAAACATTCCCATTATAATATTAGCATATCCGTAATGATTTTGAATCCAACTAAAAATGGAATTTGTTGTAGGCATTTTTGCATCAGTAAAATTCACATATCCATCTTCAATGTGAAAGAAATGATTAATTAGGGTATAAATCAGTGAAGTTACAATGATAAATATAACTGGTTTTACAAGTCGGCTTCTGTTTTCGGCGATAAACTCTCTAATATTTTGCCCAGGTCTTATCAATAATTCTTTTATGGTATACAAAATACCTCTTTCAAAATGTAAAACATGTTCAATCTCGTGAACGATATAATCACCATCGATTCTTTTTACTTTTACAGCTTGCCCGCAATTTGAACAATATTTCCCCGTTAATTCATCATTACAATTGCCACAATTATTCATTTGTTTTTATTTTGTTATACGTTCTTTTGTTTATAATAGCAGGAATCGTTCCCGTTGGTAGTAATTATCTTATTCAGTTATAAAAATTTCAATAAATAAGCGATTAAAATAAGAATCCCCGTGTAGCTCGCATTTCCTAAACAATAGACTAAAATAGATTTTATGTAATTTATAATCTTCTTTTCTCCAAAAAATTGCCCTATAGCCCAAATGATATAAATAAAATAAATTACTAATGCAATTGACATTAAATTTTGGCTTTTAAATAATTTGGCAGGCACCATTAAAAAAGTAAGAATTAAAATGCCTTCCCCAAAAACAAAAGACACAAGAACTAAAATTTCATAAATACTATATTTAAATTTTTTGAAAAAAAAATTTATCCAAAAAGCTACACAAATACCCATAAACAACTGGGCATAACCAATGTGACTATCCGTCCATTTACCAATTTCTTTTGCTCGAATTTTACCTTTTAGAGACACAATGCCGTCAATGTTAAAAAAAGTAATCTTTGGAAATAATGAATGAGCTATAAATGTAAAAATCAAAGAGGTAAAAATCAAAAACAATACAGGTTTAATATATTTCTCCCTGTCCTCAAATAAAAATTCTCGTATCGCTTTTCCAGGTCTTATCAATAATGATTTTATAGTAAACAAAAAGCCTTTTTCAAAGTGCAATAAATGCTGTATTTCATGAGAGATATAATGCCCGTCAATTCTTTTAAGCTTTTCTGATAATTTTGGTTTTAACTCTAAATCTTCCAATTCGATAATTGTTTCTGATAGTTGCATCTCTTAGTTTTATGCAGTTTTGGTTAATAATTTCTGCCAACCCGACTTTTGTCATACTATTAATGCTCTTAAAAACAGCAAATACAATAAAAGTTTTCCGCCTTTTCTACAAATTCACTTTAAGCGTTTCATACTCTCAAAGGCATTTATTTTTAAACGAAATGTTGAAAACCCAAAACTAAGAAAAAATGAGAAATAATAAGTTATTACTTTGTAATTTTTCAATAATGAATTTGGGATGGTTGCTCAGTGTGTAGGACGAAGTTGGGAGATTTTAATATGCCCCCCATGACTGTCACATTTATTTTACTATCGCTTGCTTTTAGAATAAGGGTTCTCCATTTAAATCCGTAGTAAGTACTTCACTCATATAATCGAAAAAAGGTCTCATTGCCAAAAATGTTACAATTACTTCTTTCTGAAAATCATCAGATAAAACTTCCTTGTCTGAAAATTTTCTCATCACTACAAATTGCTTTTTCTTAATCAAATTAATTGCAGGATGATTTTTATCGAAGCCTTTCGGAGCAGTTTTCACTCCATCTTCACCTTTAAGCTCTCCGAAATATTTTACGAAAGTATTCTCAGAAGTAATCTTTTCGATTTCTGTTGTATCCATTTCGAATTCTTTACGAATACGAAGTAAATCTTGACTATTTGGAGCCCAAAACCCTCCTCCCACGAAACTATTATTGGGCTCTAATTGAATATAGCAACCTCCTCTTAACATTGGTTTTGTACGAGAATATCCAGCTCCTAAATTAGTTTTGTAAGGAGATTTATCTTTGGAAAAACGAACATCTTTGTAAATTCTAAAAATATGGATTCCTTGTAAACTATCGTGTTTTTGAAGTTCGGAATAAATCTGATCGAAAAAAATCTTGTTTTCTTTCACAATCGTATCGTATTCTGGTTTATGGGTAGCAAACCATTCCCGATTGTTATTTTCTTTTATCTGTTTAAGAAATTCAAATACCCTTTTCATATGTTGATATTTATTGTTTCTTATTGTGATCATATTCTTTTTGAGATTAAGTCAACAATAAGTCCAACTATAATAATGGAGAACTCAAAAAACAAGTAGCCTAAAGTGTAAGCAAAAAACGCCTTAACATAGCTGAATACTTTTGATTTGTCAAAAAAATGTCCGATTGCCCAAGTCGGATATGCAAATGAAATTATTGTCAAAATACCAAGGAAAATCTGCTCATTTAATAGTCCAACAAAAAATGTTTCTAAAGTTAAAAATAGCATTCCTTGTCCCATTACAAAGCATATTAGTATTGTAATCTCAAACAAATTGTATTTATATTTTCTGAATAGCAATTTCACACAAAGTGCAATAAAAATTCCCATTATAATATTTGCATAACCATAATGTGTCTGTATCCAATGTCGAATATCACCAATACTTGATTCTCCGAATAATAGTTTTTCTTTTTCGTTGTATATTTTGTCAGCGTGGAAAAAATGAGCAATAATTATATAAAGCAAAGAGGTAAGTATAAGAAACGGGACAGGCTTCATGTGTTTATTCCTGTTTTCAGTAATAAACTCTTTTATACTACTTCCCGGTCTTGTAAGTAACTCTTTAGCTGTATAGAAAACACCTTTTTCAAAGTGCAAAAGATGCTGAACTTCGTGAGAAATATAATGCTTATCTATTCTTTTAAGTGTTGCAGATTGTCCACAATTGGGGCAATAATTTTGAGTTACTTCTGCGTTACAGTTTTTACAATTTTCTTCCATAGTTTATTTCAAATTTCGTTCTTTTAAAAGATTTTCCAATTCATTATTATTATATTTTGAATTATTAATCAATTTATATACAAAAAACAAAGGGATTAGCGTGAATAATCCTAAACTGTTTTTTACAATGCTGTAAAATACAATTCCTATCAGAAATCCAATTAAGAAACCATTAGTTATGGAAGTTGATTTCATTTTTTTTGCTTCTTGTAGCAATTCCTGGTCTGTTAATTCTGTTAGTCTTTTCTGTTCCATTTGTAATATTTAGGTTGTTAAATTAGCGTATTGATGTTGTCTTTCATAATAGAAACGTTCCCGCGCTACAAGCAGTTTGGGACTAATTTAAGCCCATTATTCGGATTTGCAAAATATTTCTGAAACAAACCAATTTTCCCATTAAGCCAAATCCCCAAATTGCTTGTAGCGTGTGTTGAACTGACACCCTGCGGGTGAATCGTATACTGCTCAAAAATAGCTATATTTATTTGTAAATCAATACTTATAG
>NZ_QCZH01000021.1 GCF_003097655.1 Flavobacterium laiguense
AGGTGGTCATTTTGAATTGGAATCAGGTGCTCACTTTAAATTGGAATTGGGTGGTCAATATCACCGGAATTTGCAGTTACTTCTTGACTAGCTGATATATAACCTGAATATGGAGATTTCTTTTTAGGGTCAATACCTTTATATAAATATCTTCCATAACAAGTAGCCATGGTTACATATAATTTATTACAAGTATTAACATTAATAACTCTAAATAAATCTGATAACACCTCCCAAGTTATAGTTGAGTTGTTTTTTAGAATTAATCCTTGTAAATTATCCAGACCATGTATTTCCAAATGTATAACTACACCTCCTTGCATATAAGAAGAGTTAACACCATAGTACTTTAATACTTCTATTAAAGCTTCTTTATCTTCAACATTGTGAAAAGAATGTGACATTTTAATATCTTGTGCCTGTACATATTCAATTTGCATTTTAATGGTATCATTATAAAGCTCTTCACCTGTTTTTTTATCACCATCAAACAAACTTTGTATAACAACTATGTGTTTTATATCTCCAACCATATTTAATGTATTAATTATATTTTGTACTTATATATATTAAATAATTTACATAGTTATATAAAATATCTATAATCATATTCAATCTTTTCTTTGTTTTCAATCAATTTACCAATTCTGGCAATATCATTTGAAGATGATATAGTTGCTGGTAATTGTGAGTACATGTTTAACGAATTCCAATTCATTTTTGTCAATCCTAAAATTTCATTAGCTATTTGCTCCAGACTACCTGTTCCGTGATGCTTAATAATTTTTAATGGTTTTGGAATATACCTGCCTCCTGGATAAAAATTAAACTTTGGATTGTTTACAGATGGAATTACACCGTGCGCCCATAATAATGCTTCGCTTGCATTTAATTGAATACAAGTCCCCCTAGATACTGAATAGCCATCTATTTCGGTCTTTCCATCTTTTATTTTACTTGAAACGTATTTTATGTCGTCTTCGAAATTAATCTCAACCAAATCAACAGATTCAATATTAATATTATCATGGAGGCTATCTAGAATTCCCTTTTTTTCTTCATCTGTAAAAAAAGTTCTTTTATGGATTACTACTCTTTTCGGTATTTCATTCATTGATTCATAAAAGAGATTAATTACACTTTTACCAAACTCATAAGCATCATCGTAGCCTAAATGAGGTTTTTTGTGCCTCCATTGAATTTTATCATTGCTAATCTTCGATAATTTATATTTTAGACCTTCGCCTGTAGAACTATAAATATGACTACATCCTAAAATTATATGTCCTTTATCTTCTTTCTTCGAATCAATACTATAACCAATTCCTGCAAAAGCTGTAGTTTTATCTGTATTGCTTAATATCCAAGGAGTTCTGAAAGATTTAACAAAATAAGATAATGATAGCCACCAATTTATTTGACAACTTTGTTTTAAATCTTTAATTGTTTTTTCTCTAATAAATTGAGAAGTGACCCTTTTTTCTACGCAAAATGCTTTTACATAATCATGTAAGTCATATGACTCTCCATCTTCATGGAAACTTGTGAAATTTTCCCATCTCTGAGGAATATAAATTATTATGACTTTTTGATTTCCAGTAGCACTCAGACTAGTAATTTTATCACAAATATTTCGTTTAATTTCATTTATATTCTCCTTAAATTTATCGCTAATTGGTTCAGATATATTCTCCCAATCTGAAGAAGTTGGTTCAGGTATATTAAGGCTTAAGCCATAAGTATTATAAAAACCTTTAAAATCAATAATATAATCTTCTTTTTTACTGAATTTTGATATTTCTTGATTCTGTTTTGATAGAAATTCAAATAAAATTTTAGAATCTTGCTCAGGAGCTATTACTCCTAGTTTTATTGTTGTATCAAGGAATGTATTTAAACTTGTTTCAAATGGTTTATTGGTTATTAGCCCCCTCATTGGATGAGTATCGGAAGTATGATTATTACCATGTTTTGTTGAAAACAATAGAGAAGCTTCTTTAAATTGAACACCTCTTAGCTTAATATACTTAAGAGGAACATTATGAGTATTTGAATATTTGTTATTTAAGTCACATATATTTGTAAATATTGGGATTTTGCCAATTGAAAAATTAAATCCACTTGCCGAATTTATTGGAAAATCATATCTGTCTTTAGTAAGTAATAGTTTGCTCCATTTTTTTATGTAATCGTTGTAACTGTTGTTCCATATTTTTTTATAAAATTCAATTCCAATTTGCTGTACTATGCTTTTATCAACACTATCTTTTTCTAGAGCGAAGCTTGGGTTTAATGTAAGATAAAACTCTTTATCTATCTTTTCTAACGATAATGTAACTGCACTATAAACCTTTTCATTTGCTATAATTCGAGACTCCTCTGACCATATTTTATCCCTATAGTTTGTATTTAAACCTTCAGATGATGATAAAATTTTACAAATTGAAGATAACATAAGTGAATTTATACCTGAATGATGAATTCTTGTGTCAGTTAATGGCTTTCTTACAATATCTCCAGAAAGCATATCTTTAAACGCTTCTTTAATGGATTCTAAAGTTCCAAATGTCCAAATTTTATTTTCATATGGTATTGCAGAAATATCATTCCTTTTTAAAGCAATATTATTCACAGCTTCCCATGGCTTTTCTTTAAAAATTGCATCAAAAACAAATACCTCTTCTGGAAATTTTATAGGGAAGAAGTTGCTTTTAAGAACTTTATTTACACGTTCTAGTTTTAAGTCAAAAGGAGTAAATGTTTCATTTACAATGTTATTTGATTGTTGAATAGAGCTAAGTTCTTGTTTTAAGTTGTTATTACCTTCAATTACAAGCTTTGTAATATTAAGCATTGTAGAATCAAAACCATCGGTAGGAATATAGAATGCTTGTCTATTATTATTTTTAGCATGTTGAATTAAGTCAGAAACCTCTTGACTGTTATTATTGTGATAACCACACCAAAATAACATTCCTCCTCCTTTTTTTGAGTAAGCATCTTTTAAAGCATTCATCAATGAAGTATCACGTCCACTATATCCAACTACAATCAAATGTTTGTCTCCCAAGTATTCTATTAGTTTTTGCCTAAATGTTTCATCTTGAAACTGTAATTCTTCATCTGTATTTTTTAAATCACCGTATTTAAAATCGCCATGTAATTTTATGATTGGTAATTCATTTCTATTTTGTGTTCTTTGATTAATTCGTTTTACCGTATCTAAGGTAATTTCAATTCCTTGTACACCACCTAAAACACAAGAATTCATTACTAAATCATCTAAATTGGTTGTCCAAACAGAATCTAATAAACCATTTTTAACTAATAATGGAATAGTTCGATACCCAATCGAGGGTTTTATATTTGAACATATTTTTTGAAAATATTGACTACGATTTTTTTCTATTGGAAAACACTTTTTTGCATAAAATGAATATTCTTCCTTACTATCCCTTTCTACATAACTTCCTTGATTATCTAACCAAGATTGTATAGTATTTTGAACCTTTGGGTTTCTGAAATTATTTATCCAATCATTGGTTGAAGAATTGTTAGATTTATATATTGTTCCTTTCCAATCCCAAATACAATCATTTGCAGAAGGAATTCCAGATGTAATTGAGCTACCTGCTCCTAATAAAAGTGTGTAAGTATCATTTTTGCTTATTGCGACTGACCTTAAAAATTCATCAAATTGTAATTGGTTCATGTAGTTTTTTTCTAATGGTTTGGTGTGTTGAACAATTCGATGGCTTTATTATATTTGTAGAATAGTTCCTTTAAATTTTATAAAACCAGATTGTAAAGTTTTGAATTTAGTCATCCAAATAATAATTTATTCAAAAACTAATTTCTCAAATCTAAGAAAAAAAAAGATGAGAATTCATGTGTAATAAAAATAGATTCAATCATTATGTTAGCAATTAATTTAATTACATTTTTACAATATAATACTCTGTTTTTAAATCAGCTTGTCATCTATCTTAATCTATTTTTTTCATAATTTCGATAATTCGCAAACATTCATTCATTAAACCTTTGTCCTTAATCTGTGCTGTTGTATATGGCTTTACTGATGAAAGACTAGTTTGAAGTCTGTCAACTTCTCTTCCAGATTGCTTTTTTGTGGATGCTCCAGTTGGATGGTCTGTAGTGGTTCTGATTTTATTTGACAACTCTTTTTTTCTTTTATCCTGTTTTGTCCAATTCTTAGCAAACACAATAATTCTATCCAATATCTCAATTTTTTCTTTGTCATCGTTATTGTTTAATGAATGATGATTTGAAAATGAATTAAGCTTAGCTAATTGCGATTTTGTTGCTTTTTCCAAGGCTATATACCTCAACGCTTCATCAAAGCCCTCTGGCTTTTTATCTTTTAAAACATAAATAGCGACGTTCTTTTTAAGTTGGTCTAGTACACTTGGTGGTATCGTAATTAAATCATTTTGTTCCATATTCTTCTTTGATTATAAATATCTGTAAAGATGGATTTAATTCATTTTTTTAAACTGAAAAAATTCCAAAAAAAAATTTTTGACACTTTTGGATTCTAAGAAGTGATTTTGGAAAATCAGGAAAAATAATAATATTTTAAAATGTTGAATTAAACATTATTTTGTGTTTGAACACCTCATCATAGGTGTACATTTTAGAAGAGGTGCTTATAAAGTGGAGTCATGGATTCTCTGGAGAATTTCATCAGTATAAAAAATTGAATTTTTATTTAAAATTTTCTTATATTTTGTAATCTGTATCGTTAAAAATTGAAATTGTAAAATAATGGTTTATTTTGCCTATTAGTTAGGGGCATCAATTCCTTTAAAGAAATCTTCTAAGCTAATTTTCAGCACTCTACATATTTTAATTAATGTTTTTAGTTCAAAGTTAGCTCCACTTTCTAATCGCCAATAGGCGGAACGACTCATACCTAATTCAAAGGCAATATGCTCGTAGTTAGAATATCCTTTAGCTTTTCTTAATTCTTTTAATCGTTCAGCTATTACTTTTAGTTCTTCTGAACAGTTTATTTGGTCTGAGTTTTCCATAAACCAAATTTCATTATTTTGTTTTTTTTAAGGTACTCTATAATGTAGTACACTATATAATAGAATTTTTTCTGTATTTTTGTCAGGATTTTAAACCAATTAAAAAACATTAAAATGAAACAAGCCTTGAAAATCATAGGAATTATGTCGTTTGCCGTATTTCTATTTGTAGCAATTGTACTGACAAAATTTAAAAACCATGTTGATGATGAGTACGATAATGACCATCCAAAAACACAAAACATTGAAGAATTAAAAGCATGGGCGCAGAAAGAAATCGTTCAAGATTATTGCGAAAGATATGCGAAGGTCAAAAATATCAATAATGAAACTAATCAACAACGAGAACTAAGTCGTGTTGAGAATAGCAGATTTGCATATGTACCGCAAAAAATTCGCAATGTAATTGAAGAAAACGATTTACCTGATAGTTATGCTGATGAATTATATCATTACGTAGATGACGAAATAAATAAATGTCAATAAGAAATTCAAAGAGTGTATTACTAAATTAAATCAAATTTTATGAAAAAAAATCTATTAATTGCATCGGTAGTTTTATTAACCATGTCAATGTTTATCGGGTGTTCAAGTGATTCAAATGATTCAAATGGCGATGCCAACAATTCCTCAAAATCGTCATTAAGCTTTACACTAAATAATGCACAATACGAGCATGACTCTGCAATTTCAGAAATGTATTGGGAAAAAAGTACTACTACAACTACGAGTGCCAATGAGTTTAAAATAGTTACATCACCAAAAATAAAAGGGGTTGCTTGTGATTTTTTAGAAATACTTGTCTTGAGAATTAGAACAACTGATAATGTATTAATTGCAAATAAAACTTATGATTTATACACAGATAACATGGGTGCTTATTTACCGCTAAATGACCCAGCTCTCTGTTATAAAGAGGTAAATTTATGGAGCAAAAGTGGAACATCAGGTAAAGTAAAAATAACAAGTTTTGACGGAACGATTTTAAAAGGAGAATTTAGTATAAGTAATTTAACCAATGACGGTGGATTTCCATTAGGTTATTGTAACGGCACTAAAATAGTTGAGAAAATATTCAATATTACAAATGGTACATTTACGGCACTTCCGTAAATTTTTTAGTACTGATAGAAAAAGCCATAGAATTCTATGGCTTTTCTATTTTTACAAATGTCTTATTTCCCTAGAAATGGCGATTTTACACATGTAGTTTATGCTACACTACCCTAATAATTCATTATACTTTATTAACTTATCAATTTTCTATTCAGCATAACTTTTTTCACCTTAATAATAGTAGCTGAGCTTGCTCCTGTAATTTCCGTAATCTCACGAATGGTTAAACCTTTTTGCAATTTCTTCATTACTGTTTGGTGTCGTTCCAATAGTTTTTCATCACTTTGAACGGCTCCAATTTTTCTACCAGAGAATTTTCCAAGAGCTTGAGCAATTTTTATCCCTTCCATAGAACGGGTTTTTATCTGATTACGGCTCATCTCTCCAATTGAACCCATTACTGAAATCACAAGATTAGCCATTGGGTTTTCTTCACCATTATCCAAGAATGTTGAAAATCCTTCTTTAAGTGATTTCAAATTGATGTGATTTTTTTTAAAGACAGATATTGTATTTAAAATATCAAGTAAATTTCTGCCTAAACGGTCGGTTGAATCCACTACTACAGTACATCTTTCAAATTGATTTGTGATTTCATCAAACATTTTAACTGCTTCTGGTCTTTCCATAAATGGAACATTTCCTTGAATCCTTTCAACAAACAATCTAGAAGTATCAAATCCCTCATGCGATTTAAATGATTCGATTTGTCTAGCAGAATTTTGAAGGACAGTTGATGTGCGAGAATAAAAATAGTATTTCATAATATTAGGTATTTAGGTTGAATTTTGTTTTAGTTTTAGAGTCCGAATTGTTTTAAAACATTATAATCGGTTTTGTTGGGTTTTCACTTTCAACTTCCGTTTTAGAAAAGAACCATGGTCTAATTCTAAAACGGACAAGTCAAAAAAAGGAATTACCTTCCTTCAATCCAATCTATAACCTCAACTAGCATATCACAATAAGCTCCCTCGACTTTTTTTACTTCTTCACGATTTTTGTTGATGAATATTATCGTGTAATCATCAACCCAACGAAGACAAACTTTAACCCATCCTTTGTGAACTAAACCATTAACTTGAAAAGTTAATCCACCTTCAAATTCTTTGCTTTCGCTGATTGCTGAAAAGTTTTTAGCTCCCCAAGCCATTAAAGCACTTCTATCAGCATATTTAATTTGTTCTAAAATTGTTTGAGCTATTTCCATTGTTCTTGATGTAGTTTCCATGTTTTTCTTTTTTCAGTTTAGTCTAAAGCTCCAAAGCTTCTAATATATTTTTCTGTTGTACTGTAATTGAAAAAACTTTCAAATTGTATAGCAGTAACTGTTTCTGTTTTGATTAATTCAGTAAGGGCTTTAATTGATTTTGCTCCAACAATACCAGCTTTAGTCCAAACTTGATTGATACGAAAATCATTCCCTTTGTTCTCTTCTTCTAAGATTGCATTACCAAACTCTTTCAAATTAAAATAAGGTCTGTAACCATTTTTAGTAACTAACTGAAGAGTTAAACCTTTTAGGTTTTCTTTGATGTCTTTAATTTCAGATTTAAATTCAGTTGCTTTCATAAATCAAGTGTTACTTTATTAATACAATACAAAGTAAAGCATTGTTTTATTTAAAAACAAGTTTTGTTTGATTTATTTTAAAAAAAGTTAAGTGACACTTTATTTATTTGTATATTTGTAAAAAATATAAAAATGGAAATTCTACGATTAAAGGAATTGATGATTCAAAAAGGAATGAGCCGTGAAGATTTGGCAAATAAAGTTGGGGTGTCAATGACCACCATAAGCAATATTAATTCAGAGAAAAATCTGCCAACAATACATTTATTATTGCAAATAGCTGAAACTTTAAACGTGGACATAAGGGAAATGTTTGTACCAACAAAGGGTACAGCCATTTCACAATTGGAAGTAGAAGAAGTTAAAGACTTTTTAAAAAGGAGTCTTAAAATATTAGAATTTGAAAAATAAAAAGTTGTAATAAACTAAATCTATTTTAATTTTATACAACGATTCTAAGAATAATTTATTCTTTTTTGGGTGGATTGTATTTTTCTCCTTTTTCCCATGCCTTACCAATTTCTTTGTAATTTGGAAAGTCATTTGGAATATCCTTTGTCCAATTTTCAATGAATTTTGGATTATTACTATTTGGTCTCGGATTTGCCGTATTCATTTTTGCTTGAACAGGTGTTCTTACAGCATCTCCCATGATTACTACATGTTGTTGGGGTAAAATTGGTAGTTGCTGTAGTATGTCTTCATTTGCGGCTGAAACAAGTTGTCTCACATATTTTTGGTCTTCTGGATTTTGAAGTCTATGGATTATAAATGAATTACATTGTGATAAAACGGTTTTTGACAATTCAGATGGACGTTGGCTTGAAACAAGAAGTGAAATTCCATATTTACGCCCTTCTCTAGCTATACGCTCAAAAACTTTTTTTGCAATTGATTCTTTATCACCTCGATTTTTTTCAGGAATATAGTTTTGTGCTTCCTCAAGTGCTATAACCATAGGCAACTTACCTCTATCACTTTCAGGAAACCGAGAAACAAAATCCAAAATTAGTCGTCCTATTAGACCTGTAATAGTTTCTAAAACTTCATAAGGTAATAAAGACATGTCAATTATTGTTATTTGGCTTGGTATATTAGGTAGATTTTCTAGTTTATCAATAGTGTCATCATAGTATTTTGTGAATAAGTCTGTATCTCCAGATTGATAAACTTTACAAAAGTCACCAAGAATAAATGAAATAAACTTAGCTAGTGCATCCATAATTTCTTCAGGCTGATTAAGAAGTAGTGGTTGAGATATTCTTTCATCTCCTAAATATGATTGTAGTCTTAATCTTAACGTTGAAACAAACTCTCTTAATCTATTTCCAGAGCTTTCTTGTTCAAGAATTGCTTCGTCAAAAAATCTAGTAATTAAATCACTAAAATTAAAATAAATAGGTAAGTCAATATTTCTGTCTTCTATAATTTCCAAATCTCTTAATGAAATATTATATCCTATTAATTGATTTCTTAATATTTCAGAAGAATAGTGTAAAATAACTGAACTTACATTACCATTTACATATTGCCCATTTTCTTTAAGATTTATTTTTTCTGCCAATAAATTACTTAAAGCTTTTGAAATTTGGGTTTTATCAAAATCCGTATCAAGAGAATTAATTTCAATAAGAAATTGTTCAAGTTCTCTATAAATTGTCCCTTTTATTTTAAAATTATTTTCGTCACATTCAACAATAATAGATTCTATTTTTGAAATAAACGTTTGAGGTATCATTTTTTTAACTGTAGCAACCCTTTGATTTTTAGCTAGACCTAAAGCTCTCTTAAAAACAGGTGCTTGTGTTCCTGAAGTTGGTTCAAAAAGATAATCGAAATCTGCAAAATTCATAAACCAAAAAGGGACTTTCATTCCCTCTTTATCAATATGAAACGCATTTACTTCATTCACATTTTTATATGGATTTTCTGGAGTTCCTTGAAATGCTTGTTTGTATTCCCCGTTGGTATCAAAAATAATTATGTGAGCATTTTTCAGTTTCTTACCATTATATTCAAATTCAAAGAGACTTTGGATAATGGAAGCAAAAGTACAAGATTTTCCAGAACCTGTATTCCCAAGTATTGCAACGTGCTTTCCAAAAAACTTATCAGGATTAATCTTTATTTTGTAGTCTGAAAAGGAAGGCGATGTCCCAATTGGCAAATAATAATCTTCGTCAAAATCAATTGTAGATTTCTCTTTTTGGTCAAAAATATTATCTAAATCCTCTCTGGTAACATACCAAACTGGATTATCAAGAATTGGATAATTATAAACACCTTGGATATATTTTCCACTATTTTCAATTGTTCCAATCATCGTAGCTACTAAATACCTCGCAGATTTTGTTAAAAATATTGCTTCTTTGTTTTTTCCAAGTTCAGTTTCGTCAATTGCTCTAACACTAGTAACCATCGCAACAATTCTATCTGCTCCAATTGGAATAATTACATAGGAATTAATTCTTGCAACTTCATAAATATCTTCAAATCCACTCTTAAATAAACTTTTCAAGTCATCATCTAATCGAATATAAGCTCTAAAACTGTCTACAGAAATTACTTTTCCAATACTTCTTTCACTCATTATTTAGTTTATTTAGCTGGTTCTTCAATTATTGGTTTAGTACTCAATAACTGGTTTAATGTATTAGCTACTCTTTCGTTACTGTCAATATTATTGAAATTTGGCATCAAAGTATCAGAAAAAGTCAAAAAATCACCAAAAAATTCACCCTCTAGAATTATGATTCTAGGGTCATTTAATTCTTTTAAGTTGTTAATATACTCATTTCTTGTTCCTTGAAAATCAATAACAATAAGTGTAAATGTGGGATTTGATAAAGCTTGATATATAATATCATTAAAATGCTCATCTCCAAATGAATACCCAACTGTTATAAGAACTGATTGTGATTGAGTTATTGTAGAAGCAAATTGTCTAAATAATTCTGAATATGGCAAATCAAGAGTATATGATTTTTTTACTGCTGAAGGATATATTATTATCTCTCCTTTTTTCTTTAGTAATTCAATTGATTCTAGTGATTTTTCTTCAATTCCGTATAGATTGTTAGCATCTCTTTGTCCTGAATTAACCCAAGATAAAGAACCATGTAATTTAAAATATCTCACTACCTTTTCAATTCTTTGTACCTTACCTGAAGTTGTTGAACCTGGATAAAAAATATCATATTCAAAAGTTTCAGGTTTGAAAAATCGTTTGTGAAAACCAGTAAAACCATCAATATAATGCACACCTAATTTATCAAAAGCATATTCAAAAGCCAAATCATAGTTTGCAGTAAAAATATTTGCTCTTCTTAAATTCAATGGTCTTTGGAGTAAAGTCTTAACGAATTTTTCATGAAAAATATATTTAGTATGAGTTTCTAAAAGTATTCCTTGCTCTCTATCTTTTTCAAATTGACTAGCCTTTTTTCTATCTATAACAAATTGTGATACTTTTCTGTTTTCTAAATCACAAACATTGAATAATCCTTCTTTAATAGCTGTTATTAATTCTGAATAATTATCAGTTCTTGGTTTACTTTTATCTTCATTAAGAATATACTCAAAAGCAATTAGATAATTTAAAACCTTTTCATATTCTATTACTATTTCATTAGACTCAATATCACGAACAATATCATTTTCAATTTTAAATTTCCATTTTCTTTCATCTTCAAAAGTCTGAGTGTCTTCAATTAAATTGGCTTTTCCGAATGATAAAAATTCACCTTGTAATTGTTTGATTATAAAAATAAAAGATTGATAGATTCCTTCAACAGTTTTTTCTTGTTCATAGATATATGTTTCAACCTCTAAAGGAAAATTACGTATTGCTACAGCTCCTAAATGAATGGAAGTGCCTGAACCAAAAAGAAAACTTACATTATCCAACTCAAGGTAATTTTTGAGCATTAATCTTATTTTTTCAATGATTTTATTTTGGTCGTGGTTATCTACAATCCAATCTACTAATTTATCAGTATTACCAAAGAATATTTTATTTTTTGTTGGGTCAAAATGTGTCATTAAATTTTGTTTAATATTGTTATTGATTTTTTTAACTTAAAATAATCATTACTATAACTACTGATTCAATCGATTATAAACTTTCTTCAACATATAATCTCTCACTATATCTCCAAACTCTTTGTCATTCATCATTTTGGTGAATATATCTTGATTTTGTTCCATTCTGCTTATTGTTGTATCCATGAATTTATCTTCAAAACCGTATTTAAAATTTTCCATGGTATTGGATTTGGCTTGAAGTCCTAAACTATTATCTGCTATCAACTCTTCATAAATCTGGTCAAAATAGAGTTTATCAGCTGTACTGAATTCTGTTCCAAATCGTTTGTTCAGTACATTGATGATTTCTGATAATGCCGTTTCTTCCTCTTGACTCATTCGGATTCCTGCTGAACCACCACCTTCTAACTCATAAATCCCTTGACTTTCTAATAAAATATCCTGTTCTGTTATTTTCTGAAGTCTGTAATATTCTAATGAAACTTCGTCACCCAGCTTGAATTTATCATCTTGACTGGTTCGAGGTAATTTCTTTATTAAGTATCTAGTGTAGGTAAACAACTTTTCCAAATCAATATCTGAAAATGGCATGATTTGAGTCAAAAATGAATACGTTCTGGTGAAAACCTGTAAAGTATTTTTTAAGTCTTCTTGCGTGATTTCTGTACCAATGGTGTTTTCTTTTGACTGCTCTTGTGGTAGCTTTTTAAATCTATCAACGGCTGGGTCAATAAATGAATATAACTTCTTTTGGTCTGATACAGTAAGGCTTTTAACTGATTTGAAATACACATTGCAAAAATTATCCACCTCAGATTGCCAAATGATTTGTGAAGCAACTATTTGAACTTTCAGGTCATACAAATGGTTAGGGTCTGAATTTTCAACGATTGATGTTAATTCATAATAGGGTTGAAACGAATTTAAAATATCTTCAGTTTCATTGGCAAAATCCAAAATAAAAGTATCTTCTTTACCAGCACACATTCTGTTAAGTCTGGAAAGGGTTTGCACTGCTTTGACTCCAGATAATTTTTTATCCACATACATAGTATGCAGTAAAGGTTGGTCAAAACCTGTTTGGTATTTGTCTGCAACTAACAATAATTGGTATTCATCGGATGCAAATTTCTTCGGTAGCATTTTTTCCGAAAAACCATTTAATTCTACTTCTGTTACTCCTTCAGGTGAAGCATCATAGATTACTTTTCCTGAAAAAGCAACAATGGTTTTCACATCGGTATATCCTTTTTCTGTAATATATTTATCAAATTCTTCTTTGTAGCGTACAGCGTGTAATCTTGAACTACTCACTACCATCGCTTTTGCTTTTCCTCCAATTTTTTTTGAAACTACCTGTCTAAAGTGTTCTACCATCACTTCCGTTTTTTGAGCTAAATTATGAGGGTGCAATGACATAAAACGTCCAATGGCTCTGGATGCTTTTTTCTTGTTTACTTTAGGGTCGTCTTCAATCTCTTTGGATAACTTGAAATAGGTTTTATAAGTCGTATAATTTTTAAGTACATCCAAAATAAATCCTTCTTCAATGGCTTGCTTCATCGAATACAAATGAAACGGTTCTGGTTTTCCGTTGCTTCCTTTTGTCCCAAATACTTCTATTGTTTTTGCTTTTGGTGTAGCTGTAAATCCAAAGAAACTCAAATTGTCTTGTTTACCACGTGCCAACATCGATTTTCTTATTTCATCCTCTGCATCTTCTTCCAGTCCTGTATAAGCTTCGTCTTTTTCTGCTTGTTCTAGTGATTTTAATGATAATACTTCTTTCAATTTTTTGGTAGATTCACCACCTTGAGAAGAGTGCGCTTCATCAATAATCACGGCATATTTTCGGGCTGGAATTTCACCTATCTTTTCTAATATAAAAGGAAACTTCTGTAAAGTTGTAATGATAATGTTAGAGCCAGCAGTCAAAGAGTCAGCCAATTGTTGAGAGTCTTTGTCAATCTTTTGAACCACACCATCTTTATGCTCAAACTGATAAATAGTGTTTTGTAATTGAGAATCCAATACTTTTCTATCGGTGATTACAATAACCGAATCAAATATCCTTTTGTTTGTATCATCGTGAAGACTGGATAATCGATAGGATAACCAAGCAATTGAATTTGATTTTCCTGAACCAGCTGAATGTTGAATTAAATAATTCTTTCCAGCTCCATTTAATCTAGCATCCTCAGTAGTTTTTCTAACTACTTGCATCTGGTGAAACCTTGGAAAAATGATGGTTTCTTTCTTCTTTTTAATTCCGTTTAATTCAAATTCTTCCACACTTAGGTGAAGGAATTTACCAATGATGTCCATGAAACTGTCTTTTGTCCAAACTCCAGCGTTTCCATCAGGAAGTTTATCCCATAAGTAGGAAGTACGGTAACCGTGTTTATTCAAAGGATTTCCAGCACCATTATTACTTCCTAGATTGAAAGGCAAATAACGAGTGCGTTTCCCATCCAGTTTGGTGGTCATATAACATTCATCAGCATCTACAGCAAAATGAACTAAAGTTCTTTTCTTGAATAAAAAGATTGGTTCATTGGGTTCACGGTCATAGACATATTGCTTTTTAGCATTTTCTACTGATTGTCCCGAAAACTGATTTTTAAGCTCTACAGTGGCTATTGGCAAACCATTTAATGCAAATACCATATCCAAAGAATTTTTACCCACACGCTCATAATAAACCTGTCTTATTACAGACAAATTATTCTTGTTGTACAATATTTCTGCATCAGGGTTTAAAGTACTTTCAGGCTTGAAAAATGCCATCTGGAACTTTACGCCATAATCGGTAAAGCCATTACGGATAACATCCAGAACACCACGCAAATCTATTTCTTTGATTAAGCGTTGAATTACTTTTTTATCCACTTCATCTTTGTGGATGTTATTAATTTTTGCCCACAAAATAGGTTGCGATTCTTTTAAGAAATTAATGATGTATTTAGGAAACAAACCCAATTGTGCATCAAAATCTTCTGAAAAACCTTTGGTATAACCCCCAATTTCTAATAAAGATTCCTCAATTGCTCTTTCAAAGGTGAGTTCTGTATGTATTCCTTTTGCCATATATTCGATATTTTTTGATTAGTTAGTTCCTCTCGAAGGAATAACTACTGCTAAATCTTTTAAGAATTTATTTCTTTTAATTCAAATGATGCCTTCTCTTCTTTAGTAATACTATTTTTAAGAGTGTTTTTAATAATTACTGCGGAAAAATTTTCTCCAATTTGAAATTCTTTTATTTTTTCTAAAAAAGACATCGGGAAAGATACTTTTACAGATTTCCCATCGTTATCTTCAATTTCAAGTTGTCCTTTTATACTTTGCATAACCAATGTACCAGAAATTTCAATTTCTTCTGGAGTAATGGTTTCTATTTTTGAAATAGAATTATTGAGTTGTTTTATTTTATCGGAACTACCTTCCCATCTATAAACTTTTGAGTTTGGTGAAGACCATTCTAAATCAAATTCTAAATGGTTAGTAATACTCAGGTTTAATATTCTATTCAATTTTTTTATACCTACTGCACCATATTTTTCTGATTTATCCATTAATTCAGAATCATTATTTACATTTAACAATTCAAAAGTATTGACCAAAGCATTTTCTATCATACTATTCCCAAATAAATCGGGACTGCTATTACCTGTAACCAAAATATGTGTCGAGCCAGGAACTAGCCTGTCAAATCTTAAATCTACAGTTTCTTTAATGGAGGTTAATATTTTTGTACCGCTTTTATTACCATATTGATATTTTCTAGATGATTCTATAATGCAGTCGGATAAGCTTTTGGCGAATTCTCCCAGTAAATCTAAGGGTAGCTTTCCAACTTTTGCAACTTTACCTTTCAAGCGAATATCTATAATTTCTTTTTCTCTTTTCTGTTTTTCGAAGGCAAGGTTGGAACGCAATTCTGTTATTTGTTCACGGGTGTTTTTTACCATACCTTTATTGAACAGACTATTTGGATTGCTTTTGAGCAAGTTCTCATATTTCAGTAAAGTATCTTCTGAATTTGCTAGTAATTCCTCTATGCGTTCTATACTATACATCTTTTGGTAATTGTATTTTATATATTCCTTTACTGTTTATTTTTCTTGAGTCAAAACCGTAAGTTGCTATCCATTTTTGTTTTTCAATTTCATCATTTTGGTCTATGAAATAAACATCTACGGAGTATCTAGCTTTAATTATTTCTCTATTTAAAAATAACTCTTCGAACAATTTCTGTTTTCTGTCGCTTAAATGCTCTATTTCATTTTCGTCTAATAAAAAAACAACATCCACATCTTGTGGCTCGGGTTTATATGTTGAAAATGAGCCGTCTATCCAAAGCTCTGCATTTAAGCCTAAAGATAAAACTTCACTAATATACGCAGATAAACGATTTATTAGATATTGTCTTTGTTCATTTTCTTCAAAAGGTTCTAGAAATACTTTGTCCAACTGCCACAAAGCAATTTGTTTAAATCCATTTTCCAATAGTGGTTCGTATTCTCTCTTGTACATTTTTATGATAAAATTAATTCAGCAATTTAAACTTTTTAATCTAATTTAAAACCACATCTCTAACATCAACTTTACCCGTAACAACTTCACTTATCAAAGCCGTTTTGTATTCTTTTAATAGTTCGATTTCTTGTTGAGATTTGGAAATAATTGAATCAATCTCATTTGTTTTTTTATCCAAATAAAATGCTATTTCTTTTTGCTCTTTAATTGAAGGTAATAAAACGGGAAGCCTTTTTAGTAATTCTTGACTTAAAGAAGCTCTGGTTACTAAGTTCATTTCTTTAACGAAAAATGTTCTTGGTATAAAGCATCTAAAATAATATTTCGAAAACTCTTTAATTATTATTTCTTTATTAGGTCTAAATCTAATAAGAAAACCAGCGAAGACTGCTTTTTCAATCGTATTGTAACAAATTGATGCAATGCCAATTTCTTCAATAGTTTCAGAGGTTCTTGTAAAAAAAATATCGCTTTCCTCTACCGAATAATGTTCTTGATGCTTTTCATTTGAATTTGCTAAACCAATAACATTATTCGGTAATATTACGTTCTTATAAACATCACCATAACTTACAAAAGGGTGACCTGTACCAAAGAACTCTGCTCCTTCACTTACTCCATTTTGACAATTTCCTACATACTTCAGTTTCTTCACCTCCCAATGTTCAGGAATTTCTCCCAACCATTCAATACCAGAATCTTTCATGTTTACTTTTGGGTCTAAACCTTTGGTAACCGTTTGGTTTATTACTGCAATTCGTTCTTCTTGTAGTAAAGTGATGAACTGTTCTTTTTTAGAAATTAAGCTATCTATTTGAGTAGTTTTATGGTCAAGAAAATTTGCTATTTTAGTTTGTTCAATTTTGGATGGTATAATAATTTTAAATTGATACAAATCATCCATTCTAAAAGATGGTTGCATATGGTCTGGGATAAGTCCTCTGTGGAACTTAAAAATCGGTTGAAATTGATAAAAAAAGAATCTATTATTTATTTCATTTTTATTTCGAGATGTTATAATCATACAGTTTTGTGACAAACTAAATTTTCCTCTTAAGTAAGAAATAGACATTGCTTTAGCTCCTACAGTTGTAGATAAAAGACATCCGTCTTCTCTAAAATCAAATTCGTATTCCTTTATTAAACTCATGATTCCATTATTCTCAGTTTGACCACTATAAACTGGAAAATTACCTTCAATCGTTCCGCAATATTCTTTGGTTAATAAAGCTGCTTTTTTCCCCTTTTCGGCTTTGAAATGATGAAATGTTTTTTTTACCTTCCAATGCTCTGGTATCTCACCTATATATTCAATGCCAGAATCTTTATAGCTATCGTATTTTTTCATAATTTACCCAATAACTTCTTTAAGTAAACCATCCGTTTCTTCCTCAATAGCCATAATGTCTTTACGAATTTCTTCTAAGGAACGTAACGGCTTGTATTGATAAAAATATTTGGTAAAGTTAACTTCGTAGCCAATATATGTTTTACTGTCGTCTATCCAAGCATCGGGAACGTGTGGCAAAACTTCTTTTTTCATATATTCTTGAAAATCCATTGTCAACGGAATATTCTCTGTATCACGCAAAGAAGAATCTGGTTTAGGATTTCCTTTTTTATCGGTTACGACCTCGCCTTTCACATTACGTTCAGGTCGCTCTACTGTAACTTTTGCATAACCAAAAGCTTTGTTGTCGAATATTTTAGAGTATTCGTTGGGCTTGAAATTACCATATATTTCAGTAATTTCAGCAATCTGTTTTTTGGTTATTTCATTTCGTTTATTACCTAATGATTTACTCATTTTCTTAAAGAAATCAATAGCATTTATTAGTTGAACTTTTCCTTTTCTTTCAATAGGTTTATGGTTAGATATTACCCAAACATAAGTTGAGATTCCAGTATTATAGAACAATTGGTTAGGCAATGCAATTACAGCTTCTAATAGGTCATTTTCGATAATCCATTGGCGAATACTGCTTTCGTTTTTAGTTTTACTAGGAGAACCAGAAAAGAGTGGTGAACCGTTGAATACCAATGCAAGACGAGAGCCACCTTCTTCAGGACGTTTCATTTTGCTCATTAGGTGCATTAAGAATAAAAAAGAACCATCACCTACAGAAGGTAATCCAGCACCAAAACGCCCGCCATGTCCTAATTGTTCGTGTTCAGTTTTTACAGGTTTAGCAAATTTTTCCCATTTTACCCCAAAAGGAGGATTTGTAATGAGGTAATCAAACTTTTCGTTGGATAATTTATCTTCAGAGATGCTATTTCCTTTTTTAATGTTGGATGCATTTTGTCCTTTAATCAATAAATCTGATTTACAAATAGCATAGGATTCTGGATTCAATTCTTGTCCAAATACTTCCAGACGTGCATCTGGATTCAGCTCATTTAAGTATTCTTCAGCAACAGATAACATTCCGCCTGTACCAGCGCAACAATCGTAAATGGTTTTGGTGATTCCTTTTTTGGTCAAAATATCTCTATCGTTTAAGAACAAGATATTAACCATCAGTTTGATTACCTCACGAGGTGTAAAATGCTCTCCAGCGGTTTCATTAGAAATTTCAGCAAATTTCCTGATTAATTCTTCAAACATGTACCCCATTTCCATACTAGAGATTCGGTCTGGATGCAGGTCTATTTCTTGAAATCGTTTGATGACCATGAATAACAAATTGTTGTCATCCATTTTATTTATTTGGTTTTCAAACTCAAATTGTTCAATAATTTCTCTTGCATCTTCAGAAAAACCGTTGATGTAGTTTCTTAGGTTTAAAGCAATATTATTTGGGTCAGCAACTAATTTATCAAAAGTAAAATTGCTTCGGTTGTGAAATTTATATCCAGAAGCCTTGTTGAGTAGTAAATCAAAGTCTTCAATTCCAGTGTTTTTTAGTTGTTCGTGTTTTTTTAAAACCGCTTCTTTTGAGGATTCTAAAACACAATCCAATCTTCTCAGTACGGTTAATGGTAGTATTACTTTTCCGTAGTCACTCTGTTTATAATCACCTCTCAATAAGTCAGCAATTGACCATATAAAATTTGCCGATTCTTTAACGTTCTTCATGTTTTATTTTGGATTGATATAGTATTTTAATGTTCAATTTATAGATAGATTAATTTATAAACTGATAAAAATGTCCATTGATTAATGTAACTTTTGGCTAAAAGTAAGCAAAATAATGAATTGGAAATAGGATTTTTACCTGAAAAATGGAGTGAGTGAGAACACCGTATTGAATGTAATTGAAAAAACAGCTTAAAACAACTCAAAATCAGCTTTTTCCCACATACCATGATAGAGCAGTTACCCACGTATCTGAATCCGTTTTGGTACCATAAAATCGATTAAAAGTTGATTTTTAGTACAAAAAAGTAAAAGTTTTTATTGTTTAAGTATTGACAATATCAGAATGTTTCATTATAATTGAGTGTATTTGATATTCATCTAATTCTGGACTCAATTTAATAAATAATTGACAAAATGGATTTTTAGATAAACATTCAGATATTTATAAAAGTAGTCGGAAATGATTGCCTTGGGTGCTGGGATAAAAGATAGGCATATCTCCCAGCTTCTCTCACCAAGTAAAAATGAGAGAACAATAACGAGAGAATAATATTACCCTTTAATGCTAACTATTAACCAGTTTAAAAATGTAAAAAACTCATTTATAGACAAAAACGTAACGATTGATGAAGTCTTTTCGACAATCAAAAATGGTGACTCAAATTTAGAAACAATTTTAGCCATCAGAAAACTTGGTAAATCATCTTCAATTTACCAAAAGACTAAAACCCATAACATTCCAACTTTTCGATTTAACTTTAAATTTGAAGGTAAAGCAACAAACGAAACAATAATTGAACCAACTGGTTTAATATATATTGATGTCGATGACAGCACTACTATTGATTTGACCAATCCACACATTTATGCTTGTTGGAAATCACTTTCTGAAACGGGATTAGGAATACTAGTTAAAGTTGATGGTTTATCTCTTAATAACTTCAAAGATACTTATCATGGAATTGGTAATATGTTAGGTATTCCAATGGATTTAGGAGCATGTAAAGCTACACAACAGAATGTATTGACGTATGACGCTAATTTGTATCATAACAATGAATCTCTTACTTTTCAAGCAATTAATAAAAAGGTATCATTTACTCCCATACAGGAGGGAGAGAAGAGAGAAAGACTTATAACAGTAAATGACACCTTTTTACAATCAGATAAAATAAGATTCAATAATATTGATGATTACTTTAAGGGTACTGATGGTGACTATATTGTGTTTGATAAGAAGAAAAATTTATGTATCCCATTTATACCAAAAAGAATTGAAGTTGGTCAACGGAACAGAACCATGTTTGGTGTGTTATCCCAATACGCACTTTTGAACCCAACTAAGGAAATTGGTTTTTTAATGGCATGTGCCAACGAAATAAATAAGCATTTTACTCAAAAATATGACCCAGAAAAAATTCAATCAATTGTTGCTGGTGTTATCAAAAAACGCAAAGAAGGAACACTAGAGACATACTTGAACAAGGAAAGAAGAATTCTCTTTAACCCAAATAAAAAAATATCTAAAGAAGAAAAGCAAAAAATGACCGCTGTATTAATGGGTAAAATAAAAACTGATAAGACTCAAAAATCTATCAATGATACCATTGAGGACTGGAATTTTCAAAGTGATGGTAAAATAACCCAAGAAAAAATCACTAAAAAGCTTAATAAAAGTCTAGCTACCATTAAACGTAACTGGTCTCCATTTAAAGAATTAGTTTCAGAATTAAATAACAGCTCTAAAGAAGATTTGATGATTAAGGATAAACTAATAGTGTCAGCAAAAGAAGATTCTCCAGAGGTGCTTAAAATCGATTCTAAAACAGTAATAGACAACCAAATTGAAAATATTCAGTCATTGCCACCACATCATAAAGAACTAATAACAAAACAAGTACCAACAATAATAAACTCAACAATAAGTGTTGAAAGATTTATACACAATTGTAAGTATAAATTTGGTAGCTATGTTGCAGATAAAAGATTTGATACATTAAAAAAAGACCTAGAAGAAATTTGGAATCTGAAATTCATGAATGAAGTTACTGAAGAAATTAGAAATTATATCAACTCGCAGATTGACTATTCAAATGAAAATGGCTCGTACATAAAATTACAACTATTAAAATAATGAAATTAAAAGAAAAAAAAATGAACTCAAAATTATTAAAACTTAAAACTATTGGGAGTACTGAAAAATTAGTGCTTATGCTCATACTGGATTTTCCTTCTATTGGAATATTCAATCTAAGAGCTGGGGATATGGCAAAAGAACTTGGAACTACCAGAAAAATAATCCTAGAAACAATAGAAAACTTACGTGTAGTTGGATATATCAAAACCAAAGTAGTTTCAGAATGTTATTCAAGAACGACTGAATTAACTTCAGATTTTTTGATGCTTATAAATGAAGGGGGATAAAGTTTTATAAATATAAAAGATAATTATCTATTTAAGATGATATTCTTAAACAAGTTTAAATAATCACTTACCTTTGCACCTTTAGAAATAATTATGAGTTTTACCCTGCTTTCCTCACCTTTACAAGGATTTACCGATTTCCGTTTTAGAAATGCTCAAAATAAATTTTTCGGTGGAATCGATACTTTTTATTCTCCATATATCCGTTTGAATGGAAAACTTGAAATAAAAAATTCCTATCACCGTGATTTGCTTCCTGAAAATAATGAAGGATTAGAAGTTATACCACAAGTACTAACCAACGATGCTGATGAATTTTTATTTGTTGCTAAATACGTACAGTCATTAGGCTATAAAGAGCTAAACTGGAATTTAGGATGCCCCTACCCAATGGTTGCTAGACCAAAGAATCCACCAAATATTGCTGGACAAAAGCAGTCCGCATTGTCTCAAATCGCAAACAAATGTGGCATGGGTTCTGGTCTTATCAGTAATACCGAGAAAATCAATCACATTCTTGATAGAGCACACTCAGAAACCGACATAATTGTATCGATGAAAATGCGTTTGGGGTACGATACTACTGAAGAAATTCTTGATGTTTTACCTATTTTAGACACTTACCCTATTAAGAATATTGCCATACATGCCCGCACAGGGAAACAACTATATAAAGGAGGCGTACATCTGGATGCGTTTCAGCAATGTATTGACAACACCAAACACAAATTGTATTATAACGGTGATATTACTTCGGTGGCTAAATTCCATGAAATGCAACAACGCTTTCCCACCATAGACCATTGGATGATTGGAAGAGGATTGATTGCAGATCCTTTTTTGCCGAGTATGATAAAAAGCAATGCTTTAGAATATCCTGAAAATAAAATGGAATTGTTCAGTGCTTTCCATGATACTCTTTATGAAGGATACAGTGAGTCATTATCTGGACAAACTCATATTCTACTAAAAATGCACCACCTATGGGAATACTTTTCGGTTATATTTTCGAATCCCCATAAAGTTCATAAAAACATCAAAAAATCCAAAAGCATCAAAAATTATGAAGCTACGGTTAAAGAAGTTATAGCTAAAGGATAGTTTTTGGTTTTTGGTCAAAATATAACACCCAAAAAAGAGTTTGACTAGCAAACTCTTTTTTTATAACTGAATACTAAAAACTGATCACTGATCACTTCCTTAATAAACTATCCCTTAATCCAATTCACCACTTCAGGATCGGTTGGCAAGGTTTTTGGAGAAATTACTTTTTCTAACTCCCCTTTTTCATTGATAAGGTACTTTTGAAAATTCCATTGTACTTCTGAATCCTCTAAACCATTTTTAGATTTTTGAGTCAAAAATTGATAAACGGCACACATATCCTCCCCTTTTACAGAAACCTTGTCCATCATAGGAAAGGTAACCCCATAATTCAATTGGCAGAAAGTGGCAATTTCTTCATTGGTTCCAGGTTCTTGTGAAGCAAAATTATTGGCTGGAAAACCTACAATCACAAAACCTTTGGTTGAATATACTTTATACAAAGCTTCTAAATCTTTATATTGAGGCGTTAACCCGCATTTTGAGGCGGTATTGACAATCATTACTTTTTTGCCTTTTAGAGTGGCAAAATCAAAAGTCTTTCCAGATAAATCTTCTACTTTAAATTGATAAATATTTTGTTTCACTTGAGCTTGTATTTGAATATTAAAAAAGAACATTGCGCAGATCGCTACTACTATTTTTTTCATGTGTTTATTTTTATATAAAATTAATCAAATATTTGTGTTATCATAAATTATTTTACTTGAACAAAAGTTAATTAAAACAGAAAACCCAGTATCAATAAAGATGCTGGGTTTTCAAACAAACAAATTAAATTAGGACTAAAATTTGTAGAGCACTCCAACTTTCAAGAAAAATGGTGCTCCTGGTGTAAAATGAATTTCTTCTACACTGGCCGTTTCGTTCTTCAATCTGGATTCTGTGGCAAATTGGGTTTCATTCCATTCCGAGTTAAATAAATTTTCAACCGTTACTCCAAAGACTATTTTTTTGAAGGTATAATTGACATTGAAATCAGTTATAAAATAGCCTTTTGCCACTATCGAATTATTTTCATTGGCAGGTCGGTCATCCATATATCTGTAACGTAAACCTCCCGAAAACTTTTTCCAGTTTTGAAAACTTAACCCACCGGTAGAGGTAAAATCTGGTGCCAGCGGAATGTAATTCTGCCCATTCGGCTCATTAATACTTCTGGCATGCGTATAATTGGCATCAAAATTAAAAAAGAAATAATTACTTAACTGATAGCGAATCCCTAAATCAAAACCAGCTCTACTTGTTTCTCCCCTTGGTTCAACAACTCCTGCATCGCCTACATAAACAAATTCTTGTTGCAAATACAAATACCACAAAGCCGAATTGACAATCAATCTAGGGAAAGGTTTCCATATTGTACCAATGTCTGTCCCAATTGCCTTTGGCAAAATTTCGTCTCCATTATTAGCAATCACAACTCGGGCATCATTTGAATGAAAACCCATTCCCGTTTTGAAATAAAATTGCAAATCATTGTTTTGGGAATACGCAACATTCATTTTTGGAGATACTTTTACTTGACTTTCTGTCTGTGTCATGTAATTACCCGCTAACTTATCCTGATAACCAAATTTAAAATAATCCAATCGAACAGCAGGATTGATCAACCATTTCCCCAAACGAATCTCAGTATTCAAATAACTAAAAACATTTGACTCGTCTATATCTCCCAATTTAATTGTTTCCAAAGTGGTAATTCTATTCAAGGTATGAGATAATTCAGTATTTGTTGTCGCATCGTTGCGGACACCAAATCCCAATTGAAATAACAAATCAACCGATTCTTTATTGATGTTTTTATTCAATTCTGCGTTGATTCCATATAGATTTCTATACTCTATTTGCTTAATCTGATCACCATTGACAGGATCTTCCAAGAAAAAAGTAAAGTTGGAAAATAATTCAAATTTATAATTCGAATAAAAAGTACTGGCTTTCAAAAACGTATTTTCATCAATTGGTTTGCGGAATGAAACATAAAAATTAGATCTCGAAGTAGCTCCTCCTTCTGTATCATCTACCGATCCAAATCTGGAAATAGTTCCATCATCGACCAGTCGTTGTGGAATTTGACCCGAAGTATCCCACTTGCTGGTGAAGCGAGAAGCAATAATAGAAAACCGACTATTATCTTCTAAAACAAATGAATATTTTCCAAACAAATTGATTCGGTTGAAATTTTGTGGAGAAACAAATGGACCATCAGTAAGAATATATTCGGTAGCAATATAAGCACTTTGCTTTTTGTTGCTTCCCAAAAGATCAAACAAACCCACCGTTCTAAACGTATTAAATTGCCCTACTTCAACTCCGATACTGCTAAAATCCAGCTTTTCTTTTGTGCCAAAATCAACATATCCGGCCGTTGCAAAATCACCTTTACTGGCATAATAAGTCCCTTTTCCAAAATCAATTTTATCTACTGTTTCCGGAATTACAAAATGCAAATCGGCGTACCCTTGTCCGTGTGCATGCGAAACCATATTTACTGGCATACCATCTACATTAATCGCGATATCCGTGCCATGATCGATATCAAAACCACGTAAAAAAATTTGTTCCGCTTTTCCTCCTCCTGCATGCTGACCGATAAATAATCCTGGAACTTTTCGCAAAATTTCCTGCGATGAATTGACAGGTGTGGTTTCCAAATCAATTTTGGAAATCACATTTATCGCTGCTATTTTTGACTGAATGACCACTTCCTCCAGTTTAAAACTACCACTTTCCATCAGAATAGTTCTTTCAGAATCCGTAATCGTATAGTCCGTTTTTTTATGTCCCAATGCACTTACATTAAGAACATCTCCAACATTGGATTTATCAATACTAAAATTTCCAATTTCATCAGTATGTGAATGGGTATTCGATTTTGGATTGGTAATGGTTGCATTTTCTATTGGTTTTCCGTTTTCATCAATAACAAAGCCTTTTTGAATCTGACTGAATGCATTTAAACCAAATAGAACCAAAAAAATCAGTATATATTTTTTCATTTCTCAATTACAATTGCATCACCTTTTTTTCCAAAGTTGGTCCTAATTCATAAGTGCTACCCAATAATTCTTCTTTGATTGGTTTTACTTTTTCGATACTATTATTTGATTTATAAATCATAGCCAAGTGGTATTGTACTTTAGGTTCAAAGGATTTACCAACAACATATTTTTGGGCAATTTCCAAAGCTTTTTTATTTTGCCCCAAATTCAGATACGACCAAGCCAATAAATCATAAGAATCTGGAGTTGGTCGGTGATCAATTTCGACTTTAGCAATTTCTAGCGCTTTTGAAGCTGTAGCTTTTGTATCGGCATAAATCAAAACATTGTATTTATTGTACATCGCTCCGTAATTATACTTCTTGAGCATTGAAAAGTAAGCGTTTCTATTCGCTACTTCCATTGACTTATCTCCGCTGAATTCTGCGATTTGTGATTTCAATAAATAAAAATCTGGTGTATCATGTTTTTTGGCGATAGCCGTAATAATTCTGTTCGCTTCGGTGGTATTTCTTTCGTGCGAAAAAACGATCCAGGCAATCCCTTTCAAGGCATACGAATAATTAGGATCTATTTCCAGGGTTTTCAAATAACTATCATACGATTCCTGTATTCGGCCTGCATGTCCATAAAAATCACCTAAATTAGAATACGACCAAATTTTCAATGTTTTATTATCGTCTTTTATCGATATGTCTCGAGCTTTTTCCATAAATGTTATTGCGGTCTTCAAATCCCCTTTATGGTCATTCCATTTGGCCAAACGAATTAAATAATCATAATCATTCATTTCTCGAATAGCATTTAGGTTTTTCAGCGCTTCAGGATAATTCCCCACTTCCATTTGCACATCAAACAGTAATTTTTGAGTCTCTTTTCGTCCTTCACCAATGGCTAATGCTTTATTGGCAAGATTCAAAGCTTCTTTAAAACGATGTTGAGAAATATAATTTCGAGCAAGCGCTCGAATGGTCGATACACGAGAATATTTATAAGCTTCATTATACTTTGTCAACAATTCCTCCGATTTGTATAAATCTTTAATGTTTCCTGTATATTGAAAAAGAGTTCCATAATTGGCAGCTAGCATTCCTAAATACATTGCTTGATTGGGTGCTGTATCAAATTTTGTTTGCCAGAAATTAATTTCACGGTTGGCAAAATCAATGGATTTATTGTCTTTTATGTTTAGGTATTTCTCGTAGTCCGAAGTTTGTGTAATTTGAGAAGGTGTATTGGTACAACTGTTCAGCATTGCTACAAAAAACAATAACGGTATTATTTTTAAATTCTTCATAATCTAATTTTGTTTGTTTGTTTTGAAAAAAAACAGAGCAAGCAGTCCAAAACCTACTCTGTTTTTTTATAAAATATTACCAAGCAGTTGCTAAGTAAGGAAATGATGTTGTAAATGCTTTATCATTAGCATTAACGTGATCTGAAGTAAGTCCCGCATTTGAAGTCCCCATTGGTCCACCAAAAATCAGTAACAACTCTACATCAATTACATCATCAGCCAAAGCTCTTCCTGTTAAAACATTGGTTCCGTCAAAGAAAGTAGTCTTGGCCGTTTTAGAAACATTCAATACATCAGTAGACAAAAGTCCTGTAAATGCTGCGGCATCTTGTCCTAATGCATTTGTTGTATAACCGGAATTCAGCGCCAATAATCTAGATTGAAAGATAGACTGGTATTTGGCTCCCATTTTAGAAGGAACTGCTGCATTGAAATCATCTTTCGGTTGTCCCGAAGCAATGAAAACGGTATTAATTGCTGGCCTAGCCATTTGATCCTGTTGCACATAAGTTCCTGAAAAATCCATACTTTGCACACCATCATTAGCATTATCATCATTATTGTCACAATTCACAGAGAAAAAAGCGACTACTAATGCTACCGTTATAATTTTGAATTGATTTGTTTTCATATTTGTAAAATTTAAAGAATAGTATATTAATTATTGTTTTTTCTTGGTTTCGGCCCAAACATTTAATGTACTTGAAGTACCTAACATTGTTTTTGGAACTTCAACAACTATAGAAAGAACATTCGTTCCTGCAAAAGTGTCTGTTCCAGGATTATTGAAACCTGTTGCTGTTCCTGCAAGAATTGATTTGAATTGTCCCAAATCAAAGAAAAATGGATCGTCTCTTGGACCTGCAAAAAATTTCATTCCATTTTTGGTCGCCATTGTCGGGGCGGCACCATAAGTAGAAATAGCTACTTCACCAGAAGCTGCACTTGTTTTAATCATACTGGAAGTCCCAGTGGCAGTTGGAGCATAAGGTCCAAAGAAGTACATTTTATCTCCTCTTTTGATGGCTTGAATTACTAAATCTTCCACATTGTCCCCAGTGTTGTCAATGTTAATTTCGACCATTACATTTTCTTTAAATGTTGCCATTGCTGTAGCATTTGGACTCAATAACCCTTGTGTGTTTACCGTAAAAACCAAATTATTGGTGTCTTGACCTTGAAACGTGTATACATCCGTAATGTCGCCGGCATCTCCTGACATTGTTCCCGGAACATCAATGTGATCCGCTGCTACTAAAATTAAGCCTGAAATCACTGCTAGTGATAAACCTAATATCATTTTTGTTTTTTTCATTTTGTTATAATTTAAAAGTTATAAAAGCATTTACGGGATTGGATGTCTTTTGGTTTTAAAAAAGTGAATAAAAAATTAAACTATTTTTCAAACAACTGATTTACAGCGATTATAGATCATATTTTTATTTCAAAAAAAAATAAAATTGTTGCATTAAGAAATATAATCTGCTATTTATTAATGGAATTGTATATGTTTGCAACTACTAAAAAAGAAAATATGACCCAAGATGAATTGTTAGTTTTAATTCACCAGAAAGATGAAAAGGCGTTTACGTATCTCTACGATATGTATTCCAAAAGTCTATTCTCGGTTATTAATGTGTTGGTAAAAAACCGAGAAGAAGCTGAAGATGTACTCCAAGAAGTTTTTGTCAAAATATGGAAGAATATTGATTCCTATAACGAGAGCAAAGGGCGATTTTATACTTGGATTCTCAATATTGCCCGAAACACTTCAATAGATAAATTGAGATCCAAAAATTTTAATGACAGTCAAAAAAACCTTTCTTCTGATAATTTCGTACATCTCTTAGACGACAGCAATAAACTGGTAAACAAAATCGATACAATTGGGATTCAGGAGTTTGTCAAAAAACTAAAACCAAAATGTATTCAAATTATAGATTTACTTTTTTTTAAAGGATATACCCAACAGGAAGCTTCAGAGGAATTGGCGATTCCACTTGGAACTGTAAAAACACAAAACAGAAATTGTATTAACGATTTAAGACTTTATTTGAAACTATAATGGATACGAAAGAATATATAGAATCAGGCATTTTAGAACTTTATGTTTACGGTTTACTCAGTGAAGCCGAAAACATAGAAGTGAGCACTATGGCCAAAAATCATCCCGAAATAAACGATGAAATCATAGCTATTGAGAAAGGAATTGTTGCTTTGTCCTCTAGCTTTTCTCCTTTCCATTCGGTTGCCAATTTTGAAAAGATAAAAGCCAAACTAGAACTCAAACATTCTAGCGTTATCCAAATGAAACCAAGAAATTGGTCCAATTATATGGGCTGGGCAGCAGCCATTGTATTATTGATTGGAATCGGTTACCAGTACCAAAAACTGGGACAAACCAATAACCAAGTTGTGACTATTGGTAACGAAAAAGAGAAACTCACTAAAGAATTAAATTTTTTAGAACAAAAAAATAAAGCAGCAGAAACTAGTCTGGCAGCAATTAGAGATCAAAAAAATACAGTAGTGGCCCTTAGCGGACAGGCTGTAAATCCGAAGTCATTTGCTAAAGTCTATTGGAACAAAGAAACCAAAGTCGTTTATGTAGATGCAGCTGGATTACCGGAACCGCCAAAAGGAATGGTTTATCAGGTTTGGGCCTTAAAAATGAATCCATTAACCCCAACAAGCATTGGTTTATTAGAAAATTTCGATACAAATAATCAAAAAATATTTGCAGTTGAAGATACTGGTAGTGCAGAAGCTTTCGGAATTACATTAGAACCTGCAGGAGGAAGTTTGACGCCAACAATGGAACAATTGTATACTTTAGGAAAAGTGTAGTTTAAACCCAAGAAATTGGGTTATTATCAATAAGACAAACGCTCACTCTAATAAACTAATTGGAGTGAGTTTTTTTTTAGGAATTTAGAACAAGTACAAAAAAAAGATGTCCTCAAAAAGGACATCTTTTGCAAATAATAATGATAATATTAAAGGCCCCCCTTTGTATTTTAATCTCCTAAACCTAACCTACTAAATTAGAAATTTACAAACCTTTAATAATTATCTTTGAATAGATAGGGCAAATATATAGAAACATATCCTTGAAAAGCAAATTTAATCGTTAAAATACATATTATTTTTATAATTGTAAGACTTGACTATTTGTTTTAAAACTTTATTTTGTATGATATGCAGAATATAAATACTCAATTGAACGTAACAAAAAAGGCTCAACCGCTAAGTTGAACCTTTTGAATTTGTTTAATCAAAACCTATTTTTTATAATACTTTCTGTATTTTGGATAAGTAATGGCTCCAATTAAAGATATTGTCCCCAATGAATACCAAATCCAACTCAAAGAATGCGCTTCGCCACTAGCGTAAGAATGTAATCCCACTAAGTGAAAGTTTACCCCATAATAGGTAAACAAAATAGAGATAAAGGCGAACATACTCATTAGGTTAAAGATCCACTTTCCTCTTAATGAAGGTACAAATCGAGCATGAATCACAAATGCATACACCATAATACTGATTAAAGCCCAAGTTTCTTTTGGATCCCAACCCCAGTAACGTCCCCAACTTTCATTAGCCCATTGACCACCAAGGAAGTTTCCAATAGTCAACATTATCAAACCAACTGTTAATGCCATTTCGTTGATATAGGTGATTTCTTTTATATTCAAATCCATCTTGGTTTTGTTCTTTTCATTGGTGAAAAAGATTAAAACAAGAGAGACAAAACCTAAAATCATTCCCAATGCAAATGGTCCGTAACTCGCCACAATAACCGCAACGTGAATCATTAACCAATAGGAATTAAGAACGGGTTGCAAATTGGCTATTTCTGGATCAACCCAGTTGGCATAGGCAGCCGCTAAAATCATTGCTGTCACAAATGCCGCCGAAGCTACCGTCAATTTTGATTTTATGTCAAATGCCAATCCAAAGAACATCGTCGCCCAAGCCACATACACAATGGCTTCATAAGCATTACTCCAAGGGGCATGCCCCGAAATATACCAGCGCGCTCCTAATGTAATGGTGTGCAATACAAAAAGAACTGCTATAATTACATGCATAGAATTGACTAAAATGTTTAAAATTTTAGACTCTTTAAATATTTTAAGAATAGTAAACAATAACATCAAAATCGCTGCAAATAAATACGCAAAAGGCAACTTTTGAAGCAAGTCATATTTGTTATATGTAATTTCTAAATTAATTTTCTCTTCACTTGGTCTCACTTTACTACCAAATTTTTTCTGGAAACCGTTAATGCTTTCCAATAAATCATCAGACGTTTTGTAATTCTTAGACTCAATGGCATGTCCTAAAGTCCCAAAATAAAGAGGCAAAATACTTTTGGTATACGTAGAATCCATTCCTTTCATACCAGCCTTTTCTAATTCTAGATACGAAATCCATTTATTGCCGGGATCATTCGGTATTGGAAAAATCCTTAAAATACTACCACTCAAGGCAGATTCCATCAGATTAACTTTCTTATCCGTTTCTATAAAATCTTTCTCAAATTGATTTGGATTTCCAGCTTTGTAGGCAGCATCCAGATAGGGTGATAATTTGTAATTTCCTTTTTCGTCAAAGAAAGCGATAAAAGGCGCATATTTTTGTTTGGAATCAATTCCTATAATTTTACGAATACTATCGTTTTCTGGCTTAATATAAATTATCGGAATTTCGATCCACAATTGAGCACTTTGGGTCATTGACAAAAACACTTGATCCGAGTTCATCCCTTTGTACGAATTAGAATGACTTACTTTTCGCAACAATTCAGAAGAGAATGTATTGATCGGTTTCATTCTACCTCCCGCATCTTGGATGACCAATCTACCAAATTTTGCAGCATGATCTTTATTAACTGTAAAAGCAGTCAATAGAGAATCCAATTGTCTTTGTGTAGGCTTAACCCTTACATGGCTTTCATTATGTGAAGCTTCGGTTTCATCGGCAGAGTGATTATGACCTTCATGCTCTTGTGCAAAACCTGTTAAACTAAATAACAAAACAAGAATTGGTAACAGCTTTGCTTTTTTAGTTTTCACTACTTCTAGTTTTCGTTTCACATCGGCAAATCGGGAATGCTTGGTAAACATTATCGCCATCATGGCAAAAAACAACATGAAATACCCAATATAAGTGATGGTAGTTCCCCAATAATCGTGATTTACAGATAAAACTGTTCCTTTTTCATCCGGATCAAATGAAGATTGAAAAAAACGGTAGCCTTCATGATCCAGAACATTATTCATATAAATTCTGGCATCAAATGGTTTTACAGAGTCTTGAACGGTCACTTGGCTCTCGAAAGAAGAATAACTTTTCTCGGTTCCCGGATATTTTTGAGCAATAAAATCGTTTAGTTTTATTTTGAAAGGCAAAACATAAGCTTTACTTCCGTAAAAGAAAGTATAGTCTAATCCACCTATTTTAAAGGTTTTAGAATCTCCCGTTTTTCCTTTAGATCCCAATAAGGTAACTTTTTCTTCTTTGCCATTGGCAATCACTTTAACTATTAAAGCGTCCTCATGACTTTTTTCTTTAAAATCATTTTTAGTCTGATAATCAATAACTCCAGTCAAGGCAGGCTCTGGAAAAACAAATCGAATATCTCCAATACTGTATAAAGAACGCATCATCAAAGGTTGCACAATGTCTTTTACCACTTTCCCTTGCATTTTATCCGCCATTCGCATAAAATCTCCCTCAAAAGGCATTTGAATAGTATAACTGCTTCCCGTTGTATTAATATTGATAGCACCTTCGGTAAATTTATTTAAGGCAAAAAGTACATTATGAATATTTTGAACTTCCCCTGATTTTAAGAAATGCTCTTCACGGCCACCATCACCGGCTTCAACCAGTTTAAAATACAAACTTCCTTTAGGATCCGGTTTAATGTATTCTTTGGCTCCCATAATGAAATTTTCGTATTTTACTTCAAACTTCGTGTCCGCAAAATCACCTTTCATGGTAAAATCATTATCGGTAACTGGTGATAATAAAACGGATTTTTCAAAAACCCTACGTTTCATTTCACCTTTATATTCTCCATCAACAAAAAGAGTCAGGAATGTTTTATCAGAATAAAATTGATTTTCCGCAGCTCCTTCACGAATAGGCATCATCCCTTCAAAACTGATATAACGAGTGATGAAAGCTCCACCAATAATAAATACAAAAGCCAAATGCAGCAATAAAGTCGCCCATTTTTCTTTTTTAAGCAATTGATAACGCTTGATATTCCCAATAAAATTAATCATAAAGAATCCCATAATAGCTTCAAACCACCAGGTATTATACACTAAAATTCGAGCAGTATCGGTATTGTATTTGCTTTCTATAAAAGTTCCAGCACCCATTGCTATTGCAAAAGTCAAAAACAACAAAGCCATTAATCGGGTTGAAAACAGGACAGAGAATAATTTTTTATCCATTTGAAAGGAGTTTCGTTTTATTTAAGTGTCGCAAAAGTACTCAAAATTGTCCACTTGTATAAGAGGGCAATTGTTAATTTAATCCAAAAATAAGCATCCTTAATTTTAGACAAAAAAAATAAATCATATGCATCTTTGTTACAATTGTTCAAAAAAAATACGTTCAGACTCTTCGTTTTTTTTTGTTAATTTTGCAAAATGATTAAAATAACAATTATCGGTTCGGGAAATGTGGCACAACACTTGATTGATGCTTTCGCAAAAAGCGGAGCGGTAGAGATCATTCAGGTTTTTTCAAGAACCCAAAAGGAAATTTCCCCTCTCCTTGATTCCGGCAAAATAACAAATGATTGGAATGCTTTGGCGGAAGCCGATTTGTACATTATAGCCGTTTCAGACGATGCTATTGCAAGCGTTTCTGCTCAATTGCCTTTCGAAAATCGATTGGTTGTACATACTTCGGGCAGTGCGACATTGACATCACTAGATGACAAGAACAGGAAAGGTGTTTTTTATCCTTTGCAAACTTTTACCAAAGGAAAAGCAGTAGATTTTAAAACCATACCTTTTTGCTTGGAAACTCAACTGGAGAGTGATTATGCGCTATTAGAAAAATTGGCTCAATCTATTTCTGATATTGTTTACAAAATCGATTCTCATCAACGAAAAGCATTGCACATAGCAGCGGTTTTTGTCAACAATTTTACCAACTATTTATACCAATTAGGAAATGAAATTTGTCAAGAAAACCACGTTCCATTCGATATTTTAAAACCTTTGATTCTGGAAACTGCCGAGAAACTCTTGACCCTTTCTCCCGAAGATGCACAAACTGGCCCTGCAAAACGCAATGACGTTTCTACTATTGCAGCGCATGAATCTTTTTTATCGAATGAAAATCAATCTACCATTTATAAAATACTAACACAATCTATACAAAATCATGGCAAAAAGCTATAAAGAAATAATGAATGATATTACTACGTTTGTTTTTGACGTAGACGGCGTACTTACAGATAGTTCTGTTTTTGTAACCAATGAAGGAGACATTCTAAGAACGATGAACATTCGCGATGGTTATGCCATGAAAGCAGCTGTTGAAAGCGGATATAACGTATGCATCATTTCAGGCGGAAGCAACGAAGGAGTTCGAGTGAGACTCCGCAATTTAGGGATAACCGATATTCATTTGGGGACTCCAGACAAGGTAGAAACATTTAAAGAATACACTGATGTTTACAGCATCAACCCAGAACAAGTTTTGTATATGGGCGACGATATTCCGGATTATCATGTCATGAAATTAGTGGGATTACCTGCGTGCCCACAAGATGCAAGTCCAGAGATAAAAGCGATTTCAAAATATATTTCCCACATAAAAGGTGGCAAAGGCGCTGCCCGCGATGTGATTGAACAAGTGATGAAAGTACAAGGAAAATGGATGACTTATTTTGACGGGAAACACGATTGATTAGTGATCAGTGGTCAGTTTTTTAGTAATCAGTTGCAATGATTGATAAAAAGTAATTTAGTTCTTTTTTTTATGAACACTGAATACCATATGAACAATAAAAACTGAACACTGAATACTAGATCCTCTAATCTGAACACTAAAAAAATGAACACTGAACACTAAATATGAAGTACCTTAAACTTATACGCTACCAAAACCTATTGATGCTGGCGCTGATGCAATTGCTTTTTCGCTATGGTTTTTTGAAATTGCAAAATATTCCTTTGGCGCTTAGTGATTGGCAATATTGCCTTTTGGTCTTATCTACTGTTTTAATTGCAGCTGGAGGGTATGTGATTAATAATATTTTTGATCAGGCAACAGACAATGATAACAAACCCAATCAAGTTGTTGTAGGCAAAAGTATTTCGGAAACCCAAGCTTATAATATCTATTTAGCATTGACTGTTTGGGGCGTTGGCATTGGATTTTATTTGTCTAATGTGATTGCAAAACCGGGTTTCGCTTCTATCTTTATTATGATAGCCGCAACGCTTTATTTGTACGCAACAAGCCTCAAACAAATGATGCTTATTGGGAATCTAATCGTGGCTTTATTATTATCGTTTAGTGTAATTATCATTGGAGTTTTTGATCTTTTTCCGGTTACAAATCCAGGAAACCAACAAATTATGTCCAATTTATTTTCAATACTTCTTGATTATGCCCTATTTGCTTTTATCATTAACTTTGTCAGAGAAATCGTAAAAGACCTGGAAGATGTCAATGGCGATTACAATCAAGGTATGAATACATTGCCAATAGTACTCGGAATTAACCGAACCTCAAAATTGATTTTGGTTATAAGTTTCATTCCGTTGCTAATGGTTATATTCTATATTAACACTTATTATATGCCAAACAATTTATACATCGCTACACTATATGCGTTGTTATTTGTTGTTGCTCCCCTACTCTATTTTATCATAAAAATGGCTACCGCAAAAAAGACCAAAAATTTTCATCACTTAAGTATAATTTTAAAACTAGTGATTTTATTTGGTTTATTTTCTATTGCGATTGTCACTTACAACATTCAACATCATGCTTAAAGAAAAACTACAGGATTACAAACTGATATTGGCTTCGGGTTCTCCGAGGAGACAACAATTTTTCAAGGATTTAGACTTGGATTTTGAAATTAGGTTAAAAGAAATCGAAGAAATTTTTCCTTCCGAATTGAAAGCGGAGGAAATCACCAACTTTTTGGCACAATTGAAAGCCAATGCCTTTGAAGGCGAGTTGCAACCCAACGAAATTCTGATAACAAGTGACACTATCGTTTGGCACAACAACAAGCCTTTGGGTAAACCAAAAGATCATCAAGACGCTTTTGAAATTTTAAAATCATTATCAAATGCGACTCACGAAGTCATCACTTCGGTATGTTTTAAAACTAATACGTCGTCTGATTTGATTTTTGAAACAACAAAAGTCACCTTTAATAAATTAAGTGATGAAGCTATCCTTTATTATTTAGAAAATTACAAACCCTATGATAAAGCCGGAGCCTACGGCATTCAAGAATGGATCGGTTTTATTGGGGTTTCAAAAATAGAAGGATCCTATGCCAATGTTATGGGAATGCCAACCGATAAAGTGTATGACTATTTGATTAATTTATAAAAAACAGAAAATGGATTTTTTTAATCATTATCTTAAAGAGGAAATCAGTACAGGAATCCTATTAATGCTAGTTATTCTAATGCGGATAATTGTTTCCAAATTAGTCCGAAAATACGCTAAAACAAGCCAAATAATTGAACGGAGAACCAACTTGGTTATCAAGTACATTCACATTCTGATTACTATTTTGGCATTGATTACCTTAATATTAATTTGGGGGGTTCAAGCCAAAGATATTTTCATTACGCTTTCGTCTATTGCTACCGTAATTGGTGTAGCGATGTTTGCCCAATGGTCTATTTTGAGCAATATCTCATCTGGAATTATTTTGTTTTTTTCGTTTCCTTTCAAAATTGGAGATATCATTTTAATTCATGATAAAGATTTCCTTGAAGAAGGCGAAATAGAAGATATAGGAGCTTTTCATGTGACTTTACGATCCAAAGAGGGAGAAGTGATCATCTATCCCAATAATTTATTTTTTCAGAAAGGGATTTCAATCATGAAGAAACCTTCAATCAACGATAATGAGTTTACTGATTAATTCAACACGATTTAACCACAGAACAATTGCTTTAATTTCCAAAACATTCTCTTCCTTAGAGGTTATTAAAGCTATATAACTATCAACAATATCAAATATTTTTTTGCCACGAGCCGATCTGCCAATGCCATTAAGCCAAGCTGTTTCAACTGCCACTTCGAGTAATTTTATACATTAATACAATAGCTTTAATGTATAAAATTGTATCGAGAAGCTTTCAAAACGTAAGGGCGAAGCTATTTTATTTGGCACGATTTTTGAACTTTAATAGAAAACACAGCCAATTTTGTGGAATTCATGGCTGAAAAATAATTATTGTCTCTTTAACGGATAGTTGTCCTATAAAATTAGTATTGACCCTTGAAATATGTGGCAAAAATGAAAACTTGCCAGAATTAAGGATAGTCCTAATAAATTAAACACAGACTAGAGAGCCCCTAAAATCATTCGATTCAAGTTATACAATAATACATTTAATGTTGAGTTATTGTCTATCTAAGTAATCCGAAAAAGACGAATTCCTTCTAATGAACTGCATACAAATAACCCCTAAATACCAAATTTTAAATTACAATGAAAACAATTAAATTATTCATTATCGGACTCCTGTTTTTTACAGCGATTTCAACACAGGCCCAAGTTTCTGTTAATGTAAATATAGGCACACCTAACGTAAATGTTAATATAGGAAGACCTCCTGTTTGGGGCCCTGTAGGGTATAATGATGTGGATTATTACTATTTACCGGATATAGAAGTTTATTATGACATTAGAGCATCTCAGTATATTTATTTTGGAAACGGAAACTGGGTTCGAACCAGACAATTACCCAACCGTTGTAGAAAATATAATTTACACAATGGCTATAAAGTAGTATTAACCGATTATCACGGCAATAGGCCTTACTCCCATTTCAACAGTCACAAAGTAAAATATTACAAAGGCTACAAAGGGAAACCTCAGAAAAACAGAGGTGACTATAGTGAGCATCGTGATTACGACAACCACGATCACGATAATCATGACCATGATCATCACGATAAGCATGAAGGAAAAAAAAACAATGGAAAAGGGAAACATTAACTCTCTAATTTACATTTTATCAGCATTTCTACTATAGCCCACTCCCGATAATTATCAGGATCAATCGTGGGTAAGCCAGTAAGAACAAAAAATAAAATTGATAAAAAATACCGTCACAAATTACACTTATCTCACTAAAAATTAATACCTTAGTATCGATAAACTTAAACTTGAAAAATTATGAACAGTGTAAAAACCTTGAATAAATGGGCCAATGCGCACACTTATTTAACAATAGATTTGATACGAATGGCACTTGGAGTATTTTTGTTTGTAAAAGGAATCACTTTTATAACAAATATCCAATATTTGGAAGATTTGATATCCTCAATTGACAATTATGAAAAAGGAATGTACGGATGGTTTATTATCCATTATGTAGCTTCGGCACATTTTTTGGGAGGTATCATGATTTTCTTTGGTCTGCTTACCCGATGGGCCATAATAGCACAACTACCCATTTTATTAGGCGCAATTGTCATTAATTTTATGGGAGAGATGCATTCCGAAAATTTACTTCAAGCAATAATAGTTTTCGGATTTTGTGCGTTTTTTACATTTTATGGAAGTGGAAAGAACTCCGCGGATTATTTTTTTAAAATGGAAAAATAATTTAAAAAAAGAGAGAGAGGAATAATAATCCTCTCTCTCTTTTTAATCAAAACTTAAACTATTACTTTTCTTCAACTAGTTCTTTACTTTCAGCTCTCATTATCTTTCCGGTAGCCGTTTCTTTAAACTTTGGAATGAAAACAATTTCTTTTGGTTTTTCATATTTATCTAATCTATTGAAAACCGATTCGTCTAATTTCATCGGCTCTCCTTCTATATAAAGAACCACTTTTTCCCCAAGAGTATCATCTGGTTCACCATTTACGAAATAACGTCTTGAAATTAATGTAGATAACTTATCCTCAATTTGCTCTGGCATTAATTTTATACCGCCACTATTAATAACATTATCATATCTACCCAACCAAACAAATTGCGTGTCCGAAATTAAATTTACAATGTCATTTGTCTCAATTTTTTCGTTGCTTATATTTTTAGCAAGAACCACCAAGCATTGATTTTCATTTACAGAAACAGTAACATTGGGCAATGTAGAAAAAGCTTCTTCTCCTATTTTCTTAGCTGCAATATGAGTGATTGTTTCCGTCATGCCATACGTTTCATAAATTTGAATGGGCAACTTAACCAATTCTTGTTCCAAAGGTTTATGAACTTTCACTCCTCCAATAATTACTTTTTTGATATTCGTTAACTTTTTAATAGAATTCTTTGCTTGAAGCGGCACCATCGCTGCAAAATCATATCGTTCATCATTATGTTCTAAAGGATTGGAACTTGGAGCAGCAAAGTCCATGTCTAGTCCTAAAATAAAAGATCGAACAAACATCATTTTACCCGCAACAAAATTGGTTGGTAAACAATGTAAAACTCTATTCCCCGGTTGAAGTCCAAAAAAATCTCCTGTAGCAATAGCTGATTGCACCATTGCCTCTTTCTCTATTCTTATCTTTTTGGGCATTCCTGTGGTTCCCGAAGTATACATATCAATATAATTCTTATCATCAAACCAATCCAATAAGAACTCGCCAACAGCTTGCTCGTAATCTTCCCCTTCTTTTATAAAACTATAGGCTACTCTGCATAGATCTTCTTTAGTTAAATGATATCCATTTAATTTAAAAAAATTATGGACATTTTTATAAGTTACTGTATTAATCATATTGGTTATTTTTTTTAGATTCTATTGTAGAATTAAATTTTAAACAATCTTCCCAGTTAGTTTTTCTTTCCAATTAGTCCAACCGTATTTCTTATCAAATATAACCAAAAGCAAAGGATAAACCACCACTATCGGTATAATAATATCAACTCCAACAGTGGTTTCTGATACATCTTTAAAAATAGAATTGGTTTGAAAAGCAGACCAATCTGTTGTGACTAATAACGCCCCAATTAAATTATTGGCTGCATGAAAACCCAATGTCAATTCCATTCCCTCATCCATTAATGTAATTATACCCAAAAGCAATCCTGTTCCTATATAATAAACCATAATCACATAACCCAACTTAGCCACTTCTGGATTGCCAATATGCATCAATCCAAAAATACCGGAAGTCATAATTAGAGGAAGCCATCTATTTTTTGATAAGTTAGCGAATCCTTGCATTAAATAGCCTCGAAATACCAATTCCTCTACAGTGGTTTGTACGGGTATTAATAAAGTTCCAATTATCACTAAAAATAAAAATGGAATTAGTTTAAAATTGAGCACGAAATCACTAGGGCTAAAAAACCAAAATAACAAAGTAGAAACAATTGTAAAAACGGACCAGATACCAAAAGAGAACCATACCCTACTCCAGTCTAATTTTGGTCTTGATGTTATTATAGAAAGCAAAGATTGTTGATGCAAAAACCGAACAACAAAATAGATTCCGAACAAAACAAAAACAAAAGAAATAAGCAAAAAAAACAAAGTCAAATTAGGATCAAAAAAATGCATTAGTTCTTGATCACTGGACGGGTATACTTTTCCTTTAAATGTAGTTTCATACAACAGAGCTATCAGCATGGGTAACTGCCCAAAAAAAGAAGCCATTATTATAAATACAGTCCCCATTAAATACTTCGAAAATTTATTCTCTTCTTTTATACCTTGCTCTAAAAACATTTATTATTTTTTATAATTATACTTCGATTGGTGTTTCAAATCTTATTTTTGTTCCGTCTAAAATAGCTCTTTACTTTAACATAAACTAAATCTTACTTACTATAATGATACAAATATACCACAATCAGCGTTGCGGAAAATCTAGAAATTGTTTACTGCTTTTGGACGAATCCAACAAAGAATATGAAATCATCAATTATCTGATCACTCCTCCAACAGCCGCTGAATTGGCGTTATTACTTCAAAAACTAAACCTTACCCCAATAGAATTGGTGCGTCAGAAAGAAAAAATTTGGATAGAGAATTTCAAAGGAAGATCATTGACACCGGATGAAATCATTCAAGCCATGGTTGAAAATCCTATTCTTATAGAAAGACCTATTGTAGTCAAAGGAGATCAAGCGATTATAGGAAGAGATCCAGAGAAAGTAACTTCGTTTTTATAGACATTAACAAAACTTTAAGAATTCAGCTTTAAACCATTTTCATTTTCTACTATCCAAGTTGGAAAACTTATTTATTTTACATGAAATCGCCATGACAAAATTGGTCACAAACACCAATGAAGATCTGGCGATACCATATTCCAACAAAAACAATATTATCTTCGTATGAAAAATTTTAAACTTACTGTAATTCTCTTATTTTTATTTATTGGTCTCTCCAATTTTGCACAGCAAGGCCCTCCTACAAGAAGCAAAATAAAAGTAACAGGGAAAATAGTTGATAAAGTTAGTAACCAACCTCTTGAATACGCTACTATCACCTTAAAAAACACTAAAAACCCCAAAGGTATAGCCGGCGGAATCACTAACGGAAAAGGAGAATTTGAAGCTGAGGTCATTCCAGGAGTTTATGATATTACCATAGAATTCATTTCGTTTAAATCAATCCAAATCAAACAAAAAAGTATACTAGAAAAAAAATCTTTAGGTGTAATTAGCCTAGAGGAAGATGCTTCACAATTGAACGAAGTGGTTGTTCGTTCCGAAAAAACGACCGTAGAAATTAAACTGGACAAAAAAGTATATAGCGTAGGGAAAGATTTAATGGTAAAAGGGGGAACGGTAAGCGACGTACTCGACAATATCCCATCGGTATCAGTAAGTACAGATGGAGTTATCAGTTTGAGAGGTAATGAAAATATTCGATTTTTAGTAGATGGAAGACCTTCAAATGCCATTAACATCTCCGAAGCTTTACGTCAAATCCCAGCTGATGCCATAGACAAAGTTGAAGTAATCACGAATCCATCTGCCCGTTATGATGCCGAAGGTGGCGCAGGAATATTGAATATTATTCTTAAAAAAGGAAAAAACAGAGGATTAAATGGATCGTTTATTGCCAATGTCGGTCATCCTGAAACCTATGGTGCAAGCGCCAACATCAATTATAAAACCGAAAAACTTAACTTTTTCACCACTAATGGATATAACTACAGAAACAATCCTGGTTACAATAAAACCGAAACCCAATACTTAAACAGTGACGGAACCACAAAAAGTTATGTCAATGACAATAGAGACACACAAAGAACAGGAAAAGGATTCAATAGCAATATTGGGTTAGAATGGACTATTGCTCCCAACACTTTTTGGACCAACACCTTTAATTATAGAACAAATAAAGGAGACAATACGGATGACGTATTTTACGGTTATTTTGATTCAAACATGAGTTATTTGTATTCCAGTACCCGAAAAAATGACGAATCAAATGACAGTAAAAATATAGAATACACCACTAATTTTACTAAAAACTTCAATAATGAAGGGCATAAATTATCTTTTGACGGTTCCTACTCCAAGAATGATGATAACGTGAACTCAATCATTGTTGATGACAATATCAAAAACACCATAAATCCGGCAATAGATAAAACAGGTACTATACAAGACCAAAGTAAAACTCAAATCCAAACGGATTATGTGTTGCCTTTTGAAAAAGGGAATCAATTTGAAGCAGGATACAAAGGTGAATTTAGCAATTTAACCAATGACTATCTTGTAGCAGATGTTGATAGCAACGGAAATACCGTTCCTAATCCGAATTTATCGAACACTTTAGAATACAAAGAATACATCAATGCCCTTTACACCCAATACGGATTCAAAAAAAATAAATTTTCTTATTTATTAGGTTTACGATGGGAAAATTCAAATATTGAAGTCAATCAATTAGTCACATCCGATTTCAATACAAAAAAATACAGCAACTTTTTTCCAAGTGCTTTCGTTACTTATGATTTATCCGAAGAAACAAGTTTTACTTTAAGCTACAGCAAAAGGATTTCGAGACCTAGAGGCCGTTTTATGAATCCATTTGTCAATTACTCCAGTAACATCAATATCTTTAAAGGAAATCCAGATTTAGACCCATCGATGACCAATAAATTTGATTTTGGTTATTTGAAGCGTTGGGAGAAACTGACTCTAAGCACATCCATGTATTATGAAAACACTACCGATGTATTCACATTTGTACGACTGGAAACTGGCGATTTTGTAAATGGAACACCCGTTATTTTAAGTACTCCAATCAATTTGTCCGAAGAACAAAGATTAGGTTTTGAATTGACTTTAAATTATTCACCCTACAAATGGTGGAAATTAAACGGAAGTTTCAATTTGTATAATATACTAACAACTGGTGATTACGTTTACACCAATTATTTAGGTACTGAAGTCCTTCAAAACTTTGACAGTAAAGCTTTTTCAACCTCAGGACGCATTAATTCACGTATTACTTTGCCGTACAAAATAGAATGGCAAGCCAATGCTAATTACAACGGTCCACAAACTACCGCTCAAGGGAAAATATTAAGTGTTGTTGGAGTCAATACCGCTTTTAGCAAAGATATAATGAAAGACAAAGCAACTCTTGCACTCAATGTGAATGATGTTTTTAATTCCAGACTTAGAAAAATGGAAACCCATATTCCAGGTCTAATCAATTCGTATGGTGAAATGCAATTTAGAGCAAGACAAATTATGTTATCCTTTACCTATCGTTTTAACAAGGCAAAAAATGATAAAGAAAAACCTAAAAAACAACAAGGCGAAGGTGAAGGCGATTTTCAAGGATAATAAACATAACCCAAAAATCTGCATTATACTTCGAAAGTCTAATGCGGATTTTTGTCTATAAAAAAAAGGACTCGTAAAACGGGTCCTTTTTTTGTAAAGTAAAATCAGGCTATGCTGATTACTCTTCTCTTTTTGCTTTCTTTTCTTTATAAGCTTCCCAAGTTGCTCCACCTACCCAATAGGATACGAAACCAACTAAGAAAAACATTAACCAAAATCCCATTGTAAGGACGGTTAAGAAAAGTAAAAAGCCTAAATACTGTTGAAATTCAAACATGTTTTCCGGAATTTTTGAATGAAGCCACAAATATAGGCTTATTATCTTTGTACACCAATAAAAATCACAAAAAGTATGATGCTATTTTTTTAGTGATCAACTGAACTAAATTAAAACAAAAAAATGCAGAATACTAATACTACACAAAACAGAAGCGTTATAACAATCCTTTAAACCACCACTCTCTTTTAACAGCATTTTTATTAAATCATCATTTTTTAGCAAAAATTTCACTTTTTACACGATTAATTATTAGTTATATTTGTTCCACAAAATTTACAAATTTATGGAAGAATGTATCTCGGTTTTTGATATGTTAAAAATTGGTGTCGGACCTTCTAGTTCTCATACACTTGGCCCTTGGAGAGCAGCAGAACGTTTCTTAATCGAATTAAGAAATGAATACAACCTTAATGCTATTACAAGAGTAAAAGTTGATTTATACGGTTCTCTTTCTTTAACAGGAAAAGGGCATGCGACTGATTTGGCTGTTATGCTAGGCTTAAGTGGCCAAGACCCAGAATACATTCCAATTAAAGATATTGACGGGATTATCAAATCAATTGAGGCAAAAAATGAAATCAATTTGGGAAATGAAATCAACATCCCTTTTTACTTTCTTCAAGATATTGTTTTCAATAAAAACTTCCTTCCTTTCCATGCCAATGGATTGACTTTTACGGCTTACTTTAATGATGAAACTGAATATGCTTCAACTTTTTACTCTATAGGAGGAGGATTTGTCGTAAAAGAAGAACGGGATAATGCCAAAAAGAAACAGGCCATTAAATGTGCGTTCCCCTTCCCTATTCAAAATGCGGAAGAACTTTTGAATTATACCATTTCTGAAAATAAAACTATTTCTGAAATTGTTTATGAGAATGAGAAATCGATGCGTCCCGAAGCCGAAATTCATCACGAATTAATGCGCATTTGGAATACCATGCTCGAATGTATGTATATCGGTTGTCATTCCGAAGGTATTCTTCCCGGTGGACTCAATGTTCGAAGACGAGCCTTTGATATGCATCAAAACTTAATCGGTTTGGCCAACTATACCAATCCTCAGGAATGGCTAGAAGAAATTCGAAAAACCGAAGTGAAATTTCGTCAAATCCTAAAATGGGTAAGCTGTTTTGCACTGGCCGTAAATGAAGTAAATGCAGCATTGGGTCGAGTAGTTACCGCTCCTACCAACGGAAGTGCCGGAGTTATTCCTGCAGTTTTGATGTATTATTTGGTAATTGAAAACCACCAAGCTGGTGAAAAAGAAATCAAACAATTCTTGATGGTTGCCGGAGAAATAGGCAGTATATTTAAGAAAGGGGCAACCATTTCGGCTGCTATGGGAGGTTGTCAAGCCGAAATTGGGGTATCCTCGGCAATGGCTGCTGCAGCCTTATGCGAATTGATGGGAGGCTCTTCTGCTCAAGTACTTATGGCTGCCGAAATCGCTATGGAACATCATTTAGGATTAACTTGCGACCCTGTTGGTGGTTTGGTTCAAATTCCTTGCATCGAAAGAAATACAATGGGTGCTATAAAAGCAATTAATGCTGCCGAACTCGCCTTGGAAACCGATGCCAAAAACGCAAAAGTTCCTTTGGATAAAGTAATAGATACCATGTGGCAAACCGCCAAAGACATGAACTCCAAATACAAAGAAACCTCTGAAGGAGGACTGGCAATTGCCGTAAATATGGCGGATTGTTAGAAAAGTGTTCAATGAGCAGTTTTTAGTTGTTGAACAATTAAAAACAAACTTAAATCATATCATGTATGTATTTTACATCATAAAAAAGCTGAACATCAAGTTTTCATAAAATCTCCCAATTAATAAAGGAAAGCATCTTTCCTTTATTAATTGGGAGATTTTATTACTTTTACACTCTCAAACAAAAATCAACACCGAAAATTATCGGAATTAAAATCATAAATAATTATGTCTGTAGCAAAAAAAGACTATAAAAGAATAACTACAAAGTCCTTAATTGAGATGAAAGCCAATGGTGAAAAAATTTCGATGCTTACGGCTTATGATTATACCATGGCCAAAATTGTAGATACTGCTGGGATTGATGTAATTCTAGTTGGAGACTCAGCTTCAAATGTTATGGCGGGACATGAAACTACACTACCAATTACATTAGACCAAATGATTTACCATGCTTCATCGGTGGTTAGAGCTGTTGAAAGAGCCTTAGTTGTTGTTGATTTACCATTTGGTAGTTACCAATCAGACCCAAAAGAAGCCTTGCGTTCCTCTATCAGAATCATGAAAGAAAGTGGAGGTCATGCCGTAAAATTGGAAGGTGGTAAAGAAATAAAAGAATCCATAAAAAAAATACTAAACGCTGGAATTCCCGTTATGGGACATTTGGGTTTAACTCCACAATCTATTTATAAATTTGGGACATATACTGTTCGTGCCAAAGAAGAAGAAGAAGCTGAAAAATTAATTGAAGATGCCAAACTTTTAGAAAAACTGGGTTGTTTTGCATTAGTTCTTGAAAAAATCCCTGCTCATTTGGCAGAAAAAGTCGCACAGAGCATTTCGATTCCTGTAATTGGGATTGGTGCTGGTGGTGGTGTAGATGGACAAGTATTGGTAATTCACGATATGTTGGGGATGAACAATGAATTTAGCCCTCGTTTCTTGCGCCGCTACATGAATTTATACGAAGGTATGACTTCGGCAATCAGTAAATATGTTGAAGATGTAAAATCATGTGATTTTCCAAATCCAAGCGAACAATACTAGTAATCAGATCTCAGTATTCAGTTCTCATTAATTTAAAATATTTAAACAATTTACCATTGTCCAATAAAATAATATCCAATAAAAACAATCTCCAAATCCTACACGAAGACAATCACCTAATCGTGGTAAACAAACGTGTAGGAGATATTGTGCAAGGGGACAAAACAGGAGATAAACCGCTAAGTGATGTTGTAAAAGAGTACATCAAAGACAAATACAACAAGCCTGGCGAAGTGTTTCTTGGAGTGGTTCATCGATTAGACAGACCCACTACCGGAATCGTGGTATTTGCCCGCACCAGTAAGGCCTTGACCCGTATGAATGAATTATTCAGTAACAGAGAAACTCAAAAAACATATTGGGCGGTTGTCAAAAATAAGCCCTCCAAAAACGAAGACACTCTTGTTCATTACATCAAAAGAAACGAAAAAAACAACACTTCAAAAGCACATCTAAAAGAAGTCCCAGATAGCAAATTGGCCAGTTTAGAGTACAAAATCATCAAAGAACTGGACAATTATTATGGCCTTGAAATTCAATTGCACACGGGAAGACATCATCAAATACGAGCTCAACTCTCGGCTATCGGTTCGCCCATCAAAGGAGATTTAAAATACGGTTTTGACAGAAGTAATCCTGATGGTGGAATTCATCTTCATGCCAGAAAATTGGTGTTTATTCACCCTGTTTCAAAAGAAAATATAACCATTATTGCTCCAACTCCAGATGAAGTAATTTGGAAAGCCATTTAAAATTTCATAGGAAAAAGATCTTATATTTGAATTATAAAATTTAACTTGCCTTATAACTAACCAATGTCTTTTTATGATGAGTTACAAATTAAATATTAGTTCAAGAAAAGAGACTTTAATTAAACTGCTGGATGTAATCATCAAACATGAAAATAAAATCATCCAAGCCTTACACGAAGATTTCAAAAAACCTCCTTTTGAATCCGTTCTTACAGAAACCAGTTATGTGATATCTGAGTTAAAAGATACCATAAAAAACATCAAAAGTTGGGCAAAACCAAAAAGAGTATGGCCATCATTACTCAACTTTCCTTCTACTGATTATATTTATAAAGAGCCCTACGGTAAAGTTTTAATTATTGCTCCTTGGAATTATCCTTTTCAACTGGCGCTTTGCCCTTTAATTTCAGCAGTTGCTGCTGGGAATCAAGTGGTTTTAAAACCTTCTGAACTGACTCCGAAAACATCAGCCATAATTGCTGAGATTATTGAAAAAACATTCCAACACAATCACGTTAAAGTGATAGAAGGCGGTGTAGAAGCCACCCAAAAACTACTAGCCCAGAGATGGGATTACATTTTTTTTACGGGCAGTGTTCCAGTTGGCAAAATCGTAGCCAAAGCCGCTGCCGAAAATCTAACACCAGTAACACTGGAGCTTGGAGGTAAAAACCCATGTATTATAGACGAAACTGCTAATTTGAAACTAGCTGCCAAAAGAATTGTTTGGGGTAAATTTTTGAACGCAGGTCAAACGTGTATTGCCCCAGATTATATCTTGATACAAGAAGACATGAAAAGCCATTTTGTGGATTATCTAAAAAAAGAAATCACAGCCGCATACGGAGAAGATCCCAAATCATCCCCTGATTTCCCAAGAATAGTCAATGAAAAAAATTGGCACCGATTGGTCAGTATGATTGAACCTCAAAAAGTGATTTTTGGAGGGATAACCGATGTTGAGGATTGTTACATCAGTCCCACACTCATTGAAGAAAATTCTTTAGATAGTTTACTGATGGAAGATGAAATTTTCGGACCAATATTACCTATACTTACCTATAAAGATGAAGCTGAAATAGGTCCAGTGATTTCAAAATACGAAAAACCATTGGCCCTGTATGTTTTTACAGATGATAGAAAATTTGCAAAAAAAATCATCAAGAACCATTCCTTTGGTGGAGGCTGTATTAATGAAACAGTGATGCATTTTTCTAATAAAAGACTCCCTTTTGGCGGCGTAGGCCATAGTGGAATTGGTGCTTACCATGGTAAGCTAAGCTTTGATACTTTTTCACATTGTAAAGGTGTCGTAAAAAAAGCAACTTGGCTAGATCTGCCTATGCGATACGCTCCCTACAATAACAAATTGGCCTCAATCAAGAAATTATTAAAATGGTTGTAAAAAACCAAAATTGGTAAGCGAATTGAAGACTACAAAAGCGCTCCATTAGCAGTTCAAAACTTTTGATTAGTAGGGCTTTCATCTACTATGACACCAATCCATTAGAAGTTTTTGATTCATTAAGAATAAAAAAAACACTAAATTTGCAGTCCTATTCAAAAATAAACATTGTACTAGGATATAGAATACAGGTGGAAACAAGTGGTAATGGAGATCCTATTTTAGAATTCCATTTGAAAATAACTTATAAAAAATAACCAAACCTAATAGTACTTAACCAAGCTAATAAAAAATGAGCCTACTAAAAGAAAGACTACACGATATTGAAAAAAATGGATACCAATTGGATTTTGGGAATGTATTCAATCATGCCTTCGAAAATTATAAAAAAATTGCCTTGTACGCAGGATTAGTGTTATTTGTGTTTTCGGTTTTATTTGGACTTTTTGCAATAGGAACGCTAATCTCGTTTTGGGGCATTGACTTAATTACAGAAAAATTAAATCCCGAAAATTTAAAATCAGAAAACTTATCCGGCTCATCATTTTTAATTTACAGTAGCGCTATTCTTGTAGTATCTTGCTTATTAGCTCCATTTCAAGCTGGATTTCTTAAAATGGCCGATTGTGGAGATAAAGACGAAGAATTCCATATCAGTACCCTTTTTAGTTATTATCAACTTCCTTACCTTAAGGAAATAATAGTATCCACTTTTTTAATTACTTCAATTAGTTTTTTACAAGCAATAACACTTTCTCATCTAAAATTAGATTTACTTGGTAATTTCATTTCCAATTTTATATCATTCCTTACTATTCTAACTATTCCTCTTATTATTTTTGGCAATTTAAACGCGATTGAAGCCATAAAATACAGTATCGCAATTGTATTAAAAAAACCTTTCGTTTTACTAGGATTAATAATTGTGGCAATTATTGGTGCAATGGTAGGTTTTATAGGATGTTGTATTGGTGTGTTTTTTACACTGCCATTTTTTTACTCCATGAATTATGCTATTTACAGTGCTATTGTAGGTATTGATTCTCAAGATAAAATAGAAGAAACCAATTTTGTTTTATAAAATTGTAAAATTCACTTTTCAACTATTTTATAAAAACTAACTTAAATAAAAAGTTATGTTATTATGCTATAATATATTATTATCCTATTACTTCAACTTTTCTTTTTCTAGTTTAGTTTTTATTCCTATGGATACAAAGGTAGGAATGACTCATTTAAACAGCTTTATATTTAATAATAAAGTACTGATTCCGATGCTTTTTGTTTTTTTTATTGGGTTAATAATGAGTTTATTCAAAATTAATTCAATTACAAAAAACCCAGAAAATCATCCTACCATAGATGCTGACAAAAGAGAATATCAACTCTATTTATTATTTATTGGGTTCATAATCCCCCTTTTAGAATTCATTTTCGAGATTTACCACATAAGACCCAAAAGCTTGTTAATCAATAATTTTATTGTAGGAATGATCTTTTTGGCCTTATTCATAATTAGCAAAAATTCTACATATATCTATAATAGGATTCAAAATATTTATATTGTTTTATTCTTTTTTTATTATTTATTAATCTGTTATAACATCGTTTTTATACCTGAAGACACGGTTCCCAATTACGCTTTTATTGTTGCCTTTTTCTTTTCCTACATTATTCTTAAGCCCATAAAAGTATATTGGGCATTTTCGGGATTTATTTTATCGTTTTTAATAATAACCTATACTTTTGACTTGGTTCCCATTAAGAGAACCGTAATACTCTTTAATTATGCTGTAATTGTTTTCATAATAAACCACATCAGACATACCGCGACAACAAAAATTAATAATAAATTTCTCTTTGCCAATGAAATTGTAAACAAAGGTAATTCGCTAACAATCGCAACTAATAAAAATGGTGAATTGACATTTTGCAGCGAAACTATAACTTCTATATTAGGCTACACACCTACAGAAGTTTTAGGACTTGGCTTTTGGGAGCTTACAGAAGACCCTGAATTTATAGGAAAAGATTATTTGAACAACTACATTGACAACCGATTATATGTAAGAAAATTAAAATGCAAAAACGGGGAATACAAATTTATTCAATGGATAGACAAAAAATTTTCGAAAGAATTAATTATTGGAATAGGACAAGATGTTACCAATGAAATTAGAATTCGAAACCAGTATGAAATCTTAATACAAACAGCCGTTGATCTCATTTTTGAAGCAGACGAAAATGGCAATTTGACTTTTATAAATGATTACGCCATTAAAGTTTTAGGTTATACCAAAGAGGAGATGCTACATCAACATTTTTCATTCCTAATTCGAAAAGATTACATCACCAATACGATGAGTTTTTATCAAAATATTTTAGAAATTGAAGAAAATTTTACCACTTTAGAATTCCCACTTATTAAAAAAGACGGAAGTGAAATATGGATCTCACAAAATGTCTTTATAAGAAGAGATCATTTTGGTGCAATCAATGGCTATTCCGCTATTGCAAGAGACATTACTTTACTGAAAAATATTGAAGAAGAAAAATCTAAAAGGCAAGATAAAATTAAAAAATACAGTAAAGCCCTAAAAGATATTGCGTTATTAAACCACTCGAATAAGGGTTCTTTTGAAAGTCTTATAAAAAACATTTTGAGAATTATAAATAAAACAGTCGAGATCAATCGTTCTAGTTATTGGGAATATGATTTCGACAAAATCATCTGTAAAAACCTCTATAATTCAGATGAAAAAAAATTTGAAACAGGATCTATTTATTATAAAAGTGAATACTCAAGTTATTTTGAAAAGATAGAAAACAAATTACAAGTAGTTGGATCAGACATCCGAACCAATATTCTGAACAAACAAATAAATCAAAAATACATTAACAAGTACAATATATTTTCGGTATTGGACACGCCTATCTTTATTGATGGAGAATTAAAAGGAATCATCTCTTTTGAAACAACACAAAAAGTCAAAAATTGGGATAATGAAGATATCAATTTTGCCAAATCAATTTCCGATTTAATTATAATTGCACTTGCTTCCGAAATGCGATTAGAGGTAGAAAGAAAACTAGCTTATAAAAGTGAATTGCTATTGGTTATCAATAAAAACACCAATACCTTTTTATTGAAAAAAAATTCAAGTGATATCTTTAAAGGAATCATAAACGAAATAGGAAAAGTAACTAAAGCAGAACGTATTTCTTATTTTAAAAAAAATGCAACAACAAAATTATTCAATCAACGCTATAGATGGCTGTACAGTCTTGAAGGGTTTGATGCACCAAATCCAATTCTTCAAAACATTTCATTTTCAAGTATTGCAAGTACAATTCAAGATTTAACTCCAGATAAATATTATAATATTTCTGCAGAAGAAATCGAAAATCAAGAACTAAGACATTTTGTTATTCAATTAAATATAAAATCACTTCTAGTATTACCTGTATTTGTAAAAAATGAATTAGATGGCTTTTTTGTTTTTGACAATATTAATGAAGTACGAAAATGGAGTGCAGATGAGATTTCAATTTTGCAATTATTAATAAAAAACATTTCAACCGCTATTGAACGAAATCTCAACGAATCAATCATTGAAGAAAGTGAAGAACGATTCCGATTGCTTGCCAATAACATTCCGGGCACTGTATATTTGTCTAATTATGATGAGAAATACACCAAAATATATCTTAATGATGAAATAGAAAAATTGACGGGCTATCCCAAATCTGATTTTTTAGAAAACAAATTACATTTCATTGACTTAATAGTTCCAGAAGATATAGATAGAATAAAAAAAGAAAATTTTATTGCTCTAAAAGAGAGAAAACCATTTCATGCCATATACAGAATAACACATAAAAATGATTCTATTATTTGGGTAGAAGAATTTGGAGATTCTATCATGAAAAATGGAGAGATTGCTTTTATGGAAGGTATTTTTATTGATATAACAGAGAAAAAAAACAATGAAACCATACTCAAAGAAAAAGAAATAGCCGAAGCAGCCAATAAAGCAAAATCTGAGTTTCTGGCTAATATGAGTCATGAAATCAGAACCCCATTGAATGGGATAATTGGTTATACTGATTTGTTGATGAATTCAAAATTAGAAGCGTTCCAAAAACAATACATGAATACCATCAATCAGTCTGCCAATATATTGATGGAAGTGGTCAATGACATCTTGGATTTTTCTAAAATTGAATCAGGAAAACTAGAACTTAATGTAGAAAAACAACCTATAGCAGATCTGGTTAATCAAATCAAAGAATTAATAAACTACCAAGCAAATTCTAAAAATTTAGAAATAAATTATACCATCAATGAGGATGTCCCTAAATACATTTGGGTAGACTATATCCGTTTAAAACAAGTATTAATCAATCTATTAACAAATGCCATTAAGTTTACCAATAATGGCAAAATAGAACTCATGATTTCAACTCTTAAAAAAGAAAAAAATCTAACACTGTTACGCTTTTCAGTAAGAGACACCGGAATTGGAATTCGAAAAAGTAATCAAAAGAAAATATTCCATGCTTTTTCACAAGAAGATAGTTCGACTACCAAAAAATTTGGTGGAACAGGATTGGGATTAGCCATTTCGAACCAATTATTGGCCTTAATGGGCAGTACATTACAAATTGAAAGTCAATACAATATAGGTAGTACTTTTTATTTTGATGTCCTACTAAAAAGCACCAATAAAGAAAAAAAGACTCCTCTATTAAAAGAACATAGTCCTACTATTCATGAAGACAACAAAATAGTTTTAAAAAATGAACAGCCCAAAATATTGATTGTAGAAGATAATAAAATCAATATGCTATTGACCAAAACACTATTAAAACAAATTTTGCCAAATAGCACTATTTATGAATCAATAGATGGTGAGAAAGCGATTATAAAAGCAGTCGAAATAAATCCTGATATTATTTTAATGGATATCCAAATGCCATTAATGAATGGATATGAAGCCACGAAAGAGATTCGAAAATTAGATCTATTAAAAGACACTCTTGTCATTGCTCTAACAGCTGGAACAGTAGTGGGCGAAAAAGAAAAGTGTATCGAAGCCGGTATGGATGATTATTTATCAAAACCTATAGTAAAGCAAACACTTCAGGACTTACTAGGAAAATGGCTGCAGATTTAAATCAATGGCAATAGCAAAATAAAAAAATCAAAAATATTGAATTCCGCAACCTGAATTCTGCAATCTAAAAGCTACTCCCTTTGAATTTAACCTAGTTATAAACGTTTTAGATAAGGTTTGTAACGGATAAAAACAACATACTATCTATCTTTATTTAAACAAAGTAAAGCAATCAAAAGCACATCGGAAAAATTAGCAGTACCTTTGCGCCAACTTAAAAGGGGTAAACTAAATAATAGGGTTTACTTCATAACAACAATTTATGTCATTTAACTCATTAGGCTTATCTGATGCTTTATTAAAAGCCATCAGCAAAAAAGGATATACAACTCCTTCTCCAATACAACAAAAAGCAATTCCACCAATACTAGAAGGTAAAGATGTTTTAGCATCGGCACAAACTGGAACAGGAAAAACTGCAGGTTTCACCCTACCTATATTGCAAATATTGTCTCAAGGAAAACATTTGAGTCACAGACCTATTCGTGCCTTAATACTAACTCCTACACGAGAATTGGCTGCTCAAATATTGGCTAATATAAAAGAATACAGTGAATTTTTAGATTTACGTAGCACCGTAATTTTTGGAGGTGTAAACCAAAATCCACAAGTTACTCAATTGCGTCAAGGTATTGATATTTTAGTAGCAACCCCAGGTCGATTAATCGATTTGCAAAATCAAGGTTTAATATCCCTGTCTAAAGTTGAAATCTTAGTTTTAGATGAAGCTGATCGTATGCTAGACATGGGATTTTTACGTGATATTGAACGCATTATGAAAGTATTACCTCCAAAAAGGCAAAACTTACTATTTTCTGCAACTTTTTCAAAAGACATCAAGAAATTGGCAATGGGTATTTTACACCATCCTGTTCAGGTCGAAGCGACTCCGGAAAACACAACAGTAGAGGCTATTATTCAAAAAGTATATCCTGTTGCCAAAGAGAAAAAAACAGAATTGATAATTAAACTTATTTCTGAAGGTAACTGGAAACAGATTTTGGTATTTACACGAACCAAACAGGGAGCCAACAAGCTATGTGAAAGCATGATTAGTGCAGGTATTAAATCAGCAGCTATTCATGGAAATAAAGGTCAAGGAGCACGAACCAAAGCCTTAGCTGGTTTCAAAAACGGAAGTTTAACTGCACTAGTAGCTACAGATATTGCAGCTCGAGGGTTGGATATTCCATTACTACCTCATGTTGTAAATTTTGAATTGCCAAATATTCCCGAAGATTATGTTCACCGAATTGGTAGAACAGGAAGAGCTGGGGCAAGTGGTGAAGCCATTTCATTATTTAGTCCAGACGAAACCACTTTTTTACGTGATATTGAAAAATTGGTCGGCCTGAAATTGCCTAAAGAAAACATTAAAGATTTTGAACCAGATCCCAACGCATCGACTGAACCAATTAAGCAAGGGCAAGGAAGGCAACAACGCAATTCAACTCCTAAAAAAACAACCACTACTACTTCTAGCAGAACTGGGAATAATAGCTTTGGTCCGAGACGTCCAAGTCAAAACAACGACAGACGCTCTACTAAATAACAGCTAATAAATTGAGTTTTGTTTTTTTTAGGAGCAGGATGATTTCGTTTTTTTAAGAAGTCTCCTCCCGCTATACACTACAAACCTTGTGTGGGCTAAACACTAGCCCTCACAAGGTTTTTCGTTTCTATCGGGGCTAATATACACGTTTTTTATTTCTTTCAAATTTTCTGAAATCTGAAATCTTCTACTCCAACCAATCAACCCGATCCCGCGGAAATGTCACCACAACGATCTCGCGGATTTTCAATCCGTGCACACACAGCACATCGACAAAGTGAGAAATAAGAAAAGGAATGATTAAAACAAATTGGTCTTGATAATTGGAATGGGCACGGATTCCACCCGAGCGATAGTGAACAGACGAAGTAAATCCGCGCTATCGGGTCATCTTTATACTGAAAACTGTTGATTCAAAATACAACACTAATTTAAATCATTAATTTACAAATTATTATTCTATTGATACTTATTCAAATCTAGATTAAGAATATTACCTACTCTGCTAAACTCTTCATTAATCTTTGCATTCAAGATTAGTTGCTCATTTGTTATTGGATGATTAAAAATTAACTGATGTGCATGCAGCATCATTCCTTTCAGGTCAAAATTCTCCAACCATAATTTATTTTGTTTGTTACAACCATGTGGACGGCTTCCCAAAATAGGATGAAAAATATGTTTGAAATGTTTTCGTAATTGATGCATACGTCCAGTTTCAGGAATCGCTTCTACCAAACAATATCGTGACGTTGGTTTATTGTTAAATTCTAACTCAACCTCTGCATTTTGCAAACGATGAAAGTATGTTATTGCATTTTGTGTAATGTCATCATCATTGGTCAAATCATAATCTATCGTAAGTTCTTCGGGTGACCAACCACGTAAAATTGCTAAATATTTTTTTTCGACTTCGCGTGTGGCAAAACGATCATTCATAATTTTTAAAACGGCTGCATCCAACGCAAATAACAAAACACCAGATGTTTTGCGATCTAACCGATGAATTGGATAAACATGCTGTCCTCCTATTTGATTTCTCAATTCTTGAATAGCATAAACTTTTGCATCGCGCGCATAAAATGATTTGTGAACCAACAATCCACTTGGTTTATTAATTGCTATAATATATTCGTCTTGGTAAAGAATTTCTAACATTTGGTAAAAGTAAAAGAGATTTCTATTGAAATCTCTTTTTTGGCTTATTTATTTCTATACTTTTCTTTTTTCATTTTAGTTCGAAAAACAAAATCGGTTAAAAACAGAAAGTCACTTCCTCATAGTCGGAGACTTTGCCTTTACTAAACATCTGAAATCTAAAATCGTTAATCTAAAATCTAAAATCTAAAAATCTCAACCCAACCAACCATCACGATCCAAACTACGATATTGAATGGCTTCAGCAATATGCCCCGAAATAACATGGGGAGCTGCATCCAAATCAGCGATCGTTCTGGCTACTTTCAAAATTCTGTCATAAGCTCGTGCCGAAAGATTCAATCGTTCCATAGCGGTTTTTAATAATTGTTTCGATACATCATCCAGCGCACAATGTTCCCGAATGTGTTTGGTATTCATTTGGGCATTATAATGTATGTTTTCCATTGCTTCAAATCGTGTGGACTGGATTTCACGTGCTGATGTCACTCTCTTCCGAATATCAACACTGCTTTCTGCTTTGCGATCATCGGATAATTTCTCAAAAGGAACGGGAGTCACTTCAATATGAATATCGATTCTGTCTAACAAAGGCCCCGAAATTTTACTCATATACCGCTGCATTTCGTGGGGAGAAGAAGTTTGTGGCGAATCGGGATCATTAAAAAAACCACTTGGACTAGGATTCATACTTGCCACCAACATAAACGAGGACGGATAAGTTACTGTAAACTTGGCTCTGGAAATAGTCACTTCACGATCTTCCAAGGGTTGACGCATTACTTCGAGTACATCACGCTTGAATTCCGGTAATTCATCCAAAAACAAAACACCATTATGCGCCATAGAAATTTCTCCTGGTTGCGGATAACTTCCCCCTCCAACTAATGCTACATTCGAAATAGTATGATGCGGGCTGCGAAACGGCCTTTGATTCATCAATCCAACTTCTTTCAGCTTTCCGGCTACACTGTGAATTTTTGTGGTCTCTAATGCTTCCCGCAAAGTCATAGGCGGTAAAATACTGGGTAATCTCTTGGCGAGCATTGTTTTTCCGGCACCCGGAGGACCTATCAAAATAATATTATGACCACCGGCAGCGGCAATTTCCATACAGCGCTTAATGCTTTCTTGCCCCTTGACATCCGAGAAATCGAATTCGGGAAACTCCAATGTTTTATAAAACTCAGCTCTGGTATCGATAGTTGTGGGTTCCAGCGTTCCTTTTCCTTCCAAGAAATCAATCACTTCCTGTACGTTGGAAACACCATAGACATCCAGTCCAGTCACAATAGCCGCTTCTTTTACGTTTTGAATAGGCAGAAAAAAACCTTTAAAACCTTCTTCTTTGGCTTTTATGGCAATGGGCAAAGCGCCACGAATGGGCTGTAAACTACCATCGAGGGACAATTCTCCCATGATAATGTATTTGTCCACTTCAGTCGCTTTTATTTGTGCAGAAGCAACCAGAATACCAATAGCTAAAGTCAAATCATAGGCTGATCCTTCTTTGCGCAAATCGGCGGGTGCCATATTGATGGTGATTTTTTTCCCCGGCATTGCATACCCATTATTCTTGAGCGCTGCCGCAATACGATAACTACTTTCTTTGATGGCATTGTCTGGCAAACCTACCAAATGATAGCCAATTCCTTTATCCATATTAACTTCAACCGTAATCGTTGTGGCTTCAACTCCAAAAACGGCACTTCCGTAAACTTTGATTAGCATATAAAATAGTTTTATTTAAATGTAATACCTTTTTCACTCCTAAACAAAAAATAATTAACCAAATTCTTACTATTTATTATTATCCAGATAAATTCAAAGGCAAAGTTTACTTCGTGTTGTTTTCTCGCAAAGTCGCAAAGACGCAAAGCGCAGTTTTTTTTCTTTGCGCCTTTGCGTCTCTGCGTGAAATTTCAAAATCAGCGGGCTATTCAATTATCTGTCTAAAGGTGATTCAAGTTCACTACTAAACTGAATACTTTAAATCTTTGTCAGATAACAATTACTATTAGCTGTTTTCAAAACTATCTCTTGAATATTTATTTGAACTTTGTTTATCTTTATAACTTACTTGGCTAACACATCAAATATGAAATCAACAAAAAATAAACTTTTCATATCCTTCCTGCTCATTTGTAGTTTCATTTCCTGCAACCAAAAAAAGGAACAAGAATTGAATCCATCAAATGCTATTCCGTCAGCAGCTGCTATAGTTGAGCAAATAGTAAATCAACCGGAATATCATATTGATTTATTGGATTTAAAAACAAAGAAAAAGCTTGGAAATGACACTATAGTAACTGTTATTAACGATCCCGTTTATCACAAAACGAAGAAATACAATACCGTTAATGCTTTGACACTTATTGCAAACGAAATAGATTTAAGTAAAATCGATGCTAAAAGCACCAAAATTGTTTTCGAATGCATTGATGGCTACAAACCTGAAATGCCTTTAACATTATTTTTAGCATCCAAACCATACTTGGCTTTTAAAGATTTGGATGCAAAAGGAACGGATTGGGAACCGATTTCAAAAAACGGAAACAAAATGGATGCAGCCCCATTTTATCTAGTTTATACGAATGCCCCTGCCGAAAATGATCATTATAAATGGCCGTATAACTTAATAAAAATTCACTTAGAGCCGATTGACAAATCAAAAACAGCTTTGTATCCCAAAGATCCGTTAATGGTTGCGGGTTATACCTTATTTCAAAATCAATGCATTACTTGTCACGCCATAAACGGAATTGGCGGCGAAATGGGTCCCGAACTCAACTATCCGAAAAGCGTAACGGAGTATTGGGTAGAAACCGAATTGGTCAATTATATCGTCAATCCGGCTTCGTATAGAAACAAAGTAAAAATGCCAACATTAGGAATCACAAAACAACAATCCCAAGAAATTGTAGGCTATTTAAAATATATGGCGAAAAATAAAAAGAAGAATTAATGGCTCTTTACACTTTATTGTTGAATTTAAAATTTAGACAGTTAGGATTCAATTTAAAATTAGAAACCGATTTTCTTACTTATTATAGCTTCAAAACAAGTAAATTAATTTAAATTTGATACTCTAATCTAAAAGATAATACCATGGGAATTTTTAATGCCATTATGGGCAATGCATCGGAAGTAAATACCGAAAATCTATCGAAGGAATTTGAACCTTTATTGATAGAAGGCGAAAAAATCGAGAAAGGATACAAAGTAATCAAGGATATGTTTGTTTTCACGAATAAAAGACTGATTTTGGTCGAAAAACAATTGGTGGGAAGTAAGGTTGATTATCTTTCGATTCCGTATTCGTCTATTAAAAAATTCTCTAAAGAAAGTGCCGGAATCCTAGACATGGATGCCGAATTGAAGATTTGGCTGACTGGCGAAGCTGCTCCGATCTCGAAACAATTTGGTAAAGGCGGAAATAATATTAATGAAGTGTACCAAATCTTGAGTCAGCATATATTGAAATAAGTATTAAGTATAGAGAATCAAGTATTAAGATTTTTCAGACTTCAGAATTTGATTTCTTAATACTTGATTCTTAATACATCCTAACACCCAAATCACATGAAAATCATTATTCGCACTTTTAAACTACAGCTAAAGCACACTTTTACGATTTCGAGAGAGTCTCACGACATCCAACCCACGCTGATTGTTGAATTACAAAGCGAAGGATTTTCGGGGTTTGGCGAGGCGACTTCGAATCCGTATTATAATATTACTGTGGATACGATGAGAGCGAATCTAGAAGCTATTATCCCGTTTATAGAAGCTCATAATGACGAAACTCCAGAGGATTTCTGGAATAGTTCTTCGGCTTTATTAAAAAACGATATGTTTTCATTATGCGCTTTGGACATGGCTTACAATGATTTGTATGCCAAGAAAAAAGGCAAAAAGCTATATGAATTATGGGGGAATTCTCCGTTGCACAACCCTAAAACCGATTACACGATAGGGATTGACAAAATCGAGAAAATGGTTATGAAACTCAAAGAAATGCCGTGGCCCATTTATAAAATTAAATTAGGAACCAAAGACGACATTGCTATTGTTACCGAATTGCGCAAGCACACCAATGCACGATTTCGAATTGACGCCAATTGCGGTTGGACGGTTACCGAAACGATTAATAATGCCATTGCCTTAAAAAAACTAGGTGTCGAATTTCTAGAACAACCTATAAAAGCAGATCAATGGGCAGCTCACAGAGAGGTTTATAAACATTCTGTATTACCGATTATTGCCGACGAAAGTTGCATTCTAGAAGAAGATGTTGCCAAATGTCATAATCATTTTCATGGGGTGAACATCAAACTGGTAAAATGCGGCGGTCTTACCCCCGCGCGAAGAATGATTGCCGAGGCCAAACATTTAGGCATGAAAACAATGGTGGGTTGCATGACGGAATCCTCTGTTGGAATTTCGGCTATCGCTCATTTGCTGCCGGAATTGGATTATGTAGATATGGATGGCGCTTTATTATTAGCGGAAGATATCGCTACTGGAGTTACCATAAAAGACGGAATCATACACTATGCCGATGGCAACGGAATTGGAGCTGCATTAAAAACACAATAACATGAAGGTAAACGAGATTCCCAATCGAATAATTTCCGTTGCAGGAGAAGAGCACCTCTACTTTGGTGGAACCAATTATCTGGGAATCACTACCCTGCCCGAGTTTCAAACGATTCTATTAGCAAGTTTCCAAAAATGGGGAACGAGTTATGGTAGTTCTCGTTCTGCAAACATTCAGTTAAAAGTCTACAAAAAAGCCGAAGATTTGCTGGCAAAACAAATAGGAACCGACGCCGCAGTCACCATTTCCTCCGGTATGTTGGCCGGTAAATTGGCGTTAGAATTACTACAACAAACATCCGATTTGGTTTTCTATTTTCCCAATACGCATCCCGCTTTACTGCATCCCTTTTCTTTACCTTTAATACAAAACGGAAAATTAAATCCTTTTCTTTTTGACCCTACAGTTTCTAAAATTGGAATCGTGGCCGATGCCATTCCTTCGCTGGAAGTTACTCCTATTGATTTGAGTATTTTGCTTGAAATTCCAAAGGATAAAGAAATCACTTTGATACTGGACGAATCCCACAGTATCGGAATATTGGGCGATAAAGGTCATGGCGTTTTATACCAATACCAACTTCCGAATGTACATCGAAAAATAAGTATCGCTTCACTAGGGAAAGCTTTCGGACTTTCGGGTGGTGTTATTGCTGGCGATTTGGATTTTATATCTGAATTAAAAAAACAGCAAACTTTTATAGGGGCCTCAGGAATGAACCCCGCTTTTTTAGAAACCTATATCAACGCTCAAGAACTCTACGAAGTACAGCGACAAAAACTACAACTCAATTTATTCTACGTAGAAAGTAATTTAATCCCCAACTCTGCCTTTACATTTGCTGCAGCATATCCTGCCATTTATTTTGACAACAAGGAACTTCTGAATTTATTGTTAGAGAACAAAATCATTCCAACCTCATTTCCTTATCCAACGGCTTCGGGAAAACTGAGTCGTATTGTAATTAGTGCTCACCATACGAAAGAGGATTTGGATACAATGATAAAACAATTGAATATTTTCTCGAATCTGTCCACTAATCTTGATGGTGATATTCGATTTGTCTTATAAAAAGCAATGGGATTTTAGCAGCCATTTAATACATCGTTCCGATAGCTTGTCAGGAGTGAATATTAATTATCCTTATCAGATACCAAAATAAGGCTTTGTGAAATCTGCGAAAAAAAATGGCACGCAGATCTCGCAGATTTACGCAGATTTACGCAGATTTTGAAGTAGAAGTATTGAATCGCAACTTTTCTTAAAATAATATATTCCAAAAGCGAATAGCCTGACAAAAAACATAGAAAACTCAAAAGTGCATTCTTATTTTGACTACACACAAACGAATCAAATTAAATTATCGCCATTTTTAAACGCTTTTCAGCCAATTGTTGCAAAAATTACAGGGGTCAAATTACAAAAATGATAAAAATTAAAAATCTACCCGTCATTTTAAAGGGTCTTTTGAATCATTTCATAATTTTGTATAAAATTAAAATAACCAAACAATGCGTAAAATAGTTTTAAGTGTGATTCTTATCACGATTTTGGTCCTATCCTATTGTTCCAATTTATTCCTAACCAACAACCCAACAAATCCAGCTGAAGTTTCAAATTTCAACACTGGAGACATAGCTTGGATGCTCGTTGCTTCGGCATTAGTATTATTGATGACTCCTGGATTAGGCTTCTTTTACGGTGGTATGGTTGGCAAAAAGAATGTCATCAGCACGATGCTCCAAAGCTTCATGGCCATGGTAATCGTAACTGTTTTATGGGTAATTATTGGTTTCGGATTATCATTCGGACCATCCATAGGAGGCTTTATCGGAAATCCTCTTCCAAACTTGTTTTTTCAAGGCGTCGGAACTGGGACTTCATGGGGATTAGCACCTACAATTCCATTTTTATTATTTGCTTTATTTCAAGCTAAATTTGCTATCATAACTCCCGCTATTGTTACAGGTGCCTTTGCAGAACGCATCCGTTTTTGGGCCTATATGTTATTTATGGTATTATTCATATTGTTTGTATATGCACCATTAGCCCATATGACTTGGCATCCGGAAGGAATATTATTCAATTTAGGCGTCTTGGATTTTGCCGGTGGTACCGTAGTACACATGAGTGCCGGTTGGGCAGCCCTTGCAGGAGCCATGTTTTTAGGAAAACGTAAAATTCCAAAAGCAAACCCAGCACGTATTACTTATGTATTATTAGGAACCGGATTATTATGGTTTGGCTGGTTTGGTTTTAATGCTGGATCTGCCATGGGAGCCAACGGACTTGCCGCACAAGCATTAGGAACTACCACTGTAGCCGCTGCTGCTGCCTCTATGGCTTGGGTATTTCTGGATAAAATTATGGGACATAAACTTTCGGCAATGGGAGCTTGTATCGGAGCCGTTGTAGGACTGGTAGCCATCACGCCTGGAGCCGGATACGTTAGCATTCCGCACGCTATAACTATTGGAATAATTGGAAGTATCGTAAGTAATATCATGGTCAGCAAATTCCCTAAAGGCAAAATAGACGACGCATTAGATGTATTTGCCTGTCATGGAGTTGGCGGAATGGTCGGAATGCTTCTAACAGGAGTATTTGCTTCCAAGGCCATCAACCCTGCTGTTGTAGATCAAGGTCTTGCTTTTGGTGAAACCAAATTATTCACCAACCAACTTATAGCGCTGGTAGGCGTTTCTATTTTCGCCTTTATCATGTCCTATCTTCTTTTCTTTATTGTTAATAAAATCACTCCTTTGAGAGTTACCGAAGAAAGGGAAGAATTAGGATTAGATATCTCTCAACACGGCGAATACTTATAGATTCATTTTTAAGTCAAAAAAATAAAGCCCTCTAAAATCATTTTTTTAGGGGGTTTTGTTTTTGCATTACCCAAAATCTCCTTAAATTTAACTTCATTATTATTCGATAACGATTTGAAGCATTAAATTAAGCATTGCTGATAATCCTTTATTAAGAAACAAGTGAATAGCCCACTTCATTTTAAAAATTTCTCGCAAAGACGCAAAGACGCGAAGAAAGCAACACCTCGCTTTGCGTCTTTGCGTCTTTGCGAGAAACAACAAGAAAAACCATAAAACACACTTCACCCCCCCTTAAAATTAACCCCCAAGCAACAAAAAACTCGAAAACAACATTATTATATTCGCTTTTTTTAACTAAAAAATAATACACCCTCTTAAAAACACAGGGTTGAATTTTAAATATTAATAATTATTCATCTATAGCCCCTGTTTTTTTGGTAGTCATTTAAAATATTTTATACTTTTATTAAAAATTAAAACCAAAAACCATGCGAAAAATTCTTTTAACCCTATTATTAAGTACTATTTTAGTATTAACCCTTTTCTCCAATTTTTTCTTAACCGATAACCCTGTTCCTGCCGAAGCTGTCAAGTTTGACACAGGCGATACTGCTTGGTTAATCGTTGCAACCTCATTAGTATTATTAATGACCCCAGGATTAGGGTTCTTTTACGGTGGTATGGTCGGCAAAAAAAATGTTATCAGCACCATGTTACAAAGTTTCATGGCCATGGTAATCGTAACCGTATTATGGGTAATCATCGGCTTCGGATTATCATTTGGACCATCAATTGGGGGTATAATTGGAGATCCGAGAGAAAACTTGTTTTTTCAAGGTGTAGGAGTAAATACCGCTTGGAGTCTTGCCCCAACAATTCCATTTATGCTTTTTGCCTTATTCCAAGCCAAATTTGCCATCATTACCCCAGCCTTAATCACAGGAGCTTTTGCAGAACGTATTCGTTTTTGGGCTTACCTATTGTTTATGGTATTGTTTATATTATTCGTCTATGCACCATTAGCACACATGACTTGGCACCCAGACGGTCTTTTCTTCAAAATGGGCGTACTAGATTTTGCCGGTGGAACTGTAGTTCACATGAGTGCTGGTTGGGCTGCTTTGGCTGGAGCCATCTTCTTAGGAAAGCGTAAAGTTCAACAAGTAAACCCAGCCCGTATTACTTACGTATTATTAGGAACCGGTTTATTATGGTTTGGATGGTTTGGTTTCAACGCGGGTTCTGCTTTGGGAGCGAACGGTCTTGCCGTACAGGCTTTGGGAACCACTACTGTTGCCGCCGCGTCTGCTGCAATGGCTTGGGTATTTCTTGATAAAATTATGGGACACAAACTTTCGGCTATGGGTGCTTGTATTGGTGCTGTAGTAGGATTGGTTGCCATTACTCCGGCAGCTGGTTTTGTTAGCATTCCACACGCTATTGCTATTGGTATTATTGCCAGCCTTATCAGTAATGTTATGGTTCTTAAATTCCCTAAAGGAAAAATAGACGATGCTTTAGATGTTTTTGCATGTCACGGTGTAGGAGGTATGGTTGGTATGGTACTAACAGGGGTATTTGCTTCTGGAGCAGTTTACCCAGGTTTAGTTGCCGAAGGAGGTGCCGGTCAAGGCCTTATCTTTGGAGAAACTGGTCTTTTTGTACACCAATTAACCGCCTTGGTAATCGTTTCTGCATTTGCTTTTAGCATGTCGTATTTCTTGTTTTTTATTGTAAACAAAATTACACCTTTAAGAGTTACTGAAGATAAAGAGGAACTGGGATTGGATATTTCTCAACACGGAGAATACCTATAAAAATCAATTTCAAATTACCTAAAAACACTCTAAGATTTAATTTTAGAGTGTTTTTTTTGACATTTTTAATCGATAAAAAAATCATTATTCAATTTATCTACAAATAATTAAACAACCAAAACTATTAAAAATTATATGACTGTCCGTAACTCATACCAAGAGTCTGAATATTGAAAATACACTTTGCGCCTCTGCGCCTTTGCGTGAAATTGGGCTCGCAAAGTCGCAGAGACGCAAGGAACAGAAAGGATAAAGTTTGTAAAAAACATTCGACAACTAATTTATTCTGAGAAATGGCACTAGTCACGGATAGTCATAAAAAATTATATGATGTCTTTAACATAAACAGACTTATTATATCATTAAATTTATAGTACCATTTCATACAAAGAAACACTCCTTCAATCTCCTCCTTTCTCAATCCTACAAAGTCATGACCTCGATATGATTACAAACAATAAAATCATACTATTATGGAACTAGAAATTGAAAAAATTAGAGATCAGCAGAAAGAAACCTGGAACAAATTTTCTCCCGGTTGGAAAAAATGGGATGAGCTTACTATGGATTTCCTAAAACCCATGGGAGATGAAATCATTAGACTACTCAATTTAAAAAACGATAATCTCGTTTTGGATGTTGCCGCAGGCACAGGAGAACCCGGTTTAACAATCGCATCACGACTATCAGGAGGAAAAGTTATTTCTACAGACTTAGCCGAGGGTATGCTTGAAATAGCACAAGAAAATGCAAAAAATAGAGGGATCAAAAATTTCGAAACGGTAGTCTGTGATGTTTGCGAACTCCCTTTTGCCGATAACACCTTTGATGCCATTAGTTGTCGCTTTGGATTTATGTTTTTTCCAGATATGCTACAAGCAGTAAAAGAAATGACAAGAGTCCTTAAACCTGGAGGCAAAATTGCAACTAGCGTTTGGAACATTCCGGAAAAAAATTTCTGGGTAACGGCTATCATGGGAACTATCAATAAAAATATAGAAATACCTCCTCCTCCACCTGGAGCTCCCGGTATGTTTCGTTGCTCGAAAGCAGGTTTCATGTCAGAATTATTTGCACAGGCGGGATTGAAAAACATTTCAGAAAATGAAGTTACAGGGAAATTAAATTGCAAAACAACAGACGTGTATTGGAATCTAATGAACGATGTTGCAGCCCCAGTTGTTGCTGCGCTTAGTAAAGCTGATGACACAATGAAAGAAAAAATAAAAAGCGAAGTATTCTATTTAGTGAATCAGAAATATCCAGATGGGAATATTATTATTGACTCCAGCGCACTTGTAATTTATGGGGAGAAATAAACAAATTTTATAAATTTAAACTGGGTCGACAATTCCTTTTAACTCTTAATACAATCTTCAAAAATAAAATTCACGAATCCTTTCAAAACAACAAAGCCATCTCATCATTTAGAGGTGGCTTTGTTTTAAATACTAATTTAACTAACTTTATTTTTTTACTAGCTTGAGCGTTTTTCGATTCGCTCCTTGATTAATTATAGCGAAATAACCACCAGAAGGTAAATCCTCTCCAAACATAATTGATTGATGATCGGCACTTTCAATATGTTTAATGCTTCTTCCATGCATATCAAATATATCTATTTCAACTTTTTCATTGCTGCCTCCTATAACATCCAAACTAAAATAATGAGCGGAAGGATTAGGATAAGCAATTACGTTGAACGTTGTTGCTTGTATTGGCTCTACTGTTTCCTTAGAAACTGCAATCACTTCAACTTTTTGTTTTGTGTCAGATGATTGAGCCGTTTCTTCTTCTTTTGCGGTTAATACCCCCGTTCTAACTTGTACATTTCCTCCATCCAACAATCTTCGTACAGTGGCAGTACCATTCCAATGGCTAGAGTAGATAATGGTTGATCCACTTTGGTAAAGAATACTTATTTCATCCAATTGTCCTCCGGTTGAACCATCATACATATTTACATATAAGTCGGAATTTCCACCTATTGTAACAGGATTTAATGGATCCGTAATATCTTTCATATTTGCCTTTGTAACAAAATTACCAGAAGAACCGCTCACGCTTAGGGAACTGATAGCATTGCTCTTAATTTGATAAACTCGTCCATTTCTGCGAATAATGATATTTGCCTGTCCTTTTACATTGGTTCCAGTTTTTGTCCATTTCATCGTAAATCCGAAGTTGGTTTTTGTGCCTGTTGTACCCGCATAAGTACCTATTGAATTTTGCATTTTTAGGAATCCTCCACCAGTTACTGATTCGCTACCTGGAACAGAAATGGTAACAGAACCAGGATCGAGACAATTATCCCCTTTATAATAATTATTAACTACTGCATATATATCCAGTGTTACTCCTTTATTTGCACAATCTGTACTCGACAAAGTATAATTAAATGTTGTTGATACTGTTCCAATCATCGTATTACCAGCACTTACCAATACTACGGGAATATTTGAAGTTCCCAATATCATACCTGTCATAGGGTTCCCTAGGCGGAATGTTACTTTTGCATTTCGAATATCTCCTGCATTTGTATCACCGCCACCAAGCGCTGTTATATCTTTTATCGTTGCGCTTAAAGTTACAGTAGCATTACAGGAAGTAGCACTTGTAGTGGAGAAATAGGGCAAGCCTGTATATGTAACATCCGTATTTTCTTTACTAATAGTGAATGGATCTGAAATATTAGAACTTGGCAAATAAGTGGCATCTCCGGCAAATGAAGAAATCACATTATAATTGCCTGGAGCTTGTGCAAGTGCTAAATTAGCTTCAGCGACACCACTTCCATCTGTACCATTATTTGGCAGACCTGGCCCATCAGACACCGATTGACTACCAATGGTAAAGCCGACTGTTTTCTCACTCAACGGAGTATTAGTATGTTGATCTTTCAATATCGCCTTTAACGTTTGCTGATCAGAATACTCCTCAGTTAAGTCTCCTGTATATACAATTATGGTAGGACGTTTGTTGACTGTAACGTTAAAGTAACATTCAAATACATTTCCACTTACGTCTGCGGACTGCCATAAAATTTTGGTTAATCCTTCATTCAGTTGAACTCCTGTTAAGGAATTACTTCCACTGCCAATAGTTGCTCCAGAAAGTGTATATATTAAAGTCGCTATCGAACAATTGTCTATCGGAGTCACATTGAATTCAGAATTCGAAATCGTATAATAAATTTGGTTCAAATCAAACACTCGAGCCACAGAAGCTGAACAAGAAAAAGTTGGTGCAATTTTGTCTTCCACCGTTACAACTGCGTTGGCTGTTGAACTGTTTCCGTTGATGTCCGTTACCGTCAAAACAACGGCGTTGGCCCCTACATTCGAACATGTAAAAGAGGTGATATCTGTGTCAAACGTTAATCCGCCACAAGCATCGCTTGAGCCATCGTTAACTGCATCTTCTGCTATACTAACATTTCCTGTTGCATCCAA
>NZ_QCZH01000022.1 GCF_003097655.1 Flavobacterium laiguense
CCTTCAATTTGAATTTTTTTAGTGTATTCTTCCAATTCAATTTCGTAACGGGCCTCAACTTCTATATGGTTCATGATGCCCAATTCAGAAAACAAATCAAAAGATTGCTTAGAAATTCTGGCTTTCAATGCTTCGGGAGTAGTTTTAAAATTACTCAAACCTCTTTTTCCCGCTTCGATTTCCCATTCTTCACTATATCCATCGCCCTCAAAAAGAATTTTTTTAGATTGTTTGATGTATTCTCTCAATACATTGAAGATGGCATCATCCTTCTTCATGTCCTTAGATTCGATCAAAGCATCAACTTCAACTTTAAAATCTCTCAATTGTTTGGCAACAATAGCATTGAGAGTAGTCATTGCATTAGAACAGTTTGCCATAGAACCCACTGCTCTAAACTCGAATTTATTTCCGGTAAAGGCAAATGGGGAGGTTCTGTTTCTGTCGGTATTATCCAAAAGAACATCTGGAATTTTTCCGACAACGTTTAATTTTAAATCGGTTTTCTCTTCTGGAGATAATTTTCCGGTAGTAACACCTTCTAATTCAGCCAAAACTTTAGTCAATTGCTCTCCGATAAACACAGAGATAATTGCCGGAGGGGCTTCATTTGCTCCCAATCGGTGATCATTACTGGCAGAAGCGATTGCTGCTCTCAATAAGGATTCGTTATCATTTACCGCTTTTATGGTATTGATAAAGAAAGTCAAAAACTGCAAATTACTCATTGGCGTTTTGCTTGGGCTCAACAAGTTTACCCCAGTATCTGTAGCCAACGACCAGTTGTTGTGTTTTCCGGATCCATTTACACCTTTAAAAGGTTTTTCATGGAACAATACTTTAAAATCATGACGTTCGGCCACTTTTTGCATCACATCCATCAACAAGCAGTTATGATCTACTGCAAGGTTGGTTTCTTCAAAAATTGGAGCCAACTCAAATTGGTTCGGAGCCACTTCGTTATGGCGTGTTTTTACGGGAATACCCAATAACATGCACTCTTGCTCTAAATCTCTCATGTAGGTTAAAGCACGAGTTGGGATAGCACCAAAATAATGATCGTCTAATTGTTGTCCTTTGGCAGAGGTATGTCCCAATAAAGTTCTTCCTGTCATCATAAGGTCAGGACGAGATTGAGCCAAAGCTCTGTCTATTAAGAAATATTCTTGTTCCCATCCTAAAGTTGCAGTAACCTTTTTTACGTTTTTATCAAAATACTTGCATACTTCGGTAGCTGCTTCATCCATAACGGTCAAAGCTCTCAATAAAGGGGTTTTATAATCTAAAGCTTCCCCTGTGTACGAAATGAAAACTGTTGGAATACATAAAGTGGTTCCAAAAATAAAAGCAGGAGAGGTTGGATCCCAAGCGGTATAGCCTCTGGCTTCGAATGTATTTCTGATTCCACCATTTGGAAAACTGGAAGCATCAGGCTCTTGTTGTACCAATTGTGCTCCGCCAAATTTCTCTACCGGATCGCTTCCGTCATAAGAGGTTTCAAAAAAAGCGTCATGTTTTTCGGCAGTAGAACCAGTAAGTGGCTGAAACCAGTGGGTATAATGTGTTACTCCTTTAGACAGCGCCCATTCTTTCATTCCCATAGCGATATAATCCGCTAATTTTCGGTCTATTTTAGTTCCATGCTGAACGGCTCCTTGTACTCCTTTAAAAGCATCTGAAGTCAAATATTGCTTCATGGCTTTGTCATTGAAGACATTTGAACCAAAAAGGACTGATTTTTTTCCAGATTCATGGAAATCGACTAACTTTCTATTGGTAGCTTCTCTTAAAGCCTGAAATCGAATTGATGACATAATTATAGTTTTTAAAGTTTTAATTTTCGATTATAAAGTAATAACAAATATAAATTATTCTTGGGAACAATTAATTCCTATGTCTGTATATATCTGATTTTTAACAGAAATAGGAATCAAAAAATAAGATAAGGAGTCAATCTGAATTTTGAAGTAATAAAAATCTTAATTATATCGTATTAGATCAAAACCAGTAATTGTGAAATTAATTTTTACACCCCATTATAATTGCATTTTTACAATTATACCCCTTGTAAAATGCAGTTATGCTAAAAATTAAGTTTGTACAAATAAAAAACACCCCCTTTATTTTACCACAAAGTTAAAATATTTTATATTTGCCACAGAAAATTATCAAGAAATAAAATTTATATAATTATGGCTAAAATTAAATTAGAGTACATTTGGTTAGATGGATACGAACCAACTCAAAATCTTAGAAGTAAAACTAAAGTTGAAGAGCACGAAAATTTTAAAGGGACATTAGAAGAAATAGGAAATTGGTCTTTTGATGGTTCATCAACTAAACAAGCCGAAGGTGGTGCTTCTGATTGTTTACTGGTACCGGTTGCAATTTATCCTGATCCAACCCGTATCAACGGGTACTTGGTAATGACCGAAGTTATGAATGCTGATGGTACTCCACACGTTTCTAACGGAAGAGCAACTATTGATGATGATGGTGATTTTTGGTTTGGTTTCGAACAAGAGTATTTCATTATGGATACTAAAACACAATTGCCTTTAGGATTTCCTGTAGGTGGTTACCCTGCTCCACAAGGAATGTACTACTGTTCAGTAGGTGGAAAAAACACGCACGGAAGAAAATTTGTAGAAGAACATGCTGATCTATGTATAGCCGCGGGTATTAACTTTGAAGGGATTAACCAAGAAGTAGCTTGTGGACAATGGGAATTTCAATTATTCGCACAAGGAGCTAAAAAAGCTGGTGACGAAATCTGGATTGCCAGATATTTATTAGACCGTCTTACTGAAAAATACGGTTACTATATAGAATACCACCCAAAACCATTGGGAGATACAGACTGGAATGGATCTGGAATGCACGCAAACTTCTCTAACGAAGTATTAAGAACATGTGGTTCTCAAGAAGTTTACGAAACTATTTGCGAAGCTTTCCGTCCGGTTACTAAAGAACACATTGCTGTTTACGGTGCTTATAACGACCAACGTTTAACAGGTAAACACGAAACTGCATCTATCCACGATTTCTCTTATGGAGTATCGGATAGAGGAGCTTCAATAAGAATCCCATTAATTACCGTTCAAAAAGGATGGAAAGGATGGTTGGAAGACAGAAGACCAGCATCTAATGGTGATCCATACAAAATTGCTGCAAGAATCATCAAAACAGTAAACACTGCTTTGATTCCTGAATTAGCATAACAAAGCCAATTTTTATTTTTAAAAGTGTCTTCTTAATTGAGGGCACTTTTTTTTTAAATAAACTCCATCAACTTCGCCTTACATAGTATAAATTCAAAAATCAAAAAGTACATTTGTATCAACTTTTAAAAAAGAAAACTTATGATCGTTTGGATATCATTTATCGTATTGATAATGCTAATTTTGGCTTTAGATTTAGGTGTTTTTAATAAAACGCCCCATGTTATTGGCACCAAAGAAGCCAGCAAATGGACTGCGATCTGGGTGACTTTATCCATGTTGTTCTCTGGGGTGGTTTACTGGCTGTACACCACCGATTATGTATTAAATCCAGATCATTTAAAGCCTTCTGTCGCTGCAATGAAATTTGTTACAGGGTATTTAATTGAGTTGTCATTAAGTATCGACAATATTTTTGTAATCGCTTTGATTTTTGCTTCCTTCAAAATACCGAAAAAATTCCAACACCGTGTTTTATTTTGGGGAATATTAGGGGCGATAGTTTTCCGTGGTTTGATGATCTACTTTGGTGTTTTATTGATTAATAAGTTCACATGGATGGCTTATATCTTTGGCGCATTTTTATTGTTTACAGCCATTAAAATGTTGTTCGCCTCCGAAGATGAGGAGGAATTTAATCCTAAAAAATCGTTGATTTATAAAATTATAGGAAAGATAATCCCGATCTCAACTCACACCGAAAAAGAACATTTTTTTATTAAAACCGAAAAAGGAAATGCAGCCACTCCTTTATTCGTAGCTTTAATCGTCATTGAAGTAATGGATGTCGTTTTTGCTATAGATAGCGTTCCCGCCATTTTAGCCATTACCTCAGATCCATTCTTGGTTTTTAGTTCTAATATTTTTGCGATTTTAGGATTGAGGTCGATGTATTTCTTTTTGGCTAATATGCTGGAGAAATTCAGTCATCTGGAATACAGCTTAATTGCTATTTTAAGTTTTGTAGGTTTAAAAATGCTACTACATGATTATATAGAAATCCCGGAATGGGTTTCATTAACTTTTATTGCTTCGACACTTATTATTGGTGTGATCGTTTCGTTGCAAATCAGTAAAAAGGAAAGCGCATCAGAAGAGGATAAAGACTAAGAATTTTCTAAAAAACAAATAAGCACAAAAAAAGGAAATCGAGAGATTTCCTTTTTTTATATCCTTAAGCTTATGAATTTATTTTTATAAATCAATTTTTTGAATTTGATTTTCATTTATTTTCAAAGCCGACATCACTGCGTTATAATTGTTTTTATCAATTCCATTGATAAGATTCGCTGGTATAACCACAATCCTAAAAACTTGATTTAATCTAAATTGATTTGCAACTGTTCCTAAATTATTGCCTACCATAAATATGTTTACATCATATCGGGTAAAATCAAAATCATAACTAAAATCAAGTGTCCCGTCATTAAAATAATGCGTTTCAGGCAGCAAACTCCATACATCAGCCCCATTTACCACAGCAGATAATCGATATACCAAAACCATGTCTGATGCAAAAATTGGGGTTGTGAAATTTTTGAAAATCCCAAAATTATTTGAAGTAGTAAATGAAACATTTCTAATTTCTATTGCATCAGCGATTAATCCATCCTGTCCATCATATCCTGGAGGTCCTGGAGGTCCTTCGGGACCAGTGCATCCTTGAAAACCAAACATTCCTACTACGGCTAAAAGTATAATTATTCTTTTCATCTTTTTATGTTTTAAAGTTCATAAAGGTATATCAAAAACCAAACCAAAACTTGCTATTTTTTTAATTTTTTTATGCTAAACTTTTTCTGACGACTTTCAATAATTGACACTATTAGAAATTTAGGTGTCCTAATTCTGAAAAGGTTTAGTTGTAATCCCTCTGGTTTTATTGTAGATTTGATAAAATAAAGCATCAAATATGAAATTTTTAGCGGCACTACTTTTTTGTTTTACGGTATCTTCTGTTTTTTCGCAAGAACAGGTCTCCTTTTATTTTGACAGTAATACCTTTAGTTTAAAAAAAGAAGAATTATTAAAATTAAACCAATGGCTGGTTAAGCATAAAGAGGATAAAATTCTGGGAGTTTATGGTTTTTGCGATGAAGAAGGTTCAGTAGGTTATAATGATACTTTGGCTAGAAAACGAATTGATTATGTGTTTAATGCCATAAAAGGTAAAGTTAAAATTAGGGAAGATTTTAAGACCAGAAGTTTTGGAGAACTGCATGCTTTGTCTAAAATAAAAGCAGAAAACAGAAAGGTGACATTGTATTATATTCAGCCAAAAGATTTTGGTCATGAAACGGAAATTATAAAGGAGAAGAAAGAAATTGAGGTTGTAAAGAAAAGAGAAATTGTAAAATTTCCGGATAAATTAGCTTTCGAAAATCCTGATGGCTCCATTACTGAGTTTAAAATGGATACAATTTTTATGAGAAAAGTAAGCTTAGCCAATGTAGGGGAGAAGATCAAACTCGAAAACATGAATTTTTATATCAATACGTTTGCCATAATGCCTCAATCTCGAGCAAAAATGTATGAACTGTTGACCGTCCTAAAAAGCTGTCCAGATATGAAAATACAAATACAAGGGCATATTTGTTGTGTAACTAAAGATATTAGAGATTTGGCCACACAAAGGGCTAAAGCTATTTATAAGTTTTTAGAATATAATGAAATTGACAAAAGTAGAATGACTTTTGTAGGGTATGGTAGTGATAGACCCTTGTATCCAATACCCGAAAAATCAGAAGCAGAACGAGAAGCAAACCGTCGAGTTGAGATTGAAATTATTTCGAATTAGCGAGGGCAGAGTTTAGAAAATAGAGAATAGAGAATAGAGAATGGAGAATAGAGAATAGTTTAGATTTTGAATTTAGATTTTAGAATTTAAAATTGCTATTGAAATTGCCATTGCCATTGAAATTTTCGCCATTGAAATTGATCTCCTATATAATTGTATAATTGTCACATTAAAATTATCTTTGCCTAACATACACACAACAAAAAAATGAGTTCAGATACTTCAAAAAGATATGCGCAACGCGGTGTATCGGCATCCAAAGAAGATGTGCATAACGCCATTAAAAATATAGACAAAGGATTGTTTCCACAGGCATTTTGTAAAATTGTCCCAGATTATTTAACACAAGACGAAGACTATTGCCTCATTATGCACGCAGATGGAGCAGGTACAAAATCATCGTTGGCCTATATGTATTGGAAAGAAACTGGAGATATTTCGGTTTGGAAAGGCATTGCTCAAGATGCATTAATCATGAATATTGATGACTTATTGTGTGTAGGAGCTACAGATAATATCTTGCTTTCTTCCACAATTGGTAGAAATAAAAATTTGATACCGGGCGAAGTTTTGTCTGCTATTATCAACGGAACCGAAGAACTCATAAAAGAGTTAGATTCTTTTGGAGTAACGATACATTCTACAGGTGGCGAAACTGCCGATGTAGGCGATGTGGTAAGAACCATAATCGTAGATTCTACCGTAACAGCCAGAATGAAACGTTCTAAAGTTATCGATAATGCCAATATAAAAGCAGGTGATGTCATAGTAGGAATGGCCTCTTTTGGTCAGGCCACTTACGAGAAAAGTTACAACGGCGGAATGGGAAGCAACGGTCTTACCTCTGCTCGTCACGATGTTTTCGAAAAGTATTTGGCAACCAAATATCCAGAAAGTTTTGATGCCGCAGTGCCGCAAGAATTAATCTATTCTGGACAGGTAAAACTAACAGACCCTGTGGCTAATTCGCCTATAGATGCTGGACAATTGGTGCTTTCTCCAACAAGAACCTATGCACCAATTATCAAGAAAATTTTAGATAAATATACCTCTAGTGATATTCACGGAATGGTACATTGTAGTGGTGGTGCACAAACCAAAATTTTGCATTTTGTACAAAATCTTCATATTATAAAAGATAATTTATTCCCGGTTCCACCATTATTTCAATTGATACAAGAGCAGTCAAAAACAGATTGGAAAGAAATGTATCAAGTCTTCAATTGCGGACATCGTATGGAAGTGTATGTGTCCGAAGAGGTAGCTCAGGATATTATCGCCATCTCAAAATCATTCAATGTCGATGCGCAAATCATCGGTAGAGTTGAGGCTTCCGATGCTAAGAAACTTACAATTACTAGCGAATACGGTACTTTCGAGTATTAATTTCAAATAAACTAATACCAGCAAAAAATGTACGAACTACTATTTTGGAAATACCTAGACGGAATTTATTTAAACCACCAAGAGGTTTACGAAGCCATAGACGAACAACAAGAAGTCGAAGGTCTCGAAATACTTCCTGTTGACGTAATTCTAAATAGATTTCATGCCGTTTTTTCAAAATGGGAAAAAGTAGATGAAAATAGTTGGAAAAACACCAATGGTAAAGGAGCTTTTCAAATAAGAACCACTCCTCAAAGCATAAAGATTGATTGTTACGGCACCGAAGGAAAAACCATGAATTTATTGGTAGACACCATGGCCGAATTCAAATGTCCGCTATATGATCCACAGGTTCCGGAGCGTTATGATGAAATGAGTGAGTAGCATAAATTAAATTGTTAATTCTATTTTTTATCATTAAGACATTAAGTTTATTAAGATCTGAATCTCAATAAACTTAATGTCTTAATGGTTTTTATTTATAAAACTTTGTTTCTTTGTAATAAAAAGTCAGAACATGAGTTTAGATTTCTTTCAAAATACAATCCTCGAAGACGAAATGGTTTTACTTCGTCCTTTGCAAGCAACCGATGTCGATAACCTATTGGATATTTCCCTTAATGAACCCGAAACTTGGGAATACTCCTTAGTTCGTGCTAACGGAAAAGAGAACCTAGAAAATTATATTCAGATAGCCCTAAAAGCGAGGGAAAATAAAACCGAATTTCCCTTTGTGGTTTTCGATAAGAAATCTGGGAAATATGCAGGAAGTACTCGTTTTTATGACATAAATATTACGTTTAAGACTTTGCAATTGGGATACACTTGGTACGGAAAAGAGTTTAGGGGAACGGGACTCAATAAACATTGCAAGTATCTATTATTGCAATATGCCTTCGAAACCCTTGGAATGGAGCGAGTAGAATTCCGTGCAGATAATAATAACCTTAAGAGCATAGCAGCCATGAAAAGCATTGGTTGTAAAGTCGAAGGCGTTTTGAGAAGTCATATGCCTACTTTAGGAAGTGAGGTGCGTCGAGACAGTATTATTTTGAGTATCCTTAAAAACGAATGGTTTGATGAGGTAAAATCAAATTTGAAAGCAAAATTATGATTGTTTTTGCAACAATTGCTATTATAAAGAAAGCTAGGCTTAAATGAACTTATATGACTTATATGGTTTAAAGTTTATTCAGTGTTTACTTTAACTTAGCAAATACAATTGATCCGCGTTTGCCTTGCTCATCCTGATAGGTTCCTCTTAAAGTATCCCCTCGTTTGTTTAATGTCAGGAAGTGTTTTCCTTTGGTTGCCCAACCTGGGATTGCTTTGGTAACGACAACATCGTAGGAAACAGAGGCGTCTTTTATTTTTCCGACACCATATTCGACCATTGCGGTGCCTTTAAATTCAAGATAATGATTCATGATGATTTTATTTCCATCTTGAGCAATTATCACGTAACAATTCTTAAAATTACTAGAGTTTACATCTGTCCACAATCCACTTATATTTGCGGGTAGAACATCTGTTTTTGACGTACATGAAGAAAGGGCTATAAAAAGTGTCAGAATTAAAAGTAGTTTTTTTAGCATGGTTTTGTATTAGGGATGCATAAAAATACAAAATGAATTGATTTTCTAACTATTGTGTATTAGAAATTGTTTTGTTGCATGAATTTAAATAGAGCTGTATTATTTTTTAGGAAAAACAATGTTAAATGTTGTTCCTTTTCCTTCCTCACTTTCTACCCAAATTTCTCCTCCATGCTTTTCTATAAATTCCTTGCAAAGAATTAATCCTAAACCAGTACTGGGTTCATCATTTGTGCCATTTCTATTGGTTTGAACGTCGAGTCGAAATATGTTTTCAATCATTTTTGAATTCATTCCAATTCCTGTATCGGTTATAGAAATAGTGGTGTTTTTGTCATCTTCTTTGGCTTGGATGTGTATAGTTCCTCCTTTAGGAGTAAATTTTATTGCATTTGATAAAATGTTTCTAATCACGGCATGAAGGATATTATTGTCAGCATAAACGACCATGCTTTCTGGAATATAAGTACTGATTTGTATGTCTTTTTTGTTTGCGACATCTTGAAGGGTAACGACACATTCTGAAACCACAGTATCTAATTCATTTTCTTTAGGTGTAAAGGGTATTAGTCCTTGCTCCATTCTAGACCATTCGAGTAAGTTCTCTAAAAGCTGAAATAAATTGGTTGCAGAACTTTTCATGCTTACGGCAGCAAACTGGATTTCCTCTTTAGTCATGTTGTCAAGATCTTCGGCCAATAATTCGGATAATCCAAGAAATCCATTAAAAGGGCCTCGTAAATCGTGTGCTATAATCGAAAAGAATTTGTCTTTTTGACTGTTAATAGTAGAGATTATTTTGTTTTTATCATTCAATAATTGATTCGTTTTTCTTTTGGCAAGATATAGAGATAAGAATAATGCTGACAAAATGATAACTCCTACGGTTATGGTGATTAATAAGTATACTTTTCGTGAAGCATTTTTTATTTTAAGGTTTTGAATCTCAATTTTTTTATCTCTTAATTCTATTTCTCTTTGTGATTTTAAGAGTGCTATTTGTATTTTATTCTCATTAGAAAAAATGGAGTCGTTAAGATTGGTGTTTTTTTCATAGAAGTTTAACGCTTCCAGATTCTTGCCTTGTGCTTTTTTTATTTTTGACAGATACAGATAAGCGTCTCTGATGTCAATCAGGGATTTTTGTTTTTTAAAGGTTAGCATCGATTCATTTACATAATCCAAAGATTTTTGCAATAGCTTTTCCTTGTTTGTTTTATTTTGCTCTTCTAAAGCCAGAAAATAATAGGATTTTCCTAATTCTATTTTGTTAAAGCCATTGTGTAAACTAGAATCGTTTTTATATATTGAAATAGATTTATTGGTCGCTTCAATTGATTTTTTATACTGTTTTAAGAAGTTGTACGTGATGCCTATATTGGTATAGTTTAACCCAGATTCAAAACTATTCTTTTTGAATCCGTTCATTTTGGCGGCTTTATCAAAATAGTGAAGTGCTTTTGGATAATCTTTCATCCTTAAATAAACATCTCCTATATTGTTCAAATAAGTGGCAATAGATTTTTGGTCTTTTATTTCTTGACTTACTTTTAATGCTTTAGTATAACACGCAATTGCCAGTTTGTAATTTTCGAATTCTACATAGATTGTTCCAAGTCCGTTGTTTGAACCGGCAATTCCTTTTTTATCGTTTGCATTTTCATGAATTTTTAGCGCTTTATACATATAATCTAGTGCCTTTGGGAAATCTGCTTTTAACCAATAATAGATTCCTATATTATCATAAGCGTACCCTATTCCGTTTTTATACCCTAGTTTCTGTGAAAGCAATTGTGCTGAATTCGCATATTTAAGGCTTAAATTAGAATCTCTATAATAGTTTAAGGAGGATAAACGATTTAGTGTTTTTACTTTTAGAGTATCTTCTTTAGCGTGGCTTAATTCAATTTTTAAGGAATCAATTTTTTGTTCTTTGCTTTTTTGGGAAAAAGAAAAATTGATAGTGAGAATTAAGAGAAATAAAATATATTTTTTCATTATTTTAAAAAGTAAAGGCAATTTAGTTGGTTGTTTTTTTGGAAAATTAGTTTAAAACGTAGATTTCTTTTATTTTTCGTTTTTAACCCTATTTTTAGAGAACTCTTTGCAAAGTATCTTTCAAAGTGCGTACTTGGTTTATCACGGTAGGACTACCATATGATCAGTTGCTGATGGGTAATAAGTTTTGATTTGGCAAAAAAGAGCATTGCTTAATACGAATAAGAATACAATTGTTGTTCTAGCTATAGATACCATAATCTGTAATTATTAAAAAGCGAATTGCTATAAGTTTTGGAAGCGCGAATATAATTTTTTTTCTTATAATATGGCGCCAAAAGTTATGTAAAAAACGGTATAGTGCGTTATATCAGTGTGTTTGTAAGTAAAAAATGGTTATATTTTTTTGTTTTATTTAATAATTGAGTTATTTGTATTTAGGGTAGTTATTATGTGGGATTTAAAGCGGCAAATAGTCACTGTTGGAAAAGATAGTTATAATAGCATTAGTGATAAAAGATTTGAAATAATTTTCAACTATGGATTCGAATTAATTCCTTTTTTTGGGTTTTTAGAATCAAAAAAAAGGGTTTCCTGTAAAAAAGAATACCTTTGTAAAGCAGTAAAATAAATATTAAACATAAAAATAAATTGTTGATGAAAATAAATCCTAAAAACGGAATTGATAAACTCATTTTCGGAATGAAACAAAATGATGTTATTGCCATTTACGGTAAACCCAATAGGAATTACAAAGACGAAGATGATAATGTGATTTTTTCCTATAATGCCCTTAAAATACGTTTGACTTTTTATAAAGAAGAAGAGTTGAAATTAGGATATTTAGTTGCTTCAAGTCCAGATTTAGAGTTATTTGGCAATAAAGTAATCAACAGAAAAATAACGGATGTCAAAAAAGATTTGGCTCAAAAAGGAATAACCAAATTTACGCAGGAAGAATTTGATACTTTCGAAAACTACTTTAATGAAGAGAATTGGATAATTCTTCAAACCGAATTTGAAGAGGTAGTGAAATTCGAAATTGGAGCGATAATCAATGACAAAGACGAATTTGATTGGAAGTTTAAAAAGTAATAGTATCCGTTAAATAAATAAACCCGACAGTTTTTTAAAAGCTGTCGGGTTTATTTTGTGTTATTTTCATGTTTAGTCCCGATAGTTTATAAACGGCAACTGAACACTAAAAAGACTGAACACTGAATACTGAAATTTATTGGTTTATTTTAATCAATTCTACTTCAAAGATTAAATCACTTTTTGGAGGAATTGCGCCCGGATAGCCTCGTTCTCCATAAGCTAAAGTATATGGTATGTAAAATTTATATTTAGCACCTTCTTTCATTAACTGAACTCCTTCTGTCCAACCTTTAATTACCTGATTTAAATTAAAATCAATTGGTTCTCCGCGTTGAACACTACTGTCAAAAACTTTGCCATTATTAAGAGTTCCTGTATAATGTACTTTAACATTACTTGTTACTGTTGGTATTGAACCAGTACCTTCTTTTAAGACAATGTATTTTAATCCGCTTGCGGTTGTTTGTCCGTTAGCAAATTCTTTCAAGGCAATTTCATTTGCAGCGATTCTTTCTTTTTCTTCTTTCTCTGACTTTAGTTTTTCTTCAACCGCTTTGTTTTTAAAATAGTCTGAGAATACTTTTGCTGCATCAAATTTTTTGGCCAAATCTCCTTTTCGGTTAATGGTTATTTTAATGATTACATCATCTTGAGTTATTGCATTAACCACTGCCATCCCTTGTGTCACTTGACCATAAATAGTATGCTTTCCGTTTAACCAAGGAGTGTCTTTGTGTGTGATGAAAAATTGACTCCCGTTGGTTGCTGGACCAGAATTTGCCATAGCTAATATTCCGGGTTTGTCAAATTTAGAATCGTTAAACTCATCTTTGAAAGCATAACCAGGTCCTCCAGAACCAGTGCCATCGGGATCCCCCCCTTGTATCATGAAGTCTTTGATGACTCTATGAAATTTTAATCCATCAAAAAAAGGTTTTCCTTTTAGTTTTTCAACAGACATAAATGGGTTTTTACCTTCTGCTAGAGCAATGAAATTGGCAACTGTGACAGGTGTTTTTTTGTAAAATAATTCAACAGTGATATTCCCTTTGTTGGTGGCGATAGTGGCAAAAATACCTTCGGCCGCAACAGGAGTTTTTACGGTTGTTGCAGTGGTTTTTTTGGCAGTAATTGGTTTTTTAGTGTTTTGTGCTTGTAAATTAAAAAACCCTAAAAAGAGGAATAATACGATTTTAGATTTCATTTGGTAAAATTTTAGTTTCTATTATTTTTAAATTATTTAGGCATTGTTTCCATTAATTCAATCTCAAAAATGATATTGGTATTTGGCGGAATTACATCACCGGCTCCAGCTTCACCATAAGCAAGATGTGATGGGATAAAAAGAACTGCTTTGTCTCCAATTGCCATTTTTTCTATTCCTTCAATAAAACCAGGAATCAAACCGTCTTTTTTTCCTGCTTGAAAAGGTATCGGGATATATTGTCTTGCGGCTGCTCTTGCTGGGTCAAATGTTCCAAAGGTTTTGGATACTTCTTCGATACTAGTATCAAATAAAGTACCGTTTTCTAAAAATCCTGCATAATGAATATAAACCGTTGAACCGATGGCTGGTTTTTTGCCTCCAGATTTTTTAGTAATCACATATTGAAGTCCAGTTGCTGTTTTTGTGGATTTGCTTTTCAATTCCATAAAAGAGGCTACTTTTTGCTCACAAACGGCTTTGTATTTGGCTTCATATTCTTTTTTAGCGAGGGCCTCAGCAGCCACTTTTTGTTTTTGACTTTCGGATTCCACTCTAAAATAATCATAAAAAGTTTTTTTGGCGTCAAATTTCTTTGCTTCTTCACCATTTCTTATGATGGTTATGCTTTTTATAAAATCATCCTGCTCTATTTTATTAACCACTTCTAGGTTATAATCGATTACATGACCAAAAATAGTGTGCTTTCCATCTAACCATGGTGTTTCGAGATGGGTGATAAAAAATTGACTGCTATTGGTTCCTGGTCCATTATTGGCCATTGCCAAAATTCCTCCTTTGTCAAATCTCAAATCGGTAATCTCGTCTTTGAATTTATAACCGGTATCTCCAGAACCAGTTCCTAATGGATCCCCTCCCTGAATCATAAAATCTTTGATGACTCTGTGAAATTTCAATCCGTTATAAAAAGGTTTTCCTTTAAGGGTGTCATTGGTAATAAATTGATTTTCTCCTTCGGCCAATGTGATAAAGTTGGCTACAGTAACCGGTGTTTTTTTATAGTCTAAAGCAAGTATTATACTCCCCTTGTTGGTTTCAATTTCGGCATAAAGGCCATCGGGTAAATTATTGTGTTCTTTGTTACAAGAAAATAACGTGGTAATTAGTAGTAGTACAAATAAAATGTTCTTTTTCATTTCTGCTATGCTTTTAGTTTGTTATGGAGTCTTTTGTTGTGGTTTCGGCTTTTATTGTTTGTTTCAGTTCATTTTGCTTATTATATGCAGATTCTGGCATAAAATCACGAAGGGTTACCGTGCAAGATAAAGGCTGATTAGTACCTATTTTGTTGTTGTCTCCATGAAAACCATAACCCATATGCGAGGTAAAAAGAAAGTGTACTTTCTCGGTTTTGCGCATCAGTTTTATTCCGTCTCGCAATCCCATCATGATCTCTTGCTTATCAACTTTGTAAACTTGAGGCTCTAATTCTGCTTGTGAATAAATAATATTGCCCTTTAAATCTCTTACCTCATAATCAAATAGAGCAATGTCGCCTTTTTTAGGAGTAATACTGTCGGTAAGATTTCTGGATTCGTAATAATACCAGTATCCTTTTTTTGAAGCGATATATTTTTGGGCAGGATTACTTTTTATGACAGAATCAATTTGGTCTTCTTCTCCAGCAATTAATTTTTTATTTCGGGCTATCGATTGTTTCATAAAGCTTCCAGAAGATTGAGAAACGGGTCTTCTCGCTTCCTGATGCTGTTTGCAACTCGAAAATAAAACGGTTGCAAAGAATGCAATCAGTATGATTTTTGAATAAGTCATGGCTGTTATATTTTTATGTTTTGTACTAAACTTTCAAATTTAAATAACGTCTCTTCCATAGAAGTTTCTGATTTTCCTCCAGCGGCATTGCTATGCCCACCTCCCTGGAAGTGGTCTCTGGCAAACTGGTTGACATCAAAACTACCTTGGGAACGAAAAGAAATTTTAATGATTCCTTCTTCCTTATTTTCAATAAAAATGGCAGTAAAAAGAACTCCTTTGATACTTAAGCCATAATTAACAATCCCTTCTGTGTCCCCTTTTATATGATTAAAAGAGTTTAATTCTTCCTGTGTTAATGAAGTGTATGATGTTTTATGATCCATCATCACTTTCATGTTTTGCAATGCTCTACCCAATAATTGCAGGCGGTTATAGGAACTATTGTCAAAAAGTAAAGTTGGAATTACCGTGTTTTCGACACCAAGATCGATTAATTCTGCAATGATTCTATGCGTTGTTCCTGTTGTTTTGGGAAAACGAAATGATCCAGAATCAGTTAATATTCCAGTATAAATACAAGTGGCTATAGTTTTGTCTAAGTCTTGTTTTTTGTCTAAAAAGGAAATGAAGTTATAAACCATCTCGCAAGTAGATCCAAATGCCGTATCCGAATAGGTATAGGTGGCATAATTATCCGGTTTTTGATGATGATCGATCATGATAAACGGAGCGGTAAGTTTTTCTAAAACCTGTTCCATTTCACCTACTCTGTGAAGTGCATTGAAATCCAATGTAAAAATCAACTCAGCCTCTTCAAGAATCTTCGTGCAGTTTTCCTTGTCTTTTTCGTAAATTTTAACGGTTTCAGAACCTGGCATCCAAGCTAGAAAATCGGGGAACTCGTTAGGAGAAACCACCACCGGATGCTGATTGTTTTTTAATAAAAAATGATATAATGCTAAGGTAGAACCCATGGCGTCTCCGTCTGGACCTCGATGCGGAATTATGGCAATTTTTTTTGGAGTTGCTAATAACAACTGTATTGCTTGTATGTCTAGTGTATTCATATGTTGCGAAATTACTGTTTTTTAACTAAAAGTTGAAAACATTTAAGAAATTATAAAGAAATATAGATTAAAGGTATTTCAATCCTTTTTTTCTAATGCTTTGGTATAAAATAGATTTAGGTCCTTTCACAATTTGTGATTTGTAAATCCCGATAGAGCCCGAAAAAAAATAGGCGATTGTACAGGCAATACCAATATAAACACCGCTATCCATACCAAAAAGTTCCATGCCCATTACGGTGCAAGCAATAGGAGTGTGGGTTGCCCCCGAGAATACGGCCACAAACCCCATTCCGGCCAATAATGCAATTGGTAAAGGAATAACAGCTGTCAAAGCACTTCCTAGTGTAGCACCCACGAAAAAAAGTGGCGTCACTTCGCCGCCTTTAAAGCCTGCTCCAAGTGTAAAACCAGTAAACAGTATTTTTAAAAGAAAATCATAAGGAGCGTTCTGAATTGAAAAGGCATCAACAATCATGGGTATTCCTAGTCCTATATATTTTGTGGTGCTAATAAAATATATGGAGACAGCTAGTATGATTCCGCCAATGAAAGGTCTTAATGGGGGGTATTTTATATTCTTTGAAAATAATTTACCCCAAAGATGAGTGCTTCTGGAGAAAAGTAATGCAGCAAATCCAAATAAAATGCCAGTAATTAGTAGCCAAAAGAGAGTGGTAAAAGTCATTTCGGGTACTAAAGGGATGCTATAATGGGTGTGTTTTATTCCCCAAATTTCAACCGTAAAGTAGGCGATATAAGCAACCACAAAAGAAAGAACACTGCTTTTGAAATTGATTTTGCTAAAAAGAACAATTTCCAATGCAAATAACGCTCCCGCAAGTGGTGTCCCAAAAACCGAAGCAAAACCGGCACTGATCCCTAATACGATCAAAGTTCTTCTTTCGGATTTGTCCAGTTTAAAAATATCGGTACATAAATCGGCGATGGCGCCCCCCATTTGTACCGCCGTACCTTCTCTACCAGCAGATCCTCCAAAAAGATGCGTGATTAATGTGCTCAAAAGAACCAACGGAGCCATCATAAACGGAACTCTTTTTTCGGGTTTGTTGTATTCTTCCAGCAGTAGATTGTTTCCTTTTGCAATTTTGGAATCATAGAAAAAATAGAGATATCCAATCAGTAAACCTCCAAGGGGTAAGAACCAAATAATCCAATTGTTCTGATTCCTAAATTGAGTAAAAAAGTCTAAGGAAACCAGAAAAAAAGCTGATGCCGATCCAGAAAAAATGCCTATCAAACTACAAATGAAAATCCATTTGAGCGTGATAAGCATCCATTTTTTTATTTTCTTAAAATTCATCAGATCTAATAACTATGATTTAACAAGAAGTTTTTTTGCTAAAGTATTACAATCCGTTTAAATTTTAGAATTATTCTGAAGCAATAGCCGTAAATTCGATTTCAACCAAATATTCAGGTGCTACTAATTGGTTAATCCCGTAAAATCCTGTAGTTGGTTTGATGTCCTTGAAAAAAGTAGCATGCGCTGTAGCAACTGCTTCAAAAGTAGCAACATTTGTAGTGAAAATTCGAGTACGTATTACGTCTTTCATTCCTACATTAAGATCTTCGAGCACTTTTTCTACTCTTTCTAGAATGTTCAAAGTTTGCGCATACGCATCGTCGGCTCTTACTTTATTACCGTCAACGATGGCAACAGTTCCGGATACTTCTATGATGTTTCCTATGCGGACTGCACGGCAATAACCCATTTTGTCTTCCCAAGGAGATCCGGTTAAGATGTTTTCTCTTTTCATTATTTAGTTTTTAGATTAGTTGATTACTGTTAATAGGTTGTCTAAATTATTAGGTTTTCTGTTAAAGTTCGCAATTTATAAAAATTAGAATTAAAAAAAAGACCTCTTTTGTGGGAGAGGCCTTCTTAGGGTAGTATTTCATCTTTTATAACAAAATAATATTGATATTTTAATTTCTGACATTAATTTATTTCTCTAAGTTCGCCAAAGTATTTTTTTAACTCGTCGGTATGGGATTTGTAGGCGCTGAGTTCTAAAGCTATAAAGTCTTGATCGAAAGTGGTGTTTGCTTTTAATCTTTTGATTGATGCATTTTCTTTTTCGGCTATTATTTTGTCTATTTTCTTGCTTTTTTTGATAGCAGAAATTTTTCCATAATCATAATCTACTTCAATAGCAGATTCTTTTGCCAGGAAATTATTCACATCGGAGCCTATTCCGGTATACTGAATTGTTTCTCGGAAATTATTGGCATCCATGGTTACTTGTAAATCATATCCTTTTTTTAGATAAATTTTAAAATATTCTGTTCCGTCAAATAGCAAGTAAAGTCCGTCTTGCACAGATAAAGTGTCCTTGAAAAAACCTGCATTGTTGATGTCGATTATTTGTACAGTATTATAGTCGGTATCCTTAATATAGAGATGATCCCAATTTCTGTTTTCTATTTTGGCTTGAAAAAGCACATCGTTTTTGGTTTGTCCATTAGCATTAAAGAAAAACAGTAATGCATAAATACTAAATAAAACAGTCTTCATTTTTAATTCAATTTATTTTTTTTCAAATCTATATTTTAAATAGGGATGAGCGAAATTAAGGATGTGAATAAAAGGGTACTAAACCGTTAAGAATTTGTATAGTATTTGGGTAAGTATAAAAGGTTCTTTTTTTGATTAGAATCTTTTTGGTAAAAGAAAATTTAGAATAACTTAACAAGTGATCGGAAATAAATTATGTTAGTTTTGTGATTTTATAATAGGTGTTTTTTTATTTTTGAAAATATTAAAAAAATTAAAAGTAACTTTTTTGAATATTATGAAGCATTTTTATTTTTTTGTTTTTCTAATGGGTTTCATGACTAGTAGTTATGCTCAATTTGAGTCTAGCAAAAAGTTCAAGGCTATTCCGCCATCTAATACAAGTCCAAAGCCAGAAAAGAAGGCAACACTTCCACCTACAACTGATTTTCCGGTAATTATACCTCCTAATGTTTATAAAAGTCCCGATATCATAAAATCACCGCCAAATCCGGTATCGTCTTATCAAATTGGGAAACCAAGTGAAATTTCTATGATTCCCAAAAATAACGGATTTATCAATCCAGGGGATGAAATCAGGGATAGATTAAATCAAAAAACAGATCGACAAGAAGGAATAGAATACCGTCGCAATCAAAGTTTAGGAACTTATAAAACCAAATCAATTTCTGCAAAAGTAATGTATAGAGATGCCCAATATGTAGATGGGGATTTAATACGGGTTTATTTAAATGGAAGAATAATCGAATCTCAAGTGTATTTAGATAGTAGTTTTAAAGGTTTTGAGATTGTCCTGGAGAAAGGCTTCAATAAAATTGATTTTGAAGCGTTAAATCAAGGAGATTCTGGGCCAAACACTGCTGAATTTAAGGTGTATGATGATCAGGAAAAACTGGTTTCGGCAAGCGAATGGAATCTAGGTACCGGTTTTAAGGCCTCTATTATTATTGTGAAGGAGTAAGTGTTTTCTTTCTGATTTAGAGGTTAAATAGAATTCAAGTTTATTTTAAATATTAATTTAAAAATTTTCGAAATTCAATTTTCGAAATCAAAATATAAAAAGTATTTTTGCACATGCAACACAACGTACTTATTTTAGATTTCGGATCGCAATATACTCAGCTTATTGCGCGTAGAGTTCGCGAATTAAATATATTCTGCGAAATTTTCCCTTACAATCATTTTCCGAGTGATTTATCAAGTTATAAAGCCGTAATTCTTGGTGGAAGTCCATTCTCTGTTAGAGGAGAAGATGCGCCACATCCAGATTTATCTCAAATTAGAGGAAAGCTACCTATGCTAGCCGTTTGTTACGGAGCACAATATTTATCTCATTTTAGTGGTGGGGAAGTAGCGGCTTCAAACACTAGAGAATATGGTAGAGCCAATTTATCCTATATTAAAGAGAACGAAATTTTCTTTGAAGGTGTTTCAGAAAACAGTCAGGTTTGGATGAGTCACAGTGATAGTATCAAAGCTTTACCAACTAATGGTGTGAAGTTAGCCAGTACTCACGATGTAGAATTTGCTGCTTACAAAATTGAAGGAGAAACTACTTATGCTATTCAATATCATCCAGAAGTTTTTCACTCTACAGATGGAAAACAAATGTTGGAGAATTTCTTGGTGAAAATTGCCGAAGTTCCTCAAAATTTTACACCAAATGCTTTTGTTGAAGAAATGGTGGCAGAATTGAAAGAGAAAGTAGGGAACGACAAAGTGGTTTTGGGGCTTTCTGGAGGTGTAGATTCAACTGTAGCCGCTGTTTTATTGCATCAAGCAATTGGTAAAAACCTGTATTGTATTTTTGTGAATAACGGATTGCTTAGAAAAAATGAATTTCAAAGCGTTTTAGATCAATACGAAGGAATGGGATTAAACGTTAAAGGAGTTGATGCTTCTCAACGTTTTTATGATGCCTTAGCTGGAGTTACTGATCCGGAATTAAAAAGAAAAGCAATTGGTAATGCCTTTATCGAAGTTTTTGATGCAGAATCACATCTTATTGAAGATGTTACTTGGTTAGCGCAAGGAACGATATATCCTGACGTAATCGAATCAGTTTCGGTAAAAGGACCATCGGCAACTATCAAATCACACCATAATGTGGGTGGTTTGCCAGATTATATGAAATTAAAAATTGTTGAACCTTTGCGTATGCTTTTCAAAGATGAAGTACGTAGAGTGGGAGCAACTTTAGGAATCGATCCAGAATTATTAGGAAGACATCCATTTCCAGGACCTGGATTGTCTATTCGTATTTTAGGAGACATCACGCTAGAGAAAGTTCAAATTTTGCAAGATGTAGATAAAGTCTTTATTGACGGATTAAAATCTTGGGGATTGTATGATAAAGTTTGGCAAGCGGGAGCTATTTTGCTTCCTGTAAACAGTGTTGGGGTTATGGGTGATGAACGTACTTATGAAAAAGTGGTTGCGCTTCGTGCCGTAGAATCTACCGATGGTATGACCGCTGATTGGGTACACCTTCCTTATGATTTCTTGATGAAAGTGTCTAATGATATTATCAATAAAGTGAAAGGAGTTAATAGAGTAGTTTATGATATTAGTTCAAAACCACCAGCAACAATTGAATGGGAATAACAATATTTTTTAACATTAAGTCGTTACATTTGTAACGACTTAATTTTTTAAAATATATTTATGAAATGAGCATTACCGAAGATTGGTCGCAAGCACCAATAGCAGTTATGCGAATTCCATATTCCTTTTAAAAACAAATATTATCTACATATGAAAGATTTTTTAAGAGTTTTATTTTTTATTGTTTTTATTTCTAATGTTGCTTTTGGACAAGAATCCGCAACAAAACATACAGTTTTAAAAGGCGAAACAATTACCCAAATCGCCCAAAAATATAAAACTTCCCCTTCTGAAATTTATAGACTGAATCCAGAAACTCAAAATGGAATTGCAGAAAATCAAATTATTTTAGTTCCAGAATTACTTCCTCAACCTAAAAATACAATTACTCATATCGTTGCCCCAAAAGAAACATTGTTTGGTTTGGCGACTAAATACAATGTAAAAGTGGAGGCGATTCAAAATGCCAATGCAACCGCACTTGTAAATGGTTTGCAAATAGGGCAAGAATTGGTGATCCCACAAGAATCAGATCTAAAAGCTGAAGTTTCAGCTGCAAAAACAAAACATACAGTTCAAGCCAAGGAATCTCTTTTTAGTATTGCGAGACTCTATAATGTTTCGGTTGAAGATTTGGATAAAGCTAATGCTGAGATTCTTAAAAACGGTTTGCAAGTAGGTCAGGAAATAAACATTCCAAACAAAAAGAAAACACTAGACGGTAGAGTGAGAGTTATAAACGCCGAAACAGTTTTTTATACCGTACAACCCAAAGAAACCAAATATTCTATCGCGAAACAATTCGGGATAACAATAGAACAATTAGAATCTCAAAATCCTGAAATCGTAAACGGATTAACCGAAGGAAATAAATTAGCAATAAACGTTAGAGAAGTAAAGCCAACCAATGAAAATGAAGAGTTGATGCTGGCTTTGGCCGAAAAACAAGTTGTAGTCGAAAAATCAAAAGCCAACACAAAAGAAATTAACAGCTTAAAGGAAAAATTAGTATTACAAGAAGAAATCAATCAAAAGGTGATCAATGTAAATGGTCTTTTGGTAAATCTAAAAGAAATTGATAATACGAAAGAAGGTTCTGCCGAAAAGCTAAAATTGGTTATAGAAGCAAATAAAAACATTCAAGAAATTCTTTTGGTTAAACTGGATTCATTGGTAAGTACGATGAATAAAGATTTGACGCAATTGAAAAAAACAGAGTTGGTAGATCTTGATGAATCCATTCGTTTGCAAAAAATATCGAACGAAAATATTACTAAGACCAATGAACTTTCCCTACAGCTTAAAAAACAATTGGCTGATAACAGAAAAGTGTATTCGGGGTTGATGGACAAAGCGGAACGTATTGCTGTTGAAGAAAATCAAGAATACAAGAAGAGCATCCGCGAGAATAGTAAAACAAAACCTGCTGAAACAAAAGCTGTAAAATTGTCGCCTGAAGAGTTGAAAAACTTGGAAATGGAGCAACGTGTACGCGATTTAAAGAACATAAGATTAATCACAAAACTGGATTCGTTAAATAGGGAAAGTAAATCAGAATTGAGATTACACATCAGTAAAGCTACTTTTTATAGTAAACAAGCCCGATTATTTGATGATAATTTAGCTAAAGTAAAAAATCAAAGCTATCAAAATAAGGCTTATGAGTCTCAAACTAAAGTTAAAACCGGAGTGGCTTCAAAAGCACTTGCTGTAGAGCAAATTAAAAAAGAATTGGCCAAACAGCCTAATAAAGTAAAAGCCGTTAAAATAGTGACTTTGGATAATCTTAAAGAGGTTAAAGAGGGGTATTATATTGTTTTGGGAGAATATCAGGAAGCAAAACAAAGGGATTCTTTTATTATGAAATTGACAGATTCAGGATCTTTGGACGCAAATTTCTTTTATAATTTCAATGTTTTGTCCTATGATGTGTACTCCAATTATTTTCCTTCAAAAGAGGAAGCTATTTATGAATACATTAAAAAACAAGGAAAACCACTTTTTGAAAAAATGATGGTTGTTAATGTGATAAGCGAAAATGAAATTAAGTAATATGACTGTCCGTTTTGCGGACTAACTTAATTTTTTTTGCCACAGATTTCAAGAAAGTGGGTTTGGAACTTTAACAAAGAGTTGCTAACTTGAGGGAGGAATACTGAATTTCTCGATCAATAATTTTTTCTCGCAAAGCCGCTAAGTCGCAAAGCTTTGTCTTGGCGACTTAGCGGCTTTGCGAGAAGCATTTTTTTTAACTTTCAATGAAATGAGTTAGATAGAATTTAAAAGATTTCCACTGATTTTCTCCAATAAATTTAATTCACTTTTCTTTAATCTGTGAAAATCTTTTTAATCTGTGGCGAAAAACATTCTTTGGTATTAGTTATTGATAGCCATATTAAGTAATAATTAACAAGCTAAAACGATGCTGTTGTAAACAACAATGGTATTTTTGCTAAATAAAAACATAAATTTATTAACCTACATATGAAATATTTTTCAGTATTATTTTGCTTCTTTTTTTTAACCTCTATATCTATTTTTGCCCAAGATAAGATTGATAAATATGTCGTAAGTAAAGGAGAAACGATTAATCAAATTGCCCAGAAATTTAAAATCACTCCATTCGATATTTATAAACTCAATCCAGATGCTCAAAGCGGTTTGAAACCCAATAGTGTTTTGCTGATTCCTAAAAGTACTGGCAAAAGTAATGGGCCCTCATCAAAAACTACAAAAGGACAGGCTACAAAGCATGAAGTAATAGCGAAGGAAACTTTGTTTGGTATTGAAAAAAAATACGACGTAACTGATGAAGCTTTGAAAAAAGCCAATCCAGATCTTGAAAAATACGGGTTGAAAGTAGGTCAAATTTTGAATATACCTTCAAAAAGTAGTGCTAAAGCTGTGGTTGTGAAGAAGGATGTCGTAGTTTATCATACAGTGCTCCCAAAGGAAACTAAGTATTCAATAGCCAAAAAGTATGACATGACTATTGAAGAATTAGAAAAAAGAAATCCCGAAATAGTTGCTAATTTACCTATTGGATATGAATTATTGATAAAAGGGAATAGACCTAAAGCTGTTGCTAAAGTTGCCGCTGCCGAAACAAAAGTGGAAAGCAGTAAACCTATTACACCGAAAGTTGCAAAAGAAATAGTGTATGTTGACTATACCGTAAAAGCAAAAGAGACTTTTTATAGTTTGTCTAAAATGTTTGGATTGGCTCAGCAACAATTAGTCGAATTGAATCCGGCTTTGTCTGGAGGAGTTGTTGAAGGTATGGTGTTGAAAGTGCCATCAAAATCAAATCAAATTGTTTCGAATTCGGTTAAGCAAAAAGTTGTTTTGTCTCAAAAAAACAGCCAAGAAAAAAAGACTTTAGTGTTGTTGTTGCCTTTTAATGTTACCAAAAATGAGCCAGATATGGTAAATCAATTAAAGAATGATAAATTCCTTAATATGACATTAGATTTTTATTCGGGAGCTTTGGTGGCTATTGATTCGGCTAAACAAATGGGGCTTTCTGTGGATGTTAAAATTTTCGATTCTAATGAAACGAAAACGACTTCTAATGTTGAAGCTGTTTTTGCAGCAAATCATTTAGAAAATGCAGACGCTGTTGTAGGGCCGTTTTACCAAAGCAATGTGGAGAAAACAGCTGGTTTGTTTGCTCAAAATAATGTTCCTGTAATTTCTCCATTATCAAAAGATGGTGGAAATCCTTTTGAGAATTTATACCAATCTATTGTTGCTGCTCCGGTTTTAAAAGCTGCAATGTTCGATTTTATGAATGCCAAACAAGGAAATGTAATTGCGGTAATTGATAAGAAAAAAGAAACCATTAGAAAATACATTTCAGAAAATCAAAAAGAAGTTAAAATCGCTCCGTTGACCGAAACGGGGGGGGTGAATATTGAAGGATTTAAAAAACTATTGGTAAAGGGTAAGATGAACTACGTTATTTTAGAAACCGCTAATACGGGCATGATAAAATATACGATGAATACAATGTTGGCTGTTATGGCTAATTATCAGGTGCAGTTGGTTATTTTAGAACCCAATGAAACTTTGGATACGGATGAAATCAGTTTTGAGAATTTAATGAAGTTGCATTTAATGTACCCTTCGCCAACTAGAGAAAATATGTCTCCGGAAGCGCAAATTTTCATGAAGAATTATAGAGCTAAGAATAAAGTGAATCCTAGTGCCTTTGCTATTCGTGGGTTTGATATTACTTTTGATACCATGATGCGCTTGTCTCAGGATAAAACCTATCAAGAAACGGCCGAAACGATGATCACCGAACAGGTAGAAAATAAGTTTGAATATCGTAAAAAAGAAGAAGGTGGTTATGCCAATAACGGAACCTATATTTTGTATTATGATACCGATATGACTATTAAAGAAGCGAAGTAGGAAGACAGTTTTCTGTTGTCGGTTATCAGTTTTTAGAAAACAGAAAACAGAAAACTCATAACCCATAACCCATAACTCAAAAAAATAATGACATCAAAAGTAACTTATTTAGGAGATTTAAGAACTTCATCGATACACTTACAATCGGGTAGTGAAATTATATCGGATGCTCCAGTAGATAATAACGGAAAAGGAGAAGCTTTCTCTCCAACAGATACAGTTGCCAATGCTTTGGCTAGTTGTATGATGACCGTAATGGGAATAAAAGCAAGGGATATGAGTGTTGATTTGAAAGGTTCAACAGCTGCAGTGACTAAAATCATGAATGCTGAGCCAAGACGCATCGGTGCTATTGAAATCGTTTTTGACATGCAGGGCGTTTCAGAGTCAAAAGATAGAACTATTCTAGAAAGAGTTTCAATGACCTGTCCAGTTTTCTTGAGTTTGAATGCTGATATTGAGAAGAGGATTACTTTTAATTGGAAGTAGTATTTAGTATTCAGTGATCAGTTTTTCAGTGATCAGTTTAAAAAGAATCATAAAACCCACAACCTCATAACTTTGGATCAAAACCAAAAACAACTTATAAAACTAGCACACACCAAAATGCCCTTTGGCAAATATGAAGGTTGGTTTCTTATTGATATTCCGGAATATTATATTGTTTGGTACAGTAATAAAGGTTTTCCGAAAGGAGAATTGGGTGAACAATTGAAATTAATTTACGAGTTAAAACTCAACGGACTCGAGGAATTAATTCGAAATATAAAGAAGAACTATCCAAAACCCTAAAAAAGATTTTTGATTGCAGAATGATGATTTTAGATTGCAGAAGTGTAAATTGAATTTAGGATGTTTTTTTAACATCAGAAATCAAAAAAAGCGTTAATCAAAAATCATTAATCGGTGATTAAATAATCCAATTTATAATTGTACTTTTGCCACGTTTTTTACTCAACTACAATACAAACAACAACAGAATGAATCAAACGAAATATATTTTTGTTACAGGCGGTGTGACTTCTTCTTTAGGAAAAGGAATTATAGCGGCATCTTTGGCAAAATTGTTACAAGCAAGAGGTTATAGGACTACTATTCAAAAATTTGATCCTTATCTAAATGTTGATCCGGGGACTTTGAACCCGTATGAGCATGGAGAATGTTACGTAACCGATGATGGTGCAGAAACAGATTTGGATTTAGGTCACTACGAACGTTTCTTGAATGTTCCTACTTCTCAGGCGAATAATGTTACTACAGGTAGAATTTATCTTTCGGTAATAGAAAAAGAACGTAGAGGAGAATTCCTTGGTAAAACGGTTCAAGTTGTACCTCATATTACAAACGAAATTAAAGAAAGAATGCAATTGCTAGGTAACTCTGGCGATTACGATATTGTTATTACCGAAATTGGTGGTACAGTAGGAGATATAGAATCGTTACCTTATATAGAATCAGTTCGTCAATTGGTTTGGGATTTAGGAGAGCACAATGCTATCGTGATTCATCTTACTTTGGTGCCTTATTTGGCCGCTGCTGGTGAATTGAAAACAAAACCAACTCAACACTCTGTAAAAACTTTGATGGAAAGCGGTATCAAAGCTGATATTTTGGTTTGTAGAACAGAGCATGAAATTTCGGATGAGATTCGCAATAAATTAGCGTTGTTTTGTAATGTAAAAAGAGAAGCTGTTATTCAATCTATCGATGCTGCTACTATTTACGAAGTGCCTAATTTGATGTTAGAAGAAGGACTGGATGTAGTGGCTTTGAAAAAATTAGATTTACCTAAAAAAGCGGCTCCAGATTTAAAAAATTGGAATACGTTCTTGCGCAGATTAAAATTTCCAAAACATACTGTAAATATTGGTTTGATTGGGAAATATGTAGAAATGCAAGATTGTTATAAGTCTATTCTTGAGGCTTTCATTCATGCAGGTGCTGCGAATGAAACCAAAGTAAATGTTATTTCTATACATTCAGAGTTTTTAGATTCAGATAATATTAAAGAGAAATTATCAGGTTTAGATGCAATTCTTGTTGCTCCAGGTTTTGGAGAAAGAGGTATTGAAGGTAAAATCGAAACCATTCGTTATGCTCGTGAAAATAAAGTTCCGTTTTTTGGAATTTGTTTGGGTATGCAAATGGCTATTATCGAATATTCTAGAAATATATTAGGATATGTAGATGCCAATTCTACTGAGATGAATGAGAACACCAAACATCCTGTAGTGAATTTGATGGAAGATCAAAAAACGGTTACGGATAAAGGAGGAACAATGCGTCTTGGAGCTTGGAAATGTGATATCACGCCAGATTCATTAGCGTATAAAATTTACGGAAAGACATCTATATCAGAACGTCACCGTCACCGTTACGAGTACAACAGTCAGTATGTTGATCAATTGCAAAAAGCAGGATTGATTTCTTCTGGAGTAAATCCTGATACAGGTTTGGTAGAGATTGTTGAATTAGAAGATCATCCTTTCTTTATCGGTGTGCAATACCATCCAGAATACAAAAGTACCGTGGCCAATCCACATCCAATTTTTGTGAGTTTTGTTGCTGCCGCTGTTAAGGCAAAAAAGAAATAAAATTTTATAATTAAGTTTTCTAGACAGTTATAAGGGGCAAAATGTAACATTATAGCGGTTTTGATGACTAACAAAATCGGATTCTAATTCATCTCAATTTTGGGATTAAATTTGAAAGACGAAAAACAACAATAAATAAAATGGAAGAAAAAAAATTAGACCTTAATTCGATTATAGGTTTTGTATTGATTTTTGGTATTTTGATTTGGATTATGTACCAAAACAAACCTTCAGAAGCAACTATTGCTGCGGATAAGGCTAAAAAAGAATTGGTTGCAAAAGAAGCTCAAGCCAAAGCGGTTGCGGTAAAAGCGATTGTAGTTCCTACTGCTGTAGTAGCTGGAGATTCTACACAATTGGTTCAATTGCAAAAGACATTAGGTGGTTTCGCTTATTCTGCGACTTTGCCTTCTGCGAAAAATGATATTACAACAATCGAAAATGATTTTGTAGTCTTAAAAATCGCCAATAAAGGTGGGTATATCGTTGAAGCCACTTTGAAAAATTTCAAAAGATTTGAAAAAAATTCTGGGCAATTGGTTTCTTTAATTAAAGACAACAATGCCAGTTTGAATATTCAATTGCAAACTAATGACAATAGAGTTTTAAATTCAAGAGACTTGTATTTTGAACCGACATTGTCCAAAGTGGGTGCGGATCAAATACTTTCGATGAGATTGAAAGCTGGAGCCAATGAGTTTCTAGAATACAAATACATTTTGAAACCAAACGATTATATGGTTGGTTTTGATATTCGCTCTCAAGGTTTGAATAAAGTTTTGAATACAGCTAAACCAGTAGATTTGGTTTGGGATATGAAAGCGTACAGAAACGAGAAGAGTATTTCTTATGAAAATAGATATGCCGAATTGCGTTTTCAATATGAAGAAGGTAAGCACGATTATGTAGGTGCAGGGACTAATGATGAAGAAACTCCTGTGAAAGTAGATTACATAGCTTTCAAGCAACATTTCTTTACTTCTATTTTATTGACCAATACGTCATTTGAAAAAGCAAGTTTGAAATCAAATAACTTGGTTTTGGATGAAGCAAAGGATACTGTTTTTACCAAAGAATTTAAAGCGACAGTGCCATTGGCGTTTCAAAATGGTGAAATCGATTATAAAATGAGTTGGTATTTTGGACCAACGGATTATGCGACTTTGAAAGCGTATGATAAGGATATAGAAAAAATCGTTCCATTGGGTTGGGGAATTTTTGGTTGGATTAATAAATTCATTTTTATTCCATTATTTGGATTTTTGAGTTCAACAATTGGAATGTCATTAGGAATCGCCATTATTTTATTTACGATTCTTATTAAAATCGCCATGTCGCCTATTACCTATAAATCATTCTTGTCTCAGGCCAAGATGAAAGTATTGCGACCGGATATTACAGAATTGGGTGAGAAATTCAAGAAAGACCCAATGAAGAAACAACAAGAAACCATGAAGCTGTACAATAAAGCGGGGGTGAATCCTATGGCGGGTTGTATTCCAGCCTTGATTCAGATTCCATTTATGTATGCGTCGTTTCAGTTTTTTCCATCGGCTTTTGAATTGAGACAAAAAGGATTCCTTTGGGCAGATGATTTGTCTTCATTTGACTCGATTTATCAATTACCGTTTACTATTCCATTGTATGGAGATCATATTAGTTTGTTTCCAATTTTGGCAGCAATAGCTATTTTCTTTTATATGAAAATGACTTCTGGTGATCAACAAATGGCGGCTCCTCAACAAGAAGGAATGCCAGATATGGCCAAAATGATGAAGATGATGATTTATATCTCGCCAATCATGATGTTGGTTTTCTTCAATACGTATGGTGCAGGATTGAGTTTGTATAACTTTATATCCAACTTAATTACAATCGGAATTATGTTTGTTATCAAGAACTACATTGTAGATTCGGATAAGATTCATGCGCAAATTCAAGAGAATAAGTTGAAAGAGCCTAAAAAACCAGGTAAGTTTCAACAAAAATTGCAAGCAGCTATGGAACAAGCCGAAGCTCAAAAAGCTAAGGACAAAAAGTAATAGATAAAAAATCTATCGCGCATTGAATAAAATGATTTAGCCACGTTTCGATAAATTTCGGTACGTGGCTTTTTTTTTAGTTACTTTGAATCACTTAAATAAAGTTATATGTTTTATATTTTTAGAATTTTGATGGTTTTTCTTTGTTGTCAAACGGTGTTTTCTCAAACCGATTTTAACGCATTAGATGATAAGGGGAGAAAGCACGGCGTTTGGAAAGGAGTTTATGAAGGATCGGGCAGACCCAGATACGAAGGTACTTTTGAGCATGGTGTTGAAATAGGTATTTTTAATTTTTTTGATGATACCAAAGCCAAATCCATTATTGCAACCAGAGCATTTAATCCCAAAGAAAATTCATGCTATACTATTTTTTATGACCAAAATAAAAATGTAGTTAGCGAAGGCAAAGAGATTAATAGATTGCATGAGGGACAATGGAAATACTATCATAAAGCATCCAAAGCTATTATGACATTGGAGAACTATAAAAAAGGGAAGTTGGGAGGAACCCGTACAGTTTATTATCCAAGTGGGAAAGTTGTCGATGAGGTAATTTACAAAAATGGATTAAAAGAAGGTGTCTATAAAAAGTATTCTGAAAATGGAATTGTTCTAGAAAATAGTTTTTTTAAAAATGGGGAATATGATGGGGAGGCTATCTATAAAGATCCAAATGGTTTAGTTGTTGCCAAAGGAAAATTCAAGAATGGTAAAAAAGTAGGGAAGTGGCAGTTTTTTGTCAATGATAAATTATCAAGCGAAGAGGATATGGATAAACCTAAAAAACCGATGCTTAAAAGAGATAAAGTGAAAATTGATTGATTTTTCTAATGTAATATTGGGTAAATATGCATTAGTTATATTTATTCCAGTATTGTTTTAGCCAATCTACAAGTAATGAGAACTAGGTATATTATTTGTACTTTTGCAAAAGATTAAATTATAAATATTCAATTTATCAAACATATGAAACGTGTAGTTGTAGGTCTTTCTGGTGGTGTAGATTCGAGTGTTGCTGCTTATTTGTTGCAACAACAAGGATACGAAGTGATAGGACTTTTTATGAAAAATTGGCACGATGATTCGGTGACCATTTCCAATGATTGTCCTTGGTTGGAAGACAGTAATGATGCCTTATTGGTTGCCGAAAAACTAGGCTTTCCTTTTCAAACGGTTGATTTAAGTGAAGAATACAAGGAGAGAATTGTTGATTATATGTTCAACGAATACGAAAAAGGGAGAACTCCAAATCCTGATGTACTTTGTAATCGCGAAATAAAATTTGACGTTTTTATGAAAATCGCCTTAAGTCTTGGTGCCGATTATGTGGCTACAGGTCATTATTGCCGAAAAGGGGAAATAGAAGTCAATGGAGAAAAAGTATACCAACTTCTTGGAGGGGTAGATAATAATAAAGATCAATCTTATTTTTTATGTCAATTATCTCAAGAGCAATTGGCGAAATCGTTGTTCCCAATTGGTGAATTAACCAAACCCGAAGTGCGTGAAATTGCAGCTCAAATGGAATTGGTTACTGCCGAAAAGAAAGATTCCCAAGGGCTGTGTTTTATTGGAAAAGTGCGTTTACCCGAATTTTTGCAACAAAAACTGCAACCCAAAGAAGGGGAGATTATTCAAATTGACAAAAACGATCCGGTATATTGTTATGAAATGCAGGCCGAATTGTCACTGGAGGAACAATTGTTATATGCTTCAAGAAAAATGCCGTATGCTCCAAAAATGGGGAAGGTAATGGGAAAACATCTAGGAGCGCATTATTTTACGGTTGGTCAAAGAAAAGGTTTGAATGTAGGAGGAACCACAGATCCTTTATTTGTCATTGCTACCGACGTTGAAACCAATACTATTTATACGGGTTTATCGAGTATGCATCCGGGATTGTTCAAAAGCGCCTTGTTTATTGAAAAATCGGAAGTACATTGGATTCGTAGAGATTTGGCTATAGCCAATGGAGAGTCGATGGAGGTTATGGCACGCATACGATACAGACAACCATTACAGAAAGCGACTTTGCATCAATATGAAAGCGGAATGTATATTTCGTTCGAAGAACCTCAATCTGCCATTACTGAAGGGCAATTTGCTGCTTGGTATCATGGAGACGAGTTGATCGGTTCTGGGGTTATTTCATAGCTTGTTTAAATAGTAAAAGGTTTGATTTTAACCATATAAGCCATATACGTTAATGTAAGTCCACACAATTTCAAAAAAGTTGCAAAACTTAAATGAACTTATATGACTTATATGGTTGATTTTTTTTTATTTTTTCATTATGTTTTTTTAATAGAATAGAACCCTTATTTTTGGACTAAATATGAAGAAAGCACTGCTAATTATTTTATTGTTCCCCTGTTTTATTGGGTTTTCCCAAGAAGATGCTTGGGTGTATTTTAATGTCAAAAATAGTTCTCAGTCTTACTTTGACAATCCTTCACTTATGCTTTCCCAAAGAGCTTTGGATAGAAGAACCCAACAAAATATTTCTTTGGATTCAAAAGATATTCCTATTGATAAAAGTTTAATTAACCAAGTAAAAGCGGTTTCTGGTATTACTGTTATGGCGCAATCCAAATGGTTGAATGCCTTGCATATTCGAGGAACTCAATCGGTTATCAATTCCTTAAAATCTTTTGCGTTTGTGGGTAAAGTTGATTTTGCCAATAAAGCACTCAATCAAACAGGAAAGAAAGCTTCAGCGGCCAAGATTAAAGCGGTCAATAAGGTTTTGGAAACACAACTGAATTATGCCTATGGTAGTTCGTTAAATCAAATTCAAATGCTTAAAGGTGATCTTTTGCACCAGCAAAATTATACCGGTTTCGGAAAAATAATAGCCGTTATGGATGCGGGTTTTCCTGGAGTGAATACGGCGCAACCTTTTCAACGATTGCAAACTAACAATCAAATATTGGGAGGTTATGATTATGTGAATAGAAATGCCAATTTTTATTCGGGGGATTCACATGGTACTATGGTGTTGTCGGCTATGGGTGGGTATCAGGAAAATGCCTTGGTGGGAACGGCTCCCGATGCTTCTTATTATTTATTTAGAACAGAAGACGCTGCAACTGAAAACCCTGTAGAGGAATCCTATTGGGTGGAAGCGGCAGAGAAAGCGGATAGCCTAGGAGTCGATGTAATCAATACATCATTAGGTTATTTTGAATTTGATAATACAGCATACAATCATACTTATAGTGATATGGATGGTAAAACGGCCTTTATGACTCGTGGTGCCGAAATCGCTTTTAGTCGAGGGATGATAATAGTGGCCTCTGCAGGAAATAGTGGAGGATCAGCAAATCCGCATATTGCTGTGCCAGCTGATGGGATTTCGGTGCTTGCGATTGGTGCGGTAACTTCAACAAAAACAGTGGCGAGTTTTAGTTCTATCGGTCCGTCATTTGATGGGCGAGTAAAACCAGATGTTATGGCTCAAGGTCAAGCAGCTGTTTTGGCTAACCCATCTGGAAGTATAGTAACGGCTAATGGAACTTCCTTTTCTAGTCCGATAATGGCGGGAATGGTGGCGTGTTTGTGGCAAGCGTTTCCCAACAAGACCAATGCAGCAATTAAGGATTTAATTGTAAAATCGGCTGATCGATTTATGACTCCAACAACACAATACGGATATGGAATTCCAGATTTTAGTTTGGCTTTGTCCAATGGTTTAGGAGTGAGTGATTTTTTGAAAACGGATGTCTTTTTATATCCGAATCCAGTAAGTGACTTTAGTACGGTTTCTTTTTCTGAGGATTTTGATATAGGAGTATTTCAGATCTATACAATACTTGGACAAAAAATGATGGAACAAACGATCACAAAAACAGCACCAACTATTTCGTTAAAAACATTACAATCTGGCGTTTATATTTATAAAATGGATTATAATGGAAATACTAAAACAGGGAAACTAATCAAACAATAAACTCGATTTTTATATGAACAAAATTACAAGCCTTTTCAATATTAAATATCCTATTATCCAAGCGGGAATGATTTGGAATAGTGGCTATAAATTAGCCAGTGCCGTGAGTAATGCTGGCGGATTGGGTTTGATTGGAGCCGGATCGATGTATCCAGAAGTATTGAGAGAACACATTCAAAAATGCAAAAAAGCAACAGATAAACCATTTGGTGTCAATGTCCCGATGTTGTATCCCAACATCGAAGAAATAATGAAAATCATTGTTGATGAAGGCGTTAAAATTGTTTTTACATCGGCGGGAAATCCTAAAACCTGGACGGCTTTCTTGAAAGAGAACGGAATAACGGTGGTGCATGTAGTGAGTAGTTCGGTTTTTGCGTTAAAAGCACAAGAGGCAGGAGTAGATGCTGTCGTTGCCGAGGGTTTTGAAGCTGGTGGTCATAATGGGAGAGAGGAAACGACAACCTTCACTTTAATCCCGATGGTAAAAGATAAAATTTCAATTCCGCTAATTGCTGCGGGTGGTATTGCAACAGGTCGAGGTATGCTTGCCGCAATGGTTCTTGGAGCAGATGGGGTGCAGGTTGGGAGTCGATTTGCAGCTTCGTTAGAATCGTCTTCACATGAAAATTTTAAACAAACCATTGTGGGTGTTAAAGAAGGAGATACGCAGCTGACTTTGAAGGAATTAGCGCCTGTACGTTTGATCAAAAATAAGTTTTATCAAGACGTACAAGAGTTATATGAAAAATGTCCCACCAAAGAAGAATTAGCCGCCTTACTGGGGAGAGCAAGAGCTAAACGAGGTATGTTTGAAGGCGATTTGATTGAAGGGGAATTAGAAATTGGCCAAATAGCAGGTTTGATCAAAAAGATAGTTCCGGCAAAAGAGATAGTAATTGAAATGTTAGCTGATTTTGATCAAGCAAAGAAAGAAGTAGTTTTGTTTGATTTTTAAAATGGTATATTTGTTATTCCGCAAATTTTTTTTAAAATGAAATGAGTATTACAACAATTTGTCGCAAATACAAATGAAGATGTGCGACCCGAGCGATAGCGAATAGGCGAAGCAATTACATATTCCAATAAAAACAATATTATCTACATATGAATAAGGTTAAAATAGGTATTCTTTTAGCGTTTCTTTTTCTTGTTTTTAATCAAGGATATAGTCAAACCTATAAATTCAAAACTACAGGTTTAAGCGTTTCCGTAAAAGAGGGAAATGGTAAATTTGGAGGTTGGAGTGATTTAAAATTGGTGAATATATTGGTAAATTTGGATACCAACAAAAATAGAATTGTGATTTATTCGGAGGCGATACAGTTATTTGAAATCGTCGAATACCTTCCTGCCGAAGAAAATGAAACCGATATTGTTTACCCGTTTATTTGTAAAGATAACAATGGAGAAGACTGCACGATTTCTTTTATTACCCGAAAAAATCAAGAAAACAGAAAACAGCTCTATATCAAATACGAAGATAGAGTGTTGGTGTACAATGTTGTTAATATTGAGTAAAAAGGATTAACTGTTTTTCGAGTTAGGTACATAAATACCAATTCAATTTTAGAATTTTTTTTAAAACCATTAAGAAATTAAGACTCATTTAGACTCCATGCTTAATGAATCTTAATTTCTTAATGGTTTTTTTGATCCCACAATTTCATTAATTTAACTCGAAAAAAGTCACTGATTTTAAGATTCTTTTTTTTAAATAGATAAGCTTAGGATTGTTTCTTAAGTAATTAACTTGAGCTATTTTTTAATCCTGATTTGCATAGCATAATTATAAGGGTCAAGAGCTGTAAATACTATGTTTTCGGGAGCTACAAAAGGCAAGTAGGCTTTGATTTTTTCTTGCGTAAATCGTTGTGACCAAAACTGTTCTTTGGTAGCGGTAAAACTATCGCTGGCATTTGTGATTACTTTCATTCCCATTTTTAGATAGGATTGCTCTTGTTTTTTTCGGGTGTTGTCATTGTCGATGTAGCAGGCACCCAGAATTATTTCTCCTCCAGAATTGAGTATCGAATTGGCTTTTGAAAAAACACTGCTGAATTTTTCATTCTTGGATAAATCGAATCTTTTACTGGAGTCATTATACTCGCTGAAAGGGAAATTCTCGGGATAGAAATTACCAGGAGTAAACCAAGTGCAAATTATTAAATCGTATTTTTTTGGTAATTGGTCTAAATGTATGGCATCTAGTAAATGCACCTTTAATTTGTCTTCGATACGCAATTCTTTGGCGGTGGCTTGGGACAGTTTTATACAGGCTTCGGCGTTATCAGTGCCTTCGTAGATTTCAATCATTTTCCACATTTCTGGTATGGCGCTTAGGTGTCTGGCTATTCTGGCGCTTCCTATTCCGATGTCCAAAAGGGTAAGCGGGCTTCCTTTTTTTAGAAATACTTCTGAGATGACTTTTTTGAGTTCCGTAAATTCGGCCCATTGGGCTTGTATTAAATCTTCGGATAAATAATGGTCGTCAAATGATTTTTGGACGGTATTTTCGTTGTCGTACATATTCATAGTCAGTGGTTTGATACTCAAATTTAGGATTTATTTTTTTCTTTTTGCAAAAGGATAAGGATATTTTTTTTTGCCACACCCGAGCAAAAGCGAACGGACGAAGTAAAGACGCTAAGGCAGAAATAAATGTAAAAATCAAATTGTTGTATTGCTTTTTTTCTAGCGGGGTCATGCCCTGATGATTTTGATGATTTACTGTTTTTTGGTTATGAAGGCGTTAATTTATTGTTTTACTTATTTTGGTTTCGTTTTTTTTTAAGGATAAAGTGTATTTTTGTTTAAAATTTAAAATATAGTATGAAAAAATTATTGTTGTTTTTAGTATGTGTTTTTTCTATTCATGGTCAAGCACAACAGCGCCCAAAATTGGTGGTTGGAATAGTAGTGGATCAAATGAAAATGGAGTATCTGTATCGATTTTCAGACGATTTTTCCGATAACGGTTTTAAGAGACTGATGGATAAAGGTTTTACTTTTCACAATATGAATTATAATTATGTTCCTACTTATACAGCACCTGGTCATGCTTCAATTTATACTGGGGCAACTCCTAATACACATGGGATTATTGGTAATGATTGGTATTTACGCTCGTTGGGTAAAAGTACTTATTGTACTGATGATGCTAGTGTAAAAACGCTTGTGGAAGGTACAGAAAAGGAAGGTGCAATGTCTCCGAAAAATCTTTTGAGTACTACGATTACGGATGAATTGCGTATGGCAACAAACTTTAAGGGGAAAGTTATTGGTTTGAGTATAAAGGATCGTGGTGCGATTCTACCTGCTGGACATTTTGCCAATTGGGCATTTTGGTATACTAAAACAGGTTCATTTATTTCAAGTGATTTTTATGGTGATAAGTTGCCAGAATGGGTGACCGCATATAATAGTGAAAAGACATATATGAAATATATCGAAAAGGGTTGGAATTTGTTGCGCCCTCTTGATACATACAATGAAAGTCTTCCTGATGATAATCCGTATGAAGGAAAATTGGATAAATCGGCAAGACCTGTTTTTCCTTATGATTTGAATAAAATATACAAAGAAAACGGGTTAGAAGTCATAAAAAGTACACCTTTCGGGAATGATATTTTGGCCGATTTTGCCATAAGAGCCATTGATAAAGAAGCATTAGGTAAAGATGATATTACCGATTTCCTGGCGGTAAGCTTTTCTTCAACTGATTATGTTGGGCATACTTTTGGTCCAAGATCGATGGAGATTCAAGATACTTATTTGCGTTTGGACCTTACTATTGCTGCTTTTTTAGATAATTTGGATAAAACGGTAGGTAAAGATAATTACTTGGTTTTCCTGACCGCTGATCATGCTGTAGCCGAAAATCCTATTTACCTGAAAGATCGTAAATACAATGTGACCAACATTCCTTCTAAAGATCTTTTTGCTTCATTGACTAAGTTTTCGACAGATACTTTTGGGGTTAATCTGGTGCTTAATTATTCTAATTATAATGTTTACTTAAACAGAGATGTTATAAAAGAGAAAGGTTTGGAATTGACTAAAGTAAAGCAAACTTTTAAAGACTTTTTGATGGGGCAAATACAAGTAAAAAGGGTGTATACTGAAGAAGAAGTTTTGGCAACTACTGGTGGAGATTATTATTTGAACTTTATTTTTAAAGGATATGATCCTAAACTCAATGGTGATCTTGTTATTCTTGAAGGTACCGGATATTTGGAAAGCATTGCAACGGGTACCACTCACGGAACACCTAATAGTTATGATACGAATGTGCCATTGCTTTTTTATGGATGGCATATTCCTAATGGAGAATCTTATAAAAAAGAATACATTACAACTATTTCTCCAACACTATCTAGATTACTGAAAATTCCTTTTACAAATGGGACAGAATCCGAAGTTTTGGAAGAGCTTCTACTTAAAAAATAGCCAGCTTTTGAAAAACAAAAAATCCCGAAACTGTAATGGTTTCGGGATTTTTTGTTTGATTAAACCGCTGCTTCTACAGGCAACGGAATTTGATTTTTTAATAAATCTTCAAAGGTTTCATGAGCTCTTATCAAATGTCCTTTTCCATTCATCCATAAAACTTCAGCTGGTTTGTAGCGGGAATTATAGTTGGAAGCCATAGAGAAGCAATAAGCTCCAGCATTACGGAAACATAAAATGTCCCCTTCTTTGATTTCAGTGATTTTTCGGTTGGTAGCAAAAGTATCTGTTTCGCAGATGTATCCAACAACGGAGTAAAAACGTTCTTTTCCTTTTTGATGAGAAATGTTTTCTATATGATGTTGTGAACCATAAAGCATTGGTCGAATCAAGTGATTGAATCCAGTGTCTATTCCAGCAAAAACGGTTGATGTAGTTTGTTTAACCACATTTACTTTGGCCAAAAAGAAACCAGCTTCACTCACTAAAAATTTACCTGGTTCGAATATTAATGTCAAATCTTTACCGTATTCAACACAAAAAGCATTGAATCTTTTTGATAATTTTTTGCCTAACTCTTCAATATCGGTTTCGATATCATCTTTTTTGTAAGGAACTTTAAAACCGCTTCCGAAGTCTAAAAACTCTAAATTTTTGAAGTTTTTTGCTGCGTCAAACAAAATTTCGGCGGCATATAAAAACACTTCAATATCTAATATGTCTGAACCTGTGTGCATGTGGATACCCACGATATTCATGTCTGTATTCTCAACGATACGTACTAAATGAGGTAGTTGGTGTACCGAAATACCAAATTTGCTATCGATATGTCCTACCGAAATATTGGCGTTTCCACCAGCCATTACGTGTGGGTTAATACGAATACAAACCGGTACGTGTGGATGTTTTGCACCAAATTGCTCTAAGATAGACAAGTTGTCAATGTTGATTTGAACACCCAATGCATGTACCTCTTCAATTTCTTCAAGAGAAACTCCATTTGGGGTGTAAAATATTTTTTCTGGGGCGTAGCCAGCATGTAATCCTAACAATACTTCTTGAATAGAAACAGTATCCAATCCAGATCCCATATCTCTCAATAATTGGAGTATGGCTACATTCGACAACGCTTTCATCGCATAATTGATGCGTAAATTCGGTACTTTAGAAAAAGCTTTTGTCAATCTATTGTACTGAGATTGTATCTTTTCGGCATCATAAACATATACCGGACTTCCAAATTGTTCCGCTAGGTGTAGTAAATCGTTTGCTTGCATCTTTCTATTATTTTTTTACAAATTTATTATACTTTATTATTGTGACCAAACAAATTATATGTATTTAACAAAATGTAACAATTTGTTTAATATTAAACAATTGTTCAGGTTTTGTGGGGTTATTTAACAATTAAAAAAAAATCCCCTGACAAAAAAATTATGTCAAGGGATTTAAAAAAAAAATAATTATTTGTTACAAAGCAGGTAAATCCCCTTTTCCTTTGGTTGGTAAATTGGTGAAACCCATTAAATATAAATCTACTTCTCTTGCAGCCTCACGACCCTCAGAGATGGCCCATACAATTAGGGATTGCCCTCTTCTCATATCACCGGCGGTAAAAATGTGAGGAACATTAGTTTGATAATTGGTCGCCTTATAATTGCTGCGCATATCAATTTGTAGTCCTAATTGTTCGGCTAAAGTTTTTTCAGGACCTGTAAATCCAAGAGCTAATAAAGCCAAATCACAAGGCCATATTTTTTCAGAACCTTCTTTTTCGATTAGTTCAGGTCTTTGTCCTGGTGTTATTTTCCAAGAAACTTCTACGGTTTTCAATCCAACAAGTTCCCCTTTTTCGTTAGCAAGGAATTCTTTGGTATTGATCAACCAGTTTCTGTTGCAACCCTCTTCGTGCGATGAAGATGTTTTTAGTTGCAACGGCCAAAATGGCCATGGTGTAGTTTCGCTTCTTCCTACTGGAGGTTTAGGCATGATTTCAAAATTAGTCACGGATTTTGCACCGTGTCGGTTTGAAGTTCCCACGCAATCCGATCCTGTATCTCCACCACCAATAACGATGACATCTTTTCCGGTAGCCATTACTTGATCAGCAATTGTTTCTCCGTACAATACTTTGGTTTGTTGTGTCAAGAAATCCATTGCTTGTACCACACCTTTGCTATCGGCACCTTTTGTAGGTAAGCCTCTTCTTTCGGTTGCACCACCGCATAATACGATAGAATCAAAAGCGGTTAATTGGTCTACGCTGTAGTTTACTCCTACGTTTACATTGGTTTTAAAAACAACTCCTTCGGCTTCTAGTACTTTTACACGTCTGTCGATAATTCCTTTTTCTAATTTAAAATTTGGAATTCCGTAACGTAATAATCCACCTATTGCATTGTCTCTTTCAAAAACGGTAACGGTATGCCCAGCACGATTCAATTGTTGTGCAGCGGCCAATCCAGCAGGGCCAGATCCAATTACGGCAACTGTTTTTCCGGTTCTTACTTCAGGTGTTTGTGGCTTGATCCATCCTTCTGCAAAACCTCTTTCGATAATGTTTTTTTCAATATTTTCGATAGCTACTGGCTCACTGATAATTCCTAATACACATGATTTTTCACATGGAGCTGGGCATAAACGACCTGTAAACTCTGGGAAGTTGTTTGTCGATTGTAAAATCTTCAAAGCACTTTCCCATTCTTCTTGATGCACCATGTCATTAAAATCAGGAATTAAATTCCCTAACGGACAAGAGCTGTGACAAAAAGGAATTCCGCAATCCATACATCTAGAACCTTGTTCTTTGATTTTGTCTTTTGCTAACGGAATTGTAAATTCATTATAATTTGATACTCTTTCTAGAACAGCAACATTACTTTCGTCGGTTCTATTATATTCTTTAAATCCACCTATCTTTCCCATGACTATTGTGCTATTAGTTCTTCAATTTGCTTTTCTTCTGCCAATCTTTGCAATGCTTTCTTGTAATCTGTAGGCATTACTTTGATGAAATGTTTGCTTTCGTTTTCCCAATCTGCTAAAAGTCGTTTTGCTAAAGGACTATTAGTGTACATAGAATGATTTCTGATTAATCGTCTTAATTTAATTAAATCATCTTCTTCCAATGTTTCTAAGGCAACCATTTCCATATTGCACAATCCGTCTTCAAATTTCTTTTTGGCATCATATACATAAGCAACACCACCGCTCATACCCGCTGCGAAGTTTCTACCTGTTTTTCCTAGAACCACTACAGTTCCACCAGTCATGTACTCACAACCGTGATCTCCAATTCCTTCAACAACCGCAGTTGCTCCAGAATTTCTAACTGCAAAACGTTCTCCAGCCATACCATTGATATATGCTTCTCCGGTTATTGCACCATAAAGAGCTACGTTTCCAATAATAATATTGTCTTCTGGTTTGAAAGTGGCAGTAGGAGGAACTTTGATAATTAATTTACCTCCAGAAAGTCCTTTTCCTAAATAGTCATTACAGTTTCCGTGAATTTTGAAAGACAATCCATTTGTAGCAAATGCACCAAAACTTTGTCCTGCAGATCCTGTAAAGTCAACAAGAATAGTATCATCAGGTAAACCTTGTGATCCGTAAATTTTTGAAATTTCATTACTCAAAATAGCTCCAACGGAACGGTCCGTGTTTTTGATATCAAAGGTTACTCTAGTTCTTTCTTTTCTGTAAATAGAAGGAATAGCCGCTTTTATGATTTCAAAATCCAATACATTTTCTAATGCGTGATCTTGCGTTGTTGTATTATGATTTGGAACCGTTTTCGCTTTTTCTGGCTTATAAAGGATGGAAGATAAATCCAATCCGCTTGCTTTATAATGTTTAATCGCTTTATTGACATTTAATTTTTGCGATTGTCCCACCATTTCCTTTAGTGTTCTAAATCCAAGTTGAGCCATGATTTCTCTTAACTCTTCGGCAATAAAATACATGAAGTTAATGATGTGCTCTGGTGTTCCTTTGAAATTTTTTCTCAATTCAGGATCTTGAGTTGCAATACCTACTGGGCAAGTATTCAAGTGACAAGCTCTCATCATGATACAACCTGATGCTACAAGTGGTGCAGTGGCGAAACCAAATTCTTCTGCTCCAAGTAAAGCGGCAATAGCTACGTCTCGACCTGTTTTTAATTGACCATCACATTCTAAAACCACACGACTTCTTAAGTCATTCAATATTAAAGTTTGTTGTGCTTCGGCAAGACCCAATTCCCATGGAATACCGGTGTGTTGTAATGATGTTAATGGTGCAGCACCGGTTCCTCCATCATATCCAGAGATCAAAATTACGTCAGCTTTAGCTTTTGCAACCCCGGCAGCAATTGTTCCAACCCCAACTTCGGCAACCAACTTCACGTTGATTCTTGCTTCACGATTGGCATTTTTTAAGTCAAATATCAATTGAGATAAATCTTCAATAGAGTAAATATCATGGTGAGGCGGAGGAGAAATAAGTCCTACATAAGGGGTGGAATTTCTTGTTTCTGCAATCCAAGGCACTACTTTTTCACCTGGTAATTGTCCACCTTCTCCAGGTTTTGCTCCTTGAGCCATTTTTATCTGAATCTCTTTGGCATTCGTCAAGTAATTGATCGATACTCCAAATCTTCCAGAAGCCACTTGTTTGATGGCACTATTTCTAGAGTCACCATTCATATCTTTTTGAAAACGTTGTGGGTTTTCTCCACCTTCTCCAGAGTTACTTTTTCCCCCAATTCTGTTCATGGCAATCGCTAGATTCTCATGCGCTTCCTGACTGATGGATCCATAAGACATGGCTCCAGTTTTGAATTTTTTCACAATCTCTGTCCAAGGCTCCACTTCGTCTATGGAAATTGGATCCAAATTATTGAATTCGAATAATCCTCGAATGGTCATCAAGTTTTCACTTTGATCATTTACCATATTTGAGTACTCTTTATAACTTTCAGGGCTGTTCAAACGAACGGCTTGTTGTAATTTTGAAATGGTAGTTGGATTGAACATGTGTTTCTCACCATTTCTTCTCCATCTGTAGATTCCTCCAATTTCTAAAGGCAATAGGTTTGCAATTTCCGATTTTGGAAATGCATTTTGATATCTTTTCTTAACTTCTCTTTCAATTTCCATTAGTCCAATACCTTCAATTCGAGAAGGAGTGTAGGGGAAATATTTAGAGCTGAATGTTTTGTTTAAACCTAAAATCTCAAAAATTTGTGCCGCTCTATACGAATGTAAAGTAGAGATGCCAATTTTATTCATGATTTTAAGGATCCCTTTTGCAATAGCTTTATTGTAATTTTTAACAGCATAATCTGCTTTTACACCCGTAATAAAACCTTGGTTCACTTGGTCGTGAATGATTTCATTTACCATATATGGATTGATGGCACTTGCTCCGTATCCAAATAATAGTGCGAAATGATGCGGTTCACGTGGTTCTGCCGATTCGATTATGATTCCGAACTTCGAACGAACTTTTAGAATATTCAAAGAGTGATGAATATAAGAAGTGGCTAATAACATAGGTATCGGAGCCATTGCTTCACTTACCCCTCTGTCTGAAAGGATAACAATATTGCATCCTTCAGAAACGGCTTTGAAAGTCGCTTGCACGCATTTTTCTAATGCACGCTCTAAACCATTTACTCCTTTTTCTATTTTGTATAAGGTAGAAATAGTAACCGATTTGAAATCATCGTGTGAAATGTTTTTTATCTTATCTAAATCCTCATTTGATATAACAGGGTTTTGGATTTTTATCTTTTTACAATGAATGTCAGTAATATCAAAAAGATTGTAGTCTCCACCAATTGCTAAACTAGTGTCTGTGATTATTTCTTCACGAATACCATCCAAAGGTGGGTTGGTTACTTGTGCAAATAATTGTTTGAAATAGTTATATAATAATTGTGGTTGATCTGATAATACCGCAAGAGGAGTGTCATTACCCATAGAACTCAAGGCTTCATTACCTTGACCTCCCATTGGGTTGATGATTGTTTTTAAATCCTCAATGGTATAACCGAACAAACGTTGTCTAGTTTCAAAATCAATTTTTTCTACTGGAATTGGATTGTTCGTATAAGGGATTTTAGCCAATTGCAATAGATTTTTATCCAACCATTCTCTGTAAGGACGTTTGGTTACTACTGAATTTTTGATTTCTTCATCTTCTATAATACGACCTTCATTCATGTCAACAAGGAACATTTTCCCTGGCTCCAATCTTCCGTGTTGTACTACATCTTCTGGTTTAATGTCAAGTACCCCAATTTCGGATGACATGATCACAAAACCACTTTTTGTCAAGGTATAACGAGAAGGACGCAATCCGTTTCGGTCTAATAGCGCTCCAATTACATCTCCATCTGTAAACGGAATAGATGCCGGGCCATCCCATGGTTCCATGATACAAGCATTGTATTCATAGAAAGCTTTCTTTTCGTCCGACATCGTTTGGTGTTTTTCCCAAGCTTCAGGAACGACCATCATCATTACTTCTGGCAAAGAACGGCCTGTCATTAATAATAACTCAACGACCATGTCCATAGAAGCCGAATCTGATTTTCCTTCTAAAATGATTGGGAATAATTTTTTAAGATCCTCTCCAAAAACATCACTTTGCATCAATTCTTCACGAGCACGCATTCTGCTTACGTTTCCTCTTAAAGTATTGATTTCTCCATTGTGACACATGTATCTAAACGGTTGTGCCAAATCCCAAGAAGGGAAGGTGTTGGTAGAAAAACGTTGGTGAACAAGAGCTAGTCGAGTCACTAAGTCGGTATCTAATAAATCAGTATAATATCTGCTAATGTCTTCCGGCATCAACAAACCTTTGTATATAATAGTAGTAGTAGAACAACTTGAAAAGTAGAACATATGACTTTCCGAAGTTCTGGAATTTCGAATAGTGTGTTCTGCAATTTTTCTAGCCATAAAAAGTTTGGCATTGAATTGTTGCTCTGTAATATCCATTCCGTTTTTACCAACAAAAACTTGTTTAACGGTTGGTTCTTTTTCTGCGGCAATTTCACCTAGATTGGAAACGTCAACTGGAACATCTCTCCATCCTAATACAGATAGGTTTTGATCTTTTATAGCAGTTTCAAAGGTGGTTTTGCAAAAGTTAACTTGATTAGGACTTTTTGGCATAAAAGTCATACCTACAGCATATTCTCTAACTTCTGGAATTTCAAAATCACAAACCTTCTTAAAAAAAGTATGTGGAATGTCAAAAAGGATTCCAGCACCATCTCCAGTTCTTCCATCAGCACTTACGGCACCACGATGTTCTAACTTTATTAAAATATCTAGAGCCTTGTGAATGATGTCATTAGACTTAATTCCGTTCAAATTACATATAAATCCTGCGCCACAGTTGTCGTGTTCAAATTCCGGCAAATAAAGGCCTTGTTCTTTTACTCTCATGCTTATATTTTTTTTACAAATTTAAAGATTTCGTTAAATATAATGTATCAAAAGTCTCGAAACGCCTGTATTTTTGTGGTTAGATTTGAAAATATGGGTGATAATTGTCAATAATTTTTTAAAATACTATGTAAATTATCAATTTGATAATTTGAATTTTTTTGAAATAAATAAATTGATACTATTCGGCTACAATTTCTATTTTAGGTGCATTATTCGAAAACGTTATAGTGTTTTAGACAATTACAATAATCTTCATTTTTAGTTATAAACGGCTTTTTGATATGTGATTTTATTCTGATTAAAATAACTATGGCTTTTTAAATAAGAAAAAGATTTTCCTATATAGATAGAATTTGCTATTTTTGTGCCACTTTTATTCTGAAATAGATTCAGAAACCAGACAAATTCTATATTATGAACATACACGAATATCAAGGAAAAGAAATTTTAGCTAGCTACGGAGTTCGCATTCAACGCGGAATAGTTGCTAATAGTCCTGTAGAAGCTGTTGCTGCTGCAAAACAATTAACTGAAGAAACTGGTACCAGTTGGTATGTGGTGAAAGCACAAGTTCACGCTGGTGGGCGTGGAAAAGGTGGTGGGGTTAAGCTTGCCAAAGGAATTGACAAAGTGGAAGGAATTGCAAGCGAAATCATCGGAATGCAATTGGTAACACCTCAAACTTCAGCTGAAGGTAAAAAAGTGCATAAAGTTTTAGTTGCTGAGGATGTTTACTATCCTGGTGAAAGTGAAACATCTGAGTTTTATGTTTCTGTATTATTGAATAGAGCAACAGGACGTAATATGATTATGTATTCTACTGAAGGTGGAATGGATATTGAAGAAGTTGCGGAGCATACTCCACACTTAATTTTTACAGAAGAAGTTGATCCAGCTGTTGGATTGCAAGGTTTTCAAGCAAGAAGAATTGCTTTTAACTTAGGTCTTTCTGGAAATGCTTTCAAAGAAATGGTTAAATTCATTGACTCATTATACAATGCTTACATTGGTTCTGATGCTTCTATGTTTGAAATCAACCCAGTTTTGAAAACATCTGATAATAAAATTTTAGCTGTTGATGCTAAAGTAAATATCGACGATAACGCTTTATACAGACAAAAAGCTTATGCTGAGATGCGTGATGTTCTTGAAGAAAATCCAATCGAAGTTGAAGCAAAAGAAGTAGGATTGAACTATGTAGATCTTGACGGTACTGTAGGATGTATGGTAAATGGTGCAGGTCTTGCAATGGCGACTATGGATTTAATTAAGTATGCTGGTTTTGAACCTGCAAACTTCCTTGACGTAGGTGGAACTGCTGATGCAAAGCGTGTTGAAACGGCTTTCCGTATTATCTTAAAAGATCAAAACGTAAAAGCAATTTTAATCAATATTTTTGGTGGAATCGTTCGTTGTGACCGTGTGGCGCAAGGAGTTGTTGATGCTTACAAAAATATGGGTGATGCTATAAAAGTGCCAATCATTGTTCGTTTGCAAGGTACTAATGCTGTTGAAGCGAAACAAATTATTGAAAATTCGGGTATGCCAATTTTATCAGCTACAGAATTCCAAGAAGCTGCTGACCAAGTAAAAGCGGCGCTTTCTTAATTAGAAAAAAGTTATATATTAAAAATCCTGAGTGAAAGCTCAGGATTTTTTGTTTTAAGGGATGTTTTTTATCTCGTTAATTCATAATCATTAATCAATACACTTGGTGATAGATTTAGATGTACTGTTAAATTACGAATCATTTCAACAGTTAATTTTCGTTTGCGATTCAATATTTCCGAAACTCTGCTTTTTCCTCCTATTGCATCAACTAGATCAATCTGTTTTAGGTGCATTTCTTCCATTCTTATTTTTATGGCTTCTATTGGATCTGGCGCTTCTATTGGATAATGTGTATTCTCATATTCATCTATCAATAGGGCAAGAATTTCTGCATCATCGCCTTGCGGAGTTCCAGTTGTAGCATCAAAAAGGAGTTCAAATCTTTTTAATGCTGCTCGGTAATCGATTTCTGTTTTTATTGGAGTAATTTTCATTTTTTATTTTTTTAAATTGTATTGGCATCTATTTTGTCATACTCGGAATGAGTTCCAATAAACCGAATAAAATCCATTGTCTTTCAAAATTAAATTTTGCCACTAAACGATGTGAGTTGCCTTTTATGTTAAAAACAATTCTACTCTCTTTTAGAATACTGGCGTTCGCATAACTTTGTTTTACATCATTTGGATTTCTCCAATTGGCATTGATTGCAGTGTCATACCAAGTTTTTAGATATTGTTCGGTTTCAGGATGTATTTCCCAGTAATCTCTCAATGTTCCTTTTACAAATATTCTAGACATTTTTAGTGTGAATTCTAAAAAAAAGATATATAAAATTCTCGATTTGGGAACTTTTATTTCCGAGCACAAAAATCAGGAGTGAAAGCTTAGTTTTTTTGTTAAATACAATATTGCGCTATTCAACAAATCATAAAATTAACTGAAAGTCTTGACAACAGTGTCTTGCATCTATTACCTTTACAGTTAGAAATGATGTAAAATTAGTAGAGACGCACTGTAGTGCATCTCTAACCCTAAGAAAAAATCCTTTTTTGAACACTATGAAACTCCATATACAAAATAATTTTACTACCGAATTACCTGCTGACCCAAACGAAACCAATAGTCCGAGACAGGTGCAACAAGCCTGTTTTTCGTATGTAGTACCAAAGAAACCTTCAAATCCGTCTTTGATTCATGCCTCAGTAGAGGTGGCTAATTTTTTAGGATTGTCACAGGAAGATATACTTTCAGAAGATTTTTTGAATACTTTTTCTGGTAATACCATTTATCCAGAAACCAAACCCTATGCTTTGAGTTATGCGGGACACCAATTTGGAAATTGGGCAGGTCAATTGGGTGATGGACGTGCGATTAATCTAACCGAAGTGATGCATAATGATAAGTTGTACACTTTACAATTAAAGGGAGCAGGTCCTACACCATATTCTCGGACAGCCGATGGTTTTGCCGTATTGAGATCTTCCATACGAGAACATTTATGTGCCGAAGCCATGCATTATCTAGGAGTTCCAACAACCCGTTCACTTTCGCTAATGCTTTCCGGAGATCCCGTTTTAAGGGATGTATTGTATAATGGAAATCCTGCTTATGAGAAAGGAGCTATCGTTTGCAGAGTAGCGCCTTCGTTTATCCGTTTTGGAAATTTTGAATTATTTGCTTCCAGAAAAGATCATGCTACGCTTCAATTAGTAACGGATTATACCATTAAACACCATTTCCCAGATATCAAAGTAGAAGGAATCGAAAAATATCTTGCCTTTTTTCAAGCAGTGACTCAAACTACGCTTGACATGATTGTACACTGGCAACGCGTTGGTTTTGTGCATGGCGTTATGAACACTGATAATATGTCGATTCACGGAATTACTATTGATTATGGTCCTTATGGATGGCTGGAGGATTATAACCCCGATTGGACTCCCAATACAACCGATATACAACATAAACGATACCAATTTGGCAATCAACCCCAAATTGCTTTGTGGAATTTATACCAATTGGCCAATGCATTGTACCCTTTAATTAATGATGCCAAACCATTAGAAACAATTTTAGATGCTTTTAGTACTGATTATCAAAAGGAGTATCTGAATATGATGCGAAATAAACTCGGTTTCATGGTTAAAAAGGATGATGATGCTTTTTTAATCGAAATTCTAACCGAACTGCTTCAATTGGTTGAAACCGACATGACTATTTTCTTTAGGAATCTGGGTAATATTCAAAAAGAAGATACTCCAGAAGTGGCTTTGAATACAATTAAAGAAGCCTTTTACAATGAAAAAGACCTTAATGAAACTGTTTTGAATAATTGGTATGCATGGCTAGAGCGTTATGGCAATCGAATAAATGAAGAACCTTTTTCGGATGTCGAAAGGAAAGAGCAAATGAATAAAGTAAATCCAAAATATGTGTTGCGAAATTATATGGCACAATTAAGTATTGATGCAGCTGATAAAGGGGACTATTCTTTGGTAAATGAATTGTATGAATTGCTTAAAAAGCCTTATAATGAACAACCGAACTATCAAAAATGGTTTGCTAAAAGACCAGATTGGGCCAGAGATAAAGTCGGTTGCTCAATGTTAAGTTGTAGTTCTTAGGGGGCTTTTTAATCCCAATGTTACCAAAAAAAGGGATTTAAATTTAAATAGGGAAAATTGCTTTTTTGTTGCTGTTTTCTTAGTTTTTTAGGTTTAAATTTTAAAAGTATTTATTTTTAATTGCTGAGTAATATTGGGGACATAAAAAGGTTTTTGATCGAATGTTTTTCTTGTTTTAACAATTGGTTAAGTGATTGATAAAGTGTTTTTTATGTAGGTATTGTGTGTAATTTTGGCATATAATCTTAAAACAAAAAACATGAAAAAATTATTATTATCCGCTATTGTTTCTTTATTCGCAAGTGCAGTATTTGCTTCTACTATTAATGAAGATCCAAATGTTGCTTTGTCAAAAACCACAAAAGAACTATCTCAATTACTAAACAAGTCTTATACTGAAGATACTTTAGAAAAAGAAGAATTAGTTAAAGTCACTTTTACAGTGAATGAATTACACCAACTTGTAGTGTTGCAAGTGAATTCTAACAGTTCAGAGATTCAATCGTATGTTAAGCAAGCGCTTAATTATAAAAAACTGTCTTCGAATGAGCTAACTGTTGGGAAAGATTATGTTTTTGAAGTAAAATTTAAAAACTAGAGAATTGCAATAAAGAAGTAGGCTTGTTCTCGTGCTTACTTATCGATTAGGGATGTATTTGATGTTTATGAAATGTCAATCAAAGGAAGCCAAATAGGTTTCCTTTGTTATTTATGGTGGTCACTAAGCATAAAAAAACCTGAACTTTCGTCAGGTTTTTTTACCATTTTATTGTCCTTGAATCCAATCGGATTCCATAAACTGTAAAATTTAGGATTGATTATTTTTGGTTTTTACCAAAATTAAATTTCACTTTCTCCACAACTTGTATTTTGTCGTTTCCTTTTGGATATTGCTTTTTGGCAGGTCTTTTGGCAGCTGGCTTCGATTTAGAAGGGCTTTCGTCTCCTCTGGCTCTTTCTTTGTCTTTTGCTTTTGGCTTGAATTCAGCTCTTTCTGAAGCTCCATCTTTTACCGGAATTTGTGCTTTGTGTTTGGCCAAAACGTCATTCGGGTTTTTAGGATTTTCTTTGGTACCTCTCAAGTGAATCACTAATCCATTTAGGAAATTACGCAACACTTGATCTCCACATTCCATGTAGTTTTCGTGCTTTTCATCACGGAAAAAAGCTCCCAATTCTGATTTTGTAATTCTAAAATCTACCAATTCTAGAATTTCCACTATTTGATCATCGCGTAACATCAAGGCTACTCGAAGTTTTTTGAATATATCGTTATTTGTCATTTTAAATGTGTTTAAAGTACAAAGGTACACATTTTGAAAATGAATTTCTTGCAATTATGCGAGATGGTACGAAAAACACTTTGCAAATTCTTTGAAATTAGATTTAAATTCAATTATTTTTGAATATTAAAATGAGATTTATTCTCTAAAAAAAGTTTTACGCTAAAAATACCCCAAAGATTATTACTGGTTATGAAGAAAATCACATTAAGTTTCGTTCTCTTTTTTGGTTTAATGACCGTGCAAGCTCAGACAGGCCATGAGATCAAGATTAATTTAAAAAACTGTAATGATACCGTTGCTTATCTGGCCTTTTATCAGTTTGACAAATTGTATATTTCAGACACTTGCCAAAAAGTAGTCAACGGAAACATCATTTTCAAAGGGAAGAAAAATTTAGACAAAGGAGTTTACTTTTTACTCAGCCAGGCAAAAGGAAATTATTTTGATTTCATCATTGACGAGCAGTCTCAAAAGCAACAAATCAATTCGGATAAAGCTAATTTGCTTGAGAACTTGAAAGCCGTTAACTCTAAACAAAATGAAAATTTCTTCAACTACATTCGTTTTGTAACTGCCAAAAATAAAGAATTTGAGGGTTTTAAAAAATCCATAAAAGAGCAAAAAAAACCTGATTCTATTGCTCTTTTAACCAAAGAATATAAAGTGTTAAACGATGGTATTTTGGAAAATGATGCAAATACGATTGCCCAAAATAAAGGAACTTATCTTGCCGATATCATTAATTTGAAAACAGAAAAAACAACCAAGGATATTCCCAAAGCTTCCAATGGCAGACCCGACAGTATTTTTGTATATAATTATTATAAAAAACATTTTTGGGATGGAGTCAATTTTCAGGATGATGCCATGTTACGCAACCCTTTTTTTACGAATAAAATAAAGCAATATTTTAATACGGTCGTGGTACAGCATCCCGATTCGGTTTGTGTGGAGATTGACCGTATGATGCTCAAAACCAAGAAGGACACCAAAATGAATATGCTTTTATTGGCGTATTTTACCCAAACCTACGAAATTCCAAAACTCATGGGAATGGATAAAGTTTTTGTTTACATGGTCGATAATTATTTTAAAACCGGTAAGGCCAAAGGGGTTTATGACGAAAGTGTAATCGATATTATCATAAAACGAGGGAATGTTTTGGCACCATTGCAACTTGGAAAAACTGCTCCCGAACTCTATATGATAGACATCCCGGGTCATGATGTAATTGCGAAAATGGGTTTTGATACGGCCAAAACCAGCGACGAAATCACGAAAATCTATTACGCCAACAAACCGGAAATCGAAAAGACATACGTGACTTTATCCAGCATAAAAGCCGATTATTTAATACTTCTCTTTTGGGATGTCGATTGTGGTCATTGCCAAAAAGAAGTGCCGAAAATTCTCGAAATGTACCACGATTTTCAAAAAGAAAAGAAAGATGTCAAAGTTTTTGGGGTTTACACCCAAAACGAATTTGATAAATATAAAAAATACATCATTGACAATAAAATTGATTGGATCAATGTCTATGACGGAGTTCATATCAATAATCTCAAAGAAAAATACGACGTGGTGACGACTCCCGTAATGTATATTCTAGACAAAAACAAAGTCATCAAAGCCAAAGGAATTGGTTCCGAAGCCATAAAAAGTATCATTACCCAAATGGAAAAAGAGTATTCTAAAAAGTAGTGATTTAAGATTAACGATTTAAGGTGTTGTGCAAATCTAAAATCGTTAATCTAAAATCATCAATCTAAAATCAAATCATCAGTACCCCAACCAAAGGATAGCATCTATAAAACCATCTCTCCATAGTTTCTCATTGTGCTGACCTCCTTTAACGATTACTTTTTTGTTTAGATGAAAACAATAACAACGATTTAGATTCAGTAGGTATTCTATATGATTGAGGTCTTTTACCATAATATCATCATCCCCTTCGGAATCGCCACAGAGCAAGTAAATTTTAGCTTTTAGTTTTTTACTGTTTGCCATATACTCATTTATTTCTTTTCGGTTAATCCAAAAAGCCGGAGAAAAGACACCAGCTTTTCCAAAAACTTCAGGATATTTTATAACGGCATAAAAGGAAGTTAAACCACCCAAAGAACTTCCTATAATGGTCGTGTTTTTGGCATTAGGTTTTGTTCGGTATTTTTTATCGATTTCAGGTTTTAGGGTGTTTACGATGAACTCGAGGTATTTACCGGCATTCCCACCACCGTATTGTTCGTTTTTATAAGGAGTCAATTCTTCTAAACGTTTTTCGCCCCCGTTTTCAATACCAACTACAATTATTTGGGCATTCAAACTGTCTAATTTTTCATCGACATTCCACTCACCTGCAAAGGAAGTTTTGGCATCAAATAAATTTTGAGCATCATGCATGTAGATGACGGGGTATTTTTTGGTAGAGTTTTCATAATTTTTAGGCAAATAGAGCCAAATTTTCCGTTTTGTTTTCAATTGTGGAGCTTCTATTGTAAAAGTAGAAACTTGTTTGGAAGCGGTGCTTTCTTGAGCAGTTGTTTTACCTAGAAATAGAAATAGAGGGATTATGAAAAATAATTTCAATAGGATTTAATTTTTAGATTTATAAAAAAAAGAATAGTTTAGCTAAAAATACTAATTAGATGGACACATACGAAGAGAAAATTAATTTAATGTCTGAAATGATTGCGTTTTCAGTTATTGATGGTCGATTGCATGAAAGAGAATATCAATTTGTTTGGATTGTTGCCCAAGAATTAGGCATCCCTAAAAAAGAGTTTAATGATTTATTTCATCAAGAATTACCTGCCCGTGTTATAAAATCTGAATTTGAAAGAATTCAGCAGTTTTATCGTTTGGCATTATTGATGCATGTAGATGGGGTGTTGCATCAAAAAGAAGAAGAAGCCATTCGACAAATTGCGATTAACATGGGGTTAAATCCAAGTGCAACGAATCGTGTTCTTAAATTAATGAAAGCATCTCCCACTGCTATGATTCCCCCATACGTATTATTGGAGCATTTTCAGGAACAACTTAATTAATGGAGTTTTGCCTGCAAATCCTTAATCTCATCTCTCAGTTTCGCTGCTTGCATAAAGTCTAAATCTTTTGCCGCTTTTTCCATAGCTTTTCGTTTTTCGCGAATGAGTTTTTCCAAATCTGGTTTGGACATATAGGCTGTTTCAGGTTCTGCAGCTGTGTTCATAATATGACCCAATTCATATTCTACCAATTTGTTATTGGTAAAGGCACTTTCAATTTTTTTATTTAACGCTTGCGGAATTATATTATTCTCAGTATTGAAATTGATTTGCTTGGTTCTTCGGTAATTGGTTTCATCGATAGTTTTTTGCATACTATTGGTGATTTTATCGGCATACATTATCGCTTTCCCGTTTAAGTTTCTTGCCGCACGACCAATGGTTTGAGTCAGTGAACGATGACTTCTCAAGAAACCTTCCTTATCGGCATCGAGTATGGCAACTAATGAAACCTCAGGTAAATCCAATCCTTCGCGTAATAAGTTGACTCCAATCAAAACATCAAATATGCCTTTTCGTAAATCTTGCATGATTTCGATGCGTTCCAGCGTGTCCACATCGGAGTGGATGTAGCGGCAACGAATGGAAACTTTCGTCAGATATTTGGCCAGTTCTTCAGCCATTCTTTTGGTCAAAGTAGTGACCAAAACCCTTTCGTCCAGTTCACAACGTTGTTGAATTTCTTCAATCAAATCATCAATCTGGTTTAGACTCGGACGTATTTCGATTATAGGATCTAATAATCCCGTTGGGCGAATCACTTGTTCTACGTAAACACCATCGCATTTTTGCAATTCATAGTCGGCAGGAGTTGCAGAAACATAGATGACTTGGTTTTGCATGGCCTCAAATTCGTCAAATTTTAATGGTCTGTTATCCATTGCGGCAGGTAAACGGAAACCATATTCCACTAAATTCTCTTTACGACTTCTATCCCCACCGTACATTGCCTGTACTTGAGAAAGTGTTACGTGACTTTCATCAACGACCATCAAATAATCTTTTGGGAAATAATCCAATAAACAGAAAGGTCTTGATCCGGCTTCTCTTCCGTCAAGGTAACGGGAATAATTTTCGATTCCGGAGCAATACCCCAATTCCCGAATCATTTCCAAGTCAAAATTGGTGCGTTCTTCGAGGCGTTTGGCTTCCAGATGTTTGCCGATTTCTTTGAAATAATCGACTTGCTTGACCAAATCTTGTTGGATTGCCCATATTGCATTTTGCAACACATCGGGTGATGTCACAAACATATTGGCGGGATATATGGTAAGTTTTTCGAATCGTTCAATGACTTTGGACGTTTTTACATCGAAACTTTCCATTTCTTCAATTTCGTCCCCAAAAAAGTGAATCCGAAAGGCATCATCGGCATAACTCGGGTATATTTCGACCGTATCGCCTTTTATGCGAAAATTTCCGGGGGTAAAATCGGCTTCGGTTCTGGAATATAAACTTTGAACCAAACTGTGCAATAATTTGGTTCGGGAAATCATTTGGTTTTTCTCGATGGCAATGACGTTCTTCTGAAATTCCACGGGATTTCCAATACCATAAATACAGGAAACAGAAGCGACCACTATGATGTCTCTTCGGCCAGAAAGAAGGGAAGAGGAGGTGCTTAAACGCATTTTTTCCAGCTCCTCATTGATAGATAAATCTTTTTCAATGAAAACCCCTGTAACTGGCATAAAAGCTTCGGGTTGGTAATAATCGTAATAGGATACGAAATACTCTACGGCATTATTAGGAAAAAATTGTTTGAACTCCGAATACAGTTGCGCTGCCAACGTTTTGTTGTGTGCCAAGACCAATGTTGGTTTTTGGACTTCTTGAATAACATTGGCAACGGTAAAAGTTTTTCCTGAACCCGTAACACCAAGCAAGGTTTGGTAACGTTCGCCCGCCTCAATGCCTTGAGCTAATTTCTCAATGGCTTGGGGCTGATCCCCTTTGGGTTGGTATTCAGATATGACTTGGAAATTCATTTATTTAGAGTTGCTATGGTACTTGGTGGTAAAGATACGAAGTAAATAGTCTACTGAAAATCTAAAACTTCCAAGCTTTTTGTTGTGCTTCAGTCATAAAAGTCCAAGCAACGATGCGGCTATTTTTTTGGCCTTGCGCCATGTCTATGGTTTTATGAATAGCTGCCACATTATTTAATGTTTTATAAATAGTGGGCAAGTTGGATTGTTTCGATACTAATGTGGTAAACCAAAGACACTGCATAGGATATTTGGCACTTTCGTAAATCATTTGTTTAATGAAACCGAGTTCTCCACCTTCACACCAAAGTTCTGCATTATGACCACCAAAATTGAGCACAGGTTTTGTGGTCTTGGGAGCATTTGGAGCCAAGTTAGTTACTTTTCGAACCGCACTTTTCGTAGCTTCCTCTGGAGAAGAATGAAAGGGAGGATTGCAGATGGTAAATGTAAATTTATCTTCGGGCTCAATTATGTTTTTAAAAATAAAACGCGGGTTTACTTGTAATTGTAAACTGATGGCTTCTATTAATTTTGGATTTTGCTCTATGATTTTTTTGCAATTTTGAATCGCTTTTTCATCAATATCAGTACCTACGAATGACCAACCATAAATGGCATTTCCAAGAATGGGATAAATACAATTGGCTCCAATACCAACGTCCAGACCTACAATTGTTTCTCCTTTCGGAATTACGCCATTGTTTGTAGTAGCCAATAAATCGGCTAGATAGTGTATATAATCAGCTCTTCCGGGAATTGGAGGGCATAAAAAGTTCTCTGGTATATCCCAGTTTTGAATGTCGTAATTGGCTATTAATAAGGAATTATTAAGCGCTTTTACGGCATCGGGATTACTAAAATCAATTGTTTGCTTCGCCTGTTCGCTATCGCTCGAGTCTATATTGTGTTCATTAACAAAAACAAATTTCCCTAATTCAGGATTATTTTGTGCTAATAATTCAAAGTCATATCCAAATCGGTGTAGATTCCTTGGATGTAAATTTGTTTTTTCGGTATTCTTTGTAGATTTCATTTTCTAAATTTCGGTGCAAAGATAGTGATTCCTTTCTTGTAAACACTAGAACTACAGGGCAAACGCATGAGTTATACTAATCCATACATTCCATCAACAACAAATCACCATCAGTGTGGATGATGGTTACAATTCCATCATTTGCGACAGCATTACTACTTCCCGTTCTATAACCCATGGTGAGGGTGTCATTTTCTAATGGATATACTAGATTTTTAGAAGATATTCCGCTAACAACTCCAATAGGAATTAATGAAATGGGCGTGCCTGCGGTGTACCATTTTTCGAATTTATTGGGCAACAAAAATATTTTGGAGTGGTCGTCTAGAATAACGATTTTTATTAAACTTCGATAGCGAACGATATTGGTGAGATTCGTAATGGTATGATCGGCTCTTCTGCCGGTAGCCCAAACGACATTTACGGCGGGAATTTTTCTTTCGATAAGGTAATCAAATGCTTTCTCTAAGTCGGTTTTGTTTTGGTCTGGTGAGTGAACAATTTCTAAAGGATACTGTGAAGTTTGGTACTTTTCGGGATCAAACCCTCTATCAAAATCACCCAATAAAACATCGACTTTTATATCCAATTCCATAACACGCTCCATAGCCGAATCTAAAACAATAACCAAAGGCGACCATTCTAGCAATTGTCCCAGTAATTCCGGATGACAGGCTGCTCCGTTTGCAATTATTAAAGCGGGCTCTTGGTCGTCGCGAACGATATGGTGTGAAGACATGGGGATTTTAGATTTTAGAATTCTGATTTTAGATTTTGCCCAAATTTGCTGTAAATGTATGAAAATCTAAAATCTTAATTCGTTAATCATCTCCCGAAAGTTTTCGGGACTAAAATCATTTGATCCTTATTGAATGGTGTATTCTTTAGAATCTATTTCGCTTACCGAAAAATAACCTAAAGGATAATTGTTTGGGTTGGTGGTGTTGACTACATTACCTCTTACTGTTGAAGGGGGAGACTGAAATGGTCCACCACCGTTTTGTCCGGCCAAACTTATTATAATATTCATGTAATTGTAATAGCTTTTAGAAATACCGATGTGCGTAATATCGACTTTATCTCCCACTTTTAAAGAGTCATTTTGAGTGATGCTGAAAAATTCGTTCCCATTATAATAAGTATCTTCATCAGCATATAGGTCTGACTTCTTTACATTTTTATATTTGTATCGGTATAAATAAAAATTTTCCTCATCGGCGGGATCATTAAAGTATGCTTTTACCTCGATGTCTTTACCCGTAAATCCACCCTTGTCATTTTGAACTAATCTTGTAATGGGTGCTACAGAACGCATGGTTTCGGTTGCTGTGTAGGTCTGTTCATTTGAGATAATGCTCAAGGTGTAGGTTTCGTTTAATACCGGTATAAAATCAGAACAGGTATAGATTCCCGTATTTGGTGTTTCTATAAAAGTAAAAACCGTATTGGAACTATTTTTGATAGTAACGACAGCTCCGGAAACGACAGGGATTTTGGTTTCAAAATAACCTGTTGTCGAGGTTAATTTTATGGATTGTACATTGCCAGAACTTCCTTTTTGCCAGTTTATAGCAGCTTCAACAGCTAATCGGGGTGGAGCGGTTATTGTATCTACCTGAATCACTTCTTCGCAGCTCGTGAATATAAAAGAGCTGATAACTAGGAATAGTATAATTAATTTTTTCATTTTTTCTATGTTTTATAAACGACTGTGTTTTTTTAAAATTTAAAATTATAGCTTACCGCAGGTACTAACCCAAAAATGGATGTTTTTACGGCTTCGTTTGCACCAGTATCGACATTTTCCCTAAAGCCTACCGAGGCCGCATTTTTTCGGTTGTACACGTTGTAAATGCTAAAGACCCATTCGCCTCTCCAGCTTTTATTGCCATTGTGTTTTGGCGTTAATGTTGCTGCAATATCTAAATGGTTGAACGATGGTAGTCGGTTTTCATTTCGCGCACCGTAAATTGGAATTGTTATTCCAAGGTATTCGTACTGCCCATTTGGATAGGTGGTGGGTTGCCCGGTTTGGTAGATAAAGTTGGCACCAAATGTCCATTTTGGACTCAAATAATAGGATCCGGTTACCGCCAAATTATTGACTTTGTCATAAACGGTATTGTACCATTGACCGTTGTTTATCCCCGTTTCTCCAGCTGTTCGTCCTGGGGTTTGCTGTTCGGATTTTGATAAGGTATACGAAATCCATCCAGTTAGGTTTCCTTCGTTCTTTTTGAACATAAATTCTAAACCGTACGATCGCAATTGCCCGTTCAAAATAACCTGTTCAATAGCTTCATTGGCAATTAGATTGGCTCCGTCTATATAATCCAATCTGTTTTGAACCTCTTTGTAAAAAGAACTCACCTCGGCTGAATAGGCTCCTTCTTTGAATTTTCTAAAATAACCTATCGCCACTTGGTCGGCAATTTGTGGTTTTATATAGGTTCCGCTTGGGGTCCAAACATCCAATGGAGTAGGAGAGGATGTATTGGAAATTAACTGTAAATATTGTACCATTCGGTTGTAACTCGCCTGAAAGGATTGATTCTCGTTGAGTTGGTAATTAACGCTTAAACGCGGCTCTAAGTAGTCGAAGCTTTTGATAACTTCATTTTTATTGTAATGCTTTGCGCCAATTGGTGTTGCTTTTTCATAGATTTGGAATTGAGAATTGAACAGTACTGGATTGTTATTCTCATACAAATTTACAGTTGACGTACCAACGTTATAAAACAAACTATAGCGTAAACCGCAATTAATATCAATTTTTTCAGAAATCTTTTGTTCGGCATTGATGTAAATCGCAGGTTCAAAAGCATATTTTTTCTCCAGTTGGTCGAAGTTGATCCCTGAATCAGGGCTTGAAGGTTTTATGGTTCCGGGGTTGAATTCGTGATAAATACCATTGAGGCCATAATTCAGTTTTAGCTTGTCTGAAACATAACTTCTGAAATCGTATTTGATATTGAAGTTCTTAATACCTGACCTCCATTCGAAACCAACAAAATCAAGATCTAAGCCATAGTAATAATCGCTATAGATTAGCGATAAATTGGAGAATAATTTGTCTGAAAATAAATGATTCCAGCGGGTATTAAAAGTGGTGTTTCCGTAAATATTGGTAAAGCTTTTGTTTAAATCAAAAACATCTCTACCAAAATAGCCTGACATGTATAGGTTGTTACTAGCATTTAATTTATAGCTCAATTTTGCATTAAGATCATAAAAATAAGCAGCATTGTCTTTTTGTTCTTCGGATAGTTTTAGGAATAAATGCGCATAAGAAGCACGACCGGCAATAAGAAAAGATCCTTTGTCTTTTACGATAGGCCCTTCGGCCAAAAGACGGCTGGTGATTAAACCAATTCCACCACTCATGTGAAATTTATTGCTGTTTCCGTCTTTTTGATAAATATCCAAAACCGAAGAAGCTCTTCCGCCATAGCGGGCTGGAATTCCTCCTTTGTAGAGTTTTAAATCTTTGATCGCGTCAGGATTGAATATCGAAAAGAATCCGAAAACATGCGAAGAATTAAAAACCGAAGCTTCATCCATTAAGATTAGATTCTGGTCGGCACCACCTCCACGAACATTAAATCCAGAGGCTGCTTCACCAGCATTGGTAACTCCGGGAAGTAGTAATATAGATTTGATAATGTCGACTTCGCCAAGAACAACTGGCATTTTTTTTATGGTAGCGACAGAAAGTTTGTTGATACTCATTTCTGGTTTCTGATTTTCGGTTTTACTATCATTGCTATTGATAACGACTTCTTTCAAAGCGTTTTCTGCACCCGTCAGTTTGAAATTCTTTTTGGTGTTTTTGTCTAAATTGATAGTTTCTTCAATAGTTTGAAATCCGAGTGAGGTGATTTGTATTTTGTAATTTCTTTTTGGTACAGTGATCGAATAAAAACCATATTCATTTGTGGTTACTCCTGTTTTTAATTCGGGGATTAAAATAGTAACTCCAATTAAGGTTTCATTGCTGTTGGCGTCAGAGATGGTTCCGCTAAGCGTGAATTTCTCTTGGGAAAATGAATGTAGAGTAGATAACAATAGAACGAATAAAAATATAATTTTCCTTGAAGTCATTGTTTGAATTTTCAGGCAAAATAACTCGATTTGTGATTAGAATGAAAGTAAACGGGTGTTAAACTTATGTTATTAGTTGTTTGTTTTGGTAAATGGGGGCTTTTGAAATGATTGATGCTTTAAGGAAAAAGTACTCAAAAAAAAATAGCTGTACTGATAAAAAAAAGCATCCGTTTGTGGCGGATGCTTTCAATAATGATTAAGTTAAAATTATCTGGAAGAGATTACTTTTTGCACGCTGCTTCCTCTGTCGGTAGTTACTTTTACAAAATAAACTTCTGATTGACCTGTGCTTGTAAGGTTTAAAGAAATTTCTTTGTTCAAATAACCGTTGGCATCTTTTTTTGAAAGTATCTTATTTCCTCGGGAATTGAACACTTCAATTAAAACTTGAGAGGCATAGTCAAAATTGTATCGTACGGTAAGTTGATCTTTGAAGGGAACAGGGAAAACCACAAAACCTACTTTTTCGGTTGCTGTATCAATCAATTTTTCTTTTGAAGTATTTTGCTCAGTCATTCTGGCAGGAGATGGAGGCGGAGGCGGTACTCCGCAGTTGGTTTCACCAGAGCCACATCCATCGGTTGAAACAGATACTCGGTATCCAGATCCTGCCGGAAAACCATCAATTGTGATTGTTCCATTACTAGCATCTTGAGCAGTTGCTGTATAAGAGGAAACAGGATTTAGAGCTACATTATTTTTTGTTAATGAAGAAATATCGTTTCCACTTTTATCCTTTATGGTATAAGTGGAACCATTGTTTGCACCAGAAATGGTAATGCTAAAAGTAATTTTATCGCAGGGCGCGTCGTAAGTTACAAGTGGTGCCGCTGGATTTGCTACCGTTGTTACATTAGCGGGAACACTGGTAGAAGTACAGCTGGTAGGAGTAGCGCCAGTAGCGATTACATAGTACCCATTCCCTGCCGCAAGTCCATTCCATGTCAAACCCGAACCCGTTCCTGTTTTAGCCCCCTGAACAGGTGTATTAGAAGAATTATATAACTGATAGCTTATGGTATTATTTCCGGATGTGGTAGAACTAAT
>NZ_QCZH01000023.1 GCF_003097655.1 Flavobacterium laiguense
TAAATTTGCCAGTTAATCTTTTAAATTTAATTGTTTTTTATCATAGAATGCGCTACTTCGGTAGCTAGCTTCTATCCTTCACGCAGGACAACCGGAGAATTTTAACCGTCGAATCTACTAAAACAACTTATTTCTTACATAATATTTGTACTTTAGTTTTATGAAAGTACTTCAATTTCCTTTGGCGAGAATAACGGCAGCCTTCATTCTAGGCATATTAGTGGTTTATTCTATAATCCCAAGTCCACTGATTGTGTTTATTTTACTTTCCATTTCTGCTCTCCTTTTTATAATCACCTATTATTTATCCATAACAAATTCAAAATTCTCTCTGATTTTTGGAATAGCGACATCTCTTCTTGCTTTTTCCATAGGAGGAACTACACAAATCATCCATACCGGTTCGTACAGTCCAAACAATTACACCAATAATAGAAACATATGCAAGAAAAACCACACCTTTACAGTAACTTTAAGAGAGAAACTAAAAAGTTCTAATTTTAGCGAGCGCTATATTGCTCTTCTCCATACAATAGACAAAAAAAAAGCTGCTGGAAGAATACTCCTCAACATCCGAAAAGACAGCTTAAAACATACTTTTGAAATTGGCAATCGTTTAAAAATAAATGGAATACTCTACAAAAACACAGCTCAAAAAAATCCAAACCAATTTGATTACCAAAAATACTTAGACAACAAACAAATTTACGCTCAACTCTATGCCGAGCCAAATGAGATTCAAGTAAGCACTGTAATTGAAAAGGACATTTGGTATTATGCCTCCAAATTAAGAACACGAATTATTCAGAATTTAAACAATAGTAATTTCCATGCAGCAGAACTAAACGTAGCCGTAGCATTGATTTTGGGACAACAACAAGATATTGATCCAAATATAATTCGGGATTATCAATATGCGGGTGCCGTCCATATCTTATCGGTTTCGGGATTGCATATCGGTTTTATATTGCTGTTTATAACATTTGTTCTAAAACCGTTACCCAATTCTAAACGAGGTTCTTTTATTAAATTAATAGTAACACTGCTCTCTTTGTCCCTTTTTGGAATACTTGCAGGTTTAGCTCCATCGGTGTTGCGTTCCGTTACGATGTTTTCCTTTGTTGCTATTGGATTATTTTTAAGAAGAAGTGTCAATATTTATCATACTTTACTCGTTTCCATTTTACTTATTTTACTGTTTCAACCTTACTTCTTATTCGATGTTGGCTTTCAACTGAGTTATATTGCTTTGTTTTTTATAATCTGGCTGCAACCGCTTTTGGCGATGCTCTGCACACCAAAGAGCAAAGTCCAAAAATACATTTGGGATCTACTAACCGTTTCTTTTGCGGCCCAAATCGGAACTTTACCTTTAAGTATCTATTACTTTCATCAATTTCCCGGATTATTCTTTATGACGAACTTAATTGTGATTCCGTTTTTGGGTTTCATAATGAGTTTAGGCGTTTTGGTTATGGTTTTAGCTGCATTCAATTGGGTCCCTTTCTATCCAGCCAAAGCTTTAGAAATAAGCATCTTTTATTTGGATAAAATCATAAACACAATTGCCTCATTCGAATCATTCATCATCAAAGACATCCCATTAAATACTTCACTCCTACTAACTGGATACCTCGTACTAATTGCAATGGTTATTTGGTTTAAAAAACCAAATTTCAAAAGTCTGGCGTTAGCATTAATTTCAATTGTAGCACTTCAAATTTCTAGTATAAAAACAAAATGGGATGTACAAAGCCAAGAAGAATTTGTTGTTTTTAATACCAAAAAGAACACTTTACTACTGGAGCGAAATGGTTTCACCACCACTTTGTATGCCAACGACAGCCTTTTAAAAACATACGAAAAAAACAATCTTATTTCATCCTATCTTTCAGGAAATTTTTGCACATTAAAACATAAAAGAAAATTAGAAAACACCATTTATTTTAAAGGAAATAAAATACTGATCCTTGACAGTTCTATGGTTTATCCAAAAACGATACAACCCGATGTTCTACTGCTTACACAATCTACAAGAGTCAATCTCGACCGAGTACTACAAAGTATAAAACCAAAAATCATAATTGCCGATGGATCGAATTACAAAACCATTCAAAAACGTTGGAAGCAGACGTGTGAACAACAAAAAATCCCTTTTCACTCAACAAGCGAAAAGGGATTCTATACAATCAATTAAACAAATTTAATTTAAGCTTTTTTAGATTTTTTGGTTTTTTCCTTCAAAGCAGCATTTTTAACAAAAGGATCTGCAACGGCTAACCAAGCAGTTGGCCCACCAGCTACATAACCCGTACTGCCAAGACCTTCAAAATTCACTTTTCCTTCTTTGTTAACAGTTGCATTTGCAAAATATACCGTTGGATAACCTTGAACCCCAAAAGCTTGTTGAAGTTCGTTATTTTGCTTTTTAATCTCATCAGATTGAGGAGCTCTTCTTGGATAATCCAACTCAACCAAAACAACACTTTCTTTTGCCCATTTGGTAAATTCGGGTGTTTTGAGCACTTCATTTTGCAAACGAATACACCATCCACACCAGTCACTTCCAGTAAAAAACAAAAGCAATGGCTTCTTTTCTTTCTTCGAAACTTTGATGGCTTCTTTTACATCGGTGTACCATTTTAATTCTTGAGCTTGAGCAGCACTTAACCCAATAAAGAATAATGCTACTAAAAATATTTTTTTCATTTGTTTATTATTTTAATTTTTAAAGTAAAATAGAACAACGCTAAAGTTAAAAACTTTCTTTTGTCTATTCCCTAATCGATTTCTGTTTTACAAATTTACACAAAAATAATACCAAAGTTTGTGGGCTACTTTACTTCTTGCATTAATTTTTTCATTATTGGCACCATCAGAATTAAAACAGCTCCCGCTATAAGAGAATATATAGCCAATTGGTAATACCCTTCAGTATACGATTGCAGTTTTGACATTAAAGTTGTTCCAGTATTGGCTTCGGCCATTTCAGCACCCAATTTACCCGCAGCAAATTGACCAAAAGCAGATGCCAAAAACCACAATCCCATCATCATTCCAAAAAGTCTTTTAGGAGACAATTTAGTAATAATAGACATTCCGATAGGTCCCAAGCAAAGTTCGCCAATCGTGGTTACCAAATACGCAAAAGTAAAAAGATTCAACGAAGTTATTCCCTCTACATTAGCAAAAAAACGCGTATAATAGAACAAATAGAACGATGCTCCAAGGAATAAAAATCCGATACCAAATTTAACGATGGTACTTGGTTCAATTTTTTTCTTAGCAAGCCACAACCAAAGTAATCCCAAAATAGGACTAAATATAACTACAAATAAAGAATTTGAACTATTATTGACAACGTTTGGATCGATGTTGAAAAACAAAAGGTTAGAGTTCAAATTATCTTTCGCGAAAAGAGATAACGACCCTCCACTTTGTTCGTAAATAGAATTAAAAACAAAATAGAAAAAGATAAATACAAAAGCTGCAAGCAACTTTTTACGTAATTTATTGTCTCCCAAATTATAGACCTCAAAAGCAAAATAAAGAACAGCAATCACCCCAATAGTACACATGAAATAATCCGTAAAATCGGTGTTTTTCACCATTATAAAAATAAACGGAATACTGAGCAATGACCCTACATAAACAGCAATCTCTTTGAATTTTCTTTTATTTGCTGATAAATTTAACAATGGCGAATCCCCAATTGGTCCAAGATGCTTTTTAGTTAATAAAAAAGTAACCAAGCCAATGATCATCACAACCGCTGCCGAAAGAAAACATAATTGCCAAGAATAATATTTACCCAAATAAATACACAAAGCGCCACCTAATAATCCTCCAATATTAATACCTGCATAAAACATACCGTAACCCGCATCTCTCCTATGATCATCCGCATGGTACAACTCTCCAACCATGGAAGAAATATTGGGTTTAAAAAAACCGGTTCCTATAATCGAAAAAGCAATTCCATAATAAAAAAGTGTTTGAGGAGAGAAAGCAATCAAAAGATTCCCCAAAATCATAACAACTGCACCAAACAGTAGCGACTTTTTAAATCCTAAAATCTTATCAGCAAAAATTCCTCCAATAAAAGTAAATGCATAAACAAAAGCCTGAATGGCTCCATATTGCAAACTTGCAGCCGCCTCTTTTAATAAAAGCTGATCTACCATAAAAAAAACAAGAACTCCTCTCATTCCGTAGAAGCAAAAACGTTCCCACATTTCTACTATAAACAAATACCATAATTGTTTTGGGTATTTGCCTTCAAAATTCTGAATTTGTTCTAAACTTAAATTTTGTTCCATTTTTATATAATTGTATTAATTAATTCCTTTTTCTTTCATTACAGCATTCAATCTTTTCAAAATAAATAGCCCTAAAACCGTCGCAAATAACAACAGCCCGCAATTTACAATGAAAAAATTAGCTTTGTTTTCATAATCATACCACATACTGGCTAAAACCCCAGACAATTTATTCCCGATGGATATAGACAAGAAGAAACCGCCCATCATTAAAGCGGTAAAACGTGGTGGGCTTAATTTTGAAACTATTGACAATCCCATTGGAGACAAACATAACTCCCCTATCGTAATTACTCCGTAAGTACCTACCAACCAAAGTGGCGAAACCTTTACGGCTCCATTACTTCCGATATAAACCGCAATAACCATAAACAAACAGGACAATGCCGATATAAACAACCCTAAAACAATTTTAGATGGCGTAGAAGGTTCTTTGCCTTTTTTGCGTAAGAAGGCAAAAAAAGCAACCAAAAGCGGTGTCAAGAGAATAATCCACCCTGGATTGATCGATTGAAAAAGCTCTGTATTGATTAATGAAACTTTAGCTTCCGGTTTTTTTTCTAAAGCTTCCTTTTGCTCAGATGAAACATTCGTAAAGTAAACATCTTTACCTTGTACTTTTATAGGTTCACCGTTTTCGTCCTTTTCCGCTTTAAATTGGTTATCGTACTTTTGAACTTCTTTGGTTTGAAAATCTTTTTTATCGACTAAATAAATTGAGGATAATGTTTTTTCCGTTGTACCCGTTACTTGTCTGTCTGTATAATAATTTGCCCATCGTGTAAGAGCAGTACCATTTTGCTTAAACACTGCCCAAAACAACATTCCAACCGCAAAAATAGCAAGCAATGCTCCTAGAGGTCTTTTATCTTCATGACTGGCTTTCAAATACAATCTTACATAAAAAATGATAATTGGAATACAGGCGAAGATAAAAGCATCAGTAGAATCGCTTTTAAAAATATTTCCAGGAATCATCCAACCAATTATTCCAGTAAGGATTGCCGGTAAAAACACCGATGCCAAAATTCTGTTCAAACTGATATCTCCTTCTTGCTTAGGCTTCATCACATTAGCCTGTTCCAGATGCTTTCTACCCATTGTAAAAATAATAAGTCCGAGAAACATTCCGATACCCGCAGTAATAAAAGCAGCACCCCATCCGTATTGGTTGCGCATAAAAGCTGCAATAATGTTACAGATAAAAGCCCCAATATTAATTCCCATATAGAAAATATTATACCCTGAATCTTTATAAGCTTTATACTCTTCTGTTGAATATAAATTCCCCACCAAAGTTGAAATACTTGGTTTAAAAAATCCGTTACCAACGATAATCAAACCCATTGAAATATAAAATGAAGTGATATCATGAAACCCTAAACCAATATATCCCAATGCCATCAGGAATCCACCTAAATAAATGGCTTTAAAATACCCAAGTACCCTATCGGCTAGAAAACCTCCAAGAAAAGGAGTCAAATAAGTTAAGGCAATATAGGTTCCAAAAATATCATCAGCATACTTATCAGAAAACGCTAATCCGCCAGTAGAAGCAGGATCAATCATATATAACACGAATATTCCAATAATTAAGTAATACCCAAAACGTTCCCACATCTCAGTAAAAAACAAAAACAATAACCCTTTAGGATGTTTACTTTTCATATGTGTTTTCTTTTTTTTTATTTGTCATATGTAATTCGCATATCTTCATTGGTGTTTCCGACCAATTTCCGGTCATGCTCATTTCATAACTATAAACTGTTAAAAAATAAAATACCTACTTGATAAAACCAAGTAGGTATTTCTAAATGTTACTATAAATTATCGAACACCGTGCATCATTTTTTTCAAAAATGGAGTCAATGCAAATAAAACAACTGCAGCGACACCAGTTAAGACAACAAATACCATGAAAAATTCAAATAAGTTATGAATTTCAAAACCAACAAAAATTGGGTTATGATCCATAATTTGATTTTTGTCTAATAATTGTAACTGTTCTGCTGTAGGCACAACCTTTTTATCTAAAACAGCTTGTAAATCTATTCCCAGCTCTTTTGCTTTATTGAATTTATCTCCTGTAGCTGGCAATATAGAACCTAAAGTTCCTGCCAGGGCATAACCAGATGCGTTCGACAAGAAAAACACCCCATATAATAAAGAAGAGAAACGTCTTGGAGATAATTTACCCACTAATGACAAACCTATCGGTGACAAACACAACTCAGCACATGTATTCAATAAATACAATAGAATTAACCATTTTATAGCCAACAATCCTGAAGTTCCAAGATCTTTTACTTGGGTAGCAATCATGAAGAAACTTACTGCAATTAACAATAATCCTAAAGCCAATTTTACAGGAGAAATAGGTTCGCTGTCTTTCGCTCTTAATTTATCCCATAACATACTGAACGGAACTGCCAAAGCAACAACAAATAATCCGTTGAAAATTTGCACCATAGATGCTGGCATTGGCCATCCAAAAAAGTTTCTGTCGGTTTGATAATCCGCAATAAAGGTTAATGAAGAACCCGCTTGTTCAAAAGCAGCCCAAAAGAAAATGATAAAGAAGGAAATGATATAAATTACAATAATTCTATCTCTTTCCACTTTTGTCAATGAACTATCCGATAAAATTAGCCCCGCCAAAGTAATACCACTGGCATAAATTATTGGATAAATAATCGTTTTTACAACATTGTCTCCATCTACTGAAAAATGAAACAACAAAAACATACCTATAAAAGCAAGTACAGACACGAATAAAGCTTTTGGAGTAAAAACAGCAGTTTGTGCCTCTCCTTCTTCGTAATCTGACGATTCATTTTTAGACGGTAATCCTCCTAATGGTTTTCCTTCTGGAGTAACCACATATTTATTTTTCAAGAAGTAGAACACCAAGGTTCCAATAAGCATTGCAATTGCAGCGGCAAGAAATCCCCATTTGAAAGCGTGAATATCTCTTATTCCTCCTGAACTTTTAACATCCCCTATTAATGGACAGATAAATTGACCTAAGAATGCTCCTAAGTTGATACCCATATAGAAAATAGTAAAAGCGGTATCCAGTTTGCTTTTTTCTTGTTTTGGATACAAACTTCCCACCATACTGGAAATATTCGGTTTGAAAAATCCGTTTCCAAAAATAATAACTCCTAAACCAGAATACATTATAGTAGTAGCTAAACCTAAATTTTCGCCAAAAACACTAGCACTGGTAAATAACATTAATTGACCGACAGCCATCATTAATCCACCAAGCATGATACAATTTCTATTTCCAAAAAAACGATCCGAAATGAAACCTCCAAGCATCGGAGTCAAATAACAAAGTCCAAGAAAACCTCCATAAATTAAAGAAGCATCTTCTTCTTTCATCATTAAGGAATTTACAAGAAAAAGAACCAATAAAGTTCGCATTCCATAGAAATTGAAACGTTCCCACATTTCGGTTCCAAATAACACCCAAAGTCCTTTTGGATGTGCTGTTTTAACTTGAGTTTCTGTCATTTTTATTGTTTTGGTTTTGGGTTTAGGTTTTGATTATAAATTTTCTTTGATAAAACTAGTCATTTTGTTGTACAATTGAATTCAATTATTATTTCTTATATCCAATTTTCACTCTTTCCGATTTATTTTCAACAATCTCGTTATCTGTGATTAAAAACTGAATTGCCTCAAAAATATCCTCAAATTGTTTATCATATCTAGTTTCTAATTCTTGAAGATGACTTTGAAAATTTTCAATATTTAAAAGTGTTTTTCGCAAGGCAATAAATGCTCTCACAATTGCAATATTCATTTTCCTTGCCTTTGAGCTTTTTAATACACTAGCCAACATCGTTACTCCGTGTTCTGTAAACGCATACGGCAAATATTTCCCTGTTCTATTTTTTGGTAAATTCATCATCACAATTTGTGATGATGAAGATGTAATCACAGATTGTGACAACATATTCTCCCATTCTTCTTTTGTTAATCTGAACATGAAATCTTCAGGAAAACTTTCAATATTTCTTTTTATCGCTTGATTCAAAACTCTTGTTTCCACTTCGTAAAGTTCGGCCAAATCAAAATCTAACATAATTTTGACACCATTAACTTCATATATTTTATTTTGAATCGTGATTAAGAGCATATTTACTTTTTACAAATTTTCTTTGATAAAATTAGTCATTTTGTTGTACAATTGAATTCTTGTTTTTCCTCCATAAATACCATGATTTTTATCTGGATAAATTTGAGAGTCAAATTGTTTGTTGGCTTGAATTAAGGCTTCCATCATTTGCATTGAGTTTTGAACATGCACATTGTCATCCGCAGAACCGTGAATCAACAAGAACTTTCCTTTTAATTTACCCACATGATTGATAGGCGAATTTTGATCGTATCCACTTGCGTTTTCTTGCGGTGTTTGCATGTATCTTTCTGTGTATATGCTGTCATAAAAACGCCAGTTGGTTACTGGTGCCACTGCGATTGCCATTTTGAAAACATCGGCTCCCTGAAAAATACAATTAGACGCCATAAAACCTCCAAAAGACCAACCAAAAATACCAATTCTTGATTTATCCACATACGGATAGTTCCCTAATACTTTGGCAGCATCAATTTGATCCTCTACTTCATATTTCCCTAATTGCAATTGGGTTACCTTCTTGAAATCGGCACCTTTGAAACCCGTTCCACGGCCGTCAACACAAGCAACAATATATCCTTGTTGTGCCAACATCATAAACCAATACTCATTAGAACTACCCCATTGATTTACCACTTGTTGAGAACCTGGCCCTGAATATTGAAACATCAAAACAGAATATTTCTTGGATGCATCAAAATCTGTTGGTTTTAAAATCCAAGCATTTAGCTCATTCCCTTTTTCCGTTTTCAAAACAAAAAACTCTTTAGAAGGCAAATTATACCCTTTCAATTTTGCAGCAAGATCTTGATTGTTTTCGATAACTTGAATTTCTTTCCCTGCTTTTGATTCATTTAAAGTATAAATGGTCGGCTGAGAAGCGCTTGAGAATGTATTAATGTAATATTGAAAATTAGGACTAAAGGTTGCCGCATTTCCACCTACGTTTTTAGATAAACGTATTTTGTTTTTTCCGTCAAGAGCAATTCTATAAACATCACGATTGATTGACCCGTTTTCTACCGATTGGTAAAAAACAGTTTTTGTTTTTTCGTCGAAACCGTAGTATGAAGTAACCTCCCAGTTTCCTTTAGTAACTTGATTTTTCAGCTTTCCAGTTTTATCATAAACATAAATATGATTGAAACCGTCTTTTTCGCTCGTCCAAATAAAGCTATTGTCTTGTAAGAATGTCAAATTATCGGTAACATCAACATAAGCTTTGTCTTTTTCATTTAAGACCACTTTTGCAATGGCTGTTGTCCCGTCAACAAATAACAAATCCAGATTATCTTGGTGGCGATTTAAAACCTGTGCCGACAACACATTGTTATCATTTGTCCATTGTAATCTCGCTATATAAAAGTCATTATAGTTTCCTAAGTCAACTTTTTTAGTAGCATTGCTTGCAGCGTCATACATATGCAATGAAACTACTGAATTTTTCTCTCCTGCTTTTGGATATTTGAATGTTTCAATTGTTGGATATAAACTTTTTTGAAAAATTGACATTGAAAATTCTGGAACTTCGCTTTCATCAAAACGGATGTAGGCTATTTTTTTGCTGTCTTTACTCCAATCGAATGCTCTTACAAAAGCAAACTCTTCTTCATAAACCCAGTCTGTAATTCCATTAATGACAGCATTCTTTTTCCCGTCTGTAGTAATTGCAGTTGATTTTTTCGAAGCTAAGTCATATATGTATAAGTTATTTTCTTTAGCATAAGCGATTTTAGTCCCATCAGGAGAAAAAGCTGGTTCTTGCACTTGAAAATCAAAAAGTTTTGTCAGCGTTTTGGCAGCAATATCATATAAAAAATAATCTGCAGTAAATGAGTGGCGGAATATTTGATTGCTATTACATGCTATTAACAGCTGCTTTTCAGAAGAGTCAAACGTATAACTGTCAATTCCATTAGTCAGTTCTTTAAAATTCTTAGTATCAATTAGGTTTGATACTTTTTTAAGTGTTGCAAAATCATAAAGATCGATTTGCATACTCTTTGTAGCCCTGTCAGAATTCAACACCGTATATTGATTAGTCTTCTTCATTGATTGCAATTCCTCCATGCCTTTGGCACGAAATGAACCTGTGAAAATTTCATCAACCGTTATTTTTTGTTGCCCAAAAACGGTAAAACACAAAAATAAAAGTAAGGCTGTAAATCTATTTGAATACATAATAATGATTTAAATAATAAAAAGGGACAATTTTAGTGAAAAATTTACAATTAACCGCTCTTTTTTGTGTTAAAAATAAAAAAAAGAGACTTTAATCCATAGTCTCATTTTTCTTTCATAAGTTTCTTTTTTTTTAGTAAATTTAACGTCTATCATTAGCTGTTACATCTCTGAAAATAAGTTTCTTAGGTTATTTAGAATCCGAATTGACATTCTGACTTTTATTTTTACCTAAAAAAAAACAAATACCTGGTTTTATGTCAAAACAAGTACTTGCCCTTATTCCTTTTTTCATAATTCAATTCTCGGCAAATAGTCAAGCTATTGATTATGGAGCAACTAAATATAAATCCAACTTCAATTTATTTCGCGATGGCTCTCCTTATTTTTCTAAGCTGTGGTTTATGCTCGTTCTTTTTTCCATATTCTTTCTTCTATTCAAATTCCTAATCGAAAAAAAATCAACTTACAGTAGGAATTTTGCTAACAATAATTCGAGGGGGGCAATCGATTCCGAAGAAATAAAAAATTATTTTTTATTTATAGGGATACTTTTCGTGACCTCCGAAATTTTAAATGCTGTATTTATCCCTAACCACAACCCAGATTTAGAGCTCAATATATTCATTGGGGCTACCTGTCTCATTATTTACGCATTAACTACTCAATTTTTATTTTTCGCAAAACATATTACAAAACCATTTTACATCATTTTCCTACTTTACGCAGCACTAACCTTATATAAAATCGCCAGCTATCCTTTTGACACTATCACCTATACCGATTTGCTTCTTATTCTTTTCTTTGCCTATACTGTTTTCAAAAATTTTAAGCATTATATAGGGTTTATGACAGTCATTTTTCTAGTGCTTTTCGTATTGTTACTCGATAAAACGAGCGAGACAAAACAATTGGTTACCCTAATTAATAGCTATTTTGCTGTCCTAATCATCAATTATGCTCGAAGAATTTCTTTCCTAAACACCCAAGACAAACTCGTCTTTACAGACAACATCATCAACCACTCCAATACTATTTCTATCGCAACCGATAAATTTGGAAACGTACTCTACTGTAATAATAGCATCGAAAAAATTCTGGGATATAAGCCAGAAGAAGTTATGGGCATGAATTTCTGGAAACTGACCGAGTACAAGGATTTTAAAGCCATCGATTATAATTTAATATACACTCCAAATAAAATTTCTTCTTGTGTATTAAAATGCAAAAACGGGAATTATAAGAGCATTCAATGGACAGATCAAAAACACCATGACAATCTGTTCGTAGCCAACTGTCTCGATGTGACAGATAAAGTGATAGCGGAAGAAAAATTCCAAAATTTACTGGAAAATGCATCGGATATTATTTTTGAAACCGACAATCAAGGCAATTATATTTTTATCAATCAATATGCCGAAACCCTCACAGGATATAGTAACACAACACTGTTAGGCAAGAATTTTACAACAGTTGTACAGGCCGATTATGCTTCAATTGTGAAAAACCACTACACTCAAACCCTAAAAGACAAATCCCGTTTTGACACCATTGAGTTTCCTATGGTTAAAAAAAATGGAAAAACTTTATGGCTGTCACAAAACGTAACGATAAAAAGAAATCTTTCAGGAAAAATCACGGGATATTCTGGCATCGCCAGAGACATTTCGGTCTCCAAAAAATTAGAGGCACAAGAGGCAAAACGACTTGAAAAATTGAATCAATTGACTCTTGTTTCTAATAAATTAGCCAATTTAGACTTTTTCAGTTTTGGCACTACTATAGAATTACTGCAACACATTACCAAAGAAGTTTCGTTTGCCTTACAAATTAATCGGGTCAGTTTATGGAAAAACCATCCAGATCACATTGAATTAACCAACTTATACATAAAAAATGAAGACAAACATTATGACGAATTCATTTTAAACAAAACGGATTTTCCTATCTATTTTAACACTATAGAAAACCAACCCGTCCTTATAGCCTCAGATGCACTAAATGATCCACAAACAATAGAGCTCACTGATGTTTATTTCAAAGAAAATAACATTAAATCATTATTGGACTTTCCTATTTATGTTTCAGGAAATCTAATGGCCATCTTCTGTCTTGAAGCTACAAATCAAATTAAAATATGGGAAGAAGCAGATGTTAATTTCACTAAAACTGTTACAGAGACTATAGCACTGGCTCTTGAAATAATTAAACGAAAAGAAGTTGAAAAACTGATTATTTACAAAAGTGAGTTACTCACTTCGATTTCAAGAATAACCGAAAAATTGCTTCACACCAATGACATAACCGATGTTTTTAATAACTCCATCAATGACATCGGGAAGACCACTAAAGTCGATCGGTTTTATTATTTTGAAAATGACATTACAACCAATCTTTTAAGTCAAAAATTTGAATGGTCTAGTCGCGAAGAACTCCAAGAAATAAACAATCCGGAATTACAAAACATTCCACAAGATGCCATACCCGAACTACTGGAGGTAATTCTAAACAACAAGCCATTTCTTTTTCTGGTAAAAGACATTCCTGAGGGGGATTTCAAAACTGTTCTAGAAAAACAATCCATACTGTCTATTTTAATTTTGCCTATATTCATCAAGACTGTTTTTCATGGCTATATCGGCTTTGATGACTGCACCTCCGAACGAATTTGGAACATCGACGAAATCAACATTTTGCAGACCCTTACTAATAATATTTCGGCAACTATGGAACGTATTGTCAACGAAAATACGATTCGCGAAAGTGAAGAGAAATTCAAATTGCTAGCCCATAATATTCCCGGAAGCGTCTATTTGGTCAAATGCAATCCCGAAAGAACAAAACTATTTTTAAATGACGAAATTGAAATATTGACAGGCTATTCAAAAGCCGACTTCTTTAGCAACAAGATTAGCCTCACTCAACTCTATCATCCGGAAGATAAAACCCGAATTCGTTCGGAGATAGACCAGGCCATAAGTCTGGGAAAACCCTTTCAAATCAGCGGGCGTTTGAACCGAAAAAACGGAGAATGTGTTTGGATTGAAGAGCATGGCGAAACCGTCGTATTAAATCAAGGAAACGCCTATATCGTTGGGGTAATACTAAATATTACCGAACGCAAAAATGCCGAAAACATCATGAAGGCTAAAGAACTTGCCGAAGCCTCAAATCTAGCCAAAACACAATTTTTAGCTAATATGAGTCACGAAATCAGAACCCCCCTAAACGGCATAATCGGTTTTAACAATTTACTTTTAAAAACAAAACTAACCGACTTACAAGAGCAATACTTACTAACGGTAAACCAATCGGCAGATTCTTTGCTCGAAATAATAAATGACATCCTTGATTTATCAAAAATTGAAGCCAGAAAACTCGAATTGCACATTCATAAAACAAATTTACACAACACCATCAATCAAGCAATTGACATAGTCAAGTTTTCTGCTCACGCAAAAAATATAGAACTTATTTTAAACATTGCAGATGACGTACCCTGTACTACTTGGATTGATGAAATTAGATTGAAACAAGTCTTAATAAACCTACTCGGAAATGCAATAAAATTTACCTCAGAAGGGGAAGTCGAACTCGAAGTACAATGTGACAAAATCACAAAGCATCGGTCCCTATTGAAATTTTTCATACGAGATACCGGAATCGGGATAAAACCCGAAAATCAGAAAAAAATATTTGAAGTGTTCTCACAAGAAGACGATTCAATCAATCGGAAATATGGCGGGACCGGTTTAGGATTACCGATTACCAACGAACTATTATCCTTAATGGGTGGACATTTACAACTAAAAAGCAGTTCAAAAGGAAGTGTTTTCTATTTTGAAATCAAAATCAAATCAGAGCATTCTGAAAGAAATAAAATAACAGAAAACAATACAATACAAAATGTTTTAATAGTCGAAAATAATCTCACCAATAGCAAAGTGCTAGAGCAAATGCTATTTAGCTTTGGCATTCAATCTGAAACCATCACGAATTCAAAAAAAATAATACAAAAGCTAAACGGAAACGGAACCGAAACAAAAAAATTCGATTTGCTACTCTTAGACTATAATCTGATTGGAAAAGAGGCCTTAGAGGAAATGCTAACTATTGATGAAATAGCAAAAAAACCGATTGTATTGATGCATCATTCCAATTCTAATGACACTCTTTTTATACAAAAAAACGCCATTACCCCAATTCTAAAACCCGTAAAAAAAGGCCTCTTACTAAACATTTTACACCAAATTGAGAACCCTTCCAAAGAGAAAAAACTAATCAAAAACAACACCCGGATTGAAAAGGTAATTGATGTAGATCATATCAAAATTCTCATCGTAGAAGACAATAAGATCAACATGTTGTTGTCTAAAACATTGGTCAAAAAAATAATTCCAAATGCCAATATTTTCGAAGCTACAAATGGGGTCGAAGCCATCGTTGCTCACCAAAGTTACACTCCTCATATCATCATTATGGATCTCCAAATGCCTGTAATGAATGGATATGAGGCTAGCCAAAAAATAAGAGCGATAGATACTGACTGCATTATCATTGCGCTCTCCGCAGAAATCATAGCCGAGGAGAAAGAAATTTTCCGCAATCACGGAATGAATGATTACATTTCAAAACCTATTCACAAAGAAATTCTCGAAAACACCTTGCTAAAATGGGTAAAAACAATAAAATCCCAAAAGAATAATTCTTTTTGAATTTGACATTCCCATTGGAATCCCCATTGACATTGGTTTTTGAAAACGTATCTTTGCAACACCATTACCTTTAATCAATAGACAATGAACAACGCTGTTGCTGGATTTTCTAAATTATCCAAAGAAGAAAAAATAAACTGGATTGCCAATCACTATTTTTCAACCCCAAGTGAGGCTATCTCACTCCTTAAAAACTATTGGAATACTGACGATAAAATTCAAAGGCTCCATGATGAGTTCATAGAAAATACCATAACCAATTTCTATATTCCATTGGGTGTTGCCCCAAATTTTTTGATTAACGGCAAATATAGTATCATTCCAATGGCCATTGAAGAAAGCTCGGTAGTGGCCGCTGCCGCAAAAGCTGCTAAGTTTTGGTCCACTCGCGGAGGATTTAAAACCACCGTTATCAATACCGAAAAAATAGGACAGGTCCATTTTATATACAAAGGGGAAGAGTCAAAATTATATTTGTTTTTTGCACAATTGAAATCAAAATTGTTCGAAGCTACAGAAAGCATTACCAAAAACATGCAAAAACGTGGTGGTGGAATTTTAGACATTATTCTAAAAGACAAAACAAATTTACTGCCAAACTACTATCAACTTCACGCTACTTTTGAAACTAAAGACAGCATGGGAGCCAACTTCATCAATTCCTGTTTGGAGCAATTTGCCAAAACCTTAAAAGAGGAAGCGCTGGAGTATGAGTTATTTTCGGAAGAGGAGAAAAACATACAGGTTGTCATGAGCATCCTTTCTAATTATGTCCCTAATTGCATTGTTCGAGCCGAAGTTTCTTGTCCTATCGAAGAATTAGCAGAAAAACATATTTTAAACCCTCAAGATTTTGCCGAAAAATTTGTTCAAGCCGTTCAAATTGCAGAGGTAGAACCTTTTCGTGCAGTAACCCACAATAAAGGTATCATGAACGGAATTGATGCTGTCGTGCTTGCTACAGGAAACGATTTTAGGGCCGTAGAAGCTGGCATACACGCATATGCCTCTAGAAACGGTCATTATTCTAGTTTATCACATGCTAAAATAGAAAATGGAATTTTTAGTTTCTGGTTAGAAATTCCGTTGGCTTTAGGAACTGTTGGCGGATTAACGTCCCTTCATCCTTTGGTAAAATTATCATTGGAAATGCTTGAAAAGCCTTCTGCCAAAGAGTTAATGCAGATCGTTGCCGTAGCGGGATTGGCACAAAACTTTGCTGCATTGCGTTCCTTGACCACAACAGGAATTCAAGACGGACACATGAAAATGCATTTGAATAATATTCTAAACCAGTTTGAGGCCAATGATGAAGAACGTGTTTTGATAAAAAAGCACTTCAAACACCACGTCGTTTCCCACAGTGCTGTTGTAGATTATATTGAAAATTTAAGAAAAAATGTTTAAGTTAAAATGAAAAAAACATTTTACAGCAACGGAAAACTATTAATAACAGGAGAATATTTGGTTCTTGATGGAGCAAAAGCATTGGCATTACCCACAAAATTTGGGCAAAACCTGATTCTAGAAAATGGGACGAATCAAGAAATAAAATGGACCAGCTATGATGCCGATGAAAGCGTTTGGTTTGAAGAAACAATTCCGTATTCATCAATTATTTCCACAGCTCCTCTCGAAAAAGAATCGGTAACAAACACACTAATTGCCATTTTAAGGGAAGCTCATTTATTGAATCCTAATTTAATCCTAAACTCAGAGGGTTACAGCATCACTACTCATTTAACTTTTCCTAAAAAATGGGGCCTGGGAACCTCTTCTACTTTAATAAACAATATAGCGCTCTGGTTCGGAATAGATGCTTTTTTACTGCTTAAAAACAGTTTTGGAGGTAGCGGCTACGATATTGCCTGCGCACAAAACAACTGCCCTATTGTTTATCATTTAGAACACGGAAAACCTATCGTTGAGAAAGTAAATTTCAACCCAACATTTACAGGAAACCTATATTTTGTCTATCTCAATCAAAAACAAAGCAGCAAAAATGCCATTGCAGCTTATAATGAGAAAAAAAATAATTTAGAAACGTATATAGAAGCTATAAACCAACTCACTGAAACGGTTTTAAATGCAAAAGACGAAAATACTTTTGCAAAAGCATTAGAAAATCACGAAACAGAACTAAGCTCCATTCTTGAAATAAAAACAGTTAAAGAATCTTTATTTCCTGATTTTAGAGGAACCGTTAAAAGTCTTGGGGCTTGGGGTGGAGATTTTGTATTGGTGATTTCACAAAACAATCCTAGTCCCTATTTTACTTCGAAAGGATACACAACCGTAATTCCATATCATGAAATGATTTTATAAAACAGAAATCAATTTCTTTTTATGAATTAAACTCAAAATCCATACCAAACAAAAAACCCGATACTTTCTATTTTAGAAGTATCGGGTTTCTTTATATTTGGATAATTACTGTTTAGTAATTAAAATCTTTTCTGTTGTCTTTGATATCAGCATCTTCTTTTAAAGCTGGCAATACTCTGTTTACATCAGAAGCGCTTTGTCCTTTTAATCTTGCCACTTGATCAGCATAGCTTTTCAAAGCTGGTGCTTTTACAGTACTTGTATTTTTTACCACATAAACTCCAGTTACACCTTCAATCGGAGCAGATAGTTTATTAGCGGCCAATGCAAATGCATTTCCTACTACTTTTGGCTCTTGACCAACTCCACCTGTTAATACTGGATTTTCCAAAGTAACATTAGTAGCTTGTTGTACGGCTGAACCTGTAGCTTTTGCGATAGCTTCCAATGAAGTTCCGTTCATTTTAGCTTTTAGCATTTCAGCTTTTTTCTTGTTTTTAAGAATAGACTCTACATAAGGTCTTGCTTGGTCAACTGGAATCAATCCAGAATTATCAATAGCTTTAACTTTTGCAATTACGTGACCTACATTCGCTACTTCAAATCTTTTAACTGAACCTTCTTTACTCTCTTTTTCAAATGCCCATCTTACAATGGCTCTTTGATTTCCAAGAGGGCCAAAGTTCTCATCCATAGCTTTTACAGAAACACCAGGTGTTACCGTAAGTCCCATTTCTTTAGCTAATTTATTGAAATCTTTATCGGCAGCGTCCATTTCAAATTTAGTCGCTTGCGTAAATGCTTTGTCAGAAGTAGCTTCTGAAGCTTCAATTTTTTGAGCTACAGTAGCCAAACGAACTCCATCTTGCTTATCCGTAATTTTGATGATATGGAAACCATACTGAGTTTCCACCAATCCAACTTTACCAATACCGCTATTGAAAACGAAATCGTTAAAAGGTTTTACCATTTGATTTTGTCCAAAGTATCCTAAATCTCCACCTTGTTGAGCAGATGAATCATCTGAACTAGTGAAAGCCAACATCAAGAAACTTTCGGGATTTGCATTTACTTGAGCTAAAATTCCTTCTGCTTTTGCTTTTGCTTCTTCTTTAGTTCTTTTTTCTTTTGTATTCGGAGTTTGAGAACCTTCATAACCGATAAGGATATGACTTGCTTTTGCATTTACTCCCGCTTTTTTTCCTAATGATTTAGAAACGCAATAGTATTTTTCGTAAACATAAGGTCCGTAAACCGCTCCAGGAGCTAAGTTGAATAATTGATCTGCATCTACAGCAGGTAAATCTTTTTTGGCAACATAGGATGAATCATAAGGCACATCAGAATTTGAATTTACAAATTCAACCACATTTGATGTTGCTCTAAAACCTGCTACAGTATCGTTTTTACCAGTTGCCTGATTGTAAACAACGCTTCCAGATAACAACCCATTGATCTTAGATTTGATTTCGTTCTCATCTGCAACTGAAGCTTTATCTTCAATTAAAACATATTCAACATTACGAGTTTCTTCCGATTTGAATTTTTTAGGGCTCAATTTCATAAAATCAACAATTTCAGCATCAGTAACTTTTACATCACTATCTTTTATTGTAGAATATAAACCAGCTACATAAGCAAAATTCACTTTGTTAGAAGCTATTTCATAATTGAACTTTCCTTCACTTTCAGTTGTATAGATACCCGATTTAATCAAAGTATTATAGATTTGAAATTTGGCGTTCAATTCAGCATCTTTTTCTCTATCTTTTAAATATTGAGCTTGTTCTGGATTTGATTTGAAATATTCTTTAAATTTAGCAACATCAAACATACCAGCAGCATTCAAAAACATTGGATTTTTTCCAATATTTTGGTCTCCTTTAAGAATGTCCAAAATGTGTTTCTCACCTACTCTTAATCCTAATTTTTCAAATTCGGCAGAAAGTAAAGCTACAGTAACTTCCTGATCCCATACTCTTTTTGAAGCTTCTGTCGCAGTAATCCCTTGACCACTTTTCTCAACATTACTTACTTTAATTCTAAAATCCTCAAATGAGACATCTTTCCCATTGATGCTTCCTACATCTTTCGAGCTAGAACCAAAGCTTCCTTTTGTAAAAAGATCTTGTATTATAAATGAAAATAATGCTAGAGCAATAACTCCAATCATTATAGCCGAATGTTGTCTGATTTTTGATAAAACTGCCATTGTTTATTATTGTTTATTTTAAAATTTTGTTTGCGAAAATACAATTATCTAATTAATAATTATAGAACTACTGTTTTTTTTTTACTTTTTTTTAAATTAAAAAAAGAATATCAGTCTTTGATAGTCATTTTAACCAATTCGATCTTCTTATTTGTTGCTTCTTCGATGACAAAATGATAGTTTTCGATGGTAATAGCATCCCCTTTTTGAGGAATTTCCTTTGTAAAATCTACAATAAACCCTCCGAGTGTACCATATGATTCACTTTCTGGAATCGCCAGTTTATAGGTTTGGTTCAAATACTCCACATCGAAACGGGCAGAGAATAAAAACACACCGTCACCAAGGTCTTTTTCAATCAATTCTTCAACTGAATCGTGCTCATCTTCAATTTCACCAAAAAGCTCTTCTACAATATCTTCTATAGTTAAAATCCCTGAGGTACCTCCGTATTCATCCAATACCACCGCAACACTTTTCCGTTTTTTAGTCAACAAATTCATAGCATCTTTTACATAAATAGCTTCAGGAATAAACTCTACAGGAATTACTATTTCTTTTATACTCGTTGGCTTTTTAAACAGATCAAAAGAATGCACATAACCAATTATATCGTCTAATGAATTTTGATAAATTACCATTTTCGAATACCCTGTTTCTATAAACAATGCTTTGAGATTCTCTAAAGATTCCGAAATATCCACTGCTGCAATTTCAGTCCTTGGGGTCATTACATCCCTAGCTTTTACTCCCGAAAAATCTAATGCATTGCGAAATATTTGTATTTCAGAATCTACCTCTTCATGATCTTCTACAGCACTCATTTGTTCAGTAATGTAATTTCCTAATTCTACTTTACTAAAATAAAGTTGCACTTGATCTCCTTCTGTCTTAAAGAATTTTTTCAGTACAAAATCCGAAATCCATATCAAGAAAGTAGACATGGAATAAAATAAACTATAAAAGAAATAGGCCGGGATGGCAAAAAACTTGATCAGTGAATTGGCATAAATCTGAAAGAAAACTTTAGGCAAAAACTCAGCCGTAATTAAGACAACAACTGTAGACAGTACCGTCTGAATTAAAAGAGACTCAAAATTAGAAAAACGAAAATCGAAGGACAACAACCGATCCATCAACAGTTCACCCATAAAAAACCCGTAAACCACAAGTGCTATATTGTTACCAATAAGCATTGCGGCAATAAATTTTGAGGGTTTTTCGGTAAGTTTTGTAAGAGTTTTCGAAAGAAAATTATTCTGTTTTTTTTCTAATTCCAGATAAATTTTATTCGAAGATATAAACGCAATCTCCATTCCTGAAAAAAAAGCACATAGTATTAAACACAATATTATGATACTAATTTCCATTATCTATGATTGTTTGTTTCTATCTTCAAATTTCTTGGCAAACTTTCTTCTGAAGAAAAACATGAAAATAGCAAGCCCAGCAATGATAAAACTCAACCAAGGCGTTTCGGTACCTGACTCCCATTTAGTATATCCTTCATATAAAAAATAGATTCCAAAAGCTAAGTAAAGATAAGAGGTGTATTTTAAGAAATTCATGTTGTGGTATTTATTTGTATTATTCTGAGGATTCAATTTCCCCTTCTATTCGCTGTGAATTTACGACTTTAAAGTCTTTGCTAAAATCAATCCCTTGACCCGTAGAACCTCCTTTAGCATCCGTTAATTTAAACTTTTTCTCGGTGTAAAACCATTGGTTTTTTTGATCAAAATACAATTGTTCCGTTTCTAGCATTTGCCCATTTTCAGAAGTGATTTTGACTTTCCCTTGTAAATCTATAATACTGGTTGCTTTATAAGAAACTGCATAATTCGACTTAATAAACGTTTTTTTGCCTTTATTGTCATAAAGAGTCACATCAATCCCTTTGGGGAACTCAGTAAAAGCAAAATCAACGTTTGCATAATCCAACATTTTAGGACTCACCAAGATTGATTTAACTCTACCAGAATCCGTATACTTTAAATTTACATGATCGGCATCACCACTAGGAACAAACTCCGAATAATCATTTTGCCGCACTTCTTTAAAATTACTTTCACATCCCAAAGACACACCCATAGCTAAAGCTAATAAGACTAGAAACGAAAAATATCTTTTATAAAAAGTCATCTGTTAAATTTTAATAACGACTGTAAGTCTTTAGTTGAATTTTGATTGTCTAAACCATCTGTCATTTAGTGAAAAGCTCAGACTAAAACTACCATAATTCTCTTGAATTAAGCCATTTGATGTCGTTCCTTTTCTTCCAAATTCTAACCCAACATTAAAATTAGACAAAGAACTTGCCGAAACTGAAGGCAACCCAAAACCCAGTGTAATTGCTGCCTCATCAATTGATTTTGAATTGACAATTGTTCCCGTTTTACCGTATTTTAAACCCGCTCTATACGTGATTTTTTGGTAGTATTTTGAGAACATATTATAATTAGGAATATAGTATCCTCCTAAGCTATAATTGGAGTAATTTTCATAAGTCACATTCTTGGCCTCATTAACTCCATTTCCTGCTCCTCCAATATTTTGATACACAATTTGTGTTCCTACTAACCATTTTTTTGATTTACCAATACCGGCTCCAAATGCTATTTTTTCTGGTATCATCACATCCTTTCTAATGATATCTGATTCAACCTTTTCCATAACTATCAGATTGTAATTGGCGTCATACTGTACCGTTGTAACCGTTCTGGTATTACTGGAAACCAACTTACTCTGCGGCATATAAGTTAAACTACTGTAATAATTTAAATTTTTATTAACCTTCCCTTGGTACATTACCCCTAGATTCGTACTAAAACCATTCAAATCGGCTTTATTGTCTTCTTGTGTCCCAACAGGGATCTCCGTAATGAATTCTAAATTACTGTTTTTTATTCTACCAAAGTTATATTGAATATCGGCTCCTACCACCAAATTAGGAATGATAGTATAACCTAAAGCAAAAAAAGCTTTATTCAAACCACCAGATCCAGTCAATCGATTGTTATTCCCGTTAGGATCCGAACTCAAAGATTCAATATTATACCCTACCGAAGAATACGGAAGCAATCCAAAACCCACCCCCATTTTACCCAACGGCAAAGCAACTGCCAAATAATCCAGCGTAGTTCTTTGTGCCTTTGCATCTCCTTTATCTGATTTCATTTTGGTACTAGTATATCCTCCACCCATGGTAAAAGTAGTCAACCTTATTGCAGCAAAACTCGCAGGATTCAATATATTCATGTGGATACTATCTTGTTCAACAGCAACTCCCGACATGGAACGATTTTCAAGAGTTCCTTTAAACCTCGATTCACCAAGTCCGAAATAAGAATATGGAGAAGCAGATCCACTTTGAGCAAAAGAAGCAAGCGTTAGAAAGAAACAGGCAGTGACAATAATTTTTTTAATCATTTTTGATTTTATATTGAAAAATTTGGTTCAAACTCTCCAAAAGGAAATTTGAATTGGCAAATATGGTATTTTTTAATCGTTTAGCCAAAAAATCTGTGTCCCCACCCGTTAAAATTATTATAAAATTTGAATACTGAGCGCTATATTCATCGACAAAACCATTAATCTCATGAGCCAATCCGTTTACAATTCCTGAATGGATTGACTCAGCTGTAGATTTCCCTATAAAATGAATAGGATCCGTTGCATTTAATAACGGAAGCTTTTCCGTATAATGATGCAAAGCTTCGTAACGCAAACGTAACCCCGGAGAAATTGCACCGCCAAGATACACATCGTTATGATCTACAAAATCGTAGGTAACGCATGTCCCTGCATCAATAATTAAACGGTTTTGACCTCTAAACTGCAAAGTTGCTCCAGCAGCTAGTACCATCCTATCAATACCCAATGTTTTTGGAGTAGCATAACCATTTATAAACGGAAAAGAATCCTCATGAGAAACAAACCATACCTCAAGCACCTTTTCAAAATCTAAAAACAGTTGTTTTTCTACACTTCCGACTGAGGCAACCACCAAATGAGTGATTTTTTTATATTTTTTTAAAATAATTTTAATATTTTTTTGAATTTCATCTTTCGGAAAAACAAAACACTCCAAAGCTTTATCCTCCTCAAAAACAGCACCTTTAATTCTAGTATTACCGACATCAATGGTTAAAATCATATTCTCTTATTTAAAAACACGAAGATACGAATAGATTTTTTTTTAAAATCGTATTGTTTAATTAAAAAAACATTCTATATTTGCACCCGCAACAAGCACGGTACCTTAGCTCAGATGGTAGAGCAATGGACTGAAAATCCATGTGTCCCTGGTTCGATCCCTGGAGGTACCACTAAACCCAAACAGCAATGTTTGGGTTTTTTGTTTTGCTATATTTCTTAAAGATCCGCTCCGGATCAATCGCGGACCTAAAACTGGATCAAGTCTAAAACCTGTGGGGGAGCAAAAATTAAGCATAAATATTAGTTAGTCTAAAAAGGAAGAATTCCACGTTTCTGACACCTCTAAATTCCAAATCCAAAATATATTTTTAAGTATTGCTCTACAAATTTTGTTCTTGAGTTATTTTACATTTTGAGAGTATTCATGATGTAATAATTTGTTAATAACATTAAAAACATGTATTTTGTCGATTTTAAATAGTTTTAAACGACTTTATTGTTTGTTTGTTCTGTTTTTACCAATTTGGAAATTATATTAGTTAATTTAGTAGCAAGCTATTGAATTAGTTTTTCTTATATTTAAAATTAGACAAAGCGTATTTAAGTTTATTTCATCACTTTTTGCAGGATAATAATTGATTTTTCTGAAATAGTGTGTAAACTCATCTACGATAATTAAACACGCTGTTTCAAATGTCACAAAAAGGTTTAATAAAAATAAATCAGGAATTGATTGAAAGAGTTTTGAGAACTTTCAACCAGTGAAAGCAATTTGATCATACTTATGAATAATAACCATTCTACAGGCCCTTACTATTCAAAACCGCTTATTTTCAATTTATCACTAGCAACGATCTTGCTGATTACTATTTTATATTTTGTACTTGCAAAAACAGGTTTTTTATTTACGTCTGCTTCAAATAGTATTGCTCCTAATCTTTCTAGCTACAGGATTAGGCCTAGCCTCAGTCTTGATTGTTGGACACAATGCACTGCTTGGGATTTGGTTGGGTTCTTTTTTTTCTAATGTAGTTCACCTTTTTTATCTCAAGCAACCGTTTGAACAATCAATATCTCTCTCCTTAATAGTTGGTTTTTTTATCGCTATTGGAGCCATGTTGGGTGCGGGAGTGAGTGCTTTTCTCGTACGTCATTTTTGTAAAGAAGAACATGCCTTACACAGCGGAAAGAATGTGTTAATTCTTCTTATTGTAGGATCAATAACTTATGCTGCGATTGCTGCAGCTTTTGGGGTACTCGGACTGTCACTTGGAGGTTATGCACCTTGGGAACAATTCGTTTATTCATGGTGGACTTGATGGCTAAGTGATACGGTTGGAGCCATAGTACTTTCTCCTTTTATTTTGGCATGGTATTACAAAGATTCTTTCAAAATTAACTTTTCGAATACAATAGAATTGATCGTATTGTGTGGATTGACAATACTGCTGTGCATTATTGTTTTTTTTTCAACTAGGACATCTTAAATACCTGTTAATTCCATTGGCGCTAGGGTCAAGCTATCGTTTTGGCATGCGTACCACTTCAACAATAATAGTAGTCATTACCGTCTTTACTCTCATTGTAACCAGCTTAGGGATTGGACCATTTGTAAAGGACAATATTAATAACTCCATCTTGTTTTTGGATTTATTCTTGAGTGTAATTACAATTTGCAGTCTGTTTTTAGCAGGTATTTTAGCGGAACGACAAAGAGCCGAAGATTTCCTTAAAGTAAGCGAAGCAAATCTTCGCAAAAAACAAGACATCTTGCAATCTACAATAGAAAGTCCCAAAGATATTAGCATTTATTCCATCGGTCTAAATTATGAGTATTTGAGTTTTAACAGTCTTCATAGTGCAAACATGAAACTAATGAATAACATTTCAATAGCTCTAGGCATGAGACTGCAGGATTGCTTAATAAGTAAAGATGAAATAAAAGAAGCCATAAGTGTCTTAGAAAAAGTTTTTTTGGGCGAAAGCATCACTACCATAAGACACTTTGACGTAACTAACAGTTATTGGGAATTAAGAACTAGCCCTATTGTAAATCAAAACAATACCATTATAGGAGCGACAATTATTTCAACCAATATTACGGAACAAATAAAAGCCGAAGAAGCCTTAAAAAAGAGTGAGGTAAACTACCGTGATATATTCGAAAATATCCAAGATGTGATTTTTCAAACAGATATGAATGGGGTTTTTTACAATTTAAGCCCATCTATAGTTGAGCTTTGCGAATACAAGCCAGAAGAACTAATTGGTCAACCAACTTATACATTAAAAGCCGATGAAAAGGAAAAAGACTATGTGATTAATTTAGTAAAAGAAAAAGGGGTACTAAATAATCATGAAACGATGATTAAAACTAAATCGGGATTAATAAAATATATTTCTTTAAATGCTAAAATAATTTATAGCAAAGAAGGAGCTCCGCATATTGATGGTATTGCAAGAGATATAACCCAACGGAAAGAGAGTGAATTTAAAATTGAAAATCAAAACAAAAAATTGCAAATTCAAAATAAAGAGTTAGAACAATTTGCTTATATTACTTCCCACGATCTTCAAGAGCCTTTACTGACTCTTAAATGTTTTTCGGACCTTATTAAAGCAGACTTTCCTAAAGGTCTAAATGAAAATATAAATCAATATCTTGATTTCATTCTGGAATCATCGGATAGAATGCAAAAATTAGTGAAAGGATTATTGGACTATTCCAGAATAGGAAGTCAGATTGAAATAACCACGGTTGACTGTAATGAAGTAGTAAACGAAGCCATTGACTCATTAACTGATTTAATTAAAGAAAGCGAAGTTCAAATCAATGTGCAACATTTACCCCGTATCGAGGGATATTCAGTAGAATTGATTCAGCTTTTTCAGCATTTAATCACAAATGCTATTAAATTTAGGAAAAAAGAAGTCCCATTAATAATCAATATAACGGCGAAATTGGAAGAAGATTGATGGCTTTTCTCTGTAGAAGATAATGGCATTGGTATTGAAGAGAATAACAGAGAAAAAGCTTTTGTTATTTTTAAACGGCTTCATGATCGTGAAGAATATTCAGGGATAAGAATAGGACTTGCTCTTTGCAAAAAAATCATAGCATTACACGGAGGAGTCATTTGGATAGAATCTAAATTCGGACAGGGCAGTATCATTAATTTCACCTTACCAAAAAAATAGAAGCATGAAAAAATTAAATTCAGTTTTGTTAATCGATGATGATATGGCTACTAATTTTATTAGCAAAATGCTTATCAAAAAGGCAGGCATAACAGACCATATAGAGACTGTGTTGAATGAACAACAAGCTATAGAATACTTAAAAAACAGCGGTAAATATGAAAATTCTGACGGTATTTTTCCAAAGCCAATGTTGATATTGCTCGACATCAATATGCCAGTGATGGATGGTTGGGAGTTTGCTGAGGCTTTCTCTAAATTGGATGAGAATCAAAAAGGAGAAGTTATAATTGTAATGCTCACGAGCTCACTAAATCCAGATGATAAAGAAAGAGCTGCAAATCTTCCTGTTATTTCCGGTTTTCAAAACAAAATACTTACTATGGAAGGACTTAATTCAATTATGAATCAATATTTTTCATGATATTTTAAACGGTTAAGCCGTTAAGTTACTATCCATGATAGACTCTTGAAGCTACAATTTTATTTTCTTTAACCACAAGAACTTCTGCAACAAGCATGTCTTCCTCCCCGTCAACAGTACGTATGTATTCCATAAAAACGCGATCAGCATTAGCCGTAAGAGAGGTTACTTTGTAATGTAATGAGGGTAAACGATCAAAGGCCTCTTGCCACCAATCTCGTAATGCTTGTTTGCCTATTACCAAGCCGTTGGTTTCAGGTTTGCGAATTTTTAGTTTTGGACTAAAATGTTCCGCATCATCGTCATAAAGAGATAACAATTGTTCTAAATTATGATTGTTAAATGCTTCAAACCATTTAAAGGCAATTGATTGTAATTTTTCTGATGTCATTCTGTTTATTTTAAATGGTATTAAATTAAAAATCCCTTAACATTTTGAAGTGAAAGGGATTTTGTATTCTTCTCTAAAGAACTATTATACGTTCTTCAGATTGATAATTTCTTGTTCTGTAAGCAATCTCCAATTACCTCTTGGTAAATTTTTCTTGGTCAAACCTGCAAAAGCTACACGGTCGATTCTTAAAACATCATAACTGAAATTTTCAAAAATAGCACGAACCACTTTTACGTTAGCAGATCTTAATTGAATTCCAATTTCGCTTTTAGCCTCTCCCTCAATATAACTTACATCTTCAACATAAACGCGGTGTCCGTCAAGAACAAGTCCTTTGTTGATTTTTTCTAAATCTTCAAATTTTAAATTTTTATCCAAAGAAACTTGATAGATTTTTGAAGATTTTTGACTCGGCAATGTAAATTTACGAATCATATCGGTATCGTTTGTAAACAATAAAAGACCGGTTGTATTCTTATCCATTCTTCCTATTGGAGCAATTTTAGAAGTGGTTGATCCTTTAACTAGTTCTAATACATTACGATATTCTTGACCTTCATCAAGAGCCGTTGTAAAGTTTTTAGGCTTGTTTAATAAGATATATACTTTTTTCTCAGGAGTTAAAACAGCTCCGTCAAAATTCACTACATCTCCTGGTTTTACCATATATCCCATTTCTACAACAGGAATTCCGTTTACTTTCACAGTCCCCGATTGGATATAAATATCGGCATCACGACGGGAACAAGCTCCAGAATTTGAGATGTACTTATTCAAACGAATTTCGTCTTTTACTTTAGGTCTTTTCGGTGCTTGATTCGGTTTTTTCTCTACTTTATCAGTAGTATCGGCAACTTTAACAATTGTTTTTACTTTTTTTGGACCTTGTGCCCTTTTTTGCATCGCAGGTTTTGGCTTATTTGAACTAGGTCTTGAGCTGTTTGCTCTTGGTCCACTTCCTCTATTATTGCCTTCCTTATTGTTCATAATATTCTATAATTTGTGCAAAGATACTATTTATATCATTGGGAAACGATTTTTAACAATTAGAATACCCTAACTACTTCGTTAATTGGGTTTTAATTTGAATTAGAAACGATTAAAATGCCAAAGAAACTTTAAATGGTCATCAATATTTTTTTACCGTGCCACAAAACGCTTGGATTGATTAACACAATACAAAATACGCCCGAAACAATAAGGAATTTCAAAACGTTGTGCAGTAGCACATATTGTTCTTTGGTATTCCATTTCCACATGTATAGCAAGAATAAAATTAAAACTATAAAGCAGCTGTAAAAGTAAATATCCATATAACCAACGTCATAAACATTTATCAAAAAATAAACGGGTACAATAGTAGTAAGTGTCAATCCGGTAATTATTTTTTTGGAAACTTCCTCTCCATAAATAATAGGAATGGTTTTATAGTCATTTGCCAAATCTCCCTTTAAATTTTCTAAATCCTTTATCATTTCCCGAATCAAGATTAATAGGAATAAGAAAGAGGCGTGGGAAAGAATCACGGAAAGTTTAGCGCTGTTGTTTTCGATTTCGTACAATGGCATTTTTAAATAAAAATACAGCAGAATTCCAAAAAAAGGAAGAACGGCCAAAAAAGCCGCCATTAAATTCCCAACTAAAGTGTATTTTTTGATTTTATGAGAATAAAACCAAATCAAGAAAATATAAACTGAAAAGAATAAAACAGCTCTAAAAGAAACGAAAAAAGCGATTAAAGCCACAAAAAAATTAAGACTAAAATAGACTTTTAACTTGGTTTTTTGACTCACCAAACGATCTAATTGTGATTTATTGGGACGATTGATTAAGTCTTTTTTACTGTCGTAAAAGCTATTGATGATGTATCCTGAAGCAATTGTCAAACTGGAAGCCAATACAATAATGAAAAGCTGAAAGTCTAATAATATGTACAAAGCCCTTCTTTCAGGAGCCAATATAAAAATGGCAGACAAATATTGGGCTAAAGCAATAATGGGGATGTTATAGCCTCTAACGACAGAAAACAAACTGATCATTTTTAATACAAATAGTTTATTCTGCCTGCTTAACATGGAGTAGGTTTAGAGTTTGTAAGTGCTATGCGTAAATTGTTTTGATGAATTAAAATTGATAAACGACTTCTAATTTAAAGTCCTTCAATGATGCTTTTGCTCGTTCCAAATCTTCGGTAAATCCAAGAATATAGCCGCCACCGCCAGAACCACATAATTTTAAATAATAATCATTTGAATCTATTCCTGCTTGCCAAATACCATGAAATTGTTCTGGAATCATCGGTTTAAAATTGTTTAACACCACTTTAGATAATTTTTTGGTATTTTCAAATAATGACTTCATATCACCACCCAAGAAATTTTCTACACAAGCATCTGTGTATTTTACAAATTGATTTTTCAACATCGTGCGAAACCCTTTGTCTTTCAGGTTTTCCATAAAAATATTAACCATAGGAGCCGTTTCTCCTACAATTCCTGAGTCTAATAAAAATACCGCTCCTTTTCCGTCAAAACTTTGGGTAGGAATTCCGGTAGCTTCAATATTGTCTTTCGAATTGATCAAAATTGGAATACTCAAATAGCTGTTCAATGGATCTAATCCAGAACTTTTTCCGTGAAAAAAGCTCTCCATTTGTGAAAAAATAGTTTTGAGTGTTAGCAGCTTTTCTCGTGTTAAGTTCTCTAAAACGGTTATTTTATTTTGTGCATATTTATCGTAAATAGCCGCTACCAAAGCGCCACTACTCCCTACTCCATATCCTTGCGGAATACTGGAGTCAAAATACATTCCCGTTTGAACATCATTATTTAAAGTATCTAAATCAAAAGTCACCAAATCGGGTTGTTCTTTTTGTAATTGCTCCAGATAAGTTACAAATCGTTTCAAATGGCCATTAGATTGTACTGCTTCATCCGAAGAATTTCCATCTTTCTTTAGAGCGCCATTGTAAAAATTATAAGGAATTGATAAGCCTTTAGAGTCACGAATTATTCCGTATTCTCCAAAGAGTAATATTTTTGAGTAAAATAAAGGTCCTTTCATTTGGGGATATTTATTGTATTTTTTTAATTTTTGAAGGGTTTTGTCTTGTGTCAAATAATGACAAAATCCTTACTTCTTTTCTGTTGTATCTGTAATAAATCGTTGTCTGTTTCGACAGTACACATTTATACTGATTTTTATTTATTTGAGATTTTGGAAAGATTTCAGGTTCATTTTGAATTAAGTAAATTGACTCATCTAGTTTTGAAATGAATTTTTCTCTAACTTTTATTGACCATTTAAATTCTAAATATTCCAATAAATCAATCAAACTTTTTTCGGCATTTTTTGAAAAGACAATCTCTCTTTTCATTACCTGTATTTTTTCATTAAATCTTCATAAAGCACAAACTCACCTCTCTCAATTTGTCTGTCTCCTTCTTCAATTTCATCCTTTTGTTCTTGCGTTAACTCGTCCCAAAAGTCTTTTTTTTCAGATTTGAAAATATTTTTAATGGCTTCAATTATTGACATATCATTGGTTTCTGCCAACTTTTTCATCAATTCCGATTTTTCAAATTGAATGTCCATGATTATTGTTTTTAATTTGAAAATTATTTCAAAAATCGACTACATCTCCGCGATTTTCATTTTGTATTGTTATGTTTATTTCTTCTTGTTGTTCGGGCGTTAATTCCTCCCAAGCCTCTTTTTCTTTGTCTTCAAAAATTGCTCTAATTTTTTGCAGAAGACCAAGGTCTTCTGTTTTTACTATCTTTTTTATCAATTCTAATTTCTCCGCATTCAAATCCATGATCATACCATTAAGAACTAAAGATATAAAAAAATTGCTTTACCTTAACAAAGTACCATTCCCAATTTCATCGCAAAGATACTGACCATTTTGGCAATAGTCAACTAATTCGGAAACAATAAATTGCAGCACTTTTTCTTTGACGGCATTTGGATATAAAACATGCACATTAGCTCCTGCATCCAAGGTAAAACAAACCGGGATTTTGGTTTCATTTCTAAATTTCCAAATTGCATTAATGATTTGCAAGGTGTTGGGTTTCATTAAAATAAAATACGGCATAGAAGTCATCATCATCGCATGCAAAGTCAAAGCTTCGCTTTCGACGATTGCGATAAATTCTTCAAGATTCCCATTCTCAAAAACTGGAATTAGTTTATCTAGATTTTCATGTGCTTGAGCAAATCGCCTTTCAGCAAAAGGATGGTCGTGCATCAAATCATGACCTACCGTACTCGAAACTTGTTTTTCGCCTTTGTCAACTAACAAAATTGTGTCTTGAAAATTTTTGAAAGTATCATGTATAGCATACGGGTATTCAACTCCATAGAAATCAGAGCTTCCTTTTATGTTGGCTTGATTTCCCCAAACTACTATTTGTCCTTTTACACTTCTGCAGGCACTTCCAGAACCCAGTCGTGCCAAAAAAGAAGCTTTGCTATTGAAATACTCTTCGGACATTGCCGGATTTAAAGCTTTTTCTAAACTCATGAAATTCATTGCCAAAGCCGCCATTCCAGATGCCGATGAAGCAATTCCAGAACTATGGGGAAACGTATTTTGAGTATCAATCGTAAAATGATAGTCTTTCAGAAAAGGCAAGTATTTTTCAACTCGCTCCAAGAATTTCTGAATTTTTGGTTTGAAATCTTCTTTGGGTTTCCCCTCAAAAAGCAAATCAAAAGAAAAATTGCCGTCGTTTTGTTTTTTATCGAAAACCAAAGTAGTCATCGTTTTACAATTATTCAACGTAAAACTCACCGATGGATTAGCGGGAATTTGATTTTCTTTTTTGCCCCAATATTTCACTAATGCAATATTACTGGGTGCACTCCAAGAAAAACTACCTTGGTCTATTGAATTACTGTATTTTGATGGTATAAAATCGTTGGCTTCAAACATGAATAGTGTTTTTTTGCAAAGATACTTTTTTTTGTCCAAGCCGTTTATTGGTTTATTAAGTAAATCGTTAGAAATTTTAAGTAATTTTGGCACTTCTAAAAAAAGTAAAATGAATAAGATTACTCGAATATTATCTATAGTTGTGACCTGTCTTGTGGTGGGTTATTTTTCGGGAATTATCACCCGTTCTGCGATTACGACTTGGTACCCCACTTTGATTAAACCCAGTTTTAATCCACCCAATTGGATTTTTGCGCCCGTTTGGAGTATGCTTTATATCATGATGGGAATTGCTGCAGGACTGGTTTGGGATCGAATTGATTTTGAAAAAGAAATCGTCAAAAAAGCGTTATTGCTTTTCGCGATTCAGCTCGCTTTAAATGCCTTGTGGTCTTATTTGTTTTTTGGGCTAAAAAACCCAATGTTAGCAGGTCTGGAAATAATTATCCTATGGTTGATGATTTATGAAACCTATATTCAATTTGCCAAAATCAATAAAATTTCAGGTTATTTATTTATTCCGTATTTACTTTGGGTAAGTTTTGCCACGATTTTGAATGGTAGCATTTGGTGGTTAAACAGATAGTTGGCAGTGGTCAGTTTTTAGCAAACAGTCTGAGTTGTTAACTATAAAATTTAGTTTTGAAGACTAATCAGTTTTTGAAATTCAATATTTTTGGTTCTCAAAAAATCCATCATACTAAGTTCGTTTGAACTCGAAATTAATATTTTGGATTTGGGATCAGCATCGCAAAATTGAAGAAAAAGATCAATTTCTTCTGGTTTTAATTTTAAAGTTTCAAGATAGAATTTTTGATCACAGGTGTTTTTTGCCAATACTGCAAATTCAATTTCAGGAGTTACTTTTTTGGGTTCTTTTTCTTTTGAGAATAAATCCAAAAGCTTTTTGCCAATTGTAACAAAATTTAACCCATTAACAAACGTGCCCTCCCTCATAACTTGATGCCCTTCCCTATTGTCAAATTTTTCTGTACTATATTGGTCTAGTTTATTTTGTTCGTATTTTTTGTTTTCGCTTAATTTTAAATTTTGCTTCTTTGCAACTATCACCTCATCTAATTCTTCTGCTTTTTTAAACATTACAACTTGCAGATTGTTTAACTCAATCTCTTTTGGAGATACTTTTAGCCTTTTTAAATTAAAATCTTTAGAATAAAAAAGCAGACTGTCATTTGCAGTAACAGCAATTAAAAATTCACCTTTATCATTCGTTTTGGTGCTTTTTCGCGAAGTTTTATTAATAACATCCACATTTTGTAACAAGAAATTGTCTGAAGAAACTACTCCTTTAAGAAGCTTTTCTGTTTGTGAAAAACTGAATTGATGGACTAATAAGAATAGGGCAAGAAGTAGTTTTACTTTCATCTGTAAGAATTTATTGAAAGTAAATATATCCCAATAGTCTCTAACAAAAGCTTAGAATTGATGTAAATTTTTGTTAATTAATTCTTTAACTATATAGCATTCGCCACAATAAACCCGCTCGTCCATGCATTCTGGAAATTAAATCCACCCGTAATCGCATCAATATTTACAATTTCGCCAGCGAAATATAGGTTTTCGTGCAATTTACTTTCCATGGTTTTGAAGTTGATTTCTTTTAAATCGATTCCGCCCGCAGTTACAAACTCTTCTTTAAAAGTACTTTTTCCGTTTACTTGAAAAGTTCCGTTTGTTAATTGATTGGCTAAATTTTGTATTTGGACTTTGGATAAATCTGCCCATTTGGTTTCGGTTTCTATATTCGAAGCTAAAACCAAACTTTCCCAAAGACGATTCGGAAAATCAAAAGGAGATTTTTTCGAAACGGCTTTTTTGGCGTGTTCTTGTTTTAATGTTTTTAAAACTTTCTCGGCATCCTCGGCATCAACATCGTTGAGCCAATTCACAAAAATGGTAAACTGATAGTTTTTATCGAATAAAATCCGCGCTCCCCAAGCCGATAGTTTTAAAATGGCCGGACCGCTCATTCCCCAATGCGTGATCAACAAAGGACCTGTTGAAGTTAATTTGGTGTCTTTGACTTTTACCGTAACTTGAGCCGCCACACCAGGCAGTTCTTTGATTCGGGAATCTTTTATGTTAAAGGTAAATAACGATGGAACGGGACTTACAATCGCATGACCTTGTTGTTGAAGCATTTCCCAAATTTTCGGGTTGCTACCTGTGGCAAGAACCAATTTCTCGGCTATATAATTTTCGCTTTGTGTTTCTACTTTCCAAAAATTATCCTTTTTAAAAATAGACTGAACACTTTGACCTGTGAGAACCGCAATTCCGAGCTTTTGAGTGGCTTTCAAAAAACAATCAATAATGGTTTGAGAGGAATTCGAAACCGGAAACATACGGCCGTCCTCTTCAATTTTGAGTTCAACGCCGTGTTTCTCGAACCATTCGATAGTATCACCAGAACAAAATTGGTGAAACGGACCGCGCAATTCTTTCTCGCCACGAGGATAAAATTTCACCAATTCATTGGGTTCAAAACAAGCATGGGTTACATTGCAGCGTCCTCCTCCAGAAACACGAACTTTTCCCAGTACTTCGGATCCTCTTTCTAGAATGGCAACCTTAATTTTGGGGTCCTTCTCTACAATATTGATGGCCGTAAAAAAACCGGCGGCACCTCCGCCAACAATTAGTATGTCAAAATTTTGATTCATGATTTAGTAAGGAAATTGAAAATGTGTTCGATTGATTTTATTATTTGTTAACCCGTTGGGTGTAATTATTTTTTACCACATAGAGACATAGAATTTATAGTTTTTGAAAAGAGTTTGATAGATGTTTTACTTTTCACATAGACAATCTATGTGAAAAATAGTGCTATTTCTATTCATTCTTTAATTATTAGTTATAAATCTATGTATCTATGTGGTTTATTTTTTATTTAAACAGAATTACACTCAACGGGTTATTTGTTACTTTATTTTAAAGACAAAAGCATCAAATAATTTAGAGTGCAAAGGTAAGCATTCGTTTTTGAAAGAATGTAAGTTCAAACCTCTTTAAATCCGATCTAAAAAATCGGTGATTATTCCATCCACTTTGAATGATTTCATTCTTTGTATATCCTCCTTATCATTTACTGTCCAAGGAAAAACCCGAATTCCTTTTTCTTGAATTTTTACGGTATATTCATTAGTTAATAATTGAAAGTCGGGATGCAAGGCTTCGGCTTTTATAAATCGGGCAAATGAAAATGCCAGATCCATATCGGTTTCTGTTAGAACTCCGATTCGAATATCCTCGTTTAAAAACCGAACTTGTTGCAGGGCATTCCAATCAAAACTGGATACCAAAAAATGAGTGTGATTCCAATTGTTTTCTGAAATGTTACGTTCTATTAATTGAACCACTTGCTCTGCGGTATCTTGATTTTTCAATTCAATATTGATAAAACAGCGTTTATTGATCAAATCCAAAACTTCCTCTAATGTTGGAATTTCATATTTATTATTGATTCGAAACGATTTTAATTCCTGTAAAGTGAGTTGGTTTACAGTACCTTTTCCATTGGTTGTTCGGTCTATGGTTTCATCGTGAATAACGATCAAATGACCATCTGAGCTTAAATGCACATCCAGTTCAATACCGTTAGCACCCATCTCTATCGCTTTTTGAAAAGAGATCAATGTGTTTTCGGGCTCGTAGCCATTAGCTCCGCGATGTCCTATTTTGAGAATTTCATTCATGGTTTAACAAATATAAAAAAAAACGCCTTCATTACTAAAGGCGTTCCAATTCAAAACTAACTAACTATTTTTTCAATTCTAATAATATAATGTCAAACTCGCTATCGATTGCTACTTTTCCTTTTGACACAACTGCCGTTTTACCAGAATAAGTGTCTCTTAGTTTGGCACCTTCTTTAAAGGCAGAACCTACGGAAATTTCTTTTTTTCCTTTGGCTAAATCCAAACCAATTACCACTGTGTCTGTATAATTTCCTTTAGTAAAAGTTCTGGAACACACATAAGGTTTTGTCGAAATTTCTACATTCATACCAGCTCCTACTGATGGATGATTGGCTCTAAATTGCCCTAACTTTTGCCAATGCAACAGCACTTTTTGAGTATTTGCATCGGTTTTTATAGCATCCCAATTCATAAATGAACGTAATGTTGCATCGCCTTGAGTTCCTTCAACAACTAGAGAACGAGCTGATTCATCACCGTAATATACTTGAGAAATACCAGGTGTCAACACTAATTTTGTACCGCTTTCAATACTTTTGGTACGTTTCGCATCAAATGGCCCTCCATCATCATGTGATGATAAATAATTCAACACACTGAATCCTTTCAATTGATTATTCAACAAATCAGAATATTTTTTGAACATAAAAGAATACTCTTTTTGAGCATCACTTTTAAATTCAAAATTGATCATGGCCGTAAAACCATTCTCATAATAATTTATTTTTTTGTCTCCAAAATCAAATAGCTGTCCTGCGCTAATGTTGTAATTATAGACTTCTGCAATAGTGTAAAATGGATTATTGTCTAATACTTTATTTGGATTATTTTTTTTCCAATCGGCAAAGGAATAATCACACTGTGTTTTAAAATCGGCCCAAACAGTTTCGTCGGTATGTTTAACGGTATCGGCTCTGTATCCATCAATTCCAAATTCAGTAATGTAATCAGTCAACCATTTTATAATGTAATATTTTGGAGTTCTTGGATAGCCTGTTCTTTTGAAAAAAGCATCCAATGAAGCCACTTCTTTATCATATCTTCCTTCGGCTTTCCATTTTTCAACTAAAAAAGGAGGGAGGCTTACGGCTGTAGTGCTTTCCGTTTTTACATCAGGTAAATTGGCAACCAATGTACAAGCTGTTGTATTCTCGAAATTGCTGTATTGGCATTTAGGCTCTGTTCTTACCCAACCTTCTGGCCAAACAGTGTCTACTTCGGTAACTGGTCCAGTATGATTGATAACGCCGTCAAGCATGATACGAATTCCTTTGGCATGTGCTTTTTTAACCAATTGTTCTAAATCTTTTTTGGTTCCGAAGTTTGGGTCTAAAGCGGTCCAATCTCTCGCCCAATAGCCATGAAATCCGTAGCTCATTCCAGTCCCTTCATCTACACCATCGTGAATTTGTTCGACAACGGGGGTAAACCAAATTACATTGATTCCTAATTTAGTAAAATAGCCTTCGTCTAGTTTTTGAATAATACCTTTGATGTCTCCACCTTCGAAACCACGAAGTTTTCCGGTTTTTTTGTTTCTGTTAAAACTGACATCATTTGATTTATCACCATTATAAAAACGGTCTGTCATCAAAAAATACAAATTGGCGCCTTCCCAAACAAAGGGTGTTTTTTCGGTTTTTGATTTTATATTCGTCTCTTTTTTTGCTTGCGCAAAAGCAATCGAAGTGATCAAGAGTAGTAAAAAGGACAGTGTTGTGATTTTTTTTGTCATTTTATAATTGTATTTTAATTTCGTTATCTAATCCTTTTTTCAATACTACTGGAATTTCAAGCGTAGCTGCATTCATTTTAAAATCAGTATTTACACCATTAATGATAACCTTAGTTGGTTTGGCGCTGATATTATGAACCAATAAAGTAACATTTTTATCCGCGCTAGTAAATGATTTTCCAACTGTAGTATTCATTTTTAACGTAATTACTTTGGTAGTGATAGTACTTGAAAAATTCAGTATTTCGTAGGCTCCTTTTTCATAAGCATTTGATGTCAAACCATCATCATTATATAGTTTGCCAAAACTGTTTGTTGCTTTTTCGTCATAATAAAAATGAAAATCAAAATCGGCCAACGAATATTTAGTTGTGTTTTGAATCGTTTTTATCATCGGTATAAAAGCGCCTCCCCGTACAAAAATCGGAATGTTATCGGCTGAAACTGCGACCGTTTCAGTTGCACCCGCTTGGTGTTTTTCTCCAGTATAAAAATCATACCAATTATTGCTTTTTGGAAAATAAATAGAAGTACTTGTTACAGCGGATTTAGTAATTGGAGTAACCAAAAAATCATTCCCCCACAAATAAGAATCACAGGAATTCAATAGTTTTTGATTTTCAGGTTCTTCAAAGAATATGGGGCGCATCAATGGAATTCCTTTGTTATTGTTTTCAAAAGCTAAGGTATAGTTATACGGCAGCATTTGGTAACGCAACTCGATTTGTTTTTTTGCTTTTGCCTTGGTTATGATGTCTTTATAAACCGGTTCTGAAGCCACATCTTCTTGAGCGTGTGGACGATATACAGGTTGGAAAACGCCATACTGTAACCAACGAATGTACAATTCATTATCAAAATAATCCCCTGCAAATCCACCTAAATCGGAATGCATATAGGCCATTCCCTGCATTCCCATTTGCAATGCAATTTCGGGTTGTGATTGCAATCCTTCCCAAGAACGGCTCACATCCCCAGACCACGGAATCATCCCATAATTTTGAGAACCGGAATATCCAGCTCGCATTAAAATAAAAGGGCGCACATTTGGGAACTCATTGTTATACCCATCACGGATCATTTTTGCCCAAGTGTGTCCATAAATATTGTGTACTTCATCAGCGGAACCCTGAGCTGTAAAAGCCGCTGAAGGAAAAACTTCAGGTTCCCCTAAATCGCCCCACCAACCACCAACTCCTTGGTTGATTAAATCTTTATAGATATTCCAAAACCAAGTTTTTCCTTCGGGTTTAAAAACATCCACCAATCCCGTATTCCCAAAATAAAAATCATATTTAAATGGATTTCCTCCCGAAGCTTCGGGATTGTCAGTAGCCAATACTTTTTTATCTACGGCTTCCTGCCATTTGCTAGAAGTTGTCAGAATAAAAGGCTCCGTTATCAAAACCGTTTTAACTCCTTTGCTGTTCAAATCGGTTATCATTTTCTTAGGATCAGAGAAATTGTCTTTGTCCCAATCTAAATTCCCCATGGTACCCTGAACGGTTTTTCCAAACCAATACAAATCCAATATTATCGCATCTACAGGAATTTCATCTTTGATGTATTTGTCTATCGTTTTAGTGACTTCGGCTTGTGTATGATATCCAAAACGGCTGGAGAAATTTCCCAAAGCCCAACGAGGAACTAAAGGTTGTTTTCCTGTAAGTGATGTGTAATTTGAAGTCAAATCAGCCCAAGTATCGCCTGCAATTACTTGGTATGTTTTTCTGCCTGAAATGGTTTCATAAACCAATGTGTTGTCTTTTTTACTGTCCAGATCCAAATAACCGATGGCTCCGTTATCAAAATGAACGGCATAAATTTTGGAAGACATCACCAATGGAATAGAGAAGTTCATTTTTTTCGAATGATTTCCGTATCCATAATCGGCTTGGTTGTATAACTCCAAACGATTTCCACGGCGATTCATACCCAAAGCACGAGCTCCAGCACCATAAAGCGCTTCGGAAGCATCCAAATTAAACTCCAAAGTTTCTTTCGGTTGTTCTTTACTAATGGCAGCATTCTCTCTTTTTACATATCCATTTTTTTCAGAAATCAACGGTTTGTTTTTGTACAAATAGCTAATTTTGAATGGGCTTTTTACAACAGAAACCTTAATTCCATTAGAGGAAAACACTAGCTCGTTTTGGCTTTGCTTTATTTTAAAAGCTACTTTTTCAGGAGTTAAAACAACGGCATGTGAATTGGAATTCAAATTTTCTCCAATTGGCAAATAAGTGGTTTCTACTATTTTATCCGAATAGGGCTTGATATAATAAACTCCATCAGATGTTTTTATTTCCAATGTGTTTTTGACTACTTTATAACTTTCGAATTTTCTGTTTGCATTTTGTGCAAAAGAAAAACTTGAAATTAAAAGAAATAGAATTATTTTTTTCATAACTGTTTTGTATTTTTCTGAACCATATAAGTAATGTAAGTTCATTTAAGGCTGCTTGTTTTAACTAGATTTAAGCTTTTATTTCATTTCTAGAATCTCGCTCAATGCATGTTCTTATATGACTTATATGGTTTAAATCTTTATTTCAATTCTAAAATTAAAACTGATTTTCCATCGATAGTGATATCGCTTTTTAAATCAATTGATTTTCCAGTTAACACATCGTTTCCTGTTTTATAATTTAAAATACTTTCCTGAAAACGACTGGATGGAAAAGTTTTAGATTCTTTATTGTTATTGATTACCACCATAACCGATTTTGAATCGGTATATCTAAAATACACATAAACGTTGTTCTCTGGAACGTAATGTTTCATTTTTCCAAAATGAACGGCGTCATTCGATTTTCTCCAATTGAATAATTTTGCAGAAAAATCAAAAAACTGTTGTTGCTCAGCAGTTCTTCCGGCTTTTGCAAAAGCATTATTGCTGTCACCAACCCAACCTCCTAGAAAATCTTGACGAATGGCAGCATCGCCATCTTTGTCTTTATTACCAGACATTCCAATTTCGGATCCATAATAGATTTGTGGAATTCCGCGAACAGTTGCCAACAAAGTCATTGCCATTTTATATTTAGAAAAATCATTTTTGTAAATTTCATTGAAACGATTCGTATCATGATTCTCCACAAAAGTCATGATGCTATTGATATTGGGATATAAAAAGTCATTGGTGAAATTCTCGTAAACATCTACCATTCCTGCATTCCAAGTATTAGTATCTTCATTAAATACTTTTGCTAAAGTTTCCATTAATGTAAAATCCATAACAGATGGCAAATACGAATTGTAATTTTCTATAGCCGCAATTTTACTGTCTTTTTGCCAATACGCCATTTGTGCCTGATCGTGCATCCAAACTTCACCTACAATATTAAAATTGGGATATTCATCGGTTATTGCTTTGGTCCATTCGGCAATTCCTTTTTTGTCGCAATAGGAATAGGTGTCTACACGAAAACCATCCAAATCGGCATATTCAATCCACCAAATGGCGTTTTGTTTCAAATAAGTATTCACCAATGGATTGGATTGATTCAAATCGGGCATTGATTTTACAAACCAACCGTCCATACACATTTTGGCATCAATTTGAGACGCATTGGGATCAAACTGGGTTGTCATTCTGTAATTGGTTTGAGCATAACCCAGAAATTGATGCAACCATTCGTATGTTGGTAAATCCTTTATCATCCAGTGTTGGGCTCCCCAATGGTTGGTTACATAATCCATGATGAGTTTCATGTCGCGTTTGTGTAATTCTGTCGAAAGTTTAATATATTCTTCATTGGTTCCAAATCGCGGATCAATTTTATAAACATCAGATTGCCCGTAGGTATGGTACGAATAAGTTTTGTCATTGTCTTCGCAAAGCGGTGTTGGCCAAAGTGCCGTTGCGCCCAATTCTTTTATATAATCTAAATGTTGAATCATGCCTGCAATATCACCACCATGCCTTCCTCCGGGGAGTGATCTATTTCCTTTTTCAAAGACCGATTTATCGCTGTCATTTTTAGGGTTACCATTGGCGAAACGATCGGACATCACCAGATAAATCAAATCGGATGCATCATAACTTTTTCTGGAAGCCGAATTTTCTCTTCTTTGCTTTAAAGCATATTTTTTTGTGAATACGGCTTTTTTGTCTTTCGAAAATGAAAAAATAAAATCTTGTGCCGTTGTATTTTTAGTGTCAATAGTAACGAAAAGGTAATTTGTATTTTCTGTTTTTTTGACTTCTTTTATAACAATATTATTGGATACTGTTACTTCATTTTGCGCAATGTTTTTACCATAAAACATAATTTGCAATTCTGGATTGTGCATTCCTACATACCAGAAAGGAGGTTCAACTCTATCTATTTGTGCAAAAAGGGGAGTAGTGATAAAAAAGAAAAGAAAGATTGTTTTTTTCATGTTTTAAACAATTAAAGATGTTTTTAAAGTCTAAACCGTATTTTTTTTAAACCATTAAGACATTAAGAAAATTAAGTTTTGTCTTAATGAATCTTAATGCCTTAATGGTTCTTTTTTTATTAAATTTTATACCATAACCAAACTATTTGGTTTCACCAAAATAGCAGTTTCATTTACGAAAACGGTAAGTTCTTTCGAACCTTCGAGAGTAAGTATGGTTTCTTTATGATTGATTGCAATTTTCAAAATTTGATTTCTGAAATTAATTTTAAAAGAGTATCCTTCCCATTCTTTTGGGATTTTTGGAGAGAAATGAAGCGTGTCACCTTTGACTCTCATTCCACCAAATCCTTCAACAATACTCATCCAAGTTCCGGCCATTGATGTGATATGACAACCTTCTTCTACTTCTTTGTTATAATCATCAAGATCCAAACGAGACGTTCTCAAATAGAAAGCATAGGCCATATCCATTTTGTCCAATTTGGCCGCTTGGATTGAATGCACACAAGGGGAAAGCGAACTTTCATGCACGGTAAACGATTCGTAAAAATCAAAATTGCGTTCCAATTCTTCTTTAGAAAAATGATCTTCAAAGAAATAGAAACACTGCAATACGTCAGCTTGCTTGATATAAGGCGAACGCAATACACGATCCCAAGACCATTTTTGGTTGATTGGTCTTTGAGCACGGTCTAGGTCTTTTACAGGAACTAAATCTTTGTCCAAAAATCCATCTTGTTGCAAGTAAATGCCCATTTCTTCCGATTTTGGGAAATACATATTACCGGCTACTTCATTCCATTCCTGCAATTCAGTTTCAGATAGTTTTACCTTTTCCATAATGCGTTTATGGTCTGATGGGTATTCTAATGAAACTTTTTGAATTTGTTCGTAAGCATAATCAATACACCATTTGGCTATATAATTGGTGTAGAAATTATTGTTGATATTGTTTTCGTATTCGTTAGGTCCAGTTACTCCTAAAATCATATATTGATTTTTGTTTTTGGAGAAAGAAGCTCTTTGGTGCCAAAAACGGGCAATCCCAATTAATACTTCTAGCCCTTTTTCTGGAATGTAACTGTAATCTCCCGTAAAACGATAATAGTTAAAAATGGCAAAAGCAATGGCGCCATTTCGATGAATTTCTTCGTGAGTGATTTCCCATTCGTTATGACATTCCTCTCCATTCATGGTAACCATTGGGTATAAAGCCGCTCCGTTTTTAAAACCTAAGTTTTTCTCGGCATTTTCTATTGCTTTATCCAATTGATTGTAGCGATACGTCAATAAATTACGGGCTACTTGCTGGTCTTTTGTAGCCATATAAAACGGAATACAATAAGCCTCGGTATCCCAATAAGTAGATCCTCCGTATTTCTCTCCAGTAAATCCTTTTGGTCCAATATTGAGACGGGAATCTTTTCCTAAATAGGTTTGGTTTAACTGGAAAATATTAAAACGAATTCCTTGTTGTGCTTTTACATCTCCGTCAATAGTGATGTCTGACATTTCCCAAATTTTTGCCCAAGCATCGATTTGGTCTTGTAACAATTGATCATATCCTTTTGCTAAAGCGGTCTGGATAACATTTTCGGCTGCAGCTATAGTGTCCTCATGGTTTAATGAAACGGTATAACCACCTATTTTTTGAATACCCGTTTTTTCGCCTTTGGCAACAATGACATCGTAATAAAATAGAATTTTATCGGTACTCGTATCAACAGACGTTGGAGAAAGGTTTTGTTTTTCGCCATTCGTCCAAATCGTGTTTTGCATGAAGGTCGTTACCTTGAAATGCGTTTTGAAAGTTTGGGCCGTTACAAAAGCTTCGTTTCTGTATTTTTTAACATTAAGAGGCTTCCAGAATTTTTCATCCCAGTTGGCATCTTCATTGGTTACACCGGCATCAATATAGGGTTTGTAAATTATTTTTGCGTCTTTGTTTAAAGGCGTGATTTCATAATTAATAACACCAACTTCATCTAAATTTACAGATAGAAAACGACGAATATTGGCTGAAATTTCAGTTCCGTTTTGCAAAGTGGCAATAAAGGAACGGTTATACCAACCTTCTTTCATATTCAACTCACGACGGAAATTTTTAACTTCCGTACAGGTATTCAAATCTAAATCTTCCCCGTTAATTTCGATGTTGATTCCAATCCAATTTGGAGCATTCAATACCTTGGCAAAATATTCTGGATATCCATTTTTCCACCAACCTACTTTGGTTTTGTCTGGATAGTAAATTCCGGCGATATAGCTTCCTTGAAAAGTTTCACCCGTATAATTTTCTTCAAAATTGGCTCTTTGACCCATAGCACCATTCCCAATGCTAAAAAGGCTTTCGGATGATTTTACACTTTCTCTATCAAATCCTTCTTCGATGATAGACCAATTGTCTGGTTTTATATAATCTTGATTCATTGTCTATTTAAGTTTAAGGCGAAAGGTTTGAAGATCATGGATAAAAAGCCTTTTTGCTTCATTCCTCTTTAACCTTATCTTTTTGTTAATTTATTATCTATTTATAAGAGACTCCAGAAAATTAGAGTCAATGGTTGTGAAATCTTTAAAAATGTATTGTGCCTCATGTAAGGTTGTTTCTTCTCCAATACCAACACTGACCATATTTGCCGTGTTTGCAGCTTGAACTCCTGCTACCGAATCTTCAAAAACAATTGAATCTTCATTGGCAACATTCAACAATCGTGCAGCGTGTAAAAACACTTCTGGATCTGGTTTTGCATTGACAACATCATTGCCGTCTACAATAGCATCAAAATATTCTAAAGTTCCTGTTTTCTCTAGTATAGGTCTGGCGTTTTTACTGGCCGATCCTAAAGCTATGAGTTGGTTGTTTTTCTTCAAAAAGCGTAATGTATCCATAACACCCGGAAGAATTTCACTTTCATTCATATCGACTAAATACGAGAGGTAATCTTCATTTTTTTGAATTAACCATTTGTTTTTGTCTTCTTGAGAAATTTCAACTTTTCCTAATTCAAGAATAATATCTAAAGAACGAACACGGCTCACTCCCTTCAATAATTCATTATGCTCTAATGTGAAATCAATTTCTAACGCATTGGCAATTTTTTTCCAGGCTAAAAAATGATATTTTGCAGTATCTACAATCACACCGTCTAAATCGAAAATAAATCCTTTACTCTTTTTCATTTTAATTCTACTTATATTATTTATTTGTAGTCGTATTTTCTTCCAGAAAATATTTAAATTTTGGTTGTCATCCCGATAATTATCGGGACACTTTTTATTTCTTAGGAAGAAAATTATTTTTTGATGTGGGTTTCTTTTACAAAAAACACTGCCGAACCTGCTATTAACATCGACACACCCGCAATTACAATAATTGCCATAGGATTTCCTCCAAAAAGCATGATCAAAGTACTACCTAAAAGTCCAGCGGCAATTTGTGGTATTGTTATCGTTGCGTTAAATAATCCCATGTAAACCCCCATTTTATCGGCTGGCAATGATCCAGATAGCATGGCATAAGGCATAGCCAAAATAGCCGCCCAAGCAAGACCAACACCTGATATCGACAGCAACAACATGTTTTTATCTTCTACGATGAACATAGAAATCAAACCTAAGCCTCCCAATACAAGAGAGAAACTGTAGGTTTTTTTTCTTCCAATTGCTTTTGCAATAGAAGGGATCAATAAAGAGAACAAGGCTGCTACTCCGCTATAGAAAGCAAATAGTACTCCAGTCCAATCTCCAGCTTCGTTAAATCCTATTGATTTTGCATCTAAAGCAGCGGGACCCCAAACTTGATTGGCGATTGCTCTAGTGGTGTAAACCCACATCAAGAACAAAGCAAACCAAGAGAAAAACTGAACAATTCCTAATTGCCAAAATATTGTTGGGGCATTTCCAATTAGTTTAAAAATGCTTGTTTTTTCCTTTTTGTCTGGAGCATCAAGGTCGATTTTATTATATTCAGCATGCTCTTTTGGTGCATATTCTTTGGTTTTAAGAACAGTCCAAAGTACACTTGCCAATAATATTCCGCCACCAATGTAAAAAGACCAAATTACAGATTCGGCGACTTTTTCTCCGGCTGCAGGGACATTAGACATTCCAATTTTCACTAAAATCCATGGTAATAATGAACCGAAAACAGCTCCAAAATTGATTAATGCACTTTGAAGGGAATACCCCAAATTGCGTTGTTCGTCATTGACCATGTCTCCCACAAGAGCTCTAAAGGGTTGCATGGTAACATTAAAGGATGTATCCATTAATAATAGCATTATTGCACCAAAAAGCAGGGGGGGTAACAGATAAGCAAAGTATTCTGCGTTTGGCATGAAAAACATGGCTAATGCAGATACAATCGCACCAAAAAATATAAATGGAATACGACGTCCTAATTTCGTCCAGGTTTTATCACTCGATAGACCTATAATAGGTTGTACAACCAATCCTGCCAAAGGTGCCGCAAGCCAAAAATAACCAATGCTGTGAATATCGGCTCCCAAAGCTTCCAGAATTCTGCTTGTATTTCCATTTTGCAAAGAATATCCGATTTGAACTCCTAAGAATCCAAAACTTAAATTCCAAATTTGCCAAAAACTTAATTTCGGTTTTTCCATTATTAATTATTTTATGTGTTTGTATTGGATAAACGCAATGCCTATCAACTAGCTTCTGATTTTATCAATCGAAATTGATTTTCAAAAAAATAAAGAATTCTTATGCAACAAGAGAATTTTATTATTTTAAATAAAAACAGTTTTAAATCCTTAAAAACAAATAATTGAAATTTTACATGTTTCTAATAGACAGAATCGTTTTTTTAGCATCTAAAAAAGACTATGTTTCTGTTTTTGAATCCAAACATGCGATTCAGTTTTTGAATTCTAAACGCTGTAAAATAAATTTTAATATTGATAGGAAGAATAGCTGAAGGCTCTATTGATTAAGGAAGAAATCCTTTAAGCAATAAACAACTAAACATTATAAAAACTCATTAAACCGCTCTTTTGCTTTATGAATTTTCATCTTTTGATTTCATCGTATTATGTTAAAATTTTACGATTAAATTATCGTTTAAAAAAAACTTATCTTATTTTTCGAAGTAAAAGAAAAGCTGTAAACGTGGAGTAAATGTATAAATTTATTTTTGTATTTAATTCAAAATAAATAAATAAAAAGCAATTTTTGCAACTACAAGGTTGTAGTAATGAATAAAATATGTTTTTTTGTCTGCAAAATATTTCAGATTTGATAAAAAAAAGGAAATAAAAAAAACGAATAACTTATTCAGTCTATCCGTTTTGATTTATAATTGTAACTATTCAGCTTGTTGTAATTATAGATTGGGCAATGTTATTAGCATTAAGAGATTTTTGACCTGAGCGATAGCGAACTGGAGAAGTATTTAAGATTTTGCAGTATGTAATTTAAAATCGTCTGCTCTCAGTAGTTTAGGTGTAGTTTTTAACATCTGAAATCAAAAATCGTTAATCAAAAATCTTAAATACTTTATAACAAACCTTCATTTGATATTAATTGGTCGATTCTCTTTCTATAAGGTAGGTTTCAATTATTTCGGTTACATAAGTTTCTTCTTCGTCATCTTCTTCAGATTCTAATCGATCTATAATAATTTGCGCAGCACGATTCCCCATTTTTATACCACTTTGACTTACTGTTGTTATGGTTGGAGTCGAATATTTCGATATTATTCCGTCAGTAAAAGCGATTACCGCTAAGTCTTTAGGGACATTCAAACCCATTTTGTTTGCAGTTTTAATACAGGTTACGGCGAAAAGCTCATTTACGGCAAAAACGGCATCAATTGCTTTGTCTTCCAGTAGTCTTGCAATTATGATTTCGCAGGTATCGACATCTTCAATCTTAATAATTAAATCGTCATCAAAAGGTAATTCGTTGTCCAGTAAAGCTTTGATGTAGCCATCCGTTCTCAATTTGCCCACGCTTAGATAATCTGCAGTAGTCAACAGGGCTATTTTTTTTCGACCTTTGTCTATTAAACTTTGTACAGCTTCATAGGCCGCTAGTTTGTCATCGATAATCACTTTGTCGCAAATTACCTCATTGGCAACCCGATCGAACATGACTACCGGCATTCCTTGATTAATAACTTCTATAATATGATGAAAATCGCCTTTAAACTGCGTTTCTTTAGATAGAGACATAATAAAGCCATCGATACTGCCATTAGCCAAAAGTTCCATGTTTAGTACTTCTTTGTCAAATGAATCGTCAGACAGGCATATAACTACGTTATATCCATTTTCATTGGCGACTTGTTCGATACCATTAATTACGGTAGAGAAAAAATGGTGAACTATTTCGGGGATGATGATGCCTATTGTTTTGGTTCTTCTGTTTTTAAGGCTTAACGCTATATTGTTGGGTTTGTAATGATAAAAATTTGCAAATGCCTGCACTCTTAATCTAGTCTCTTCTCCAATTTCGGGACTGTTTCTTAATGATTTTGAAACGGTTGATATTGAAACGTCTAGTTCTTTTGCAATTTGTTTTAGTGTGATTTTTCTCTTCATAGTGGTATTACTTGATTCATTCTATTCTATTCGTAATAAAGATAAAATATTTTTTCATTTATTGTAAATAATTACATAAAAATAAATATAAAAGGTAAAGTTTTCAACACTATCACGTTTTCGTAGCTCAGTCTAATTTTTGTCATGTCGGAGGTGTTAATTAATCCTTAATTTTGAGATTCGAAGTAAAGAAAACGTAAACAAAACTTAACCAAAAAACAATTAATTTAAACAAAAAGTATGAAAACAATTTATAGAAAGTTGTTATTTTTAGTACTCCTACTTCCGCTTTGTGCCGTGGCACAGAACAAAGTAGAAGGAACGGTTCTTGATATTGTATCAGGGCAGCCTATCCCAGGAGTAAATATAAAAATAGAAGGAAGTGCCGTAGGGACTTCAACGGATTTTGATGGGAAATTTCAATTGACCAATGTGAAACCAACAGATGTGTTAAACATATCTTATATGGGGTACGGAACAAAAAAAATCACAGTTGGATCTCAAAATGCCATAACGATTAAGCTTGAAGAAGACTCCAATCAATTAAAAGAAGTTGTAGTTCAAGTAGGTTACGGTAGTGTTAAGAAAAAAGATGCTACAGGTGCTGTGTCTAAAGTTTCTGCGGATAAATTAATGCAAGGAGCATTGATTGATCCAATACAGGGATTACAAGGTAAAGCTGCTGGGGTAACTATTACTAAACAAGGTGGTGACCCTAATCAAGGTTTCAATGTTAAAATTAGAGGTGCTGCTGGTTTTGCTGCTGGTGGAAATCCATTATACGTAGTTGACGGAATAAGAGGTGTTGACCCAACTACAATAGCACCAGAAGACATTGTATCTTATGACATCCTTAAAGATGCAGCTTCTACAGCTATTTATGGAGCAGATGGTGCAAATGGCGTAGTGTTTATTACTACTAAAAAAGGAAAAGATGGTAAAACTACTATAGAGTTTAACTCTTACCTTGCTATTGATAATGTAGCTAATAAACTAGATTTATTGTCGGCTTCAGAATATAGAGACTATACAGTTGCAAACGGAATTGCAAGTTCTGATTTAGGAGGAAGTACAGACTGGCAAGACGAAATTCTACAAACTGGATTGACAAAAAATTACAATTTTGCAATTAGCGGAGGAACTGAAAAAAGCACGTATAGAGCATCAGTTACTAATACCTCTTTTGAAGGTGTTATCAAAAATTCTGAAAAAGACAGAACTACAGCCAAAATCAATGTTACCCAAAAAGGATTCAATGACAAATTGACTGTTGACATGGGTGTGTCTGTAACTCTTGAAAAAAACAAATTTGTTAATTATGGTGAAGACGGAAAAGACCAAGTGCTTTTTCAAGCTTACCAAAGACGTCCTACCGATCCTGTATATAATGCAGGTGGAAGCTTGTTAGAAGTAGGAGGGGTTAACAGTTATTTTAATCCATTACATCCTTTAAATAACATTCAAAATGATAGAGATGCCAAATTCATCAATAGTAATTTAGGTTTTGACTTAGAAATTGTTAAAGGCTTGAATGCTAGAGTTGGACTTAGTTACATTAGAGAAGATTGGGAAAAAACATACTTCGCTCCTTCTTACAAATACACTTATGTTGCTGGAGATTTGCCAACCTCTATTTATGATGGTTATGGAAATAGAGAGTACAACAACAAAGAGCAATCTATGGTTGAGACTACTCTTACCTATAAAAAAACATTCTCTGATGTACACAATGTTACTGTATTAGGGGGTTACTCTTATAGAGATACTGGTTATGATGGTTTTAAAGCACAAGGTAACAATCCTATTTCAAATCTAATTGGATCTGACAATTTAGTGAATTTTGAAAACCTTCAATTAGGGGACAATACTTCATTCAAATCTTCTCGAAAGGATATTGGATATTTTGCAAGAGCAATGTATGATTATAACTCTAAATATTATGTAGCGGGTATTATCCGCAGAGATGGTTCATCTGTATTTGGAGACAATAATCAATGGGGAGTTTTTCCTTCAGTACAAGTAGCTTGGAACATTGCAAAAGAAGGTTTTGTTGCTAATAACGTTAGTGCAATCAACAACTTAAAATTAAGAGCAAGTTGGGGTATTTCCGGAAACAGTAATATTCCAGTAGACGCAAAAGATTTAAAAGTATCTCCTGAGGTAACTGTTGATGCAGCTGGAAATCCAATCACTAACTTCACTTACAAAAACAACGGTAACCCAGATTTAAAATGGGATGAGAACACAGAAATAAATGTTGGTTTAGATTTCGGTTTGTTTAATGATAGAATTACTGGGTCTGTTGAGTATTACAAAAAGACAATTAGCGACATGTTAATTGCCAATACCAACGTGCCTATCGAAACTAATTTCTCAAATACTACATTTATTAATGGTGGAGAAATGGAAAACAAAGGAATCGAAGCTACTTTGAATGCTAAAGTAATCGATGGAGGAGATTTTACTTGGAGTACTACATTGGTTTATACTCAAAATAAACAAAATGTATTAGCGCTAGGTAATGACAAATACAACTACAGCTATTTAGATGTAAACTTCATTACTGGACCTGGTTTAATTGGGGTTTCAACTCAAAGAATGCAAGCGGGATACGAGTTAGGTACTTTCTATGGTTATGAATATGCAGGTTTCTCTAGCGGAAAATGGCTTATTAAAGACAATAACGGTCAAACTAAATATTTAAGCGACGCTACAACAGATGACAAGAAAATCATAGGTGAGGCTTTGCCAGATTTTGAAATGGGTTGGAGTAATTACTTAAAATATAAAAACTGGGATATGTCTATGTCATTTAGAGCAGTTGTTGGTAATGATATTTACAATGCTACGAATCAAGTTTTTGGCAACCCACTACAAATTGGAACAAGAAATGTGAATCATGAAGCATTAATTCTTGATACAGCGGGTGTTACAGAATCTCCTTCACAATCTCTATCGTATTTTATTGAAGATGGTAGTTTTGTAAAATTAGACAACGTGAATATAGGATATAATTTCCCAAGCCCTATTTTTCTAAAAAACGTATCTAAAATCAGACTTTATACATCTGTAAACAACATTTTTACGTTAACTAATTATGGAGGTATCGATCCAGAGGTTAATTTTTCTGGAGGAAAAGATAACAAAGAAATTTATTTTGGTACAGATAAATTCAATATCTATCCAAAAACGAGAACATTTACAGTTGGTTTAAACATTATATTTTAATATTATTATCATGAAATTAAAAAGTAAAATAAGTATAGTTGGCTTAAGCTTACTCTCTTTTGCTTGTTCCAATTTGGATACAACCAATAGTGATTACCTTTTAGGAAGCCAATATCCAGAAAATGCAGAGCAAGCCATTAGGGTATCTACACCTGTTTTTGCAGGAACAAAAGATATGCTAGACAATGGTGGTTGGTGGTTTGTCCAAGAATTAACATCAGATGAAGCAGTTGCGCCTACAAGAGGAGCTGACTGGGATGACGGTGGTAAATGGAGACAATTAAGTAAACATGAATGGACACCTACAACAGAAGCAGTAGCAAACGTATGGAGATTTGTTTATGGGAATATACCAAAAGCAAATAGAGCTATTGAATTACTAGAAGCAGGTGCTGCATCAAGTGATGCTGTAAAAGTAGTTTTGGCACAAACTAAAGTGTCTAGAGCCTATTATTTTTACATCGCTATGGATTGTTTTGGAGCGATTCCAATGCCTTTGACTTTTACAGGAGCTAATGAATTTCCTGCTAGAACACCAAGAGCGGAAGTTTATGCTCAATTGGTTAAAGACATCAATGAGAGTCTTCCTTTTTTACCAACTCCAAAACCAGGATTAAATAACAGTATTATCAATAAGGGTACGGCTTATGCTTTATTGGCTAAGTTATACTTGAATGCTGAAGTGTATACAGGAACGGCTAAATGGGCTGAAGCTGCACAAGCTTGCGATCAGGTTACGGCGCTTGGATATCAATTAGAAGCTAATCCATTAGATTCTTTTAAAACTAAAAATGAAGCTTCAAAAGAAAACATCTATACGATTGCTTACGACCAAGATGCATTCAAAGGGTTTAATCTTCACATGAGAACTTTGCATTATTTATCTCAGCTTACTTTTGCAATGAGTACTTCGCCTTGGAATGGTTTTGCTACATTAGAAGCACACTATAACACTTTTGCAAGTAACGATTTAAGAAAGAAAATGCTTTTGTCTGGGCAACAATATACTGCTACTGGCGGTGTGATTACGGATCCTGCTGCAAATGATTCCCCATTAATCTTTACGCCTTTTATTCCGGCACTTCAAATGTCAAATAGCGTTTATAGTAAAGAAGTGGTAAAAATGTCTGGAGTAAGAGTAGCCAAATGGGAGATTGCCCCTGGGGCTAAAGAAAATCTAAGCAATGACTTTGCTATTTTCAGATATGCAGATATTCTATTGATGAAAGCAGAAGCACAGGTTAGATTAAGCGGTGCTGGTGCTGGAGATGCTTTGGTAAACCAAATTAGAACTAGAGCTGGACTTTCAGTTTCAAATGGATTTACTCTTGATGATATCTTAACAGAAAGAGGTAGAGAAATGATGTGGGAAGGACACAGACGTCAAGATCTAATTCGTTTTGGTAAATTTCAAAACACTTGGTGGGAGAAAAACAATACCGATCCTAATCGTAAACTTTTCCCAGTACCAGAATTTGCAATACTTGCAAATAGTAACTTATTACCACAAAACACAGGATATTAATAAATTAAACACATAAATAAAATGAAAAAATTAACTTTTTTATTAGTCGGATTATTAGCATTAACAATGGCTTCATGCTCAGATGAAGATCCAAGTATCAATATATACGGGACAGAAAAAATCACTGCTCCCGCTGTTTTAGAAGCACTTCCTGCTCCTGCTACTTTTGTTTCTATTGAAGGTACTAACGAAGATACAAAAGCAGGAACTTTTAAATGGACGGCTGCTACACTAGAATATGATGGAGCTGTTGCTTATTATGTGCAAATTGCTCCAAAAGGAAGCGATTTCTCTCAAGCGGTAGATGTTTTTGCTGAAAGTGTTTCTACTACATCTAAAGATTTTACTTTTGGTAATTTAAATGAATCAGTAAATAGATTGAACGCTTTATTAGTGGCTAACGGTAAATCTCCAATTAAATTTGGTACTTTGGTAGACATTGATGTAAGAGTAAAGGCTATTGCTGCCGTTTCTCAAGCTACAAGTTTTTCTGCAGTTCAAACTATCAAAGTAAACGCTTATGAGAAAATAGTTGTTGTTACACCGCATTTATATATGGTAGGTGGACCACAGGCACATTATGGTGGAAATGCTTGGGATAATACAAAAGGGATTGAATTAAAATACATAGGTGACGGTACAACTAAAGTTTTCGAATGTTACATGCAAGTTATGACTGGAGATGGATTCAAGTTTACTGGTGACGGAAAAACTTGGGATAACGGAAATTACGGAACTGACGGTGCTGTTGCAGCTATATCTGGAGGTCAAGAATTCTCTTTGAAAAATGATGGTGGTAGTTCTGATTTAAAAGTTGCTGGTGCAGATGGTGATGGATTATATTACGTGAGAGTTGATTTAGATAACATGAAATGTAAAGCGATAAAAATGCAATGGGGCGTTATTGGTGCTGCAACCGCTGGTGGTTGGGGTGCTCAGACAGCTATGACTTATAGTTTTTCTGCTAACGAATGGTCTTATACTGGAACTGATATTACAGCTGGAGAAATGAAATTCAGATCACAAAACACGGGGCTTTACATTAACGGAACTGGTAAAGAATGGACATTCAACGTAGGTGATAAACTATTCGTTGGTGATGGTGGTACTGGAGCAAACTTTAATGTTGCTGCAGGAGCTAAGCCAAAATTAAAAGTTGGTTTTGATGGAACTTGTGTTGTAACAGGATTGTAATAATCAAAATTAAATTTATAAAAAGGGACTGTCTTAACTGACAGTCCCTTTTTTTTGAATAAGCTATCCGAAAAGCCATCTTTAAAAATAAAGTTTTTAACACTATAACGTTGTCGTAAAATGTTTGTTACTAGGCATTAATTATACTGTTATTATAGTCTTATCTTTAGAAAGAAATAAAAAACACTAAAAACTGACTTAATTTAAAATCATGAAAAAAACATTACTTTTACTATTGTTTTTAATATCCCTTGGGAGTGTTGCCCAGCAAGTAACCGTTTCTCCTTCCACATTTAATGTTACAGATCAAATCACCATAACCGTTTCATTTGCATCTTCAACATGCAACTCGATGGGTTCGTCTCCTGTAAAAGTATACATGCATTCGGGGATAGGTACTGATGCAAATCCATGGTCAGTGACAAAAGGAAATTGGGGTGCTGATGATGGTGTTGGACTGATGACAAAAAACACTAATGGCACATGGAGTAGTACTATTACACCAAGTACTTATTATGGCTTGAATGCCTCACAACAATCTACAGCCACCAAAATGGGCTTGGTTTTTAGAAACGCCGATGGTTCTCAAACACTAAAGCTAGCGCCTTCTTGTGGTGATTTTTTTCTTAATGTTGGATCTTTTCAAGTATCACTTACTTCTCCAGCACAAAACAGCACCACTATTTTAGCATCGGGAGGAAGTCTTTCTATTGCTGCAACCAATACCAATGGTACTGCGGATTATCATCTAAAATCGAACGGAGCAGAAATCAATATGAGTATGGGAGCCACTAGTTATTCTTTCAACCACACCAATATTATAGACAATCAAAACTATGAATTGGCAGTGACTCAAGGAGCAACCACCATAACCAAGAAATTTACAGTAGTTATCAATCCGACTATTATTTCTGAAACTATTCCTGCTGGAATGATTGATGGAATTAATTACAATCCAACTGATGCAACCAAAGCGACTTTGGTACTTGACGCTCCGCTAAAGGATTTTGTTTATGTAGCGGGTAGTTTTAATAACTGGCAGCCAGGTACAACTTATGCGATGAAAAAAGATGCAACGGTAGGTTCTACAAAATTTTGGTTAGAATTGACAGGATTAACATCTGGTACAAATTATACCTATCAATATTGGGTTGGAGAAACAACACCTATTGCCAATTCTCCAGCACTTGTAAAAACTGCCGATCCATATTCGACCTTAGTGTTGTCGCCTTATGATGATCCAACAATTCCTGCTGCCAATTATCCTAATATGCCAGCATACCCTGTAGGACAAGATAAGGAAGTAACTGTTTTGCAAACGGGGCAAACTCCATATTCTTGGAGTACGGCTACAACCAATTTTGTTAAACCAGAAAAAGATAAGTTGGTAGTTTATGAACTTTTGGTTAGAGATTTTGATGCCAATAGAAGTTATCAAAATGTAATTGACCGTATCGATTATTTTAAAAATTTAAAAATCAATGCCATTGAGTTAATGCCGGTAATGGAGTTTGAAGGTAATGAAAGTTGGGGTTACAATACTTCATTTCACATGGCTTTGGATAAATTTTATGGTTCTGGTACTAAATTAAAAGAATTGATCGACCTATGTCATCAAAACGGAATAGCCGTGATTCTGGATGTAGCCTTGAATCATGCTTTTGGAAGAAATCCAATGGTTCGTATGTGGATGAATGATGCTGATGGAGATGGATTTGGTTCGCCAACTACAGAAAATCCTTATTTCAATACTACCGCCATGCACAGTTATAATGTAGGGGAAGATTTTAATCATCAACTGCCTAGAACTCAAAACTATGTTAAAAGAGTCATTAAACAATGGATTGAAGAATACAAAATTGATGGTTTCCGTTGGGATTTAACCAAAGGATTTACACAAAATTGCCCTTCGAATGTAGCTGGAGGCCAAGATAATTGTACCAATGCGGAACAAGCAGACAGAGTCACCATTTTAAAACAATATGCAGATTATTCTTGGTCATTAGATCCTACTCATTATACCATTTTTGAACATTTAGGAACCAATAGCGAAGAAAAAAAATGGGCCGATTATAGAATTACAGACCCAATAAGTAAAGGAATTATGATGTGGGGAAAAATGACCACCAATTACAATGAATTATCGATGGGTTATACCGCCAATATTTCGGGAATGACGAGTCAAAGCCGTGGGTTTGCCGCCAATAGATTGATGGGGTATGCAGAAAGCCATGATGAAGAACGTTTGATGTATAAGAATTTACAGTATGGAAATACCTCCAATCCATCTCACAATGTAAAAACTTTAAATGTGGCTTTGTCCAGAATGTCAGCAATAGGAGCTGTTTCATTATTGGTTCCTGGGCCAAAAATGATATGGCACTTTGGAGAACTAGGATGGGAGTCTTCTATTTATACGTGTAATAATGGTACTGTAAATGATGAGTCCTCAACCGTTACTGGAGATTGTAAATTGGACACTAAACCACAACCGCAATGGGTCAACAATTGGCTTGCAAATGATTCCCGAAATAAAATTTATTATGATTGGGCAAGAATGATTGGTTTAAAAACTACCGAGGCCGTTTTTTCAGGAACTGCAACTATGACTAATGTATCAAGTCTAACACCAAACATCAAAATTACGAATAGTGCTTTGGCGGATACAGAACTTAAAAATGTTCTCATTATTGCCAATTTTGATGTGACGGCCAAAAATGTAGCTACAGGTTTTCAAAGCACAGGGTCGTGGTACAATTTAATGGATAATACTCCTTATACTGTAACAGATGCCAATGCTACTATTACTTTGCAACCAGGGGAGTTTAGAATATACGGAAATAAAGCCAGTACGTTAGGAACCACTGATTTTGAAGTTTTAAATGATATTTATATTTATCCAAATCCCGCATCTACTTATTTTACTTTAAATACAGATACGTCTAAAGTTCAAATTTTTTCGATTACCGGGCAAGTGGTTAAATCGTTCAATGAAAATCAAACAATAGATCATCATTACAACATTAGTGATTTAAATAATGGAATGTATCTTGTAAGAATTTATAATAGTGAAAATCAGGCAAAAGTGATGAAGTTTATTATAAATTAGCAAAGATATGTTAAAACAGAAAGAGGCTGTCCTGCATTTTGGGACAGCCTCTTTTTTTGATTAAATTATTACAAGAGCATAAATAAATTAGGATTCTTTGATGATATCACCATTGGGATGAACCACTAATTTACGGGTCTCATTATCTTTTTTAATTTGAATATGGTACTGTTTCTTGATAATATCACCATCTTCTTGAGTATATAGAAATTTATCATTGATAATTGCCCATCCGGGATATTTTTTGCAAACAGAGTATATTACTGCACTTGGAAGTTTGACATTTTTATAGTTTTCAACAACTCCCATTAATTTCCCTTTGCTATCATAAGTTGCAGCCAAAGAGCCGTTTTTCATTTCTAGTGTTAGTAAATAAGATTCAGCTCCCTCATAGTCTTTTCCAAGATCATAGGCAATGAATTTTTGTTCAAGACCTACAACTCCCATGTCGGGGTTATTATCGGGCAAATACTTTGAAAAATCTTCCCCCGCACTTTTAATCACCACTTCCGGTAATTCTGTCATCTTAAGAACTCCATCATTGGTATCACTAATTTTTTTGTCTTGAGAATAAGATAAAGTGATACAGCCTAAAAACATCAAGGTAATAATAAAGCATTTCATAATATTTGTTATTAAATTAATTTTAAATTGGTGTATTTAAATATTAAAATAAATTTCATTAAGGTATGTCGTTTTCTTCCCCTTTTAATTGATTGCGATTTATATATTAATTTCTAAATAGCTATTTAAAAGTGATTTGGGGTTGAATTTTGAATGGAAACTTACTACTATAAAATTATAAAACTTTACAAAAGCATACCGTTAATTATGTCAAGTATTTTTGTTAAAAATAATTTGTTTTTTTGTTGTTTTTTAATACGAATATATAGAGTTGTAAAGAAAAAGTAATTGATCCAACTTGAGGGATCAAGTCTAAAAGTTGTGGGGAAATATTAAAATCTAGATATTTGTATTTCCAAATTATATGCAAATGCAAGATTCTTTTATCGACCTTCTTAAGTTATTATTACCAGAAATAATAGTGAATTACTTTGAACTTACTTCTTATAAAAAGGGAGACGAGATGCTTCATTTGTACTTAAGAGAGATTAATTCGATTCCTAAAGAATACCGGGAATCTAAATTAAGTTCCAAAGGATTCTTTGATGAGATAACCGTACAAGATTTTCCTATTCGTGGACACCAAGTATATCTTCATATCACTCGAAGAAGTTGGCTTAATGAGGATACTGGAAAAGTAGTTTTTAGAGATTGGAATTTAGTAGCAGACGGAACTCGTGTAACACAAGAGTTTGCGTCTTTTTTAAAAGAGATCAATAGATTCCAAGCCAAATGATTGTAATGCCATTGCCTCTTTTTATGGAGTTTCTGGTAGAAATTTACAATATCAATACAAAGATTTCTTAAGTGATTTCAAAACCTGGGATCAACTATCACACGCCAAACAATGGCTTCTCTTTGCGAAAAACCTAGGCAAACGCTTGTCAATAGACGAAACTTCGCTCTCTAATGTGAACTCTATACAATTTTAACCAACAAAGCAGGCAAAGGAAAGAAAGGGAGTATAGTTGCCATGATTGCCGGAACTAAAGCTGATGCTGTAATATCTATTATTGAAAAAATCCCTCTCAAACAGCGTAATCAAGTTACAGAGATTACACTGGAAATGGCAGCAAATATGGGATTAATCGCCAAGAAATGTTTTCCAAATGCTATACAGGTCACCGACCGTTTCCATGTTCAGAAATTAGCCCTAGAAGCTTTACAAGAAATCAGAATAAAATACCGTTGGCAAGCAATAGATCAAGAAAATGATGCTATCGAAAAAGCTAAAAAAGACAATAGAAAGTTCGAATCCCAAGTGCTACCTAATGGAGACACCCTTAAGTAATTGCCGGCCAGAAGCCGTTATTTCCTATATAAAAACAAATCTAAATGGTCACAAAACCAAATAGGCCGTGCTGCATTATTATTCGAACTATATCCCGATATCCAAAAAGCCTACGATTTAGCTCAGGATTTGAGAAATATCTTTGAGAAAACAACCGATAAAATTATTGGGCTTTCAAGGTTAGCCAAATGGCATGAGAAAGTAAATCAATCTGGCTTCAAATCCTTTAATACAATCTCAAGATCTATAATAAATCACTACCAAACAATATTAAACTATTTTGATAACAGAAGCACAAATGCATCGGCTGAATCTTTCAATGCTAAAATAAAAGCTTTTAGATCTCAATTTAGAGGTGTCAGAAACGTGGAGTTCTTCCTTTTTAGACTAACTAATATTTATGCTTAATTTTTGCTCCCCCACAGGTTTTAGACTTGATCCCTGATCCCATTGATCCCCGATTTTTCCATAAAACCATAAACAAAAAAACTCCACTTAGCATTAGCTAAATGAAGTTTATTGTACTCAGAGCGGGACTTGAACCCGCACGAACATTACTGTTCACTGGATTTTAAGTCCAGCGTGTCTACCAATTTCACCATCCGAGCATTATAGTGGTACCTCCAGGGATCGAACCAGGGACACATGGATTTTCAGTCCATTGCTCTACCATCTGAGCTAAGGTACCGATCACTTTCCTAAAATTAGGAAAATTATAAAAAAATCCTCATCAATTAATTGATGAGGATTTCAAAAGAAAGGCGACGACATACTCTCCCACATAACTGCAGTACCATCTGCGCAGGCGGGCTTAACTACTCTGTT
>NZ_QCZH01000024.1 GCF_003097655.1 Flavobacterium laiguense
AGGTGGTCATTTTGAATTGGAATCAGGTGCTCACTTTAAATTGGAATTGGGTGGTCAATATCACCGGAATTTGCATTATGGTATCGTCAAAATCTTTTCTGGTTTGATCAAACATTCCTGTTTTTGGATCAATTTTGTTAAAATAGTCACTTATTAGGCTTTTCGTATTTTTATTGAAGGCCGTATTCTTTAAAAAAGTATGAATTTCTGTTTCTATGTAGTGGTGTATGATTTGTTCTAAATCGTTCGTAAATGGTTGCTCTAATTCTTTTAAAAAACTTTCTAATTCAAATTTCTTTTGTTCAATGACGCTAATTTTTTTATCTGAATTTAGAATCTTTATAATTTCAATAATTTGATTGATTTGCGCTTTTAAATCAATAATAATTGCACTAATTCTATTCTCAGAAGAACCTTTAATGTCGATTTGACCATACAAAGGATATACCTCTTTAAAAACAATTTCTTTAAAACTATACTCTTCAATTGCTTTATTTGAGTGAAAATAATTTTTAGCTTCTTTTTTAAATTTCCAATACACGCTGGAATGAATAGATGTATATTCTTTTTGAATAACTGCCTCTATTTGGTTTATCATGTCATTAATACTTTTTTCAACAGTGTCTGACAGGTATGGTAAAATCAATTCTAATTTATTGGCATTAACTGAATTTAATGCTCTAACCGTAGGCGACGCTAATTCTAATAATCCTAACAGTTTATTATCCTTACTCACTGGTGCTAATAAAAAACTTTGGAAACCTTGATTTAACAAATGATTAGATAAACGGTGGCTTTCTCGTAATAAAGCATACTCTTTAACATTGGGAATGACAAAATGTTTATTGTTCTCCATAAGACTATCATACGAACAACCACAAAGTGCATTTTTACAATCTGCTTCTTTTTCATTTAGAAGCATAAAACTTTTTAAGTTTTCATCGCTAAACGAAGGTTTCATAAATACATCTTCCTCTTCATCATAGAAAGTGAACCCGACTTTTAAATCTGGAATTTTGAACACCGATCTAAAAATAGACTCGAAACTTTCGTTAGATTTTGATTTTTCGACATCTGATTTTAACAAATTCGATTTTAAGTTAGAAACAGCACTTTCTACGGTAACATCTACTAATGAAACAATTGCAAATCCTTTTAATATCCAAGAATCTTCTGGAAAAGCTCTTTTCCACAACTCTAAATTATCATAGTTATCAACTAATTCATCGATTTCAGATTGAATTAAAAACTTAGTATTTTCTGTTGGAAGTATTTCTAAAAAATCGGCATTATATAATATTCTATAATGCCTTAAAATACCATCTCTATCTGGGATATCATAAAATAGTGGTTTTCCAAAATCAACATTTTGATGGTAGTATGCATTCAAGATCATTGTACAATTCATAACGTAGAACTGATGCTCATCCATGTCCCTGATACTCATATCAAATGAAACACCCACATCGTTCACTATTTTTTTAAAGCGCTCAGAGTAATTAAATGTAATATCATAAAAAGGAAGTGTTGCTGCTTTAATTTCATTTGAAGTAAGCACCGTGGGAAATAAGTCTGCTAATAAATTCTTAATTAATTCTTGATTATTCTCAATACTATCCAGATTCTCAATTCCTTCTCTAAATTCAGGCTTATCCTGGATTTGATTTAATAAAGCTTTTACATAATTAGATCTGTAGTCAATATTTGACAAGGCTATTTGTTCTAATCCTTCTATTAGTTTGTGAAAAGAAATCAAAATCTTGAAAGGACCTATGTATTTGTAATTCTTAGTCATAGAATTGTATTTATAACAAATTTAATCAATTTTATTTGCTGCTTGAGTGTTCATTAACATTGTTTTCCGTGCAGTATATAGTGTTAAAATCAAATCATAACTACTAAACATAATAATGTAATGATTGTATTTAATATTGGAAATCCGACTCTAAAAAGCAACATTTGAGTAAATTTAGCTATGTGTAAGAAATAGTGTGTCTTAAAACTAAATTGGACTTTACAATCATCGGCAACAACATAGGCTCTAAAATCACCTTCAATAACTTAGTTTCGGTATTTGGCAACAAAATCGGGCTGAATGATGAATTATCTTTTACTGTTTTTTTTTAGAATTAATTCATCCCTCTAGCAAAACCAACGGTATCACGATACATCTGAGGCGAAACCTCAGCGTTATTTTTAAAGAAACGACTAAAATAATGTTCGTCATCATAACCCAATTCAAAAGCAATTTCTTTTACTGCTTTGTTGGTGAGATACAATTCTCTTTTGGCTTCAATGATAATGCGTTCCGATATTAAATCGGTTAAGGTTTTGTTGAAATGATTTTTGGTGATTTTCGCCAAAGCTTTTGGGGTAATATTTAGCAAATCTGCATAATCGCTAGCAGAATGTTTGGTTTTGAAATTGGATTCAATATAATTCTTTAAATTTTGAAGTATAAAAGGAGCCGTGTTGCTGTTGTCTATTTGTTCTTCTTCAGGTTGCTGTTGGTTTTTTAATCTCGTAGCGGTTATTAAAAATATTTTTAGATAGGAAACCAGTAATTCATATTGTGCCAACTCTGTATTTTGTATTTCGGTAATCATTTGATCCACTACCATATCCAAAATATTTTGAGAATGTTCATCAACCGAAACATAAGGTGGTTTATAAATATTATTGAATAAAATACCATTGCACGCAATCTCTGCTTGATGTTTGTGAATACAGAAAAACTCTGGGTGAAAATTCAACACAATTCCCTCAATTTTTTCATCAGAGGTTAGCATAAATGGTTGATAAGGAGCAAAGGCTAATAATTGATTTTCTGTAAAATCATATTCAGAAAAATCAACTTTTACTTTACCGTTTCCTTTTTTAATCCAGATTAAAGAAAAATAATTTACTCTTTGAATTTCTTTAAACTGGCAATTGTCTTCAAAAATTGATAATTTAAAGGCAAGGTTTCCATTTTGAGGATTGACTAAAGTGAATGTAGATTGATCTAACATAGTATTATTTTATTACAAATTTAATTTAAATGAGATTATAAAAGTCAGTGACTCCAATATATCTGTTAACAGTAAAACCTTCTGCGAATTTTGCGTTTATGGGTCGTCCAAAAATACTGTTGGTGCTTTTTATTTGGTCTATTAACCCAGATATTCCATTGGCGTCATTACTATTTGCTGTAACAAATTGAGATTCAAAGGCTCGAATTGCTTTCAACTTTGTATCCATTTCTGAAGAAATATCAATTACAAAATCGGGTTCTATATAATAATCTTGAATGTAATGATATACTGCCTTTGGTCTCCACGCCTTTTGTTCTTCGTTATCGTCAAATGTTGTTTTCATTTTTAAACCCGATAGAAAACAGGCATCTGCCACTAATTTTGCGGCATTGGCGTGATCAGGATGACGGTCATGAATGGCATTACACAATACAATATCTGGTTGGTATTTACGAATCATTTGAATTACTTTCAAACGACTTTCCTCATTGTTTTCGATACTTCCGTCGAGTAAATTGAGTTGTTCTCTGTGCTGTATTCCTAATATTTTTGAAGCTGTAGCTGCTTCTGACTTTCTGCTTTGGGGTGTGCCATAACTTCCCATTTCACCGGTTGTTAAATCGATTATGGCAACTGTTTTTCCCATGCCAATGTGTTTAATTAGCACTCCGGCTGCGGCGCATTCTACATCATCGGGATGGGCTCCAAAAGCGAGTATGTCAATTTTGTATGGATTCATGATTCTTAGATCGAGGTTGTGTTAGGGATTGTAGCATTGTTTAGCTTTGCTCAGTTCGGCATAGCCTCGGGTGAGCTCTTTTTGTGAAATGCAATGAAACAAAAAAGCGAGTGCGGAAAGTCCGACCCGCTTTTTCTGCGGGGAACACCCAAATTAAGCTGCAAATTTCTTAAAAATCGTGGTGGCAATATGACCTCCAAAACCAAAGGTGTTGCTCATAGCGTAATTTACTTCTTTATATTGTGCTTTTCCTAAAGTCAAATTTAGTTTATTTACAAATTCAGGCTCGACTTCCGTCGTATTAATTGTTGGCGGAATGGTATTTTCTTGAATTGCTTTGATGGATAGAATTGCTTCGATAGCGCCAGCAGCGCCGAGTAAATGTCCAGTCATAGATTTCGTTCCACTGATATTCAAGTCGTTTCTTTCTCCAAAAACGCGATACATCGCCTTCAATTCACTTTCGTCACCCATATGCGTGGATGTTGCATGGGCGTTGACATAATTGATTTTTGAAGCATCAATATCGGCATCTTCTAAGGCATCAATCATTCCTAAATAGGCGCCTTCTCCTTCGGGATGCGTTCCGGTTAAATGATAGGCATCGGCCGCCATTCCGCCACCAACGATTTCGGCATAGATAAACGCGCCTCGTTTTTGTGCTGATTCAAGACTTTCTAAAACCAATGCTCCAGCTCCTTCACCCATAACGAATCCATCTCTTGTTACATCAAAAGGTCTTGAGGCAGTTTTGGCATTTTCATTATTAGTTGATAGTGCTTTTGAGGCATTAAATCCACCCAAGCCACTTTCATTAATGGGAGCTTCAGAACCTCCAGTGATAATGATATCTGCTTTTCCTAATCGGATATAATTGTATGCGTCGATAATCGCATTGTTTGATGAGGCACAGGCTGAAATGGTAGAGAAGTTAAGCCCTCTAAAACCGTGTCTTATTGATATAATTCCACTTGGAATATCGGCTATAATTTTCGGAATAAAATAAGGGTTGAAGCGAGGTATTTTACCGCCTTTTATAAATTCTTCTACTTGATCTTGAAAAGTTTGAATACCTCCATTTCCGGAACCCCAAATGACACCAATTTTGTCTTTGTTTACTTGTTCAAAGTTGATGTTGGCGTTCATTATCGCTTCTTCGGAAGCAGCTACAGCATATTGGGTAAACAAATCGTATTTACGGGCTTCGTTTTTTTCGAAATATTCACTTGCATTAAATCCTTTTACTTCGGCTGCAAATTTGGTTTTAAAATTCGTCGTGTCAAATTTGGTTATCAAATCAACTCCGCTTTTACCTGCAATACTATTCTTCCAGAATTCATCTACAGAATTTCCGATTGGTGTAATAGCTCCCATTCCGGTTACTACTACTCTTTTTAGTTCTTTTAACATGACTTTATTGATCGCTTTTTTTAAATAATTATTTATAAACCTGCGTCTTTTATTTTTTGTCTAAGCAATTGATTTTCCTTTTCCAATTGGGTAATTTTTTCGAGCTGTGGCTTTAGTGCTTTTTCAATTTCACCAACCGTAAAGCGTGGTGTAATGTGTTGCGGACAGTTCCAATCGTAGGCTTCTATATGAAACAACATTATGCGTTCTGGTCGGTATTGATATTCGCCTAAATCAAAAGAATCAAGTAATTCCGGACTGTCTTTCAATTCAACAATTTCCGCTCTGGCAAAAATTTTCAGTCTTGCTCTCGCTGGATAATCCATCATGATGAGTGCGACATTATTATTGGTTGCAACATTTCCAACGGAGATGTATTGTTTGTTTCCTGTGAAATCTATAAAACCAATGGTGTCCTTGTCAATGACTTTTACAAAGCCTTTTGGTCCACCACGATGTTGAATATAAGGGAAGTTTTTTACGCCAATTGATGCTAAATAAAAACTATCTCGATCTTCGATAAAACGCTTTTCATTTTCGGAAAGTCCGTCAATGATATTGAATTTTTCCATTCGTTCATAGCCTTTGCGACTGCCGTGTTTTTCCTGTAATTCTTTGACAGCATCGGTAAAAGCTATTTCTGCAAAATTTTTAGCCATTAGAAATTATTTAAATTTTCTATCTTTCTCGTCAATTGGTAAGTCATTGATGCTGGCAAAACGTTTACGCATCAAACCATTTTCGTCAAATTCCCAGTTTTCGTTCCCGTAAGCTCGGAACCATTGTCCATCGGCATTGTGGTATTCGTACTCAAAACGAACTGCCATACGGTTTTCACGAAAACCCCATAATTCTTTTTTGAGTTTGTAGTCGAGTTCTTTTTCCCATTTGCCTTTTAGAAATTCTTTAACGGCTTCACGACCATTGATGAATTCGGTTCTGTTGCGCCATTCGGTGTCGATGGTATAAGCCAAAGCAATGCGTTCTGGTTCTTTGCTGTTCCAAGCATCTTCGGCAAGTTGTACTTTTTGCAAAGCAGTTTCCATAGTAAATGGCGGAAGTGGATGTTTTTGTTCCATGATAATTTTATTTTTTAAATTATGATAAAGAGTTTATAGACAATAAATTGGACTGTAATAAAAGTTCAGAAATTTCAATTTCTAATGATTTTTGTTTGTCTTTAGCATACCATAAATGAAGCTGGTTTGCGTATGTATCTGCCGTTGTTGGATTAGACTTTAACTCCTTAACTAGCTTTTGAGCAAGTGCAGGTCTTGGTCCCCAAACTCCAGTAACATTATATTTAGAATCCAATTGGATTAATTTTGGAATTGACCGACCGTTATTGGTTAAATACTGATCCATTAATGGTAGATTTTGATCGCGATAGACCAATTTCATTTCTATTTTTCCTTCACTCACACTTTCAATTTTGTGCAATGCTGGAAGAATTTGTGATGCATCACCACACCAATGTTCGGTTAAAACCAACCAATAGGTTTTCTTTTTTAAGAGTTGAACTTCTTGTGTTAAGGTATCCGACAATGCAAAAGTTTTTTCTACACGGTGCATGCGATGTTGGTTCAAACTAATGTATTCTTTTATTTTTACATCGGAATTAGAAGCCAAATCATCCGCCATTTTTTCTTTGTATTCAGCATAATTAATTCCTTTATCAAGGTATTCTTTATACTCTAAATTTGTTATTGAAGCAATACTATTTTCAGTTGTCATAATTCTTTGTTTTGTTGAGTACAAAGTTGCAACAGTAACCTTTAATTTAAAATGGAGTATCAACGCAATGAGATGGACAATTTTCCCAATGAATGAAATTCATGTACACTATTAATTAAATTTTTAATCCAAGATAGAAAGACTAACCGTCATAATGTCTTTCAATATTTTTGGATTATTATTGGCCTTTATCGATACTCGTAATCCAAAAAAAGTATTGATAAAATATCTTGCTAATGCTTTTGCATCTTGTTTGGATGAAATTTGCCCTTTCTGTTGTCCCAGTTTTAAAGCGTTTTCTATGGCATTTTCAAAATCTTGTCTGTTGGAATCAATGATAGTTGCAATTTCGGGGTCGGTTCCAGATAATTCAGTAGCCGTATTTACTATAAAACATCCTTTTGGATTTACGGCATGACAATCTTGGTCAATAATTAACTGCAAGACTGTTGAAATGGTTTCTTTAACATTCTCAGTTTCTTGAAACATTGTAATAACAGCATCCGCAAATTCATGCTTGTACCGTTTTAAAGCCTTTATAAATAAAGAGCGTTTATCTCCATAAGTATCATAAAGACTCGACCTACTTAAACCTAAACCATCAACCAAATCATTAGCCGATGTGGTATTATAGCCTTTCGTCCAAAAAAGTTCCACCGCTTTGTCTAATACTTCAATTTCATCAAATGCTTTATTCCGTGCCATAGTATTTATAATTATAAAAATTTTGTCATCGCAAAGATACGATGACAAAATTAATTAAGGAACGATTGTTCCAATAAATGATAAAAAAATAGGTTTATACTACAGCGTTAACTCCTAGTCCACCATCAATTGGGTAATCTGAACCTGTAGTGTAAGCCGCATCGTCACTTGATAAAAAGGCTACAATTTTGGCCACTTGTTCTACTGTACCAAATCGTTTCAAGGGTATAGCATTTTGCATCGTTTGTGCCAATCCATTTACACTTTCTTCATCCAATCCCAATTTACCAAAAATAGGTGTATTTATTGGACCTGGACTAACCGAGTTTACACGTATTTGACGATCAGCAAGTTCAATTGATGCAGCTCTTACCAAAGAGTTTAATGAGGCTTTACTAGCAGCATATACGGAGCTATTGGCCATACCAGTAGTTGCATTTAATGAAGATAAGAAAGTTACAGCCGCTCCTTCATTCAAAATGGGAATAAACTTTTGTAAAGTAAAAAAAGCCCCTTTGAAATTAATATTCATAATAGAATCAAAATGATCCTCGGTCACCGATTCAATTGGAATAAAAGCAGCGATTCCAGCATTTATAAATAAAATATCTACTTTACCAACCGTACTTTCTACTTGTTTTACCAACTGATCTATGGCTACCAAATGACTTTGATCTGATACAATTCCGATTACGTTTAATTCTGCTGCTGTCTTTTTTACGGCTACTTCATTTCTACCAGTTATTACGACTGTAGCTCCTTCGGCAACTAATTCTTTGGCAGTTGCATATCCAATTCCGCTATTACCACCCGTAATAACAGCAATTTTCCCTTTTAATTTGTTTGACATTGCTTTCTCTTTTTAAGATTAAAATGCAAATATAATTCATTTTGGAACGATTGTTCCAAAATGAATTAAAAATTTTTTATTTATTTTGTTTTGGCAGAAAATAAATTAATGGAATTGCATATGCCCAGTGTCTCACCATTGAAACAAAAGGAATTATTGCTGCAATTTTAGTTCCTGCAATTCCGCCTCCTAAAAGAGGGAACATAAATAACCAAACTAAAGCAATCGTTTCTGCTGTAACAAATGTTAAAGCACGTGCCCAACTTGGCCCCCACAACGAAGGTGCGATTCCTGCATAAAGTACGGCTAGTAAAATACCGTTTGAGTAATGTCCCAAAACGCCGTAGGCCAAACCTAATTCTGTTTTTTCTCCAATAATTCCAGCGATATCCCACCATTGTCCCGTAAAGGCAAAACCTACAATGTCGAATGCTACTGTTCCTAATAATCCTGCTATGATGGCATTTTGCCAATTGATTTTTATTTCCATTTTTCGTTAATTTTTAAAGTTGTTTGTGTTTTAATTAATTTAATTTACTCTTGATGATAGCCTGATCAAATGCTTTCTTAATTTGTTCATTTGATTTTGCTACACTGATTCGAGAGATGATTTTTTTTGTTTTGGCATTGATAAAGGCAATCTCTCCTGTAACATTTCTTTTAGTGATTTCTTTATCAATTCCTAAACTTTCCAAAGCTACACTGCTAGCTTTTTTAGTTTCACTATCAGTTACATCGTAAACTAATATTGATACTACTGGCTCTTTGTAAAGTGGTAAAACTTCTGTGATCACACGAGTTCCATGTTCCTTGCAAGTTGGACACCAATCTGCCTTTGTAACTACGGCATAGACTTTACTTTCTGTTTGAGCAAATGCTCCAAAACTTACTAAGAACAACGCTACTACTAATTTTAAATTTTTCATTTGTTTATTATTTATGGTTTATATTGTTTAAAAAACTTCTTATGGCTATTGCCATTTCATCACTGTAACTCTCTAGAGCAAAATGTCCAGTATCATACAGATGAAAGTCAATATTTTTTAAATCTTTTTTGTAGGCTTCAGCTCCACTTGCAGGAAAGATATAATCATTTTTACCCCATACAATTAATGTTTTAGGTTGATATTTTCTAAAATAAGCTTGCCATTTTGGATAAAGCTTTACATTACTTTGATAATCATAAAACATAGCCAGCTGAATAGCATTGTTCTCAGGACGCGATAAATGACGCATATCCATTTCCCAGTTGTCATTACTTATTAAGGTTGCATTATGAACTCCGTGCATATATTGCCATTTTAATCCATCCATACTATGAAAACCTGCTAATGTTTTTTCGGTTTCTTTGTCATTAACATTCTTCCAATATTTCTTGAAAGGTTCCCAAAAAGTCTCTAAACCTTCATCATAGGCATTCCCGTTTTGGATGATTAAAGATTCAATTTTAGTTGGATTTTTTTCAGCTATTCGAAAGCCAATTGGTGCACCATAATCCATTAGATACAAGCTGTATTTTTGCACTCCTAAAGTATCTATTAACTTTTCCATAATAGTAGAAATGTTCTCAAAAGTGTAAGCAAAATTAGCCATTGCTGGTTGTTCACTTCGCCCATACCCTGGATAATCTGGAGCAATTAAATGATATTTATCCGATAGATTGTCGATTAGATTTCGATACTGAAAGGACGAAGTAGGATATCCGTGAAGAAGTACCAATGTTGGTGCATTTTTATTTCCAGCTTCTCTATAAAATATCTCAGTGCCATTTATTTTAATGGTATGATATGTTGTCGAATTTTTATTTTGTCCCTTCGCAATTTGAATAGTAAACAGAAATCCAAAAATTGCTGTATAAATTATATTTTTCATCTTATTTATTTTTCTTAAAAAATTTACTTTTACTTATTACAAAGCTGGAGCTAGTGGAAAATCAACTTCAACTTTGGTTAAATTGTGTAAATAATTCATCGCTGTTTTGTCACTTACTTGAAGAATTAAGTCTACTAAATTTTCGTTATTGTATCCTTCTTTAAAAAATGCATCAACCAATTCTGGATTAGCATATCCTCTTGTTTTTGTTATCTCTGCAGCCAATTGTACTAATGCATTAAGTTTTGCATCAGTTGCTTTTCCTTTACGGATGTCTAACAATTGCTCGTCTGTAAAACCATTCATTTTTCCTAATACTAAGTGAGCACTTTGACAATACACACAATTGTTTACTTGGCTTACAATTAAGTTTACGGCTTCTTTTTCTTTACCAGTCAAAGACGTTTTAGCATTTTGATACGCTAAGAATCGCTCTAATCCATTTTTTGAATAGGCAATAGTGGCATATAAGTTGGGAACAAATCCTAATGCTTTTTGTAGGTTGTCAAAAATTACTTGATTGTTTTCTGAAACTTCTGATCTTGTTGGAACTGTAAATGTTGTCATTTTATTTTTCTTTAAATTTGATTGTCGTTATTGACATTGCAAAGATGCGACCCCTTTAAAGTTTATAAAATGGACAATGAACGCCAGCTGATGGACAATTTTCCTTAATAGTGTTATTTTAATGCTTTTACCCGAAAACTATAACTTCATTAACTATAAAAGTCATTAACCGCAAGTTTAAGCATACTCCATTAACCATTGCTGGAGCGCCAACTGGAGCAACAATCCAAAATACAAAAAGCCCCATAATTCATAAATTATGGAGCTTTTTGTAGTGTGAATTTATTTAATAACCTTTACAAAGTTTTTCTTTATAAAACAGACCTTATACCAAATACCTACACAATATAGTCCAATCATATTTTTGTCACATCGAGCGAAGTCGAGATGCAACATAGGTTCTCGACTCCGCTCGAACTGATAAATTGGACTGTTTTATAAATATTTCTGGTATTAATTACAAAGCTGGAGCTAATGGAAAATCAACTTCAACTTTGGTTAAATTGTGTAAATAATTCATCGCTGTTTTGTCACTTACTTGGAGAATTAAGTCTACTAAATTTTCGTTATTGTATCCTTCTTTGAAAAATGCATCAACCAATTCTGGATTAGCATATCCTCTTGTTTTTGTTATCTCTGCAGCCAATTGTACTAAAGCATTAAGTTTTGCATCAGTTGCTTTTCCTTTACGGATGTCTAACAATTGCTCGTCTGTAAAACCATTCATTTTTCCTAAAACAAGGTGAGCACTTTGACAATAAACACAGTTGTTTACTTGGCTTACAATTAAGTTAACGGCTTCTTTCTCTTTACCAGTCAAAGACGTTTTGGCATTTTGATGCGCTAAGAAACGCTCTAATCCATTTACTGAATAGGCAATAGTGGCATATAAGTTGGGAACAAATCCTAATGCTTTTTGAAGGTTGTCAAAAATTACTTGGTTGTTTTCTGAAACTTCTGATCTTGTTGGAACTGTGAATGTTGTCATTTTATTTTTCTTTAAATTTGATTGTCGATATTGACAGTACAAAGATGCGACAGCTCTAAAGGTTATAAAATGGACAATAAACGCAAGGTGATGGACAATTTTCTCTTCTGAAAATTATTTTAAAGATTTAGCTGCAGCTACAAGAAGTTCGTTTGAAATCCTGTGCTTAAAGTCGGGGCTAATATATTCAAACTGAATCATTCCTTCTTTGTCTAAAATAAAAACAGCAGGCACTGGAAGAAAAGTTTTATTCACCCCTTCTGAACCTTCAGTAATAATTGGTTTGTAATTTTCTGGAGCTTGAAAAGCAATTCCAACTGCTTTTGACAATGCACCATCACTATCTGATAATAAGGTGTAATTAATTTTGTCTTTATCATCAATTGCTTTTAAACTTTTTGGAGAATCTGGACTTACTGCAATAATTTGATATCCTAAACTCAATAATTCTTTTTCAGCATCATTTAAAGCTGCCAAATGCATATTACAATAGGGACACCAACCTCCACGATAAAAAACCAAAATCGTTTTTTTGGAAGCTATCATTTTTGCTAAGTCAACGGTTAAACCGTCAACTGATTTTAAAGATGCTGCTGGAATTTTTTCGCTAATTAATAACGGGCAAACTTCTGTTGGCAATTTAGGTATTTCACTTTGTGCAAATACATTAAATCCGAAAGTAAGCATTGCAATACAAATCATTTTTTTCATAGTTTCTATCATTTAAGTTGACACAAAACTACATTGAGAATTCAGATAAATTTGTCAGCTAGTTTACAACTCAAGTAAAATAGCTGGAAAAACTACAATTTTGTAATATCTTCAATAATGATTTCTTTACGACTGTAGAGCAACAATCCTTTGGTTTCCATTTCATTCAGTAATTGAGTGGCTGTTTGTCTGGAAGTACAAATCACTTGAGCCATATCATTTTGGGTAAGGTAATTTTCAATTACAACCCTATTTCCAGTTCTTTTACCTTCTTTTTCGGCCCAATCTTTGAGGAATTGATACAGTCTAGTTTTGGCATCTTTGGAAATCAAATTGGAGTAACTGTTTTTAATGCGTTTCATTTTTAAGCCAACAAACTTGGTATATGACAAAGCTAAACTTGGATTTTTGAGTAATAACTCTTCGAAATCAGATAGTAAAAAACTACAAATAATTATTTCGTCTGTCAATGCTTTTGCATATTCATTGGAATCGGTATCGCTTTCTAAACTTAATTCGCCAAACAAATCTCCTTTTTGAATAATGTCTTTTATGGTTTCATTCCCCTCTTCATCGACAGCAACAATCTTGATATTTCCTTTTTTGAGCAAAAAAACTCGAGGTAAATCGGAAGAAGAAAAATAGATAATATCTCCTTTTTTGGCTTTTTTAAAACCCGTGATGATGCACAATTGTTTGATTTGTGACATACTTAATGTCCAAAATAATTTATGATCTCTAAGGTACCAATATTTTAATTCGTCGTACATGGAATTGGTGTTAGCTTATGTAAAATTAAGTAAAGCTGTATTAAAAAAAATGATTCTACTCAAATAAAAAATCCAAACTCGAAAATTCAAGTTTGGATTTTATGTATTGATTTCAAAGAATAAAATTAATTATGCGATCAACGTTCTTGAAATTACGATGCGTTGAATTTCTGAAGTTCCCTCATATATCTGGGTGATTTTCGCATCACGCATCATACGTTCCACATGATACTCGGCCACATATCCATTTCCACCGTGAATTTGTACGGCCTCAATAGTGGTATCCATAGCCGTTTGGGAAGCAAATAATTTGGCCATTGCTCCAGATTGCGAGATATCCATTCCAGCATCTTTTTGATAAGCAGCATTAAAGCATAACAATCTTGCCGCAGAAATTTGAGTGGCCATATCTGCCAATTTGAAAGCGATGGCTTGATGCTTGAAAATTTCTTTCCCAAAAGCTTTACGCTCTTGCGAATATTTTAAAGCCAATTCATAAGCACCTGTTGCAATTCCTAAAGCTTGGGAAGCAATACCGATACGTCCTCCATTTAATACTGACATAGCAAAATTAAACCCAAAACCATCAGCACCAATTCTATTTTCTTTAGGTACTTTCACATCATTAAACAACAAAGAATGCGTGTCAGAACCACGAATACCCATTTTCTTTTCTTTTGGTCCAATATCAAAACCAGCCCATCCTTTTTCTATAATAAAAGCATTGATTCCTTTATGCCCTTTTTCTACATCCGTTTGAGCTATCACAATATAGGTTGAAGCCGATGAACCATTGGTAATCCAATTTTTGGTTCCATTCAATAGATAATGATCCCCTTTATCAATAGCTGTTGTTTTCTGTGAAGTCGCATCTGATCCTGCTTCTGGCTCCGATAAACAAAATGCTCCAATTACCTCTCCTTTGGCAAGTGGAACTAAATATTTCATCTTTTGCTCTTCGTTACAATATTTCTCTATTCCGGCACAAACCAAAGAATTATTTACAGACATAATTACTGCAGCCGAAGCATCAACTTTGGCAATTTCGGTAATAGCGAGAACGTATGAAACACTATCTAATCCAGAACCACCATATTTTGGGTCAACCATCATTCCTAAAAACCCAAGCTCTGCCATTTTTTTGACTTGCTCTGTTGGAAATTTTGAGTGTTCATCTCTTTCAATTACTCCTTCTAACAATTCAGTTTGAGCAAAATCTCTAGCTGCTTGTTGAATCATTAATTGCTCTTCTGTTAAATTAAAGTCCATAAACCTTGTTTTTAATTAGTATGTTTGTGTTTTTAATAAAAAAATAATCTTAATACAGAAAATATCGCAATTACTTTTAGAATGTATTTTCTGATTATTCCTTGATGATTGTTTTGCTTTTTTAGAATTAATTCTGTTTATATTTAAAAAAATCAGTCAAAGATACTTTTTTATTGTGAATTTATTAATTTTGAAATGTAAATTTATCTTATGAAATCAGAAAACTATAACGTTATCGGAGTGATGTCTGGAACTTCGCTTGATGGAGTCGATTTGTCCCACATAAAATTTACTGTACTCAATCAAAATTGGACTTTTGAAATCCTTGAAAGCGAAACCATTAGCTATAGCAAAAAATGGATTGACGAATTAAAGACTGCAGTCGATTATTCCGATAGCAAACTTCAAAACTTAAACAAAGAATACACAGTACTACTTGCCTCTATTATTTCTGATTTTATCAAAAAGTATAAAATAGAGAATCTAGATGCCGTTTGTTCGCACGGACATACTATTTTACACCAACCTCAAAATGGTTTTACCCTTCAAATTGGCAATTTACCCGAAATTTCAAAATTGATTCAACAAACAGTTATTTGTGATTTCAGGGTGCAAGATGTACAATTGGGAGGTCAGGGTGCTCCATTGGTTCCTATTGGAGACCGCATCTTATTTTCAGAATATGATTATTGCATGAATCTGGGAGGCTTTTCGAATGTTTCGTTTGAAGATAATAACAATCGAATTGCTTTTGATATTTCTCCTGTAAATACGGTACTTAATTTTTATGCCAATCAACTGGGTTTCGATTATGACGACAAAGGCCAAATTTCACGAACTGGCAAATGCTCAATTGAATTACTCAATGAATTAAACGCATTAGACTTTTATCAAAAAAAGCATCCAAAATCTTTGGGTTTTGAGTTTGTAAAAGAAGTTGTTTTACCTATAATAGAGCGTTACCCAATGACCATTGAGGACAAATTACACACCTTTACAGAGCACGTAGCGATACAAATCGCATCGGCTTTACCCAATAAAAAAGGCAGTCTCTTGACAACTGGTGGTGGAGCATATAATGATTTCCTCATCGAACGTATTCAATTTCATTTACCCGAAATGAAAATTATCATTCCTCCCAATAAAATTTTAGAATTCAAAGAAGCTTTAATCTTTGCTTTACTCGGAGTATTAAAACTTCGAGGAGAAATCAACGTGCTCCAAAGTGTTACCGGCGCAAAATACGACCATAGTTCTGGTGCTATTTATTCTCTGTAATTTTAAAAAAACATTTAACACCTCTTTTACTACTACATATGTAAGTGTTTATTTACTAGAATCTTACCTTTTACACCAAACGGCCAACGGTAACACCCTAATTTTACGGTATTAATGAAATAGTAGTTTTAAATCCGACATTTATGATGAATTAGCATTATTTTTGCGCACAATTTATAAACCCCCCCAAGTTATGAAAAAAATATTATTAGTGATAACACTTGTTATTTCTGCCTTATTATCTGAGGTAAATGCTCAAAAACAAATCATTTTTGAAGGAGTAACTATCCCAAGAACGATTACATGCCAAAACAAGACTTTACAGCTTAACGGTGCTGGATCTAGATCAAAAATGTGGGTAGATGTATACATTCAAGCCTTGTATTTGAGTCAACTTTCTCAGAATCCTAAAGAAATCATTAATGACAATACCGAAATGTCGATTCGTATAGAAATCACTTCTGCATTAGTTTCGTCTGGCAAATTAACTAGAGCTATGCATACAGGGTTTGAAAAATCAGCTGGTGATCGCTTTAAAGCTTTAGAACCAAAAATTGAATTACTAAAAAGCTACTTGGCTGAAGAAATCACTAGGGGAGATGTTTTTGAATTAACATATAATCCAACTGGTTCTTCTGTTTGGGTTGTAAAAAACGGCGAACTTAAAGGAAAAGTCGAAGGTTTTGAATTCAAAAAAGTATTTTTCGGCATTTGGTTGGGTGACAATCCAGTAGATGAAGAATTAAAAAATAGCTTATTGGGATTATAGTATTGTTCCAAAATAAGCCCCTCATTAAAAAGTGCTTTTGTATCTATCGATGATATAAAAGCACTTTTTTATGGCTAAAAGGCAAAAGCAAAAAAAAAATACCAAATACATATTTCTCATAAAACCTTTCATATCTTTGGCAAAAAAAAACATATCACAACAATATGAAAGATTTATTAAAGAAATTCGAAAACAAAGCTCCTGAAATCATTTTTAATTGGAAAGATTCTGAAACCGAAGCCGAAGGTTGGACAGTGATTAACTCACTTCGTGGTGGTGCTGCGGGTGGTGGAACTAGAATGAGAAAGGGATTGGATATGAATGAGGTTTTGTCATTGGCAAAAACCATGGAAGTGAAATTTTCGGTTTCTGGACCAGCAATTGGTGGTGCTAAATCTGGAATAAATTTTGACCCAAATGACCCTCGCAAGAAAGGCGTTTTACAACGTTGGTACAAAGCGGTTTCTCCTTTATTAAAAAGTTATTACGGAACTGGTGGTGATTTAAATGTGGATGAAATTCACGAAGTGATACCAATGACCGAAGAATGTGGCGTTTGGCATCCTCAAGAAGGGGTATTTAATGGTCACTTCAAACCTACCGAAGCTGATAAAATAAATAGAATTGGACAATTACGCCAAGGTGTAATTAAAGTAATCGAAAATCCAAGATTCTCACCAGACGTAACTAGAAAATATACTATTGCCGATATGATTACCGGATATGGTGTTGCCGAAGCGGTGCGTCATTTCTACGATATTTATGGTGGCTCCGTAAAAGGAAAGAAAGCCATTGTTCAAGGTTTTGGAAATGTAGGATCCGCTGCTGCCTTTTATTTGGCCGAAATGGGAGCCAAAGTAATTGGTATTATCGACAGAGACGGTGGATTAATCAACGAAGAAGGTTTTACTTTTGAAGAAATAAAAGCATTATTCCTTGCCAAAGACGGAAATAAATTAGTAGCCGATAACATGATTCCTTTTGACGAAATCAATCAAAAAATCTGGACTATTGGTGCCGAAATATTTACGCCTTGCGCAGCCTCAAGATTGGTGGCTCAAAGTCAAATTGACAGCTTAATTGCCAATGGACTTGAAGTAATCTCTTGTGGAGCCAACGTTCCTTTTGCTGATAAAGAAATCTTTTTTGGTTCAATCATGGAAGAAGTGGACAGCAAAGTAAGCTTGATTCCTGACTTTATTTCTAATTGTGGAATGGCTAGAGTTTTTGCTTATTTCATGGAAAAGAAAGTGCAAATGACCGATGAAGCAATTTTTAACGACACTTCAGAAACCATCAAAAAAGCCATTGTAAAAGCACATGCCTTAAACAATTCTAAAAAGAATATTAGTGCTACAGCATTTGAGATTGCCTTAAAACAATTGACATAGCAGAACAACACTATTCTAAATACACATTAACACGGATTGAACAGCTTTGAAACTGTTTGACCCGTGTTTTTTTTATTCCCTGTTCTGGGTTTAACACAGCTGTCATTTTTTATTCTTGACAATTTTTAGTACTTTTCAACGTTTTTATAAGTACACTTTTTTAATTCAATTTTTACAATGAGTTCTACACTTTCCAACGATCAAAAGAAATCATTAGTCCTATCCATACTCATTTACGCATCGTTATTGTTGCTCTTATTTTTCATCCGATTTTGGCCTCCTTCCAATCTGGAAGAATTAGTTGGAGGTGGCGGAGGTGGTGGAGGCGTTACCTTAAATTTTGGCGATAGCGATTTGGGATCCGGAAAAAACACGCAAAGCGAGGTTTTGAATGTTCAGAATCAAATCAAACAAACTCCTGCCAAAAGCACTCCCGACGAAGCCATTTTATCTCAAGAGAATGCTGCCGAAGAAAGTGTTGTTATTCCGCAAAAAGAAAAAACTAAAAAAACGGACGTTGTTGTCAAAGAAACCCCAAAACCCGAAGTCGTTAAACCTAAAGTTTCCAATTCTACCAATGACGCTTTGTCCAGTATTCTGAAAGGCTCCAACAAAGGCGGCGACGGCGATGACAAAACTGCTGGCAACAAAGGGAAATCCAACGGAAGTTTGGCCGCAACTGGCTATTACGGCACTGGTGGTTCTGGTGGCGGAACAGGCGGTGGCAATGGAACCGGAAACGGCATTGGTAACGGAAGCGGTTATGGCCCAGGTAGTGGTGGCGGCTCTGGTGGAGGCACCGGAGGCGGCTCAGGCTATTCGCTTGGCAACAGAAAAGCGCTCTCTAAACCCGCTCCAAAATATACTTGCAACGAATCTGGCAAAGTGGTCGTAGAAGTTTCTGTAGATAGAAACGGAAACACCATCAACGCCGTTGCGGGCATAAAAGGCACAACCAACACCGCAAGATGTTTACTCGATCAAGCCCGAATTGCCGCTATGAATACCAAATGGGATGCCAGCAATGACGCTCCCGAAAAACAAGTGGGCAAGATTGTTTATAATTTCAATTTGAATTAAAAGAATAATTAGGAGCACAACTTCTCGGTTTCTCATCAAGTTTTGTCCCGCTGTATGTTATATTCCCGATTAACAAAAACTACGGCAAAAAAGCCTTGTTTTTCTAAATCGGGAGATGCCACTCCCATCGGGGCTAATTTACGGGTTTAGTTTTTTCGAAGAAATTTTCCCAAAAAGGGATCGAAACACATAAACGACTTAGCATGTCTTTGCGAGGAACGAAGCAATCTCACTCCGTATATCCATTCCAATAATTTACCTAGATTGGTTGACCCTGCTAGTGAGTTTGCTTCGTTCCTCGCAATGACTCTGTTTGTGTGATTTTGCGTGAGGGATAGAAACTAGCTGCCTTGTAGCGTGGATAGCCCGACCGCAATAAAATAAGGGGCAACTCTAGATTAATCTAAAGTAGCCCCTTATTTTATTGTGGTCACGCCCAACTGATTTTGAAAACGAAATTTTGAATTTTATTTCGGACTCGTGGCGATGACAAATTTTAAGTTGTTCTTCACTCCTATTTGCAACACATCAACCAAATCCTGCACTTGTAAATTGAACGGAATTCGAACAATTACCGTTTGGTCTTTTTGAGTGTTTATTTTAGACATCAAAGTAGCTTCTAGTTCTTCATAAGCAACAAGCTGCTTGTCGATATAGAATTTCTTGTCTTCGGTAACAGATAGACTGATGTATTGTTTATTGGTTTTTTCATTGGTTTTCGACTTTGGCAACGTCATTTTAATCACGTTCGGATTGGCCAAAGTGGAGATTATCAGGAAAAACAGCAGCAAAAAAAACATAATATCACTCAAGGACGAAGTAGCCACTTCGGCGTGAAATCTTCTTTTTCTTTTGATAGACATGGCTTATGCTTTTTGAATAATATTCACGAATTCCAATATTTGCTTTTGCACTTTCAAAGCATAATTATCAATCTTCCCGTTCAGCAAGTGATAAGCACTGTAGGCAATAATCCCAACAATCAAACCGGAACCGCTACTGATCATTTTTTCATACAAACCACCCGAGATATTACCAATACTGATGTTTTCGGTTACCGAGATGCTGTAAAAAATCTTGATTACCCCAGAAATAGTTCCGATAAATCCTAAGGTTGGAGCAATACCTGCGATAAGTCCCAATTGTCCTAAATGTTGTTCCATTTCGGCAATTTCGATATCGGCAGCACGATCCATATTCGATTCAATCTCGGCAATAGGACGACCGATTAACAATATTCCTTCTTTAATCACATTTCCGGAAGCCGTATTGGTTCTTTCGGTTATGGAACGAGCCAAATCGAAATTTCCAGCATTCAGGTGATCTCGAACATCTCGCATCAAAAGTGGGTCTATTTTGGAGACTCTATGAATGTATGAGTACCGCTCTATAACTACATAAAAAGTATAAAACAATAAAATTGCAATAGGGATTAAAAAAAATCCTCCTTTTAGAATAAAACCTAAAACGGAGATTTCGGTATTGGGAGCTATTTTTTCGATAACAACATTAGATGCAGCATTGGCAAGAGTATCAGCTTGTAATTGTATGAAACTAAACATATATTATTCTGGGTTTATAATCATTAATTCTAAAAAATATTTCAATTTTGTAGAAAGTATTTTTCACTGTAATATTAAACTAAAAAAAGCGGAAATTATTTCAATTCTCAACTATTTTATCAAAAAATAATGAACTATCAAGAAACCACAAACTGGATGTTTAATCAACTTCCAATGTATCAATTGCAAGGGGCTTCGGCTTATAAAAAAGACTTGACCAATGTCAATTTACTGGCAAACCATCTTGATAATCCCCAACAAAAGTTAAAATGCATACATGTTGCCGGCACTAATGGCAAAGGTTCTACCTCGCACATGCTTGCTTCAGTCCTGCAAGATGCGGGATACAAAGTCGGTTTGTACACATCTCCTCATTTAAAAGATTTTCGGGAACGCATGAAGATTAACGGTGTAGAAATATCCGAAGCTTTTGTTTGTGGATTCATCGAGCAGCACAAATTATTTTTTGAAGAAAACGACATGAGTTTCTTTGAAATGTCTGTTGGATTGGCCTTTGATTATTTTGCCAAAGAAAAAGTAGATATCGCTATTATCGAAGTAGGATTAGGCGGAAGGCTGGATGCCACAAATATTATCACCCCCTTGGTTTCTGTGATTACAAACATAGGTATTGATCACGTTCAGTTTCTGGGCAACACCTTAGAATCTATTGCAACCGAAAAAGCTGGGATTATAAAACCCAAAATTCCCGTTATTATTGGCGAATATACCCCTGAAACTCTGCCTGTATTTTTGGCAACAGCCGCAACAAATAAAGCGGAGATCTATTTCGCTTCCGATTTAATTTCAGAAACAGACCCTTCCGATTTACTGGGCGATTATCAAACGCATAATAAAAAGACGGTTACCCAAACTTTCAAAGTTTTAAACGAGCAAACGAATTTTAAAGTGAGTGCCGAAAATATAAAATCGGGATTGCTTCATGTGGTAAAAAACACTGGATTACTAGGCAGATGGCAACAATTAGGCAAAAATCCAAAAGTAATTTGCGATACGGCACACAACAAAAACGGTCTCGAAATTGTTTTGAATCAAATACAAAAAGAGACTTTTGACCACTTGCATATTGTGCTTGGAGTTGTCAATGACAAAGAATTGGAAGAAGTACTACCGCTATTTCCCAAAAATGCAACGTATTACTTTTGCAAGCCTAATATTCCACGAGGTTTGGATGCTTCTTTGTTACAAGAAAAAGCACTGCAATTTTCGTTGACCGGAAACACATACTATTCAGTAACAGACGCTTACGAATCAGCTAAGAATAATTCTACAAAAAATGACTTTATCTATATTGGCGGAAGTACCTTTGTAGTAGCTGAATTACCCTTAAATAAAGAGCTTTAAACAATTCTTAATTTTTCTCTTAAAATAAATTAAAAATTCATAACGACTTGATTAACAATTGACTAAATTTATACGTGTTTTTTGTTAATTAATCATTTAATTTTTAATTTATTATGAAAAATAGAAACCTTTTTTCGCTTGGACTGTTAATTTTAACATTCTTTTCTGGCATGAACATCCATGCTCAAGATCCCCCAAAACCTGTATACATTACCATTACAACCCTACACAGAAATTTGAATACTGACGGTAAAGATTGGAAGACAACGGAACAAGAGTTCTTTGACAAAGTAACGAGTAAAAACGAATTAATAATTGGCCACGAAATTCTGACTCATTATTATACCGAAAACAACTCTGAAGTTTTGATGGTAAATGTCTATAAAACCTGGGAAGACATTGAAAAATCAGGTACTATCACAGAAGACCTTATCAAAAAAGCATGGCCTGATGAAAAAACCAGAACTGCATTTTTAGAGAAACAAAATAGTTATTATTCTCCGATGCATTCTGATGAAATCTACTCCTCCATTACCTCTGTAGGAGAAAAAGAATTCAAAGCCACCACAAAAGAACCAATGGTTGTCTATATCCGCAGATCTCAAATGGCAATGACCGGAAAGGGAAAAGGCATGAAAGAATACAATGAGAAAGTTACCCTGAAAGACCCTTACATCAAAGCCTATTATCCTTATCGCCACGCTTGGGGGTCGGATAGCAGGGACTTTATGGAGGCTTTCTTTTTTGACTCTTTATCTGATCTAGAAAAATCGAATGAAAAACAAGATGAATTAGCAAAAGCAGCATGGCCAAAAGAAGCCGACAGCAAGGCTTTCTTTGATGAATTAAAACTGGCATTCACAGGTATTCATGGTGATTATATCTACCACAATCTACCAGCTGTTTCTAAATGAAAAATAAAAATCCTCTCAATTAATTTTCGAGATTATTAATTAGAGTATTCAGAGTTATATTATGTTCTTCCGACGAAGGAGGAATAACACATGAAAAATTCAGACTGTGTAATTTCTCCTTCGTCGAAATGACAAAAAAACATTTCAGGTAAAAATTACAATAATGAATTTGCATTCATTAGTCCTCCGTATCTTGAGTTTCCTCGATTTCATTGCCTTGCCTACCCACTTTCACTTTGGGATTATCTTTATTCCCTGTAACAGTTAACGGAATTCCAATAATTCCTAATGGAGGTAAACCCAATCTCATTTTTAGATTTAATTTTCCATCTAAGCTAGACGTTCCTTCTATCCTTGGTCTGAAGCCAGCAAATTTAAATTTAAATCGCTCAATGGTAATAATGTTATTTTTTACCGTTGTCTTAATATCTACTTTAGAAAGTTCAGGATTTTTAAGCGCTTCATGATCCGTAGTTTTACTCACGGCATTGAACATTTTCATCCCTTTTACTTTTACATCTTTTATAGACAGCACACCTCCACCGATTAAAGAAGGATAAATCGGTTGCATTTGCTGGTTGAGTCTTCCTTTTATTTTGTAATCCAAAGAGATAATTCCCTCGGCATTTTCGGCAGCACTAGCCATTTCCCGGAACATTTTTACTTCTTTGTAGGCTCTTTTTATATCAAAATCTGTGGCTTTAATACTGTATTCAAAAACTGCTTTTTTAGGAGTTATTCCTTGGTAAGCAGCATTCATAGCGACATTACAACCAATTAAATTGAATCCTGTATTCTGCATCAGCATTCTTCCGTTCTTCATTTTTACGGCACCTTTCCCGTCTTGCAAAATAAGTCCTTGATAATTAATTTTGTGGGCCGTTGCGTAAAATTGCAGATCAAAATTGGAAGGAATTAAAATTACTCCCGTTTCTTGAGCTACTGGTTTTGGAGCACTATTCGATGTAGAAGTTGCAACAGGAGTGGAACTCGTACTCGACATAAATTCATCAACATTGATGTATTTCGAATTCAAAGTAAATGACCCTTTTAAAACCCCATTTTTATCAGCAATGAAATTGAATACATTCTGCAAATAACCGTTCAGCTTAAAATCAGACTGACCATAGGAAGCCAAAAAGGTGTTGAAAGACATTTTATCCTGATTGAATTTAAAGATCCCCTCTTTAATCAATAATGATTTAGGCAGGTACTCAGTAGCCACTTTTATATTCCTAAGCTCAAGAGTTCCTTTGTTTTGTAATTTACTGTAGTTTCCTTTTTCAGCATAGCTTTGTATCCCTTTTAATTGCAAATCTGCCTTAATAGAACCATCTACATCCAATCCTTTTTGAGAAAACACTTTGTATATTTTGCTGACATTTAGCGTTCCTTTGGCCTTAATATCATAATTTAAATCATCAAAATTCTTCAAATCAGCTTCTACCCAGAAAGGCTCTCCTTCAAAAGTAAAACCAGCAGGTTTCAACAACACCGAAAGGCCGTCAAAGGTTCCTTTTTGATTGTTAATGTTCGAAACAATATTGATATTGGTTATTGCATTTGGATAATATTGCGTTTTTATAAATCCGTTTTTCAAATTCAAAGTTCCGTTCGTATTTGGAAAAAGTCTTTGTTTTTGGTCGTATTTCCCCTTAGCTTTCAAATCACTAACCAGCATTCCTTTTAATTCTAAATTCGGAATTCCAAGTGCGCGATTTAATTTCTCTAAATCGATTTGAGAACTCAAAACCATATCTATGTCTGGAGTGGTCATTCCATTCATTTTCAATTTGGCCTTAAGGTAATTTTTCTCGATATTTAAAGATACGTTTTTGGCGCCCAGCATTAAAAGCTCTGGATTTAATGAAGGGACTTTCGTGGAAATATCAATATTTAAATTAGAAACTGGAAAGGCACTTTTTTTATAATTTACAAATCCGTCTTTTAGTTTGAAATCTAAATTCAAATCGGGTGCTATGTTTTGAGAAGCAATGTATTTTCCTTTAAGAGTAAAAAGCAAATCTACACTTCCTTTCAATTCCGTGTCTTTTAGCCAAGTAATGTATTTGGGAGGAAAAGCGGTAAAGAGATCGTATAAATTACTTTTGTTTGATTTTATTTTAAAATCGATATCATAACCATCCTTTAAAAAATCAAATTTTCCCGTAAAATCAACTAAAAGTGTATTGATAAAAAGGTCGTTTTGCTCAAAAACAAAAGACAGCGAATTGGTATTTATTTTGGTAATCAAATCCCCATCTACTTTTTTATTCATCAAGTAAGGTTCATTTTCATAAATGATATTCAGTTTCTCGATTTTTGCTTTCGAATGCAAGGCAAATATTGCTTGACTCAAATCCCCATTCCCTAAATAATTGAAACCTACCGCATCTATGTGAATATTCGTGGATTGATCATCATAAATGATTTTACTGTTAGTAATTTCAATCTCTTCTAATTTTAATCCCGTTTCTGACTTTTCTTCTTTTGGAGCAGTTACCTTCTCCGCGATATACACATTATAATTGGCCTCCCCTTTTTTGTTGACTTTGATATTAATCAATGAATTGGAAAGGAAAATTTGGTCGATATCAATAGCTTCCCCAAAAACAAGGCTGCTTAAATTGATTCCAAAAGCAATCTCATCTGCAGTAATTAATTTTTCATTTTGAAAAGGAGTCGATCCGTTGAGCTTAAAATCGTTTAAAGTCAAGGTCAACGATGGGAAATGTGTAAAAAAAGAAACTTTGGCTTCCGAATAATTTAGCTCTCCATTTAATTTTTTATTAGCCGTTTTTTTGACTTGCTCTTCTATTTTATCCGAAAAAGCAAAAGGCGTAATAAACATCAGTGCCAATAAAACCACAATCGTTCCACCTGTATATTTTAAAAACTTAAAAACAATTGATTTATAATTGATTGAAGCCATTATGCGTTTGGTATGAATGAATTAAAAATAAAAACTTGATTGTATATTACTTATTGTATATGGAATATTAACCATGTACGGTTTCATTTTTACCATAATTTACAATAATCGAGGTTTCAAACTCGATCCATTCTTGCCAACGTTTATCAACATCAAAATTGTCTGTATATTTTCGAGCAAACCCGAGGAAAGTGGTATAATGCCCCGCTTCCGAAATCATAAGATCTCTATAAAACTTAGCTAGTTCTGGGTCTTTTATATTTTCGGACAACACTTTGAATCGTTCGCAGCTTCTAGCTTCAATCATTGCCGAAAACAACAATCGATCGACTAAGGCATCTTTTCGGCTACCGTCTTTTTTCATGAATTTGAAAAGTTCATTAACATAATGGTCTTTGCGTTCCCTGCCCAATGTTAATCCTCTGCTTTTTATTAAATTGTGAACCAATTGCAGATGATCCAATTCTTCTTTCGCAATGACCAATAACTCCGTTACCAATTCTTCCAACTCTGAATTATAAGTAATCAAACTTATGGCATTTGAAGCCGCTTTTTGTTCACACCAAGCGTGATCGGTCAATATTTCTTCAATATTACTTTCTACAATATTTACCCAACGTGGGTCGGTAACTAATTTTAATCCAAGCATAACAGGTGATTTTTCGTTCTGCAAAATTAGTCTTTTCCTGTTGATTTTCCATTTAAAATGATGCTTTAACCATCTAAATTGTATTATTTTGCACCATTATCTTTAATTATTATGGAACAAATTCAAAAGCTTTTAATAATTGGTTTTGTATGGCCTGAGCCCAATTCTTCGGCGGCCGGCGGTCGTATGCTGCAGTTGATTGCTCAGTTTCAACAACAAGGGTTTGCAATTACATTTGCCAGTCCGGCTATGGACAGCGATTACATGGTTAATTTAGCTTCCTTGAATGTAGACAAAACTTCCATTACTTTAAATTGTTCTAGTTTTGATGTTTTTGTTGCAGCGTTGAATCCCGCTGTAGTTTTATTTGATCGGTTTATGATGGAGGAACAATTTGGATGGCGTGTTGCCGAAAACTGCCCCAATGCTTTACGAATATTAGACACCGAAGATTTGCATTGTTTGCGATTGGCACGACAAAAAGCGTTTAAAGCACATCGCGAATTTACCATAGCCGACACTTTAAAAGAAGATGTAGCCAAAAGAGAAATCGCCAGTATTTTGAGGTGCGATTTGTCTTTAATGATTTCTGAATTTGAAATGGAATTATTAAAAACCACTTTTAAAATAGACGAAAAACTGCTGTATTATTTGCCTTTTTTATTAGAACCCATTTCGGTAGCAACTTTTGAAAAACTTCCATCCTTTCAGGAAAGGCAAAATTTTGTTTTCATTGGCAACTTTCTGCATGAACCCAATTGGAATGCCGTTCAGTATCTAAAAGAAACCATTTGGCCTTTACTCAGAAAGCAATTACCGGAAGCCGTTTTAAATATTTACGGAGCCTATCCTTCGCAAAAAGTAATGCAATTGCACCAGCCCAAAGAAGGTTTTCACATCAAAGGCCGAGCGATTGATGCCAATGAAGTGGTACAAAATGCCCGAGTAGTTTTGGCTCCATTGCGTTTTGGAGCGGGAATAAAAGGAAAACTAATTGAAGCGATGCAATGCGGGACACCAAGCATAACAACAACTATTGGCGCCGAATCTATGCAGGGAAATTTGCCTTGGAATGGCTTTGTGACTGATGATATAAACGAATTTACAAAAGCCGCTGTTCTATTGTACCAAGATGAAAAACTTTGGAAAGTTGCTCAACAAAATGGAATCGCAATCATCAATCAACGGTATTCTAAAGAGTTGTTTGAAAATGATTTTGCTTCCAAAATCATTTTTTTACTTTCAAATTTAGAGCAACACCGCTTGGATAACTTTATGGGTTCTTTGCTTCAGCATCACACTTTAACTAGCACTAAATATATGTCACGTTGGATTGAGGCAAAAAATCGGATTTAAAAAAAAATCCGTCAAGTTCAAAAACTAGACGGAATTTGTATTTATAAAACCAAGTTATTCGTTATTTGAGAAGTTTTTTTTTATTTTAACAAACCTTCAATATCCTGAACGGTTGTTAAATGATAACCTGATTTTGCTTTATTAAAAATCTGCCTTGCCCAAATTTTTCCTTCGGGTGTTTTTACCATTTCTTTATAAAGTGTCGCCAACGATCCGGTTCTGCTGGTAGCAATCATAAACTGCTCTATCGCTGGATATGCTACAGTGTAGTGATGACGAATTGCCGGAACAAACCATTGGCGCTTGATCACGAAGTTCCCTCCTTTTGTGAAATTAAATTCAGCATCAATCTCCGCCATTTCTTTTATCGTAATATCTTCGGGAAGATAATCGATGAAATGCTGTTTCTCATTGGTGGACTTTATTTTTTGATTCAATCCTTTAACGCCCGTTTTTCTCCAGTTTTTCTGAATACTATCAATCACATTAAAATCCTCAGAAATGACTGATGTGATGTTTGATGGTACTCCAGGCTTGTAAATCCAGTCCTCAACTTTTATTTTATCAGCAAGAGCTTTGTCTTTTTTTATGAGGTTTTCGTTCAAATAGCTCACAAAATCTTCTGTTGTTATAGATTGAAAAGCATGGGCATCAAAATAATTTTTAATGAATACATCAAACTTAGCACGTCCGACTGCCTGTTCGATTACCTTTAAAAAATCATATCCTTTCACATATGGAATTTCGTTTATGGCATCATCTGGGTTTTTTCCTGTAGTATTTACTTTAAGTCGCGTGTCAGGATTTGTATTTCCAAATTCTGCTATGTTATCATTCAAATCTTTTCGGCTTAAAACACCTTGCATTTTGGCTTCTTTCTCCCCAAAAACAACTTCACCGATGCGGTGTTCCACATAAGTGGTAAAACCTTCATTCAACCAAATATCATCCCAAGTGGCGTTGGTAACCAAGTTTCCACTCCAACTGTGACCCAATTCATGAGCCAACAAACTGGTCAATGAACGGTCTCCCGCAATCACTCCAGGGGTAAGAAATGTTAGGTTTGGATTTTCCATACCACCATAAGGAAAGCTCGGTGGAAGAACCAGAACATCATATCTTCCCCAACGATACGGGCCAAAAAGTTTTTCTGCAGCAACGACCATCTTTCCCAATTCGGCAAATTCCCAAGCTGATTTTTCAAGCAAAGAAGGTTCCGCATAAACCCCTGTCCTTTCATCAATAGCTTTAAACTTAATATCGCCAACGGCAATCGCCATTAAATAAGACGGAATCGCTTTATCTTGCTTGAAAGTATAAATTCCTGTATCGTTTTTTTGTTGTGGATTGACAGCACTCATTACCGCCATTAAATCTTTAGGAACCGTAACTTTTACAGAATAGGTAAATCGAATTCCCGGAGAATCCTGACACGGAATCCAAGTACGTGACCAAATACTTTCTCCTTGAGAAAAAAGGAATGGCTTCTTCTTATCTGCCGTTTGTTGTGGTGTCAACCATTGCAATGCAATAGCATCTTTGGTGGTGTTATAATAAATATTGACTTTAGTCGTATTCGGTTCAATCGTAATATGAAGTGGCTTTCCGTGGAATTTAACTTCTGCACCGAGTTCAAATTTAGTTTCTTTTTCATCGTCACCAAGGGTAACCTTTCTAATGTTTAGCGTATTTTCATCGAAAATAATTTCGTTGCCTTTACTAACATTGTCAATTTGCCAAGATGCCTTTCCAGAAATGGATTGCGTGTCAAAATCAACTTTAATATCAAGATCCAAATGTTTTACAACAGCCAGATTTGGTTTTGAATAGGAATGCTCGTCTTTAACGAATGTATCCTTTTCGGAATTGTCTTTCTTCTGACAGGCCAAAGCGGCAAAAAAGAATGTAAGTAGGTATATTTTTTTCATTTTATAAAGTACTAATTTTAAGACCGTAAATTAAATAAAAAAATCCCGTTTTGACGTATCAAAACGGGATTTAAAATATAAAAATAGATCTATTACGCCAGCATAGTCACTGGATTTTCAATATATTGTTTTAAAGTTTGCAAAAACTGTGCTCCTGTTGCACCGTCGATTGTACGGTGATCACATGCCAACGAAAGCATCATAGTGTTTCCTACCACAATCTGTCCATTTTTTACTACTGGTTTTTCAACAATAGCCCCTACTGATAAAATAGCAGAGTTGGGTTGATTGATAATAGAGTTAAATTCGGTAATACCAAACATTCCAAGGTTAGAAACTGTAAAAGTACTACCTTCCATTTCGGTAGGTAATAATTTTTTATTTTTGGCTCTTCCGGCAAGATCTCTAACACTTGCACCAATTTGAGATAAACTCATAGCATCTGTAAATTTCAATACAGGAACTACCAATCCATCCTCAACAGCTACAGCTACACCCACATTTACATGGTGGTTGATGATAATAGCATCTTCTCTCCATTGAGAATTGATTTTCGGATGTTTTTTCAATGCTAATGCACAAGCTTTAATTACCATATCGTTGAAAGATACTTTGGTATCCGGAACGCTATTGATGATTGCTCTTGATTGCATAGCATCGTCCATTGTTACTTCTATCACAAGGTTGTAATGAGGTGCTGTAAACAATGATTCAGCCAAACGTTTCGCAATGATTTTACGCATTTGCGAATTTTTAATTTCTTCTGTGAAAACTTCCCCTGCTGGTACGAATACTTTTGGAGCTTCTGTTTTTGCAGTTTCCGGAGCTTTAGCCTCTGTTGCACTTGGAGCAGCAGCAGTTATTGGAGTGAAATTTTCGATATCGCTTTTCACGATACGACCGTTTTCACCTGTTCCTTTTACTTGTGCTAATTGAATTCCTTTATCACTTGCTATTTTTTTAGCTAATGGTGATGCCAGAATTCTTTTTCCGTCGGTTACGATTTCTACTACTTCCGCTGCGTTATCAGATGAAGTTGCTTTAACTTCTTCTTTTGCTTCAGTAGTTGTTGGAGTGGCTCCACCCACTTTATAATTTTCAGCGATTCCGCTAATGTCTGTTCCTGCAGGCCCTATGATAGCCAAAAGACTGTCTACAGGAGCTGTATTTCCTTCTTGAATTCCAATGAACAATAAAGTTCCTTCATTGAAAGATTCGAATTCCATTGTTGCTTTATCAGTTTCGATTTCAGCAAGAATATCCCCTTCAACAACAGTATCACCTACTTTTTTCAACCAAGTAGCTACTGTCCCTTCGGTCATAGTATCGCTCAAACGAGGCATTGTCACTACGATTACTCCTTTTGGTAAAGCTGTAGTTGCAGCTGGTGCTTCTACTGTTTTTACCTCAGTTGGAGCTGGTGTTGATTCTACTGCAGCTGGTGCAGCTGAACCTCCAGCTATCAAAGCAGAAACATCTTCTCCTTCTTTTCCAATAATTGCCAATAAAGAATCTACCGGTGCGGTTTCTCCTTCTGGTATTCCAATATATAAAAGTGTACCTTCATTGAAGGATTCGAATTCCATTGTTGCTTTGTCGGTTTCAATTTCAGCAAGGATATCCCCTTCGCTTATTTTATCTCCTACTTTTTTAAGCCAAGCTGCTACCGTTCCTTCTGTCATAGTATCGCTCAAACGAGGCATTGTTACAATTGTAGCCATATTTATAGTTTATGAGGTGTGAATGGATAGTTTTCTTGGTCGTACACTACGTCGTATAATTGTTGAATTTCTGGGTAAGGAGATTCCTCAGCAAACTGAACGCATTCTTCAACTAGTGCTTTTACTCTTTGATCAATTGCTTCAATCTCTTCTTCGGTAGCGAATTTTTGATCTAAAATCACATCCAAAACTTGAGTGATTGGATCTATCTTTTTATATTCTTCAACCTCTTCTTTAGAACGGTATAATTGCGCATCAGACATAGAGTGTCCTCTGTAACGGTACGTTTTCATTTCAAGAAAAGTAGGTCCGTCACCACGTCTTGCTCTGTCTATTGCTTCAGTCATTGCTTCGGCAACTTTTACAGGATTCATTCCGTCAACTGGCCCGCAAGGCATTTCATACCCTAAACCTAGTTTCCAAATATCAGTATGATTGGCAGTTCTTTCTACAGAAGTTCCCATGGCATACCCGTTATTTTCAACTATAAAAACTACAGGAAGTTTCCACAACATAGCCATATTGAAAGCTTCATGCAAAGAACCTTGACGTGCTGCACCATCACCAAAATAAGTCATAGTAACACCACCTGTACCGTTGTATTTGTCTCCAAATGCCAAACCTGCCCCTAATGGAATTTGACCTCCAACAATACCGTGTCCTCCATAAAAACGGTGTTCTTTTGAGAAAATATGCATCGACCCACCCATTCCTTTGGATGTTCCAGTTGCTTTCCCTAAAAGTTCAGCCATTACTCGTCTAGGATCTACACCCATACCAATTGGCTGAACGTGATTTCTATACGCCGTAATCATTTTGTCTTTTGTCAAATCCATAGCGTGTAAAGCACCTGCTAATACCGCTTCTTGACCGTTATATAAATGTAGAAAACCTCTAACTTTTTGTTGAATGTATAATGCTGCAAGTTTGTCTTCAAACTTTCTCCAAAGTAGCATGTCTTCATACCACTTTAAATAAACCTCTTTTGTTACTTCTTTCATCTGAATTAATTCTTTTGCTTAAGTGTTATTGTATTATCAATTATGACCTAGTAACGCAAAATAGTTTCCTCACCACAAATTTGCGCCCCGAAGGGGTCGGGATGCAAAAATAAGACATTCCTACTAAGAACTAAAATTTATAGCGTGATTTTTAAAGTAATTTTTTTTCAAACATAAACGGGAGTAGGTTTTTTAAGGATGCTGATTTATGAATCGCTCCTATTTCTCCCATAAAATAAATTTCTATAGGAGCCTCTTGTCGAACTTCGTATTCCGCTATAGCTTGCCTGCAAGATCCGCACGGAGGAACTGCAATGTCTGTTTTATTATTATCAGAAGCGGCTGTAATTGCCATCTTCAAAATAGTTGCTTCTGGATAAATGGCACCTGCATGAAAAATAGCGACACGCTCTGCACACAGACCTGATGGATATGCGGCATTTTCTTGATTGGATCCCACAACAATTTCCCCATTATCCAAAAGAATGGCTGCTCCAACTCTAAATTTCGAATACGGTGCGTATGCGTTTTTTCTAACTTCAATGGCTTTTTCTATCAAATTCTGAATAGTCTCAGGCAATTCTTGAATAGTATCAAAAACCGTTATTTGCGAAGTAAATACTATGTCTTTCATTAATTTGTATTTTTTTAAATTTTTACAGAGCGTAATCAAACGTTATAAAAACAATTATTATGCTTTTCGTTTTTTTTTAAACTAATTTTAAATTATTATAGACGAATTAAAAACAAAAAAATCCAATTTCAAGATATGAAATTTGGATTTTTTAATTGTGTATAAAACTCGAATACCTTAATAGTTCTCGTATGTATCTCCAAAATTAAATGTTAAAGAGAAGCGCAAAGTGTTCTCCAATGGATTTTGCACTTTAGATGCAGAGAACAAGTAAGAAACATCTATTTTAACAGAACTGTATTTGAAACCTGCTCCAAGCGAGAAAAACTCTCTTGCTCCTTTATCAGGACTTTCATGAAAATAACCCGCACGAAACGAAAAAGCATCTTGATACACATATTCAGATCCTATTGAATATGTCACTTCTTTTAACTCTTCACTAAAGCCACCCGGAGCATCACTAAATGACTGAAAAATTCCCGAAAACCACCCTATTGATTTGTATTCGTTTTTAGCAAGAGTGTTATCTGTTGAGTCAACCATTCCGTCTCCATTCATATCAACTCCTTGATAACTTCCATCACTATAATATACTTGAGGAGTAGGAACCATTAATTTACCTATTTCTAAATTTACGGCAACCTTATTATACTCATCTAATATAAAATCAAAACCTCCACCTAATTTCATGTTAGCTGGCAAAAAATTATTATTGATGTCGTCATCATCATACTTCATTTTTGGCCCCATATTCTGGAAATTAAATCCTGCTCTCCATCTTCCATTAAAATCGCTATAGGCTATTTCTTCCGATTGATAAAAACCCGCAACATCCACAGCAAAACTACTTGCCGAAGAAGCGTCGTTATTAACATCGGCAACTTTTAGGTTTGAATTTATATAACGTCCAGCTACCGCCATCGAGAACTTATCGCTTAATTTTTGGGAATAAGACAAATCAAAAGCAAACTCGTTTGGAGATACTATCCGAGCTTGACTATCAAAATCTTCTCTTAATTCAATATCCCCTAATCCGAAGTAGCGAAAACTTGCAGCAAAAGCACTTCGCTCACTATACTTATTATAGTACGTCAACTGACCTAAAGAGATATCGTTTGTCAAATCTGTCAAATAAGGAGTATAACTTAATGAAAACCCTTGCTGATCTGTTGAAAAAGTATATTTTGCAGGATTCCATTGCTGAGAAAAAGAATCAGCCGAAGTAGCTACCCCATTGTCTGCCATACCCGCAGATCTGGCATCTCCAGCTACCAAAAGAAAAGGAACCGCAGTAGTAATTGTATTCTCCTGAGCATTAATAAAATTAAACGCACATAAAAATGTAATAAATAGAACCGTTTTTTTCATTATAAAAAAAATATTAATTTGAAGTAAATATACTATATTATTAAAGAATTACAAGCTTTTCGAATTTTTCAACTCTCTTATTAGATAAAGTAGCTTTTACGGTAAGTTTATAAACATAAACTCCTTTTCCAATTTTATTGCCAAAATCATCTCTTGTATCCCACGAAATCTCTCTTGACAAAAAACCTGAAGTTGTAATCGTTTGATTTTTTGTCCAAACAACTTTACCTGTTATTGTCAACACCTGAACCTGAACCTCCAAGGGCTCATTTGGCTTATTATGTGAAAACCAAAACTCGGTATAATTCACACAAGGATTGGGGTAATTCAACACATTTGTCAGCTCTATAGTCTGATTTCCAACAACTAAAAACTGAATTTCCGATGTTGTTGGGTTATTATACACATCCCAAATCGTTAAAGTTAAAGTATGCAAACCAACTTTAAGATTCCTAAGCGGAAATCGCAAAGTACCTTTAGTGAAATCATCCAACTCGGTTTGATAATAATCGTTTAATACATAAGGATTACTTACATCTCCATCCAAAATTGCGACAATGTCATGACCAATCCCCCCAGCGGTATTAATACCACTTTCATCCTCCATAAAAGCAATAATAAAGGGAGATTCATTTGTAATACCTCCTGACACAAATGTCTTGTCATTCATATATAACTCCAATTTTGGGCTAATATTGTCCTCTACAGCATTTTCATTGATCCCCCCAACCATTATAGACGAATTATAACCCGTCACATCTTCAAGGGTTTCCCCTTTTTTAGCATAAAAACTTAATTTCCCTTTATCCAACGGGATTCGAATATCTTTGGGAACTATAAAATTATACTCAAATTGACCATTTGTAACAGATGCATTTCCTCTAAAAACAGCTTCACCTAGGACGCTAAAAGGCATCGGAGAACTAAATCCATCATTATTTAAAGTGTTTTTTATTACCGTTTTATCAAACATAACAGTAGACAAAACACCATTGAAATTCGTCATCGGAACATCGTTTTCATCGGTTATCTGCCCCGTGATTTTCATTTTGGCCAATGATTTAAAATCGGGTATTACTTGGTTAACCGGAATATCATTTACTTTACTAAGCACCACTTTTGGTTTTGGTATAGCCAAGATTAACGCAGGATCTCCGAGATAAGAAACAACGTTTGTAGCTGAATTTGGATTCTGGTTTTTAGAAACCCTTAATGCTTCGGCAATGGGTACATATTCACTAGCCCCATAAGACAGAAGGTTCTTCGTAAATAAATCATTAAAATTTTCAGCACTAAACTGCCCTATAGAACGTACGGTCGTTACCAAAGAAATTGCACCGCCTTTTGGGTTCCAATAAATATACTCTCCTGCTGTTGGACGTGACGGATTGTCAAAACGAGAAAATTCGCAAGTAATCGTTATGAATAAAGGATATTTGTATTGGTTGCTTACGTTTTGACTGTCTGCCTTATCCCAAATCCGTTCACTGGCCAACCCATCTTCCCCCCCATGTCCCAAATAATTAAAGACTAGAGCCCCTTTTTCGAATTCGTTATAAAAGTCCGCCTTGGCTTTAGGATATCGTGAACCACCAGCCGAAGCCTCCTGACTGTAGGAATCCAAGAATATTTTGGATACATTCAAAAATGGCTTTTGCAACGTAATTTCATCCGCCATTGCATTTTGCCTTGATTGTAAAGAAGCATCCGAGGTTTTATCCGAATCATCCGCTAGTGAGACATAATTATTTCTCCAATTTCCGTACGATTTTTTGTCATGGTATTCGATTACTTTATTAACCATTTCTTCTGCTTGAATGGTATTACTGACCAACATTCGACCAACAGCAATATCTATCCCTCCAAAAAAAGACACAATATTCCCTTCTGAATCATCCATTAATCCATAAAAATCGTCTGATGCAAAAGAAGCTTCACCTATAGTATTACTTCTTAAAGATTCATAAATGGGAACTACATTTGAGTTGTTTACAGTTCTATTTTTATAATCATACGATGCATCACCAAAAAGATTGACAAACCGTATTCTTCTATCAGTAGATGATGCATTATCAAATATGTATTTTATACAGTTTCTTATTGCGGAAATATCCTGTTTACCAGAGGAGAACTCCTGATAAATAGACTCTAAAGTCAACACCTTAACATTTAAATTAGAATTATTTCGATGAAAATTGGCCAATTTTTCTGCCTGAGCTTTTAAATATTCTGGAGTGATGATTGCATAATCAACGTCTTGAAACTGACCTTGGGTGTTTTTAAAAACGGTTCCTTTAATATTTGTATTTAAAATTTTTGATTTAGATTCCTTTAAAGGCGCATAATAATCTTGAGAATCAATAGTAATATATTTTTTCAGTTCTCCAAGATTTGCCTTGAATGAAAATGTGCTTTGGCTTGGATTTTCTGCTTTCGTTACATTATATATATCTGTAATATCCCATACTTGAGAAATAGCAGCTGCATTTGAAATAGAATAATTAACTATCCCCAGACTCGAATTTGATAAATCATACTGAAATCGAAATTGCTTACCGTATCCTTGAAGCTTGCTTTTTGCGATCAATCGAATATAATCCAGATAGCCTTTAGATCCTGGAACACCATTATTATTGTAGGTCAGTTTGATTTTTATGTTAGACGAACCAATAAAAGTACTATTATTAGGTAAAGATCCTGAAAAATACTGTGTCTCAGAATTTGTATTTAAGGCCGAAAATGAAACGTCAGCTACAGCAGCACCATTTGCAAAAACTTTAAAAGAGGTAGGAGTGTATGCCGCCGAAGCCAAAGCGACATTAACTCTCACAGGAACCGCCGCATCTATATTTGGAAAATTAAAGACAAATTCCTGATCTTGAGAAATATCGAAAGTTTCTCCAAACCATTGCCTGCCTAAATGCGCAATATTTACAAGGTCCACCTCGTGAAATTGATAGTCATCAAAAGTTGACAAATCTAAAGTAATCACTCCTGAAGGTTGGGTCATCACAGAAATTCTTTTACCATTATCCCCTTGCACAGTCACATAATAATAGGACTTGGAATCGTATAGATTTAAATTAGTTTGACTTTCTTCATTCCAATTATCAGTCCCTTCTCCGTAAAATAAAATAAAATCATCGGCATTAAAAACACCATCATTTTCCCCTTGCATTTGAATCGCGTTTTCAGTTAAATCAGACGGATAATCGATACTATTTGAAAGCGGCAGCATTCTCCCTCCATTGCCATATATTTTTATTTCTTTAGGATCTACTCCATTTAAATTAAGACCTAAATCCTGTAAAAAACTTTTTGATATTTTATAAACACCCGATTTTTCAATATAAAATCGAAACCATTCTCCACTTGCTAAAGCAGAATTTGACAATGCATTCTTGTTTTTACTGACATTTAATTTTCTGGAAGAGCCAACATTTAGCGTATAAGAAAACGACTTAACCCTTTTATACCCATTACCATCTTTAATAATAGGAGATAATTTTAAAAATGTTTGCTGCAAATCTCTGGATTCAATAGAATTTACCGAAGCTTTTACGGTATTAGGTATATTTAGAATTTTCAAATCCCCCAACTGCATTATGGAAATAGTTTCATAAATCAAATTTGTGATTTGCAAACTATTTTCATCAAAAGCAGCTGAATTAGATAGATTTAAATTGTAAAATACAGACTCTAGATTTGAATCATAATAATAATCAAAACCTTTAAAATGAGGAATGTGCTTTATAGAATTACCAAAAACAATTTCTGTGTTTTCAAACCATTCTATGGTAACTTCACCTTTTACTTGTGAAAAAACAAATAAAGGCAGAAAAAAAATAAAGGAAAAAAAAAGATTTCTCATGAAAATAATTAACAAAATAGACCTGAAATAATTGCTAAAAGTAACTAAAAAATATCAATTTCCTTTTTTGATGCAGCATGAATACAGAAAATATTAAATCTATTTTTTTGTTGTATTGTGTAATAAAATATATAATTTTGCGTTTAGAAATTATCTGAGCTAGACTTTAAAATAAGTTGTGAATTGGTTTTGTGTATTAAACCATAATTATTACATTGCGCCACCTAAATTAATTATCACCTACTAGAAAGTATGAAAGTAAATAAAAACATAGCCTTAAAAATAATGTTGTCACTAACATTAGTGATTGGCTTAGCGAGTTGTAGCAAAAAATCTAAAACAGATAGTGCCTCGAGAGGGACTGGATGGAATGTAAATAGTTCAAAAGGCGGTTTTAGAAATGCATCAAGCCATAAAGAACAAGAAACAGGACCAGGATTGGTTTTTATCGAAGGTGGAACTTTTACAAAAGGATTAATTCAAGACGATGTGATGCATGATTGGAACAATATTCCAAATCAACAACATGTTATGTCATTTTACATGGATGAAACAGAAGTTACCAACTTAATGTACCTTGAATACTTAGAATGGTTAAAAAAGGTATATCCTCCAACAGAAGAAAATTATAAAAACATATACGAAGGCGCTTCACCAGACACATTAGTTTGGAGAAACAGGTTAGGTTACAATGAAACCATGACTAACAATTACTTAAGACATCCTGCTTATGCAAACTATCCTGTAGTTGGTGTAAACTGGGTTCAGGCAGTTGAATTTAGCAAATGGAGAACAGATCGCGTAAATGAAGCTGTATTGGAAAAAAATGGTTATTTAAAGAAAAATGCTAAATCATTGGATGTTTCTGCAGAAAACAATTTTAGCACTGAAACATATATAGCCGCTCCAACACTTACTTATGGCGGTAACGAGGAAATTCTTTTGAAAGGAAAAGGATCATCTAAAAAAGGACCAAAACCAGGCAAAGACGGCAAAGTAGTTGAAGAGAAAAATGTATATGCTCAAAGGTCAACTGGGATTATTTTGCCAGAATACAGATTACCTACAGAGTCTGAATGGGAATATGCCGCAGCAGCCGATGTTGGACAAAGAGAATACAATATATACAAAGGACAAAAGAAATATCCTTGGTCTGGAAGTTATACCCGTTCTGGAAAAAGATCAAATAAAGGTTTCCAATTAGCCAACTTCAAACAAGGTAATGGAGATTACGGCGGAATCGCTGGTTGGTCTGATGACGGTGCTGACATTACAAATGAAGTAAAAAAATATCCTGCAAATGATTTTGGTTTGTATGATATGGCTGGAAACGTGGCAGAATGGGTTGCCGATGTTTACAGACCTATTGTTGACGTAGAAACAAATGATTTTAACTATTTTAGAGGAAACGTTTATACTAAAAACAAAATTGGAAAAGACGGGAAACTAGACATTATTACAAGCAACAATGTTGTTTATGACACCTTAAGCAATGGGAAATTAGTAGCCAAAAGTTTACCTGGAGAAATTGCTCAAGTTCCTGTTGATGAAAACGAAACATATTTAAGACAAAATTTCAGCACTAGCGACAATATCAATTTCAGAGACGGTGACAAGCAATCGACCAAATACTATAAGTTTGGTGGGTCTGATGCTGAAAAAAGTAAAATGTCTGACAAAGAAGTTATGTATAATGCTCCAAAGCACAATGTAAAAATTGACAGCTTAGGAAATATGGACAGGAAATACGACAAATCAAGCAAGAGAACTACCTTGATTAACGATGCCGTTAGAGTTTACAAAGGAGGATCTTGGAGAGACAGAGCCTATTGGTTAGACCCGGCTCAAAGAAGGTTTTTCCCTCAAGATATGGCAACTGATTACATTGGTTTCAGATGTGCTATGTCAAGAGTAGGTTCAAAGTCTAAAGCAAAAAAATCACCTAGAAATTAATTTCTTATAAAAATTCACCTAAAAGCCCTTTAATTAGGGCTTTTATTTTTTAAACTATATAATATGGATATTAAATACATTCATAGTCTGTTTTTGAAATGCAATTCTGTTTCAATTGACACACGTAAAATTGAACCAAATTCACTCTTTGTAGCCATAAAAGGGGAAAACTTTGACGCCAATACTTTTACAAAAGAAGCATTAGAAAAGGGTGCCTCCTATGTTATAATTGACAATGGAGATTTTTTTATTGACAACAGAACCATTTTAGTTGAAAACAGTTTAGAGACTTTACAAGAGCTAGCAAAATTTCATAGAGCCTATCTAAAATTACCCATAATTGCCCTAACCGGAAGCAACGGAAAAACCACTACCAAAGAGTTGATTCATGTAGTTCTTGCTAAAAAATTCAACACAAAAGCAACGGTTGGAAATCTAAACAACCATATCGGCGTACCTTTAACGCTTTTGTCTTTTAATAGTCAAACTGAAATAGGGATTGTTGAGATGGGAGCCAATCACAAAAAAGAAATCGAGTTTCTATGTGATCTAGCAAAACCAGATTATGGCTATATCACTAATTTCGGAAAAGCCCACTTAGAAGGTTTTGGTGGTGTTCAAGGAGTTATTGAAGGAAAAAGTGAAATGTATCACTATCTTTTGAACAATGATAAAATGGTATTTGTAAATCTGGAAGACCCCATTCAAGTAGAAAAATCAAAAGCTTTACAGCACTATTCTTTTGGTGTAAACAAAGAAGAAGCTAATCTAAATGTAATTTCGATTGAAGCAAATCCATTTGTAGTGATTGCCTATTCAAATAATATTATTTCAACTCATTTAATTGGTTTGTATAACGCAAATAATATAAATGCAGCGATAGCAATTGGTAAATATTTTGGAGTTGATGACAACGCCATAAAAGAAGCTTTAGAAAATTACATCCCAGAAAATAATAGATCCCAATTAATTACAAGAGGGTCTAATGAAATTATTCTTGATGCCTACAATGCCAATCCTAGCAGTATGAAAGTGGCCATTGAAAATTTCATTCTTTTAGACAAAGTAAATAAAATAGTTTTTTTGGGTGATATGTTTGAATTAGGGAAAGAAAGCTTAATTGAACACAAAAACGTTGTTGATTTGCTTGTAAATCAAAATGATATTATTTGTTATTTTATAGGAAAAGATTTCTACCAGAATAAGGTAGATAATAACCGTTTTTATTTTTTTGAGACTTTTGAAAATTTTTCAAATTCTATTAAGGAAAAGATGTTCGAAAATAACATGATTTTAATTAAGGGTTCTAGAGGAATGGCTTTGGAACGAACCTTAGATTTTATTAGTTAAATATTTTACATAACGCCTTCATAATTAATGAAGGCGTTTTTGTTTTAAAGACTCAATGTCGTTCACTTATGACAGTTTGTCAAGTCGAGCGAAGTCGAGACCAATCGTTGAGTCTCGACTTTAGTTTATCCTGAGCAAAGTCGAATGGACTCGACTTGACAACTGCACTAAAAACGTTTCACTTGTTAAGGAAACAACATTGTTTAAAGACTCATTAAATAGCTTATTAGATTTTCTTTTTTGTTTAATTCTAATTTTTTCCTTAATCTGTATCTGGCTAATTCAACTCCTCCGGTTGAGATATTCATAAATTCAGCAATTTCTTTGGTAGACATGTTCATTAATAAATAGGTGGACAAGTCCATTTCTCGGGGAGAAATGGTGGGATGTTTTTCTTTTAACTTTTTTAGAAAATCAAAATGCACATTCTTGAGGTGTTTTTCTAAATCTTTCCAACTTTTATCTGTATTCACTTCTTTTGCGATACTTTTGTTCAGTTTGGTAAACTGGTTTTTTGTTGATTCATCAAATGAACCACTATTAATGTCTTTTAATTTATAAATAATACCATTTAGTATTTTATTCTTTTTAACCACTTGCAAAGTATTATTTACTAATTCTTTGTCTTTTGATAAAATTTTAATTTGCAGCTTTTCATTTTCTAATTTTTCTATCTCTTTTTCAAGATCATGTTGTTCTTGTTTAATTTTAGTTTCTTTCTCTAAATATAATCTTCTTTGTTCTAATGTTTCAAAATGTTTGTTTTGCCTTATTTTAATTTTTATTCTTAACCTAATGTAGTAAACTAAACCAACAGCCATTAATAAGTATAATAAATAAGCTAAGGAATGTCTATACCATGGTGGATATACCCTGAAATTAATTGAAGTTTCAGCAGATTGAATTCCGTAACTGTTTCTCACTTTTACCTTCATTTTGTAATTACCTTCTTTGAGGTTGGTGTACTCTTTTATGGCACTATTTGACCATGGACTCCAGTTCTCATCAAAGCCTTCCAGCTGATATGAAAATTCTATATTTTCAAGATTTTCATAAGAAGGAGATGAAAATGTAAATTTTACTTGATTTGACGCATACGCCAATTCATATTTTGCCCTTATATTTAGCCCGTTTTTCAGGTGTATAGTGTCTCCCGGAAATGAAAAACTTCGTATATGGGCTTTTGGTTTTAGCGCAGACTTGTTTTCGATAGTGGAATCATAATGTGCTAGCCCGTCTGTTAAGCCTATAAAAGTATTTCTTGAGTCAATCGTATTTATCGACATGTAATTTGATACTAGATTCCCTGTTAAGTTTGATAAGGGTGCTATTACATGTTTGTATTTGTTGTATCCAACTTTCATCAATGCTCCCATGGATTCATTAAAAACATACCAAAGGTTTCCACTTGCATCGGCTGTTAGCTCATTTATTTTCGGAATAGACTTGAATATATTGGTTATGGCTAGATCTTCAACAAATGCATCTTGCGCTTTTGAATAGGTGTAAAATATATTGTTCGATTGGAAATATATTTTATTATTTATTTTTTGAAGACTTCCAATTCCGGGATTTTGTTCTGAAAACTGGGTAAATATTTTAACTGCCTTTGCCTTTTTTAGATCATTACTAAAAGCAATTTGGCATATATATGCATCCTTTTTTAGCCATATATAATCTTTGTCTATTTCAAATGAGCTGGATGATTTATCGATACCTTCAATTTTATTCTTGAATTTCATTCCTGAAAAGGTTTTTTCAAAAACGGAAAAACCATTATAAGTTGATCCAATAAAAAAATGGGGGTGATTTGGAATTGATTTAAAACCAAAATATCCCCTAGGGTCAAGATTTTGGATCGTTTTACCATTATTTAAAAGCAATGCTCCTTTGTTACTCGCACATATAAGCTCACCCTCTATTACTTGAACATTCCATGCTTGAGCTGTTGTTCCTTCTACAAGCTTGAAAGAACCTTCCTTGAAATCTATATTCCAGGGATGGTAAAACACCCCTTGATTTGTGGCAACATACAAATTGCCTTTGTGCACAACAGAAGAGTACACAGTACCCAAATTATAACTAAACCCAAAGTAGGTGAGGAAAGAGTTTTCGTTTACATATGCAATACCATTGTCTAATCCTAACCATAAGTTATTACTGCTATCAATATAAGTAGTAAGGACCGTATTGTTTTGAAGTCCTTTGCTGCGATTAATATGTTGTATAATATTCCCCTTTATATCACAGATAATAATTCCATCAAGTACTGAATTGATTACGATGTATTTTTTTTTATAAAGGATACATCCGAGAGAACCATTTTTTTTGACAAAAGTATTTGCTTCTGTATTCCAAGGCGCAACTTGATTGTTTTCTAATGTAAATAAGCCCTTATCTAAAGTAGCCGTCAAAATTTTATTTTTATCTAATTCAATCATACCCCAAACTTCCGAATTATTCAAAGCATCAGAACCTTTAAGCAAAACTAGTTTGTCATTTTTGTACTCCATAATACCCGAAAAGAAATCTTGAAAATACAATCTGGAATTGGCAAGAAATGAAAACTGAAATCTTTTGGGTGCGTTTATCGTTTTAATTTTATTGTTTTTATAAATATAAATTCCATTAAATGATTGAAAAATAACTTCCTCTTTATAGAGATGTATTTTCCAGATAAAATCAATGCTATTGAGTGTCTTTTTGCTTAAGAATTTGGAAAGTGAAAAGTATTCTAGTTTTCCTTTTGAATTGGGTTTAAAGTATCCAAATTCATTGTAACAGCCCACGTATATTTTTCCCGAAGGGTCAACTTTTAAGCATTTGATTGCATTCGAGTTTTTTGGTTTGTATTTGTTCCACGCTGATCCGTCAAATTGTAAAAGACCGTCATTATTTCCAAAATACAGATTGCCGTTTATGTCTTGGTCAATATCCCAGTTTTGAGTGCCGCCTTTATACTCTATTCTACTATAATTTTTAATATGTGGCAGTCCAATTTTTTTTACTTGTCCAAAAAAACTAATGGGCAAGTTGATTAAAATAAACAGTAAAAAAAGTCCAGTTAATTTCACGTGTTGGTATTTATTGTACTTCATCGGTCATGTGTGATTTGCATATCGTTATTGGTATTTGCAACCTATTTTCGGGAATGTTAATATAAATATTTTATATGTATTTGTTTTTATGAAAGGGCCTTTTATAATTGAATTTAAATGTGTTTATTGGATTTTAAGCTAAAGTATCTAATTTGTCGTAATTGTAGTGGTTTTTTTATATTAATATTTTTTTAAGTAATTATTTTTAGTTTGTTAATAGTTGATATTCTGTGTTTTGAATTTAATTTGATGTGTTTTTGTAATATAACAACAAGGTGTTTGATGTGTTTTTGTAAAGTTTTTTAATTACCAATGTAGAAAAATTATCTGTACTATTGCATTAAATAACTAAATAATTAACCAAAATAATCAGGAAAATGAAATTATTAAAAACATTTATTTTTTGTATTTCATCACTACTATTCTCCGTTTATGTACAGGCACAGGATGCTACCATAAACGGGAAAGTGATTGATGAAAAGGGGTTGCCAATCCCAGGGGCAACCATAGTAGTAAAAGAAACCTCATCATCAGTAGCGACAGACTTTGACGGAAAGTTTCAAATAAAGGCACCAAAAGATGGGACTTTGACAATCCGTTTTATTGGGTATAAAGCGATTCAAGAGTCAATTAATGGTCGAACACAATTACAGGTAAAAATGTATTCTTCAACACAAGACCTTAATGAGGTTGTAGTTATTGGGTATGGTACTCAAAAAAGATCTAATGTAACGGGATCCATATCTAGTATTAAAGCAAAAGCTTTGACAAATAATCCAAACACAGGGATTGGACAAGTTCTTCAAGGAAGAGTTTCGGGTGTTACAGTTATTGCTAATTCTGGAGAGCCTGGAGCGGCATCAACAATTAGAGTTAGGGGGATAACGACTTTTAATAGTGATAAGGGGGGGAATAATCCTCTTTGGGTTGTTGATGGTGTTATTATTGATAACAGCGGTATTGGTTCAATAAATCAATCCGATATTGAATCTCTTGAGGTTCTTAAAGATGCAGCGTCATTGGCAATTTATGGTTCGCGTTCTGCTTCGGGAGTTGTTTTGATAACAACAAAGAAAGGAAAACTTGGTAAAATTAATGTGGCTTATACTGGTTTTGCAGGTTCCTTTTCTCCAGCAAAAAAATTAGACCTATTGAATGCAACACAATATGCTACTATTATGAATGAGAAATCTGTTGCAGGTGGTGGTAGTCTAATATATCCAAATCCAGCAGCTTTGGGAGCAGGAACAGATTGGCAATCTACTCTTTTTAACAGTGGTTCTATACGCTCTTCACACGAAATCAGTTTTAGTGGAGGAAATGAAGTTTCTAGCTTTTATAGTTCTATTGGTTATCAAGACCAAGAAGGAATTGTTGCAACGGATATTTCGAATTATAAAAAATTGAATATGCGTTTGAACTCTACTCATAAAATATCAAAAATCTTTACTATTGGGGAATCTGTTGGTTATGCTCATGATAAATCTCAAGGGATTGGTAATACCAATAGTGAGTTTGGAGGTCCGTTGAGTTCTGCAATCAATTTGGATCCAACAACCCCAATTGTTGTTACAGATCCAGCAGTAGCTAATGCAGCACCGTATAGCACTAATCCAGTAGTAAGGGATGCCAATGGTAATCCTTATGGAATTTCAAGCGTGGTGGGTCAAGAAATAACAAACCCATTGGCTTATATCCAAACTAGATTAGGAAACTATAGATGGTCTGATAATTTACTGGGGAATGCCTACGTGCAAATTAAGCCTATTAATGATTTGGTGTTTAAAGCCTCATTTGGTGGCAAATTATCTACTTGGGGAGAGGAAACTTTTACTCCAAAAGCTTTCTTGAATTCTAATAATAACGTAACTGAGAATAGTTTATACCGTACAAACAATAGAAGTTTTGGTTGGAATGTAGAAAATACTCTTACGTATACAAAACAATTGGGTGATCATAATTTTGTAGCATTGTTAGGTCAAGGTGTATATGAAGAGAATAACAACATTGGTACTACTGTAACTTATCAAGGACTACCAGTAAACAATTATCAAGATGCATCATTTAATTGGGATATCCCAGCTAGTAAAAAAACGGGATCTTCTTATTCAAATGATCCTCACCGAGTTGTCTCTTTATTTGCTCGTTTGAATTATAATTATAAAGAGAAATATTTACTTACGGGTGTAATTCGTCGCGATGGTTCTACAAATTTTGGAGGAAATAATAAATATGGTAATTTCCCTTCTGTGTCTGGAGGTTGGGTAGTATCTAAAGAAGAGTTTTGGAAAGACAACTCTATTGTAAATAGCTTCAAACTGCGCGCCAATTATGGGATAAATGGTAGTGATGCTATTGAATCAAATAGATATGATTCAAATATTATTGGGGGTAGTAATTATACTATTGGTAACCCAGGTAGTATTGTTTCTGGATATGGTCCAGATTCACCAGCGAATCCTGATTTGAAATGGGAATCGACAGCGTCTGCTGATATAGGATTTGATGCTACAATGTTTAATGATTTTAATCTTAGTTTAAGCCTTTATAATAAAAAGACTTCGGATATATTGCAAGTAGTTGAGATTCCAGGATACGTAGGAGCAATAAAAAACCCAGTTGGGAATGTTGCTGATATGGTGAATAAAGGAGTTGAATTCGAATTAGGATACCATCATAAATTTGGAGAATTAAATTTTTCTGCAAATGGTAACATATCCTATCTTGAAAATGAAGTTACTTTTCTAGGAAATGGAAAAGCTTTTATATCAAATGGAACAGCTACTTTTCAATCAATGGGTGATATAACAAGAACAGCTGTCGGACAAGCTTATAATTCATTCTATGGGTATCAAACGGCTGGCATTTTCCAGACACAAGACGAAGTAAATGCTTATTCAAATGCTGGTGGAACTCCAATTCAACCAGGGGCTAAACCAGGGGATTTCCGTTGGGTAGATAATAATCACGATGGAAAAATAAATGACGATGATAAAACTTTCCTTGGAAATTCGTTACCAGCTTATAATTATGGTTTAACGCTTAATCTAGATTACAAAGGATTTGATTTCCAAGTATTTTTTCAAGGAGCTTCAAAATACAAAATTTTCCAAGGGCTTCGTCGTTTGGATGTAGGAAATGCAAACTATCAAACTGACGCGCTAGGACGTTGGACAGGGGAAGGAACATCTAATGATTATCCTAGACTAACTACTAATGACACTAATGGAAATTTCGAAAAATCTTCTGATTTCTATTTAGAAAATGGAGATTATTTACGTCTAAAATTAATGACATTAGGATATTCATTACCAGAAAAAGTAGTTAGTCAAATTGGAGCTACAAAAGTAAGAATGTATGTTACGGGTCAAAACTTATTGACTTTTACGAAATACACAGGATATGATCCAGAAATTGGTGGTGATATTTCGGGAGTTGACAAAGGACTTTATCCTCAAGCTAAAGGGTTCATCTTAGGCGCTAATTTACAGTTTTAATAAAAAATATAATTATGAAAATAAATAGAAATAAGTATTTATTAATTGCAACTGCAGTTGTATTTACAATGGTTTCCTGTTCTGAAGACTTTTTGAATGTAGATAAATCAGGAAGTGTATCTGTAGATGACTATTACAAAACACCCGCAGATGCTTATGCAGCTCTTGTTAGTGCGTATGATCCTATTCGAAAAAATTCTGGTGGGTTTGAAAATTATATAACGATGTTGAATGCAGGTTCAGATGATCATTATGCAGGAGGTGGATCAGCGACAGATGGGGCTGGAATTCAAGGGTTCTCTAAATATACTTTAGATGCTAACATTATGCCGGGTAGTTTCTGGAGCGTTCCTTATCAAGGGGTTTTCAATGCTAATATCTTATTAGTAAAATTACCGGGTATACCTATGGATGAGGCTACAAAATCAAGATATACTGCTGAATTGAAAGGATTACGTGCTTATTATTATTTTGATTTAGTAAGAATGTTTGGAAATGTACCGTTGATATTAACTCCTCTTACTACTTCAGAAGTATATACAGTAGTTCAAGCCACACCTTCGGAGGTTTATACTCGAATAGAAAAAGATTTGACAGAAGCAATTCCAAATTTACCAAATACAATTACTGCTGCAGAGTCTGGTCGTTTGTCAAAAGGTGCTGCCACAGCTTTATTAGGCAAAGTATTATTGTATGAAAAAAAGTATGCTGAAGCTGCTACGCAATTGGCATTAGTAAACGGACCTACACCAGGTACTACAAGTCCTTATGGCTACAAATTGTTGACAAAATTCAGTGATTTATGGGTTGTAAGTAACAAATTCAATTCAGAATCTATACTAGAAATTTCACATACAAGTGAAGGAAATTCAGATTGGGGATTTTGGGGATCTGGAAGAGATGAGGGTAACTCTGTGAATGTGATGGTAGGACCTAGAGGATATTCTAGAACAACTGGTTCACCAGCACCAGATTTACCCTCTGGATGGAGTTTTAATCCTATTACGGTTGATTTATATAATCTTATTAAAATGGATCCTCGTTTTAATTCTACTGTATTAGATATGAAAGCTTTGCAGGCTGCTAATGAAGCAGATTATATCGCAGGATATCAGGACACTGGTTATTTCCTAAATAAATTTACACCAACACAGGCAGATGTAACAACTGGTACCGGGGCTCAACCTTTAAATTACAAACAAAATACTTATGTTATTCGTTTGGCTGATACTTATTTGATGGAAGCAGAAGCTTTGGGAGGAACTGGAGCTAGAGCGCAAGCACTTTTAGATGCAGTAAGAGCTAGAGTAGCATTGCCATCTGTACCGGTTTCACAAGTAGCGATTATGAATGAGAGAAGATTGGAATTGGCAGGTGAAGGTCACCGTTGGTATGATTTGGTAAGAACGGGTAAAGCTGCTTCAGTCCTTGCTAGCAGAGGATTTGTTGCCGGAAAAAACGAAATCTTCCCAATTCCTTTTGGTGAATTAAAAAACACAAAATTGGTTCAAAATCCTAATTATTAATAGTAAAAAATTTAAATATTATGAATATTAAAATAGTTTTAAAGAGATGCATTTATTTAATGTTTGCTATTATAGCATTAAGTTCATTGGGAAGTTGTCAATCTGAAGATATCGTAGATAATGGATTGTCGGACGCCACTGTAGATCCCACTTTTACAATAACACCTGTAGAAGGTTCTGCCAATAAATTTACATTGACAGCTCAAACAAAAAATGTGCTAGGTTCAAAATGGGATTTAGGCAATGGTGGAGGAATGTATACTGGTAAAATGACTGAAACTATTTTCCTTCCCGATGCAGGCACTTATACCATTACGCATGGCGCTATTGGTAGAGGAGGTATAGTAAATACCGCTTCTCAAGATATTGTAGTAGCTACAGCTGATCCTATTGCAGGAAACATCATTAAAGGAGGAAAACTTCTTGATGCTGCTGATTGGGCAAAATGGACTGTTTATGATGTTGCTACTTGGTCTAACAATGCTACTTGGGCTTTTGGAACTGGATATGCTTTACTTAACAGTTTTGGATGGGATCAATATGGGATGTATCAAGCAGTTAATGTCGTAGCTGGTAAAAAATACAATATTGATATGGTTGTTTCTTCTACAACGGGTGGTCAAAATTGTTGGTTTGAAGTGTATTGTGGATATTCTGTTCCTGTTAATGGATCAGAATATAATGAAGGAGGTAAACTAAGAGCGATAAGCACATGGGATAATTGCGGAAACACATCTTATTCAGGTAAGATTTCAGTAGTAGGATGCAAAGCAGAAAATAATCTAGGAATATTTACCGCTACAACAACTGGAGTAGTTTATTTAGTAATGCGTGGTGGTGGTGAAGATATGAAGGCTGGAATCAAAATTCAGAACATTGAAATGAGACCGTCCTTGTAAATATTTCCCTTGCGATAAATAATGAGTTAGGTTTAAGTTAGGTTTGAGTTGGTAGAATGGCCCATTCTCTTTTGATTATGGGCCATTTTTAATAAAAAGGACACTATGAATTTGTATTTAAAAAATTATAAATGAAAAAATATCTCTCAAGAATTAATTTGATTATTGTACTGAATTGCTTTCTGTTTATTTCTTGTAGTGGTTCAAATTTAGAGGAGCCAGTAGTAAATCAGGAGCCTACAAATCTAAAAGTTACATCTACAATAGTTGGTGCCACAGCTCAAAATCCAAATGGAGATGGAAGCGGTGTGGTAAATTTCACACTATCAGCAACAAATGCAACATCCTATAAAATAGTTCTTGGAAATGGAGAAACAAAGGAAGTAACCAATGGAAGTTTTTCTTATACATATACTGCAGCAGGGACTAATACCTACGTAATATATGTGTCTGCTTATAACGCTGGGAAATTTGTTAGCACTGCAGTATCATTAACGCTTTTTGTCGGTTCAAAACTACTTTGGTCAGACGAATTTAATACCGATGGAGTACTAGATTCCTCCAAATGGAGTTTTCAAACTTGGGATCCTGGTTATGTTAACAACGAACTTCAATCTTATACCACTCGTCCAGAAAATACAATTGTGCAAGGTGGCATTTTGAAAATAAAAGCCATCAGAGAAAAATATGGAAAAGGGGACTTCACTTCTGGCAGAATAGAATCCAATGGGAAATTTGATTTTACTTATGGCAAAATAGTGATCAGAGCAAAAGTACCTACTGGAGTTGGGACTTGGCCTGCAGTCTGGATGCTGGGCAGTACTATTGGTAGTGTAGGGTGGCCTAAATGTGGCGAGATAGATATTTTAGAGTCTGTTGGAAAAAATTTGAACCAAAATCACTCTTCTTTACACTCGGAAGGACGTTCCGGAACTACTCCTGATACAGGTATTATAAAAGTACCTAATAGCAATACCGAATTTCATATTTATACGGCAGATTGGACTGCTACTTATATAAAGTTTTATGTTGATGATATTTTGTATTATACTTTTATAAATTCAGATAAATTTCCATTCAACAAAAACTTTTACTTAATTATAAATTTAGCAATGGGAGGTGTTTGGGGAGGTCCCGTAGACCCGAATTTTACCTCATCGACTTTGGAGGTGGATTATATAAGGGTGTATAATTAAGAATTGGTTTTGATTTTTTTTAAATTTTAAACGACTAATATACTGAGTATTACATTAATTTATAAATACTAAACAATAGAAAAAATGTTTAAAAAGAATTTCTCTGTAATAGTTTGTTTCTCTGTAATGAGCCTGTTTTCATATGCTCAGACCATAAAATTAATGACTTATAATATCCGACTGGATATAGCCTCTGATGGAGAAAATGATTGGACGCACCGAAAAGATTTTTTTAATGCTCAGATTCAATTTTATGGGCCTGATATTTTTGGAATTCAAGAAGCAAAACCCAATCAGGTATTGGATATAGCAACGGCGCTTCCACAATACAATTATGTAGGGATAGGTAGAGACGGAATTGGAAAGGGAGAATCATCGAATATTTTTTATGCTAAAGAAAAATTAAAAGTGATGGAATCCAATACCTTTTGGTTATCGGCAACACCTGATACCGTTTCAATGGGCTGGGATGCTGCATGCAACAGAGTTTGTACGTATGCCCTTTTAAAAAACAAGCAAAATAATAAGCTGATTTGGGTTTTTAATACGCATTTGGACCACATTGGGGAACTGGCAAGAACCAAAGGATTGGAACTTATACTTGCCACGATAGAAAAATTAAACACAAAAAAATATCCCGTTGTTTTGATGGGCGATTTTAATTCAGAACCCGAAACAGATCGGATCATTGCATTAAAAAATAAAATGAATGACGCCAAAACGATTTCTAAAGAAAAGCCTTTTGGTCCCTATGGAACTTTTAATAATTTTAAACACAACGAAGCATCAACACTTTTGATTGATTACATTTTTTTATCGAAAAGCAATTCTGTTACAGTTAAAAAATATGCTGTTTTATCAGACGCTAAAGATTTGAAATACCCATCGGATCACTTCCCTGTTCTTGTTGAAATTAATTACAAATAAAAAATGAAAAATATTCATCAATTAACAAAGCTGTTTTTCGTAATAGCCTTTTCAGCCATACACATCAGTTGTTCTTCATCAAATGATATCATTGACCCCCCTACTCCAACTCCGATACCTCCTGTAGTAAAAAATGAAGTCGATTTTTGGTTGACCAAAGGAGATCAAACATCACTTTTACAAAAACAAACAGGCATTTTAGCTTTTGGTAATGGGGTGAATATTTATCCAAATATAGATGTTGACGATACCCAAACGTATCAAACCGTAGATGGTTTCGGATTTACCTTAACAGGAGGAAGCGCCCAAGTAATCAATCAATTGACTGCTCAAAAAAAGAAAGATTTATTACAGGAATTGTTTGGTTTTGAGGTCAATTCAATAGGACTGAGCTACCTAAGAATTAGTATTGGAGCGTCTGACTTGAATGCCACTCCATTTACTTATGATGATATGCCCACAGGACAAACGGATGTTAATTTGACCAATTTTAGTTTGGCTCCAGACATGACAGACGTAATTCCGTTATTAAAAGAAATTCTGGCTATTAATCCCAACATCAAAATAATGGGTTCTCCGTGGTCTGCACCACTCTGGATGAAAGACAACAATGATTTTGTGGGAGGAAGTTTGCAGCTACAATATTATGAAGCTTACGCTCAATATTTTGTGAAATTTATTCAAAAAATGAAAGCCGAAGGAATCGTAATTGATGCGATTACTCCTCAAAACGAGCCTTTACACGGGGGTAACAATCCAAGTATGGTAATGACTGCGGTGCAACAGGCCAATTTTATAAAAAATAATTTGGGTCCTGCATTTCAATCCGCCAATATTGCTACAAAGATCATTACTTATGATCATAATTGCGATAATCCCCAATATCCAATTTCGATTCTAAAAGATGCTGTAGCTTACCCTTTTGTAACTGGTTCAGCATTTCATTTGTATGGTGGCGATATTAGTGCACTTACTATTGTTCATAATGCATTCCCCAATAAAGACGTTTACTTCACAGAACAATATACTTCTTCTACAGGATCATTCGATGGAGACTTAAGATGGCAAGTCAAAAATGTAATTGTTGGATCGATGCGCAACTGGAGCAAAAATGCCTTGCAGTGGAATCTTGCCAATGATGGTGCTTTTGGGCCACATACTCCAGGTGGATGTACTACTTGCAAAGGAGCCCTAACGGTAAACAGTAGCGAATCAATTAGTCGAAATGTTGGGTATTATGTAGCCGCTCATGCTTCCAAATTTGTTCCAATGGGTTCTGTTAGGATTGCTAGCACTATTAGTGGGAATTTGCATAATGTTGCTTTCAAAACTCCAGCAGGAAAAAAAGTTTTGTTAGTTGTAAATGATGGAAACACTACAGAATTATTTAATATCAAGTACAATGGAAAATGGATTACTACTGCTCTAGATGCAGGAGCAGTAGGAACGTATACTTGGTAACTGCTTCCGTCAAAAAATAAAAAAAACATATTGTAAATTATGAAGAAAATAACCACTACAACATTAATACTAGCCTCCTTTTTTGCTTTTGGACAACAAAAAAATAAATCACAAGCCCATTCTTTTTCTACAAAAGACAAAACGGTTGCGGTGTATACTACGGCTGAAGGTACCAATTTAAAATTATCCAAAACGGACACCTTTAGTTTTTCTGAAATGATTCAACCAAAAGAAACTCAAATTTGTGTTTTTGTAAATCCAGATAAAACTTTTCAATCTTTTCTGGGAATAGGAGGAGCCATAACAGATGCCAGTGCCGAAGTTTTTGCCAAATTATCCAATGATAAGCAACAGGAATTCCTGAATGCTTATTATAGCCAAGACAAAGGAATAGGTTATACCTTGATGCGTACCACTATTCACAGTTCTGATTTTAGTTCGGGTAGTTATACATATATAGAGGAGGGAGACACAACATTGAAATCCTTCACTATAGAGCACGATAGGAAATATAGAATTCCGTTGATAAAAAAAGCCTTGACAACTGCTGGTAAAGAAATGACACTTTATGCAAGTCCTTGGAGTCCTCCTGCATTTATGAAAAGTAATAAAGGCATGCTAAAAGGCGGAACATTATTACCCGAATTTTCTCAGTATTGGGCAATTTATTATACCAAATTCATCAAAGCGTATGAAAAAGCAGGAATCCCTATTTGGGGTATAACGGTTCAAAACGAACCAATGGCTGTTCAAAAATGGGAATCTTGTGTTTTTAGTGCAGAGGCAGAAAGAGATTTCTTGAAAAACTATCTTGGACCAACAATGAAAAAGGAAGGTCTAGGCGATAAAAAAATAATTGTTTGGGACCACAACCGTGATTTAATGTTACAAAGAGCCAATATCATTTTCTCTGACCCAGAAGCGGCGAAATATGCTTGGGGAATAGGATTTCATTGGTATGAAACTTGGGCTGGTGGTAATCCAATGTTTGAGAATGTAGCCAAAGTTAATGAAGCGTTTCCTAACAAAAATCTACTATTTACTGAAGGTTGTATCGAGAAATTTGATGCCAAAAATTACCAATTGTGGACCAATGGGGAACGTTATGGATCCGCTATGATACATGATTTCAATAACGGAACTGTGGGTTGGACGGATTGGAATATCCTTCTGGATGAAAATGGTGGACCTAATCACGTCGGTAACTTTTGTTTTGCGCCGATTCATGCCGATACCAAAACAGGAGAATTAATCTATACTCCTTCGTATTATTATATTGGACATTTTTCAAAATTCATTCGTCCTGAGGCGAAAAGAGTGAGTACCGCCGTGAGCAGAAGCAGTTTGTTGAGTACTTCCTTTTTGAATAAAGACGGAAAAATGGTAACGGTTGTGATGAACCAAAGTGATACAACTGTAATTTATAATTTGTGTGTAGGAACCCAGGCTACCGAAATTACTATTTTGCCTAATGCGATTCAGACTTTGGTGTATTGAGTTAATTGATTAGTTACTCTTTTTGAGCACCCATTTATCAATGTGGATAGTACCTCTAAAGATGATTTTTAGTCAACTGGTGTGCTGCCAATATATTTAATATCAAACTTGCATAAAACTCCCGGAGACCAAGAAAAAGATGCTGCAATATCTAATTACGATGCGTCAAAACCATCACTCTGGGAGCAAATGCAAAAAAATAAAGTTGAGGTATTATGGCAAAATATCTTCTATTTATTGCAAACAAGCCACACAAAAAAAATACATTTAAACATGTCGGTAACTATTCAGCACCCCGAATAAAACATGAAATTCGTGTTGAAATTTCTACTACTGAGCAGTTACAAATGTCGTTCTTAAGCAAGCAATCAATAAAATTCGGGTTCACTTTGAAGGAGGGAATTTTAATCTTAATTTTTTTGAGTTTAAAAAGGCCGCTAAATCAAAATAATAGTTTCAGAATTTGGAAATAAAATTTTTAAAATGAAAAAATCAATAACATTAGCATTACTATTCCTTTCGGTTTTTGCTTTTGCACAGCAAAAAACAATTGATGAAAAAGTCGAAGCCTTAATAAAGCAAATGACAATTGAAGAAAAAATTGGGCAACTCAATCAGTACACTGGCGATAATGCCGCCACGGGACCAATTACGATCAACCCCAATAAACAAGCCGAAATTAAAAAAGGATTAATTGGTTCGATGTTGAATGTTTTGGGAACAAAATATACGAGACAATATCAGGAATTGGCCATGCAATCCAGATTAAAAATTCCGTTGCTATTTGGACAAGATGTTGTTCACGGATACAAAACTACTTTTCCCATTCCACTGGCCGAGGCGGCAAGTTGGGATTTGGAGGCAATGGAACTTTCGGCCAGAATCTCCGCGACAGAAGCAGCTGCTTCTGGAATCCACTGGACATTTGCGCCAATGGTAGATATTTCCCGTGATCCGCGTTGGGGTAGAGTGATGGAAGGCGCAGGAGAAGATACCTATTTGGGGTCAAAAATTGCCTATGCCAGAGTCAAAGGATTTCAAGTGAACTTAGGCGATGTGAATTCGGTTATGGCTTGCGTCAAACATTTTGCTGCTTATGGAGCTGCCGTTGGCGGACGCGATTACAACTCGGTTGATATGAGTAACAGAATGCTTTGGGAAACCTATTTGCCCCCTTTCAAAGCGGCTCTCGATGCAGGTGCTGCCACTTTCATGAATTCGTTTAACGACCTTAACGGAATACCAGCCACTGGAAATAGTTATTTGCTTAGGGATGTCTTGAAAGGAAAATGGAATTTTCAAGGTTTTGTTGTTTCCGATTGGGGTTCTATAGGCGAAATGGTTAGTCATGGCTATGTAAAAGACAATAAAGAAGCGGCACTTTCTGCAATTACCGCAGGGAGTGATATGGATATGGAAAGCAATACCTATCGTTATAATTTAGAAAAATTAGTTGAAGAAAATAAAGTGCCTATTGCCTTAGTTGATGATGCTGTAAAAAGAATTCTTCGCAAAAAATTTGAATTAGGATTGTTCGATGACCCCTATAAATTTTGTAATCCAGAACGGGAACAAAGAGAATTAAACAATCCTGAACATACGAAAGCAGCCAGAGAAATTGCGGCCAAAAGTATTGTTCTTTTAAAAAATGAGAGAGATGTTTTGCCACTTTCCAAAGGGTTAAAAACCATTGCTTTTATTGGACCAATGGTAAAATCGAAAAGAGACAATCACGGATTTTGGGCTGTTGATTTAAAAGATATTGATTCATCTTATATCGTTTCTCAATGGGAAGGAGTGGAGCGAAAAGTAGGTAAGAGAACCAAAATACTATATGCAAAGGGATGTGGTGTAGAAAGTAAAAGCAAAGAGGGATTTGCAGAGGCGTTGAATGTGGCTAGTCAAGCTGAGGTTATTATTTTGAGTATTGGGGAAAACTGGAATAAAAGTGGTGAAGCCAAAAGTAAAAGTAACTTGCAATTGCCAGGAGTTCAAGAGGAACTCGTAAAAGAACTTCAAAAAACAGGAAAGCCTATTGTAATATTGATTAATGCAGGAAGACCTCTTATTTTTAATTGGACTGCAGATAATATGCCAACTATCGTTTACACTTGGTGGTTGGGATCTGAAGCAGGAAATGCCATTGCAGATGTGCTTTTTGGGGATTACAACCCTTCTGGGAAATTACCAATGACATTCCCTAGAGACGAAGGTCAGATCCCTATTTACTACAATCATTTCAACACGGGAAGACCTTCGATCAATGAAGATAAAATTTATAAATCAGCCTATATTGATTTGCCGAATTCACCAAAATTTCCGTTTGGATATGGATTGAGCTATACCACTTTTGAGTATTCTAATTTAAAATTGTCTAAAAAAGAAATGAAAAACAATGAGACAATTACGGTTTCAGTAAATATAAAAAATACGGGGAGTGTAAAAGGGGAAGAAGTGGTTCAGCTGTATTTGAGAGACAAAGTAGGTTCTGTAGTGCGTCCGATAATCGAACTGAAAGATTTTCAAAAAATCACTTTAAATCGCGGTGAAACCAAAACAATTGAGTTTACGATTGACAATCAAAAGTTGTCTTTTTACAACAATGCATTAGAATTAGTTTCAGAACCTGGTGAATTTGACTTAATGATTGGTTCGTCTTCGGCAGATATTCGTTTAAGGGATAGTTTTGAATTAGTAAATTGATTTTTATAAATTAATAAAATGAAAAATGTAGTACTGTTTTTTCTAATGCCCATTTTGCTTTTGGCACAATCAAAAAAAGATACCATTAGAGTATTTTATTTGGGAGGGCAGTCAAACATGCAAGGGTATGGTTATGTAAAAGAACTTCCGGACTCTTTAAACAAAAAAAATAAAAATGTTTTTATTTACCAAGGAAATCCGGTTGGAGATAATGATGCAACTGGAGGTTTAGGAAAGTGGGATATGCTTCAGCCTGGGAACGGAACTGGATTTGTGTCGGATGGAAAGACCAACAAACTTTCAGATAAATTTGGTATTGAGCTTTCGTTTGCCAAAAAACTGCAAGAATTATATCCAAACCAAAAACTGGCCATTATAAAATATGCTAGAGATGGATCCTCGATTGATAGTATTGGGACTTCCTATTTTGGTTGTTGGGAACCAGATTTTAAAGGAGGAAAAGGAATGAATCAGTACGATTATTTTCAAAAAACAGTCAATAGTGCCATGGCCGTAAAAGACATAAACGGTGATGGAATCGAAGATGTTTTGATTCCAAGTGGTATTATCTGGATGCAAGGCGAAAGTGATGCCGATAAAACAGAACAAATCGCTAATAAATATTATACAAATTTAAAAAGGTTAATGGAACTCATGCGAGCTACTTTTAGAAACAATGATTTGCCTATTGTAATTGGAAAAATATCCGATTCTGGAGATGATGACGATGGAAAAGTTTGGGGATATGGTGAATTGGTACAATATGGACAAGAAAAATTCGCCACAACGGAACCCAATGTAACCATTATTCGAACCACAAGTAGTTATAAATATTCAGACAAATATCATTATAAAAGTGAGGGATATATTGATTTGGGCGAAGAGTTTGCGAATGCAGTTTTTCTTTTGAAAAAGAGGAATAAGTACAAAGAGGTGTCTTCAAATTGAAAGATTTTCAAAAAAACAGCATTGAATCGTGGAGAGACTAAGACAATCCGGTTTACAATTGACAACCAAAAATTGTCTTTTTACAACAATGCATTAGAATTTGTCTCGGAACCTGGTAATTTTGATTAGATGATTGGTTCATCTTCGACAGATATTCGATTAAGAGGAAGATTTGAATTGGTAAAATAAATTGATTAAACACAAAAAAGTGATACGATTAGGGAGAATTGTATCGCTTTTTTTTGTAAAATTACCCTTTGGCGTTTATAAAAAAAGTCCAGTATTTTTATCCTCTTTTTGACGGGAGAAATGGGGGATAATGGCATTTATAAAGAACTTATTTTACCAATGGTATATAACTATTTGACTGCAATGAATGTCGATTTATAGCTAAATACTTTTTGTTTTAGCCAAAGTCGTATTGGTTCATCATACAATTTTAAGCAAACATAAGCCAGAACAATAGATCCTATTAAGGTAATCAAACTAAACGGAAATTATGACGAAGTTATTTTTGTAGGTTACTGATGGTTTGAGACCAAAGGAATAGAGCCTCTTTATCCGTTTGGATATGGATTGTCCCATACAAGTTTCAATATAGCTAATGCTACTACTACTGACAAAAAGGAATTCAATCAAAATGAGGAAATCACAGTAAAATGCACAATCCAGAATAACTAAAACTTGATCCCACAAGGGCTTCTACAAAACTGCAGTATTTTGTAAAAACAAAAAACCCCATTTCGTAAGAAACAGGGTTTTTCAAAAGAAAGGCGACGACATACTCTCCCACATAACTGCAGTACCATCTGCGCAGGCGGGCTTAACTACTCTGTTCGGG
>NZ_QCZH01000025.1 GCF_003097655.1 Flavobacterium laiguense
AATTTGCCAGTTAATCTTTTAAATTTAATTGTTTTTTATCATAGAATGCGCTACAAGGTAGCTAGCTTCTATCCCTCACGCGCTAAACCACACGATTACATTACCCAAGAAACACTTATTTATCAAAATTTTTTCACTCTAAAAAAGAATTGAATACTAGAATTAAAAACTTTAATTTTTTATACATTTAAAATAAAAATTTATCTTTGCAAGATATGACACTCATTTCCACAGATAACATCAAAAATCAAGAGATTGTAAAAAATGTTTTTACAATGTATCTCGAAAACAAAGGACATCGCAAAACTCCTGAACGATATGCTATCCTTCAAGAAATATACGAAAGCGAAGAACATTTTGACATAGAGAATCTGTATCTCAAAATGAAAAACAAAAACTACCGTGTCAGTAGAGCCACCCTTTACAATACCATCGAATTACTCCTGGATTGTGCCTTAGTCCGCAAACATCAGTTTGGACAAAATCAAGCACATTACGAGAAATCCTATTTCGACAAACAACACGATCATATCATTATGACCGATACCGGTGAAGTGATTGAATTTTGTGACCCACGAATTCAAACTATCAAAAAAACAATCGAAGAAATTTTTGATATCGAAATCACCAATCATTCCCTATACTTATACGGAAATAAGAAAAAAGCAAACACAGAAAATACACAAGAAAATTAACTACAAATAAAACATAGAATGACTGTAGATTTATTATTAGGATTACAATGGGGAGACGAAGGAAAAGGTAAAATTGTTGACGTTCTTACATCAAATTATGATATAATTGCTCGTTTTCAAGGAGGACCAAATGCAGGTCACACTTTAGAATTTGACGGAATAAAACACGTTCTTAGAACCATTCCTTCAGGGATTTTCCACAAAACCGCAATAAACATTATTGGAAACGGAGTGGTAATTGACCCAGTAGTTTTTCAAAAAGAAATTGAAGGTCTTGAGAAATTTAATTTGGACATCAAAAGCAAATTAATCATTTCGAGAAAAGCACATTTAATCTTACCAACACACCGCTTACTGGATGCCGCTTCTGAAGCGTCTAAAGGAAAAGCAAAAATTGGTTCTACACTTAAAGGAATTGGGCCAACGTACATGGACAAAACCGGTAGAAACGGATTGCGTGTTGGAGACATCGAATTAGAAGATTTCGCAGACCGTTACAGAGCATTGGCTGACAAACACGAAGAAATGATTAAATTCTACGATGTTAATATTCAGTACAATTTGGCTGAAATGGAAAAAGAATTTTTCGAATCTATCGAAGAAATAAAAAAATTAGACTTCATTGATAGCGAAGAATATTTAAACCAAGCTCAAAAAGCAGGGAAATCTATCCTTTGTGAAGGAGCTCAAGGATCATTATTAGATGTAGATTTCGGAACATATCCATTTGTAACTTCATCAAACACTACAGCAGCTGGTGCTTGTACTGGTTTAGGAATAGCTCCAAACAAAATCAAAGAAGTATACGGAATTTTCAAAGCTTACGTAACACGTGTAGGTAGCGGACCTTTCCCAACTGAACTATTTGACGAAGATGGTTCTACCATGGCTAGAGTAGGAAACGAATTTGGATCGGTTACCGGAAGACAAAGACGTTGCGGATGGTTGGATTTAGTGGCATTAAAATATGCTGTCCAAATCAACGGAGTAACACAATTAATGATGATGAAAGGTGATGTCCTTTCTGGTTTCGAAACGTTGAAAATCTGTACAGAGTACAATTATAAAGGAGAAAACATTTCGCATTTCCCTTACAACATCGAACCAGAGAATGTGACTCCAGTTTTCAAAGAATTCAAAGGATGGCACCAAGATTTAACGGGTATGACCACTTACGATCAATTGCCTATTGAATTAAAAGAATACATCGAGTTCATCGAAAAAGAAGTAGAAGTTCCTATAAAAATTGTTTCTGTTGGTCCAGACAGAAAACAAACAATACTTAAATAATACAACTAACGCTCTGAGAATTCAGAGCGTTTTTTTTAGCACTCAAAATAATACTCATGAACAATCCAAAATACAAAATACAAAAAACAGAATTACTGTCTGACAACTGGTACATTCTGAACAAAGTTACCGTGGATTACCAAAAAAAAGACGACACTTGGGATACACAAGAACGCGAAGTATATGATCGAGGCAATGGAGCCGCCATTTTATTGTACAACAAATTAAAAGGAACGGTCATTCTAACTCGACAATTTAGATTACCAACCTATTTAAATGGAAACAAAAGCGGGCTGTTAATCGAAGTTTGCGCCGGATTACTGGATGAAGACAATCCAGAAGCTTGTATCATCCGTGAAACAGAAGAAGAAACGGGATATCGCTTGCGTTCGGTAAAGAAAGTTTTTGAATCCTATATGTCTCCAGGTGCCGTAACCGAAATTCTGCATTTCTTTGTGGGAGAATATGATTCCAGTATGAAAGTAAGTTCTGGTGGCGGGTTAGAGCATGAACACGAAGAAATTGATGTTATCGAAATCCCTTTTGACCAAGCTTATGTTATGATAGAATCTGGCGAAATAAAAGATGCTAAAACTATTATGTTATTGCAGTATGCTAAAATTCATAATTTGGTGTAATTTATATGACTATCCGCAATATGTCCCAAAGCGAAAAAATGGCACACAGATTGAGCGGATTTTACACAGATTTAAAACAGTCTGTTCAGCAAGTAAAAAATCAGTGTAAATCGGTATAATCCGTTTAATCGGTGGGCTAATATTTATGTTTAATAAACGATAAAATTATGACACAAAATGATTTTAGTCTGCTTTATGGATAACCATCTAACTTAAACATATTGCAATACGAAGTACCAAAACAGCAAAGTCAAAAATGAAATCGGTATTCCAAAACCAATCATCATGCTACTTAACCTTGGTTTTAATCCATAAGTAGAAGCCAATATGCAGCCCGTAATCATAGGTGCCATAGCCGATTCCATAATAGCGACTTCAATATCCTTACCATGCTGATGCAAGACCACCACATATAAGAAATAGATAATGGCAGGAGTTAAAATCAATTTATAAAATAAACCCAACCCTAAAAAATCCCAATGCATGCTTCGTTTTTCAAAACGCAATTGCAACCCCACCGAAAGTAATGCCAAAGGCGTCACTGCACTTCCTACCGACTTAAAGAACAATTGCCCCCATTCCTGAAAATCAAACTGCAAAACATTCATCAAACAAGCGATACAAAAAGTAATGAACGGAGGAAAAAAAGCAATCTTTTTGGCAATTTGAAAACTATTCAGATTCCCCTTAGAATAGACTGTAGCAACAAAAACGCCCAGAGTAGATAGTACCACAAAAGACCCTGGCTGATCTACTAAAATAGCTGTTTTCAAACCTTCTTCTCCATACAAAGCCTCAATTATCGGGAAACCCAAAAAAGAAGTATTACTAAGTCCGGCACAGATAATCAAACAACCCGTCAATTTTCGGGACCAACCGAATCTCTTTCCCAAAAGACTAAAAAAGAAATACGAAACAATAAACGCTATCCAAGCCACCCCAATAGGAAACAGCAATTGATTGTCCCATTTAATTTTTGGAATGTAATATAAAGCTAAAGCAGGAAGGCAGATATAGATGACTATCCAATTTAAAAACTTATGGGTGTTTTGAGGTATTTGCTTTATATTTTGCAATACAAGACCAAGGAATAAGCAAACAAAAATGAGAATAAAGTTGTTCATAATGTTACAAAGATATTCCGTTCTTTCTGAAATACCATTTTCATTTGCAAAATACTATTCTCAAAAACAATAAAAAACCAACTATCAAACCAGAACAATTCTATTTTTAGTATTTTTACTTTTCTTCCGAGAAAATATTTAAATTCTGGTTGTCAGGAACCCACTTTTTTATTTCATCGGTAGAATTTTTTTTTAATGTGGGTTTCAAAAAAACACTAAAATTTTGTCTGCTAAAAAACCAAATCCAAGCGCTTTACACGAAAAACCTGGAATTTCACCACCAGAAATGATCAGTCAAAGTGGCATGCAACATATTAAGTCAACTAGAAAAATTCAACCTTCTGCACAAGAATTGATTGACGGAATTTTAACTGGAGATATTACTTTATTGAGCCGAGCTATTACCTTAATTGAAAGTACAAATAGCATACATTTATCAAAAGCAAATGAAGTTATCAATGGCTGTTTGCCGCATGCCAATAAATCGATCCGAATAGGAATCACGGGGGTACCAGGCGTTGGAAAAAGCACTTTTATAGAAGCTTTCGGAAAATACTTGACGAGCTTGGGCAAAAAAGTAGCCGTTCTTGCAGTAGATCCAAGCAGTACGATCTCACACGGAAGTATTCTTGGAGACAAAACCCGAATGGAAGAATTGGTAAAAGACGAAAATGCCTTCATTAGACCTTCGGCATCAGGAGAGACTTTGGGAGGTGTCGCTAGAAAAACCCGAGAGACAATAACCCTTTGTGAGGCTTGCGGATTTGACGTTATCCTAATTGAAACCGTCGGTGTCGGACAAAGCGAAACTGCGGTACACAGCATGGTCGATTTCTTTTTATTATTAAAAATTGCAGGAGCTGGCGATGAACTCCAAGGTATCAAACGCGGCATTATGGAAATGGCAGATGCCATTGTTATTAATAAAGCAGACGGCGATAACATTAGAAAAGCACAGTTGGCAAAAGTAGAATTCAACAGAGCCTTGCATTTATTCCCAGCAAAAAAATCAGGTTGGATTCCCACTACCGCAACCTGTAGTGCCATAACTCAAGAAGGAATTGATGCAGTTTGGCAAACTATTTTAGATTATCTCGAATTGGTAAATTCAAATCACTATTTCTTAGACAAACGCAAAGAACAAAATCAATATTGGATGATGGAAACCATTGATGAACAATTAAAAAGTCATTTCTACAATCAACCGGCCATCATTCAACTATTAGATTCAACTAAAAAAGCAGTTCAAAATGATGAAATCTCACCTTTTGTTGCTGCTCAAGTTTTATTGGACAACTATTTTAAAAAATAATCATCTTTCAAAATAATACCTTAAAAAAAACTGCAAAAGTTGAATATACAGTTTTTGTAGTTTTTTAAATCAAAATGTAATACTATAAAAAATTATCTTGATACCATTGTACTTGCGCTTCTAATCCTTGATTCAAAGTTGTTTTAGGATTATAACCCAGTAATCTTCTGGCTTTGTCAATTACCGCTTTCGTTCTCAATTGATCTCCTGTCCTAGCCTCAACAATTTCAAGGTCTATTTTTTTATTTAAAATTTGCTCGACGATTTCAATACCTTGTTGAGTTGTATTTTCCTCTTCCGTTCCTAAATTGATGATCTCATTATTGACCAAATGTTCTGCACCAATAACACTAACCACCCCATCTACGATATCCTGAACGTACGTAAAGCTTCTCAAATGATGTTCACTTCCTTTATACAATGGAAAAGGAACATTATTAAAAGCATTGGCAATCAATTTAGTATACAACTTTTCCGGTCTTTCCCTTGGCCCATAAACTGAATACAGTCTCAAAGAACAGGCTTTTAGCTCTCCAAGTCTACTACTTTCCAAAACCAATTGTTCCGCAGCCAATTTAGTCACCCCATAATGAGATACTGGCGTTGGAGGAACAGATTCATCAAAAGTTGCATTCATACCATAAATGGATGAAGTAGCTATATTAACAAAAAGTGCTAAATTTTGATTCCTTAAAGCAAAATCAAGCAGGTTCTTTGTCCCAATTACATTGTTACTCAAGTAATCTTCAAAACTTGAAGTGGCTGAAATACCCGGTTGGGCGGCAAAATGAAAAATATAATCAAAATCGGTTGGTAACGCCTGTAGTTGCTCAGCAAACCTTAAATCTATTTTTTCGATTACAATACCTTTAGCATGCAACACATTAGCATTCAATTGCTTCAAAGACACATCATAATAATCCGAAAAATTATCCAAACCAACTACTTCATGTCCAAGAGATTGTAATCTTTCCGCGGTATGTGAACCAATATATCCAGCCGCACCCGTAACTAATATTTTCATGTTCAAAAATTTTATTCATAAAAGTAAGAATAAACATTGCTATCTTTAATAAATCAATTCAAGTTTTAATGAAATCTTAAGTTGTTCATTCACAAAATAAAATACTTTTACACAAACTATATAAATATGAATTTTGAATTAACCATCATCATACCCGTCTATAATGAGGAGGACAATCTTGACCGCGTGCATCAAGAAATGAAACAATTCCTAACCATTGCTAAAAAAAAGACAAAAATTCTATTTGTCAACGACGGTTCTAAAGACAACAGCCAATCTCTAGTCGAGAAAATCTGCAAAGACAACGAAGAGTTTACTTTTATTGCTTTCGAAAAAAACACTGGTTTAAGTGCAGCCATCAAAGCAGGTTTTGATTATACTGACACTCCTTGGGTTGGATACATTGATGCTGATTTACAAACTGCTCCGGAAGATTTTAATATTCTAATGGATTTTGCAGGCGAATTTGACCTTGTTACCGGAGTACGTTCCAACAGAAAAGATTCCTTTACCAAAAACATGTCCTCTACCATTGCCAATGGCATCCGAAGAGCCTTTACAGATGACGGCATGGACGACACGGGTTGTCCCTTAAAAATAATCCGAACGGATATGGCCAAGAGAATCCCGATGTTCAATGGCTTACACCGTTTTTTACCCGCTATGATTTTATTGCAAAATGGCAAAATTAAACAAACTCCAGTTCGACATTTTCCTAGAATAGCTGGACTTTCAAAATTCAATCTTTGGAATCGCTTATTGGGTCCCTTACAGGACTGTTTCGCTTATTTATGGATGAAGAAAAAATACATCAATTATAGTGTAGCAAAACAAGGGTAATGAATACTATTCTAATTTATTCCATAGGATTCCTTGCACAAATTTTGTTTTCAAGCAGAATGATTTTACAATGGATTATTTCTGAAAAAAACAAAAAAGTATTGACTCCTGTTTTATTTTGGGAGATTAGTTTATTTGCTTCCTTTTTGCTTTTTGTATATGGCTATTTCAGGCATGATTTTTCGATTATGCTAGGCCAAACCATTACGTATTACATCTATATTCGTAACATTCAATTGCAAAACGATTGGAAAAAACTACATGTCGTTTTAAGATGGTTTGTAATTCTTTTTCCCTTTTTCATAATTGGATACGGTTATAATAACAATGTGATGGACATGGATTTCTTGTTTAAAAACGAAAAGATTCCACAATGGCTGCTTTGGACAGGTATTGTCGGACAAGTCTTATTTACATTACGCTTTGTCTATCAATGGATTTATTCTGAAAAGAAAAAAAATTCTGTTTTACCATTGGGCTTTTGGATTATCAGTTTAAGCGGATCATTTATCATATTTATTTATGCCATAATTAGAAAAGATCCCGTGTTATTAGCTGGTCACGCTTTAGGATTAGTCATTTATACTAGAAATATAATAATCATAAAAAAGGATGTCAAAATTAATTCATAATTATACTTTCTGGCTTTTTATAGTAGCCTGTCTCATGCTTTTTCCACATTTAGATGTAATAGAAATAAACATCATGGAAGCTAGAAATTTCATTACCGCAAGAGAAATGGCAACCAATAATCATTGGATATTGACCACCATAAATGACTTACCACGTTATGAGAAACCGCCTTTACCAACCTGGCTAACGGCTGTTTCCGGAATTATTTTCGGTTTTGATAGTATTTATGGCATGCGCTTCCCTGTTGTATTAATTACATTATTACTTGTTTTTGGAGTTTATAAACTTTCTGAAAAATTAGGTTTATCAAAGCAACAAAACTTCCATAATGGACTTATCTTAATCACTTCTTTTTATATTTATTTTGCAGGAAGAGACAACCAATGGGACATGTACACCCATAGCTTTATGGTTGTTTGTATACTATTTTTATGGGATTTATTGAATGAACCTAAGAAACCTCTTTTCAATGCAGTTATGGCAGGATTGTTTTTTGGATTCTCTTTTTTATGCAAGGGACCAATTTCAGTTTATGCTTTATTACTACCGTTTTTAATTGCTTATGGATTTACCTATAAGTTTCAATTAAAAAACAAAAAAATGTACCTTTTGCTGATCCTTCTATTAGGCATAATTATAGGTTTATCATGGCCTTTGTATGTAAAATGGGTAGATCCTATAACCTACTTAAAAGTTACAAAGCTCGAAAGTGGAAGATGGGGGAATTACAACACCAGACCTTTTTATTATTATTGGAGCTTTTTTACCCAAAGTGGAATTTGGACCGTTCCAGCCTTAATCGCTTTAATCTATCCGTATTTAAAAAACAAAGTCTGCAATTTAAAAGCCTATCAATTTACGTTGATCTGGACATTAGCAGCTGTAGTTTTACTTTCGATAGTACCCGAAAAAAAATCTAGATATCTATTACCTGTTTTAATTCCGATGGCTTTAAATACTGGATTTTATATTGAATACTTGATTTCCAATTTCAAAAATATAACTTTAAAAAAAGAGAAAGGAATCGTTTATTTTGCCTTTGGACTTATCGGAATTGTTTGTATTGCTATTCCTGTTGGGATATTTATTAAAGTGAAAAACGAAATTGTAGGATTTGAATTTTGGTTGATTGGCTTAACTTTATCTTTATTGACCATAGGCTATGTTATATTCACAAACCTTAGAAATAAAAAATTTATAAAAGTATTCTATGCGATAATAGCCGTACAAGTAGCCGTAGTAGTTTTTGGAATACCATTTACCAAGCTTATTTTAAAAAATCCTGATTACGCTAGTGCGAAAGCAATTAGAAAAACAGAAAAAAGTTTAGGTGTTCGTACCTATGAAATAAATTCATTTACTCCCGAAATAATATGGGATTATGGGTTTAGCATGCCCATTCTATTAAATAAAGAAACCAATAAACTAAATTTACCTTTAGAAAATAAATTTGGTTTATTGGTTTCTGAAACAGATAGTATCGTTTCTAAAAAAGAATTTAAGAATTATAGTTTAAGAAAGGTTTCTTATATTGATATGAATCATATTCCAAAAGAATCAAAGAAACATAACGATCGATTAACGAGAATATACTATATCGTTACGAAGAAATAATTATTCCTTCTCGTAACGTTCCATTTCTCTATCATAAAATTCATTGGCAAGAACAATAAGTCCTTCCATTTCGGCATTCAATTCAGCTTCATCAAGATCTTCTGCTTCTTCTATAAATTCCACTTCATCGTCTTTCAGATTGATGATGAATCTGGGGTAATCCAAGTGAATGATGAAGATATCATCCGGAAAATCGGTATTGTCTCCTAGTAAAAATTTTGGTAATTCCATGTTTGTATTAATTTTAAGATATTAGATAATAGACAAATAGATAATAGATAAAAACAACATAACCTTTTAAGAGTCTATCATCTTTTTGTCTATTATCTACTTGTCTTCAAAAATTTATTTATCCGACAAAATAACGGGTGCATTTCCTTTTCCATTCATAAAAATAATTTTAGAATTTGGAGAAGCAGCCAGCTCTTTTTGCGCTTTAATTTGTTCGTATTGTAGTTGCTTATCTGTTAAGCCAAGAGAAATAATTCGTTGATAATCGGCAATACCTTGTGCTTCTACTCTTTTACGTTCGGCTTCTTGTTTTTCCTTTTGAAGTACAAACGTCATTTTTTGAGCATCTTGTTCAGCATTGATTTTACTTTCTATCGATGCTTTTACAGATATTGGCAGATTGATATTACGAATTAATAATTGCTCAAGAACCAAACCTCTACTTTTAAAATCTGCTTCAATACTCTTAAAAATTCGTTGTTGAAATTCATTCCTTTTCGTTGAATATAAAGCCACGGCATCATAATAAACAGCGTTATCACGAATACGGGTTCGAGTTACAGGACGAACAATTTTATCGGTATAATCTACCCCAATTTTCTTAAAAATCACTGGAGCATCAGTAGGTACCACGCGATACAAAACCGTCAGGTCAATAATCACTTCCAGTCCATCGTTGGACAAAACCCGAATAGCATCATCTCCTTCTTGAGCACCCTCACCATGAACAGCAGACATGGTATAATTTTGAGTTTGAATATCAAATTCGGTAATATCCAAAAGTGGATTTATAACATTCAAACCACTTTCTAGAACTCCAGATTCAACACTTCCATAAAGAGACTTTACTCCCACTTTTCCAGCATCAATTTGTTTAAACATAGAAGAAAAAACCCCCAAAGCAATTAGGACAAATCCAACAATCTTTAATAAACCGGCGAATTTCGAAAACGGATTGACATTATTGCTTAACGTAAATCCGAGAATCAATAAAATTATTCCAAGAATAATAAATAGTATCATTTTATAGTTTTTTAATTGGTACAGTGATTATACGAAGAAACCAATTATAAGTTACATTCTTACAAACACTTATTTTTCTGAATTTTCCAAAACTAGCTTTTTTGTCAAACGGGCAAACCGAATATACAAAAACAAAGCCGCTGCGGTCAACCCTGCCAAAAGACCTATCCAGATACCCGCTGCTTTTAAGTCGGTATATTTTCCCAGATAAAAAGAAATCGGAAAGCCAATCACCCAATAGGCCACAAAAGTAATGTACATCGGGATTTTAACGTCTTGCAAACCTCTCAAAGCACCCAAAACCACCACTTGAATCCCATCCGAAATTTGAAAAATAGCAGCAATCAGCAATAATTTTGAAGTAATAAAAATGATTTCCTTATTATCTAAAACCTGAGCGGGATCGTTCATATTCAAAAACAAATGTGGCAAATAATTATGAAACACAACAAAAATAAACGCAAAAAAAGCTTCGGTAATAATCGCCAATAAAAAGATGGATCGAGCCACGATAATTAAGTTTTTAAAATCAGACACCCCTTTGGAATGACTCACCCGAATCATTGCCGTAACACTCAAACCCATGGCTACCATAAACGTCGAGGAAGCCAATATAAGCGCAATTTGATTCGCCGCCTGACTATTTTTACCCAATGTCCCCGAAAGCCAGATTGCCGCGGTAAACAAAGTCACTTCAAACAACATTTGCATGGCCGAAGGAAAACCAAGTCCAATAATTTTTTTAACGATTGATTTTTTTATTTCTTTAAAAGTGAAATTTTTAAAATACTGCTTCATAACAGCATTGTGCTTCATCAGATAATGCATAAAAACCACCATCATAATTCTAGAAATCACAGTTCCCAAAGCAGCTCCTATAACGCCTAGTTTTGGGAAAATCCAAAAACCATAAATCAATACATAATTAAAAAAAACGTGCACCACATTAGCCAAAATAATCGAGTACATAGAATATTTGGTCAAAGACAAACCATCTGCAAATTGTTTGTATCCTTGATACATTACCACCGGAATTAAAGAAAAAGCAACCCAATCAATATAAGGTCCCGCAAGCGCTACCACAGCAGGAGGCTGATCCATAAAATACATTAATTGCTTTGACAATACCGTCAATATAAATAACGACACACCCAGAATGGTACACAACAACAATCCATGATGAAACGTAGTTCTGATTTTCTTATCGCTCTTTTCGGCATCAGCTTCGGCTATTAATGGTGTTATAGCTGTAGAAAAACCTATCCCTATGGACAAGCCTAAAAAGATAAAACTATTCCCCAAAGACACGGCTGCCAACTCGGTTGAACCCAAATTCCCAACCATATAATTATCTACAATACCTATCAAAGTGTGCCCCAACATCCCTAAAATTACGGGATAAGCCAATTTAATATTATACGAGAATTCTTTGGTGTATTGAGAGAAGTTCATTTTAATTTATTTTGGGCAAAGGTAATGAGAACCTTTTCAAATTAAACCATGAAATCGCCAAGATTCCATATAACAAACACTAATAAACAATGGTAATATCTCCCGACAGCTCAATGTCATTAAGTTAAGGTTTTATTTTCTCGCAAAGACGCTAAGTCGCAAAGATTGAAGCCTTTTCTTTGCGACTTAGCGTCTTTGCGAGAAACAAATTCAACAAAAGCCTTACATAAAATCCTAAACTTAATGATATTGCCGAAAGCTATCAGAATCCTAAAAAAAACAAACATTATCTACATATGAATGAATCTCAATAGCTCCCTTTTGTATCAGTCAAGGTCTTCATAAAAGCTATTAATTGTTTCTTTTCTAATGGTGTTAAATTCAACTTATCTTCAGGCAAAGTTTGGTTTGGTAAATTGAAACCCATACCGTTTCCTCCACCACCATTATAAAAATCAACCACTTCTTCCAAGGTTTCATACACTCCGTTGTGCATATAAGGTCCCGTTTTTTCAATATTGCGTATTGTCGGTGTTTTAAAGAAAAATTTTCTCAGTTCTGTTTTATAAACATCATAGCGCCCAAAATCAGCATCAATCTTAGGATTAATAGTGTCTTTAGTACTAGGTACTCCAATCAACTCTATTTCCGATTCTTTAAAGGTAGTTGGCACTAAACCATTAAAAACAGGAGCAAAATGACAAGTCGCACATTTTGCTTTCCCCATAAAAAGATTAAATCCATTAATCTCATCCTGAGTTAAACTATTCTCCATATTGCCAATATTTCTATCAAATTTAGAATTAAAAGGATTTAAAGACATAATGTAGGATGCGATCGCATTTCGGATAATATCATTAGAAACTTTTTCTTGATAGACTTTACTAAAGGCCATTTGATATTTTGCGTTTGTAGAGACCTTTTTCTCAACTTCATTTAAATTCAAATGAAACTCGTTTGGATTATTAATAACATCAACAATTTGAGCCTCTAAGCTACCTGCTCTTTTATCATGAAAAAAACCTTTCTGTAAAGCAGCGTAAAACAATGTAGGTGAATTTCTTTGGCCTCCAACTGGTTTTGCCAATCCATCTGTAAAATAGTGCTCTGCTTTATGGCAACTTGCACAGCTCATATTATTGTTTTTAGACAACGATTTATCTTCGAATAGCAATTTCCCTAAAGCTACTTTCTCTGCAGCTAACGGATCTCCATTTTGACCTGTAAAGTAACTTATATTAAATGTTTCTTTGCCAAACAAATTGGAAACCTCGTAATTTATAGCTTGCTTGAATGGAAAAACTACTTTCCAATCTAAAACGGTTTTGTTCCAAATTTCTAACCCTTTATGAGTGTGTGTTTTTATAAAAGAATATCTATTAAATGCATTGAAATTTCCTTTCAAATCATTTATGCTTAGATCTAGTTCTTCTTTCCACTCCATAAAAAGGGTATGATCTTTAAAATCCTTTTCGAATAATTGTAAAATAACTACTAAACTCTTATAAACTTCTTGACTTTCTGCCAATGAATTTTCTAAAGCAGGAGAATCAAAACCTGTTATTCCCGTTAAAGCCACTCTGTTTATGGCATCTCTAATGATCCATAAAATATGATGCTTTTTAAAAAATCTTAAAGAAGCATTTTCATGCAAAAACTTCAACTTTGCGCTTGTATTCAGCGCATGTCTATTAATAAGCGCCACATCATTTTCGTCATCCGAGAAAACAGCCTCTTCTAAAACTTGAAATCCCGTAGGCTTAATTATTTTCACGTCTGTAAAATCCTCTTCTTCAATCTTTAAAATATTGGGTTGATTTAAATAGTTATAATTTTCAGAATCTACAAAAGCCAGTATGGGTTCAGCCTTTTTAAAACACATTCTAGCCTTTAAAAAATAGGCTTTTCTTTCTTTAATAGTTTTAGAATTTACTAATGAATCCAGTGCCGTTGCAGATTGCAGTAAGGTTTCTTTATAATAAATCTCTAATTTTTCGTATGAATTAAGGTCTTTGTAACTTGATGCATCTTTACATCCTACAAAAACAGCAAAAAGGCTATATACTAATATAGCCTTTAAGTTAATGAATTTCAATATTTTAATCATACTATCTTTCTAAACCTTTTATAAGATGCAAAACACTTCCCTCTGTAACAGCTTTCGGACCTGCATCTGCTTTTGGATCTTTAAACCCTGGTTTTATCCAACCATGATTTTGGGTAATGATCAAGAAACTTCCTTCTACTCCAATAGTCTCAGAAACGTCAATCATACCAGTTACTTCCGATGCAATAGATGCCAATCCATAACCTGCTTTTTCAGCAGCTGTTTGATCGCATTCTAGCACTACCTTCAAGGCTCCTGTTTTTATATTGTACTGATACAAGTAAGCAAAATGCTTTTTATCTGCAGTATCAGGATAACCATTTGGATCTTCCAAAATATACAGATAATCTTTGGTAGCAACTACGTTATCTGGACTATGAAATTGCTTCGCTTTACCATCCAATTTATCGCCATCTAATACACAAGTAATCGTTGCTTTTGTAGGGTCATTTCCATTCAAAATTACTTTATAAATTCGACCGTAAACAGACCCTTTTCCTATTAAGGCTGTCTTTTTTCTACCTGTAACAGCAAAATAAATTTCTCTATTACTTTCTGCGGATCCTTTTCTGTAATCAATATCTTCAACCCTAGAGAATCCCATAATCCCTTTGGCTCTTGACTCACTTTCTAATCCATCTAAAGTTCGTTCGGAATATTCAACAAATTGGGCATCATAGCTTACGCCTTCTTTCATATCCATTTCAACATTTATTCCTGAAGCGGCTACTTTTAAACCATACAACTTTCCTGCATTTAAATCTCCTCTATTTCCCACATACATTGCTAATTGCCCTGAAGGAGTAGAATCATCACTGGTATCGTCACCAATAAATGCGACCGTTTTGTTTGGATACGCATCTTTACCTATAACTACAGCATTTTCTGCTGACCACTGCCCAAAAGAAGGCAACATTTTTGCAATTCCCGCAGTTTCAGCACTTTTAAAAGGATCAGTAGCAAAAACACCTTTAGAAGTACCATCCCATTCACCTCCCGAAAGGAAAAGCGGGCCAAAACCATGCTCTTCTGGAGTAATTAAACTCCCCGAACACTGGGCTGTTCCAGCTGTTGCAACCGCATTCAATATATATTCTCCTTTTACGGGTTTAAACGTTTTATCAAAAGTAACTCTAGCAATTGAATAAGCGGCTTCTATATTATTAATCAATGTGAAAGTACCATCTTGGTTTTTCATCAATCCCATTCCGTCTGCCATTGAACCATACACGAAATTTGGCGATTGAGTTAATACATCCTCAGAACTTAGTAAAGAAAAAATCTCTAATTTTTCAAAACCTTCCTTTTTTGATAAAAACACAGGTGTCTTCGATTGGTTTTTGGCCAAAACATCACTGTTAATAGGGTTTTCTTCTTCATTTTTATCATTGTTACACGATAGTAATGATGCTACTACAAGCATCGATAGAATACTTTTTTTCATTTGGTTATTTGTTATAATTTTCATCGCAAAGAAACCTCCATATTATAAACTGAAAATGAATTTAATATTATCAAAACTTAAATAAAAACTGACTAATTCAAAAAAAGGGAAACAATAATTTCACATGAAGTTTATTACATTCCCGTTTTTTAAAACTATTTTGACAAACAAAAAAAAAATCTAAACACTGTAATCCCTTTTCAAAACAAAATTCCAATTTTCCCTACCCAACTAAAAAGACTATTTTTGGGGAGCTCAATCCCCATAGACATCGAGCAATGTCATTCAGGTTAAAAGATTTTAGATTGAAGATTAACGATTGGTGATTTCTGATTTCGTGTTGGTAAATATAAGATTGTAGAGTTTACGGGATTTATCACATCTGAGATCAAAAATCGTTAATCAAAAATCAGCAATCATTTTATAAATTGTTTCTTAACCTTAATAACATTAAACTACCATCTGGGCTAGGGCAGTCATTTTCAAAACAACATTTCATGGAAAAATTCACACTCGAAATTCTCTTTCACATTATCGGAATTGGTTCTGCTTCAGGGCTCATTTACAAAGACAACAGTTTATTCATCATTGGCGACAACAGCGGATTTCTATACGAATACAGTATCGAATCCAAAAACCTGCAACGCCATGAAATCATAGAAAATGCCAAAGAAAATATTATAAAAAGTGAAAAAACCGATTTTGAGGCCATCACCCATTTTGGAGACAATCTCTATGTTTTTGGTTCTGGATCAACTGCAAAAAGGAATAAAATGATTCAAATCAATACGCTTGAAAAGGAAATAAGCACCAATGACCTAAATGATTTGTATGGAGTAATGCAAAGTTTCGGAGAAATAGAACCCGAGGATTTCAATATTGAAGGTGCAATTTACACCGGGGAAGAATGGTATTTATTCAATCGAGGTAACGGCAAATCAGCCAAAAATGTATTGTTTACCATCCAAGGCAAAAACTTGATTAACGAGTTCAATATCCTTTCTAACAACTACAAATTGCCCAAAATAAAAGGAGTGCGCAGCAGTTTTACCGATGCCATTTTGGTCGATAACAAAATTTATTTTTTGGCTACAGCCGAAGACACCGACTCTACTTACAATGACGGAGAAATTCTGGGAAGCCTTATTGGTAGCATCGATCTTGAAACCATGAAAATTGATTTCACCAAGAAAATCACCGAAACCCATAAATTCGAAGGACTGACTTTATTCAAAAATTCAAATGACAAAATTGAATTCCTGCTTTGCGAGGATAACGATACTGAGGTTCTAGAAGCCAATATTTACAAATTAACTTTAGAAAAATAAAAAAATGAACGACTTAAAAAATAAAAATGCCCTTATTACAGGTGCAGGAAAAGCCGTAGCCATTGCTTTGGCAAAAGAAGGAGTAAATGTAATTCTGGTTTCCAGAACACAGGAGGAAATAGATAGTGTGGCTACAAAAGCTCGTTCATTAAGAGTAAAAGCACTTGCAATAACCGCCGATGTTGCCGATATCAACTCGGTAAATACTGCTGTAGAAAAAGCTTTGGCCGAATTCAAAACAATCGACATTTTAATCAACAGTGCTGGAATTGCTGCTTTTGGGAAGTTTTTAGAATTAGAGCCTGCCGCTTGGGAACGCATCATTCAGGTCAACTTAATGGGAACCTATTATGTAACCCGTGCTGTTTTACCTAACATGATTGAAAGGCAAACCGGAGACATTCTCAATATTTCTTCAACTGCTGGATTAAGCGGAAATGCGCTCACCAGTGCTTACAGTGCTTCTAAGTTTGCTGTTTTAGGATTGACTGAATCTTTAATGCAGGAAGTTCGCAAACACAATATTCGTGTTACCGCTTTAACGCCAAGTACTGTAGCTACTGATATGGCGAGAGAATTAAAACTCACAGATGGCAATCCCGAAAAAGTAATGCAATCCGAAGATGTGGCCGAATTAATTATTGCTCAGCTAAAATTAAACCGACGTGTGTTTATCAAAAACAGCAGTATTTGGTCAACAAATCCATAATCATATTCCGTCATAAACAACAAAACCCCTTCATACAAAGGGGTTTTGTCGTTTTATAAGATCTTGGATTCTCTATACTAATTCAGTAATAAAATCCATTCGAACACTACCATCCTCATCAATTTTTGTCAAATTAATTTCATGCAAAGTGTTGACTAATTCTGGATTCCAAGGTGTTTTTACTTTTACGTAGTTTTCTGTAAAACCGTGAATGTAACCTTCTTTATTTTCACTTTCAAAAAGTACTGTTCTATTAGTTCCCAACTGACTTTCGTAAAAAGCACGACGCTTTTTAACCGATAAACCTCTTAGCATTTTGCTGCGTTTAGCACGAACATTGGCAGGAACTACACCTTCCATGGCTACAGCTTCGGTATTATCTCGCTCCGAATAGGTGAAAACATGTAAATACGAAATATCCATTTCATTCAAGAAATGATAGGTTTCCAAGAAATGCTCATCGGTTTCACCAGGAAATCCAACAATCACATCCACACCAATACAGGCGTGTGGCATTACTTCTCTAATTTTATTCACTCGTTCGGTATAGACTTCGCGCAAATAACGACGCTTCATCAATTTCAAAATACCATTGCTTCCTGATTGCAACGGAATGTGAAAATGCGGTACAAAAGTTCTACTTTTAGATACAAATTCTATCGTTTCGTTCTTCAATAAATTAGGTTCAATAGACGAAATTCGCAATCTTTCGATTCCTTCTACTTCATCCAAAGCTTGAACTAATTCCAGAAAAGTATGTTCGTGTTTTTTATTCCCAAATTCCCCTTTTCCGTAATCTCCAATATTTACACCTGTTAGAACAATTTCTTTGATGTTTTGTTTTGAAATCTCATACGCATTCTTCAATACATTTTCCAATTCATCACTTCGTGAAATTCCACGTGCCAACGGAATCGTGCAATAGGTACATTTATAATCGCAACCGTCTTGTACTTTCAAGAACGCACGAGTTCTATCGCCAATCGAATAACTACCTACATAGAAATCGGCTTCGGCAATCTCACAGGAATGCACTTCTCCAAAATCATTCTTCGACAAGTCATTAATATAATCAGCAAGTTTGAATTTTTCGGTTGCCCCAAGAACTAAATCCACACCATCTACATTCGCCAATTCCTCTGGTTTCAATTGCGCATAACAACCTACCGCAGCGACAAATGCTTTGTCGTTCAATTTCATCGCTTTGCGTACTACTTGTTTGAATTGTTTATCGGCATTCTCTGTAACCGAACAGGTGTTGATTACGTACATATCGGCCACTTCTTCAAAATCGACACGATCAAAACCCTCATCTTGCAAATTACGAGCGATGGTTGATGTTTCAGAAAAATTCAGTTTGCAACCAAGCGTATAAAAAGCGACTTTTTTTCTATTTTCCATAAGATAACTCAATTAATGAAATCGTTGTCAAAAAATTGAGAATGCAAATTTACGAACAATATTCTACATAAAGAAATCTGTAAAATTCTAGTTTCAAAAATTTTTTTTCAAAAAAAAAGATCAAAAGACTTCCTTTTTTTAAAACCTACGTCCTTAATTCCTACCAATAAAAATTCTAAACTGTAAAATTATTTTTTCTCAAGAGAAATATTTGCATTTTAAAAAACCTAATTGAATGGTTTAAAACTAGGTGCCATCATTATTTAAAAGCTGACAAATAGTTAAAATAATATCACTCAAATTTTGTTCCTATCTATTAAAGTTATAAATTCACACCTCCAAAAACAACCGATTAAAATCAGCTTTATCACTACCATATGGAGTTAATTTTACAGAACGTAAATATATTCCGATGTTTAGCTACTTGCGAAAATAATCAAATATCAGCATATATTATTTTATAGTTGAACTTCTTTCACAAGAATTTAAAAACTATACAAATCAAACCTTTTTAAAACCAACAAATTATTTCAGTTCAATAAAAATTGAGGTAAATAATTGTGTTTTTTGAATAAACAATAATAAATGGGATAGCCGAAAACCATAAAGAGTAGGTTAATAATAAAGAAAAAACAAAAAATGAAATCATTCTACCTCACAATCTCCCTACTACTCATTACCCTTTGCTCACAAGCTCAAAATACACCAACCATTGCTACTAAAAATCCTTTTCCAACAATTAGTACTTTGACTGCTTGGGCGAGTTACAATTCACAAGAAAAATTCAACCTTGACATCAGAACACTTGGCTTTAAATTTGAAGAAAAATCAGTTGAGACTGCCTCAACTTCCTATACTTACATTCGTAAAGTATCGATTGACAACATCAATTACACCGATAGAATTGTATATCGAATCGCTAATGACAACTCGGCAAGTATTATTTCATTGGTAACCGCTTCAACCGATTTGGTTTCTTTTTACACTCCACAATTGGCGGGATACAAAACAGGAAAATGCGATAATGAAATGTCTAAAGACAAAAAAACAACCTGTACTTGTTATGACAACGGTAATTTTAACATAGATGTTTGCGACGAAAGAGTAAAACTTACTATGGGTGATGGAAACAATTATTTCATTTCGGTAGCAAAGAAATAAGAGATGCACTTCAGTGCATATCAACAAAAATTCCATAAAAAAACCGTCTCATTTTTCAAATGAGACGGTTTTTTTATGGAATTTTTTGAATAATCTTAATTTAAGATATAACGTTTTATTACCTCGGCAACACCGTGATTATTATTGGATGCCACTATAACATCGCCTTTATCACGTAATTCAGGAGTCACATTATCTACCCAAACACCCAAACCTGCATATTCTATCATCGTCAAATCATTACCTGCGTTACCGACAGCAATAATTTCACTTTGATGAATATCTAATTTTTTGGCTAGAATTTTCAAACTATTGGCCTTGTCAATACCATTCTGAGCTACTTCCAAGAAAAAAGGTTTTGACATCGAAACACTCAAATGCGGCATGGCCAATTTCAAATCATCCTCTACTGTTTTGAGATAAGAAGGCTCTTCCAATAAAATACATTTCACGGCATTCGTTTTTACAGCTTCCTTAAAACTAGCCACTTTATTGTGCTCTAAACCCGTAATATGCTTTTCAACTTCAATGTATTCCGAATCGGTTTCGCTTACAATGGCATCATTTATATAGGTAATGATATGCGTTTTGCTCTTCAAACTGTAGTCATGCAATTCATGAATTTGTTCTTTGGTCAAGGTTTGTTCAAAAAGAATTTTATCTTCTTTCAAATCGGTAATTACGGCCCCATTATAAGAAATCATGAATGAATTATAAAAATCCATTTTCAATTCTTTGGCGTAAGCGGTCATTGCCGAAGTTGGTCTTCCTGAGGCCAAAATCACATAAACCCCCATTTCTTGGGCTTTAAAAATCATCGCTGCATTCTCGTCTGATATGGTATGGTCGTCTGTCAACAACGTGTCATCCATATCCAAAACAATCATTTTGTATTTTGTTTGCTTCATTATATAAAATTATTCCATTACTGAAAAACCTCGAAACTAAAACAAGCCTCAAGGTTTTTCAAAAGTTAAAGTCGAATTTCTTTAACTAGATACTCAACCTAAATTCTTCGATAACAGGGTTTGCTTTTGCAAAATCCGTTTCTTGTATGAAAACCTCAACAGCTGAGTCTAAGTTTGGAAAACCCGACATTCTAGCCGATTGAATATTGTTTTTAATTGAAGTTTCTACTCCCGCAGCTTCAATTTTTTCTTGTAAAGCCAAAGCTAAAATTTCACTTCCCGAAAACACTTTCATTAATCCCATGATATTACTATTTTTAAATGTCATCTATTTTCTTAATACTGTAAACTAAAATCTGCCTTCTGCAATCTAAAAACTATTCCTCTTCGTCCTCTAGATCTTCTTCCTCCTCAAAATCATCACCTTCTTTTCTTTCAGAATTTTCTTCTTCTTCAAGATCTTCCTCATCCTCATCATATTCTTCATCAAAATCAAAGACAAAAGGTTCCAATAACATTTTCTCAGCCAAAATTTCTATTCTTTCCGTAAGTTGTTCCGAGAAAATAATGCGTTGTGTTTTTGTAATACTATTCGAAATACGCATAATTTTTGTTTCGTGACGCAATTTCAAAATAGGATCGGCATCATCCAGAATGAACATTTTCAGTCGGTTTACATTGTAACCTGCTGTGGTAAACATTTCACTCAATTTATTTGGTGTTCCGATAAGCACATCGATTCCTGTTGAAATATAATTTTTATCATATTCCATATCGCCTTTATCGTGTACCCCATAAACTTGAAGATCGGTATATTTTCCGTATTTTTCAAAAAGTTCTTCCATCTCTAAAACCTTGGCTTTGTCTTCTACAATAATCAAAGCACGCGGCGATTCTTCGGTTCCATTAGCCAGTTGCTGAATCACATTCAGCACAATAGTTGTTGATTTTCCTGAACCTTTTGGCGCAATAATAATGGCATCAGCACCGCTTTTTAGTGTCGAAAAAGTTTCTTTTTGCATCTCATTAGCCTCTGTTAAACCATTTTCAACTAGACCTTCTTGCAATTTTTCGTTTATTTTTTTTAGTTTCATTTTTATTGTTTTTACACGAAGATTCACCAAGTAAAAAGAAGATTCACGAAGATTTAATTTAAAAATCACTTTGTGTCTCTTTGCGTCAACTTTGCGAATCTTTGCGAAATAAATTATTTACTTGCAAAAGCTTTGACATCACTTTCGGAAATTTCATTTCCTCCAAGGATGATCAAGCGTTCCACTACATTTCTTAATTCTCTAATATTCCCAGTCCAATCGTATGCTGCCAATAAATTAACGGCATCGTTAGAGAAATGTTTAACGGCATTTCCTTGTTCGGCAGCAATTTGTGTTGCAAAATGCTCAATCAAAACCGGTATATCCTCACGCCTATCATTCAACGATGGTACATTAATCAAAATTACGGCCAAACGATGGTACAAATCTTCCCGAAAACGGCCTTCGGCAATTTCGGTTTTTAAATTTTTATTGGTTGCTGCGATAACACGAACATCGATTTTAATATCATTGTCTGCTCCAACTCTTGTAATTACACCTTCCTGCAAAGCACGCAATACTTTGGCTTGAGCCGATAAGCTCATATCACCAATTTCATCTAAGAAAATCGTTCCTTTATTTGCCACCTCAAATTTACCCAAGCGATCTTTTACGGCCGATGTAAAAGCCCCTTTGACGTGACCAAACAACTCGCTTTCAATTAACTCTGTTGGTATTGCAGCACAATTTACTTCTACCATTGGCGCATTAGACCGATCGCTTTTATTGTGCAATTGATGGGCAACCAATTCTTTTCCGGTACCGTTTGGCCCAGTAATCAACACTCTCGCATCCGTCTTAGCTACTTTTTCAATCATCACTTTTACCTGATTGATTGATTCGCTATTCCCAATTATTTCATGCTTTTTACTGACTTTTTTCTTTAAAATTTTATTCTCTACAACCAGCTTTTTTTTATCTAGTGCATTTCGAACCGTATTCAACAATCGATTCAAATCGGGTGGCTTTGAAATATAATCAAAAGCGCCAAGACGCATGGTATTGATAGCCGTTTCCATATCACCATGACCGGAAATCATCACTATCGGAAGTTCGGAATCTATTTTCTTTGCGGCTTCCAGCAATTCCACGCCGTCCATACGAGGCATTTTTATATCACATAGAACTAAATCATAGTCGTTATTTTTAATTTTTTCAAGTCCCACAACACCATCTTCGGCCACCTCAACTTGATAAGACTCATTTTCTTCAGACAGTATGCTAACTAATACTCTTCTGATTGCCTCTTCGTCTTCTATAATTAGAATTTTTGACATAAATAACTATTTAAGTTTTGCTTTGTAGCGTGAATCTATTAATATTTCAACCATCTATACAATTCTTTCCATGTTGGCTTTTTGCCATACATCAAAATACCCACTCGGTAAATTTTGGCAGCAAACCAAACTACTCCAAAAAATGTAGCAAACAACAAAGATACGGAAATTGCAATTTGCCACCACGGCACTCCAAAAGGGATGCGCATTAGCATTACAATAGGAGACGTTAAGGGAATCATAGAAAAAACCACAGCAATGGTACCATGAGGATCATTTATAACCGTAAAAAATCCAATATAGACACTTAACATCAATGGCATAATGATAGGTAAAAGAAATTGTTGCGAATCGGTTTGATTGTCGACCGCTGCACCAATAGCCGCATAAAAAGAACTATATAGAAAATATCCTCCTATAAAATAAATGATAAAACTGATCAAAATACTGGCTATAGGCAAATTCCAAAGTTCTTTGATATACAATTGAGCCGTTCCCGAGAATTCTTGCTGGGCAGCATGCATTATTTCTGGAGAAACTCTAGAGGTAGGCCCTATATTCACACCAAAAAATGCTGATGCAGCAAACATTAAAGACAAACCAATAACAGTCCAAATTAAAAATTGAAGCAAACCCGCCAATGCTGTTCCTATAATTTTCCCCATCATTAATTGAAATGGTTTTACCGATGAAATGATAATCTCAACGATACGGTTGGTTTTTTCTTCTATGACGCTTCGCATGACCATATTCCCATAAATGATTATGAACATCATGATCAGATAACCAAAACCACCACCAATTGCGATTTTTATTTCATTCAGTCCTATGATACTTTCTTCCCCTGAGGCTTTTGACAGACTTATATTGATGTCTGCCTCAGCATTTTTAATCGCCAAAGTATCCAAATGAGCTATTTCCAGATTCGATTTTGTCAACTTGTCCGCAATAACGGCCTGAGTCTTTTCAATAAAAACAATACTTGGACTACTATTGGATATGAACTCGATTTTATTTTCTAAATCTTTGTTCGTTTTTGTTTTGGGTATATAAAGCAACCCTTCATAGTTTTCATTGGTGATACTATCTTTAAGAAACTGCATGTCAACGGTAGATAAATCCAGATATTTGTATTCACTGTTTTTATCATTTTGAGCCACAAACTCATTGACAAACAAACCTGATTCATCGTGAATTGCAATACGTTTGGTATCCGCTTTCATGGAGCTTAAGTAGGCTACAAACCCCGCAATACCAACAAAAAGCAACGGACTTAAAAAAGTCATAACAATAAAAGACTTATTGCGAACTTTGGCAATAAACTCTCTTTTTATGATTAATGAAATTATACTCATTTCTTGATTTTAGATTTTTGATTTCAGATTTTAGAACACTGATTACTAACTAACCGTTTGGATAAAAATATCATGCACACTTGGGATTTTCTCAACAAAATGAGTTACTTGCCCACGTTGCGTTAGGATATTGAGCAATTCATTTGGTGTACCATTTCCGAGTTGAATCTCTAGTTTTATTTCGTCGTTTAAGGATTTAAAGTTGGCTTGTCCTACCGTAAATTTTTGAGTGATATCAAACATCAATCCCTCTACATTGTCCGATAAAATACCCACTTCAAAACTATTGGTCTTGAATTGTCTTTTTACGTCAATAAGCTTTCCTTCAATCAACTTATTCGATTTGTGAATCAATGCAATATGATCACACAATTCCTCTACGCTTTCCATTCTATGGGTCGAAAAAATAATTGTGGCTCCATCCTCACGCAATGCCAAAATTTCATCTTTGATCACATTGGCATTTACGGGATCGAAACCTGAAAAAGGCTCATCAAAAATCAATAATTTAGGTTTGTGTAAAACGCAAACCACAAATTGAATTTTCTGTGCCATTCCTTTAGACAACTCCTGAATTTTTTTGTTCCACCAACCTTGAATACCCAAGCGATCAAACCAATAATCGAGTTGTTTTTTAGCCTCGGCTTTAGACAAACCTTTCATTTGTGCCAAATACAAACATTGTTCTCCCACTTTCATGCTGCTATACAACCCTCTTTCTTCGGGAAGATAGCCAATATGCTGAATGTGTTTGGGCTGAAGCTTTTCACCATCAAGGATGATTTCGCCACTATCAGGTAAAGTAATTTGATTGATGATTCGGATAAGAGAGGTTTTTCCAGCTCCATTTGGGCCTAAAAGTCCGTATATACTTCCTTTGGGAATGGTCAATGAAACTTCGTTAAGCGCTACATAATCACCGTATCGCTTTACGACTTTATTTACTTCAAGTATGTTACTCATGCTACTTTTTTAATTGGCGTAAAAGTAAATAATTTCAAGCCGAAATACTTTAATTATCCAATAAAAAACCCATCCTTATTTTAATTCAGGATGGGTTGTATACTTTACAAAAAAAGAGTGTTATATTTTTAGGAAATCAATTTTTTTAACCAAAACAGATTCATCTACATTTTGAAAATCATCCCAATCATCTGTAAGTAATGGCAATTCCAAAAATTTTGCAGTTGCCAAAATTATTGCATCTGGTAATTTAATTCTCTTTTGTTTATTTTTTCTGATTTCTATAGCCATTTCGGCAATATTCCTATTTACTTCAATTACTTCAATACCTTCAAAAAGTGCATCAATTAGTTTCTTCTCATTCTCATTAGAAAAATCATAACTATACACTTCCATAAAAGTAATAATCGAAACAAAAAACTCGTCAAAAGTGTCTAAAAAAACATCAATATCTATCATTTGCTTTGAAGCAAAAATGATAACATTGGTATCTAAAACAATTTTACTTCCACTCATCTCTGATTGTTTTTTGCCACAAAACAGGATTATCAATAGTTGCAAACATTTTTTCGCTTTTCATCTTAGATAATGCGTCACGTAAAATATCCTTCTTTGAGATTACTTTTTTAGCATCATCAAAAAGCATAATTACACGAACATCTTCCTCTAAATTTTGATATTCATCGGGCACTTTGATTAGTCCCTTTTCTATTTTCCCAGAAAACTCAACTGCATTCATAATCTAAAAGATAAATTAATGATTATCAAAGATATTGATTTTCTGTTTAAAAAATTTAAGAAAACATATCTTTTACTTTTTCAAAAAATGATTTGTCTGATTTTTCAGGACTTGGAATAAAATTCTCATCCGTCAAGGCTTTTTCAAAAAAGTGTTTCTGCTCTTTGTTCAAGGTTTTTGGAGTCCAAACATTTACGTGTACAAGCAAATCTCCGCTACCATACCCATTAATACTTGGAATACCTTTTCCTTTTAATCGCAAAATTTTACCGGATTGAATTCCTTCTTCCAGTTTGATTCTCACTTTTCCGTTTACGGCATCGATGTCTTTTGAAATACCAAGAACCGCTTCGGCAAAACTGATGTATAAATCATAATGAAGATTTTCACCTTCACGTTTCAAATATTCGTGTTCAATTTCTTCAATAACTACAATTAAATCTCCTGGAACGCTGTTTCCTGGAGCATCATTTCCTTTTCCGGAAACTTTCAATTGCATTCCGTCTACCACTCCTGCTGGAATTTTTATAGAAACGGTTTCGTCTTCTACAATCATTCCCTGAGAATCTGCATCGCTCGGTTTTCTGTCCAAAATTTGACCAGAACCGCCACAAGTAGGACAAGTTGAAGCCGATTGCATTCTACCCAAAATGGTATTGGTAACACGCATTACTTGCCCTTGACCGTTACAGGTAGAACAGGTTTTGTACGATACCCCTTGGGCTTGAACTTTACGTTTTACTTTTACTTTTTTCTCTACACCATTAGCGATTTCTTCCAGAGTCAATTTTACTTTAATACGCAAATTGCTTCCTTTTACGCGACGAGGACCTCCGCCTCCGCCTCCGCCAAATCCGCCAAAACCACTACCGAAAATATCTCCAAACTGACTAAAGATATCATCCATATTCATTCCGCCATGACCACCACCGCCAAATCCGCCAGAACCATCAAATGCTTGATGACCGTACTGATCGTATTTTGCTTTTTTGGCAGGATCACTCAATATTTCATAAGCTTCGGCAGCCAACTTGAACTTTTCTTCTGCCTCTTTGTCGCCAGGATTCTTGTCAGGGTGGTGTTTCAATGCACTTTTTCTGTATGCCTTTTTAATTTCAGCAGCATCTGCACCTTTTGTAATGCCTAATATTTCGTAAAAATCTTTTTTCATAATTAAAATAAATTCTAAAAAAACTAAAAGTAAATTCCAATATTTTTTATCCCGTCCCGATAATTATCGGGAGCTTTCGTGACCAAATATCAATTTTAACGAACGGTAAATTTGTTCTTAAATCAATTTTATTTTGGAATTGGATTTTTTTATTTTAGTGTTTTATTTTTTAGTTACCAATAACCACTTTTGGAAAACGAATAATTTTGTCACCCAATTTGTATCCTTTTTCAAGAACATCTACTATTTTTCCTTTCAGCTTATCCGATGGAGCTGGAATTTGAGTAATTGCTTCTGCAAAATCAGCATCAAATGCATCACCTGCTTTTACATCAACTTGCTCTAATCCCTTAGCAACCAAAGCATTTTTTAGTTTTTCATGAATTAGCTCCACTCCTTTTGTCAACAACTCATCCTCCGATTTGTTGATTTCAACCATCGCTCTATCAAAATCATCTAGAACAGGTAACATAGCAAGTAATACTTCTTGGTTAGCCGTTTTAAACAACTCAATTCTTTCTTTTGTAGTTCTTCTTTTGTAATTTTCAAATTCAGCAAATAACCTTAAAAACTTATCTTTTTCTTTGGCTAAGTCTTGCGTTAATTGTTCTTCAACACTTAATTCTTCAATAATAAGTTGCTCACCATTTGCATTATTCTCTAATGTCACCTCATCTATTTCTTGATCGAATTCTGTATTTTCTGTAGTCATATTACTTTTATTTTTAAAAAAATTCTTAAACATCGTTTTTATTCTTTTTTATGGATTGCAAAAGTACTGCCAAAACTTATAAAATGTCAAATTGTCACCTTTATTTAAAACCTAATTTCAATAATTACATTTCGGCTTCAAAATCAGACAAATTGAAGAGCGTAATTTTAATATAATTTTAAGACTATTAAGTTATAGTTTCCCTATTTTTGAAGTAGAATTTTCTTCCACCCAAGGAACACAGCTCTCTAGAACATAAATTTAAGGTTGTTTTCTATATAATTATTAATTCATCATTGCCTTATATTAAAAAAAGCTTCGTTTATACAACGAAGCTTTTTTTTTGCTTTTATAATTCAGGTCATTATTTGAGTTTAACACTCCATTCAAAATCCATTTCAGAAACCTGCACTCCTTCTTCATTGGCTCCTATCGATTTCATCCAAAAAGTTTGCCCTTCACCAGTTGCAATTGTTTTCTGAATGGCATCGGCTATTAAATGCCCGTCTTGGCAAACAAAAGTGATTCGTCCCGTGGCTTTCTTAGAAAAATTTGATTTATTATTGGCCACAAGCATCGATATTTTTCGACCACTTTTTTGAATTTGATAGATTACCATAGCTCCAGTAGACAACTCAGCTGCCATTGCCTGAACCGCAAAATACATCGAATTAAAAGGATTTTGATTAATCCATCGGTGTTTTACAGAGACCACGCATTTATTTTCGTCAATCTGTTTCAACCGTACGCCACATAAAAAAGCAGATGGCAATTTGAAAAATATAAATCTATTGAATTTCGATACTGTTAATTCCATTTTGAGCTATTTTTTTGCTAAAATACAAAAAATACTATGCGTACATATAAAAATTTTATAATTAACGCTATTTCTTTCCATTAATAAAATCTTCAAAACAGTATAAACGTATTCACCAATGCTATTTCTAACCATTTGGGCGTGCCACCATTAGGAAAAGGGGCAAACACATCATGCCGCTTATTCTGCCCCTTTCCCTAATGCTGTCAGGCTATTGCCGTTACTTCGGTAACTTGGCGCTATCCTTCACGCTCACTGCAAAACCAGAAGCAATAGGTTAACAAGTAAAATCATTTTCAAATAAAAAACATAGCATTTTCTTACAAAAATAACGTTTTTTGTTAATTTTTTGTTAACATACACTACTATGCGATACAAGATACTCTTCTTTAGACATATATTTGCATAAGAAATTACTAGGTAAGTCATTTAATCATCCCGATAGCTATCGGGACTGCTATCAATCATCTCCCGATAATTATCGGGACAAAAAAAACGAAATCAAAAAATGGAAACTACAACCGAAAGAAACACAGCCGCTTTTACTCATTTGAGTACTTTTAGTCAATATCTTATTCCGTTTGGAAATTACATATTTCCTATTATCATTTGGACATCGAAAAAAGACCAATCGGAATTTGTAGATCACAATGGTAAGCAAGCACTTAATTTTCAATTGAGTATTTTAATTTACTCTTTGGCATTTGCCATGATCGCCATTCCTGTCTTTTTAATTACTGTTTTGAGAAATATCTCATTCAATGATTTTGTAAACAATAGTGATCTAGTTTTTGAAAATTTTGATTACGGTAACAGCATCGGAATTTTGACAGTAGGTGCCTTAGCCCTTTTCGGATTTGCCTGCATGAAAGTAGCCGAATTCTTTTTAGTAATTTATGCTTCAATCAAAGCATCCAATGGAGAGAAATACAGTTATCCTCTAACGATACCGTTCTTAAAATAAATAATATAATCAATATGCAGTTTCAATCATCAAAAAATCAATCATCTCCCGATAATTATCGGGACAAAAAATGAACAGTTTCATCAACAAATCAAATCAAATCAAGGAATTATGAACATTGAAAACACAAAAGCCCAGATGCGTAAAGGTGTTCTTGAGTTTTGTATCTTATCGGTATTAAAAGAGAAAGATGCCTACACCTCAGAAATATTAGACACTTTAAAAAACGCTAAATTATTAGTTGTAGAGGGAACTATTTATCCGCTACTAACTCGATTGAAAAACGACGGATTACTCAACTACCGTTGGGAAGAGTCAACATCGGGACCACCGAGAAAATACTACGGTCTGACTGAGATAGGCCAAACCTTTTTGAAAGAACTAGATGGCACTTGGACGGAATTGTCTGATGCTGTAAACTTAATAACCAACCAAAAATAATAGTCATGAACAAAACTGTAAATATAAACCTAGGCGGAATGTTCTTCCACATTGACGAAGATGCATACCAAAAATTAACCCGTTATTTTGACGCGATAAAACGCTCATTATCTAAATCATCGGGACAAGAAGAAATCATCAAAGATATTGAGATGCGTGTTTCGGAATTATTGACCGAGAAACAAAAAACTGAAAAACACGTAGTTACTATTAGAGAAGTAGACGAAGTGATTACTGTGATGGGACAACCAGAGGATTACATCATCGAGGAAGACAATAATAATGCACATACAAACAGTGACTTCAGCGCTCCTAGAACCACAAAAAAATTATACCGTGACAAAGAAAACGGAATGATTGGTGGGGTTGCAACCGGATTGGGACATTATTTTGGAATTGATGCCGTTTGGTTAAAAATTATGTTCTTGATATTTGTTTTTGCTGGATTTGGTACTGGGATTTTGGCCTATATCATTCTTTGGATTGTAACTCCCGAAGCGATAACTACATCCGAAAAACTGGAAATGACTGGAGAACCGGTTACAATTTCGAACATTGAAAAAAAAGTTCGTGAAGAATTTGACAGTGTTTCCGGAAAAATAAAAAATGCGGATTATGATAAATTTGGTAATCAAATTAAATCCGGAGCTGAAAAACTGGGAAGTGGTCTAGGAGATTTTATCATGACCGTTTTCAAAATTTTCGCTAAATTTCTAGGAGTGGTTTTAATCATGGGAGGTTTAACTACGCTTGTCATGCTATTCATTGGAGTATTCACATTAGGCACCAGTTCTTCCATAGACTTTCCATGGCAAAGTTTTGTAGAAGCCGGAAATTTTACTGATTATCCTATTTGGACTTTTGGTTTAATAATGTTCTTGGCTGTTGGAATTCCGTTCTTTTTCTTAGCGATATTGGGTTTCAAACTATTGGCACCGAACATGAAATTTCTTGGAAACATTGCCAAATATACTTTATTGGCTCTTTGGTTAATTGCAGTTTCGCTAGCAATATCAATTGGAATAAAACAAGCTACAGCATTTGCGGTGAATGGTAGATCGGTTCAAAAGGAAACTTTCAATCTAAAACCAACGGATACCCTTTACATTAAATTCAAACACAATGATTATTTTGCCAAAGATGTAGATGACCGTAATAATTTTATGATTACTCAAGATTCTTTGAATAATGACATTATTTATTCGAATGAAGTGAGCATTAGAATCGAAAAATCGGAAGAAAAGTACGCTTACATTCAAATCGAAAAAGAAGCCAAAGGAAAATCATTGTCTGAAGCTAAAAAAAGAGCCGATGCCATTAAATACAGTTATAAAATTGTGGGTAACCAACTGATCTTTGACAACTATTTGATTACTGATTTAAAGAATAAATTTCGTGATCAGGAAATCGAAATCACCTTGTACTTACCAGAAGGAACCTTGTTAAAACCAGATGATTCTATGCAACATTATGATCGTACTGATAGTGATTATTTTCTATGGAATTCTGACTCAAGTAATGACGTCTACAAAGTAGAAAGCAATAAAATAAGATGTTTAAATTGTCCCGAAGATGAAAATGACGACGACGATGACAATGACAATGAAACTAATGTTACCATTAATGAAGATGGTGTTACCATAGAAAGTGATTCGGTTGTTAAAACCAAAAAGAATTTTAAAGAATTAAAAATCAATAAAGATGGTATAATTATTAAAACCGAATAAGTAAATATGAAAGCCATTCAATCTATTATTGTACTTTTTTTCGGATTATCCACACTGATTACAAATGCTCAAAACAAAATTAAAATTGAAAACAAACCAGAACATCCACTGAAAGAGAAAATCAACGGACAATCCAGTTTAAATTTTGATTTTATTATAGAGAACCAATCAACGGATAGCTTAAGATTAACCCGATTGCAAGTATCGCTTTTTGATAAGCAAAATAAACTTATCCAACAAAAATTTTTGGATAATAACGGAACCGCACCAAGTATAAACACTATTCCAAATATTGAATGGAATAGTGTTTCAACAAACCTACTTTTTAATCCTTTTCCGGATGTAAATAGTATGACTGATAAACTGGAATACATCTTCACTTTCAATAATAGTATTGAAATCAAAAAAGTAGTTATTCCAAGTGATTATGAACAAATAACAGATTTCATTCTGCCGCTAAAAAACAAAATACTGGTGTACGACGGGCATGACCTTTACTCTCATCACAGACGTTTTGACTATGAATTCATCCCTATCAAACAAATGGGATTTACTGGGAATTTCATGCGATATGCCTATGATTTTGTAGTGCTTGATTCTGAAGGAAAACAGTATCTTAATGACGGAAAAAACAATACAGACTGGTTTGGTTTTGGAACCGATGTTTTGGCTGTAGCCGATGGAGAAATTACTGCTATAGAAACGGATAAAAAAGATGATAAAACATTTGACATTCCATCTCTAAAAGAAAATCCACTAACTTTATACGGAAATTACATTGTTCTAAAGCATGGTGAGAATACATATAGTATGTATGGGCATCTAAAAAATCAAAGTGCAATGGGATTGAAAGTGGGTGATAAAGTAAAGAAAGGACAAAAAATAGCTTCCATTGGTACCTCGGGTAGTTCATTCTTTCCCCATCTGCATTTTGAAGTTCGAAATTCCATTAACCACCAGGCAGAAGGTTTACCTTCTTATTTCAAAAATTATTCTTTAATCCTTGGTTCTACCAAAAAAGAAGCAAAGACACACACCATAACAACCGGTGATATTATTCAATCAAAATAAAATCAATAGTCATGCTAAAAATCATCACATTAATCACGAAATTTATTATTGTTGCTTTAACCGCTTTGCTTTTTGGATCTTGTAACCAACTAGGAGAGATCAATGCTATTACAGGAAGCGGTCATGTCACCACCGAAAAAAGAAATGTTCAAGGCGATTTTAAAAGTGTAAGCGTAAACAAAGCTATTGACCTTATTATCGAACAATCGGACAAAACAGAAATCATTGTGGAAGCCGATGATAATTTACAAAAAGAAATCACAACAACTGTAGAGAATGGGGTATTAGTAATCACTTGTAAATATGGTAACTTTCTCAATGTTGCATCCAAAAAAGTAACCGTAAAAATGCCTGTTATTGAAGAACTGGAAGCTCGATCTGCAGCTACTATTAATAGTAAATCAATACTAAAAGGCAATCGTTTAAGTTTAACTTCATCAAGTGCGGCTTCGATTAATGCCGAAGTAGAATACGAATCGATTCAATTGACTACCAGTAGCGGAAGCAATCAATCCATCAAAGGAAAAACGTTGCGTCTAGAAGCATCGACTTCTAGCGGAAGTGTAATCGACACCTCCGAATTACTAGCCAATGAAGTTGTAGCCAAATCCTCCAGCGGTGGGTCAATAAGGGTTCATCCTATAGTAAGCCTAAAAGCTGAAGCCTCAAGCGGCGCAACTATTAGCTACAATACTACTCCAAAGTCAATTCAAAAAGAGGAGCATTCTGGAGGAAGTGTTCATCAGGAATAATACAATCAAATCAAAAAACATTCATTAATCAAGAATGTTTTTTTTTATCAAAAATAAAATTATTAACCATTAATTTACTACTAATACAAATACGTATTCAATTACAAAATCATCAATCAAAATCAATCCAATTATGAAAAACAATCAATTCAAAGCTAGTTTTTTAGCCTTATTTTTAGGAGGCATGGGGCTTCAGGCACAGGAGCATCCACCAGTGGGAACAACAGCTGTTAAGGCAACATCAAAGTATGACTATCAAGCTGCTTTCGCACCCAACTTTTATACCAAAAACGGTACTGACACGCATTCAGCCAGTGGACAACCCGGAGCCAAATATTGGCAGAACAAAGCCGATTATCAATTGTCGGCAACTTTGAATGAGAAAAACAACGAAATTATTGGTACCGAAATTTTAACCTACACCAACAATAGTCCAGACAAAATTTCTTTTTTATGGATGAATGTTGATCAAAACTTATTTAAAAACAACTCTCGAGGAAAAGCCGTAATTCCAGTAACAGGAAGCCGTAATGGGGACAAAGGCCAAATTTTTGACGGAGGGCATAAAATAAAATCGATAAAAGTAATTGCTATTCAAAATGGAAAAACCGTTGAGAAAGAAGCAAAATTCGAGATAATCGACACTAGAATGCAGGTTTTTCTTCCACAGGATTTAAATCCAAATGGAGGAACCATAAAACTTAAAATTGAATTTTCCTTTATTTCTCCAAATTTTGGTTCAGACAGAATGGGTGTTATGGACACCAAAAACGGAAAAATATTTACCATGGGACAATGGTATCCAAGAATGTGCGTTTATGACGATGTCAAGGGGTGGAACACGCTACCTTATCTGGGCGCTGGTGAATTTTACCTTGAGTACGGGGATTTTGACGTGAACATTACCGCTCCGGCTAATCATATTGTGGTTTGCTCAGGCGAATTGACAAATCCTTCCGAGGTATACACGGCTGACCAACAAAAACGTTGGACTGAGGCTTCGAAAAGCGACAAAACCGTTATAATTCGGTCGGCAGAAGAAGTAACTAATATTGCTTCGAGACCCGCGGGAACATCAACTTTAAACTGGCATTTTAAAATAAAAAACGCTCGAGATGTTTCATGGGCCTCTTCTGCGGCATTTATTGTTGATGCAGCAAAAATCAATTTGCCAAGCGGTAAAAAATCGCTAGCCATTTCTGCTTATCCTATCGAAAGCTCAGGACAAGAGGCTTGGGGCCGTGCAACCGAATACACCAAATCTTCCATCGAAAATTATTCTAACCACTGGTTTGAATATCCTTATCCGGCAGCAACAAATGTGGCAGGAAACGAAGGTGGAATAGAATATCCAGGAATTGTTTTTTGTGATTTGAAATCCAAAGGGGAAGATTTATGGTTCGTAACGGATCATGAATTTGGTCACAGTTGGTTTCCGATGATTGTGGGTTCGAATGAACGTTTATTTGCGTGGATGGATGAAGGATTCAATACCTTTATCAACACCTTGAGTAAGACTGAATTCAACAATGGAGAATACAAATCCCGACCAAGAAATATGCAAAGAATGTCACAAATGTTAACCAATCCGGAATTGGAACCCATTATGACATCACCAGATGGAATGAAAGAAGCAAATTTAGGGTTATTGGCTTACGAGAAACCATCTTCAGGTCTTATTATGTTACGTGAACAAATACTAGGAAAAGACCGTTTTGACAAGGCCTTTAGAACATACACCGAGCGTTGGGCTTTTAAACATCCAACCCCAGATGATTTTTTTAGAACGATGGAAAATGTTTCGGGAGAAGATTTAAATTGGTTTTGGAGAGCTTGGTTTGTAAACAACTGGCGTTTAGACCAAGGCATTACAAAAATTAAGTATTTGAAAAATGACCCAAAGCTAGGAGTCCTTATTTCTATTGAAAATCTTGAAAAAATGGCTATGCCGGTCGTTATGGAAATCAAAACCAAAAGTGGAGCCATTAGTCGTGTTCAACTTCCTGTGGAAATTTGGCAACGCAATACCGCTTGGACATTTCTACATACTTCTACGGAAGAAATTGAAACAATCACAATAGATCCTGATCATGTTTTTCCAGATATAAACCCAGCAAATAATGTTTGGAGTTCAGATAAAAGCGAGTTGGAGAAAGCGGTTATTCTAGATACTTATTTGGGCAATTACACAAGTAAACAAATTCCGGTAAAAATTACTTTAACAGAAGAAAACGGTGCTCTTGTGGGAACTCCAGAAGAAGGACAAGGACCAAAACTCTCCTTTGAATCAATTGGTAAAGATAAATTTGGCGCGGAACAAGGAGGAGTAGAACTTCAATTTAATGAATCCAAAAACGAGTTTACGTTAAAAATGAGAGGTCAGGAATTTTTGTTTACAAAGGTTTAGCAATCAATTTAAGTTAACCGAAATCAATTCGACTACAATTTAATAAATCAGTATCTCCTTTTTAGTTTAAAAACATAAAAGGAGACGCTATAATTCATTAGTACCAAAAATTTATTTATTTGCGACTAAAAAATAAAAAACATCCATCGCTGGCGGATGTTTTTTTTATGCCATTTTATGGCAAACTTAACAATATAAAAACAGCTTCCTCTTCGCTATTTAAAATAATCCTTATGATTAGCTGTAGCAAACACGGATTCTAATCGTCATAAATCATCAACAATTAATCAAAAAACGAATAGCATGGAATTAATCATTAAAAACTTAGACAAGAAATACAGCAACGGAGTACATGCCTTAAATGATGTGTCTCTAACGATATCAAAAGGTATGTTTGGATTACTAGGCCCAAACGGTGCAGGGAAATCATCATTAATGCGCACACTTGCCACTTTACAAGATGTAGATAGTGGATCTGTATCACTTCAAGGCATTGATGTATTGAATAATAAAGAAGCAGTTCGAAAAGTGCTAGGCTACCTACCTCAAGAATTTGGTGTTTATCCAAGAACCTCTGCCGTTGACCTTTTGGATCACTTAGCTCTACTAAAAGGATTCGACAAAAAATCCGACCGCAAACAAATCATTGAACAATTACTAACCAAAGTAAATCTTTGGGAGCACCGAAAAAATGCGGTAGCGAGTTATAGCGGTGGTATGCGCCAACGTTTTGGAATTGCACAATGTTTGATTGGTAATCCTCAATTGGTAATTGTAGATGAACCGACTGCGGGATTGGACCCTGGTGAGAGAAATCGTTTTTATAATATTCTGAGTGAAATTGGTGAAAACACCATTGTTATTCTATCTACCCATATCGTTCAGGACGTTCGTGAACTTTGCACACAAATGGCAGTAATGGACAAAGGAAAAGTACTATTTAGTGGAAATACTGACGATGCATTATTGCAAATTAAAGGTAAAGTATGGGAGAAAAAAGTATCGAAATTAAAACTACCCGAATATCAAAATCAGTACAAAGTAATTTCTAATAAATTGGTGGGTGGTCATCCATTGATACACGTTTATTCGGACACTCATTTGAATGATGGTTTCACTCCAGCCGAAGAAAACTTAGAAGATGTTTTTTTTGCCAAACTAAACGAATTAGTCTAACCTTTTATTTAGAATTATTATGTGGAAATTTATACGTCACGAATTAAAATATTGGTTAAAAACGCCAATGGTTTGGATCTTTTTATTCATAGTTACACTAATGGTTTTCTTAGCCACCTCTTCGGATAATTTTCAAATTGGAGGAAAACTAGGCAACACATTCAAAAACGCTCCTTTTATTATAGAAAAATATTATAGCTATCTTTCTATAATGTGTTTTTTGATGACAACCGCATTTATGAGCGCTACTGCAAATCGAGATTTCCAGTCAGGAATGCATCAATTTGTATTTTCGTCACCCATTAAAAAAAGTCATTATTTTTTTGGTAAGTTTATTGGCGCAACGATCATCTCTGTAATTCCTATGTTGGGCGTTTCTCTTGGGATTTTATTAGCTCCTATTTTAGCACCACTTCTTGAACTGTGTCCAGCAGAACGCTATGGAGAAGTATATATTACAGGGCATTTACTAGGAATAGTTGCATTTGCAATACCTAATATTATTATCTCTGGAGTACTCCTTTTTGGTTTGGCAATCCTTTTTAGAAGCAACATTGTTTCTTTTATAGGTGCGATGCTTATTCTTATTTTTTATGTTTTTTCAATTGGTCTAATCAAAGATTCTCAAAACGAATGGTTGGCAAATATCATAGACCCCTTTGGAATTCGTCCCTATGAAGGCATTACAAAGTATTTGACAATTGATAAAAAAAACTTTAGCCTAATTACATTACATGGTGACTTACTAACCAATCGTTTACTATGGTTAGGTATTAGTTTTTTGATTTTGATTGTAATTTATTTTAAATTTTCATTCAACACTGGAAAAGAAAAAATAAAAAAAGTAAAAAAAACACAGTCAATTCCAGAACCAAAAATCAATTCTGGCCTTACGTTTCAACCAACAAAAGCTAATGTTTTTTCAATATCAACATTTTGGAATTTGGTAAAATTTGAAACCAAAGCCATTGTAAAAAATCCTTCTTTTATAATTATCACATCCATTGGTTTAATCAATTTAATCGCTGGCCTTGCTAGTTTTACGGGTCGATTTGGCTCATCAAAATATCCTGTTACTTATTACATAGTCGATCAAGTTCGAGATGGATTTAGTATTTTCATGATTGGCTTCATCACCTTTTACACTGGTGTATTGGTATGGTCTGCACGTGATGCAAAAATCAATGAGATACAAGATGCAACACCTATCAAAACAGAGATGTTATTTTTTTCCAAATTGGCTTCAATTATCATTGCCTTAATTATTGTTTTATCCTCTACAATACTAGTTGGAATTATTGTGCAAACTATCAATGGATATTACCGTTATGAGTTGGATGTATACATTAAATCATTATTAGGCATAGAATTACTTTACTTATCTTTTTTGGTTGTCCTTTCTATATTATTCCATTATTTAATTAACAATAGATATATCGCCTATTTTGCTTTTGTTGTTTTTGTAACTGTAAATAGTTTTATTTGGAGCTTCCTTGAAATAGACACTAATATGTTGAAATTTGGAAGAACACCAAATTTTATCTATTCGGACATGAATGGATTTGGCCCATATGCTCCTACAATCATTTGGTTCAACATTTATTGGGTTTTATTTTGTGTAGTTTTGAGTTTTGTGATTATGGCCTTTTATATTCGCGGAAAGGAGTTACAACTCAATCACCGCTGGACAAATGCAAAATTGCAATTTAGAAAAAACAAAATAGCGTTTTCTATTAGCATGATTGCATTTCTACTTTGCAGCAGTTTTATCTATTACAACACTCAAATTTTGAACACTTATGGTTCAGCAAAAGAGACAGAAAACAAACAAGTGGCTTATGAAAAAACATATAAAAAATACGAAAATATAGCCCAACCCCGTTTTTACAAATTCAATACTACTATTGACATTAAGCCCGAAAAAAGAAGCATGACCATAAACATTCAAGCTTGGGCAAAAAACAGCTCGACTAGTTCTATAAAGGAAATTCACTTTACACTACCTGGACTTTCAGATAGTACTTATATCACTATGTCTGGAGCAAAACTAAAATTAAACGATAAACAATTAAATTATAGAATTTACACTTTAGCAAAAAACTTGGCGCCAAATGATTCCATCCGAATCAATTTCGACATATCATGTACTTCCAAAGGGTTTGAAAATGAGGTAAGCAAAACCCAAATTACTCAAAACGGGACTTTTTTCAGGCTTGACGAGGTGTTACCAACTATAGGATACAACGACAGAAACGAATTAGACAACAAAAACAAACGTTTAAAATTGAAGTTGCCCAAAAGAAACAGAATGCCAAAATTGGATGACAACAACATTGCTGGAAGATCAAACAACTACATCAGTAAAGATGCAGATTGGATAGAGCTTACCACAACAATGAGCACGTCTGTTGATCAAACCGCTATTGCGCCAGGTTCCCTAATAAAAACATGGCAAGCCAATGGCAGAAAATATTTCAATTATAAATTAGACAAAAAATCGCTTAATTTCTTTTCTTTTATATCTGCAAAATACGAAATCGCCCGCAAAAAATGGAATGGCATCGATATAGAAGTGTACTATGACAAACAACATGCCGTAAACGTACCAAACATGCTCAAAAGTTTGCAAAAATCGTTGGAATATTACACGGCAAATTTTGGCCCTTATTACCACAAACAATGTCGAATTATTGAATTCCCAAGATATCAATCTTTTGCACAAGCATTTCCAGGAACTATGCCTTATAGTGAAGGAATAGGTTTTATTATGGATTTGCGAAAAGTAACAAAAGAAGATATTGACGTTGTCTATAAAGTGGTTGCTCACGAAATGGGACACCAATATTGGGGAGAGCAAGTTACTGGTGCCAATATGCAAGGAAGCGAAATGATGAGTGAAAGTTTTGCCCAATATTCTTCCATGATGGTTATGGAAAAAGAATATGGAAAAGACAAGATGAAAAAATTCCTGAACTATGAAATGAATGATTACTTAAAAGGGCGCAGTGAAGAACTCGTAGAAGAGCAACCTTTAATGAAAACAGAAGATCAGCCTTACATTCATTATAATAAAGGGAGCGTTGCATTGTATTATTTGAAGGAAATGATAGGAGAAAAAAAGGTAAACCAAGCCATGAAAAATTTAATTTCTACCTATGCTTACAAAAAACCTCCTTATCCCACTTCAATTGCTGCGGTAAACGAATTTAGAAAAGTAACTCCAGATAGTTTGAAGTATCTAATAAAAGATCTATTCGAGACTATTACCCTCTTTAACAATAGAATGCTGGAGGCAAAATACAAAAAAATAGGTTCGGAATATGAAATAACACTCAAAACAACCTCCGAAAAATTCAGATCGGACGCTCAAGGAAAAGAAACCTTAATTCCTATTGCAGATTATATTGACATTGGCGTTTTTGCAGAACCAAAAAACGACAACAATTTAGGCAAAGTATTGATATACAAACGATTTAAAGTAAATAAAAAAGACAACACCTATGTTTTTAGAACAAAAGAACTTCCTTTTGAAGCTGGAATTGATCCTTATAATTACATGATAGATCGTGTTCCAGACGACAATTTAAAAAGCGTTGTAGAATAATCCTAAACCAAAAAACTAAAACATCCGTTTCTATATCATATGAAACGGATGTTTTTTATATTTGTAAAAACCCAAATTAAAAGTACAAAATAAAACTACCGTACGCAATTCTATTGTTCCTACTATCTACAACATTGATTTTTGGTCAGAACAAAGAACGAATAAATGGCTCCAAAATAGTTATTGAGAACCCAAAAGGAATTGGTGAATTCACAGCACTAGAAATTGAAGACAACCTAACAGTTTTCATGAAAAAAGGGGCGAAAAACCAAATTAAGATTGAAGCAGATGACAATTTGCAAAAAGGAATCACGCCTAAAGTGGAAAATGGAGTTTTGGTCATTTCTTGTAAATACCGTAAGTTAATTAATATTAAATCTAAAAATATTACAGTTAAATGAGTGTTATAGATGGCTTAGAAGCAACTTCGGTGTCAACTAACATTATTAAAAATGTTCTAAAAGGAAACAACATCAGTTTATATTCATCAAGTGTAGCCACTATTAATGTTACTGCAGAATACGAAACGATTCAAATTGAAGCTAGTAGTTCAAGTTCGCAAACAATCAAGGAGAAAACCATTCATTTGAAAACTTCTGCTTCCAGTGGTGGAATAGCAAACAGTAACAAATTGCTGGCCAACGAAGTAGTTGCCAATGTTTCTAGTGGAGGAACTATCCAAGTACATCCTTTAGTGGGTCTGAAAGCAGAGACATCTAGCGGCGGACACATCAATTTTGATAGCTCTCCAAAAACAGTTCAAAAATCACCAATCAAAAGCGGGTGTTTTTTTTTATACTTAGTTTAATGAATTTCAATAGGATAGAAAAAACATTTTACTTTATTCTATCTTAATATAAAACAATTACCACTTCACTTGTAACATTCATAAATAAGAAACGACCTATCAAAAAACCAAAAAACACAATAAGCGATGGAATTAATAATTAAAAACCTAGACAAGAAATACAGCAATGGCGTACATGCGCTGAACGATGTTTCTTTACATATTAAAAAAGGAATGTTTGGATTACTTGGGCCAAACGGTGCTGGAAAATCTTCTTTGATGAGAACACTGGCTACTTTGCAAGATGTTGACAGTGGTTCTATAACCCTTGGAGACATTGACGTTTTGAATAACAAAGAAGCTGTCCGTAAAGTTTTGGGGTATTTACCACAAGAATTTGGTGTGTATCCAAGAACTTCTGCCGTGGAACTTTTAGATCATTTAGCACTCTTAAAAGGATTTGATAAAAAATCAGACCGTAAACAAATTGTGGAGCAATTACTAACCAAAGTCAATCTCTGGGAACATCGAAAAAATGCGGTAAGCAGTTACAGTGGTGGGATGCGTCAGCGTTTTGGAATTGCACAATGTTTAATCGGGAACCCACAATTAGTTATTGTAGATGAACCGACTGCCGGATTGGACCCTGGCGAAAGAAATCGTTTTTATAATATTTTGAGTGAAATTGGCGAAAACACCATTGTCATTCTTTCCACCCATATTGTTCAAGACGTTCGTGAACTTTGTACACAAATGGCCGTAATGAACCACGGAAAAGTACTATTTAGCGGCAATACCGATGATGCCCTACTGGAAGTGAAAGGTAAAGTTTGGGAGAAAAAAGTAAGCAAGCTGGAATTACCTGAATACCAAAAAGGGTACAAAGTAATCTCGAATAAATTAGTTGGAGGACAACCTTTGATTCACGTTTTTTCTGACATCCATTTGAATGACGGATTCAGTCCAGCAGAGGAAAATCTCGAAGATGTGTTTTTTGCTCAATTAAACGAATTAGTCTAAGGAAAAAGATACTGAGTTGTTAAGAAGCTAAGTCTCTAAGATTTTAGAAATTTACATTAGTAAAGCCTTAGCCCCAAGAACCTCAATCTCTTAGACCCTTTTAAAACAAAAAATTATGTGGAAATTTATTCGATACGAATTAAAATATTGGTTGCGAACACCAATGATATGGATCTTTTTATTCATTAATACCCTAATCGTTTTTTTTGCGGTTGGATCTGAAAACGTTACCATTGGCGGAAGCATTGGTAACATACACAAAAATTCGCCTTTTGTTGTTGAACAATACTATGGTATACTTTCAATGATCTGCTTGTTGATGACCACCGCCTTTATGAACGCCACGGCCAACCGTGATTTTCAAAGCGGCATGCATCAATTTATATTCTCCTCCCCTATCAAAAAAAGGGACTATTATTTCGGGAAATTTATAGGAGCAGCCATCGTTTCGGTAATTCCTCTACTCGGAATTTCTCTTGGTGCCCTGATTGCTCCAGTATTAGCGCCACTGTTTGATATGTGTCCACCGGAAAGATTTGGCGAAATCATTTGGTCTGGGCATTTACAAGGTCTATTGGTTTTTGGGATTCCAAATGTGATTATCTCAGGCGTTTTACTATTTGCTTTAGCCATTATTTTCAGAAGCAATATTGTCTCTTTTATTGGAGCTATGCTTATTTTGGTATTCTATATAGTTTCAGCGGGATTTACAAAAGACATTCAAAAAGAATGGTTAGCCAATTTACTGGATCCTTTTGGTCTCCGTCCCTTTAAGATTATGACCAAATACGCCACAGTTGCCGAAAAAAACCTAAATGCGGTTACATTACACGGCGATTTATTGACCAATCGTTTGATATGGATAGGAATCAGTCTAGTCATTCTGGTTGCTGTGTATTATAAATTTTCTTTTAATACCAAAAAAGAAAAAGCTAAAAAAACTAAAAAATCAAAAGCAGCCGAAACACCTATAATTGTTTCAAATGCGGTATTCGAACCAACGAAAGCCAATGTATTTTCGATAAATACCTTTTGGAATTTGGTAAAATTCGAAACTAAAGCCATCATCAAAAACCCAACTTTTATTATCATTATTGCCATCGGAATGATTAATTTGATTGCAAGCCTTACGACTTTCACCGGAGGTTACGGCACCGCTCAATATCCTGTCACTTATGATGTAATCGATACTATAAAAGGGGCTTTTGGTATTTTTATGATTGGGTTTATTACTTTTTATACCGGCGTTTTAGTTTGGAAAGAACGTGATGCCAAGATCAATGAAATCCAAGATGCCACACCCATAAAAACGGCGGTTTTATTCTCCTCTAAATTGGTTGCCCTAATTATTGCTTTAGCCATTGTTTTGGCCTCGACGATAATCGTTGGAATTATGGCACAAACAGCTTACGGCTATTACAGTTACAAATTGGATGTTTACCTGAAATCAATTATGATAGTGTCTTTGTTGAGTTATTCTTTTATGGCGGTAATTTCTATATTATTCCATTATCTAATCAACAATCGATACATCGCCTATTTTGCTTTCGTCACTTTTGTTATCGTCAATAGTTTCATTTGGGGATTGCTCGAAATCAATAGCAATATGTTGAATTTTGGCAACACACCAAGCATCACCTACTCGGACATGAATGGATTTGGTCCTTTTATATCCTCAACCATTTGGTTCAATATCTATTGGACATTGGCATGTTTGATTTTATGCTTTGTCATTACCGCATTTTATATACGTGGCAAAGAACAGCAATTCAAATACCGATGGGTAAATGCGAAAGTACAATTTGGAAAAAACAAAATTGCTATAGCCATCAGCTTAGTGGTATTTGCACTTTGCAGTAGTTTTGTTTACTATAACACCAAAGTGCTAAACACTTACGATTCCTCAAAAGAGCAGGAAAATAAGCAAGTGGATTATGAGAAAAAGTATAAAAAATTCGAAAATATAACACAACCCCGTTTTTATAAATTCAATTACACTATTGACCTCATGCCCGAAGAACGAAGCATGACTGCCAAAATAGAAGCTTGGGCAAAAAACAAATCGAATACACCCATACAAGAACTCCATTTTACAATGCCACAACTGTCGGATAGTTTGAAAATCAGTATTGCTGGAGCAAAATTGAAACTAAAAGATTCCCGTTTAAGTTATCGAATATATACTTTAAAAAGTCCTTTGTTGCCAAATGATTCCATAAAAATCAATATTGATTTATGGGAATTAACCAAAGGGTTTGAAAACGAAGTCCGTTTTACCCAATTGACACAAAACGGAACTTTCTTCAACAATTCAGACATATTACCTACTTTGGGATACAATAGTAATGCAGAGATTTCAGATAAAAATAAACGCATCAAACTGAAATTACCAAAGAGAGACAGAATGCCGAAACTGGATGAGAACAATCTTTCGGCTAGAGCCAATACGTATATCAGCAATGATTCAGATTGGGTTGAAGTGAATACTACGATAAGTACCTCACCAGACCAAACTGCTATTGCTCCAGGTTCATTATTAAAAACTTGGGAAGCTAATGGTAGAAAGTATTTCAATTACAAATTAGACCAAAAATCATTGAACTTCTATTCCTTTATTTCGGCTAAATATGAAGTAGCCCGTAAAAAATGGAATGGCATCGATTTAGAAGTCTATTACGACAAACAGCACGCCTATAATGTTCCGAATATGCTAAAAAGTATGCAGAAATCATTAGAATATTATACGAAAAACTTTGGTCCCTACTACCATAAACAATGTAGAATCATAGAGTTTCCAAGATATTCAAGTTTTGCGCAAGCTTTCCCGGGCACCATGCCTTTTAGCGAAGGTATTGGTTTTATTATTGATTTACGTGAGGTAAAGAAAGATGACATTGACCAAGTTTATTATGTCACGGCACACGAAATGGGACATCAATATTGGGCACATCAAGTTACTGGTGCCAATATGCAGGGAAGTGAAATGTTCAGCGAAGGTTTTGCACAATATTCTGCTTTGATGGTAATGGAAAAAGAATATGGAAAGGACAAAATGAAAAAGTTCTTAAAATATGAAATGGATCGTTATTTAAGAGGCCGAAGCTCTGAGCTTGAAAAAGAACAGCCTTTGATAAAAACCGAACATCAACAATACATACACTACCAAAAAGCGAGTGTAGTGATGTATTATTTGAAAGAAATGATTGGGGAGAAAAAGGTCAATCAAGCCCTCAAAAATTTGGTTGACACTTATGGTTATAAAAATCCACCTTTCCCAACTTCGATAGATGCAGTGAAAGAATTACGAAAAGTAACACCGGATAGTTTACAGTATTTGATTCCTGATATGTTCGAAAACATTACGCTGTTTTCAAACCGAATGCTGGAAGCCAAATACAAAAAAGTGGGTTCTGGGTATGAAGTCACTTTAAAAACGACTTCCGAAAAATTCAGATCCGACGCACTCGGAAAAGAAAACCAAATACCTGTTGCCGATTATATTGATATTGCCGTTTTTGCTGAACCTAAAAACGATGCCAATTTGGGTAAAGTTTTAATTTACAAAAGACTAAAAATAACAAAAAAGAACAATGTTTATGTTTTCAAAACAAGAGAAAAGCCTTTTGAAGCCGGAATCGATCCTTACAATTATTTGATCGATCGAATTCCTGACGACAATTTGAAGAGAACAGAAGACTAATTTTTTAAACAGAATTTCTAAAACATCCGTTTCATTAAGTATTGAAACGGATGTTTTTTTATATTTGTAAAAATCCAAATTGAATTAAATGAAAATCTCCCACGTAATTTTACTTTTCCTGTTAACAACGACCATGGCCATTGGTCAAAATAAAGAAAAAATAAAAGGTTCTAAAACCGTTACCGAAAAACCAAAAGAAATTGGTGAATTTAATGCCTTAGAAATTGAAGACAACCTAACTGTTTTCTTGGAAAAAGGTCCAAAAAATGAAATAAAAATTGAGGCCGATGACAATCTGCATGAAATCATTTCATTTGACATTAAAGAAAAAACTCTTCGCATTTATACCACTAAAGAAACAAGTAGTTTCAAAAAGCTAACGGTATGGATTAAATATACGGATGATTTAAAATCGGTACTCGCCAAAAACACCAGTACAGTAAATGCAATAGAAGCCATACAATTGGATGACATTACCTTTTCGACATTTGATTTTTCCAAATTGTATTTGAATGTGAATTCGAAAAATTTCACTTTAAAATCGGATGACAAAACAAAAATTGAACTCAATTTAAAAGCCGAAAAAGCAAAAATTGAATTGAGCAAAAATGCACAGATTAAAGCGTTAATTTCTACGGTTGATTTAGCTTTTGATCTGTACCAAAAATCGATTGCTACTATAGAGGGAGATGCCACTAATGCAATTATCCGTTTAGATAACAACTCTCTTTTTACAGGAAATAAATTCAACATAAAAAATGCTGATGTTACTACCGAAGGTTATTCAGTTTGTAATACTCTAGCCGAAACAAAACTGGTCATTGACGCCACTGATAGTTCAAAAATTTTCTTGCTTGGAACTCCAAAAATTGAGGTACGTAAATTTTTAGGGGAGGCCCAATTCATTAAGAAATTGAAGTAATCACAAAGTTCGTTTTCAGTTTTCACTACAAAACGGATTCCAATGTCTAAGACTACTCTGAAAACCGGAAACTAAACAGCTCATTATTTTCCATAAAAAAAGTCCCAACTTAAAAAAATTGGGACTTTTTTGATATTATATATTTTTCTTCCTAAAAAACATTTAAAATTTGGTTGTCAGGAACCGCTTTTTATTAGGAAGAAAATTGATTCATGGCGGTTTCAATAGATTAATTGACGCACTTTTCTAATTGAGTATGCTCTATGGAAGCTAAATATCTTTCAGCGTCCAATGCCGCCATACAACCAGTTCCTGCAGCCGTAATCGCTTGACGGTACACATGATCTGCTGCATCACCCGCTACGAAGACACCATTTACATTCGTTTTTGATGTTCCAGGAGTATTTACAATATAACCTGTTTCATCAAGTTTTATATACTCTTTGAAAATTTCTGTATTGGGCTGGTGACCAATCGCAACAAAGAAACCGGTAGCCGGAATATCAAAAATATCTCCAGTAGTTTTATTTTTTGCTTTTACACCAGTTACCACTTGCTCATCACCCAATACATCAACGGTATCGTGATTCATCAAAATGGTAATGTTTTCAGTTTTACGAACACGATCTTCCATAATTTTAGAAGCTCTAAATTTTTCGCTACGTACCAGCATCGTTACTTTGGAACATAATTTAGACAAATAATGAGCCTCTTCACAAGCTGAATCCCCTGCCCCTACTATAACAACTTCTTGATTTCTATAAAAGAATCCGTCACAAACGGCACAAGCAGAAACTCCGCCTCCCATTTTTAGATAATGTTGTTCAGATGGAATATTCAAATATTTAGCTGAAGCTCCCGTAGAAATAATCACGGTTTCACAATGCAATTCTATGGTGTCATTGATCCAAACTTTATGGATATCTCCAGAGAAATCAACCTTTGTAGCCCAACCATCACGGATGTCGGCACCAAAACGTTGTGCTTGACTTTGTAACTGTACCATCATTTCGGGACCAGTAACTCCATCTACATAACCTGGGAAGTTTTCTACTTCATTGGTGGTAGTCAATTGACCACCTGGTTGCATTCCTTGGTATAAAACAGGATTCATATTAGCTCTAGCAGCATATATGGCCGCAGTATAACCCGCTGGACCAGAACCTATAATAAGGCATTTGATTTTTTCTATTGTATCCGACATATTTTTTACTTTTTGAAATGCAAATATACCCTTTATTATAAAAAATTCACACTCTTATAAATCCAAAAAACTGATGTCGAAATAAATTTTATTTATTTCTCAAAAACATTTTGATAAACAGAATTAAACCTTATATTTGCACTCGAATTACGGGGTGTAGCGTAGCTCGGTTATCGCGCCTGCTTTGGGAGCAGGAGGCCGCAGGTTCGAATCCTGCCACCCCGACAAAAAGCCGAACAGCAATGTTCGGCTTTTTTTGCGCAAAAAAAATCACAACCTACCTGTTTTGAAAACAGGGAAGATCAATGGATTATCGTTTTACAAATTACTATATGATGAAGTGTCTCTAGAAATAAAATATTTGTAAACATAGGGGGTACAAATATTTTAAAAAATCCAAATAAATATAGGGATATAAATGAAACAGCCTTTTCTACTAGAAAAGGCTGTTTTTTTAATCAAGATATTCAATTTACATCGAAGTAATAATAAATTCACTTCTTCTATTCGCTTGATGTTCCTCTTCGGTACATTTTACGTCATCAGCGCATTGATTCACTAATTGTGTTTCTCCATATCCTTTGCCTGTTAATCGTTCGGCAGCTATTCCATTTTTGACTAACCATGCAATAGTTGCTTTGGCTCTTCTGTCCGAAAGTTTTTCATTATAAGCATGAGTCTGTCTGCTATCAGTATGTGAACGAACATCAATTTTCATCGCTGGATGTTGTTTCATCACGTCTAAGATTTTCTCTAACTCAAAGGCGGCCTCTTTTCGAACGAATGATTTATCTAAGTCGAAGTAAATCATTTTTATACCAAAACATTTCGCTAAATCATCGCCAACAACAACTTTACATATTGCTTTTGTTAAGGCCAATAGCAAATCTGTTTTGCTTGCGTTTCTATCAATAGTTATAGCTTCCTCTTTTGTTTCATAGTCTTGACTTGCAGCTCTAACATAATATTTTTGATCACAATTTACTTTAAAATTATACTTCCCGTCTGCTCCTGTTACTATTTCTCCAATTATTTGGAATTGATCATCCAATAAATTTACTTTTGAATTCCCCAGTACTACATTGGTTTCAACATCTACAATAGTTCCGGTTAAAACTTGCTCACAAACTAATTTTTTGGTTTCCGTAAATCGGTAAACATCATCATAACCATTCCCTCCCTCTCTGTTAGAGGAGAAAAAACCGTATCTATTTTTGCTGTTCATTACAAAAGCAAAATCATCTTGTTTTGTATTTATAGGAGCTCCAATATTTTGTACTTCTCCAAAAGTCGAATCACTTTTAATAGCTGAAACAAATACATCGAGTCCTCCTAATCCTGGACGTCCGTCACTGGCAAAATACAACTCATTATCCCCTGACACAAAAGGAAAAGTTTCTCTTCCTTCTGTATTTATAGTTGCTCCCAAATTTTCAGGCGTACCAAAACTACCATCATTATTAATGGTAACGCTAAACAAATCGGATTGTCCTAAACTTCCCGGCATGTCTGAGGCAAAATACATCTTTTTCTCATCTACACTTAATGTCGGATGTGCCACACTGTATTGATTACTGTTAAATGGTAATTCAATAATATCAGTCCATTTTCCATCAACAAGGCTCGCTTTATACAATTTTAATAAGGTGATTTTTTTATCGTCTTTCCCTTTTGTGCCATTCAAGAAATTGTTTCTGGTAAAATACATCGTTGTTCCGTCTTTTGTAAAAACAGGTGTCGATTCATTAAACTTTGAATTGACCTTTCTTTCAAATCGTTCTGCCTCACCAACACTTCCATCTGGTTTTAATTCCACCGCATAAAGGTTTGTAAAGGATTTATTGGTCCACTTGAATCTTTTTTTGGTAATTCCTCCCGTATCTCGAGCTGAAGCAAATACCAACTTATTATCTAAAAAAGAACTTCCATAATCCGAATATTTCGAATTGATTCCGGCATCTGCAATTTCAAATCGCCCTGAATTGGATTTTATTTGTTCCAAATAATTTTTATTCTTTTCAAATAACAATCCTCTTTTATCAGCGTTTGCTTTTTGATTGAATAGCTCCAACATTTTATCTGCTTTAGCATAATCGCCTTTTGATTTTAGCGTTTGGGAATATCGGTAATAATATTCTAATTCCTGTTGCTCATTCATTTCAAAAAGAGCATCGTACCATTTTAAAGCTTTGGTTAACTCTCCATTAAAGTAATAGGCATTGCCCAATCTTTGAAACATTTTTTCCTCTTTATATCCTTTCTCTGCCACCTTTTCGTAAGTAGCAATTGCGTCGATATAAGCATATTTATTGTATTTTTTATCGGCGTTAGCGATATTGCCAGTTTGTGCAATTCCCTTGAAAACAAATAGCACTAAAAAAACGGTATAAACTAAATTTTTAATTTTCATATGTAGATAATATTTGTTTTTTAATGGAATATGGTATCGCTAGATCTTCATTGGTGTTTGTGACAACTTCAGTCATGGCGATTTCATATGTGTTTTATTTTTTAATGGATCCCGATAGCTATCGGGAGGTATCGACACTCTTCATTCTAATTTTAGATTTAGGAATCATGGCGATTTCATAATTGGAATATTAGAAAAATCTAGGTGAAGTTATTCGACTAAAATCATTAAAAAATTCGAAACGCAGGAAAATCTCATGAGATCCTGAGTTGTAATTATTCAAATTGGTTGTTTCTTGGTCATATCCATAACCAAGATATAAACCATCGGTAATTTGGAATCCAACCATAGCACTCAAGGCTGCACTCCATCTATAGGCAACCCCAATCACAAATTTGTCGTTAAACATAAAATTGGCTGAAAGATCTACTTGCAAAGGTGAACCTTCAACCATTTTGGTCAATAGGGCTGGTTTGAATTTTAGAGTAGGATTTAAATCAAATACGTAACCAGCAATCAAGTAATAATTTATTTTCTCTTTAAATATGGCAACTTCATTTGCATCATAACGATTGGTTTCTAGAAAATTGGGCACAGACAAACCAACATACCCTTTATCAGAATGCCAATAGACCCCAGCCCCAATGTTAGGCGAAAATTCACTGTTTAAATTTTGAAATTGAGGGTCATCTTGATCCTCCTGGCTTAATTTATTAACATCAAGATTAAACAAATTCGCTGTAGCTTTCATACCAAACGAAAGTTTGAAAGTTTCTGAAGTTGGTATAGAGTAGGACAAATCTGCGGAAAAAGTATTTTCAGTTGTTGGTCCAATTTTATCATTAACCAATGAAACTCCTAATCCTAAATTACTATTATTTAAAGGTGTGTTTAATGAAAAACTACTGGTCACCGGAGCTCCATCGAGTCCAACCCATTGGGTACGGTATAGTCCAAAAATATTCATGACACTTCTTGAACCTGCATAAGCAGGATTAATAGTGATGGTATTGTACATGTATTGCGTAAACTGCGCATCTTGCTGTGCAAAACCCGCAACAGAAAAAAACATAAAAACTAAAACTAATTTTCTCATTTATTTTACTTTTAAGAATGGCTTAGCATAAAAACTAAGCCATTTAAATTTGTTTTGACTAATTACTTACCGAGGTATAAATACCCAGCCTGCTGATGCGCATTGGATTCACTGTCTTTATATTTCAGAACATAATAATAGGTTCCCACTGGCAATCCATCAGATGATGCAACAGTTACACGTCCTTCAGAGAATCCTCTAAATACTACATTAACATTATCATAATGATCACGTTCGTACACTAAAACTCCCCAGCGATTATAAATTTCAACCGTATTGTCAGGATAACATTCTAATCCTTGAATATAGAATCGGGCATTCTTTGTATCTCCATTCGGAGAAATAGCATTAAATACTTTTATAACACATCCTGAAATTGGCAATACCGTTGGACTATCATCCAAAATACTGCTACTGTCTGATTTGTCTCTTACTACAATATCATTTGGACCTGTTCCAGAAACTTCGGCTTGATTCGATATACTTCCTAAATTAATATCGGCTTGTACTATAGAATAGGCACCTGTAAATGAAGTCGTGTCCTCTTGTCCAACAGCTAAATTTATTGGACCTCCAGTCATAGTTACTCCTGTTAGCGGATCTACTACGAATACATTGGTCAAAGCGACATTTCCTGTATTTGTCACTGCGAAATTATAGGTAATGGTTTCCCCAACTTTTGCATAACCATCACCATTTTCGTCATTGAAATGAGCTGTTTTCACTAAAGCTATACTTGGACTTGCTACGAATATGGTTACTGGCGTTACTATGATTTCATTCGAAACCGTAGCGCATGTCACTGGCGTTAATTTATCGCATAAAGTATAAACCACATTATAAGTCCCCGGTGTGGTTCCTGCAGCAACAGTTACTTTTCCGGTTGCGGGGTCTAATGTAATTCCCGTTGGCCATGTTCCTGATACTGCAACGCTCGCGTTTCCTGTTGTTCCCAATACTGCCGGAACTCCATTTACTGTATCGTTGCTTGCAATGTTTGCAAAAACATCTCCTCCTGTTGATGGGATGGTTCCGTTTTCGAATAGTGGAGCTACAACTGCTGTTACTTTGATTTCATTCGAAACCGTAGCGCAAGTTTGTGGCGTTAATTTATCACACAATTCATAAACTACATTATAAGTTCCCGGTGCAGTTCCTGCAGCAACAATTACTTTTCCAGTGGCTGGATCTAATGTAATTCCCGTTGGCCATGTTCCAGATACGGAAACGCTCGCGTTTCCTGTTGTTCCCAATACTGCCGGAACACCATTTACTTTATCGTTGCCTGCAATGTTTGCAAAAACTGTCCCTCCCGTTGATGCGATGGTTCCGTTTTCGAATATTGGTGCTACAACTGCTGTTACTTTGATTTCATTCGAAACCGTAGCGCATGTCACTGGCGTTAATTTATCACACAATTCATAAACTACAGTATAAGTTCCCGGTGCTGTCCCTGCAGCAACAGTTACTTTTCCAGTGGCTGGATCTAATGTAATTCCCGTTGGCCATGTTCCAGATACGGAAACGGTCGCGTTTCCTGTTGTTCCTAATGTTGCCGAAACTCCATTTACCTTATCATTTGATGCAATATTTACGAATACAGTTCCTCCTGTTGATGGGATCGTTCCGTTTTCTAATACTGGCTCAACAATTGCTGTTACTTTGATTTCATTCGAAACCGTAGCACATGTCACTGGCGTTAATTTATCACACAATTCATAAACTACATTATAAGTCCCCGGTGCTGTCCCTGCAGCAACAGTTACTTTTCCAGTGGCTGGATCTAATGTAATTCCCGTTGGCCATGTTCCTGATATTGCAACCGTGGCGTTTCCTGTTGTTCCCAATACTGCCGGAACTCCATTTACTTTATCGTTGCTTGCAATGTTTGCAAAAACTTCCCCTCCCGTTGATGCGATGGTTCCGTTTTCGAATATTGGACATACATAATTGTTAATAATAACTTCAACCGTTCCAGACGTACAACCATCAACAGTTACTGTATAATTAAAAGTAGTTCCTGCTGACAATCCTGAAATAGTTGTTGAAGCTGTACTTCCAGAAATATTCCCTGGATTGATAATCCAGTTTCCTGTAGGTAAGCCATTCAAAACTACACTTCCTGTTACCAAAGCACATGTTGGATGCGTAATGGTTCCAACTGTTGGTGCTGATGGCAACGCATTTATTGTTAATGGAGCGGTTACTTTTGTTTTACAGCCACTTCCGTTGGTTATCGTATATTCCACTGTTACCGTTCCTGCCGTTAAGCCCGAAACAACGCCTGATGTATTGATACTTGCCGTTCCTGTTCCTGCCGAAATTGACCAAGT
>NZ_QCZH01000026.1 GCF_003097655.1 Flavobacterium laiguense
TCAATGACTCGATAGCTCAGTTGGTAGAGCACATCACTTTTAATGATGGGGTCCTGGGTTCGAGCCCCAGTCGGGTCACAAAAGGTTGAGTAATTCATTACTTAACCTTTATTTTTTTTAAGGCCACGTGGAGAAACGGTAGACTTGCCAGCTTGAGGGGCTGGTGCTCGCAAGGGCGTGTGGGTTCAAATCCCACCGTGGTCACTTTTCAAGACGAAAAACATATTTACATAAAGTCAATGACTCGATAGCTCAGTTGGTAGAGCACATCACTTTTAATGATGGGGTCCTGGGTTCGAGCCCCAGTCGGGTCACAAAAGGTCGAGTAATTTATTACTCGACCTTTTTATTTACACCAATAATTTACTCAACGATCAACACGACAAACCACGGATCAATCCTAAAACCTGTGGGAAGTGAAAATTAGACGCAAAACTTTAAACCCAGACTACAACAAATCTTATTAAACCAAAAGTCACTTAAAGTCAAAAAAAACTCATCCCATCTCTAAAATCATAACTATTTAGTAGCTAAATAACTGAAAATGAATTATTTTTGCATTTGCTTTATAAATAAATATGTAAATTTGCTTTATAAATGCATTTTATTAATTAATAACGCCTTAAATAACATAAATATGAAAAAACCTACTAAAAAATTAAAAATTAATTTATTGCAGTTTTTCTCATTCTCTTTCATATTTTTCTCGACATTCAATACTAACGCACAAAAAGTACATTATGATTCCATTAAGAAACAAAAATATGTACTAATTGATGTCCACAAAACATATGAAAGAATTACAAGCGAAGGCTATGAGTCTGTTGAAATGTATGAATATTTAGGAAATTATTATTTCGACTGTAAGAATTTCAAAAAATCAAAATTATACTTCGACAAATTATTTGAAAAATATAGCTTGTCTCAAATTTCACCAAAAAGCATTGAACGTTATAAAAAAATTAGATTCTAGGTTGATTTAAAATTGGAATAATTCCAACAAAAAAGCCTGTCTGAAATTAATTTCCAGACAGGCTTTTTTAGTTTAAAAGTTCTGTTTAAAAAACCCCTAGTACCAATTTATATTTTTAAAGCCCTTTCTTTATCGGCTAATTCTTTATCTAAAAACAACTCTTTATAAACCGAATAATCAACCACATCTATATACCCTTTATTGCTAATAATATTACCGCTCGAATAGCAAGTTAGAAATTCGGACGTAATGATTGCCCCTACAGATTCCGGCGTACCGTACTTTGCTGTATTTCCATAAAAGCCACCTTCCCCTTTTACTGGAGTCTTACTAGCGCCATATTTTGCATCTAACACTTTTGCAACGTCTTCATTGTAGTCACAGGTGATTTTATACAATTTACCTTTAAAGAATCTTAATTCCAGTTTATTTACGGTCAACAGTTTCATAATACTGTATTGTGGCACTCTAATCACATTTATAGTATCTCCTTCTTTTGTTATTATTACTGAAGGAACAGCGTTTTCAAAACCTGGAGTACTACTTATCGCAGAAAGTTCCGTGCCAAACTTTAGACTCCCCAATCCTTCCGATTTTTCTACACCTGCAAAAGAAGACAATAAAAACAACATGCTAAATAAAAGTATAGCTCCCGAAAATATTTTTTTCATAGTAATTGGCATTACTTTAATATTAATTACTAAAACCATCGTAACAATTACTGTGCCACAATTAGTTATAAGAAAAAAATTATCATATCCCAAAAAATTGGTCCGATTAACAACACAAGCATTACCCATGTCTTTGCTCACAACAAGTTTAAGTTTGCTTTCGATAAAGCAACTTCCCGATTGCAAAACCTTTTCTTCTACCACTAGGCATCGTACTAAGATATTACAATTTTAGTTAACACACAAAACCATTGTAATTGAATATCAAAACATTACCTTTGTTTTATTATATTCTGAATAAAAAAAATCACGTCCGAATCCCAAATAAAAAACTCCAATTTATTAATTCCTAAAACTATTAAACAAAAACTAGTAATCTGCCTACGTAATCAATATGAATCACTTGCATTTCGAATCAATAAAACTATTAAAAATGGAGTTAACTGCCAAAATGGAAATTAAAGACAATGCTTTTGCAAGACAATTTGAAACAGCAGTGGAAACCGGAACTATTTCTGTAGAATATTCATTTCAAGAAAAAAAGATTTTTTTGACAAAAATAAACACCCCTGAAAACTTTGAAGACGAAGAATTCATTTCAAATTTTCTCAAGAATATTATGGAAATAGCTATTGAAAGAAAACTAAAAGTAGTTCCAATTCTTCCCAAAATCACAATATTTTTTAAAAAAAATCCCATCTATAAAGAATTACTTCCTCCAGGAATTCGACTTTAACAAAAAACACCTGTAATATATTAAAGAAAAAAAGCTGCATCTCATTGAAAATGCAGCTTTTTCCTTTTTGATGAAATTACTATTATTTAAAATCGAAAGCAAAAGCAGCTCCTAAACCAAATTGATATAGGGATGAATTGTTAGGATAAGTCACAGTACCCCAACCTGGATAATAATAAGTCTCAGAGCCATAAGACCCCCAAATAGTTTGGAAATATCCCTGAAGCTTAACAGAAACTACATCCGATGCTTTTATTTTAACACCCGCTTTAAAATCCCATGCAAATCTAGCACTAGTACTTTGATCACCTGAAGCCCAACCTAGTCCTAAATCCAAACCTATAAATGGAATTAATGATGGGTTAGCAGTTTGAAAATAATTATTTCCACCAATTAAAACATAATTTATTGCTGAACTGTCATTCCCAACATTAATTTGCCCAACTTTAAAAGGCGCTGTAAGACTTGGCGCAAAAACTGGTGTGCTAGTATCCATTCTAAGGTATTTCAACTCAATTGACTTAGAAGGTCTTACGTAAAACTCAGCTCCTATACCATATTGAAAACCGTCCTGAATTTCAATATAGGAAGCATTATTAGATATCTGATCTTCAAAAGTATAACCACCATATAAGTTAAGACCAATACTCCCTTGAGTCTGTGCTTTAGCACCAATACCGCTTAATAAAATTCCAGCAACAAATAATAATTTTTTCATTTTTTTGTTTGTTTTTTTAATACTAATACTACTTTTAATTTTTCGTTTTACAATTAAGTAAATATAATTTATTTTTATTATTTATCAATATTATTGGCATCCATTTCGGACGCTTTCTTTTTTTCTGCATTTTGAGCCGCTTTACCTTTACCTACTGGTATTCCTAAAGTAATATAAAAAGAACGATGATACTGATTTGGACTTAAGTTTCCTTTCATTACAGGAACTAAACCATGATAATAATTGAAGCCTATATTCATTCCGTTACCCCCCAATAGTCGATAGCCCGCACCAATAGCTAAACCTGCATCGATAACATGTATTTGATCTCTAATGTTATGTTTGTATTCTAAATCTTCTCCTTCGTATTTGTTATTGAATTCATCATAGGCTCTGCTAAGCAAACCCAATTGTGTGCCAGCTTTAACATAAATACGATTATCAAATTTGTATTTTAACATCAAAGGAACATTAAAATAACTGATTTTCCGATCTACACTCCCACCATCAAAAGCATTGTCTAATTCAGCATTATTTAAAGAGTACACTTTTAATTCTGAAGCTCCTAATGTCGATTTAACAATCACTCCAGTACTAATAGCCCAAGATGGATTTTTGAGCATAAAGTCAAAATAAAAACCAAGATTTAAATCGGTTCTATTTTTTGTTTCATCAAGATTAGAAATGGTTGAAAAATTAGCACCTCCTTCTAAACCAAACTCAATTTTCGGCGAGTTCAGTTTATCTCCAAAAATCAAGGAAATTAACACCTGAGCATTTACGGATTGAATACAGAATAATAAAATAGCAATCTGTATAAATTTTTTCATAATACTTAAGAATTTAATTATAATCCAAAACGATATTGAAGGCTAGTCATAAACTGTTTTCGGGTTCCTAAAAATCCATATTCAGCTCGTAACATAAAGTGTTTGTTGTATTGGTACTGAGCACCTAAAAGGAAATTCCAAGCATCTTCTGGAGCCTTTTCGAGTGCATACTGAACAGTCGAAGTCCCGGCAGTACTCAATGCACCATCTATTGCCGTTAAAAAATTTCCTGCGGTTTCAAGTGCTTGATTTGCAGTGTTATGCTTGGCTTGATTTACAGGATTGGCTTTTTCTATATTGCTCAATCCATTCCACCAATCATCTACTGCGGTTTGCTTTTCGGCTACTTTTACAAAACCTTGATCTACCTTAGCTTGTGAATCACCACCTGAAATTACATCTGATAATGCTAATGACCCTTTTGTTTCGCTTTTTAAATGTACTCTAAAAGCTCCAGCCCAAACCGTTATATTACTTTCTGGTTTTTTTAGATTAAAGGTTTTTCCCATTCTAGGTCCAAAAACAAAACTCTGTGCGGGCTTTTCTAATCCTTCTAAATCTGTCCAAGCTACATTCATATCCAGAGCCAACCAACCTCCTCCTATACCAATTGTTGGGGTAAATCCTAAACCAAATGTTGTTCCTTCAAATTTGGCTTTAGAACCAAAAGTATATATCTCAGTCCAATTATTTTGAGCATCGGGAACCCATACACCAGCATTTATCGCAGTTGAAGTATTGACTTTACCCAAAATACCATATACATTCAGGAAAGGAAACAACCATATATCTGGTCTAACATTGATGGCATTGGCGCTAGCAACTGAACTATTGAATCGTACAATTTGATCTAAATTATATTGTGGCCCATTATTAAAACCAACATACAAATTATCTATTATTATGCTTGACTCTTGCCAAAAATAATTTACCGAAACCCCGGCAGAATAGGGCAATTGATACCCTTTTTGTGTTGCCTTTTCTCCCCAGATGGGTAACGAATAAGGATATTCGCTAGTTTTAAGACTATCAATTACGGCTTCATTTTTTTTACCAACAATTTTATCGGTATAAACTTGACTGTAAGTTTGTAGACTTACAAAAATTACAATCAAAAAAATCAATCTATTTTTTTTCATTAGTTAAATTTTATATATTTTTCGTTCACTTAATTATCTAATTATTTTATTTTAATTCAATTTTAAAAAAGTCAAAAAAAGAGGAGTTATATCTAGTTTAATATTGTTTCTCCATTACTCTAAAACAACATAATTTCTTTACAAAATTAAACAAAAAAGCTAAATATTGCTTAGTTATTAATGACTATTTATCCCTTAGTTTTATCTACTTTGTACTTACTTTTTTTCAAGAAAAATATGCAAAATAACGTTCAAAGCATATAAATTTTCTGTGGAATAGGTTTCATCATACTGATAAGTCAAATTACCTTCTATGGCATACCGTTCTCTCCAAGTTGTTGTGACCCCGCCTATAAAACGAGTCTTTACTATTTTAGCATAACGTGAATCCCAATACAGTTCTGCATTTAAATACGGAACAATAGAACTCGTTCCTGATTTGTATTCTTTTTCTACCATTAATCGATAGCGAAACCGATACGAAAAATCATTGGCATCACCAAGCCAACGAGTATCGGTACGAAATCGTTGGGAGAACAAAATGTTACCTTTCAATGGGACTCTTTTATGAACTTCTGCAAAAGCCATTTCTTCCTTATAATCTCCTTTGTATTCGCCAATGCTCCAGCCCTTCATAAACCCTGCACGAACCATCCAATTTTTCATTAGTTGTTCTCTTTCCTGATCCATTAGTCTCCTTAATACTGGATTCTTAGCATTTCCCCAAGCATAATCAATATTCAAATAGACATTCAAATCGCGACTATCATTCTCATTGTACTTGGTTAAGGGAACAAAAGTTGAAAAACGCCATGAAGGATTTAGTCGATACCAAATATCGGTTTCGGGCCAGATTTCAAGAGAAGAATTTTGTGCATTGCAATCAAAAGTTACTCCGACACACATCAAAATTATCAAACAAACTAATCGTAGATTGTGCATTACATTCATATATATTTATTAAAAACTAAAACAGTCACTTCCTATAAGTTCAAGGAAATGACTGTTAATTTTAAAATAGTAAATCTTAATTTCTTCCTTGTTTTTGCATAGCCTGCATCACTTGATCCAAAGAAAAACTCCCCACTTTTTGGCGTTGTGGAAAATCTTTAAAGGTTATTAAAAATTGACCTACATATGCCTGAACCGGAACTAATAAAAAATATGTTCCATTAACCAATGTGGATAATCCTCTGAATCATGCTCAGCTCTTTCAAAAGGATCTCCTTGTAAATCTATAATCATGGGAACACGAAGCTGAGTCCACGGTTTTGACCAAACTTCTATTCCGTGATGTTCTTGGATTTGAAAATGGACTTTCCAACGGTTGTAGCGCAACGCACAGAGACTTCCATCATCATTAAAGTAGAACATCTCTTTACGAGGGTCTTCAGTAGTTTTTCTGGTTAGATTGGCTAAATGTAATCTGTACCATTAACAAAAGTACCGATGTGATAGTAAACTTTGTATTCATACATGTAAAGTTTCAAAAGGTTATTGTTTAATTTCTTGCATCATTTTTGGCGAATTTAGGGTTTTATTTTAAAACCAATTAAAAGCATTTTAAAACTAATCCTTCACCTATTACTTATTACTGCTTACTTCTTAATTATCTATTCTTTTTTTTAGATTACGAATACACCAAATAGACATTGCTAGATGTAATAGGATTGTTGGCCAAAGACCAATACCTGACAGAGACAAATTTAATGCAGCATAAATGAGGATGAGTACAATTACAATGTTATAGAGTAACATCGCACAGATTATGCCTCTAGCGGCTATGCTTTGGGTGTCATTTCGCGCAAACCAGCATACTACTGACAAAGAAAGTATAGCAACTCCCGCTACACGTGCAACAGTCAATGAGATTGGCAAATCGAGTGTTGTATCAAACAAGAGCTTTGTTAGTAGCGAAGGAAGCACTATCAATAAAAGACCAGTAGCTGATTCAAAAATAAAGGTGAAAATGAGTAATTTTCTCATGTTAAAAATAATTAGTTTAGGATATAAGCAATATAATAAGATTTTAAAGCCTTTGTCAAAAAATAGAAAATCAAAATAGTTGAATAAACATTCAAAAAATCTAAATTATTTCATTTGAATTATTGCATAAGATTAAAGAAGTCCTGATAGAAAAATTTAGCTTTCCATCAGGACTACCTACAAATAATTACTCTTTTCTTACTATAGTTACGTACTCAATTTTTCCATTGAATTTTGACGAAGCACCGTAGTCAGCTACGTGTGTCCCATCATCTATACCAATATCTGCTAAATCATCTACCGAGAAGATACCTGGTTGCGTTTTATCAAGTCTCTTTTCGACCACTTTTTTATCATTTACAGAAATTGTTCCCAATCCTCCTTTGCCTAATCCACCATCCGATACGAACTCAAAAACCAATTTATAATTCCCTGGTGTCAAGGGTTGATCGGCAATGATTTGGGTAGATTCCATTCCTAAATAGTTGTAACTGAAAGCTGGTTTTCCATCTTTTATATAGAAAGAAATACCTCCAAAACGACCACCCTGACAAACAATTACACCGTTTCCATTAGTGTCAACTGCCACTTCGGCCGTGATGGTATAAGATTTACCTCTTAAGTCAATAAAAACATCAACTCCCATTCCTCTCATACCTTCTCCATAAGTTACGGAGTTTCTTTTTCCCATAACGGTAGGCCTTCCCATCAACTCGGCATTGGTTCTTTCCAACAAACGATCGTCAATTGGTAACACATGGAATTTTTCGGCTTCTTGCATGAATAATTCCTGCATAGTTTTTAATTTATCCTCATTTTTTGAAACCAAATTATTGGCTAAACTGAAATCTATATTGTTGTTGTATAATTCCCAGACATCGTCTTGTAGCGTATTTAGAGGTTTCATTTTCCATGCTGGTCTATGAATAGTTCGAGCATACCAGCCATCTTGATAGATTGCTCTATTACCAAACATTTCAAAATATTGAACCGTATGCTTTTCTGAAGCCTTTACATCATTAAATGAATATAATAAACTCGTACCTTCAATTGGGTCTTGTTCGATGCCATTGACACTTTTTGGCGCAGGTAATTTTGCAGCTTCATAAACTGTTGGCGCAATATCGATGACATGACCAAACTGCGAACGCACTTCTCCTTTTGCCTTAATCCCATTTGGCCATTGAATAATCATTCCGTTTCGTGTACCACCAAAATCAGACGCAACTTGTTTTGTATAAGAAAATGGCGTATCCATAGCTACAGCCCAACCAGCAGCAAAGTGAGGATAGGTGCTTTCTGCCCCCCATTCGTCATAATGTTTCAACATATCTGGAACGGTTTCTGCAACTCCATTGAAATAAGTCATTTCTTGGTACATTCCATTCATTTGCCCTTCGGCACTGGCTCCATTATCACCAGCAATATAAATGACAATGGTATTATCCATCACACCTAAATCTTTGAGTGTCGAAATAAGTCTTCCGGCTTCATAATCCGTTTGTTCAGCAAATCCGGCATACACTTCCATTTGTCGGGTAAACAATTTTTTTTCATCGGCTGAAAGTGCTTCCCAATCTTTGATGTCAGTTGGTTTTGGTGCCAATTTGGTTCCTGCAGGTACAATACTCATTTTTATTTGTCTTGCCAAAGTTTCTTCTCGTAATTTGTCCCAACCTTGATCAAATTTTCCTTTGTATTTTTCGATCCACTCTTTAGGAACATGATGTGGAGCGTGAGTTGCTCCAGGAGCATAATACATAAAAAATGGCTTGTCTGGCGATAAAGCCTGTTGGAAACGAACCCATGAAATAGCTTGACTAGTCATGTCTGAAGTGAAATGATAATTAGGATCTTCAGATGAATCAACTATAGTAATGCCATCATAAACTAGCGGAGCCCATTGATTGGTTTCGCCACCAATAAATCCATAAAATTTTTCGAAACCAGAACGGGTTGGCCAACGGTCTTGTGGCCCTGAATTCGAGATTTCCCAAGGTGGAGTTTCGTGGTATTTTCCAAAAGCGGCTGTATTATACCCATTTTGTCTCAAGACTTCTGCCATTGGAGTGATGCTTTGGGGTCTTACCGAAGTATTTCCCGGAAAAGTAGTGGCTGCTTCACCTATACACCCCATATTGTTGCTGTGATGGTTATAACCTGTGAGCAAAGCAACCCGTGTAGGCGAACAAAGTGCTGTAGTATGAAAACGATTGTACTTAAGACCATTGCTGGCCAATTTATCCATATTTGGGGTAGCAACTGGTCCTCCAAAAGTTCCAGTAGCTCCAAAACCTTGATCATCAATTAATATTACTACCACATTGGGTGCTCCTTTTGGTGCTTTTACTTCCCATCTTGCAGGTGGAGTCACCTTGCGAGCATCAAGCTCTTTATACGTTTGTCGCTTGGGTTCTTTTATTGGAAGAGAAGTACGATCCAGCTCTTGACCAATACTATTTCCGAAACTGACTATAGATAGAACAATAAATAAAGTAGTCTTGCTTTTTCTCATTATATAAAGGTATTAGGGTTAATTAATAGTAACTTTAAAGGTATTAATTTATTTTTAAAAAAAACTCTTCTAGGTTTTATTGACTTTAGGTCATTTAAAAATGTTTTAACTATAAAATTGCTACAGCAAAGAAATTGTTTTGCCGATTCAGGATTTAAACTCGATTCATTTAGAACACAAACCCAATTTTAACATGCGAATATACCTTGCCTATTTCTGGAGAATACATTGCTGTAAGTTCCATTGGCAAGAAACCTAAATTATAGCCCAACCCTAACGAAAATCCATTAATCGATTCTACAGTATCTGAATCCCAGGCTTTGGTTTGGGTAGTAAAGTCATAAATTCCAGTATTTGCTCTTCCCATCAAAAACAAGCTCCCAGCAAAATTATACTGCATACCTAACTGCCCTGAAGCTAAGGAAGTCGAATTGATTTGCTGTTCGTTAAGACCCGCAAAGGCTACTTGTTGTCTGAATAATTGTTGAATACCACCCAGATAAAAATTATCTACAATAAACCCTTGAGATTTAAAAGCAAAACTAGTTTGTAAGGTGTAAAACAAGACTAATTTATCACTTAAAGGATTGAATTTTGTAAAATTAACCATAAACTTATAAAACTCAGGAGCATTATCCACAAGGCTGGAAATATCTTGAACTGTGCCATCTTCTAATGTTTGATCAATCTGTGCTTTTCGACCAAATACGATTCCGCCTTGTGCATTAAATAGGTGCCCACGTGTTGGGAAGTTTGGCCTGTCTGTGGTGATGGATTCTGAAGCTAAATAAGCAAAATAGTTACTTATATTCCCGGTATAAAATTCATCTTCAACTACATCAGGAGAAAATTTATTTTTTTGATAGCTAATTCCTGCTGCTATACTCCAATCATTAGCCATAACTCGGGTATAATTTATATCTGATTGAGAATAAGCAACGTCATAAACAAAGAGTTTCTGTGTGCCATCGTATAGATTCATAGGAAGATTTTGTCTTTCCCAACTCAGGTTAAAAAAATTATTTGCTTTTGGGCCAAAAATTTGCTTATGCTCTAATAATATCCTGAAATTCTCTCCAATAGCAAATTTCCCCATAGTACGGGACTTATTCAATAGCAAATCTCTCATAGTCAGATTGAGCAATAAGGCTGGACCTGTAAACTGATGGAATGACAACCCTACTTTCAACTGGGTTAAAGGTTTTTCTTTTATCTTACAAATTAACTTGGCGTGTCCCTCTGTTGTTGGGGTCAAACTATAATAGATATTGTCATAATAACGACTCGCAAAAGCTTTACGGAAGCCCTCATTTATTTGCGCTACAGTGTAAGAATTACTAGGCTTCAATCCTAATTTTTGTAGCAATAAACTCGTACTTGTATACTCTATTCCTTCGTAAGCAATTTCATCAATTACAATGGTTTCTACTTTAGGCAAGCGATTGTAAGGATCATAAGTTATAGGATATAGAACATTCAAAGAATCAGCAAGTTTTTTAAAATAAGGATAATAGAGTTTTCCAACAGCGTCACCAATGTCCATAATAGAATCTGTAGCATCAAAACTACCAGCGCTGTATTTTTCTAAATGAGGTTCTATAACAAGATTACAAAGTTTTTTTTCTTCAACCAAATCGTCAGCATCACGATATTGGGTAATTTGATAAAAAACATCCAATACATTATTTAGTTTTTCAATATCGGGAAGACCTGTGAATAAGTTTACACCAATGACAATATCGGCTCCCATTTCCTTAACATCTTTGACAGGAAAGTTTCTTACTATTCCGCCATCGACAAGCTTAGTTTTATCCGAATCAACAGCTGTAAACACACTCGGAATAGCCATACTGGCTCGTACTGCTTTAACGATATCTCCATCCGAAATAACAACCGCTTTACCATTAGACAAATCAGTGGCTATGCATTTAAACGGTATGCTAAATTTAGAAAAATCCTTGACGTTGTAAACAGGCATAAACATTTTATTTAAAATGAGCCAAAGTTCTTGTGAATCTATTAAACCAGTTGCAAATTGAGCTTTTTTATCTTTAATCCCTACTTCTGCAGAATATTGTCCATATTCATCTTTTTCATCAATACTAACGTGTTTATAAATGGGCTTACCACTCAATAATTCATCCCAGTTGAGTGTTTTGGTTACTTTTTCAATTTCATTTCCCGAATAACCAGTGGTATACAATCCACCTATAATACTACCCATACTGGTACCCGTTATGTAGTCTATTTTTAACCCGGCACTATCAATGGCTTTTAAGACTCCAATGTGGGCGATCCCTTTGGCGCCACCACCGCTTAAAACCAATCCTACTTTTGGACGTTGTTGCGCCATTAAAGCATTGGCAAAAAGTAGTATAAAGCAAATACTTATCTGTATTCCGTTTAGAATTGAGTTTTTTATTTTCATTATAAAGTATTTAAAGCATTCAAATCATGCATAAATTTATGACAAATAGTTTAGTTCTACTAACAAAAAAGCTGACTGTGACTATTTATAAATAATCACAGTCAACTTTTTAACCACCTAACCATAAAATTTAATAGTTTAAAGTTCTTGTGTTTTTATTAACATCACTATCTAGTAAATCATATTCACAAAGACCATAACGCCTTATATATTATGATGTTACAAAGTTTTTTATATACAAAAATAAGCTGTTTTATGTAATTAATTTATAAAAGATGGCTAATCCATAAAATGTATATTTTGAGTTATCCAAAAATATATACGAAGAGCCAAAAAAATTAATCTCTTGTAACATATCTAAACCAAAAGATCCTGTTTCGCAATTGAAACAGGATCTTTTGTCATTATATAAAATTTATTACACCACTATCTTCTACGTCCTCCTCCACTAAAAGATCGGCTTCCTGAACTTCTAGTACCACTGTTTGAAGCACGAGCATTTTGACTACTTGCTGCGCTAGATGAAGACTTAGCAGATTGAGCCTTCGTTGAAGCAGCTGCGTTATTAGCAGAATTAGCTGATTTATTTGCTGTATTGGCAGTATTCGCTGGCTTATTAGCCGTATTGGTTTTAGCTGCATTTGTCGACTTATTGGCAGTATTACCCCCATAATTGCCATTGACATTATTTTGATTTACAGTATTAGACGTATTTCTAGAATTATTATTGTAATTATTATACGTGTTATGATTGACAACTACTGTTGTATTGCCATAGCCGCCTCCATGGTAATGATTATAGTAATGATTGGAATGATACACTCCAACTGCCACTACTGCAAAAGCGGTATAATAAGGAGGATAATAAGCATAATGATAAGGAGGATAATAAGGTACATAAACTGGAGAATACACATACTGCACAATTGGCGCAGATTCTACAATCACGACAGTTGTAGTTGTTGGAGCAGCTACCACAACTGTCTCTGCTCCAGTATACCCAGGATTGGCGGTACTAGTAGGCGCAGGCGTTTTGGGTTCTACTATATAATTCTTACCATACAAATCCTTGTCTCCAACGATTTGCAAAGTAACTTTTTTGTTTTTGTCCTTAGATAATAAAATGACGGCAACGTCTTGAGTTTCTTTTTCGGAAACAGCTATTTGTAATGCAAATGTAAAATCTTCTTTATCTTGCTTTGTTACCACTTTAATAAAATCAACTTTTTTATCTAAATCTAAATCTAGATTATTGATTCCTGCTTTATCTGAATTTAATGACTTTTCAAAATCTTCGATGGTTTTTGATTTTTGAAACAGATCCAAAACAGCATATAAATCTAAATTGTCCCCAGGCAAACCTATAGTCTTTGGTTCTTTATCCGCCTGGGAGAAAGCTGGAACACTTACTAAGCAAATCAGTAAAACCACAATTCTTAAAATACTATTTTTCATTTTTTTTATTATTAAATTCTATTGCAAGCTATTAAAAAGAACGTAAATATACTAATCTGAACCTTTTTTTTAACAATACAAGAAGTATTTAATTAAATGTACAGTTAAAAAATTTACAGTTAGAAATCTTGCAAATTTTCATAAAATAAAAAAAGATTAATATTTTTAAAAATGAAAAATGAAATCTTATCTTTACAACTATACTATCTCTGAAAAATTCAATTAAATCATAAAAATTTTGATTTATAATTCGAAACTTAAAATAAGATGATAAAATATCCTATAATTTCATTTTTCTTCTTTTTTTCTATTACAAATAGCTACTCTCAAATAGAAACATCCACTTCTTTAAATGAAGCTATTTATAAAGCAATAGAAAAAAACACTTCAATCAAAAACAAAGAACTTGAAATCGAAAAATTAAATTTACAAGAAAAAGGTGTTCGTAATAAATACATCCCAACCGTTGAAGCCAATGCGCTTTATTCCTATTTCCATAGTAATCTAACCCTTGATTTACCCACCTCAACAATTCCAATTGTCAACTACCCATTATTCAATGATAAAGCAACTTATGACAATTCGGGTAATTTTTTCATAGGAAGTGTAATGGCCAAAACAGTACTATTCAGCGGCATGCAAATACCCAATGGAGCCAACGCAATTAAACAAAAAGCCATTGGAACAGCCTACCTAAAAGATGCCGAAAAAGATGCCATTATCAAAGATGTTATCAACACTTTTGATCAATTAAAATTAATTAACGAAACAGAAAAACTCATTAACGATAGTGACAAGAGATTACAAACAGAAACCAAAAGAATTACAAAAGCGATAGAACAAGGACTTGCTATTCCTTACGATAGAGACAAAATAAAACTGGCTTTATTGGAACTGGAATCAAAAAAAATTGAATTCACCGGTAAACGATCTTTACTTTATAAAAAACTACAATACTTAACTGGTTTTTCTGATTCAGAAATCAATAGCGTACAATACGATTTAATCCCTTATTTAATTACAGAAGACAAATTAAGCACCGAAAATAAACAAGAGATTAAAGCATTAGAGTCGTTTAAGCTGGCAAACGAATACCTTTTAAAGAAAGAGAAAGGCACCTACTTACCAACCGTAGGAGCTTTTGGAGGAGTTGTTTATTCTAGTTTATTTGATGTAAACGGAACCACTTCGGCAGTTCCTATCATAAACCAACCCTTAAATTTAAGTCTCAATGAATTTTCATTGAGTCCGCTTTTAACGGTAGGAGTTGCAATGAAGTGGGAAATTTTTGCAGGTTTTGAAAGAAAACACAAAGTTCACGAAGCAAAAATAAACATTGACCAGATTCAAAATCAGATAGATGACACCAAACAAAAACTACAATTACTTCTCGAAAACAACCTTGTAAACTACACCGTTTTATTAAAAAAAATTGAGATTTCTGAACAACAAGAAAAAGTTGCCAAAAACAATTTAAATTTAGCTTCTAAACAATACAAAGAAGGACTAATCAACATTTCAGAACTTTTGGAAGCTGAAAATGATTCTTTTAAAGTGTCTACCAGCAAATTAAATATTTTAATAGAAGAACGTTTAGCCGCTATTGAAACTATTATAGCCACAGGAAAACTATCTAATACATTATCTAAATAAAACTTTATTTATGAAAAAAGTAATCACCCTTTTATTCCTAACGCTACTTGCATTAAGCTGTAATAAACCGAAAAACGACTCCCTTATTCAAGGAAAAGTAGAAAACGAACAAATTTCAGTAGTAAGTAAAATCCCCGGAAAAATCATAAAAATACTGGTAAAGGAAGGAGACCTAGTTCAAAAAGGAGATACTTTAGCCATTCTTGATATTCCGGAAGTTGATGCTAAAAAAAATCAAGCCGAAGGCGCTGTTGTTAGCGCAAAAGCACAATACTCTATGGCTATCAAAGGAGCTACCGAAAATCAAATCAAACAGCTTGAGGCCAAAAAAATGGGATTGAAAGAGCAATATGAATTTGCCCAAAAATCAATAAAACGATTGAGTAATATGCTTAAAGATTCTTTAATTTCTCAGCAATCTTTTGACGAAACTTTTGCAAAATACCAAGGAGCTCAAGCACAATATAACGCCGTTATTGCTGAATTAGATGATGCGAAAAAAGGTGCTAGAATTGAACAACAAACCATGGCTTTAGGCCAACAAGATCGTGCCTATGGCGCCCTACAAGAAGTTGAAACTGCTAACAAAGAACGTTACATACTAGCTCCTCAAGACATGAGTATAGAAACCATTACCCTTAATTTAGGTGAACTTGCATTACCAGGCTACACCTTATTTAATGGTTTTATTAGCAATAGTACTTATTTCAGATTTACTATTCCCGAAAGTAAATTAAACAAAATAAAAAAAGGACAAGATCTTACTGTTTCAATTCCGTATACCAATAAAACCATAAAAGGAGTTATTACAACCATAAAACAACTGAGTTCTTATGGGAATATAGCAACAGCTTATCCCGATTATGATTTGCAGGAAAGTTTATTTGAAGTTAAAATAGCTCCAATTAACTTAACAGAGACCAAAGATTTAATTACCAAAACAACAGTAACTATATCCTTATAAATCATGCGAAATTTCAATTCACTCTTAAAAAGAGAGTTTCAATTATTTTGGCAAAATACGGTTTTAAGAATGCTTTTTATTGGAGCTCCATTATTGTATGCCATTTTATTAGGGTACGTTTACAGCAAAGGGAAAGTAACCGATTTACCCATTATCGTCATTGATTTGGACCAAACAGAAATGAGCGCCAAAGCTATTGAAATGTTCAACGACAATGAAGTTATTTCAGTATCAGCAATTTTATACAATCAAAACAATCTTTCTTCAATTGTAATTGACAAAGAAGCCAATAGTGTAGTCATAATACCTAAGGATTTTCAAAAAAGAGTATTTACCAAGCGATGTCCCGAAATTATAACTATCGTCAATACTGCCAATATATTAACCGCAAACTATGCCGCTACAGCAATACAAGTTTGTTTAGGAACCCTAAAAGCTGGTGTTCAAATGGAAACCTTACGCAAGCAAGGGGTGCCTGAAAAATTATTAGCAGAACAATACGAACCGTTCAAAACAACTTTCATTAAAAAGAACAATCGTAGTAGCAATTATATGTACTACCTATGGCCAGGAGTTTTATCCGCTGTATTGCAACAGGTTATGCTATTGGCACTAGCCTTATCCTTTGCTTCTGAATTTGAAAACGGTACATTTAAAATTTTAGTAGACCAATCCCCTTCAATTCTAAAAATGATGAGTATAAAAATAATCCCTTATCTTATTATGAGTTTTGGTGTTTGGCTACTCTACTGGATGTTCACCTTTTATTTCCGAATACCCTTTTTCGATAATTTACTCCAACTCACCTTTGTAGCAGGCATATTCGTATTGTCAGTCTCTTTTATTGGAATTTTAGTCAGTATCTTGATTCCAAATCAACTCAAAGCTACAGAGATTTTGATGGTTATTGCGACCCCTAGTTTTATTTTAAGTGGATTTAGCTGGCCTTTGAGTCAAATGCCCAATTGGGTCCAAGGAGTTGCCAATGTGATTCCATTAACCCACTTCTTAAAAGCTTTTCGTATATTAATTATTGAAAACGGAACTCTTTGTCAAACTCGAGATCCTATTCAAAGTATGATTATCATTGGAAGCGTTTGTGCCGTTGTAGCTTATATCGCTTTGTATTTGAAGAAAAATGCGATTTTAAAAAATGAAATATAAAAAAAGGCAAGAGAAATAAAACTCTTGCCTTTTTTTATATTGAATAAATGGAACACTATTTTTCTATTTCTTTCATACTATCCATTTTCTTGTGAGCCAAGAAACCAGTTATATCCTCAAAATGCTCTACCACTCGTTTGTTTCCAAATTCAAAAACCTTGGTTGCCAATCCATCAAGGAAATCACGATCGTGAGAAACTAGAATCAAAGTCCCGTCAAAATCGCGTAAAGCATCTTTGATAATATCTTTGGTTTTCATATCCAAGTGATTGGAAGGCTCATCAAGAATCAAGAAATTGACTGGTTCAAGTAATAATTTAATCATTGCCAAACGGGTTTTTTCACCACCCGAAAGCACTTTTACTTTTTTGGTTACATCATCACCGTGAAACATGAAGGCTCCCAAGATATCTTTAATTTTTGTTCGAACATCTCCTACTGCTATATCATCAATAGTTTCAAAAATAGTCGCATTTTCATTCAACAAAGCGGCTTGATTTTGAGCAAAATAACCAATTTGAGAATTATGTCCTATTTCCAAACTTCCTCCATCAATTTCAATTTGCTTCATAATAGCTTTGATCATGGTTGATTTTCCTTCCCCATTTTTACCCACAAAAGCTACTTTTTGACCTCTTTCGATTACAATATTGGCATCTTTGAAAACCACATGGTCTCCATAAGACTTCGATAAATCTTTGACAATTACCGGATATTGTCCAGAACGAATCGCTGGAGGAAATTTCAATTTCAATGCCGATGTATCTACTTCATCAACTTGCACGATAACCAATTTTTCCAACATCTTAACTCGAGACTGAACGGCATCTGTTTTTGAGAAAGTCCCTTTAAAACGATCAATAAAAGTTCTGTTATCGGCAATCATACGTTGTTGCTCATCATACGCTTTTTGTTGGTGCATACGACGGTCTTTTCTCAACTCTAAATAATGGGAATACTTGGCTTTATAATCATAAATCCTACCCATGGTGACTTCAATGGTACGATTGGTAATATTGTCTACAAAAGTTCTATCGTGCGAAATGACAACAACGGCTTTGGCTGAATTGATCAAGAAATCTTCCAGCCATTGAATACTTTCGATATCCATGTGATTGGTAGGCTCATCCAGCAAAATTAAATCTGGTTTTTGCAAAAGGATTTTGGCCAATTCGATTCGCATTCTCCAACCTCCTGAGAATTCTGAAGTCTGACGGGTAAAATCCTCACGAACAAAACCCAAACCAATTAGAATTTTCTCTACTTCAGCTTCATAATTTACTTCTTCAATCGCATAAAATTTCTCGCTTAAGTCCGAAACTCTTTCGATTAATTTCATGTAAGCGTCACTTTCATAATCGGTACGAATCGTCAATTGTTCATTGATTTCATCTATTTCGGCTTTCATACTAAAAATTTCGCCAAACGCTTTTGACGTTTCTTCCATTACTGTCGCTCCATCTGTAGTCAATAAATGCTGTGGCAAATAAGCCACAACAGCGTCCTTTGGTGCCGAAACATTTCCTGTAGAAGGTTTGCTTTGTCCTGCAATAATCTTTAGAAGCGTTGACTTACCGGCTCCATTTTTACCCATCAAGGCAATCTTATCATTTTCATTTATAGCAAAAGAAACATCACTAAAAAGAGTTGTTCCTCCAAATTGAACTGAAATATCGTTAATTGTAATCATTATATAAAGTTAGAAGTTATGCGTTAGAAGTTATTAGTTGAAACTCCTAGAATTTTTAAAAGTGCAAAGATAGCTTAATTAGAGTATTGAACAAATTGGAAGTGAGATTATCAAAAACGACTAATCAATCTGTCAAAACAAACAAACGTGCTGATTTTTAGAGTATTAAGAAGTCTATATAAAAACTATTACGTAAATTTGAGTTTATTTTAACCTTTAACCAAGCTATATTATGAAACTTAATTACATTTTAATGCTATCAGTAATGATCATGATACTGACAGTATCATGCGAAAATGAAATCGAAATCGAACCAGAATCTGTTCAAAAAACAGAACAACAGAACTTTGTACCTGGTGAAATACTCATCAAATTTAAAGATGGAGACAAATCTACCAGTAAAACAAAATCAACTGTACTATCAATGATTATGGGCAATGTAGTTGAAGAAATCAATACAAATGCCATGAAAACTGCAAATACCGGAAAAGGTGTCAGCTCGGGTGAACTTCTGTTAGTTTCTTCAAAACTAGGTACAATGGAAGCGATTGCATTGCTTAAAAATTCATCTGAAATTGAATATGCGGAACCCAACTGGATCTATCAACATTGTGCAACTTCAAACGATACCTATTTTACAAATGGATCGCTTTGGGGAATGTATGGAGGTGACACAAATCCAGCTAATCAATTCGGATCTCAGGCGGGTAAAGCATGGGCCGCTGGGAAAACTGGCTCCTCTTTAGTCTATGTTGGTGTAATTGACGAAGGCGCCCAATACTCTCATGAGGATCTTGCCGCTAATTTCTGGACCAATCCTTATGACCCAATTGATGGAATTGATAATGATGGAAATGGCTATAAGGATGATATTCATGGTTGGGATTTTGACAAAAACGACAATAGCACCTATGATGGCACACAAGACGATCATGGCACTCACGTTTCGGGCACCATTGGCGCTGTGGGTGGCAATGGAAAAGGAGTTGCAGGCGTGAACTGGAATGTAACGATCATCTCTGCAAAATTTTTGGGAAGAAGAGGCGGGACAACTGCAAATGCAATCAAGGCAGTTGATTATTTTACTGCCTTGAAAACTAGGTTAGTTAATCCAGTTAATATAGTCGCAACGAATAACTCTTGGGGCGGGGGCGGATTTTCGCAAAGTCTCAAAGACGCTATTGACAGAGCCAACACGGCCGACATTCTTTTCATCGCAGCCGCTGGAAACAGCAGCACAAATAACGATGTTACAGCAAGCTACCCCTCCGGTTACACAAGTGCTAATATCATTGCAGTCGCTTCTATCACTAATACCGGAGCTCTTTCGAGTTTTTCTCAGTATGGAGCAACTACGGTAGATATCGGCGCTCCGGGATCCGGTATTTATTCCACTTTACCTAATTCCGCTGGTAATGGTTATGGATCTTATAGCGGCACCTCCATGGCCACACCGCATGTAACAGGAGCTTGTGCTTTATATGCATCAACTCACCCGGGATCAAATGCTGCAGCTATTAAATCAGCAATCTTAAGTAGTGCAGTAGCAACACCTTCATTAAACGGGAAATGTGTTTCAAGTGGTCGCTTAAATGTCAGCGGATTTTAATTAAATAAAAAAAGGGATAAACGGGAATTATTCTTTCGATTTTCCGTTCATCCCTTTTTAATATTTAAAACACTTATCTTTGAAAGACACTCTTCTCTTTTACTCTTTCCTCCATTTTTTTGATTCCTCAAAAACATGTTCTAAAATTGCCGCTTCTCTGTCATCAAACTCCACATTTCTACGCGCCATAACTATTCGTGCCGTTTCAAAAGCTTTTTTGGTTATATAAGTCGTAAATCCCGATGCTCCACCCCAAGAAAAACTAGGAACGAAATTGCGTGGAAACCCGCTTCCGAAAATATTGGCACTCACTCCCACTACCGTTCCGGTATTAAACATAGTGTTTATACCACACTTACTATGGTCTCCCATCATTAATCCGCAAAATTGAAGTCCTGTTTTGGCAAAACCTTCGGTTTCATAACTCCACAATTTCACTTCTTCGTAATTGTTTTTTAGGTTCGAATTGTTGCTATCCGCACCAATGTTACACCACTCCCCCAAAACAGAATCTCCTAGATACCCTTCATGCCCTTTATTGGAATTCGCAAAAAGAACCGCATTTTTAACTTCCCCACCAATTCTGGAATGTGGTCCAACTGTAGTCGCTCCATAAACTTTGGCACCCATTTTTACTTGTGCATTTTCGCATAAAGCAAATGGCCCACGAATTACAGTACCTTCCATGATCTCTGAATCTTTACCTATATATATAGGGCCAAACGAAGCATTCAAGGTAACAAACTCCAATTTTGCCCCTTCTTCAATAAATATATTTTCTGGCGCAATAACATTTACGCTTTTTGGAATCGGCTGTGATTTTCTATCTTCGGTTAAATATTCGAAATCCTCACGAATAGCGGTATCATTTTTAGAGAAAATATCCCAAGTATGTTCGATCGATATGCATTCTTCATTGTATTCGAGTATCTCGTAAGTATCAAAATCCACCGATTCTTGGTCTTCTTGCGTATAAAAAGCAATCACTTCATCTCCTTTGAAAATAGCCTGATTCGGCTCTAAATTGCTCACCATTTCTGCCAAAACATCATTAGGAAGAAAAGAAGCATTGATCATTACATTTTCTTCTAATTCTACCATCGGGTATTTATCCGACAGATATTCCTCTGTTAAGGTTGTCGTAGTAGACCCCAGACGCATTTCCCATTTTTGGCGAATCGTCATAATACCAACTAGAATATCGGCAACAGGTCGCGTAAAAGTAAAGGGTAGTAAAGCGTTCCGAGCCGGTCCGTCAAAAAGGATATAGTTCATAAACTGATTTGTAAATTGTTAAAATATGATTTGGTTATCACCGCAAAGTTACAATTATTTTTATTTGTTTAAAGAAATGGAACTTCCCTAAATACGGGAATTTCTGGTATAAATCCCATAAAAAAAGCCCCGCAAAATGCGAGGCTTTAGTGTATTTGAAAACAAATTAAAATTATTTAACGTGTTTAGCGTATTTAGTTTTGAATTTATCAATACGTCCTGCAGTATCGATAAGTTTAGATTTACCTGTGTAAAAAGGGTGAGAAGTTCTAGAAATCTCCATTTTCACAACTGGATATTCAACACCGTCAACTGTAATAGTTTCTTTTGTATCTGCAGTAGATTTAGTGATAAAAACATCTTCGTTTGACATGTCTTTAAAAGCAACTAATCTGTAATTTTCTGGGTGTACACCTTTTTTCATCTTGAATCTTTTTTATTTGTTAATTATAACTTGTCTTGAAGCTTTTCTTCTAACAGAAAAGGTATAAACGCATTATAACTTTTTGTTTTACAATATTATTTTGAGTTTGCAAATTTACACTTATTTTCCAATATACAAACCTTTGCGTGACTTTTTTTATATCGCGGTAAAAAACATTTTTTGTACGCCAATATATTGGGAATTGCTATCTTTGTGGATTCATAAAAAAACAACTACTAATGGTAAATGAAATTATAAAAAAAAACGGGATAACCTATGGAGCAATTACAGGAGCGATACTGTGCTTAATTACAGCTTCAATATATGCAACAAACTTAGAATTATTCATTGCTTGGTGGACTACCCTTTTAAGTTTTTCCGTAATTATCATTGTACCAATTATAGCACTATTTAAAACAAAGAAAGAATTAAACGGAATATTCCCATTCAAAGAAGCCTTCACTACCTACTTTATTTCGGCTGCAATAGGAATACTTATTTCTATAGTCTTTAAAATCATTTTGTTCAATTTCATAGATCCATCTGTAAAAGATACACTTCTAGATTTAACAATAAAGTACCTAATTAGTACTTCAGAAAAATATGGAGTTCCTGCATCCGCAATGAACGAAACCATTTCAAAACTTAAAGAAAGTGATCCTTTTTCAATTGTAGAACAATTAAAAGGTTCTATTTTCAATCTCTTTTTTTGCGCTATACTGGGTTTAGTAATAGCAGCCTTTTTCAAAAGTAAATCTACATCCCAAGAATAGAAATAATGAATTTATCTATACTCATACCGCTTCTTAACGAAGAGGAATCGCTGCAAGAATTGTACACTTGGATTATTTCGATTATGAAATCGAACAATTACAGCTACGAAATCATTTTTCTGGATGATGGAAGTACAGATGAATCCTGGAACATTATAGCAGGATTTGCTACTGAGAATTCTAATGTAAAAGGGATTCGATTCATGAAAAATTTCGGTAAATCTCAAGCTTTGCATGCTGGTTTCGCTAAGGCAAAAGGCGATGTGATCATTACCATGGATGCCGATTTGCAAGACAGTCCCGATGAAATTCCAGGTTTGTACGAAATGATTACCACTCAAAAATACGATTTGGTTTCGGGTTGGAAAAAGAAACGTTACGACTCTGTTGTGGCCAAAAATCTTCCATCAAAACTATTTAATTGGGCGGCCAGAAAAACATCTGGGGTTGAATTAAATGATTTTAATTGCGGATTGAAAGCTTACAAAAACGTAGTGGTAAAAAACATTGAAGTATCCGGTGAAATGCACCGATACATTCCGGTTTTGGCCAAGAATGCCGGTTTTGGAAAAATTGGCGAAAAAATAGTGCAACACCAAGCCAGAAAATACGGAGAAACCAAATTTGGAATGGAACGTTTCATCAATGGTTTCTTGGATTTGATAACGATTTGGTTTCTTTCCCGATTTGGAAAAAGACCAATGCATTTATTTGGCGCCATAGGTTCCTTTATGTTTATTATTGGTTTTTTGTTGGCTGGATACATTGGAGTTTCAAAATTATATCATATGTATATGGGAATGCGCTATAATTTAGTAACAAGTAATCCTTGGTTTTATATCGCATTAACAACAATGGTTTTGGGAACACAATTGTTTTTGGCTGGGTTTCTAGGCGAAATTATATTGAGAACCAAAAATAATGAGGAACGATACAAGGTTTCGAGTGAAGTGAATTTTTAAAATCTGTGCACTCACGAATTTAAAATGGAACACGGATTGAACAGATTTAAACGAATTTAATGATATTGTTAAAATAGTTCGCCCAGAATTTTACTAATTTACTCCAATTAATTTGTGAGAATTAGTGAAATTCGCAGCTGAAAATTTGCTACAACTCGTTTGTCAAAGGAAATAGGATTAAAAACTAAATCTCTCACTTTACGGGTCTAGCCCTGATAGTAGCGGAAATCCTTTTTTGAATAAATCTATTTTTTCCTGAACGGGCAGAGCGACCAACGGAAGCTCCTGACAGTTCTTGGAAAAAAAGATTTAAGAGAAAAAGATTAAAGCGAATAGCTGGAAATAGCTCCTCCCTTCGACTATGCTCAGGGTGACAAGATTTATTTCTTGCTTTTGCAAAAAACAGATTAACAACTTTAAACCAAATATATGCACATTGCACAAAACATTTTAGACGCAGTAAACGAATGGCTAACTCCTGCTTTTGACACCAAAACACAAGCAGAAGTAATCGAATTAATGACTACTTCACCAAAAGAATTGGAAGAGAGCTTTTACAAAAATTTGGAGTTCGGAACAGGTGGTATGCGTGGTGTAATGGGAGTTGGAAACAATCGTATTAATAAATATACTCTTGGAAAAAACACTCAAGGACTTTCAAATTACTTGCATACTGTTTTCCCTGGACAAACCTTGAAGGTTGTAATTGCTTATGATTGCCGTCATAATAGTCAATCTTTGGCCAAAGTGGTTGCCGATGTTTTCTCTGCCAATGGAATTCAGGTTTATTTGTTTTCGGACTTGAGACCTACTCCAGAATTGTCTTTTGCACTTAAACATTTAGGCTGTCAATGTGGTATTGTACTAACTGCTTCTCACAATCCACCAGAATATAATGGTTACAAAGTGTATTGGGAAGATGGCGGACAAATTGTTCCTCCAGAAGATGAGGCTATCATAAATATTATTGAGAATTTAAATTACAACGAAATCAAATTTTCGGCAGATGAAAGTTTGATACAATATATAGATGCCGAAATTGACGAAGCTTTTGTAAAGTCATCTGTGGAGAATGCCAGTTTTAATACACCAAAGGAAGCCAAGGACAATCTGAACATTGTATTTACTTCTTTACACGGGACTTCTATTATGTCGGTTCCTGCAACTTTGGAAAAAGCGGGTTACAAGAATGTAAACATCGTTCCCGAACAAGCCAAACCGGATGGGAATTTCCCAACCGTAAAATCACCAAACCCAGAAGAGCCGGAAGCATTGACAATGGCATTGGCGCTGGCAGACAAATTGAATGCTGATATTGTTGTGGGTACCGACCCAGACTGTGACCGTTTGGGAGTTGCTGTTCGAAATAACGAAGGTAAAATGATTTTGTTGAACGGAAATCAAACAATGATTTTGATGACCGCTTTTCTACTCGAACAATGGAAAAAAGCCGGAAAGATAAACGGTCAACAATTTGTGGGCTCTACGATTGTTTCCACGCCAATGATTATGGAACTAGCTTCGGCTTATGACGTAGAATGCAAAGTGGGATTAACAGGCTTTAAATGGATTGCCAAAATGATTAAAGATTTTCCGGAACTCGAATTTATTGGTGGTGGAGAAGAAAGTTTTGGATATATGGTTGGCGATGCCGTTCGTGATAAAGATGCCGTTGCGGCCACTTTATTAATTTGCGAAGTTGCGGCTCAAGCCAAAGCCAATGGCAGTTCTGTGTACAATACCTTGTTACAATATTATGTAGATTACGGATTTTACAAAGAGCACTTAGTTTCTATCACCAAAAAAGGAATCGAAGGATTGGCCGAAATTAACCAAATGATGGTTTCATTACGCGAAAACCCATTGAAAGAAATCAACGGAGAAAGAGTGGTTATGATGGAAGATTACAAATCATCAATAGCCAAAAACTTATTTACAGATGAAGAAGAAACGATGAATATTCCTAAATCTGACGTATTGATTTATTACACAGAAGATGGGTCTAAAATATGTGCCAGACCTAGCGGAACGGAACCAAAAATTAAATTTTACATCAGTGTAAACACCCACTTAGACAGCGTTGACCATTTTACCGAAGTTGAGCAAGTCTTGAACGAAAAAATTAAAAATATAATTATTGCAATGCAATTGAACTAATGAACAATTTTAAAAGAATATTCCCTTTTGTAATTCCGTACAAAAAGTATGCTTATATGAACATACTTTTTAATGTACTATATGCCCTATTTAGTACACTTTCTTTTGTATCATTGATTCCGATGATGCAGGTTTTATTTGACCAAACCAAAAAAAATACGGTAATGCCAGTTTATAAAGGCATTTGGGAGCTAAAAAAATATGGCGAAGATTACTTAAGTTATTACATTACCCACACTACTGATACGTTTGGTGTAGGTCGCACCTTGACCATAATGGTCGTGATAATCATTTCTATCTTTTTACTGAAAAATTTATGTGATTATCTAGCGATGTTTTTTATTACCTTTTTACGAAATGGTATTTTGAGAGACATGCGAAATGCCATGTACAAAAAAACGATTGAATTACCACTAGCTTTCTATTCTGAAAAAAGAAAAGGAGATGTGATTTCTAGAATTTCAGGAGATGTCAATGAGGTTCAAACTTCTTTCTTGTCTATTTTGGAACTTATTGTAAAAGAACCCCTTACAATTGTTTTTACATTAATTACAATGGTTACCATCAGTGTGCAATTGACTCTTTTTGTGTTTATTTTCATTCCTGTTTCTGGCTACGTCATTTCCCTTATTGGAAAACAATTAAAGAAAAAATCGACGAGAGCACAAGAAGAACAAGGTATCTTTTTATCAACTATTGAAGAGACATTGGGCGGATTGAAAGTGGTAAAAGGCTATAACTCGGAAAATTACTTCAACCGTGTTTTTCAAGAATCGACTCAACGTTTTTTTATCTTATCAAATAGTATTGGTAATCGTCAAAACCTAGCATCTCCAGCCAGTGAGTTTATGGGAATTATGGTTATCGCCATTTTACTTTGGTACGGTGGACACATGGTTTTGATTGACAAAACGCTGAATGGCGCTTCGTTTATCGCCTATATGGGATTGGCTTACAACATCCTAACTCCTGCAAAATCTATTTCGAAAGCATCATACGCTATCAAAAGAGGAAATGCCGCTGCAGAGCGTGTTTTAGAAATCTTGGATCAAGAAAACCCAATTACCAGTAAAATCGATGCTGTAGAAAAATCTACTTTTGAATCCGAAATCGCGATTCAAAACATCAACTTCAAATACGAAGACGAAACTGTTTTAAAAGATTTTTCACTTACCGTAAAAAAAGGACAAACTGTTGCTCTTGTAGGTCAATCAGGAAGCGGAAAAAGTACTATCGCCAATTTGCTGACTCGTTTTTATGATGTCAATGAAGGAACCATTGCTATCGACGGTGTTGCTATAAAAGATTTAAATCTACAATCGCTTCGTGGTTTGATGGGATTGGTAACCCAAGACAGTATTTTATTTAATGATACCATAAAAGCCAATATCTCCTTAGGAAAACTAGATGCTACCGATGAAGAAATCATCGAAGCTCTAAAAATTGCGAATGCTTACGAATTCGTAAAAGACCTGCCAAAAGGTATTTACACTAACATTGGCGACAGCGGAAACAAACTTTCCGGAGGTCAAAAACAACGACTATCTATTGCCCGTGCCGTTTTGAAAAACCCTCCGATTATGATTTTGGATGAAGCAACATCAGCTTTGGATACCGAAAGCGAAAAATTTGTGCAAGTGGCTTTAGAAAACATGATGCAAAACAGAACTTCTATTGTAATTGCACACCGTCTTTCAACCATTCAAAAAGCAGATTTGATTGTTGTAATGAAAAAAGGAAAAATAGTAGAGCAAGGAAAACATGAAGATCTTATTGCTATGAATGGAGCATATAACAAACTGGTAACAATGCAAAGTTTTGAATAACAATTTAGATTAGTACCTTTAGATTTCTAATGGTTCTACTTATATAAATCAAAACAATGTATCTTAATAATCCCAACATAAAACTTCCGCAAGATCCAGATACCATTGTATGGAAATATCTGGACTTGTCGAAGTTTTTGGATTTATTGCTTTCGCAGAAACTGTTTATGTCACGGTCTGATAAATTTGAAGACCAATACGAAGGAACTTTTAGCGAACCTACATTTGAGGAAATCAAAAAACTTTCTACAAACAATCCTGATTTTTTAAATTACTACAAAACCCATCGGGAGAAAGTGGCTATCAGTAGTTGGCACATCAATGAATACGAATCGTTCGCCATGTGGCAAATTTTTACTCAAAATAGCGAAGGATTGGCCATACAATCTACAGTAAAAAGGCTTCAAGATGCCTTGGTTCCCGAAAAAAACCACAAGCAATTCATTGGTGAAGTAAATTACATCGATTACAAAAAAGAGTATATTCCGTTTGACGATTTGTTTTTTCCTTTTTTGTTCAAAAGAAAAAGCTTTCAATACGAACGCGAAGTTCGCATCATTACAGATGTAACTGAAAGCACCATCAAACTAAATGATGGATTAAAAATAAATGTGGATATCAGTCAACTGATCGAAAAAATCTATATCCATCCCAAATCCGAAAATTGGTATAAAAATCTAGTGATTCAATTGGTAACACAACTTGGATTTGATTTTGAAATCGAAAAATCAGATTTAGAAAGTGATATTTTGATTTGAGATTTATATCGGATTGTAAGTCTCTATTTTCCAATCCTTACTTGACAAATCGATGTAATTGTAATGCAGTACATCTTTACTGTCGAATTTCCCATTTTTATTGGTGTCCTCAACGGTTCTAAAATACAAACGGTTTTTGGATTCGATTAAATTCCAATCGATTAATTCTTGAAAATCGGTTGAAACTTTCGTGAATTTATCGCCGCTTATTTTACTTAAATACAACGCCTTGATGTCACTAGTATCCAGTTTTCCGTCTTTATTAGAATCCATATCATACATGGTATAGACCATAATTTGATTTTTGGTCTTATCAGCAACCGTTTTTAAGTAAGTTGCCGTTTGAATCAAAATAGGTTTATCCGTCAATACTTTTATAGAATCTGAATCTACTCTTTGGAATTTAATATTTTGCAAATAGCCCGTAATTTCATACTCGGATGCATTCGATATGGTAAAACTCAAATCATTCACACTCGAAGAACCATATTTATTTTTGGTTCCTTTTTCATAAACACTCAAATCCCCCACTGGATGGATTAAATAATCAGTTCCTTCCATTTGTATGGGTAAATCAGCTATTTTTATTTGAGTCGGATCGGCTTTAGTGAGTTCTCTCCCTATTTTTGAAGCATCATAAATCACTTTCGGCTTCTCTGATTCTTCTTTACAGCTTGCTAAAAGTAAAAGTGAAATTCCTATATAGACAAAATGTGATGTTCTCATAATAATTTTAATATTAAAAAATAAACTCAAATGTAATCATTTTTAAAAATGGAAAGGGAAATATACTGTAGATTTATTCATTGCAACGAACGTAATCTACCTAAAAATTGCTACAACCTCGCACTTAACTTCAAATTAAAAACTCGGGTTGTCATATAATTGGGAATCGCATATTCTGTTTTACTGTACACATCCCGAACCCATGTATTGGTTATGGCATTTTGATTGTTAAAGAGATTAAATATTTCAAAACCTAAAGATAGTTCCTTCAGATTTTTGAAAAATTTATTCTTGGACACCCCTACTTTTTGATCAATGAAGACTTTCGAAAATCCAACATCAACCCGGCGGTAATCGTTCAATCTGTTTTGGTACAAATACGGATCGGCATAAGCAGGCGAACCTCCCGGTAATCCTGTATTATAGACCATATTGAGATATAACTTTAGACTTGGAATTTTTGGCATATAATCCTGAAACAAAAGACCAAATTTTAATCGTTGATCTGTTGGTCTTGCAATATACCCTTTGTTGTCAATATTCTCCTCGGTTTTTAGATATCCAAAACTAATCCAAGAATCGGTTCCGGGGACAAATTCTCCATTCAGTCGAACATCCAGTCCTTGTGCATAGGCGACAGCATTATTATCTGCAGCATAACGTATCCGGACATTATCAACCGTATAAGGATTGACATCTGTCATTTTTTTATAATAGGCTTCGGTCACAAGTTTAAAAGGGCGTTCCCACATTTTGAAACTATAATCATTCCCCAAAACAACATTTAGAGATTTTTGAGCTTTCGTATCGGGTTGCACCACTCCATCATAATCTCGTAACTCCCTATAAAATGGCGGCTGGTTATAGATGCCAACGGTTAATCTAAAAAGCATATCCTTCTTCCAATCTGGTTTTATGGCAAACTGAGCTCTCAGACTAAAAACAGTTTGAAGATTACTTTTCAAATTATCGCCTGAAACTTCCCAACTTTGCATTCGTGCACCCAAATTGTACCATATTTCGTTTGAACCTAAATTGTCTTTTCTTCCCCATTGCGCATAAGCTGAAAACCGATCTATATTCGTAAAATTAGTAGCACTTACATATTGATACGGGACCAACAGTCCTGCATAGGGTTGGTAAGGCTCATCATTTTTGGGCAATACAAGTGGTGGCCGAATGGAGAACCCTGCTGAATCAATGACTTCCCATTCTGAAATTCGATCTCGGATCAATTCTTTGGTGTATTTAACTCCCCATTCGATTTGATTTTGTTTCCAATTTTTTAAACCTTTTACTTCTAAATTGGCAATTAAAGCATCCAAATCATTTCTGGCATGATTGAGCTGTGAACCAATTCCTCTTGAAAAAGCAATATCTCCATAAGTGTCTGAACCAATGTTGGTATCGACTTCACCCAATCGGTATTGTGCATAAATATCGAAATACTCTTGTTCTATAGTGTGAAAAACAGATCCAATAAATTTTAAAGTGAAAGTATCACTCACTTGATAAGTGGTTTTTAAAGCTCCAAAATACGTATCATATTTATCTTTTTCCTTGCCTTCGTAATAAACCGCAAGAGCCATTGGTGCATCTGCTGTACCAAAATTGGTTTGACGCGTAAGCGGTTGGTATAAATACTTATTTTGAGAAATATTCCCCAGAAAACTCCATTGCCATTTGGCAGAAGCCTGATAGTTGATGTTCGTTTGAATATCGGCAAAAGTAGGAGTATAATTCGTTTGAGTTTCTTGACTATTAACAAGAAGACTGTTATTTCTGTACCTTATTCCTGTAATGGCTGACCATTTTCTGTTTTTAGAAACCGCATCAACAGCTAGGCTTCCGCCAAGGAAACTCATTTCGAGAGTTGCCCCAAACTGCGTTGGATTCCGATAAGTAATATCCAAGACTGAAGACATTTTGTCTCCATACTTTGCCTGAAAACCCCCTGCTGAAAATTCTATATTTTGAACCAAATCAGTATTGACAAAACTCAAACCTTCCTGTTGTCCAGACCGAATCAGAAAAGGACGATACACTTCTACTTCATTGACATAAACCAAATTTTCGTCATAATTTCCTCCACGAACTGAATATTGGGTACTGAGTTCATTATTCGAATTGACTCCGGGCAATGTCTTCAAAACATTTTCGATTCCCGCATTGGCACCCGGAATAAAACGAATGTCTTTGGCTTCAAAAGTAATAATCCCTTGAACTGATTTTTTATTATTGCTGTTGATGATGACCTCCCCCATTTGTTCCTCTTGATCGTTCATACGCATATTAAACACATAAACTTCATTTGGCTTTAAAGAGATTTTTAAACTGGCTTTTTTTAAAGAAATATGGGTAAATTCTACGGTGATATTTTGATCGGATGGAATTTTGATTTGATAAAATCCCTTTTCATTTGTCTGGGTATTATTATTCGGGGAAGTTACATTCACTCCCTCAACAGGAAGATTCTTTTCATCCAAAACAATACCTTTTACAAAAGCCGTTTGAGCAAATGAATTCATTCCTATCCATAAAAAAATAAAACAATACAGGGCTTTAAAAATATTCAATTGATTTTGCTTTTACTTTTTTTGATTTCTTTGAAAATGAGTTTCAAAGATAGAAGAATTCCCTACATTATCAACTACTACAACTTTTAATTCATTGTCTCCTTCAGCCACAATTGCATCATTAAAATCATGGGTCAATAGTTTTGTTTTATTATCGTATTCCATCAAAATCCATTTCCCGTTAAGGTAACCATTGTAGGATTTAATTCCAGACAAACTATCCGATATACTCACTTGAAGCAACTTTTGATTATCCAATCGTTTCCCTTCAATAGATTTTGCAATAGCAATCACAGGCGCAATGGTGTCTAACACTAATTTATACTGCCCTAAAGTTTTTACTTTTGTCTCATAAACATTGTTTTTTTGACGAGTTGTATTATAACTTATCTTCCCTCCTTCAATTCGACCAATAAACACTTTGTCTTTTTGATCTGCTGGATAACTATCGTTTTCTATAGAAATTGTAAAATTCGTATGCGCTGGAACTGTATCGTCATGTACAGTCAAAACGTTATTTTTCACATCAAAATTCAAATTAAAATCACTATAAAAAGTACCTGCTGCAAAGAAAACACTAATCTTATCCTTTTCAAAGAAACAATCCTTCGACGCTTTTACAACATAATTAGAAACAATAGATTCTTTCTCAATTATGATTGAAAGTGCATCATACTGTACTGGAATAACAATCGTGGTTTTATTTGCATAAAAATCAGAAACCTCCAAACGACAAACCGAGGTCAAATTGGGCAATACTGTAATGACACCATTCATTTCGTCGGTTTTTATAATGCTCAAATTATAAGGTGGACTCATAAATAATTTTTGAACCCTTTGTTGTGTTTTTTTATAAAATGAATAATCGATTAAAGCATTGACGTATCGCATTTCATCAAAAGAATAGGTATTAAATTGATATCCAAAAATAGATTTCCCGTTGCAAGACAAATTCACATCGAAAGCTCCATTTTTGTTAAAAGACACATCATCATAATCGAAAGCTACAATACCAAAACCAATTTTTCCATTCGCTATAACCTTATCTGCCAAATAAGACCCGTCCTTTTGCAAGGATAAATTGATAGAGATAGGACGTTGCGCATAATTGACCGTTGTTTTTGAATCTAAAGGGTAAGCATACAAATTTGAAACTATCGGTTTCTTGGTGTCTTTCATTAAAGCATCAAACCCAAAAAACATGGGATTAATAATTTTCTCCGTTTTTGTATCTCTAATTTCGAAATGCAAATGAGGTCCTTCGGAAGCACCCGTATTTCCGGAAACACCAATTAATCGCCCTTTTTTAACGGGCATTTCATTGGGTTTAAAATACATCTCAATTTCAAAAAACTGTTCTTTGTAATGTGTTTTCTTTATAAAACTTTGAATAGAATCGGTTGCTTTTTGCAGATGACCATACACCGAGGTAAATCCATTTGGATGATCAATATAAATGGTTTTACCGTTACCAAAAGTAGAGATTTTAATTCTGGAAACATATCCATCAGCCACAGCATAAACGCTCAAGCCTTCTCTTTGCATAGTTTTCATATCAAAGCCCGCATGAAAATGATTGGGTCTTAATTCTCCAAAATTCCCGGACAATTGCATCGGAATATCAAGTGGAGGACAAAAATAGTTTTTGGGATAATCTATTTGAGCAAAAAGAGCACTAGAGAAAAATAACAGAAAAAAAGAAAATTTCATTTGTGAATATTTATTGTATTTTATGGGTCAAATGTAATTGTTTCGCACGTTCGCTATTGCTCGAGTCGCACAACATCATTAGTGCTTACTACCAATTTACGATCATGCTCATTTCATAGAATACATTTTTGCTAAGATAAAAAAAGCAACTAAAACCCACAAGACAAAACAAAACCAAAATACAATAAACTGATTTTGAAACAATTGATATTTTTAATGTAAAAAAATCAATAAAATATTGTAATAATAAAAAGGAATACTAACTTTGTAAGATTAAGTAATGAATAGGAATTATAATGAGTGTGATTGCAGAAATAATTGATACTCTTGAAAATAAGGTTGAAAAACTTTTTTTTAAAATTAAAACTTTAGAAAAAAACAATCAAGATCTAACTTTAGAATTAAGAAATGCTGCAGTGTTACTACAAACTCAATCCAAAGAGATTGATGATTTAAAAACACAGTTAGAAACACTCAAAATAGCCAATGCATTATTAGGCAGTGACGAAAATAAAAGAGATACAAAGCTTAAGATAAATTCAATAATTCGTGAAATTGATTACTGTATAGCACAGCTATCAGATTAGTAAAATATATGGACGAAAAGCTTAAAATTAAAATATCAATTGCAGAAAGAGTGTACCCGCTAACGGTAGATTTCTCTCAGGAAGAAGGACTTAGAAGTGCTTCAAAAAAAATTGATGCTATGATAAAGCAATTTGAAGAAAATTATGCCGTTCGGGATAAACAAGATGTATTGGCCATGTGTGCCTTACAATTTGCCTCTCAATCAGAACAAAAACATATTGATAATGCTATAAATGGGGATGAAACCATTGAAAGATTAAACAAAATCAATGCGATTTTAGATCAATATCTCGAAAATTAAACGTTCTTTACACAAACTAAGATACTGCCTACATTAGTTCATATTTGGTAAACTCAACACTAACAATTTAGAATGAGCAAATCATCACTACTAAAGCATGCCACGCTTCGGCGAGGAAACTTGAACAGTGAGTTAGCTCAAAACTTGTCTTTCCGAGTTTATACAAGCAATCTAATGTAGGCTTTTTTATATATAAATTTTAACAAACATGGACATCTTAACAATAATTATTTCAGGAATTACGGGTATTGCAGCAGGATTTGGTATAGCCAAAGTCATTGAAAAAAGCAATATCTCTAATTTAATTAAAAGTGCAAAAAAAGAAGCGACTTCTATTCTAAAAGACGCTAATCTTGAGGCAGAAAACATTAAAAAAGATAAAATTCTTCAAGCAAAAGAAAAATTTATCGAACTAAAATCAGAACACGAACAAGTAATCCTAGCTAGAGACAAAAAAGTAGCCGAGGTAGAAAAAAGAGTTCGTGACAAAGAATCTCAAATTTCTAACGAATTATCAAAAGCTAAAAAGGTAAATGATGATTTTGAAGCAAAAACCATAGAATACACCTCTAAAATTGAAAATTTAGACAAAAAACAAGTAGAAGTAGACAAACTACATAAAAGTCAATTGCAACAATTAGAAGTAATCTCTGGATTATCTGCCGATGAAGCCAAAGATCAACTAGTTGAAGGCTTAAAAGCAGAAGCTAAGAGCAAAGCAATGTCTCATATTCAAGATACTATTGAAGAAGCAAAATTAACGGCACAACAAGAGGCTAAGAAAATCATCATTAACACGATCCAAAGAGTAGGAACGGAAGAAGCGGTAGAAAACTGTGTATCTGTTTTCAACATTGAATCGGATGATGTAAAAGGTAGAATCATTGGTCGTGAAGGAAGAAACATTAGAGCGCTAGAAGCAGCCACTGGTGTAGAAATCATTGTAGATGATACTCCAGAAGCTATTATCCTTTCTTGTTTTGATCCAGTACGTAGAGAAATTGCTCGTTTGGCATTACACAAATTAGTAACAGACGGACGTATTCACCCAGCACGTATTGAAGAAGTAGTTGCTAAAACTACCAAACAAATTGATGATGAAATCATTGAAGTTGGAAAACGAACTGTTATTGATTTAGGAATTCATGGTTTACACCCTGAATTAATAAAAGTAGTAGGTAGAATGAAATACCGTTCTTCTTACGGACAAAATTTATTGCAACACTCTCGCGAAGTTTCTAAACTTTGTGGAATTATGGCAGCTGAATTAGGATTGAATGTTAAATTGGCCAAAAGAGCAGGATTACTTCACGATATTGGTAAAGTTCCAGATGCAGAAAGTGATTTACCACACGCTTTATTAGGAATGCAATGGGCTGAAAAATATGGTGAGAAAGAAGAAGTTTGCAACGCTATTGGAGCACACCACGATGAGATAGAAATGAAATCATTATTATCTCCAATCATTCAAGTTTGCGATGCTATTTCTGGCGCAAGACCGGGAGCTAGAAGACAAGTATTAGACTCTTACATTCAGCGTTTAAAAGATCTTGAAGAAGTAGCTTACGGATTTAGCGGTGTGAAAAACGCTTATGCTATCCAAGCTGGTAGAGAACTACGAGTTATCGTAGAAAGCGAAAAAGTATCTGATGATAATGCAGCTACTTTATCTTTCGAAATTTCACAAAAAATCCAAACCGAAATGACGTATCCAGGTCAAGTAAAAGTTACTGTAATTAGAGAAACTAGAGCGGTGAATATTGCTAAATAACTAAGGCTTTCAAAATATTAAAAGGCTTGTTGATTGAAAAATCAGCAAGCCTTTTTTTTATATTCAATTTACTGCACCCGGCTATCCCATAAGCAAATTTACTTAGCGCCTTAGTCCTTTCTCGGATGAAATGTATTAAGAACTTCAGTTAAAAATTTTCGATCCAAATGGACATAAATTTCTGTTGTCGTGATAGACTCATGACCCAGCATTAATTGTATCGAACGCAAATCAGCCCCATTTTCTAAAAGATGGGTAGCAAAAGAATGTCTTAATGTATGCGGGCTTATGTTTTTAGTCAAATTAATTTTTACGGCCAAATCTTTAATAATGGTAAAAATCATTGCCCGAGTTAATTGCCTCCCTCTTCTGTTCAAAAACAAAGTATCCTCAAATCCTTTTTGAATATTGAGCTGGGTTCTGATGTTGTTTTTGTAAATTTCAATAAATTTTTGGGTCAAATCTCCAACAGGGACAAAACGTTGTTTATTCCCCTTCCCCGTTATTTTGATAAAACCTTCTTCGAAAAACAAATCCGATATCTTCAAATCTACCAATTCTGACACTCGAAGCCCACAGCCATATACCGTTTCAAGTATCGCACGATTGCGTTCTCCTTCTTTCGAACTCAAATCAATTGCCGAAATAAGTGCATCGATTTCCTCAACAGCCAATGTATCGGGCAACTTGCGTCCTGTTTTGGGAGTTTCAACCAACTCCATCGGGCTATCATTCCTAAAATCCTCGAATATTAGATAGGAAAAAAAACTTTTCAATCCCGAAATTATTCTAGCCTGAGATCTAGGGTTTACTTCTTTTGAAACAGCATAGATAAACTGTTGTAATGTTTCCTCATTAATAACAATAGGCGAAACCTTAATATCATTTTGCGACAAAAACAAACACAAGCGCTCCATATCAAAAGAATAATTATCAATAGTGTTTTTTGATAATCCTCTTTCAATTTTAAGATAGGACTGATAACTCTTTATATACGACTGCCAATTCATGATAACAAAGTAAAGGCTTTTTTGGTCATAAAAAAACCTCCCGAATTGAGAGGTTTATATGATTTTAAAACATTTTAAACTACCATCTGTATAATAATCCAAATTGAGGTTGAGCGAAAATATTGTTAAACAAGTTAACGTTTACATTCAAGTCACTTGAATTGTTTCCATTTTCAGGATTAGTACTATTGTAACTTAAGATATTAGCTAATTTAAAGGTAGCAGCCCAGTGATTTGTAAAGAAATAGTTCATTCCTAAATCAATGTTAGCATTCATTGCACTATCAGTAGAAGTAGGCCCTACATTTGGATCGTCTTTAACCGAAGAATACCCCAAACCAAATTCTCCATAAACATTAAAACTTTTAGAAGCCCCTAGAGACAGGAAATAATAACGAGCAAAAGCAGTAAAACCAATTTTAGACTCTTTGTTATTCGCGTTATCCTCTGTACCTGCAAAATTTAATCTGCCGCCTACAGCCCATTTGTTATCTAACATATATCCCATACTTGGATTAAAAGCCCAACTGTCTTCAACATCGCCTGAACGAAAACTAAAACTTCCCTCGACAAATTTATTCCCTTTTACGAAACCATTGTCTTGTGCATTTGCATAACTAAACGCAAATATCGCTACTAATACTAAAATACTTTTTTTCATCTTGTTTGGTTTTTGTTTGTTAATACGAAAGTAAATGTACGAAAAACTAACTTAAATATGTTAACTAAAACTTAATTAAATCATAAGAGAATAATTTTATGAAATCATTCACAAAAATAAAATAGCACCTAAGCACCTATACACAGGAGATTTAAAATAAATTACACAAAATAACAGTCCAGACAAAAGCACAAAAGACAGTTTTTTTCCTAATAAAACAAAGCGAGTTCGTTTTGTTCAAAAAACAATCCATTTTTGACAAAAAGAACATCCATATTCCCCAAGGATTATTTATTTTTACAAAAAACAAACCATATGAAAATAGCCATCGTTAATGGTCCCAATTTAAATCTTCTAGGAAAAAGAGAACCCGAAGTTTACGGGACTCAAACTTTTGAAGATTATTTTGAAATTTTAATAAATAAGTTTCCTCAAATAGAATTGACATACTACCAAAGTAATATTGAAGGAGAATTAATTGGTAAAATTCAAGAATTTGGATTTACTTATGATGGTATTATCCTTAATGCTGGAGCCTATACCCATACTTCTATAGGTATTGGTGATGCCATCAAAGGGGTAACCACTCCCGTGATCGAAGTTCACATCTCAAACACTTATGCCCGTGAAAGTTTCAGACATCAATCCTACATTTCTGGAAATGCCAAAGGGGTAATACTAGGTTTCGGTTTAAAAAGCTATGATTTGGCTATCCAATCCTTTTTGTAATATTTTTAACAAATTTTTATAAAAACCTGTTTATTTTTTCATGTAACAATCTTACAAAAAAGCGTCAAACATCAAAATTACAATTATGAAAAACGCTTTTTTGTTGCTATTCCTATTTAGCAGCTTATTCAATTTTGCTCAAATTAAAGGAAAACTATCTGATGAGAAAGGAAACCCTTTACCATATGTTACGGTATACGAAGAGAACACCTATAATGGAACCACTTCAAACGAACAAGGACATTATGAATTAAACTTAAAAAAAATAGGTAAACATTCGATTGTATTTCAGTTTTTAGGCTTTAAAACTCAAAAAATAGTCATAGATATCCTCTCATTCCCTCATAATTTGGATGTAAAATTAATTGAAGAAAGTTTTTCTTTAAATGAAGTTGTGATTAATCCAAAAGACAATCCTGCCAATCAAATTATAAGAAATGCTATTGCCAATAAAAAAGTAAACATCGAAAAAACGGCTCGTTACAAAGCCGATTTTTATTCCCGTGGTATCTTCCGAATCAAAGATGCTCCCAAAAAAATTCTAGGACAAAAACTGGATATGTTTGACGAAGTGCTAGATTCAACCCGAAGCGGAATTCTTTATTTATCGGAAACTGTTTCTAAAATTGCTTTTCAGAAGCCCGATAAAATGAAAGAAAACATTATTGCCTCCAAAGTAAGTGGTAAGGATAATGGTTTCAGTTTTAATAATGCAGCTTCTGCCAATTTTGATTTTTATGATAATTATTTACCTTTTGATGTCAATGTGATTTCCCCTATTGCAGACAATGCTTTTGGTTATTACAAATACAAATTCGAAGGCTCCTTTTACAATGAAAACAACCAACAGATCAATAAAATAAAAGTTACACCAAAGAGACTGTCTGAGCCTGTCATGGAAGGCTACATTTATATCGTAGATGACAGTTGGGCTATTTATGCTGTTGATGTAAGTATTAAAGGAGATCAAATGCAAAATCCCGCTTTGGATGTATTGACTTTAAAACAAAATTTCAGTTATAATGCTACTTCTAAAATTTGGATAAAAAACACCCAATCAATTGATTTTACTTTTGGAATGTTAGGCATTAATATATCCGGGAGATTCACTTATGTCTATTCGAATTTTGAATTTGACCCACCATTTACAAAAAAAACATTTACAAAAGAAATATTGACTTTTGAAGAAAACGCCAACAAAAAGGAAGATGTCTACTGGAATACCATTAGACCAATTCCTTTAACTATTGAAGAAAGCACCGATTACACCAAGAAAGACATTCTACAAACCAAGAAAAAATCAGAGGTATATCTTGATTCCATAGATAAAAAGAGCAATAAATTTCAGATTTCAGATATTATAATGGGCTATACCTATAAAAATTCGTTTCAAAAATGGTCTACCAATTATGAAGGTTTACTAACCGGAATCAATTTCAATACGGTACAAGGCTGGAAAATCGCAACTGGATTATCGTATACAAAAAACGACCGTGAGAAAGGGAAATACACGCGTTTTGGAGCTGATTTTGACTATGGATTCTCCGAAGCTCAATTTAGATCAACAGGAAGTTTTATCCATAAGTTCAACAATATCAATAAAAGTGAAATTCAAATTTCTGGAGGATCTAGAGTAGCTCAATTTAATGAAGAAAAACCCATAACAGAGCTTTTGAACTCTGTTACCACTTTATTTTTCAAAGAAAATTTCATGAAAATTTATGAAAATAATTTCATCTCTTTCTTCTATCAACGTGAAATCACAAATGGAGTTTTCGTGAAGGCAAAAGTTGATTATTTAGAAAACAAACCTTTATTTAATACAACAGATTACACCTTTTTACAAAAAGATAAATCCTATACCTCTAATAATCCATGGGCACCAAATGATAATATAACGCCCGCTTTTGAAAAATACAATTTGATAAAAGCCAAAATAGAGGCCAAAATCAATTTCGATCAAGACTACATTTCACGCCCAGACGGAAAGTATAACGAACCAAATGGTAAATATCCCGTATTGACTTTAGGATTTGAAAAAGGATTTGCCGGAAGCGAAAAGAAATATGAGTTTGACCATGCAAAAGCTAAGATAACTTATGATGCTACGCTAGGAAACAAAGGAATTCTATCCTTGAATGCAAAAGTGGGTAAATTCTTTAATGCCGACCAAATCTCTTTTGTCGATTACAAACATTTTAATGGGAATCAAACTTATATTGGATTATCTGAAAGCTATTTGAATGTATTCAATTTAATGCCTTACTACACTAATAGCACGAATGACAGCTATTTTGAGTTGCATACCGAACACAATGACAAAGGCTATATAATGAATAAAATACCATTATTGAATATGCTTAAATCAAATTTAATTTTAGGCTATCACTTGCTTGCTGTTCCCAACACAAGTCCTTATGCTGAATACAGTGTAGGTTTGGACAATCTCGGTTTTGGGAAGTTCAAAATGTTTCGTCTAGACTATGTACGCTCCTACCAAAATGGATTTCAAAAAGACGGAATTATTGTTGGATTGAAGTTTTTGAATTAAACTCACCCATAGAAATAATAAAACCCAATACAAATTTAAAATGTATTGGGTTTTATTTTTAAGATTAAAAACTCTTTAATTAGGCTCAATATGAATTAAAACATGCCCCAACTCTGGTATCTTCTCTCTTAGAGTATCTTTGAGTTTATGAGATAAGTCGTGTCCTTCTTTTACAGTTATCATACCATTTACTCTGGCATGAAGATCAACATGGTATTTCATTCCTGCTTTTCGGATGAAACATTTTTCGGTATCAATAATTCCATTCACTTGAAGGGAAACTTTTCTAATTTCTTCGACCAAATCATCATATAAATGTTCGTCCATGATTTCGCCAAGAGCGGGTCTAAAAATGAGGTAACTATTATAAAGAATGAAAAATGAGGCAAACAAAGCAGCCCAATCATCTGCAGCTTCGTAGCCTTTTCCTAAAAACAAGGCAATAGAAATCCCTGTAAATGCAGCTACTGAAGTTATCGCATCGCTTCTATGATGCCAAGCATCGGCTTTAAGAGAAGAACTATTGGTTTCCTTGCTTCTTTTCATTACCAACCGAAACGAATACTCTTTCCAGATGATAATAGCACCCAATACAAGAAGTGTCCAAGTTTTGGGTAATTCGTGAGGCGTTTGAATGTTTACAATACTCTCATATCCTATAATTGTTGCCGATGTAATAAGGAATCCAACTACTAAAAAAGTAATTAATGGTTCGGCTCTTCCATGTCCATACGGATGATTATCATCTGCTGGTCTGTTGGAATATTTTATACCAAATAAAACCAAAAGAGAAGCAAAGATATCTGTTGTAGATTCTATAGCATCTGCAATCAAGGCATAGGAATTTCCGAAAAAACCAGCTAACCCTTTTATAAGAGCCAAAGCAGTATTCCCAATGATACTAAAATAGGTTGCCTTTATCGCTTTTTGCTCATTCGTTCTATCGGACATATTTCATTTTATTCTACTAAAAAAATCGCTTAAACAAACTAATTTCAAATTAAAATTAAATTTATTTAAGCGATTTTTAAAATTGTTGTTTCTTATTGTTTTTCTCGAACTATTTTGGCTCCTATTGCTCTTAAACGTTCGTCTATACGTTCGTATCCACGATCAATTTGTTCAATATTTTGAATAGTACTCGTTCCTTTGGCCGAAAGTGCGGCAATCAATAATGAGATTCCTGCACGAATATCCGGAGAAGACATTGTTGTTGCTTTTAGAACTGATTTAAAATCATGACCTATAACTACCGCTCTATGGGGATCACACAACATGATTTTCGCTCCCATGTCTATCAATTTATCCGTAAAGAACAAACGGCTTTCAAACATTTTTTGGTGAATCAAAACATCTCCTTTGGCTTGCGTAGCAACTACCAATACAATACTCAATAAATCTGGAGTAAATCCAGGCCATGGCGCATCGGCAATGGTAAGAATTGAACCATCAATATCTGTTTTAACTTCATATCCGTCTTTATGTTCTGGGATAAAAATATCATCCCCTCTTCTCTCTAATGTAATTCCTAGTTTTCTAAATACATTGGGAATCACCCCTAGATTGTCCCAACTCACATCTTTGATTGTAATTTCGCTTCTTGTCATAGCCGCAAGACCAATCCAAGAACCAATTTCAATCATATCGGGTAGAATTCTATGTACACAACCACCTAGGTTTTTAACTCCTTCTATCGTCAATAAATTAGATCCAACTCCAGTAATATTGGCTCCCATGGAGTTCAACATCTTACAAAGTTGTTGCAAATAAGGCTCACAAGCAGCATTGTAAACTGTTGTTTTCCCTTTAGCCAAAACCGCCGCCATCACAATATTGGCCGTTCCGGTTACCGACGCTTCGTCCAATAACATATCGGCACCTACAAGTCCATCAGGTGCTTCTACTCCATAAAAATGGTCTTCCCTGTTGTATCTAAATTTGGCTCCAAGATTGATAAACCCTTCAAAGTGGGTATCCAATCTTCTTCGTCCAATTTTGTCTCCTCCTGGTTTCGGGATATATCCTTTTCCGAAACGTGCCAAAAGTGGCCCAACAATCATGATAGAACCACGAAGTGATCCTCCTTCTTTCTTGAAAGCTTCTGTTTCTAAATAGTCTACATTTACTTCATCCGATTGAAAAGTATAAGATCCTGATCCTATCTTCTCTATTTTAACTCCCAAATTCCCCAAAAGGGTTATCAATTTATTGATATCGATAATATCTGGGATATTGTTGATTGTTACTTTCTCTGGAGTTAAAAGTACGGCACACAAAATTTGTAATGCTTCATTTTTGGCTCCTTGAGGTATTACTTCCCCTTTTAAACGCACCCCTCCTTCTATTTTGAAAACTTCCATGGTTTTATTTTAAGTTTATAAGTCGCAGAGACTCTAAGATTCAAAGGTTTTATTAGCCATATAGCTTTATCCTCATCAAATTAGCGCCTTAACTTCTATCTTTATTTAAATTATTTCTTGATAAACGGTTTTGGTTTTCCCGTTTTAGTATTTTTATTACTTTGAATTTTAGGCTGCCCAGCAGGAGTAATCTTATTGGAAATCCTTTTATTGGTTCGTAATAAATCGGTGGTGTTTAATAACTCTTCTGAACTTTGAATTAAATTCAATTTCCCGTCTGATAATTCATAAAGGTGTTCAAAAATCACATCGTCTTTTACGGTGTCTTTGTTCCAGCTTAAATAGGATTTTTTCATGTGATTGGCAATTACTTTTACCAATGCATTTTTCATTTCGCCATCTTCCCATTTATTGGCAACATCAATCATGTATTTTATGTTGTTACCGTAATACCTGTATTTTGGAAAATTCTGAGGGTACTTTAAAACATCGGGTTTGAGTTGTAAAACTTCTCGCGATGGAATTGGATAAGGCGAATTGGCTACCAATTTAAAATCGGACATGATAAAAAGTTGATCCCACAGTTTATGCTGAAAATCAGGCACGTCCCTAAGGTGAGGATTCAAACTTCCCATTACTTGAATGATGTATTTTGCCGCTTTGTTGCGTTCTACATCATCTTCTATAACAGTTGCCTGCTCTATCAATTTTTGCAAATGACGACCATATTCCGGAATGATTAAGTGCTCTCTTTCAGAATTATATTCTAAATTGAAAACAACATCATTCGCTATTTCTTTTTTATATTTTTCGACCATAATTATAGGGAAACTATACCTTTTATTGTAGAAACTTCTTGGTACTTATCTATTATTTCTTGTGAATCTTTGACCTCTAAATCTATTGAAATACTGGTAAATTTTCCTGTTCTTGACTTTGTCGTTTTGATTACAGCTCCCATACAATTAAATGCTTCTTCGACTTTTTTGATATTCTCGTCGGATGTGGGAACTATAAATTTAAACAAATATTCTGCTGGCCAAGAGTTGCTATTATCTAACTCAACCTTCAGTCTTTCGTAAAATTCTGCGGTCTCTCTTTCTTTATCTTCGTCCATTCTTAAATTAAAATAAAAGCAAATATACGGTTTTGATTTTAGAATTTAGAATGGGCGCACGACAAATTGCATTTCTTAGAGAATTTTTTAAAATCTGCGAAAATCTGCGAAATCTGCGTGAAAAATTGGTACGCAGATTTCGCAGATTTACGCAGATTTGATCGATTAATGTATCATAAAAACAATTATTCTTTAATCAAATTGATTGTAATTTTTGAAAAGATGCAATTTGTCTTATATCCGTTTAAAATTTAGAATTCAGAATTGCGTCTAGAATTTAGTTTTTTTTTTAAACCCAGATGTGTATCAACTTATTTTGGGTTTAAAAACAGCTTTAATCCAACAAAATACCTCCAAAAAAAAAAAAAAAAACAATTATTTCCCTTTAGCCCTGATGGAAACGGCATCCTTTATATAAAGATATAGTGTACAGCAGGAACCCATATCTACTAAAAAAGGAACAATCATTCGCTCCTGAACAAACTGATGAAAATCCTAGCGCTTTTTTTTTTAAAATAACGATAACTTTAAGTATTTTTGCCGTTTAATTACAGAAAGTGCAGAAAGAAATTATTGTTATCATTGGTGGCCCAGGTACGGGGAAAAGTTCTATTATCGATAGTTTGGTTGCAAAAGGCTATTGTTGTTATCCCGAAATTTCTCGAGAAGTAACGCTTGAAGCTCAACAAAGAGGCATTGAGCAATTGTTCCTAGAAGATCCTTTACTGTTTAGCCAAATGCTGCTTGACGGAAGAGTTAAGCAATACAATAATGCTCAAAATGAAGCACATACAATAGTGTTTATCGATCGTGGCATTCCCGACGTTGTGGCGTACTTGGATTATATTGGGGATTCTTATCCGGATCATTTTGACTTGGCTTGCCGCGAAAATAATTACACTAAAATATTTATTCTTCCGCCTTGGGAAGAGATTTACCAAAGTGATAGTGAGCGTTATGAAAACTTTGAACAAGCAAAAACCATCTACAAACACCTTATAGAAACCTATCAAAAATACGGTTACAATCTAATTGAAGTGCCAAAAGATAGTGTAGATAACAGAATTCTTTATATATTAGATAAAATTTAGTGTTCCATTTTTAGTTTTTCGCATTCAATGATGGATTATTAATAGCCAGCTATCTATTGATAATTTTGTATTAACCAATGCATTAATAACTAAAAATAGAAAAACTGAAGTCAGCTCACTGAATACTAAAGAACTGAATACTGAACACTTTTCTATGCAAGAAGCATTAGCCATTCTTCAAAAATATTGGAAACACGACAAATTTAGATCTCTTCAAAACGAAATAATTGATTCAGTTTTGAGCGGTCGGGATACTTTTGCCTTGATGCCAACGGGAGGTGGGAAATCAGTTTGTTTTCAGGTTCCCGCCATGATGAAGGAAGGAATATGCTTGGTGATCTCGCCTTTGGTGGCGCTGATGAAAGACCAAGTAGCTAACTTGCAAAAGCGCGACATCAAAGCAATTGCATTAACGGGCGGTATCAAATCTGACGAGATGATTGATTTGCTGGACAATTGCCAATTCGGAAATTATAAATTTTTGTACGTATCTCCAGAGCGATTACAATCGGATTGGATTATGGATCGAATAAAAAATCTCCCCATAAACCTGATCACTATCGATGAGGCGCATTGTGTTTCACAATGGGGACATGATTTTCGACCCGCTTATTTGAAGATTTCTGCTTTAAAAGAACATTTTCCAAAAGTTCCATTTCTGGCACTTACCGCAACGGCAACCCCAAAGGTGAAAAAAGATATTATAACCGAACTGGGTTTGCATGAACCAAAACAATTCGAAAAATCTTTTGCCAGAGAAAACATTGCTTATATGGTTTTTGAAGTAGAAGACAAACTTTTCAGGGTTGAACAAATCCTTAAAAAAAATCCACAACCTTCTATCATTTATGTCCGGAACAGAAAATCATGTTTCGATATTTCGAGTCAGTTGCAATCATTAGGTTTTAAAGCCACCTATTATCACGGCGGCCTTACCTCTAGAGAAAAAGACAAAAACATGCAGTTGTGGATGGAGGAAAAAGCCCAAGTCATCGTGGCTACAAATGCCTTTGGAATGGGAATTGACAAAGCCAATGTAAAAACCGTTATTCATATTCAGCTACCCGAAAACATAGAGAATTACTACCAAGAAGCTGGACGCGCCGGTAGAAATGGAGACAAAGCATATGCCGTATTATTGACCAGTCCATCTGATATTATCCAGACCGAAAATCAATTTATACAAGTCCTTCCCGATAAACCTTTTTTGAACACCATGTACGTTAAACTCTGTAATTATTTCCAAATTGCTTATGGAGAAGGAATTGACGAACAGTTCCCTTTTAACTTGCATCATTTTTGCTTAAAATATGGATTCCCTACGTTAAAAACCTTTAATGCCCTTCGTTTTCTAGACGGACAAGGTGTTATTACTTTATCTCAGGAATTCTCGGAAAAAATAACGTTGCAATTTCTAATTCCATCCAAAGAAGTCATTCGTTATACGAGCTTGAACCCCAACGATGAAGAAATAATTTTGGCTATATTGAGAACCTATCCCGGTATATATGAAATGCAAACCGCATTTAATCTTCCGTTAATTGCTAAAAAATCCCATCATTCTGAAGCAGAAATACAGGCTGTACTACATAAATTAAAAGACAAAGAAATTATTGAATACCATTCGAAAAATAATGATGCAACTTTAATTTTTAATGAGATTCGGGAAGATGAAAGAACGATCAGTAGAGTTTCAAAATATTTAGAGAGACAAAACCAGCTCAAAAAAGAGCAACTTCAATCGGTACTCCATTATATTAAAGAAAAAAACGTTTGCAAAAGCAAAATTATTTTAGATTATTTTGGAGAAAAAGCAACTACCGATTGTGGCATTTGCTCGTATTGCATTACGAAAACCAAGACCCGAAAAGATTATAACACACTTTCAAAAAAAATAATCAAGCTATTAGAAAGTGAAGATTTAAATTCAAGAGAAATTCAAAATAAGACCAAAGACACCTCAGACGATGTTATCTTTGTCCTGCAACAATTATTAGAAAATGAAATTCTAATAATTCAAAAGAATAATAAATATACTTTAAAATCATAATGGAAAAATTAAGAATTATATTTATGGGAACCCCAGAATTTGCTGTTGGAATTCTGGACACCATAATCAAAAACAATTACGAAGTAGTAGGCGTAATAACCGCTGCTGACAAACCCGCAGGCCGTGGACAGAAATTAAAATACTCTGCCGTTAAAGAATATGCTTTAGAGAACAACATAACATTATTACAGCCTACAAACCTAAAAGACGAAAGTTTTCTAGAGGAATTAAAATCATTGAATGCCAATTTACAAATTGTTGTAGCCTTTAGAATGTTACCGAAAGTAGTTTGGGAAATGCCCGCATTAGGAACATTCAATCTTCACGCTTCTTTACTTCCTAATTATCGCGGAGCAGCACCGATAAATTGGGCCATCATAAACGGAGAAACCAAAACCGGAGTCACTACTTTTTTTATAGATGATAAAATAGATACCGGAGCCATGATCTTGAGTGCTGAAACTGAAATTTCAGCAACTGAAAATGCAGGGCACTTACACGATCGTTTGATGGTTTTAGGAAGTGGTACCGTTATAGAAACATTGCAATTAATAGAAAGTGGAAATGTAACTACAACCATTCAAAATGATTCAGCAGAAATCAAAACGGCTTACAAACTAAACAAAGAGAATTGCAAAATCGATTGGACGAAATCGGTATCAGAAATCAATAACCTTATCCGAGGATTAAGCCCTTATCCTGCGGCTTGGTGTTTTTTTAGTGATAAAAATGAAGAGTGGAATGTAAAAATATATGAGACCAAAATCATTTCGGAACAACACGAACATCCTATTGGAACTTTATTATGCACCAAAAAAGAAATGAAAGTCGCCATTACAGATGGTTACCTCCAAATATTGAGTCTGCAATTTCCAGGCAAAAAGAAAATGAACACCTATGAATTATTAAATGGTGTTGTTTTTTCCGAAAGTGCAAAAGCCTATTGAAACCAATAAAAACGGGAGTTAAGTGATTTTTTGCAAGAAAAAAACCTTGCTTTATGAACAATAAAATCAAGTTATCAACAAAAAGCGCTAAAATCACACAAAATCCTTGCAAGAAACATAATTCCTATTAAATTTGTTGTAATAACAATTCTTTTAACCAACAATTAATACCTTATTATTATGAACAAATCAGAATTAATCGACGCTATCGCTGCTGATGCAGGAATCACAAAAGCTGCTGCAAAATTAGCTTTAGAATCATTTTTAGGAAATGTAGGTGAAACTTTGAAAAAAGGTGGAAAAATTTCTTTAGTAGGTTTCGGATCATGGTCAGTATCTGCTAGAGCTGCAAGAGACGGAAGAAACCCTCAAACAGGTAAAACTATCCAAATCGCTGCCAAAAATGTTGTGAAATTCAAAGCTGGAGCAGATTTAGAAGGAGCAGTAAACTAATTATAGTTTATCTTATATAATTAAACCTTCCTATGGAAGGTTTTTTTTATACTTTCAACGATTAAATTTGGAGTTTTTACTGTTTTTTTATTAAATTTAATAAAAAATAAAGCCTTATGATTTCCGAAAAATTAAAAAAAGGGTATTTACTTATTGCAGAGCCATCTATCATTGGCGACTTATCTTTTAATAGATCTGTAATACTTTTAGCGGACCATAATGAAGACGGTTCAGTAGGTTTTATCATTAATAAACCTTTGAAATATACCATCAATGATTTAATTCCCGAAATTGATGCCACTTTCAAAATTTACAATGGTGGACCAGTTGAGCAAGACAACCTTTATTTCATCCATAACATTCCAGAATTAATCCCTAACAGCATAGAGATTTCAAACGGAATTTATTGGGGTGGCAATTTTGAGTCTACCAAAGAACTGATCAACAGCGGTAAAATAAAAAAAGACAACATTCGTTTCTTTTTAGGTTACACCGGCTGGGATGAACACCAATTAGAAACAGAAATGGAAGCCAACTCATGGATAATTACCCAAAACAATTATGAAAACAAAATAATTGGCAAATCGGCTACTCATTTCTGGAAAGAACAAATCATGGAACTTGGAGGCGAATACCTCATCTGGTCTAACGCTCCTGAAAATCCCTATTTAAACTAGACTATTAAACTATTCAATTCCGCCACTAAAGCCTTGGACAATTCAATTGAAAATTCTTTTTTTCTATATTTTGTAATCGGCTGAACGCCTTTAATAACATTGGTAACAAATAATTCATCTGCTTTTTGAATATCAAAGGGAGAAATTATCTCTTCAACCACTTCAATACCTTCTAATTTTTGAGCTATTTTTAAAATTTGTTTTCTCATAACCCCGTTCAAACAACCTTCTGAAACCGGAGGAGTAGTTAAAACATTTCCTTTTAGCATAAAAATATTTCCTTGTAACACCTCAACAACATTTTTACTATCGTTTAACAAAATGCAATTATCCAATCCGTTTTCGCTGGCATAAATACTTCCCGTTACATTTATAAGTCGGTTTGTTGTCTTTATTGAAGACAACAAATGCTTGGTCACATAAAAATCTTTGTACAAATCAACCTCGTATTCTTTTCCATCAAGGGCATATAAAGCACTTTCTACTAAAACTGCCTGTATAAAAAAAGAAACCGTATTGTTTTGAGGCAAATAATACCCTCCTTCATTCCTATATATCGTTATTCTGGCACGTGCCGACGATTCTAAGCCATTATTCTTAACCAAAGAAACGATTTGCTCCTCAAGAGATTCCATCGTGAAATTCATAGGGATTTCCATTCTAATCACGCGCATGGAAGACATTAACCTAAAATAATGATCTTCTAAAAATAAAATTTTCGAATTCACTATTTTGACAGTCTCAAAAACCGCATCACCATATAAAAAACCGCGATTTTGCGCTACTGTATTTGCATCCTCAGACACCAAAGTTCCATTAAAATTTATCATAAAAAAAGCCTGAATTAATTCAGGCAAATATAAGTTATAATATACAATTTTACTACACCGATCCAATTACATGTTTCAGGTCTGAAATTTGATTTTCCCAGAGCTGAGTAGCTTCTTCAATCTCATCTTTACGAGCAAAGTCGACTACCATCAAAGAAACATCCTTGGTAAGTTCGTCTACCAGAATATTTAATTCAAAAAAATACTCGGTATCCTTATTGTTGTCGTCGACCCATCTAAATTTTACTTTCTCGCCAGACTTTTTGGAAGCAAGCCTAGCCTTTTCCTCGGAGTCATTCCAAATAAACGTAAAAAACTCACCCCGAGAATTGACATTATCCGCAAACCATTCTGACAAACCAGAAGGTGTTGAGATATATTGATACAACAATTGAGGAGAAGAATTTATGGGGAACTCGATTTCGTAACGTACTTTTAGATCCATGAACATCTTTTATATTTTTTGGAAATATATAGAATATTATGACAAGAAAAAAGCATTTTGAAAAATATTTTTTTTATCATTTTTGCTTGCACACTTAAATTATTGTTTTATATTTGCACCCGCATTCAGGGACAGGATTTGTCCCGAATATGGCGAGGTAGCTCAGTCGGTTAGAGCGCAGGATTCATAACCCTGAGGTCACGGGTTCAACTCCCGTCTTCGCTACAAGGTTGAAAAACGAAAAAATATAGATTTTATGCGGTTTTAGAGAAATTTAAAACCGTTTTTTTATGTCTAAAATTATCGACCTCTTAACGAAAGAATACGCTAACGCATACGATTTGGCTCATAAAAAACAATTCTCATTACCAAAGATTTACGATGCAAACGGTGATTTATCTAAACGCTGGTATGTGTATTATTCCTTTCGAAATCCCACAACCGATAAGCTTGAAAGACAAACCCCTGTTTATGCAGGAGTAAATTTGTTCAAGACCCTCAAAGAGCGAAGAAACGCAATAAAAATACTCGCAAAGGCAATTGAAACCATTTTGGATAATGGTTTCAATCCTTATGACGATTCTCTTTCTGTTGAAGAAATAAAGAAATATAATATTCCAGAAGCCGTTACTTTTGCGCTTGAATTAAAAAAAAGCACACTAAAAGAGAATAGTTATCGTGATTTTAGAGTAAGAATAAAATCATTTGAGAAGTGGCTTTTGGCTAACGGATATGAAAATAGATACATTACAACGGTAAATAAAAAGACGGTTATCACTTTTCTTAACTCCGTTTTATCGAGTACAAGTGCTAAAAACAGAAATAATACTCGTTCCAATCTATCAATGTTCTTTCAATCACTAGAAGATAATGATATTATTACGGATAATTTTGTCAAAAAAATCAATGTTCTAAAATCCACACCTGAAAGAAACAAGACTTATAGTACTACCCAAGAAGTTGATATTTTCAATTATCTAAAAAGCAATGACGATTTATTACTCTTGTTTATTCAATTTATTTCCTATAATCATTTGCGACCAGTAGAAGTTGTTCGATTGAGAATTAAAGATGTAAACATAAAAGACAAACTTATTTATGTTCGAGCCAAAAACAAAGCTGTAAAAATCAAAATCATTCCTGAAATACTTTTATCTGCAATTCCTGATTTAGAAAAATTGAACCCTGAAAGCTTCTTATTTACTCCAAATGGCATTGGCTATGATTGGACGACTGGAGAAACCGACAAAAGAGATTACTTCAGTAAACGTTTCAAGAAAGTAAAAGACAGTTTAGAATTAGGAAAAGATTACGGATTGTATAGCTTTAGACATACTTTCATAACCAAGCTATACCGAGAATTGGTCAAAAACAGTACTCCATTTGAAGCGAAAAGCAAATTAATGCTTATTACTGGTCATACTGGAAAAACCGGTCAAATTGACCACCCCATTCCAGTGTAAATTGACCACCAGTTTCGGAGTAAATTGACCACCACT
>NZ_QCZH01000027.1 GCF_003097655.1 Flavobacterium laiguense
TTAAAACGGCTGTCAATTCAATATGTCTAGGAACGTGTCTTCTTGTTTTTTCGTCTCGTTTAACTCACATTGTGTGTCTCTCGAAGCGGGTGCAAAACTACAACTTCTATTTGTAACTGGCAAGAACTTTTTGAAGTTTTTTTTTGAAAATTTAATTTCGTTTTCTTCAAGTTTTCTTAGCAGTTTGTCAAGGAACGTTGCGCGTTTAGCGGGGTGCAAAAGTACTTCCTTAATTCCCATTTACAACCCTTTTCTTTATATAATTTCAATATTTTTTAAAACTTTTTCTTAACAATCTGATAACGCTAAATTTAGGTTTTAGCTATTTTATTCTTTTTAAGGAGTTTTCTTATAGTCATTGTTTGTTTTGCAATATTGATATTTGAATAACGCCCCTTTTTATTAATTCCATAGTATTATTTAGCGTTTAACATCAACTTTAATACATTATATAGATATCAAGTGGACACTTACTGTATCGGGAAGTAAAAGAAATTCTAAATATACCCAATACAACATCCTTAATCTTCGTCCTCATCAAAATCGGCATCGGGATCAAAATCAAAAAAATCGTCCGGATTAAAAGGGATATCATCGTCCGGGTCTTTGTCATGAGCATTTACACCGGGTGGATTGAACAGACCCCAGTCATCTTTGATGTAATTCCACACATCAAAACTCGCCACCCAGTCAATGAACAGCAAACGAAACTCATCAATTTCTTTTCGAAGCAAATCAATATATTCTACATTATCGACTCCATGATATCGCAAACTTCCGGCCTGAACGTATAATTCCCGCGCTGCTTTACGGATAATTGCTGCATTTTCCATACGTAAATCGTACAAATCAGCTGCTTCAGCACCTGCAATCTTGGCAGGGATGGTCATAGCGTCTTCCATCATAAATCGAACGGTAGTTTCTTGCAAAAATTCGTCCTCTTTTGGAATGATTTGTATTAAACCTTCAGTAAGTTTAAATATTTGTTCTGCCTTTTGATAAATAGGCAACTGCTTCGTTTTGTCTCTTTGCGGCATATTTTATTTAGTCTTTTACTTGCACTGGTATCGTTTATTGTTCATCCGTAAAAATATCAAAAAAATAGACGCTTTTGAATTATGACCAACTAAATCTTAAATGCTTCGACAGTTCGCTATTGCTCGGGTCAAGAATCACTAATCTCAAATCAAAAATCTTTCAACCTTCATTTCCCGTATTTTCATCTAAATTACTGTGATTGTCTCCACCTATGCTATAATGATTATTTTCCTCGTCTTCATTCCCTGTGTTTTCAAATTCATCATCCAAATCAGAACCTGGAATATCCAAATCCCCACCTGACATATCTTCATCGAAATCTTTTTCGTTTAGTTTACTAACATTATTGATTTCAACCGGTGCTTTCTTTTTAGAGATATCTTCTGGGTCTATTTCACTTTCTTTATGGAATTTTCTATAAATATCTTCTTCTGGAGGATACAAAAGGGAATCCGGTAATTTGGATTTATCTTTCTTATTTGGATTTAAGCCATTTGAATCTGATGTATGGTCTTGCTCTTTCATTTTGATATTATTTTACTGATTTACAACATACTAAGTTACCAATTTTAAACAAAACACTTACTAAATCCTTTGAAAAAGTTCCATATTTATACTCCTGCTCTTATATAAGCATCAAAATCTTTACTCGAAATACTGTTTTTGATCATTTTTTAATGTCTTAATCATTTTAAAACATATAAAAAAATAAGATTTATCTGTTTTTAAACAAAAATGGCGTTGCATATTTCATTCCTAAAACATAAATGGCTAACTTTAAACTACTTTATCAGGATACCGCAAAAAAAATAGTATCTACTTATGAAAGAAGCCGATTTAATCAAAATTGAAGCCATTCAAATAGCGGAAGCTTTTAATATTAAAAAATTAAGGGCTGAATTTGGAATTGAAGCTTATTCCAGTTCACCTTCCGAAATTTTTTATACTTTGGGGAATAAAAAAAGATACCTCTATATATTTGATTATGGAGTAGTTGTTTTTGCTAATTATACAGAAGCCAAAAAAAAAGAACTTATCAATTTTCTCCAAAATTATACCACTACTGCTGTCCATTTGGATTTATTTGAAGAATATCGAATAGAAATTGATAAAACCATATCAAAAGTAGTCATCAAAAACGACTATGTTTTGGTGCCCTATGTTGATCCTTCCGTTTTAAGGATAGTAATGCTTAATATTGGGCAGTCTGTTGCCTTAGACTATTATGAGATTCTTACCAATGAGCTCATCAGCTCTTCTAAAGAATACATATTGGAATTAGAACTACACGGAAAACTAAGCATTTCTAAAATTAATTTACTCAAATATATCGGCAAAGTATTGAATGTTAAAAACAGCATTGTTGATAATCTTTACATACTTGATGACCCCAATTTAGTATGGGACAATGAAGAACTCAATTTATTAAACCGTCATTTAAAAACAAATTTTGACATCAATCCGCGTTTCAAGGATCTTGATTATCGACTCGGCATTGTTGAAGATAATCTTAGACTTTTTACAGATGTTCTGAATGTACGGGAAAGCTCAAGATTAGAATGGATTGTGATTATACTAATCTTTCTGGAGATAATGATCGCATTACTTTTTCACTGATTTTTTTAAGCTCTAGTTTTGCAATAGCAATTTATTTTCCTTTTTTATGATAATTTAAAGTAAATAACTGGATTACCGGAAGTTTGCGTGAGGGGTAGAAGCAAGTTACCTTGTAACGCGGATGACCCGACCGCATTAGAGAAAGTGGCCGTATAGGCGCTCCTAAAAGTTGGCCTCTTTTTCTAATGTGGTCACGCCCACACGAGCTTTTGCGAACTGACAAAGTAAATAATGCTGACACTAAACGAATTTGGTTTGAGATGCTTCTTAGTTTACTTGTGAAACCACAATTAAAACAATTGCCAGTAAGGCTAAAAAGAGTCCTGTTGCATTTAGCTTGGTTATTTTTTCTTTAAAAATAACGATTCCCACAAGACTGCCTAATACGATGACTCCCATGTTCATTCCTGCGAATACGGTTGATGGATTTTCGGCAAAAGCCTGATGTGCCTTGAGGTAGAAAAATATATTACCGAAGTTGAAAATTCCAACCAAGCCTCCAAAAAGAAAACTCTTGAAGTTTAATTTAGCTTTCCTAAACAGTATTTCGTAGCCTACAGCTGTCCCCATTATAACCAACGCAATGGTAAAAACCACAAACAAAGAGGTGGTAAAGGGAAGAGTTGTATACAAGGCAATTTGCTTGAATAAGATATCGATTACTCCAAAACCCAATAATACCAAGGCTGGATAAATCCATTTGTTTTCTTGGTTTGAAGTGGGCTTTGCCAAAATGAGCAATAATGCTGGGAATCCTACTAAAAGAGCAGCGATTTTAAGGGAAGTAAAATGCTCCCCGAAAAGAAACCAAGCTGCCAAAATAGGAATAAAAAGGGATAATCGTTGTGCCGCATCGGTTTTTACTATTCCCATATATTTGATGGATGCCACCAGAAAAAGAAATACCGATGGCAAAAAAACACCAAGAGCGGTATAGATCCCCCAAGGTGATGTAACGTCTAAGGCTCCTAAATCTGGACTAAAAAACAAATAACAAAGGACAAGAGCTGCAGCATAATTGGCAGCTACAATTTGAATCGTACTTAACGAATAAACACGGGTAAATTTAAAAATCACACCAACAGTTACACTGCAAATAATACTCAGAATCAAGAATAGCATAGTTCTATATTTATCCCGCAAAAATACAGTTTATATGTGTAATGATTTCTGGAAATTGTTTTTCGGAGCCTTAAATAATGCCAATATAATTTTATATGACTGTCCGTAATGCGTACCAAGAGTGTTTTTCATCAATTTGATTATAATCCGTAAACTGCCGAAGGTGGTATAATGCGCTATTTTCAACATATTCTAAATCAAACTCCGTTTTTATCTGCGTTTTCGTTTTAGCGAATCAGTATAATCCGTGTTCCATTCTCCGTTTATGTATTTTGGGGATAAGTCACGGATAGTCATATAATTTTATTAATCAACCCGTTGGGTGTAATTCTGTTTAAATAAAAAATAAACCACATAGATACATAGATTTATAACTAATAATTAAAGAAAGAATAGAAAATAGCACTATTTTTCACATAGATTGACTATGTGAAAAGTGAAACATCTATCAAACTCTTTTCAAAAACTAAAAATTATATGCTTCTATGTGGTAAAAAACAATTACACCCAACGGGTTAATCACTCTTTAACCAACCGGTAATACTCATTCTAGTATTTTGGGTAACTAAAACCTCATGCACCAATTCGTCACTTTTAAAAAAAACGGTTTTGCCTTGAGTAGGGCTAATTTTTTGATTGTTATCCAGTTGATGAATGAGTAGCTCACCCCCATCGCTCTCTTGCCAATCACTGTTTAAATAGCTAATCATAGAATACTTTCGACTTGGGTTGTTCTTAAATTGATCGAGATGCTTTAGATAGAAATCACCTGCTTCATATAACGAGTAATGAAATTCATACCCTGTAATTCCAGCATAACAACTTTCGTTCAAATAAAGTATAAACGCTTCTATTTGCGCAAAAAATTCATTCTCGAAAGCATTATTGTGTTTTTTGTCAAGCCAATAAATGGAATCGCTTCGAATAGCTCCATCGTATGACAGCTTCTCTGAATTGCCAATCCCAGCAGCAGCTAATTGACTACTTTCATTTAAAGCGAATAAATTCTGTTTTAAGTTATTGGCCAAATCATTACTCAAAAAGTGTTCAGATATGCCTACTTTATTTTCAATATAAGTAGCAATCAAAGCCTCAAAGCTGTTTTCCATATCCAATTGTGATGGACTGAAAATAGTTCCAACGGGACAAGGTAGACTAATTAAAATCAGCATTACGATATTTAAAACAAAATAAACACAAAGCACTGATAATCAATAATTTTTTGTTAAATTTAATCCTTTTTTTTAACTAAATATTTTAATAAATATGAAAAAATGTATTTCAATTGTATTGTTGATCGCGACAGGCATCACGTACTCCCAAAAAAAATCAAATGGCACAATTTATGTAGAGCATCCCGCTATAACCACCGTAGAGGCTATGACCCAAGCCTTTGTTAGTGGAGACGCAAACAAAGTTGCCAGCTACTTGGCTGATGATTTTAAATCATATAGCGGAACTACAACAAATAAGGATGATAAAGGAATGAACAAAGAGGCATTCTTAAAGAGTGTAAAAACATGGAAAGACAATATTGACTATCCAAGCATTAAACGCTCAAAAGGAGCTTATCCTGACGCGCTGGAATATAAAGATGCTGATCAAAAAGATTTAGTTTGGGTACAAACTTGGGAAGATGTAAAAGGAGTGCAGAAGGAAACGGGCGTAAAAATTGACAGACCTATACACCGTTTATTTACGGTAGATAAAAACAATAAAATCAAAATGATGATTAACTATTCTACAAGTACTGTTAGCGATGAAATCAATCAAAGTTTTGCAGAGAGAACCAATGGAAAAATCTACAATCATCATGAAAACATCAATACGGTTCGTAAAATGGTTCATGCCTTTGAAAATAAAGATTTTGATAAATCCTATAGCTTTTATGATGAGAAAGCTACTTTTAGTGATATCAATTCAATCGATATTAATAAAGAGTATACATTGACCGAACAAAAAGAAAATGATAAAAAAATATTCGAAATGTTTGATATATTGAGTATTGATCAAGTAGGATACCCCGATTATTTACATTATGAATTGGATGATGCAAGAGTAGTTCAATCGTGGTGGAAAATTAGGCTAATCCGAAAATCGGATAAGAAGAATATTGTGCTACCTATGATGTTTATAGATACTTTTAATGATAAGGGCAAAATAATTTCCGAAATCGCTTACTATAGTCAAATATTATTGGAGGCTAAATAACATTTTAATAAAACCAGAGTTCGATTAGCAACTCTTTGATTGATAATCGAACTCTGGTTTAAAAGTGATTCCAAAACCATTGGACTAACAATCGCTTTTGCTCAAAAAAGTTTAAAGACTCAAAATAGTTAGTCTACTTTTTTAAAGACTAACTCCATTCCTGATGGATTGCTTAATGTCAAACGCATATTTTCTACTTTATAACCTGTTGTACTTTGCAATGCTTTAAGAAATTCGTTTTCTTTATTATTCGCACCACATGCCATTCTTGTGGTAATGGTGTTGGAAAATCGAAGCAATCCTTTTTCGAAGAAAATTGCCCCATTCATGCGATTACAGCCCGCAAATCCGATGAATTGATTGGTTGAACTGTTTATTTCAAGATTAGGCAATTCTTTATTGAAGTTGGTCATGCTTACCGCTTCTCCATGTAATTTTTCTAAAACCCAAATATCATGCAAACGGGGATCAGTTACATAACTCCCACAACCATTGAAGTTCGTTGAGTTATTATCTTTCTCAATTTCAATTCGAACAGAATAAGGAGATTTGTCACCAGACATAGTGTTTATGCATTCTTGCTGTTGTATTTGAATACTCATTGTTCCTTTTGCGGTAGCGACACGATACATTTTTACATTGGCATCCATAGCTCGAATGGGATCTACATGGGTACCTTTTATCGATTCAAAACCAAGTTTAAGAGAAGTAAATTCGATAGCTTTCTCGGATATTTTGAGGCTCCAATCGGGTTCATTACCATTCGCTCTAAAATAAATCCCTTTCTCCAAATTTTCCATTTGTTGTTTGTAGGCAAATGTAGGCTCGGTCTGCACAACTTCTTTCGGTGCTGTTGCACTACTTTTGCAACTTACAATAAATAAAACAATTGCAAATAATCGAATCCATTTCCACATAATTTTCTATTTAAAAATTTAAAATTACTTAAACGTTCCATCCACATAAAACCAACTTCCGTTTTCTTGTTTAAAAGTAGAAAACTCATGATGCACTTGATTCACATTATTTTCATCCAAAAAATAAGCTTTAAACTCCACTGTATTTTCTGTAGCTGAAATGATTTCGAGTTTTTGCCATTGATTGGCTGTTGCCCAATTCAAAATTTCTTCTCGCGAATAATATTTCCTTTCAGAACTATGTGTAGTTTCCAATAAATAATCGGCTTGATGGATTGCATAGGCCGAGTATCTCGATTTCATCAATGCCAAAGCCGTAGGTGCTTTTTGGTCACCATTAATATAAAGATTACAGCACGATTCAAAAGGTTCCGAAGAACCACAGTAGCATTTATTAAGAGTCATATTTCTTTTTATAAAAAACGAATCAATACCATTATAATTGTCCGTCAAGCGAAACTATTCTTTGATGTAATTGATTCAATAATACTTGATATCTACTAATCTCCATAAGCTCCTCATCCTCATCGGTATGATCCAGCATCTCATCTAATTCTTCGCTAACTTCCACTAATTTATTGTTGGCTTCTCTCCCATTTTTACTGGCAATAAGATCAATTATTTCCTGAACACCGCTTTTTAATTCGCTAAATTTATTTTTATCCATAATGTCGGTGTTTAATTGTTCTCTGAAGACTTACCTTCATTGAATTTTTTAGTAATCTGTTTTAGCTTTTCTTTACGATCCATCGCTGCTTTTTTGGCTTTATCTTGTGCTTTATGCAGTTTATCGTTGTGTTTTTTGATGTTCCCTTCGTTATTTCTACTCATTGTATTTCTCTTTTTATTTCTTCCAATGTTTTATTGGTAAAAATTAGTTCCTCTATAATTTCCTTGCGTAATTCATCAATATCGTCATAGTCAAAATACTTGGCCCACGAGGTAAGTTCAAATAAATTCCGAATTTGTTTGATTCTTTTCGCTGTATCAAAACTCGTTCTCAGTATAGCTTTCGAATCGTAATTTGGGTTCTTTTTATGTTGATAATTAGCAGTGTTCTTAACGTAATTCGCTTCTAAATAATACAATTCTTCTTCCGCATTATCGGGATAAAATTCGTTCCAAGCCGCAAATCCTATTTTAAATTTTGAATCCGTTTCGGGCTCCATCTGCTCCAAACGCCATTTACTGTTGGCCAAACGCCCCCAATGATTCGACAAGCGATACATACCGTTCTTGGTATAATAATATTTACTCCCCGATTTACTGTCATACTGCACCGGCATACCTTCAATCCTTTCAGGAAGCACTTCATGAAAAACACAAAACGTATTTTTGAAAGATTTTGGACTCGGGCGAAACACTTTTTCCATAAAACAAAGGTAATCACAAACTGCCGTATCTACCAAATCAATTCCAAAATCAACCCAAACATCATTCGTTTTCAAAACCATTTGGGCGTGACCGCATTAGGAAAAAGGCCTACTTCTAGCACCGCTTATTCGGCCTCTTTCCTAATGCGGTCGGGTCATCCGCGTTACAAGGTAACCAGCTTCTACCCCTCACGCTCACGCGATAACCATCAGTACAAACCCGAAAAAAACCAATTCCGAAAAACCATAAATAAAACCACATCAACTACAAAACCAAACAACTGAAATTCAAAATAATCTAAAAACGACATATTCGCACAAACCAATCTGCGTAAATCTGCGTGCCATTTTTTCATCGCCATTTATAAAACTAATCAAGTTTGACAAATTCATGCACATTCAATAAAACCAAATCCTTCATTGTAATTCCAATCCCGCAATAATTCCCAATAAATGCTTAACTTTGTACCCAGATTTATTTTAAATACAGAGATTATGACCAAAGCAGACGAAGAAAGAATGTTACAAAAAGGCGTTTTTACAGGAATAATGGAGCAAGATGAGAACAACAATTATTTTTGTGGTGTGTATCTTTTAGACTTCAAAATGGCTCAAAAACACAATTTAGGCGATTGGATTACCATAAAAAGTATCATCGAAAACCCTAGTGATATTAGCTATAACAAATATCCAAAAAAGTCAAAAAACTTTGATAAAGCCAACAATAAGCCTCAGCAATAAGCTATTACAGCATTAAACACATTGAAAAAAATCAAAAAAAGAAGTGCTTTTTTTGATTTTTTTTTTCGTCTAAACTAAAAAGTTAAAAAAAAGTGTACCTTTGCAAAAAATTGTCGATTTTCAGCCAAATAATTTTGGTTGAATAGTAAAAGACAAGTAGTTACCTTATTTATGAAAAAAATAGTTGAATACCGCAAACTGCTTAACGTAGAAAAAACAGTAGAGCTTAAAGAATTAAAAACTATCTATCGCAATGCGATGAAAGATGCGCATCCGGATAAATTTCAAGGGGATGATGCAGGATTAAAAGCAGCTGAAGAAAACAGTAAAAAAATTATTGAAGCCTACCACTTTTTGGTAAGTATCAATCCTGAGACAGTTAAACAAAACTTACCAGAGTATACTGAAACGATCTCTACATCAACAATTACAGATTATAAATTCGTTGAAGGTAGATTAATTATCAATTTCTCAAACGGAAGTGTTTATGAGTACATCAGTGTACCAAAAGCTACTTACGTAAAAATGGTCAATGCAGAATCTCCTGGAAGATTCGCTAAAAGACACATTCTTAACGCCTTTACTTGGAGAAAAACAATCAATCAAGACTAGTTTTCACACCATTTCAAATACAAAAGCACTCTTTAACGAGTGCTTTTTTTTTGCTTTAAAAAACAGTAAACAATCACTCTTCCTTCCAAAAAACACCTCAAAATAACATTTAACACCCTGACTGTTAATAACTTTGTTGTTTTCAACAATTGTTAATCTTGCGATTTCAATAAAAATTCACTCTTAATACTCGGAACTGAATTGCCATTTCGATTTGTTTTTTTTTTAAAATAAACATAAATTATTGAAAATCAATAAAATAGATAGCTTAAGCATCAAGTTTTAAATTCGACTATAACTTATGCAAAGCGAATAATTAGTATGTCAAATTAATATTACAAAAAAACCAGTTGTTAACTTTATTTTAATCAGTTATTGTATATATTAGCCAACCCGATACTAACATTAACCTAACCAAAAAAAATGAAAGACCAACACAATCTGTACGAAAGGCAATACGCCAAAGCCAAAGAAACCTTGAAAACACTGGAAAAGCAAAAATCTGAAATTGATTTTAAACTAGATTCAGATCCTATTTGTTCACACTTGCACAAAGAATTAAGAACAGTCAATCTTGACATAAAAATAACACTAAATGAGATTGAACACGTTGAATCTCACATATTTAAATGTGAAGTATAATTCTAGAAAAACATTTTAACAATTTAAAAATTTCAGTCTAACAACAAATCTATTTTTAAGCAAATATTTTCAAACATCAAATACACTTTTTGCTATTAAATTAATAGTAAGAAGTGTATTTCGATTTTAATCCAAATTATAACATAAATTTAGGGTCTAAAGTTATTGTTAATTTATAAATTTAAATACTTTTGTAACCTTAAATCAATTAACTAATTAAAATGAAAAAAATTATTTTATTTCTTAGTGCTGCAGCAATCTTAACTTCTTGTAGCAAAGATAAATACACAATTTCAGGAACTGCTACTGGATTTGAAAATGGAAAAACAGTTATTCTGGAAACTCAAGATGAGAAAGGAATGGGATTAATTGCTGTTGACACAGTAAAAATAGAAAATGGTAAATTCGAAATTGAAGGAAAAGTGGCTGAACCAGCTTTTCATACTTTACAAATCGAAGGAGCTCAAGGTAAAATTCCATTTATACTTGAAAACGGAGATATTACTATCGTAGTAAACAAAGATACTATTCAAAAATCTAAAATTTCTGGAACATACAGTAATGACGAATTCGTTAAATTCAATGAAGAGCTTACTAAAGTTCAAAAACCATTAATGGATTTTCAAACGAAGAACATGCAGACAATGCAAACTGCTCAACAAACCAAAGACACTGCTGTAATCAATTCATTGATGAAAGAATATTCTAAAATTCAAGCTGAAATTGGTGTTACTTCAAAAGCTAAATATGTAGATTACGCTTCTACTCATCCAAAATCTTTTATCAGTGTTTTAATCATTCAAGGAATGAGCAGTGACCCAACTGTAGATTCTAAAAAATTAGAATCAATGTTTAATGGTCTTGATGAATCTCTAAAAAACGCTAAACCAGGTAAAGCCGTAAAAGAAAAACTTACTGCGATGAAATCTCCTTCTGTTGGTGCTACAGCAGCTCCAGCAACTAAATGAAGGACTGATTTCTCTGCTCCTAATCCTCAAGGTAAAACAATTACCCTCAAAGAAAGCTTAGGAAAAGTAACAATCGTTGATTTTTGGGCTTCATGGTGCGGACCGTGTCGAAAAGAAAACCCTAATGTAGTTGCGATTTATAATGAATTGCATTCCAAAGGACTTAACATAATTGGTGTTTCTCTAGATGAAGATCCTGCAAAATGGAAAGAGGCTATAGCTAAAGACAAATTAACTTGGACACAAGTTTCTAATCTTAAAGGTTGGGAAGATCCAATTGCTAAACAATACAAAGTAGAATCAATTCCGGCAACTTTCATTCTTGATCAATCAGGAAATGTAGTAGCACAAGATTTAAGAGGCGACGAACTTAAAGCAAAAATCATAGAATTATTAGGGAAATAACCCCTTTTGATATTCAAAAATAAAAAAATCTCCCTAGTGGAGATTTTTTTATTTTCAATAATATTTAGCTCTCAAAAACAGTATTACAAGATTTAATACTATATGACTATCCGTGACTTGTACCAAAAATATATAAACAGACAATGGAACACGGATTATACTGATTCGCTAAAGCGAAAACACTGATAAAAACGGATTTTAATTTAGAATGTGTTGAAAATAGCGGATTATCCCGCCTTCGGCAGTTGACGGATTATAATCTAATTAATAAAAAACACTCTTGGTACTCATTACGGATAGTCATATAATACTATTTAGCTCAAGTCAAGCGCATGAGTTTTAAAAGCAATCTCCGACAAAAGAAAACGTAGGTTTGCCCTGACCCATTAACCTTAGAAATTACCTCGATAACTTTTAAATTGTTTTCCGCAGATTTTGGGGATTTAGCAGATTACAATTTGCTTGATAAGCTAAATCTGCGAGAAGTTAAAACAATAAAATCAAAAGCAAAATGGTATCATTAGGTACATAGACTGAACAAAAAAACATAGAATTATCCGTAAAACTACCCCTTTTTGCATTCCAAAATAAAAAATATCTCTACCGGCTATTTTTTATTTTATTCAATACCAATGCATTAAAAATAATACTAAAATAATACTAAAATAAAGTGCAAAAAAAGTTTGTAGAACTAAAAACAGTCTCTATATTTGCACCCGGATAACGCAATAAGCGTTACCAAATACGGCCAAGGGGAGATACTCAAGCGGCCAACGAGGGCAGACTGTAAATCTGCTGACTACGTCTTCGTAGGTTCGAATCCTACTCTCCCCACAAAAACGCTTCAAGAAATTGAAGCGTTTTTTTTTGCATAAAAAACAAAAAAAATCCCACCTCATTTTTTCAAACAAGATGGGAAATTTTAGATCTAAAAAATCTAAACTTTATTCCAATTTAAAACTCACAGCAACATTGGCTACAATTTCAATTTCTCCCACAGCCATCGTTTCTCTTGTTGCGGCATCTTCCTGAGCACTCATAGCACCTTTCATAGCTGCATATACGGGTTGTGGGTAATAATTTTGTGAACTATCTGTTATAACTACCGCCAATCCTATTTTTTGCCCTAAAACTGACACATAATCCTCTGCTTTCATTTTAGCCTCTTTCATAGCCAGTTTTCTTGCGTCAGATTGGTATTGCGCCAATTTTGACGACTGAAACGTTACATTGTCAATTCTATTCACTCCTTGGTCAACCAAACCTTCCATCAAAGCATCATACTTTGCCAAATCTCTCAATATGATCTCAATAGTTTGGGTAGCAATATAACTCGTTTTTTTCTTTTCATAATCGTATTGCGGCATTAAGGAAACTCTTTTGGTCTTATAATCTGCCGGAGCTAAATTCATACTCTTAACCAGCTTTAAAACCGTTTCCATTTGTTGGTCATTCAGTTTTTTTACCTCTTTACTATTATTCCCCTTTGTTTCTACTGTTGCCAAAATTAATGCCTGATCGGGAGTTACTTTTACTTTTCCTTCTCCAGACACATTTATCTGTGGAATTTGTTTTGTTTCTTGACCGTAAGTCAAAACTGTAAATAGACAAGCGATTAATACCACTACTTTTTTCATAATTATTGATTTGAATTGATTTGAATTGGTTTAATTTGAATTTTAAATTTTTCCCATTTTTTCCATCCCGAAAAGAATCACTATCGGAATAGCCAAAAGCACGACCATTAAAGTATGCTCTTCCAGTAATTGAGGATTACTCAGAAGTGTGATTAAATAACCACCCATAGCCCCTCCAAAATGAGCGGTATGGCCAATATTATCATTCTTGGCTCTCATTCCATAGATAGAATACAACAAATATAGGATTCCAAATAAGTATGCTGGAATTGGTATAACAAAAAACAATCCCAACATCATATCGGGACGCAATAAAATAGCTGAATACAATACACCTGTTACTGCTCCCGATGCCCCTACTGCACGATAATTATAATCATCTTTATGAAATAACATCGTCAATAAACTACCGAAGATTAAGCTTCCGAAATAGACCAATACAAATGAAAAAACACCCAAATAACTAATAACTACGGGAGCAAAAAAATAGAGTGTCAGCATATTAAATACCAAATGAGCCATATCAACATGCAGAAATCCCGAAGAAATCATTCTAATATGCTCTCCAGCCCGAATACTCCCTACATGAAATTCATACTTTCTAAAAAAAGAAAAATCATTAAATCCTTTATAACTTATAAGTACATTAGCAACAATAATCCCAATCAAAATGATATTCATAAAATGTAGGTTTTTAAATTTTAGTGTAAATCTAATTAATATTATAATTTCTAATGACAAAGAAATCATAAACTATACGATTTAGTTTTTATTACTCTATATTTGGCGAAACTAAAAATATGAAATCGCCATAACAACAGTTGTCGCAAACGCCTATGAAGATTTAGCGATACCATATTCCAACAAAAACAATATTATCTACATATGAAATACATTATTTATCTGATTACATACCCTTTTTTATGGTGTATTTCAATACTTCCCTTTCCATTACTCTATCTTTTATCGGATTTTATTTTTATCATAGTATACCACATCATCGGTTATCGAACAAAAACAGTTAGGGAAAATATGGCTCTGACTTTAACTCATTTGTCAGAAAAAGAGCGATACATTATAGAAAAAAAATTCTACCATCATCTGTGTGATTTATTTCTGGAAATGATAAAAACAATGACTATCTCTAAAGAAGAAATATGCAAAAGATACGTTTTTAAGAACATAGAAGTTTATAAAGAAATAGAAAAAAAAGAAAAAAGTATTGCTATTATGTGCGCCCATTATGCCAGCTACGAATGGGCTATTTCACTGAATTATCACTCGAAATATAAAAGCTATGGTATTTACAAAAAAATAAGCAATGATTATTTTGACAAATTAGTCCATAAAATTCGATCCAAATTTAAAGCAATCCTTATTACTACCAAAGAAACAATACCAACAATAATTAATAACAACAACAACAACATATTATCCGTTTACGGCTTTGCAAGCGACCAATCCCCGAAAGCAAACACCGCTTTTCATTATGCAAAATTCATGGGCATTGAAGTTCCCGTACATACTGGAGCCGAAATGCTGGCTAAAAGATACAATATGAATGTTGTGTTCTTGCAAACCAAGAAAATAAAAAGGGGGTATTATGAAGCCTCCATTGAACTACTTTCAGAAAACAGCAGTGAAGTTCCAAATTATGAACTAACTGATCAATTCCTAAAATTGGTTGAAAAGCAAATCTATGAGGCACCAGAATATTATTTATGGACTCATAAGCGATGGAAACACAAGAAATAGCCTGAAAAAATACAGCCAAAACAATAATTCTCAAATTACAGCCAATTCGAAAATTAAATATTTAATTATATTTGCATAAATTTTTGAATACATGCAATACCTTGTCTATTTACTAGTATACCCACTCATTTGGATAATTTCGATGCTTCCTTTTCGAATATTATATTTCTTTTCCGATTTTGTTTACATAATAGTTTACCGAATAGTTCGCTATCGAAAAAGGACAGTTCGTAAAAACCTTGCCTTGGCCCTACCTCATTTATCAGACAAAGAGCGATTAATCATCGAGAAAAAATTCTACCAACATATGTGTGATATGTTTCTTGAAATGATAAAAACAATGAACATTTCTAAAGATGAAATTTGCAAAAGGTTTGTTTTCAAAAATATCGAAGTTTATAAAGAACTTGAAAAACAAGAAAAAAGCATCGCTGTAATCTGCTCTCATTACGGCAGTTACGAATGGATCATATCCATGAATTACTATTCTGATTTTATTGCCCACGGAATTTACAAGCAACTTAGAAATCCATATTTCGATAAATTAGTTCATAAAATACGTTCTAAATTCAATGCGAAATTAATCACTACCAAACAAACAATTCCTACTATAATTGAAAACACTAAAAACAATGTGTTGTCTTTATACGGTTTTGCAAGTGACCAGTCTCCTAGGTTAAACTCAGCATATCACTGGACAAAATTTATGGGAATAGAAGTTCCCGTCCATACGGGTGCAGAAATGCTATCCAAGCGATACAATATGGCTTTAGTTTATCTGAATACAAAAAAAGTAAAACGTGGACATTATGAAGCGACTCTCGAAATTCTTTCAGAGAATCCAATAGAAGTTCCAAACTATGATCTTACGGACCAATTCGTAAAACTTTTGGAAAAACAAATCTACGAAGCTCCAGAATATTATTTATGGACGCATAAAAGATGGAAATTCAGGAGATAGCAGATTGCAGATTAAACATAAAAAACACCTTTTCAAGATAAAATTTCTGAAAAGGTGTTTTTTATTTCTTAGCGACTTAGAATCTTAGTGCTTGGCAACTTAGTATTTAGATCCTCATAAAGAAAACCAATTCTTCACCAGTTCATCTTCTAATGACTGCGCTTTATTATGCACAAATTCATTGGTATCCTTATTGTAATTGTAATCTAGGGCCCAAGTTTTATGATTTTCGGCCAAAGCTTTGATGCCGTTGCAAACGTATTCTATTTCAGCTGATGTCGTAGTAGGATGAATCGACATTCTAATCCAACCTGGCTTTCCAATTAAATCACCCAAGGTAATTTCGTCTATCAATCGATGCGATGTTTCCTGATCTACATGCAATAAAAAATGACCGTACGTACCCGCACAACTACAACCGCCACGGGTTTGGATTCCGAATTTATCATTCAATAATTTCACACCCAAATTAAAGTGTAAATCTTCTATAAAGAAAGAAATCACCCCTAATCTATCGTGATGTTGACCCGCAAGAATTTTTATATTGGAAATATTTTCTAATGATTCAAAAACATAATTCACAATTTCGTGTTCTCGTTTCAAAATATTTTCAATACCCATTTGCTCCTTCAACTGAATCGCCAATGCCGTTTTGATTACTTGAAGAAAACCAGGAGTACCTCCGTCTTCCCTATCTTCTATATCATCGATGTATTTATGTTCTCCCCAAGGATTTGTCCAAGACACAGTTCCTCCTCCAGGACAATCCGGAACCATATTGTGGTATAATTTTTTATTAAAAACCAAAACCCCAGAAGTTCCAGGCCCACCAAGAAATTTGTGTGGCGAAAAGAAAATAGCATCCAAATACGATTCTGAATCTTCGGGATGCATGTCAATTTCCACATAAGGACCTGAACAGGCAAAATCTACGAAGCAAACCCCGTTATTTTGGTGCATCAGTTTGGCTGCTTGATGATACGGCGTTCTAATTCCCGTTACATTCGAACACGAAGTTATCGAGGCAATCTTATAGGTTCTATCTTTATATTTATCCAATAAAACAGTGAGGTTTTCTAAACTAAAAAGACCATCTTCTGTTGAAGGAATCACTTCTACATCGGCAATCGTTTCTAACCAAGAGGTTTGATTAGAATGATGCTCCATATGCGAAATAAAAACGATTGGTTTTTTATCAGCTGGAATAGCAATAAAGTCTTTTAAATTTTCAGGCACTTTTAATCCCAAAATTCTTTGAAATTTATTGACTACACCAGTCATTCCGGTTCCATCGGTTATCAAAACGTCATCTGAATTGGCATTGACATGATGCTTGATAATGTGACGGGCATGGTGATAGGATTTGGTCATAGCCGTACCAGAAACAGTAGTTTCCGTATGGGTATTGGCCACAAAAGGACCAAACTCATTCATCAGCTTTTCTTCGATAGGACGATACAAACGACCACTGGCCGTCCAATCGGTATAGATAATTTTTTGTGAACCGTAAGGTGATTCAAACGTTTGGTTGATTCCTATTATGTTGTTGCGAAATTGTTGAAAGTATAGCTCTAACTGTGTTGTTGATTCGGTTGTAGTCATTATCAATTGTGTTTGAGGCAAATTTACTCTTTTTTTGTTGAATTGAAAATGAGGTCGTTTGTTTATTGTGCCTGCTTGAATTTTTATTATTTTATCCTAGATGTTGTGATTTTTATGTCGGCGGTCGCCCAGCTTTTTTCTATAAGTTTTTCAATCTCTTTGGCTTTTGTTTTATTATTCATTTTTTCATAGGCAAGTTGGAGTCCGTGATGCGCCCATCCGTTTTTTGGCAATCGCATTAAATCGGCTTCAAGCGTTTTTACGGCATCCTGATATTTTCCAGCTTCTATTTGTACCGCACCCAGATGGTGTCTCACGGAAAAGAACCAATCCGGCGGTTCGTTATAATTTAGGGAGTCCTCAATCCCAACCGCTTCTTTTAGCAATGCGATACTTTGATTGTAATTTTTTTCACTTGCAGCTATTTCGGCCTTCAAAACCCGTTTGGCTATTTGTAGTAAAGTGGAAACAGAATTTAATTCCCAAATTGTTATTTGTTCCAGTTTTTTATCTTTGGCTATTACTTCGAGTTGAAGCAGTTCCTGCTTGGCTTTTTTTAGATCATTTTTCCCCAAATAAGCCATGCCTCTTGCATAATGCGCAACGGCAACGGGGTATTTTAAAGTGTCGGTAACCAATTTCATTTTAAGAATGTCATCCCATTTCCCAAACTTAACCGCGACATAATAGGGAATCACATAATAATGTTGAAGCGTTCCCCAGCCAGGTTCCGTCATGGTCTTCGGATGAACATGTTTCGACACCTGATTGGCGCCTATCATTGCCCATTTGCTATTGCCTTCTAACGTTGCTGTCCCGGCCATGAAATGGTAATTGTGCGGATAATAGGCCAAAGGATAAGCACCTTGCGCATGACACATGGTGACATAGTTACTGTCCACTTTTACGGCATTAATGTTGGCCATTGTGCCTTTATGATATTCACCGGTTCTAATGTAAATATGTGAGGGCATATGAACCAAATGCCCGGCACCCGGAACCAATCCGTCATCAAAGGCTTTTGCCGAATTATTGCCTCGCTCCGGAGTGTTTGATGCCTCTACGGCATGTATATAAAAATGGTTTGCCCCAATATGTTTGGGATCCTTTTTTAATATTTTTTCCAATATGGAAACGATTTCCGGTGTCCATTTCTTTGACGTTCCGTCTTTTTCGTATAAATCCCAAGGATGTAAATCCATGATAGATTCCGCATACAGTGCATTGATGTTGGTATCTTCTGAAAACTGATTATTTACATTCTTCATCGCGGCAGCATAGGCAATATCCAAACTGCTTCTATCTTCAATGGGTTCTGCAACATATCTTTTAGCCAATGCATTTATTAATGCTTTCTCCTTTTTAGAATTTTTATCTAAAAGCGTTATTGCTTTTTGGATGGCCTTATAGGCTCTTTCGTAATTGTCCGGTTCCATTCCTGCATTATAATTTGGACCAAGAACATAAGCAAATCCCCAATAACACATGGCACATTCAGGATCCAGTTTTGTCGCATAGTAAAAAGAACGCGCCGCTTCGGCATGGTTGAAGCCATAGGCAAGAGCCAATCCTTGATTGAAATACTTCTGGGCTTGAGCATTTTTGGTGGTTATCGGATAATCAATAACATCGAGCCCTTTAAAAATCGGAGCTTTACTGTTAGTTAAATACCAGTCCGAATCAGTGGTTTGTGGCGCACACCCGTAAGAGGATTTTTTAGCTTGGTTAATTACTGCATCCTCATTTTTTTGAGGCTCTTTTTTACAGGAAAAAATAAATATAACCACGATGAATATTAAAATTTTTCTCATGACCTTTTTATTTGATTTACAAGTTTTTACAAGTAAATTTACAAAAATATGAGCAGCAAATTACGATTGTTGAAGTTTAATCATTTCAGTTCCATACGTTATGGAAACATCATCTGAATTAGCATTGACATGATACTTAATAATGTGGCGGGCATGGTGATAGAATTTGGCCATTCCGTTTTGCCTATCAATTGTTGTATTTCAAAGATACATTTCATATTTTTAACTTCGTCAAAGAGATGAGCCCCGATTATTTCACTTTACGTCTATTTTCATAGGACTTCAGTGAACTTTGTTTATAGCGAAAACAATATCTCCAAAAGAATCCCAATCTTTCGTTCTAAAACAAAACCCCTTCAGAGTTTTGAACTCTGAAGGTGTTATTTCTATAAAAAAGTGGTTCTAAATCCCAGCCACAGCCTTTATCTCGTCAATAATTCGCAAAGCCAAATCATCTGCCAGTTGTTGACTAGATGCTTCCGTATAGATACGAATAATTGGTTCGGTGTTTGATTTTCTTAAATGCACCCAGTTTTCGGCAAAGTCAATTTTAACTCCATCGATAGTGGTAATATCTTCATTTTTGTATTTTTCAGTCATAGCAACAAGAATCGCATCAACATCTATTTGTGGTGTCAATTCAATTTTGTTTTTACTCATATAATATTCGGGATACGAAGCACGCAAAGCCGAAACCGACATTTTTTTGTTGGCCAAATGTGTCAAAAACAAAGCCACACCTACCATACTGTCACGACCATAATGTGATTCTGGGTAAATGATTCCGCCATTACCTTCTCCTCCAATGATGGCATTGTTCTTTTTCATCAATTCCACTACATTTACTTCACCTACAGCACTCGCTTCGTAAGTTCCGTTGTGTTTGTTCGTTACATCCCGCAAGGCACGGGAAGATGACATATTAGAAACTGTATTTCCAGAAGTTTTACTCAAAACATAATCAGCACAAGCTACCAAAGTATATTCTTCGCCAAACATTTCTCCATCTTCACAAATAAAAGCCAAACGATCTACATCTGGATCTACAACAACACCTAAATGCGCTTTTTCTTTAACTACTAACTCAGAAATATCGGTTAAGTGTTCTTTTAAAGGTTCTGGATTATGAGGAAAATGCCCGTTAGGTTCACAGTATAATTTTACCACTTCAACACCCATCAACTCCAATAATTTTGGAATAATAATTCCTCCTGATGAATTTACACCATCAACAACTACTTTAAACTTGGCTGCTTTTACGGCTTCAACATCAACTAACGGCAAGTTCAATACTTCATCGATATGAATATCCATGTAGGCATCATTTTGAGTAATTTCGCCTAAATTATCTACATCCGAGAAATCGAAAGCTTCATCCTCGGCAATTTGAAGAATTTTTTCTCCTTCAGCACCATTCAAAAACTCTCCTTTTTCATTCAATAATTTCAAGGCATTCCATTGTTTTGGATTATGAGAAGCCGTTAGAATAATACCACCATCCGCTTTTTCCAATGGAACCGCAACTTCAACAGTTGGTGTTGTAGAAAGCCCTAAATCAATTACATCGATTCCAAGACCTATAAGTGTGTTTATAACCAAATTGTGAATCATAGGCCCAGAAATACGGGCATCACGACCTACAACAACGGTTAGCTTGTCTTTTTTTGAATATTCTTTCAGCCATGTTCCATACGCCGAAGCAAATTTTACGGCATCTACCGGAGTCAAATTGTCCCCAACTTTCCCACCTATGGTTCCTCGAATTCCAGATATTGATTTTATTAAAGTCATTTAATTTATGTTTAAAAGTTTATGAGTTTAGAAGGTTTAGATTATTTGAAAGCAAATATAATTAAACTTAAACAATTGCATAATGGGTTTATTCAAAGTATTTTCTAAATTTACAAAACCTAAACTTTCTCAACTTCCTAAACTCATAACTTACTGAATGAATTTCCTAGCTCACATTTATTTATCAGGAGACAATGATTTGATAAAAATCGGAAACTTTATGGCCGATGGTATTCGTGGAAAACATTTTGAAGGTTATCCTTTAGAAATTCAAAAAGGAATTATTTTGCATCGATTTATAGATACTTATACGGATGCACATCTTGTTTTTAGAAAAAGCACCAAACGGTTACACGAAAAATACCATCACTATGCTGGAGTAATTGTAGATGTATTTTACGATCATTTTTTGGCAAAAAATTGGAATCACTATTCCGATGAAAATTTAGAATTATATGTTGCCCGTTTTTACCAATCATTGCAGGACAATTATGAGTTTTTATCCGAAAGAACCAAAGGAATGATGCCTTATATGATTAATCAAAATTGGTTAGTGAGTTACCAAACCACAGAAGGGATTAATAGAATTTTAACCCAGATGGACAGCCGAACCAAAAATGAGTCGAAAATGCGGTTTGCCACCCATGAACTTATTGAATACTATACCGATTTTGAACAAGAGTTTACCACTTTTTTTAAAGATTTAAAAGAACAATCCCATCAAAAATTAATAACGCTATGAGAAAATACATCCTACTACTTACAGTCCTTTTTTTAAGCTGTAAATCGAATGAAAAAATAGTCGAACCTACAGGTTTAGTAACGTCTAAAGCTATGGTGGTTTCGGCACGGGAAGAAGCTTCCAAAATTGGAACAGAAATCTTAAAAAAAGGCGGGAATGCCTTTGATGCCATGGTTGCCACAGAATTGGCTTTGGCGGTAAGCCATCCTCAAGCAGGAAATATTGGAGGCGGAGGATTTATGGTTTTTAGAAAAGCCAATGGAGAAACAGGAGCTTTGGATTACAGAGAAAAAGCACCATTGTCAGCATCAAAAGACATGTATCTCGATGAAAAAGGAAATGTTATAGAGGGAAAAAGTACTGAAACCGCTTTGGCTTCTGGGATTCCAGGAACAATTGCCGGTGTATTTGAAGTACATAGAAAATATGGTTCCTTACCTATAAGTGAGATTCTAAAACCTATCATTGCTTTAGCGGAAAGAGGTGTGGTCGTTACTCAATATCAGGCACAGAATTTAGCAGAGCATAGAGCTTTGATTATAAAAGCAAATGGACCCAATAGTCTATTTTCGAAAGTGTATAAAGTAAATGATACCATCAAGTATTTAGCTTTGGCTGAAACCTTGAAGCGAATTTCAAAAAATGGTGCAGCTGAATTTTATAAAGGGGAAACTGGACAAAAATTAGTTTCATTTTTAAACAAAAAAGGGGGAATTATAACTCTCGAAGATTTAGCAACATACCAAGCGAAATGGAGAACTCCAATCACTTTTAATTACAAAGATCTAAAGATTATTTCTATGTCACCCCCAAGTAGTGGCGGAATCTGTTTGAATCAAATTATGAAAATGATTGAACCTTATGATCTCGCCGAAATGGGACATAATAGTACGAAAGCCATTCAGGTAATTACTGAGGCCGAAAGAAGAGCCTATGCAGATAGAAACTATTTCTTGGGAGATCCTGATTTTGTAAAACTTCCATTGAAAGAAATGCAAGATCCAACTTATTTAAAAAACAGAATGAGTGATTTTTCATTCGATAAAGCCACAAAATCGGCCGATATTGCTCATGGTGCAATTCAAGGTTACGAGAGCAAGCAAACTACTCATTATTCGATTGTAGATGCTGAGGGTAACGCAGTTTCAGTCACTACAACTTTAAATGACAATTATGGTTCGAAAATTTATTGTGATGAATTGGGTTTCTTTTTAAACAACCAAATGGATGATTTTAGTGCCAAACCGGGAGTACCCAATTTATATGGACTTACAGGAACTGAAGCCAATAGTATTGCTCCTCAAAAAAGGATGTTGAGTTCTATGTCACCAACTATCGTTGAGAAAAACGGAAAACTTTTTATGGTCGTTGGAACTCCAGGAGGATCAACTATTATTACTTCGGTTTTGCAAACGATTTTGAATGTCTATGAGTTTAATTTGAGTATGCAAGAAGCAGTCAATGCTCCTCGTTTTCATCATCAATGGTTGCCTGATGAAGTTGTTTTTGAACCCAATTCCTTTACAAAATCATTACTCGAAGATTTAAAAAAGAAAGAATATATCATCAATGAGAAAAACAATCAAATCATTGGCCAAGTTGATGCGATACTGATGCTTCCAAATGGAAAACTAGAAGGAGGAGCTGATAAAAGAGCCGATAATAAAGCGGTGGGGTTTTAGATTGTAGATTTTTTCCCTATTGTCATTGCCATTGACATTGATATTGACATTGATTTTTTTATTATATGAATTTTATATCCTCCTTAGAAAAAACATTTAAATATAATAGTAATGTCGAGAATGCTGTTGCCATGTCAAAATACATGAGAAATCTTTTTCCTTTTTTTGGAATAAAAACAAATGACAGAAGACAAATTTTAAAAAAATTATGGAAAGCAAATCAGCAGGAAGTTTCTCTAAACGTCAGAGAAATTGCCCTAGAATTATTTCAAAAACAGCAGCGGGAATTTCACTATTGTGCCGTTGAAATTCTGATACAAGAACTAAACAGAAAATACATAAAAGAGGATATTCAACTTATCGAAAAATTAATTATTACTAACTCATGGTGGGATAACGTCGATTTCTGGCCAAATATCTATTGGGAAACTATTTATTGCAATTCCCTGGAGAAACGGATTCCGTGATTTTAAAATTCTCCTCTTCCGAAAACATGTGGCTTAATCGATCTGCCATTCTTTTTCAGTTGAGTTATAAAGATAGAACAAATTTTGATGTATTAAAATTGGTCTGTGAGAAACACAAAATGTCAACCGAATTTTTCATACAAAAAGCCATTGGCTGGGCGTTAAGGGAATATGCAAAAACAAATCCTAAAGCCGTACGGAGTTTTGTTGCCCAAACAGTTTTAATGCCTCTAAGCAAAAAAGAAGCCTTGAAAAATCTAAGTTAAACTAAATAATTTTATTAAATTAGCCTTCTTTTCAAATACAAAATGATCACAAAAATCATCAATAAACTCGAATACCTAGTTGTTTGGGCTCAAGATAAATTAACCAATAAACAGTTTATTTTCTTATCCAGTGTTTTGGTAGGTATTTCATCAGCATTTGCCGTAATAGTTTTAAAAACATTTGCACACTGGGTTTTTAGATTTGCCACTTATGTGAACTTTCATGTCAACTTTTTTAAGGTTGGATTACTTAAAATAATGTTACCCGTAATTGGTATTATGCTTACAGTGTTTGTAGTAAAAAGGTTTTTGGGAGGCACAATTGAAAAAGGAACTTCTCAAATTTTGTATGCAGTAGCAAAAAAGGCAAGTATCATTCCAAGGAAACAAATGTATGCCCAAATAGCAACAAGTTCACTTACCGTTGGGCTTGGTGGTTCTGCGGGACTTGAGAGTCCAATTGTAATTACGGGAGCTGCTTTTGGATCCAATTATGCCCAAAAATACAGTTTAAACTACAAAGACAGAACATTACTCATTGGTTGTGGAGTTGCAGCAGGAATAGCAGCTGCATTTAACGCTCCTATTGCAGGAGTTTTGTTTGCCATAGAAGTATTACTTGTAGATGTTAGTATTTCGGCATTTACTCCTATCATGATTGCTGCAGCAACAGGAGCATTAGTTTCTGCAATGGTTTTAGACGAAACCATTTTGTTGAATTTTACAGGGAGACAAACCTTTAATTACCATAACATCCCTTATTACATTCTTTTAGGCATTCTTACTGGATTCGTGGCTATTTTTTATGCCAGAAATTTTCAAAAAACAGAACATTTTTTTAGCCGAATCAAAATTTCCCCCTATAAAAAAGCTTTTTTTGGCGCATCCATTTTAGCACTTTTAATCTTTATTTTCCCAACGCTTTTTGGAGAAGGGTATGAAAGTATCAAAACCTTATCAGAGAGCGACCCAGGGCAATTATTGGAAAACACCCTTTTCAGTGATTTTAGAAATAACAATTGGGCTTTGCTTGCTTTTGTAGGTTGCTCTTTTATGCTAAAAGCGTTTGCCACCGGAATCACTTTAGGAAGTGGCGGAAACGGTGGGAATTTTGCCCCTTCCCTATTTTTAGGCTCTTATGTTGGTTTTTTCTTTTCTAAATTTTTAAACTTAACGGGCTTAACCAAATTACCCGTAAGTAATTTTACTATGGTCGGTATGGCCGGAATATTAAGCGGATTGTTTCATGCGCCTATGACCGCCATATTTTTGATCGCCGAAATCACTGGAGGTTATGGATTAATGATTCCTCTTATGATTGTCTCATCCATTAGTTTTGCTATTTCAAAATCGTTTGAAAAACATTCTTTGGATGTAAAAAGTTTAGCCCGAAAAGGACATGCTTTTACGAGTAATAAAGACACGAATGTCCTTTCTACATTAGACACCAATACCATTATCCAAACGGATTATCTAACCATTTCTGCTGATGAAAATTTAGAAAAATTAGTTGATCTGATTTCCCATTCGAATCAAGTGATTTTCGCAGTAGTCAACAAAGAAAAACAACTCCTAGGGATAGTCCATTTTAATGACATCCGAGAAATTATTTTTAATCCATATCGAGTAAAATACACTTTGGTAAAAGAAATAATGAAAACTTCAATTGACATTATATACCCTACCGATAGCATGGAAATTGTAATGGATAAATTTGAAAAAACAAGAGTATCATTCCTGCCTGTACTCAAAAACGGTATCTATTACGGCTTTATCTCGAAATCTATAGCACTCGAGGCCTATAGAACCAAGTTAAGATCAATGACGATAGAATAGATTATTGACCGGAAATTGATATTATATGGATTATTCAAAAAATTAAACGGAATAAATTTTATTTTTTCTTAAAAAATAGCAAAAGAATACTGTAACAATTTTACTACCTAAAAGACTAACTTTTTTTACAAAACAATTTAACCAAATAAAAACTTATGAAAGCACTAAAATCATCATTAATTTTCCTTTTTGTTTTAGGAACAAATTCTGGAGCATTTGCTCAAACTGCAGATGAAATTATATCAAAATATATTACTACAATAGGTGGTGCAGAAAAACTAAAAGCATTAAAAGGAATAAAAATGGATATGGTTATAAATGCACAAGGGATGGAAATTCCAGTTGAATTTATACAACAAACTGGCGGTAAAATGTATGTAAAAATCAATTTACAAGGAAAAGAAATTACTCAAATGGCTTCTGATGGAGAAACAGTTTGGAGTACCAGTTTCATGACTATGAAAGCTGAAAAATCTGACGCTGAAACTACAGCAAATTCAAAACTTAATAATAATGATTTCCCCGATGCGATGTTAGACTACAAAGCAAAAGGATATGCTGCTGAATTTGTAGGTAAAGAAACCAAAGAAGGAACAGAATGTTTTAAAGTAAAGTTCACAAAAAAACCAATCACTGTTGATGGAGTAAAAGCAGATGATATTACCTATTACTTTTTTGAAACCGAAAACAACCTGCCAATTGCAACAGAATCTGAAATTAAACAAGGACCATCAAAAGGGCAAAAATCAGCATCTACAATGAGTGACTATCAAGAAGTTGAAGGTCTTTATTTTCCTTTCTCAATGAATCAAGGAGGTCAAGAAATGAAAATTAAAAAAATAACACTTAACCCAACGGTAGACGCAAAAGCATTTGCTTTTCCAGTACAATAAAAACCTTCAAAAATCATTAAAATCCTTATTTTATAGATAAGGATTTTTTTTTAAAATTTAGTTATGAAAAAAACAGGACTTCTGGTTGCTTGCATTGGATTACTATCTGTAACAACCCTATTTGCTCAAGAAAAAATTGTTTTGAAAGGAAAAGAATTGTTTGGTGACATGAAAGCCAGACACATTGGCCCTGCACTAATGAGCGGTCGAATTACTGACTTAGAGATGCATCCTACAAACAATAAAATTATGTACACAGCCACAGCTGGTGGTGGTGTTTGGAAAAGTAATGACGGAGGAGCCTCATTCAACCCCATTTTTGACGAACATATCCAATCTATAGGTTGCATTGCAATAGACCCTTCTAAACCAGACCAAAACATTTGGGTAGGTACAGGGGAAACTTGGACGAGAAATAGCGTTTCAATGGGAGATGGTATTTATAAATCGACAGATGGAGGGCAAAACTGGAAAAATATGGGATTGCCAAAATCCGATCGAATTAGTTCCATTATAATAGATCCTAAAAACAGTGATATTGTTTGGGTTGGTGTACTTGGAGCACTTTGGGGTGATAGCGACGAAAGAGGGATCTACAAAACAACAGATGGTGGAACTACCTGGAACAAAGTGTTTTTTGTTGACAATAAAACGGGTTGTTCTGATTTAATTGTTGATCCAAAAAACACCAATATAATGTACGCTTCCTTTTGGGAATTCAGAAGATCAGGATGGTCTTTTAGCTCAGGAGGATCTAATTCTGCTTTGTATAAATCTATTGATGGTGGGAAATCTTGGAGCAAAATTCATACAGGATTTCCAGTTGGAAAATTGGGTAGAATTGCAATTGCTGTAGCACCTTCAAATTCAAATATTTTATATTCAGTATTAGAAACTGAAAAACCAGAATTAAATGGATTGTATCGTTCTGATGATGCTGGTGCCAATTGGAAACACCTAAATAGTGATTTTGGATTAGTAGTTAGGCCTTTCTATTTTTCTAGAATAGTTGTTGATCCTAGAAATCCAGACATTGTTGTAAAAGGAGGCTTGAGTGGTTCTATAAGTAGAGACGGTGGTAAAACGTTCAAAAACTTAGGATACATGCACGCCGACATACATGATATTTCTTTTGATAATTTAGACAGCAATAGAATGTTTTGCGGAACTGACGGAGGTGTTTACAGAAGTTGGGATGGTGGTAGTACTATGGAAATGGTAAGTAATATTCCAGTTTCACAATTTTATCATGTTAGTATAGATGACAAAGAACCGTATAATGTTTATGGAGGTTTACAAGATAATGGATCTTGGTACGGACCTACCAAAAGTCCGGGTGGTATAGAATCTAGAGATTGGACACGAATTGGTCAAGGAGATGGTTTTAGAGTAATCAAACACCCTACTAAAAACATTATTTATAGCGAAATGCAAGGTGCCGAAAATGTTTGGCGTTTTAATACCGATACAAAAGAGCTAATCACAATTCAACCCCTTGCAGTGAAAGGAGATCCAAAATTGCGTTTTAACTGGAATGCTCCAATGGAAATCAGTAAAAAACAAGCGGATCGATTTTATATGGGGAGTCAGTTTGTACATAAATCAGAAGATATGGGACGAACTTGGACCAAAATTTCACCCGATTTAACTACTAATGATCCTTTAAAATACAATACTGAAAAATCAGGAGGACTTTCTGTTGACAATTCGGGAGCCGAAAAGCACTGTACCATTTTTACAATTGCTGAATCTCCAAAGAACGAAAATGTTATTTGGGCTGGTACTGATGATGGAAACATACAAGTAACAAAAGATGGAGGAAAATCTTGGACTAATGTAATTGCAAATATTATTGGTTTACCAAAAAATACATGGTGTTATCATATTGAAGCTAGTGTTTTTGGAGAAGGAACTGCTTATGCTGTTTTTGAAGGTCATGCCAAAAATGATTACACTCCTTATACTTATAAAACAACTGATTTTGGAGCAACATGGAAATCAATTATTACTCCAGATGTAGATGGTTTTGTCCGAAATATTCAAGAAGATTTTGTAAATGAAAATTTATTGTTTTTAGGAACCGAAAAGGGGTTGTATATAACTATTGATGGTGGAAGCAATTGGTCCCATTTTACAAACAAAATGCCAAATGTAGCTGTCCATTATATAGAATTGAGTAAAAAAACAAACGATTTAATTTTGGCTACTCATGGTAGAGGTATAATTATATTAGATGATATCACTCCACTAAGACAAATAAATCAAGATATACTTACAAAAGACCTACATTTTTTTGACTTAAAACCCGCAATTATTGAAGAAGAATCTAGTTTTGGTGGAACAGCTACCGAATTAGAGTTTGTTGGTCGTAATCCTTCTACTAGTGCTCAAATCATTTATTATTTGAAAAAAAGACACACTTTAGGTAAAATGGATATTGAAATTCAGGATGAAAAAGGTGCTAAAATCATTTCATTATCAGCAGGAAAACAAAAAGGAATTAATGTAGTAAATTGGGATTACAACATGAAAAACCCTAAGATTGCTGCAGGAAAAACCCTTTCCTATTCTGGTTTTACAGCTCCAAGGGTTCAAGAAGGCACTTATAAAGTGATATTGACCAAAGGAAAAGAAACCTATACCCATGATTTAAAAGTATTAAATGATCCTAAAAGTAGTATATCAGCTTCTGATCGTTTAAAACAAAAAGAAACTACTCGCGAACTCTTTAATAAAAATGAAGAATTAGCTTATACAGTTTATGAGATAGATGAAACCATAAAATTATTAGACCAAATAATTGTAAAAAACAAAAGTTTTGCCAAACAAGGAACAAAAATCAAAACTGATTTTGAAACTTTAAAAGCAAAAATGGTTGTTACAACAGGAGACTCTTATGTAGGAGCAGCTGAACCTCAATTGAGAGAAAAACTAGGAGATTTATACGCTTCTATTGCTGGTAATTTCACAGCTCCTTCCGCATCCCAAATGGAAAATAAAGAAGCAATTCTAATAAGATTTGATAGTGCTATGACTGAATTCAAAACACTAAAATCTAAAAATGAAGCGACTTATTTAAAACAAGCTAAAGAACAAAGTTTACCATTTGTACTTAAAACATATGCAGAATTTGTTGCAGAATAATTTTTAAAATTCATCAAATTTTAAAACGCTAGCTTTGAGTTAGCGTTTTTTTTATGCTCAATTTTTAACACAAACTTCCATACTGTTCTATAAAAAGTAGCAACCAAAATGGTAACTTTGCTTTTTTGCAAAAATTATGCTAGATACAGACAATACGATTGAAGTTCAAGGTGCACGCGTTCACAATCTTAAAAATATAGATGTTTCCATTCCGAGAGAAAAACTGGTAGTCATTACAGGTCTTTCGGGGTCGGGAAAATCCTCATTGGCATTTGACACTATTTATGCCGAGGGACAACGCCGTTATGTAGAAACTTTTTCGGCCTATGCACGACAGTTTTTGGGTGGATTGGAACGTCCCGATGTCGATAAAATTGACGGACTCTCCCCTGTTATTGCCATTGAACAAAAAACGACCAGCAAAAGCCCGCGCTCTACCGTTGGTACCATTACCGAAATTTATGATTTTCTGCGTTTGCTTTATGCCCGTGGTGCCGATGCCTACAGTTATAATACTGGCGAAAAAATGGTATCCTACTCGGATGATCAAATTAAAGACTTGATTATTCAAGATTTTGCAGGAAAACGTATCAACATTCTTGCTCCGGTTATTCGAGCCAGAAAAGGACATTATGCTGAGCTTTTTCAACAAATTACCAAACAAGGATTTTTGAAAGTACGCGTCAATGGCGAAATTCAGGATTTAGTTTCCGGAATGAAACTAGACCGTTACAAAACCCACGATATTGAAATTGTTGTCGACAGGATGGTTATCGACGATACCCCAGACAACGAAAAACGTTTGTCCGAAAGCATTAACACCGCCATGCATCACGGCGATAATGTATTGATGGTTCTAGACCAAGACACGAATGAAGTTCGTTATTTCAGTCGGAATTTGATGTGTCCTACAACCGGAATATCGTATCAGAATCCGGAACCCAATTTATTTTCTTTCAACTCCCCAAAAGGAGCTTGTGATTCTTGCAACGGATTGGGAACGGTAAACCAAATCAATGTCAAAAAGATTATACCCAACCCCAAATTATCGATTAAAGCGGGTGGTTTTGCGCCTTTGGGCGAATACAAATCGTCTTGGATTTTCAAGCAATTGGAAATTATAGGCGAGAAATATGACTTTAAATTGACGGATCCCATTGAAAGTATTTCAGCGGAAGCGATGGAAATGATTTTGAATGGTGGAAAAGAAAAATTCAGTATTGAATCAAAAACTGCAGGTATTACCAAAGAATATAAAATTGACTTTGAAGGAATTGCCCATTTTATCAAAAACCAACACGACGAAAGCGGATCAACTACTATAAAGCGTTGGGCTGCGGCCTTTATGGATGAAATAAAATGCCCTGTTTGCGAAGGTTCCCGTTTGAAAAAAGAAGCGAATTATTTTAGAATTTATGAAAAAAGCATATCCGAATTGTGCGATATGGATATTTCGGATTTGACAGCTTGGTTTCTAGATTTGGACCAACATTTATCTGATAAACAAAAGCGAATCGCTACCGAAGTCATTAAAGAAATCAAAGATAGATTGGCTTTCTTGATGAATGTAGGTTTGGATTATTTGGCCTTAAGCCGAAGTTCAAAATCACTTTCGGGTGGTGAAGCGCAGCGCATCCGATTGGCGACACAAATTGGGTCACAATTGGTGGGTGTTTTGTATATTTTGGATGAACCAAGCATTGGTTTACACCAAAGAGACAATGACAAACTGATTCATTCTTTGGAACAATTAAGAGACCTTGGCAACTCGGTTATCGTGGTAGAACACGACAAAGACATGATTGAACGCGCCGATTATGTAATTGATATTGGTCCAAAAGCAGGAAAATATGGTGGAGAAATCATCAGTATTGGAACTCCTGCCGAAACTTTGGCTTCCAACACTATTACTGCTCAGTATTTGAATGGAAAAATGAAGTTGGAAATACCTGAAAAACGACGCGAGGGAAATGGAAAATTCCTAAAACTAACTGGAGCTACAGGAAATAATCTAAAAAACGTCACTATTGATTTGCCTTTGGGTAAAATGATTTGTGTTACGGGCGTTTCGGGAAGTGGAAAATCGACATTGATTAATGAAACCCTCTACCCTATTTTGAATGCCTATTATTTTAATGGCGTTAAAATTCCAAAGCCGTATAAAAAGATTGAAGGTTTGGAGCATATTGATAAAGTGATTGATATTGACCAAAGTCCAATTGGACGAACACCACGTTCGAATCCCGCAACGTATACAGAAGTTTTTACCGAAATACGAAACTTGTTTACGATGACTTCCGAAAGTATGATTCGCGGATATAAAGCGGGACGTTTTAGTTTTAATGTAAAAGGCGGACGCTGCGAAACCTGCGAAGGTTCCGGAGTACGAACGATAGAAATGAACTTCTTGCCCGATGTGTATGTGGAATGCGAGACTTGTCAAGGAAAACGTTTTAACAGAGAAACCTTGGAGATTCGTTATAAAGGAAAATCCATTTCGGATGTATTGAATATGACGGTTGATGAAGCTGTTCCTTTCTTTGAAATGATTCCGAAGATTTACAGAAAAGTAAAAACGATTCAGGATGTTGGTTTGGGATATATCACGCTTGGTCAACAAAGCACCACACTTTCTGGCGGAGAAGCGCAACGCATCAAACTGGCAGGTGAATTGTCTAAAAAAGACACCGGAAATACGTTCTATATTCTCGATGAGCCAACAACGGGTTTGCATTTTGAAGACATTCGGGTGTTGATGGATGTGATTAACAAATTGGTAGACAAAGGCAATACCATCTTGATTATAGAACATAATATGGATGTAATCAAACTAGCCGATTACATTATTGATATTGGCCCCGAAGGTGGTAAAGGCGGTGGACAGCTTGTAGCCAAAGGAACGCCCGAAGAAATTATAAAAAATAAAAAAAGCTATACGGCACAGTTTTTGAAAAAAGAGTTATCTTAGATTAATATAAAATTAACCGCTATGAATAGTTTGAGTTTAAAAGTCGATTTGAATTTCCAACAACTCTTGGATGTTGTAAAACAATTGTCTCCTTCTGAAAAATTAAAACTTAATGAAGCCATTTGGGATAACGATACCGAGATTCCTATGGAGCATCAACAATTAGTTAATGATAGAATCCAAAAAAGTAAAGCAAACCCAAACAGAATGCTAGATTGGGATGAAGTATCAAAAAAGCTAGTTGATTAATGCCTCAATTTAAAATTAAAATTGATGAAGAAGCTTTTCAAGATATTCTTGAAATTACAGATTGGTACAATAATCAGTTAAAAGGTTTGGGTTCTCGTTTTCAAAAGCAGGTTAAATCTCAAATTAACTCTTTAAAAAAGAATCCAAATATATGCAGTAAACGTTATGATGATGTACATTGTATGGTTATAAAAAAGTTCCCATTTTTAGTTCATTATTCTATTAATGAAGATCTATTTTATGTTGAAATTTTTGCTGTTTTTCACACTAGTAGAAATCCTCAAATATGGAAAACCCGAAGAAAATAAGTTCTTTAAATTAAAACAAAAAGTTGAATTAAAAACGGATGCCCTAGCCCAGATTGCTAAGCCAATTCGCTTCGCTCGTGTGAAGCGGTATCCTTTATAAGGTGATTTTTCTTCACCATATAAAGATACAAGCGGATAGCTGGACACGAGCGAAGCGAACTGACGAAGTAAATAGCTCCCCTTCGACTTCGCTCAGGGTTAAATAAAATATAATAAGATACAATATGAGATTAGAAGATTTTGACAACGACGAGGATAGAATAATCCAAGACAAACTGAAACAAAAAACTTGGAATGATATTAAAACCAATGATAGTTGGGCGATTTTTAAAATTATGGCCGAGTTTGTGAATGGATATGATTCAATGAGTCGTATTGGGCCTTGTGTGACTATTTTTGGTTCGGCAAGGATAAAACCGGAGGATCATTATTATTTACTAGCCGAGAAAATTGCTTACAAAATAAGTAAAGCAGGTTATGGTGTAATTACTGGTGGTGGTCCCGGAATTATGGAAGCGGGTAACAAAGGGGCGCATTTAGGCGGTGGAACCTCGGTGGGATTGAACATCGAATTGCCTTTTGAACAGCATTTTAACCCGTATATCGACAGAGATAAAAACTTGAACTTTGATTATTTCTTTGTTCGAAAAGTAATGTTTGTAAAATACTCGCAAGGTTTTGTGGTCATGCCGGGAGGTTTTGGAACTATGGATGAATTATTTGAGGCCATTACCTTAATTCAGACCAAAAAAATAGGTAAGTTCCCGATTATATTAGTAGGAACTAGTTTTTGGTCTGGATTGATTGATTGGGTAAAAGCAGTATTAGTTGAAAGAGAACATACGGTAAGTGCCGACGATTTGAACTTATTCAAGTTAGTAGACACCGAAGACGAGGTAGTGGCTGTTTTGGATAATTTCTATAAGAAATACGATTTAAGTCCTAATTTTTAAAATTCTAAGAGCCGTTCCCAAAACGGCTCTTTTTTTTTACGTATTTTGACCTATTTAATACTGAACTTTTCTTAATTATTTGTAAATTGTATTAGTTTTATACTTTTAAGTAATCTTATAAGCCCCCAGATTGAAAACTTACGGTAAAATCACCTTATTTCTTATTGTTTTGTTAGTTTCACAAAAACAATACGCACAGCATCACTCTCAAATGTCTGTTGACGTAAATATGGATGCCAAGACCTTGTTTGTTCATCAAGAAATCACGTATTACAATACAAGCAATGATACTCTGTCTTCTATCGTTTTGAATGATTGGAATAATGCTTTCTCCGACAAAGAAAGTCCTTTGGGTAAGCGTTTTTCGGATGAGTTTTACAATCACTTTCATTTTGCTACGGTAGAAGAACGAGGAGGAACAATCAATTTGATAATTGAAGACCAAAACAAAAACGTCCTACTTTGGGATCGAACTAAGAGACATCCTGATTATATTGAGCTCGCATTAAGCAAAAAACTGGAACCCAACCAAAAAATCACTTTACACCTTTCCTATGCCAGTAAAATACCGAGTGATCGATTTACTAAATACGGCTACTCGGACGATAAAAGCATAAACCTAAAAAACTGGTTCCTGACTCCTGCTCGTTATGAAGATCATCAATTTATTAAATACAGTAATGAAAACTTAGATGATATTGCCAATGCTGTTTCTGATTTTGACATTCATTTTAAAATACCAAAAAGCAGTACACTGGTTACCGATCTTAATGTTAGCGACTCCACCCAAACTGGCGCTGAAACAACCTACACTTTAACGGGCAAAAACATTCCTGATTTTAGCCTCATTATTGAAAAAGACCCCACTTATAAAAGTTATAAAATTGGAGATTTAGAAGTCCTAACCAATATCAATTCTGGAAAATTCAAAGACTCATTAAAAACAGCAATTATTAAACAAATTGTTGATTTTAGCAGTAACCAAATTGGAAAATATCCGTTTGATAAAATAATCATTTCGGAAGCTGATTATGAAAAAAATCCATTTTATGGACTGAATCAACTGCCTAAATTCATGCGACCTTTCCATTCCGATTTTATATTCGAAATAAAGTTTTTAAAAACCTATTTGAATAATTTTATAAAAAACAGCTTGCAATTAGATGCCCGAAAAGACAACTGGATTTATGATGGTATTCAGGTTTTTACCATGATCGATTATATCGACAAATATCATCCTGAAAGTAAGATGATGGGATCGGCTTCTAAATTTATCTTATTACGGGGATTCAAAATGGCCCAAACCGATTTTAACGAGCAATACAGTTATTATTATATGCTCATGGCCCGGAAAAACCTGGACCAACCACTCAATGCACCAAAAAATTCATTGATAAAATACAATGTTCAAATTGCCAATAAATACAAAGCGGGATTGAGCTTTAAATATTTAGACTCCTATCTTGGCGATACATTGGTTACCAACGGAATTCGACAGTTTTATACGCTAAACAAAGAAAAAACAACCTCAAGAAGCGATTTTGAAAATATACTAAAATCAAGTACTCCCAAAAATATCGATTGGTTTTTTAAATATATCATTGATAGTCGAGAAACTATTGACTACAAATTTGGAGATGTATCTAAAACAAAAGACACTGTAACTTTTTTTGTAAAAAACAAGGGAGTTCCATTGGTGCCTATGCCAATATTTGGGATTAAAAAAAAACAAATTATATTCAAAAAATGGTTAGAAACCAATGAAATAGATACTACTCTTATATTCGATAGAAAAAATGTGGATAAATTGGTTCTCAATTATAATAATGAAGTACCCGAATTCAATTTGAGAAACAATTGGAAATCATTGAAAACCTTTTCACTCAATCGGCCTTTAAAACCAACCTTTTTTCAGGATTTAGAAGACCCGCATTGCTCTCAATTTTTTTACAATCCTACCTTTTATTATAATCTTTATGATGGACTTTCGCCTGGAATTAGTTTTTACAACTATAGCTTCTTTGATAAACCATTTATGTTTAACCTGAATCCTATGTATTCCATAAACACAAATTCAATTGTGGGTAGTTATTCATTGGGCATTAATAAATATTATAGAACTGGAACACTATACAATGTACGATACTCCCTAAACGGTTCTTATTTTCATTATGCACCAGATGCCGCTTATTTGAAATTGAATCCCAGTTTAACCATGTCTATACGCGAGCCCAATTATAGAGACAATAGAAAACAAACCATTTTTGTAAAATACAATATCATAAACAAAGAACCATCAGCTATTGTAATTGACAGTACAGACAATTATTCTATTCTGAATCTAAAATACTACAATGTTAAAACCGAAGTAACGAGTCATGTAAAATTCTTCACGGATGTACAATTTTCAGGTTATTTCGGAAAAGTATCCGCTGACGTGGAGTACCGAAAACTTTTTAACAACAAACGTTTTTTTAATATTAGGGTATTTGGAGGGACATTTTTATACAATACCAACAATACCCAAAACTATAATTTTGGAGTATCCAGACCCAATGATTATCTTTTTGATTACAATATTTATGCCCGCTCTGAGACCACAGGTATTTTAAGTCAGCAATATATATTGGCACAAGGCGGATTCAAATCGTTTGTAACCCCATCAGAATCTAACAAATGGATGACCACCACTAATATGAGTTATACGATTTGGAATTGGGTTGATGCTTACGCCGATTTTGGGTTTGTCAAAAATAAAGGCCAAAATAATGCATTTATATACGATAGTGGATTACGACTAAATCTGGTACAAGATTATTTTGAATTGTTCTTTCCAGTCTATTCTTCAAATGGTTTTGAAATAACACAAAAACAATACAGCGATAAAGTGCGATTTATCTTCATATTTAGCCCTAAATCATTAATGAATCTTTTTACCCGAAAATGGTTTTAATTCAAAACAAAAACTTTAAAATATTGAATTATTATTCGATAAATGGAATAAAAATTACATATTCAATAAAAATAAAACTGTTTTACTAAAAATTATTTGTTAATTATTTATAAAAATACAAAAGTGTATAATGATATATAGATAGTTTTTGATTAGATTTGCAGCTCAAAAGCTATACTTTTAAATATTATGATAAAAGAGAAAGTGAATACTGGTTTAACATTTGAAGACTTTAAAACCGAAGTCATAAATGATTACAAAATCGCCATAATAAGCAGAGAATGTAGTTTATTGGGTCGAAAAGAAGTATTAACCGGAAAAGCCAAATTCGGAATATTTGGAGATGGTAAAGAAGTTCCACAACTTGCTATGGCTAAATCCTTTAAAAATGGGGATTTCCGTTCCGGATATTATCGCGATCAAACTTTTATGATGGCTATAGGCGAATTGACCATACAACAATTTTTTGCCGGATTATATGCCCATACTGATATAAAGCAAGAACCAATGTCTGCAGGAAGACAAATGGGAGGTCATTTTGCCACCCATAGCTTGAATGAAGATGGATCTTGGAAAAACTTAACAGAGCAAAAAAATTCTAGTTCTGATATTTCTCCAACAGCTGGACAAATGCCTCGTTTATTGGGATTAGCACAAGCATCGAAAATATATAGAAATGTTTCTGGTATCGAAAATGCAAGTAATTTTTCTATAGATGGAAACGAAATTGCTTGGGGAACCATTGGAAACGCAAGTACCTCTGAAGGTTTGTTTTTTGAAACCATAAATGCTGCTGGTGTATTGCAAGTACCTATGGTCATGAGTGTTTGGGATGATGAGTACGGTATTTCGGTACATGCAAGACATCAAACTACCAAAGAAAACATTTCTGAAATCTTAAAAGGGTATCAAAAAGAAGAAGGAACAAACGGTTTTGAAATCTTAAGAGTAAAAGGTTGGGATTATGTCGATTTGATTGCCACTTACGAAAAAGCCGCTGAAATCGCGCGTGAAAAACACGTTCCAGTGTTAATTCACGTGAATCAACTAACACAACCTCAAGGACACTCTAGTTCTGGTTCACACGAAAGATATAAAAACGCAGCCCGATTAGCTTGGGAAAAAGATTTTGACTGTATTCGCCAAATGAAATTATGGATGATTGCTATCAATATTGCATCGCCAGAAGAGATTGAAGCCATTGATTTAGAAGCGAAAAAAGAAGTCTTTGAAGGCAAAAAAGCCGCTTGGAATGCTTTTATAGAGCCGATTGTTGAAGAACAAAAAGAATTGGTTGCCATATTAGAAAGAATAGCGGTAACAAGCCTTAAAAAAGAAGAAATTCTTAGAAATACTGCTAGTTTAAAAGGCATAAAATCCCCTTTGAAAAAGGAATTATTGGTAATGGCCCGAAAAACGTTGCGTTCCATTATCAATGAAGAGGACAAATTAGAATTATCCAGGTGGATTACGAACTATATCAATAAAACACAGGAGAAATTTAGCAGTAACTTATTTTCGAACTCTGATAAAAATGTGTTTTCTGTTAAAGAAGTTTTACCTGTTTATCCAGATAATGCCAAAGAAGATACTGATGGCAGAATGATATTGAGAGATAACTTTGACGCTATTTTCTCTAAATACCCAGAATCATTAATTTTTGGGGAAGATGCAGGAAACATTGGTGATGTAAACCAAGGTCTTGAAGGTATGCAAGAAAAATATGGAGAGTTACGCGTTGCCGATGTTGGGATTCGCGAAGCTTCTATATTAGGACAAGGAATTGGAATGGCATTGAGAGGATTACGTCCGATTGCCGAAATTCAGTATTTGGATTACCTATTATATGCTATCCAAATCATGAGTGACGATTTAGCCACTTTGCAATACAGAACCGTTGGAAAACAAAAAGCACCACTTATTATCCGTACCCGCGGACATAGATTAGAAGGTATTTGGCATTCTGGTTCTCCAATGGGAATGATCATCAATGCCATTAGAGGAATCCATGTTTTGGTTCCAAGAAACATGACACAAGCCGCTGGTTTTTACAACTCTTTATTAGAATGTGATGAACCTGCTTTGGTGATCGAATGTTTGAATGGTTACCGATTGAAAGAAAAAATGCCTTTGAATTACGGAGAATTCAAAACGCCAATTGGAGTTGTGGAAACGTTGAGAAAAGGGACTGACATTACGCTTGTTTCTTATGGATCAACCTTACGATTAGTAGAACAGGCTGCCAATGAATTATTTGAAGCAGGTATTGATTGCGAAATTATCGATTTACAGTCTTTACTTCCATTTGATGTGAATCAGGATATTATAAAAAGTGTTGCAAAAACCAATAGATTGTTGGTTATTGACGAGGATCTTCCCGGTGGAGCTTCTGCTTATATTTTGCAGCAAATTATAGAACAACAAGATGCTTACAATCATTTAGACAGTAAGCCACAAACCTTGACTGCCAAAGAACATAGACCTGCTTACGGAACAGATGGAGATTACTTCTCTAAACCTTCTGCAGAAGATATTTATGAAAAGGTATATGCTATGATGAATGAAGTAAATCCTTCTAAGTTTCCGAGTTTGTACTAAAACATCATAAATCATAAAAAAAGCCAGACACAATTTATTTTTTGTCTGGCTTTTTTAATTACAGTAATAAATTCGAAATATTTCTATCAACGCAATGTTCGTTCTAAATTATTCTTTCAAAATTAATTTTTTGGTTTCTACATTTTCTCCAACTATTAAATTTACAAAATAGACACCGACCGGTAATGCATCATTAAGTTCAATAGTTTCTTTCATGTGACCGTCTATTACAAATGGTGCTTTAGAGTAAATAATTCTTCCATTAAAATCGAGAACTTGAATCATTGCTCCCTCTACAACATCTTTTTTATTAACTTCTACCGTAAAGGAACCAGTAGTAGGATTTGGATATATCACAAAAGTGTCGCTATTTTCAACCACATAAAAATCCGTATTTGATGCAAATCTAGCGGTATTGATGCAGGAACCTAAATAGTCCCCGTGTGCCAAATGTGTTTTAACATCAGTCGTTTTTACACATTGAGTTACTCCATTATGACAAATATACACACTGTTTTTAGCACAAGTTATATCAACTGTATTAACAACAACATCATCTGACTGAAAACATCCTTGAGCATCAGTTATTTTTAATGTATAGGTTGTTTTTACGGTAGGACAAACACTGATACTAGTATTTTTTGACCCAGTACTCCATAAATATTTATAGGGAGGTAAACCTCCGGTGGCCGAACCGCTCAGTGTAACACATTTAGTTTGCGTATAGCCAATATAAATCGTTGCGTCTGCTCCTGCATTTGCAATTGGACCATTAACTTGTATGTTAGCCGTTGCTAAATTGGTACAACCATTAATATTAGTATAAGAGTAAGTAATTGGATGTACTCCCACTCCCGCTACCGAGGGATTAAAAATTCCTGAACTAACCCCAGTACCTGCATAAATTCCTCCAGTTGGTAGTCCACCTGTCAATGTAAAGGCTGTAGCACTGATACAAACAGGGCTAAATGCATTTAAAGTTACAACCGGTAATGGATTTACCGTAACGGTCGCTGAATTAGATTTTGAACAGCCTGTAGCAATTATTGTTTCTGTTAAAGTATAACTCGTCGTTACAGTTGGACTAACTGAAGGATTAGAAACTGTGGAAGTAAATCCAGCAGGATTAGAAACCCAACTATAAGTATTTCCTGAAACCGCAGTTGCTCCAATTACAATACTGTTTCCTCTACAAATAACTATTGAAGCACCTGCATTTGCAACCGGCAAAGGATTAACTGTTATCGTTACCTCATTCGATTTTGAGCATCCTGTAGCAGTTACCGTTTCTGTTAATGTATAAGTCGTAGTTACAATTGGACTTACTGACGGATTAGCAACTGTAGAAGCAAATCCTGAAGGATTGGAAACCCAACTGTATGTATGTCCCGCTACTGTTGCAGTTCCTAAAGCTACACTGTTACCCGAACATATTGAGGAGGAAACACCAGCATTGGCTAACTGTTGATTATCAACAACCGTTACTTTTTGTGTACAGGTTGCCGTGTTATTACTTGCATCTGTCGCTGTCCAAGTTACTGTGGTGTTTCCTATTGGATATGTTTCTGGAGCGTCGTTGATAACATTAAGTTCACCTCCTATAGTATTTCCCAAAACCCAGTTAGAAGTTGCACCGGTGAGTGTAAAACCATTCAGGGTTCCGTTAAATCCATTACCGGAATCATCTATAGCTGTATTAATTGCCGGCCCGGGTGAAGCGGAATTATTTCCTCCGGCTATACCTTGATTAAAATGATATAAAGCGACTAAACCTGCCTGTGCACTAAGTTCTTTATTCATGTCAGCTTGTATTTGTGACTGGGTTCGCTCTACATTCCATATTCTTACCTCGTCCATTAAATCTCCATTGCTGTATATCGCTGCATCGTCTCCTCTAGCACCGATTTTAAGTGATAAAGTACCAGGATTTTCAGGTAAATCAGTTATGCCATTTATTTGCCCATCAAGAACTCCATTCACATACAGTTTTAAAACCCCTGTAGTTCTATTAAATGTAACAGCGAGATGATACCACTCATTCGGTAATATAGTTGTAGCCCCTGTTAGTTGCGGACCACCACAACAGGGTTTTAAAACCATAGTAAACGCCTTGTTTTCAGGGGAAATTCTCAATAAATATCCAAAATCATTTCCATAATAAGAATATTTTTCAATTAAACTTTTTCCACCTGAAGTAATTTTAACCCAAGTTTCAATTGTCAATTGATTGATGGGGTTAAGCAAATCATTATGTGGCACATCAACATAGCCCCCATCAAAATTCAGTGCATTCCCAAAAGAATTAATAGAATTATCACTAACTGCTGGACTTACTAATAATGTTGTTCCTGTGCATAACCCTGCAGTAGTATTGATTGTGACATCTGACGGACAAACGATAGTTGGATTTTCTGTATCCACTACTGTTACTTTTTGCGTACAGGTTCCTGTATTATTACTTGCATCTGTCGCTGTCCAAGTTACTGTTGTGTTTCCTATCGGATATTCATTAGGAGCATCATTGGTAACACTAAGTTCCCCTCCTACAACATTTCCTAAAACCCAGTTAGAAGTTGATCCAGTGAGTGCAAAACCATTCAGGGTACCGTTAAATCCATTACCTGAATCGTCCATAGCTGTTGCCAATTCTGTATTCGCGCCACCAACTATGCCTTGATTAAAATGATATAAAGCAACCAAGCCTGTCTGTGCACTAAGTTCACGGTTCATGTCAGTTTGTATTTGTGCTTGCGTGCGTTCAATATTCCATACTCTTGCTTCATCAATTACACCACCATTTATTAATCGTGTTGCGGCATCATCTCCCCTTGCACCAATTTTAAGCGACTGAGCACCCGGTGTTGTGGGTAATCCACTTATGCCCGTGATTTGTCCGTCAAGAACGCCATTCACATACAGTTTCAAAACACCTGTATTTCGGTTAAATGTAGCTGCAAGGTGATACCATACATTGGGTAAAATGGTTGTGGAGCCGGTGAGTTCTACACCTTGATTGCTTGCATTTAAAACCATGGTAAAAGCCTTGTTAGCATCTGTAATTCGTAATAAATAACCAAAAGTATCTGCTTGATTAGCATATTTTTCTATCAAACTTTCTTGCAAGCCGTTGGATATTCTTTTAACCCAGGTTTCAATTGTCAATTGGTCGATAGGATTAAGCAAATCGTTATGTGGCACATCAACATAGCCGCCATCAAAACTTAAAGCATTTCCAACGGTACAACAATTATCACTAACCGTTGGGTTTATTAATGTGGTTATTCCCGTGCTTAACCCCGGCGTGGTATTGATAGTGACATCAGGAGCGCAAACGATAGTTGGATTTTCTGTATCCACTACTGTTACTTTTTGCGTACAGGTTGCTGTATTATTACTTGCATCTGTCGCAGTCCAGGTTACTGTTGTGTTTCCTATCGGATATTCATTAGGAGCATCATTGGTAACACTAAGTTCCCCTCCAACAACATTTCCTAAAACCCAGTTGGAAGCTGATCCAGTGAGTGCAAAACCATTCAGGGTTCCGTTATTACTATTAGCTGAAGTATCTGCGACAGTTGTTAATCCTGTATTCGTGACACCTGCAACACCCTGATTAAAATGATAGAGAGCAACCAGACCGGGTTGTATACCAAGCTCACTATTCATGTTTGCTTGTATTTGTCCTTGGGTAAGCGCAATATTCCAAATACTTAATTCGTCAATTGACCCTTCAAAAAATTCAAATAGCGCATCACGTCTTGCCCCAATTTTAGCAGTATTAAGAACCGTATTGATTGCAAAAGCCCTGTCGTCAAGCAATATTCCATCTACATAAGTTTGAGCATTTGTACCATCATAAGATACAGCAACGTGATGCCATGAACCATTATTTACATTGCTGGCCGGTACAAAGTACTGAGGATCTGCCCAGCTAGATACAAAAATACTGCCTCCTAATATTCCAACGTTAAAATTCTCCCCGTTTGCACCATTTCCATAGGAAATAATATCTCCTATTGTGCCTGTTTGAGTAGTTTTTATCCATACGGTAAAAGTTCTTGGGCTATTACCAGCGGGTAAGTTTGTATTAGCAATAGAAATATGATCATTCAACCCATCAAAATTCAGTGCATTACCAAACGAATTAGTACAATTATCGCTTATTGTTGGGTTTATTAATACAGTTGTTCCCGTACTTAACCCCGGTGTGGTATTGATGGTGACATCGGGTGCACAAACGATAGTTGGATTTTCAGCATCCGCAACTATTACAGTTACATCATTAGATTTTGCACATCCTGTTGCTGTTACTGTTTCTGTTACCGTATAAGTGGTAGTAACTACTGGGCTAACTGAAGGATTAGCCATTGTAGAAGTAAATCCAATAGGATTGGAAATCCATTGATAAGTACTGCCCACCACTGCCGTTGCACCTATCGGAACAATATTTCCCCCACAAATGGTTGTTGAAGCACCCGCATTTGCAACTGGCAAAGGATTCACGGTAATGGTTGATAAAGCAGAATTACTGCACCCATTTGCATCGGTATAAGAATAAGTAATCAAATGAGTACCCTCTCCCGCGACATTCGGATCAAAAATACCCGAGCTGACTCCTGTTCCAGAATAAATACCACTTGATGGAGAACCTCCGCCTAATACAAGAGGGGCACTTCCTAAACAAAGGGAAGGAAAACCACTTAAAGATACTATTGGTTTTGGATTCACTGTGATGGAAGAAAATGCAGAATCATTGCAACCGTAAACATCAACATAAAAATAAGTAATCAAATGAGTACCCTCTCCCGCGACATTCGGATCAAAAATACCCGAGCTGACTCCTGTTCCAGAATAAATACCACTTGATGGAGAACCTCCGCCTAATACAAGAGG
>NZ_QCZH01000028.1 GCF_003097655.1 Flavobacterium laiguense
AGTTATGTGGGAGAGTATGTCGTCGCCTTTCTTTTTAAAACCCCGTTTCTTACGAAACGGGGTTTTTTGTTTTTATACTGTTTGTAGGTTATCTGAAATGTAAATCTAGTTCTCGTTAATCAGGGAGTGTGAGATTCAAATAAATATAAATGATTTACCCCCTATTGTGTTATTTTGAGAGGATAATACTGTGTATTTGGCCAAAAATCTTGTTCTGAAAACGTTATTGCATGAGGGATGGGAATGGCATCCTTTTCTTTTCCTCCTTTAGGAAAAGAAAAGATATAATGGACAGCCCGACCCTTGGGGTCATGCCCAAATGATTATATAAATTTGTGCTAGAGACTGTGCCTCATTCCTCGTGGATGTAAGTTAGCTGGGTTGGATGTAATGAAGAGAATTTGTGGGGTTGCTTGAGTATAAACACTTCTACGTAATTTTTTGTAGTTACATTTATGAATTCAAACTAGTCCAACTTAATTTTTTTTAATCCAAATTACAATACTTATAATTGGCATTGTGTTGAAATTGCTTTATAAAAAAAGAGACTGTCTTGTCGGACAGTCTCTCTAAGTATTTTTAAATGAATTGTAATTACATTGTAATAGGAAACGTTATACCACCTTGTGTATAAGTAGCTTTGTTGTCGCAGTCACCATTTCCATAGTCGATTACGCCGTTTAAAAGTGTGCTTTCTACTTTTAATTTTCCTTTTGAAACATAATCACAAGAATGATTTTTAATTATTGACTCTACAACGGTTAAGGTTATTTTTGCGCCATTTTCTTTCGTAACTGTGTGAGTCCCTTCAGTCATTTCGTAAGTGTTGTCATTTAATAATAAGGGAGTTGAAACGCCTGCAGTTTGTTTAACGGTATGTGTTCCAGTGTTTAAATAGATTTCTCCTTTACTATCTGTAAATTTACCATCGGTTACAGTTCTTGTCCATTGTGGTATATCTGGGTTTATAGTTGTGTTTTTGTAAACTATTTTGCCTTCTACCATGTTTCCGTTTACGGAGTAGTTTATTCTTTCTACGGTCATTGTACTTCCAGTTACAGTAATGTAGTTAGAAAATGTAATTTTCAATTTTCCTTTTCTGGTGATACTGTTTGTAGTGCACCCATCTCCAAAATTCACATAAAAGGTTTTAGGAAAAGTTGTCGTTATTGGATCCATGGTAACTTCTGCACAAGAACCCGTTAATGATTTTCCAGTTTTTCTGGAGGTTAATTTTTCAAAAGAGACTTGAGTCCCAGTTTGGATGTCCAGTTCATTTACGACATCAATAGAGGCTGATGCTACTACAGGAGTTGTGTCAGATGCGGCGGCAACATCTTCTTTAGTACAGGAAACAACTGTTAAAGCTAGCATGCTAAATACTGGAAATAGAAATTTAATTTTTCTCATAAAAAATAGTTTTAGGTTTAAGTTTATTATTTGGGTGTGCTAATATAATTTTTTTTTCCAAAAAAAAGGATTTTGAGATGAAAATTATGCGGTATGTGCTTTAAATGTAGGTAAATATGGGTGTTATTTGATTTAGAAAATATTTTTAAACATTTAAAGCTATTTAGACGTTATGTCGGTTATGTTAGGGCCTCCAAAACCAAAATTCAAAGACAGTAGCGATATTAATGTTTCCGTTGTACTAAAAACAGGTTTAAATGAACTACCAATTTGGTAAGTTAAAGCGATCTGCTCGGTTAATCTGTAACTGAATGTTCCGATGTACTGAAAATCGGAAGTATTACTTTTTAGATATAAAGTGTTTCCCAGAGCGTCCATACCAGCTTTTACCAGTGAACTGCTCTCTCTTCCTGTAGCTTCAAATCCAAGTGAGAATTTCTTGAATTCGGTTGCTATGGCTAAACCATAATCGAAATTATTTTCAGCGACTTTTGAGTCTGGGAAATAATTGTCAAAATATTTAAGATTGTACCATTCATATCGTAATACAGCTGTTGCCATTAGAAAATTGATTTTATCTGAGAATTTATAGGACGGTGTTACCCATAGCGATTGTCTTGGAATTTCGGAACTCTTAAAATTATTATCTGGAAAATTTAAAAATAAGGCATAGGCCAAATCAATAGACAAGCCTTGTCTTAATTGTATGTATGATTTGAATTCTTCATAATTACCCATCATTTTATCCTCAATTAAATCTAAGAAGGAAATAAAAAAAGGATCAATGTTATTTACATCGAAGGGAAGTTTATCAACGGATGCGTAAATATTTTGGGTTATTTCTTCGGCATCTTTTCTCGAATTGTTTTGGAGTACTTTGGCAATTCTATCGATTAGGATTTCACGAATAGCATTGAGGTATTCTTTTTTAGTTTTGAGCGTGTTTTTTTGCCTAAAACTTTCAAGTTCGCTTACTATCTTTGAACCAATTCTTTGTTCATTGCTTAAAGTACTAATATAGCCTTGGAGTATTTTTTTATCCTTCTTATTTCCGAAAAATAGTGAAGTTCGATAGCCCAAGGACAAACTTTTAGTAAGAGTACTATCCTGTAATGGGAATTTTTGAGTAGAAGCCAATGAAAAGGAAGAGTTTCTGCAGATTTGATCCAAGTTTGCTTTGGGATAAAGATATTCTTCTAAACTGATCCCATGATCATTTGCCCAATAAGGCATGAATTCAAGGCCAAAATTATTAGGGATAATTCCATTGCCATCAGTGTCGCTAAAATTTGAAAAGACAGCAGCTTCCAGCGCTCGATACGATTTTGGTTGTAATATAGCACTTGGTTGCATGCCAAGAATTGTCGATGCGGGAGAAGTAGGCGTTGTAAGTGCATCCAGTTTTTTTTGAGCATTGATTGATCCAAAGCATGAAAAAGTGATCAATAGAATCCAGTTTTTCATTTATTAGAAAATTCAATGGTTAAAATTACATAAGGGCGATCTGTTTCTATTTTTGGATTGGTATGTCTTACAAGTAGTTTTTTGTTGATGTAATATTCAATTGTAATAGTATCTTCTTGAGGTATGGGATTTGCTATATCCGAAATGCAAATGTTTTTTTCACTCGTTAGAAATTGTATTTTGTCTAATTCGCAATTTCAGAATCGTTATCACCTGGTATGTTTATTACGGTATGTCCTATATTTCCATCGGATATAAATTGGATTTCTTCATTAATTTCGGCTTAGTAGGATGTTTTGTCGTAACGATAAATTTTTCTCATTTATTTATTCTAAGCTTGTTTTTTTAAAATTATGTGATTAATGTTTTTTGAAGTGATAAGAAACATCTGGTAATTCAGCTAAATTAAGTTCTAATTCGGTTGTGCCTTTGTCTACAAATGCGCCAATAGTAAACGATTCGTAGGAATACAACTCAAGTTCGGCACATTGGTTTTCTACTCTTACAAGACGAGTTGGAGGATCTCCAAAAGTATTATGTAATGCAAAAAGAACCAAATCGGACGAATCCAAAGGATTGTTGTCTGGATTTGTGGAGATAACTTTTAGTTTAATTTTATATAAACCTTTGGTTTCTTCAATGACAGTAGCTGTTAATTGTCTTTCATTATTGATGGCATGTTGGCCCCATTGTCCATTTTGAGGATCACTATCATTAAAGGTTAGTCCTTTTTGAAGTTTTAATTTTGCGTCAGACATCATCTTATTAACATACAATTCAATGGTTTTTTTGTCGTCATTCACATCTTTAGAATGCATCATTTTTTGAACTGCGGACTTAATATTAGTTTGAATAATTTCGGGTTCATTAATCTTTTTTATCAGTGCTTTAGTAATCTGTTCTTTATCTTTTACAATGCTTTCTATCTGATTTATTTTTAAGTCTTTTTGATTGCACTCTTCTTTTAACTTAAGTGCTTTTTCTTTTTCTTCTTCAAGCGCCTTGCGTATTATACGGTCATCGGCTTTTTTATATTTATTGGACAATACTAAGCGCATATAATTATAGCCTATATACAGTCCTAAAAAACCGAAATAAATGACGATGGTTATGGTGTAAATGTTTAATAATTCGCCTTTGTATTTTGTGGATATGCTCACATATTCTCCTAAATTAATGAAGTAACCCGGAATTTCTTTTAGATTGATTAATGCAAGTCCGACTATTATTTTTGTTAGCCAGTCTGATATTTCGACCAAACTATTATTGAATGCATAATCATTTTTTGTACGGCTTTGATTGTTCCTTTTGGGCATGCCAAATAATGTACCTGTAAAAAAGCTGGCTATAAATGAGGCTAAAGCCAATAACAGTCCAATAAATATTATACGACCCCCTATTTCAGGAATAAATATTGGATAGCCAACTACAGGTACCAATCCTAAAAACAATCCCATATATAGGGTAAGAGTAATGGATGTTTCGGCTTCTTTAGCTATTACTTTTGCCTCTTCGATTTCTTTTTGGTTTCCAACTTGATCATTGTCGTTTTGCATAGGTACAAAGGTTTAAGTGTTTATTTTTTTAGTTTTAACCTTAACGTGCGTCTTCTCCCTTTTCTGTATTGTAATAGATTCTAAAGTTAGGAAAAAAATTAACATAAAATACTGATGTAAATACTTGTTTTTTGAATAGGGAGGTTGGGTTTTAAAAACAAAAAAAGCCTGCAAGTTGTTACTCGCAGGCTTTAGTAGTTAACTTTTTCAGTGCTTTAAAAACTGAAAAATCGTATTCTCATTTTTATTTTATCAAATCAAAACTTCTTTTTACAAAAGCGGTTAAAGCTTCTCCTTTTAATAAGTTTTGAGATAATTTGGCCAAATCCAAAGCTTGTTTTACTAAGCTTTCTTGAGCCGATTTGTCTTTATGGTTTAATATGCTTGTAGCCAAATCAGAGTTGGTGTTGACAACCAAATTGTACATTTCAGGCATATTTCCCATTCCGAACATTCCACCCCCACCAGACTGACTCATTTCTTTCATTCTACGCATAAATTCTGGTTGCGTAATGATAAATGGAGCTGCTTCGCTATCCAAAGCCTCTAGCTGTACAGTATAAGTTTGTTTTGGTACAATAGTTTCTAGAACCGTTTTTAAACTTTCTTTTTCGTCTTCCGATAATTTAGAAATTGTAGATTCTTCTTTTTTGATTAAATTATCAATATGGTCTGAATCGACGCGTACAAAATGCATTCCGCTATTATCACCCTCAATTTTTTGAATTAAATGTGAGATAATTGGAGAATCCAAAAGTAAAACTTCGTATCCTTTGTCTTTTGCTATTTCGATATAAGAGTGTTGCGCCTCTTTATTTCCAGCATATAAAACAACTAGTTTTCCGTCTTTGTCCGTTTGTTTTTCTTTTAGGTTTTCTTTTAATTCTTCTAGGGTGAAGTATTTGTCATCTACTGTAGGGTACAAAACAAAAGCTCCTGCTTTTTCGTAGAATTTATCCTCAGAAAGCATTCCGTATTCCAGAACGATTTTAATGTCATTCCATTTTTGCTCAAAATCTTCTCTGTTTTCATTGAATAAAGATTTTAATTTATCGGCAACTTTACGAGTGATATAGTTCGATATTTTCTTTACCGCACCATCAGCCTGTAATCCCGAACGAGAAACATTCAAAGGAATATCCGGAGAATCAACAACACCACGAAGCATCATTAAAAATTCAGGCACAATTCCTTCAACATTGTCCGTTACATAAACTTGGTTTTGGAACAATTGAATTTTGTCTTTCTGAATTTGCATGTCAGAACCCAATTTTGGGAAATACAAAATACCAGTTAGATTAAATGGATAATCGACATTCAAATGGATATGAAACAATGGTTCTTCAAACTGCATTGGATACATTTCACGGTAGAAATCCTTGTAATCTGCATCCGATAATTCTGTTGGTTGTTTGGTCCAAGCTGGATTTGGATTATTGATGATATTGTCAACTTCTACTTCTGTAAAAGTATTTTCTTTGTCTTCAGATTCAACAAATTCACCTTTCTTTTGTTCTATTTTTTCTTTTTTTGTTCCAAATTTAATTGGAATAGGCATGAACTTATTGTATTTATTCAATAAGCCTGAAATTTTAAATTCTTCCAAAAATTCAAGAGAATCTTCGGCTACATGTAAAATAATTTCAGTTCCTCTAGTAGTTTTATCAGCTGGCTCTAGTGTAAACTCAGGGCTTCCGTCGCAAGTCCAGTGTGCTGCTGGTTCATCTTTGTATGATTTGGTGATAATTTCCACTTTTTCGGCAACCATAAAAGCAGAGTAAAAACCAAGACCAAAATGACCTATAATTCCTGAATCTTTGGCTGAATCTTTGTATTTATCCAGAAATTCTTCTGCTCCAGAAAAAGCTACCTGATTGATGTATTTTTCTACTTCATCAGCGGTCATTCCTAATCCTTGATCAATGATGTGGATTTTTTTTCCTTCTTTGTCAATTTTAACTTCAATAATTGGTGTACCATATTCAACGTTGGCTTCACCAATACTGGTAAGGTGTTTTAGTTTTAAAGTTGCATCGGTTCCGTTTGAAATCAATTCACGCAAGAAAATTTCGTGATCACTGTATAAGAATTTCTTGATTAGAGGAAAGATGTTTTCAACGGAAACATTAATTTTACCTGTTGTCATGTTTTATATGTATTAATGGTTTTACAATCGGATAAATTAACTTTCAAATAGGATACCAATTGCTATAGAAGTGACAAATTGTCGTAAGTAAATTATATAAAGAAAAAAATAATTTTGAATCAATTTGATATGTACCTTTGTAGCTACATTAATTTAAAATTGAAAAACATGAGAAAAATTCTATTGATATGCACTATGGCCATTTTGGTTTTTGCATGTAAATCAGCGCCTGTAGTAGCGGCTTCACCAGAACCAGTTTCTAATGCTCCAATGACCAAATTAGATAAGACCTCTCAAGTTGGAATGAAAGGAAATTGGCAAATTACCAATGTTACCTATCCAGGTTCTGACTACATTAAAGTAAATTCTTTTAATCTTGCCGATTCAAAATGTTTTGTAGGAAGTACATGGAAATTTATTTCAAACAATAATAAAGGAACTATGACTTTGAACAGTTCTAGTTGTACTGCTTTTACATCTGAAATTACATGGTATGTGAATAAAGAAGGTCAGTTTGTTTTGAAAATACTAGACGAAGGATTAAAATCTAAAAAAGTAAAAACAGGTTTTGTTCTTGGGGTTAAAAATCAATCGGAGAATGAGTTTCAGTTGATTGATAAAATTAATGTTGGAGGTAAAGATACAGATGTTGTTTACCAGTTTCAAAGAGCTACAAATTAACATATAATAAGATAAAGATGAAAAAAATAGCGATTTTAGGATTAAGTAGTTTATTGGTATTGAGTTTTCTTTTTACGGGTTGTGATTCTGTAAAAAACGCCAATAATACCCAAAAAGGTTTGGGAATTGGAGCGATTGCAGGTGGAGTTATCGGAGGGATTATAGGTGCAAATACAGGACATGCCGCAGCTGGTGCAGCTATTGGAGCAGCTATTGGTGGTGGAACAGGAGCCCTTATCGGGAATAGTATGGATAAGCAAGCAAGAGAAATTGATCAAGCACTTCCCGGGGCGGATGTAGAAAGAGTAGGAGAAGGAATTCGTTTGGTCTTAAAAGAGGATGCTGTTCGTTTCGATGTGAATAAATCAACTTTGACGGCTCAGGCTAAAACTAACTTAGACAAATTAGTACCAGTGTTTAATTCTTATGCGGACACTAATATTGAAATTTTTGGATATACAGACAATACTGGGAAACCAGAATACAACTTAACGCTTTCTCAAAAAAGAGCCGAATCGGTAAAAGCCTATTTAATTTCAAAAGGATTAGTGGCTAGCCGTTTCAAAACATCCGGTTTTGGGATTGCAGATCCAATTGCTACGAATGACACTCCAGACGGAAGAAGTCAAAACCGTCGTGTAGAATTTGCTATTACTGCAAATGAAAAAATGATTGAAGAAGCCAAAAAGAAACAATAAGGATTGATCTTCTTGTTAAAAAAAACTGCTTCAAAATGAAGCAGTTTTTTTTTGGATATAAATGAATTATCAACATAATTTTTTTAGTAAAGGAACTATATTTGTTCTCTCAAATTTTAATGTCATAGAATGCTTCAAGTTCAAAATATTTCATTCGGTTATACCGAAAAAATCATTATTCAAAATGTTGATTTCACAGTTGCCAAAGGGCAAAATATAGCCATACTTGGAGAAAGTGGCTGTGGGAAAAGCACGCTCTTAAAGCTTATTTATGGCATGTATGATTTAGGTCAAGGACGTATTTTTTATAATGAAACGGAGATTCGTGGCCCTAAATACAATTTGATTCCAGGAGTGCCGTTTATGAAATATTTGGCACAAGATTTTGATTTGATGCCTTATGAAACTGTTGCCGAAAACGTAGGTAAGTTTCTTTCGAATGGGTTTTTACCCTTGAAAAAACTTCGCATCCAAGAATTACTGGAAATGGTTGAAATGACTGAGTTTGCCAACGTAAAAGCTAAATTATTGAGTGGAGGTCAACAACAACGGGTAGCATTGGCCAGAGTTTTGGCTTTGGAACCTGAAGTTTTATTGCTCGATGAACCTTTTAGTCATATTGATAATTTTAGAAAGAATGCCTTGCGTAGAAACCTTTTTGCTTATTTAAAGAAAAAGGGAATTACTTGTTTTATCGCAACACATGATAGTACAGATGCACTTTCATTTTCGGATGAAACTATAGTTTTACATCAAGGAAGGATTATAGAAAAAGGACCATCGGCAGAGGTGTATAGTTATCCTTTGAATAAATATGTAGCCTCTCTTTTTGGAGAAGTAAATGAATTGAAATTGTCACAATTGATGACAATAGAAGGAGAGGACGAGATTATTTTATTGTATCCTCATCAATTAAAAATAGACACAAACGGTTCTCTAAAAGCAATAGTAAAACAATCTTTTTTTAAGGGTAGCCGTTATTTGATAAAAGCTGCTTTTGACAGGAAAGCTATTTTCTTTGAGCATGAAACTGCCTTGGAGTTAAATCAAGAAGTGGTGTTGAAGATTTCTTAGGGAGATTTAAAATCTAAAAGGATATAGCAGTAGTTATTTATATCAAAAAGAGACAGTTTTTTAGGCTGTCTCTTTTTTTGTTAATTAAAATAGGGATTCCCGTTTTAGTTTTTCAAATGTTTTTCCAAGAATTGGTCTTGTTCCCAAAGTAAATGCAAGATATTTTCTTTGGCTACATAACCGTGAGATTCTTTAGGCAGTATTACCATTCTAACTGGAGCTCCCAATCCTTTTAAAGCTTGGAAATAGCGTTCTGTTTGTAAAGTAAAAGTACCAGGATTGTTATCGGCTTCACCATGAACTAAAAGTAATGGTGTTTTCATTTTATCCGCATTCATAAAAGGCGACATTGTATTGTATACACTTGGAACTTCCCAGTAATTGCGTTGCTCACTTTGAAAACCAAACGGTGTTAATGTTCTATTGTAGGCACCGCTTCTGGCAATACCACAGGCAAATAGATTAGAGTGTGTCAATAAATTAGATGTCATAAAGGCACCATAAGAATGTCCTCCAATAGCCACTTTTTTGGTGTTGATATATCCCAAAGCATTTACAGCATTTATTGCAGCTTCGGCATCATCTACCAATTGTGTGATAAAATTGTCATTAGGTTCTGTGGTTCCTTCTCCAATTATAGGAAACGAAGCGTCATCAAGAACAGCATATCCTTTGGTTACCCAATATACAAAAGAACCATAGTAAGGAAATGTAAATTCATTCGGGTTTTGATTACTTTGTCCAGCGCTACTTTTATCTTTGTATTCCGCTGGATAGGCCCAAATTAATAATGGTAATTTTTCTTTTTTTACCTTGTCATAACCTTCAGGTAAATAAAGAGTTCCAGATAATTCTACTCCATCTTTTCGTTTGTATTTGATTACTTCTTTACTAACGTTTTTGATGCTTTCAAATGGATTTTCGAAAGTAGTTATCGGAGTTAAACTGTTTTTTTGTTTAATGTTTCTAAAATAATAATTGGGATATTCATTTTTTGATTGAATCTGAACCAATACTTTTCCTTTTTTAAAATCTTCAATTTCTAATAAATCTTCTTTTTTATCTTTGTAAGGTGAAGTATATAAGCGTTTTGATTGTAATGTTTTTAGATTGAATTCATCGATAAATGGAAATTGGCCATCTTTGGTAAATCCTTCTCCAATAAGGAAAGCATTATTATTCTCTATAGCCAATACATGTTTGTTGTACTGATTTTTTTTGGTTTCAAAAACACCTGGATCAGCATAAATATCTTGTGAATTTCTATCCGAAATTATTTTTGGTCTTTGGTTTGAATCGGATGGATTTATCAAGTAAGTTTTGGTATTTCGAGTGTCGTACCATTCATCTGAAACAACGGCAATAGTTTCATTTCCCCAAGTGATGTCACCAAAGCGTTGTGGAGTTTTTACCATTGAAGTTGGGTTTGCTGTAAAAGGTGCTTCCCACAGGAAAATTTCGTCTCTAAAATCCACTTTATTTGCTGGATCACCTTCGTCCAAAGCCACTACATAAGCTAATGTAGCGGGTTTGTCATTTCTCCAGCTTATTTCTCTTTTTCCTTTGCGAACAGCCATGAATCCTTTCGGCATAATTTCATTTAGCGGCAATTCATTTACTGTTTTTATTTCAATACCATTTTTGTCATAAACGACCGTTTTTGAAGGAAAACGATTTAGAGGGACAATGTATGAAAATGGTTTTTGGATGGTAGTTAGCATTAAAAAGTTTCCGTCAGGCGAAATTCTCTCTCCTGCAAACATAGCTGCATTCTTTAATAAAGTTGCTTTTCCGTCTAGGGTTATTTTATACAACTCAGACGTAATGATGTTTTCAAAATTGATTTCATCATTTTTGTTTTTCAGCATATCGGCATAGGTTCTGTTTTGTGATTTTGCCCCCTCCGAATTAGAGGTGATTGGTCCCGTTGGCAAATCTTTTTTAGAATCTAATAAGGCAGCTCTGTTTTTAGGCAACATTTTTACCAAAATAGTTTCATTATCATTGAACCAGCTAAATGGTGTTCCAAGATTTGCATTTAGGGTTGCTTCGGTTAATTTTGTTGCTTTTGCGGAAGCTACATCCAAAACCCATAATTCAACTCCTGTAGTAATGGTGTTAGAAAATAGTATTTTTTTATCGTTTGGCGACCATACTATATTACTGATGCGGGAATTGGTTGGCAAACCGCTAACCTGTATTTCGTTTTTGTCAGCAACTTTTCTTAGTTTGATATTGTTAATATATGTTACCGTACTCGAAATATTGGTTATTGGGTTAATTCGCAAACCTCCCAAACGCAATTCTTCCTGATTTAAATCGTCTAATGTTTTATAGGTAGCTCTATAGCTTAAAAGCATGTATTCTTTTTTAGTATCTAAAGACACAGAAGGAGCCTTTTGATAATCAGCCAGATCTAAAATCGATTTGGAGGGTTTTTGATAGTTTAGGTTTTCTTGTGCTATGGCAGATAAACCCATGCATAGAAATGCGATTAAGGATACTCTTATTTTCATAAATTTAAATTGTTGTTGATTAATAACAAGTAGTGTGGCCATAAGTCGTAATAATTCAATTTTGTTACATTTGGCAAAAAGGTGTTTTTTAATATAATGCCTAGCCCTGATGGAAACGGCATCCTTTTTTTTCTTTTTTCTAGAAAAAAAAGATACAGTGTCCCGATAGCTATCGGGGGCAGGAAAAAGCACCAAAAAACTAATAATTTGGATATTGCTAAAAAAAGAGTAATTTGTCATCGAATATTTTAAAAGATATTTAAATTTGCAACCTTCATTTTAACAATATAATAAAAGTATGTACCATTCAAAAATAACGGGATTGGGATATTATGTCCCAGATAATGTAGTGACTAATGATGATTTGTCTAAAATCATTGATACGAATGACGAATGGATTCAAGAAAGAACAGGAATTCAGGAAAGACGACACATCATCCGTGGGGAAGATACGACCACCTTAATGGGAGTGAAAGCTGCCAGAATTGCTATGGAGCGCTCGGGTGTTGCTCCAGAAGATATTGATTTTGTAGTTTTTGCAACACTAAGTCCTGATTACTATTTTCCTGGACCAGGGGTTTTGGTACAACGAGATTTAGGTTTAAGAACCGTTGGGGCATTAGACGTAAGAAATCAATGTTCCGGTTTTGTTTATGCGCTTTCTGTAGCCGATCAATATATTAAAACAGGAATGTACAAGAATATTTTGGTAATTGGTTCCGAAGTTCAATCTACAGGATTGGATATGACTTCACGTGGACGTGGAGTTTCGGTAATTTTTGGAGATGGAGCAGGGGCGGCAATCTTAAGTAGAGAAGAAGACTTGTCTAAAGGTATTCTGTCTACCCATTTGCATTCTGAAGGGGTTCACGCTGAAGAATTAGTCGTAAAAGCGCCAGGAATGGGAGGTCGTTGGGTAACCGATATTATTGCTGACAATGATCCAAACGACGAAAGTTATTTTCCTTATATGAATGGACAATTTGTGTTTAAAAATGCAGTAGTTCGTTTTGCCGAGGTGATTAATGAAGGGCTCGAAGCCAATAATTTGCAAGTTTCGGATATTGACATGTTGATTCCGCATCAAGCCAATTTGAGAATTTCTCAGTTTATACAAAAGAAATTTGGATTGAGTGATGATCAAGTATTTAACAACATACAGAAATACGGAAATACAACTGCAGCATCTATTCCGATTGCTTTGACTGAAGCTTGGGAAAAAGGGAAAATAAAATCAGGAGATACCGTAGTTTTAGCTGCTTTTGGAAGTGGATTTACCTGGGCAAGTGCTATTATAAAATGGTAAATTTTTTTAGTTGCATTATTTCAAAAACAAACCCCGAAGTGACATGCTTCGGGGTTTGCTTTTTTATATATAAATGAGGATAAATGCTTCAATGGTTTACTTGTGTCAAGTTTGGGGAATAATGGTAAATAGTTGATTTATAAAACTGTTTTTTAAAAATAAGTGCAAGTATTTTGTTAATAGTAAAGCGGTATGACATTTTTTAATATATTTGCTAAATCGATTTAGTAATTATTGTAACTCTCTTTAAACATGAAAAACACTTTTTTTGTTTGCTTATTTATTTTAACTTTCAATGCTTCTGTCCATGCTCAAGTATTGAAATCACCCGATGGGAATTTGATTTTGGAATTTAACTTGAATGAAGCAGGGACACCGATTTACTCTTTACAATATAAACAAAAAACGGCGCTTAAAGAAAGTAAAATGGGTTTCGTTTTGAAGTCGGATATTTTGCTGAATAAAGATTTTAAACTTACCAATACCCAGTTTCAATCAGAAAATAATACTTGGCGACCTGTATTGGGGGAGCAAAAGGAAATAAGAAATCAGTACAATGAAATGAAGGTAGATCTCTTGCAAGACAAGAGTGAAAGGAAAATCACGATCTGTTTCCGTTTATTTGATGACGGGTTGGGATTTCGATATGAATTTCCGGTACAGGAGAATCTTCGCCATTTTATTGTTCAGGAAGAAACGAGTGAGTTTAATTTAGCAGGAGATCATAAAGCTTTTTGGCTGCCGGGAGATTATGATTCTAATGAATATAAATATACCACATCTAGAATTTCAGAAATACAAACCTTGATGTTGGATGCTTTAAATGAATCTTTGGCAGCTCAATCCCCTATAAAAAATGTAGCGGTGCAAACACCTTTGATGATGAAAACGAGTGAGGGACTTTATATCAATATTCATGAAGCGGCCCTAACAAATTATCCTGCTATGTTTCTAAATGTAGATAGTAAAACATTTGCACTGAGTTCCCATCTAACTCCAGATGCAGTAGGCAATAAAGGATATATACAGACCGGAAGCCACACCCCTTGGCGTACCATTGTGGTGAGTGATGATGCTCGCGCTATCTTGGCTTCAAAATTAATATTGAACCTCAATGATCCTTGTCAATTTGAAGATACGTCTTGGATTAAACCTGTAAAATACATAGGAGTTTGGTGGGAGTATTTCATTGGTCGGGGTTCTACTTGGGCCTATTCTGATGATCAGGATGTAGTAATTGGGCCTACCGATTTTTCTAAATTAAAACCAAACGGAACTCACGGTGCCAATACAAAGCATGTAAAAGAATATATGGATTTTGCCGCAGCAAACGGTTTTGATGCCGTGCTGGTAGAAGGTTGGAATGAAGGCTGGGAAGATAATACCGCTTTTAAGAAGGAGCGTATTTATAGTTTTACAAAATCATATCCCGATTTTGATGTCAAAGAATTAAGTATGTATGCCGCCCATAAAGGAGTTAAAATAATTATGCATCATGAGACCACTTCATCAACAGTGGAATATGAAAGACAATTAAAAGATGCCTTTCAGTTTATGGTTGATAACCATTATACTGCGGTGAAAACGGGATATGTAGGGCCAATTATTCCAAGAGGAGAGCATCATGATGGACAGGCAATGGTCAATCATTATAGTTATGTGGCGCGTGAGGCAGCCAAATATAAAATTATGGTAGATTCTCATGAAGCGGTACGGCCTACAGGGTTAAATCGTACCTATCCCAATTGGTTTGCACAGGAATCGGCTCGGGGAACAGAATTCGAATCTTTTGGAGGTAATAATCCGGATCACACTACGATTCTGCCTTTTGCACGTTTGATGGGAGGTCCTATGGATTATACCCCCGGGATTTTTCAAGGAGATTTGTCGGTGTATGGATCAAAGAAGAATAAGTTGAGTTCAACACTAGTGAAACAGTTGGCGCTTTATGTAACGATGTACAGCCCGCTGCAAATGGCGGCCGATTTACCCGAAAACTATATGCGTTTTGTGGATGCTTTTCAATTTATAAAAGACGTCGCATTAGATTGGGATGACACTTATATTCTTGAAGCCGAACCAGGGGATTACATTACTATAGCTCGAAAAACTAAAGAGAAGCAAGAATGGTTTGTGGGCGGAATCACAGATGAAAACCCACGAATTGCAACGATTGATTTTAGCTTTTTGCCTAAAGGAAAGTCATATGTGGCAACCATTTACGAAGATGGAAAAGATGCCGATTATCAAACCAACCCGCAATCCTATGCCATTCGGAAAATGGTTGTAAACCGTAAAACCAAATTAAAACAACAATTGGCAGCGGGCGGTGGAGTAGCTATTTCAATACAATAATTTTAAAACAAAATAAAAATGAGCGTAAAATTTTATCCCTTACAATTTGAGCCTATTCTAAAAGAAAGAATATGGGGCGGAGAAAAACTGAAAACGATTCTCAATAAACCAATTACATCAAAAATTACGGGAGAGAGCTGGGAATTATCAACAGTAGAAGGAGATGTAAGTAGTATTGTCAATGGTATATTTGAAGGTAAATCTTTAACAGAAATTATCAATGAATACCCTAATGAAATTTTGGGTACCGAAGTTTATAAAAGATTTGGCAAACAATTCCCTTTGCTTTTCAAATATTTAGACGCTCGTGAAGACCTATCCATACAAGTACATCCTAATGATGAGTTGGCCAAAAAGCGACATAATTCTTTTGGTAAAACCGAAATGTGGTATATCATGCAAGCCGATGCCGATGCGAAAATAATTGTTGGATTTAAAGAAAAATCGAATGCTGATGATTATTTAAAAAACCTCAAAAACGACACGTTGCTTTCTATTCTTGATGAAGTACCCGTGAAATCAGGCGATGTTTTTTTTCTGGAAACAGGTACTGTCCATGCTATAGGCGCAGGGCTTGTGGTGGCGGAGATTCAGCAAACTTCGGACATTACATATCGTATTTATGATTTTGACAGGAAAGATTCGCAAGGGAATACTAGAGAATTGCATGTTGATTTGGCTCTGGAAGCGATTAATTACAATAAAGTTGATACTTATAAGGAATATGACACGGTATTAAATCAATCGAATGGCATAGTTGATTGTCTTTATTTTACCACTAATTTTATTCCACTGGACGGAAAAGTTGCGGTCCATAAAACAGGAGAAACATTTACGGTTTATATGTGTGTGGAAGGCGCTTTTGATATAGAATATGGCAATACAAGCCATCGATATAAAAAAGGGGATACTGTTTTAATTCCGGCTGCAATACAATCGTTTGTTTTACAGGGTTCGGCTTCGCTATTGGAGGTGTTTATTTCCTAGAAGATTTTATACAGTCATAATTGAGGTTACATTCATGTATTTTGTAGTTAAAATAGCATAAATGATAATTTTTATTTGTGTTTACGGAGGAAGTGAAGCATGGAATAATCATTAAAATCTATATTCTATTAGATTTAGTCCTGTTTATTAACGTTAAAATAATGATTTATTTAAAATAAATTTTACTAAAACGATTTTGTAACTATTTTTAATTATATTTGTGATATAATTAATAACTGTTTTAGATAAAATTAACGCCTGAATGAAAAAGATAACGATAAAAGATATTGCAAATGAAGCTGGAGTTTCGATCTCTACGGTATCTTTTGTTATTAATGACAAAGGCGAGAAAATGGGTATTAGTGCCGTAGTGATTAAAAAAGTACAAGATATTGCCGAAAAGCTGCATTATAGACCCAGTATGATTGCCAGTAGTCTTAGAACTGGAAAAACAAGATCTATTGGGCTTATAGTAGAGGATATTTCCAATCAATTTTTCTCTGATCTTGCCAGAATAATTGAAGATGAAGCAAAAAGAATAGGGTACAGGGTTTTTTATTGCAGTACCGGTAATGACGATGAGCGATCTGAAGAATTAATACAAAGTCTTCTTCAGGCCAATGTGGATGGTTTTATTATTACTCCAACAAATAAACTGGAAAAAAGCATAGAAAGGCTGCTAACATTAAAAAAACCAGTAGTATTGGTGGATAGGTATTTTCCAGGGCAAAATGTGAGTCATGTAGTGATGGATAATTATGAAGGGGCCTATTCAGCTACAAAATTCCTGATTGAAAAAGGATGTAGCAATATTGCTCTAGTGAATAATACAGTTGGAATGATACAGATGCAGTTAAGGGAAGATGGCTATAAAGATGCATTAAATGAGCATAAGAAATATAATGAATCACTTATTTTACGTTTGGATTTTGAGAGTAGTGAAGAACGCAGAATATCAGATATAGTTGATTTTTTTCAAAAGAATCCAGCTATTGATGCGGTGCTGTTTTTAGCAAATTACATGGGACTTGCAGGGCTTCAGGCCTTTCGTAAAATGGGTTTAAGAATACCGGAAGACCTATCGGTTATTAGTTTTGATGACCATGATAGTTTTCGATTGCACTCCCCAACCATTACCGTTGTTGCGCAGCCGATAAAAGAAATTGCAGAAGAAACAATTAAGTTGCTCATGGATCAAATGACAAATGAAGAGTCTTTTGTGATTGATAAAATCCTTGAAAAAGGGAAACTGGTTATTAGAGGATCAGTATAATTTGAATGTTGTAGTAGGGTGTTTTTTTTGAAAACTTGATTTTGAAAACGAGTTTTTTTAATGCTTTATTATGGAAAATGTTGGCTACAAATATGGAGCCTGTTTTTTTTTATTTTTTGCTAAAACGATTTAGTTGATTTGACAATAGAGAATATTTTTTTTGTTTTTCTAGCTAAAACGATTTACTAAAAAATCATTAATCCTTTATAAGTTAAAAATAGATCGAGTGATTTATGAAGGGTTATATTGAAATTGAATTCTTTTTTTTATTAATATTTTTTTAACAAACCAACCAAAAACAAATTAACAAACAAAAAACAATTGCTTATGAAACGAATTATAGCAGTGTTAGGACTGGTAATGCTTAGCTGCATAGGAGCAGCGGCTCAAAACCGATCCATAACAGGGGTAGTCGCAGGTGCAGAAAATAAGGGCATCGCCGCTGCAAACATAAAGGTAAAAGGGGTATCTGTTAGTACGATATCGGATTCGGAAGGACACTTTTCAATGTCAGTTCCGGTGGGAAAAGTTACGCTGACAGTGTCTTCTATTGGGTTTATTTCAAAATCGGTAGAAGTTGATGCGAATGAAAATAATATTACTGTTTTGCTAGCTATTGGCACAACAGAGTTAAAGGATGTAGTGGTTACCTCATTTGGGGTAAAGAAACAGAAGAAAGCATTAGGGTATGCTGTTGGTGAGGTAAAAGGAGATGATTTAACCAAAACCAAAGAGGTAAACTTAGCGAACGCATTGCAAGGAAGAGTTGCGGGTGTAAATGTTTCTGCGCCGGCTACTGGGCCATCAGGCTCCAGCCGTGTGATTATTCGTGGGGCTACTTCAGCTTCTGGATCGAACCAGCCTCTGTATGTGGTAGACGGTGTTCCGATTGACAATACGCAGCAAGGAAATGTCGGTTTGTATGGCGGGGCGGATAAAGGAGACGGTATGTCTTCTTTCAATCCAGATGATATCGCCTCTATGTCGGTACTAAAAGGTAGTGCTGCCTCTGCGCTGTATGGTTATAGAGGTTCTAATGGGGTAATCTTGATTACCACCAAAAAAGGGAAATCAGGTACAGGAATCGGTGTTGATTTCAGTACAAGTGTTGTCGCCAGTACAGCCATAAATAATCTGAAATGGCAGGATCAGTATGGAATAGGCGCGCCTGATGCGGGTATTCCTGCAAGAGAAACCACTTTAGAGAATATTAGGGATGCTTTTTATTTCACTTGGGGAGATAAATATGATGGTTCTTCAATAGTCGGTGTAGACGGTCAGCAACACATTTATTCAGCTAATGGAAATGATAATGCCAAGAATTTCTATCAAACAGGGGTAAACTTTACCAACACTTTGGCCGTTTCCGGTGGAAACGAAACTTCTAATTTTAGAGTGTCTTTTGGAAATACTAAAAATGAGTCTATCTTGCCTGGAACAACTTTTAACAGAAATAACGTAGCTTTTAATTTTTCGGCTACTCCAAACTCAAAAGTAAGTGTAGAAGCAAATGCTCAATATATTTCTGAAAAATCTCACAACAGACCTTACTTGAATGATGGCCCTAGAAATGCGGCCTATGTAGTTACTTTTTTGAGCCCGCAAACAGACATCAGATGGATGAAGAATCCATATGATGATAATGGAGGAGAGGCTGATTACCTGGGAGGGAATGTTTATAACACAGTTCCGTCTTTTGCTACATCCGAAGATTTGAATGATGATCTTAGAAAGCGTTTTATAGGTTCCACTAATCTTACTTATAATATTACTGATAAATTTTATGCCAAAGCAGTAATAGGTATTGATGACATCAGTTATGAATTTCAAGAAGTTGAACCAACAGGAATTGCTTATAATCCAAATGGATCCATCGAAAACAGAATTGAAGACCGCACAGAGTTAAACACTTCTGCTTTCTTGGGGTATAAAGGAAACATAATAGAAGACCTTACATTAGATGCTTTTGTTGGAGCAAACCGTCAACATAACAGATTTAGCGGAATAAAAGCGAGGGGAAATGGTTTTATTGTACCGTTTGAATATTTTTATGGAAATACAACACCTGACAGAACTGAAAAATTGTTTTCAGAAAGCGAAGTAAACTCCGTTTTTTATTCGGCAGATTTAGGATACAAAAATTACTTGTTCTTAGGTTTAACAGGTCGTGAAGATTGGTTCTCAACCTTAGATCCATCAAATAATAGTACTTTTTATCCATCTGTGAGTTCAAGTTTTGTTTACTCCGAAGTTATAGATTTACCAGAATGGATGTCTTATGGTAAGTTTAGGGCAGGTTGGGGTAACGTTGGGGGAGCATTGCCGGATGCTTATGCTTTAAATCTGTCTTATACTACTCCTAATGGACAAACAGACGCTCTGGGACAACCAATTTTGGGAATTAAAGGAGAGACTATTCCAAATAGCAAGTTGAAACCTTATAATGTGAGTACTATTGAATTTGGTTTTGAAAACACATTTTTCAATGACAGACTTAGCACCGACTTGACTTTTTACAGTAAAAGAACCACCAATGATATCACTGATGCAGATGTTTCTGTAGCTTCTGGTTACAAAACCACAAAAATTAATGTGGGTGAAATATTGAATCAAGGGGTGGAGTTTGCCATAAATGCAAAAGCTGTAAAAACGGATAATTTCACTTGGAATATAGGATATAACATTGGTTACAATGATAGTGAAGTAGTTAGCCTGGCAGATGGAATAACCACTAAGACATTAGACGGGAACAGAGATGGTAGAGCTACTGTAGCTTTAGAAGTAGGACAGCCTTTTGGAGTTATCAAAGCGTATGATTATTTGAGAGACAAAAATGGTAATATTGTTCTTGATGCCAATGGAGTATTTGTTAGGGGAGATTTAATAATAGCTGGACAAGGTGTGGCTCCAGTGGCAATGGGATTTACTAACGATTTTAAATATAAAGCGTTTACACTTTCGGCTCTTATAGATGCTAAATTTGGAGGAGAAATTTATTCTGCCACAAATCAGTTGGGAACACGTTGGGGTCTAACCGAAAAGACATTAGATGGTCGTGAAGGAGGAATTCATGTTACAGGGACTGATGTTAACGGGAATAGTGTAGATAAACAAGTTCCGGCTTATAATTATTGGAGAGGTTATAGCAATATATCATCAAACTTTGTATATGACGCTGATTTTGTCAAATTGAGAGCAGTTTCCTTAAGTTATGCTTTCCCAAAAGCGTTAATAGAGAAAACAGGATTTCAAGCAATCAACTTAGCATTGTCTGCCCATAATTTATGGACGTTATATAGTGCAACGCCAAATATAGATCCAGAGTCAAACTATTCTAATAGTAATGCTCAAGGTCTTGAGAGAGCGACTTTGCCTTTGACTAGGAATTATGGTCTAACTCTTAATGTTAAATTCTAATAATAAAAATTCAAAGATGAAAAATCAATTTATAAAATTATTTTCTATCGCAATTGTTAGTGCAATAACATTAACTTCATGCGAAAACGGATTCGAAGAAATGAACACGGATCCAAATGCTCTAACAACTCCATCACCTAAATCAATGTTTACGCTGGCAGAGGTGTATATGGACGGGCAAGACTATTCTAATACTCGGGCCAATAACATATACGCAGCTCAAATTGTACAGCAATTTTCTTCAATAGGAGGAGCTGGTTCAGTATACTCCTATGATGGAGGGTATTCTGGGTCTCTTTTTGGAGAATCGTATGGTAAGGGATTGAGTCAAATTTATCAGTTACTATCGGTTTTACCAAATACGGCTGAAAATTCTAATATGATTCAGGCTTGTAGAATAATGAAGGTATTTATGTTTCAAAAATTGACCGATACTTATGGTGAGGTACCTTATTTTGAGGCAGGTAAAGGGTATAATGGAAATATTTTCTCTCCAAAATACGACACCCAACAAGCCATCTACAATGATCTTTTGAAAGAGTTGGACGAGGCAGGTGACGCATTAGATGCCAGCAAGCCTTTTGTGGGCAATGCCGATTTGTTTTATCAAAGCGATGTTGCAAAATGGAAAAAAATGGCCAATTCATTGATGTTAAGAGTGGCTATGCGTTTGTCTAAAGTAGATGCTGCCAAATCTAAACTATATGTAGAAAAAGCTTTCGCTAAAGGAGTATTTACTTCTAATGCTGAAAGTTTAGTTCTGAAACATGATGCTAGTCCACAGGGTGTTAAAACAAATCCAATTACTTCTACTTGGGTAATAAATGATTTGCAAAATGGGGAAGGAAGTGTTAAATTTAGCAAAACGTTTATTGATTTGTTGAAAAATAACAATGACCCTCGTTTAAGAATTTATGCCAAATTGGAAGCGACAAAAGACAACAATCCCGCCAATCAACAAGGGCTTGCCAATGATGCAAAAGAGATCCCAGGCGGTGATATAAAACTTTTCTCTGATCCTAACACTTCAACCGTGTTACGCACAGATGCCCCTACCTTAATCATGTCTTATGCTGAGGTTCAATTCTTTCTTGCCGAGGCAGTCGTAAAAGGTTGGAATGTTACCGGAACCGCTCAACAACATTATGAAGATGGGGTGAAAGCCGCAATGGAGATACTGACAATATTTGGAGACAAAGTCCCTGCAGTTACTACTGCCGAGTATAATGCTTATATAGCAACTCCTGGTATCGCTTTTGATGCTCCCAATGCTTTAAAGCAAATTGGAACTCAAAAATGGATTGTTCTCTTGTTTAATGGGATTGAAGCTTTCTCTGAGTATAGAAGAACAGGGTTTCCAGTTTTAGTGCCAGTTAATGCTCCTGCTGGGGTAACTAACGGAACTATTCCTAGGAGATTGGTTTACGATCAATCGGAGCTTTTCACAAATGGCGCCAATTATAAGGAAGCGATACAACGTCAAGGTTTAGATTTAATGACAACTAGAGTTTGGTGGGATAAATAAGTTTGGGTTAGCTTAATATAAGTCGGGTAGGTTGTTCCTCCCGACTTACTATTAAGTTTTCAGTTTTGTATTTTTATTTAAAATAAGGGATAAATAAGAGTTGTTATTTTTTAAGGTTTGGTTTATTGCTTTTATCGCCTCTTTTTTCGCAACAGACATTTTTTTTGCTGTCTGCTGAAAAAAATGGAGTTATCTTCAGTAAGCCATTAGAAGAATATACTTAATTTGACATCTTTAATTATAAGTGTTTTCGTAGTAATGCAAAGCTGATTTTGGGTTGTTTTATAAAGATTTATAAATTAATCCAACAAGTTATAGGCTATAAGGCTTTTATGATTTAAGAGCATATAAAACAGCTCAGGTAGAAAAGCATAAAAGGTATAAAGCGTGGAATAAGCTTGGCAGATGGAAAAAGGAGATAGTTTTTGAATATTTTTGTTAGTTATTCTGGAATGTAACCCTGAAAAGAGAAGGAATTAATTGTGCTGCAAGAACAATCCTTCTCTCGCTGCCAACTGTTAAAGCACTTTTGTTTATTCTAGGAAAATATAAATACACCGTAATAATGTTAGTAAACTCAGTAACAATGAAATATAAAAAACACTTATATTGGTTTTTCTACATTTGTCTTGCAAATTTTTCATTTGTGGTCAGTGCCCAAAATATTGATATTCAAAAAGGGTGGCAATACAGAGAAGCGGGTGCTTTAAAGTGGTATTCTGCCACTGTTCCAGGAGAAGTGCATACCGATTTGTTAAATAATAAATTAATATCAGACCCTTTTTACCGTGATAATGAGAAAAAATCACAGTGGATAGAAAAAAAAAATTGGGAATATAAAACTACTTTTTTGGTAACTCCTGCTACGATAAAGAAAGTATATGCAGAACTCGTTTTTGATGGATTAGATACCTATGCAACGGTGTACTTGAATAATCAGTTAGTTTTAAAAGCCGATAATATGTTTCGTCAATGGCGAGTAGACGTAAAAAAAATAATAAAATCAGGCAAGAATGATTTAGTAGTTGTGTTTCAATCGGCACAAAATGTAGTTGATTCGCTGGCCAAAAAGGATTTGCCTTTTGTAATTCCTGACAATCCTCGTGCGTATGTGCGTAAAGCGCAGTACCATTTTGGTTGGGATTGGGGACCTAAATTGACCACTTGCGGCATATGGAAATCGGTCCGGTTAGAAACATTCAACAAAAAAGAAGTCGAAAAAGTATATAAAGTACCTCACCAATACGAATTGGTTCAAGATGCTGATACTGTAGGTAAATCATTTTATTTTAAAATTGATGGTAAGCCCGTGTATATGAAAGGAGCCAATTATATTCCATCCGATGCATTTCTTTCAAGGGTGACCAATGCAGAATACGATAAAGTGATTGCTACCGCTAAAGATGCCAATATGAATATGCTTCGAGTTTGGGGTGGTGGAATTTACGAGAGTGATTATTTCTATGATTTATGTGATAAAAACGGAATTTATGTTTGGCAGGATTTTATGTTTGCTGGAACGATGGTGCCAGGAGATAAAGCTTTTTTTGACAATGTAAAAGAAGAAGTTAAATACCAAGTAAAGCGTTTGCGTCATCATCCTTCGATTGTGGTTTGGTGTGGAAACAATGAAATCGATGAAGCTTTTAAAAATTGGGGATGGCAAAAAACATTCAAAATGAATCAAAAGGATTCTATCCGTTTGTGGAATGATTACAAACGATTGTTTCAGGACAGTATTCCAAAATGGGTAAAGGAAGTAGATCCGAATCGTCCTTACGTAAGCAGCTCTCCATTGCTTGGGTGGGGGAAACCGGCGAGTATTACCGAAGGTGACAGCCACTATTGGGGAACTTGGTGGGGACTGGAAGATGTTGAAGTTACCCTAAATAAAACGGGTCGTTTTGTGAGCGAATATGGAATGCAGGCGATGCCAAATTATGCTACCACCGAGAAAATAACTATTGAAGAGGATCGTCATTTGTATTCGGATGTATTGAAAGCACACCAAAAAGCGGGTAAAGGTTTTAATAAACTGAATTCCTATTTGCAACGCTATTTCAAAGATACTACTAATGTTAAAACGTGGTCAGTCAAAGATTATACCTATCTCACACAGTGTTTGCAATATTATTCTTTTAAAAATATAATAGGAATTCACCGATCCAAAGCACCTTACAATATGGGAACCATTTTGTGGCAACTCAATGATTGTTGGCCTGTTGCGAGCTGGAGTATTACAGATTATTACAACCGTCAGCCAAAAGCGGCTTGGTATGCCGTGAAAGAAGCCTATAGAGATGATGTGAAACCGGTAATTGATTTGACTCGACCAATAAATTTGAAGTTAGAAAACCCACAAATTACTTTCATCGTTAATGGGAACAAAATAGTTCTTAAAGCCAATAAAGAGGCTAAATATGTTTGGATAGATATCAAAGGGTACACTGGAAGATTAAGCGACAATTATTTTGATTTGAAAGCTGGAGAACAAAAGACGATTAGTATCGAAAGTCCAATTTCAAAACCAATTATAACAATTACTTCTTTGTATGATGTTTTGAAAAGAAATAAATAAATCTTAAGAAATGAACTTAAAAAAACACATAATTGTCTTTACAGCTTTACTAAGTATGGTATTGACGGATTCTTCTTATTCGCAGAAAGTAATAAAGAAAACGAGTGAAAACTACACAAAACACGTTAATCCGTACATAGGCTCTGGAGGCCACGGTCATGTTTTTGTTGGAGCCAATGTTCCTTTTAGTGCTGTTCAATTGGGACCTTCTACAATTTTTGAAGGTTGGGATTGGTGTAGTGCTTATAATTATTCGAGTAACACCATTTTAGGATTTACCCACACCCATTTGAGCGGAACAGGAATTGGAGATTTGAATGATATTCTGCTTTTGCCTCTTACCGGAAAAATGTCCCTTAAAAAAGCAACCAAAGAAGACGCAAGTGGTTATGGTTCTGCCTTTTCTCATGCTAATGAAGTCGTAAAACCGGGTTATTATAGCGTTCTTTTGGATAAATACAATGTGAAAGCCGAGTTGACAACAAGTGAAAGAGTAGGGTTTCATAAATATACTTTCAATTCGAAAGAGGAAGCGCATATTTTGCTGGACTTAGCAGATGGAGTAGGATGGGATAGTCCAAAAGAAACCTTCATCAAGAAAACAGGAAAAAGAACCATTGTAGGATATAGACATTCGAAAGGGTGGGCTGCAGATCAGCGTTTGTTTTTTGCCATGGAATTTTCAGAAGATATTTCGAATGTTTCGCTTTATGATAGTATTGCGGTTGTAAACGGAATGGAAGGAAAAGGGTTGAAAATGAAAGCGGTACTAGATTTTAAAAATAAGGCAAAGAATGTCATTATGGTAAAAGTGGGGCTTTCTCCCGTGAGTTACGAAAATGCTTTGACGAACATAAAAGCTGAAATTCCTCATTGGGATTTTGCTCAGTCGGTGCAGCAAGCCGATGCCAAGTGGAATAAAGCTTTAGGAAAAATAGACATTAAAGGAGATGCTGATACCAAAACAATTTTCTACACTTCGTTGTATCACACCATGTTTGCGCCTTCCATTTTTAATGATGCCAATGGCGATTACAGAGGAACTGACAAGAAAGTGTATAAAAATGCAGGATTTGTAAACTACACCACTTTCTCTCTGTGGGATACGTACCGTGCTTTGCATCCACTTTATACGATAACCCAAGAAGATAAAATCAACGATATTGTCAAAACTTTTTTAGCGATTTACCAACAACAAGGCAGGTTGCCAGTTTGGCATTTGATGGGAAATGAAACTGATTGTATGAATGCCAATCATTCTATAGCAGTCATTGTTGATGCCTATTTTAAAGGGTATAGGAACTATGATGTAGCATTAGCCTTTGAAGCAATAAAGAAAACGGCGATGCAAACCAGAGCCGGAATGGATTATGTACAGAAACTACAGTATATACCTGCCGACAGCCAACTAGAATCAGTTGCCAATGCAATGGAATATGCGATTGACGACTGGTGCATAGCCCAAATGGCAAAGGACTTGAAGAAAATGGACGATTATGCTTATTTCACTAAAAGAGCAGAATTGTACAAACAATATTTTGATAAAAACACCGGATTTATGCGTGGGAAGCTAAAAAATGGTCAATGGCGTGAACCATTCAATCCACTTTCTTCGGCCCATCGTAAAGACGATTATGTAGAGGGAAATGCTTGGCAATATACTTGGCTTGTTCCTCAAGACCCTTATGGTTTGATTGAATTATTCGGAGGCGATACAAAATTTATCGAAAAATTCGACCAATTATTTAAAATTAACGAAAAAGTTGAAGGCGAAGAAGCTTCTCCCGATATCAGTGGTTTGATAGGTCAATATGCTCAAGGAAATGAACCAAGCCATCATATCCCTTATCTTTATGCTTATGTGGGACAACCTTGGAAAACAGCTGAAGTTGTCCGTGAAGTTTTCGATAAATTCTATACCACCAAGCCTGATGGAATCTGTGGTAACGAAGATGTGGGGCAAATGTCGGCGTGGTACGTACTTTCTTCAATGGGATTCTATGCTGTAAATCCTGCCAACGGCATTTATGTTATGGGAAGCCCAGCAATTGATGAAGCTACAATTCACTACAAAAAGGATGTTTCTTTCAAAATACTGGCTGTGGATAATAGCAAAGCGAACAAATACATTCAAAAAGCAGAATACAATGGAAAAGCGTATACCAAATCATACATCACCCATGATATGATTGTTAAAGGAGGAGAGTTGAAATTATATATGTGGAGCAAACCTTCAACAACTTGGGGAGTAAAAAAAGAAGATAGACCACAGTAAATTTCAGATTTCAGAATTCAGATTTCAGAATAAATATATTGCCAACATTTTATAAGGTATGAGAAAAATAATAATTATTTGCGGGTTGCTTTTTGCTTTTACTACAGTAAAGGCACAGGTTAAAATATTAGATCCGGTAGATTACGTCAACCCTTTGATGGGGACACAATCAGTACACAGTCTTTCAAACGGAAATACCTATCCTGCAATTGCGCGACCTTGGGGAATGAATTTCTGGTCTGCACAAACGGGTAAAATGGGAGATGGTTGGATGTATTCGTATACAGCCGAAAAAATACGCGGTTTCAAACAAACCCATCAGCCTTCACCATGGATTAATGATTACGGACAGTTTTCAATTATGCCAGTAACGGGTAAGTTGGCTTTTACAGAAGAGGACAGGGCCAGTTGGTTTAGCCATAAATCAGAGACGGTTAAGCCCTATTATTACAGTGTTTATCTTGCCGATTTTGATATTAAAACCGAATTGACTTCTACAGAAAGGGCTGCACATTTTCAGATTACTTTTCCTAAAAACGATCAATCTTCTATTGTGGTTGATGCGTTCGATAAAGGATCGTATATCAAAATCATTCCTTCCCAAAACAAAATTATCGGTTACACCACACGTAATAATGGGGGTGTTCCTGAAAATTTCAAGAACTATTTTGTCTTGATTTTCGATAAACCTTTTGAGTTCAATTATACTTGGAATGAAAAAGGGTTGGAGAAAGGAAAACTCGAAATGCAAGCAGATCATTCTGGTGCTGTTATTGGGTTTAAAACCAGCAAGGGAGAGAAAGTGAATGTAAAAGTTGCTTCTTCATTTATTAGTTTTGAACAAGCAGAATTGAATTTAGAAAACGAATTAGGTACCGCTACTTTTGAGCAAACAGTTTCGGAATCTAAAAAAGAATGGAATACAATTTTAGGAAAAGTAACTATCGAAGGAGGAACAGACGAACAATTGAAAACTTTTTATTCTTGTTTGTATCGCACCGCTTGTTTTCCACAAAAACTATATGAAATTGATTCTAAAGGAAAAATAATTCATTACAGTCCATATACAGGTAAAGTTTTGCCAGGTTATATGTTTGGCGGGACTGGTTTCTGGGATACTTTTAGGGCATTGTATCCGATGCTGAATTTAATTTACCCTTCCATAAATAAAGAAATGCAAGAAGGATTGGTAAATGTTTATAAAGAGGGAGGCTTTCTTCCAGAATGGTCAAGTCCAGGATTTAGGGATTGCATGGTTGGAAATAATTCGGCTTCTGTGGTTGCCGATGCCTATCTAAAAGGTGTGAAAATTGAGGGTATTCAAACTTTGTATGAAGCACTTTTAAAAGGAGCAAACAGCGAAGGTCCAAATGCTACAGGAAGAAAAGGAGTTGAATTTTACAATAAATTAGGATATGTGCCTAATAATATTGGGATAAACGAAAGTGCCGCAAGAACATTAGAATATGCTTATGATGATTTTACAATTTGGCAATTGGCCAAAGTGCTGAAAAGACCTAAAAATGAAATTGAATTGTACGAGAGACGTATGATGAATTATAAAAAGGTTTTCAATCCTGAGTTTAAGTTAATGAGTGGTAGGAGCAAAGACGGCAGTTTTCCTGAAAATTTCAATCCGTTTAAATGGGGTGGCGATTTTACCGAAGGAAATAGTTTGCACTACAGCTGGAGTGTGTTTCATGACATAAATGGATTGATTAATTTGATGGGAGGACAAACACAATTCGTCTCTAAACTGGATGAAGTTTTTACTTTGCCCCCTGTTTTTGATGATAGCTATTATGGAGCGGTTATTCATGAAATAAGAGAAATGCAAATCATGAATATGGGACAGTATGCTCATGGTAATCAACCCATACAGCATATGATTTATTTATACAATTATGCAGGAGAACCCTGGAAAACCCAATATTGGTCGAGAGAAGTGATGAATCGATTGTACAAACCTACGCCAGATGGATACTGTGGTGATGAAGACAATGGACAAACATCGGCTTGGTATGTTTTTTCTGCCATGGGATTCTACCCTGTTTGTCCGGGAACGGATGAATACGTTTTGGGAGCGCCATTATTCAAAAAAGTGACGTTGCAATTGGAAAATGGTAAACAAGTTAATATCAATGCTCCAGATAATTCAGACGGAAATAAATATGTTCAGGAATTAAAATGGAATAATTCAGCTTACGGCAAGAATTATATCAATCATTTCGAATTATTAAAAGGCGCCAACTTGTATTTCGAGATGAGTAATTCGCCTAATAAACAAAGAGGAATTTCAACGGATGACTTTCCTTATTCAATATCAAAATAATACGAATATGCAAACACGTAGAAAATTTATAAAAAACACAGGAATTTTTTCGGCTGGACTTCTGGCGTTGCAAACAGATGCTTTTGCACTAAATTCGGATGCTGTTTTTAATTTAGATTTAAAAGACTTCGTGAGTCAACGTCCGCCATTAGCACAAAGGAAATTTACTAGTGATGCTATTGAAGCGGCTATTGTACGCATTAAAAAACAAATTGCGAATCCGGAATTGGCTTGGTTGTTCGAAAACTGTTTTCCCAATACACTTGATACTACAGTCGATTTTGAAATTATCGATGGCAAGCCAGACACGTATGTCATTACGGGTGATATAGACGCCATGTGGCTTCGTGACAGTACAGCACAGATTTGGCCTTATATTCCTTTCGTAAAAGAAGATAAGAAATTGGGAGAGCTTGTAAAAGGGGTAATCAACCGTCAGACGAAATGTATTTTACTGGATCCTTATGCGAATGCTTTTTATAAAGATTTTAATAAAATTAGCGAATGGAAAAATGATATAACCAAAATGAAACCGGGCATCCATGAACGAAAATGGGAAATTGATAGCTTGTGTTATCCTGTTCGATTGGCTCACGGTTACTGGAAAGAAACTGGAGATACAAGCATGTTTGACAACAATTGGAAAGAGGCAATGAATCTGATTTTGCAAACATTCAAGGAACAACAAAGATGGACGGATAAAGGGCCTTATAGTTTTCAACGTGAAACGGCTTGGGCTACCGATGGTGTACCGTTGTCTGGATATGGTTATCCCGTAAAACCTTGTGGATTGATTGTCTCTACCTTTCGTCCTAGCGATGATAGCACGCTGTTTGGGTATTTAATTCCGAGCAATATGTTTGCGATTGAAATACTGGGCTATATGATAGAAATGTGTTCTACAATTTCATTAAAAGATGATGCTATTGTTTCAAAAGCAATGGAATTAAGAGAACAAATTCAAAAAGGACTGAAAGAAAATGGAATCATTACGCATCCAAAATTTGGAGAAATAATTGCATTTGAGGTAAACGGATACGGAAGTTTTCATTTTATGGATGATGCGAATGTTCCTTCGTTATTATCGTTGCCTTATTTGGGAGCTGTAAAACCGGATAATCCACTTTATTTGAATACAAGAAAAGTGGTTCTTTCAGATCATAATCCATTTTTTTATAAAGGAAAAGCAGCCGAAGGAGTGGGAGGTCCCCATACAGGAGCCGACACGATTTGGCCAATGAGTATCATACTTAGAGCGATTACAAGTGTTGATGAAAATGAGATTAAATACTGCATAGGGATATTAAAGAAAACCCATGCCGATACCGGTTTTATGCATGAATCATTTCATAAAGATGATGCCAAGCAATATACCCGTAAATGGTTTGCTTGGGCGAATACTTTGTTTGGAGAAATGATTGTTCATACAAGTATTAAGTATCCTCAAATTTTAAAAGACAAAAATATTTAATTTTCTTTCTTTAATTTAAATCGAATCCAATGACCACAAATATAAAACTTATTATTTTGTTGCTTTTAACGACTTGTTATGCAAATTCGCAAAATGCAAAAAAACTCGATATCATAGCTTATTACACAGGTGATAATAAATTAATAAATGAATATGAGGTAAATAAATTAACCCATATCATTTATAGTTTTTGCCATTTAAAAAACGGAAAATTAAATGTTGATACGCAAAAAGATTCTCTTGCCATTAAATATTTAGTGTCCTTAAAATCAACAAACCCACAACTAAAAGTGATGCTGTCTTTAGGCGGATGGGGAGGTTGTGAAACCTGTTCTGATGTCTTTTCTACCCCAAAAGGAAGAGAGGATTTCGCAAAATCTGTAAAAGAAGTTAATGCCTATTTTAATTGTGACGGATTAGATCTGGATTGGGAATATCCAACTATAGAAGGATTTCCAGGGCATCATTATCAAGAAGCCGACAAAAAGAACTTTACGGAACTTATCAAAATACTTCGACAAACTTTAGGAAACAAGAATGAACTAAGTTTTGCTTCTGGAGGCTTTCAAAAATATTTGGACGAATCCGTTGAGTGGAAAAAAATAATGCCATTGGTCGATCGTGTAAACATTATGAGTTATGATTTGGTAAATGGTTATTCAAAAGTTACAGGACATCATACCCCATTGTTTAGTACTAAAAAGGATGAAGAATCTACGGATAAAGCGGTAACCTATTTGTTGAAATTGGGAATACCTGCCAAAAAAATAGTTGTTGGAGCTGCCTTTTATACAAGAGTTTGGAAAGACGTGTCTAATAGCAAGAATGGTTTGTACCAATCAGGTATAGCAACATCTGGTGTAAATTTCAAAGAATATACCACATCATTTACCACAGCAAATGGGTGGAATTATTTTTGGGACCAAAAGGCAATGGCAGCCTATTGGTATAATGAAAAAGAGAAATTATTTGCTACTGGGGATGACATTCCTTCCGTAAAAGCTAAAACTGAATATGCTATAAAAAACAAACTGGGTGGTATTATGTTTTGGGAACTTGTTTTAGACAGCCCTCGTAATGGGATGGTCGATGCGATATACCAAATAAAAACAGCAAAATAGTTCAAATATAAATTAATGTGTCTTTCAAAATTAGAATCACTCTTAAAAATTTAAAAACCGTTATGCCATTCAAAAAAATAGTTTTACTACTTCTTTTATTCGTTTCAGGGCTAATGAAAGGTCAACAAATACTTCCAATTATTCCAAAACCTGCAGAATTGAAAATGGGTATGGGCAATTTTATAATTGATGATAATACAACTATCCATTATGATAAATCCCAAAAAGAGTTAAAAGCCAATGCTGATTTTTTGTCTACATGTATTAAAAATATTTCAGGATTATCTTTAAAAATGAATAAAAAGACAGCCAAGAAAATCGAATTTGTAATTGAGAAAGGAGTCACAGAAGAAGGGTACAAATTAAAGGTTTCGTCTAATTCAATAGTAATAAAAGCGAGCAGTTATAAAGGTGTTTTTTATGGGATGCAATCTGTATTACAAATACTTCCTGTGGTACGAACCAATGCAGAATTAGTAGTGCCTGTTATGGAAGTGAATGATTTTCCTCGTTTTAAATGGCGTGGAATGATGCTCGATGTCAGTCGTCACTTTTTTGGTCCCGAAGTGATAAAAGAATACCTCGATTTAATGGCATCCTATAAAATGAACGTTTTTCACTGGCATTTGGTTGATGGTGCAGGTTGGCGTTTGGAAATAAAAAAATATCCAAAACTTACGCAACAAGCGGCTTGGCGAGTGGATGACTTAAGTACCCCATGGAACTGGGCTGAGGTCGCGTTTAATGCAGACAGGAGCAAGTCAACTTACGGAGGTTATTATACGCAGGAACAGGTAAAGGAAATTGTGGCTTATGCCAAAGCCAGAAATATTACCGTTGTGCCTGAGATAGAAATGCCAGGACATTCGGAAGCTGCAATGGCGGCGTATCCGGAACTTTCTTGTAGCTCTAAAAACCATTTTGGACAATCAGGTGATTTTTTTGCCAGCAAGACGGATGGGAATTACTGCGCAGGAAACGATAATTCTTTTCTCTTTATTCAGGATGTATTGACAGAGGTAATGGCTATTTTTCCTTCGACCTATATCCATATTGGTGGGGATGAGGTTGATAAAACGAGTTGGAAACAATGTGCCAAATGTCAGGCCAGAATGAAAGCCGAAAATTTGAAAGATGAAAATGAATTGCAGAGTTATTTTATACGAAGAATTGAAAAATTTTTAGTTTCAAAGAAGCGGAAAATGATTGGTTGGGACGAAATATTAGAAGGGGGTTTAGCACCCGAAGCTACAGTGATGAGCTGGCGTGGAGAAGCTGGCGGAATTGAGGCTGCCAAAATGAAACACTATGTAATCATGACTCCAAATTCACCTTGTTATTTTGACCATTATCAAGCAGGACCAGAAGGAGAACCGCTAGCCATTGGAGGTTTTAATACCGTAAAAAAAGTGTATGATTATGAACCAATTCCTAAAGAATTAAATAAAGAGGAAGAGAAATTTGTAATGGGTGGACAAGGGAATGTATGGACAGAATATATATCCACTACCGAACATCTAGAATATATGGTGCTTCCACGTATGGCTGCATTAGCCGAAGTGTTGTGGTCGCCAAAAGACAATAAAAATTGGAATGATTTTAATGAACGATTGCAGTATCATTTTAGAGGATATGATCAAAAAGGGTTAAATTATTCTCCTGGAAATTTTACTGTTAGTATTAAACCTTCTTTTCAAAACGAACAATTGGAGGTAGCTCTTTTTACAGAAGCGTTGAATGGAGAAATACATTATACAACTGACGGATCTGAACCGACTTTGCAAAGTATGAAATACGAACAGCCAATAAAAATTAATTCGTCTTTAGAATTAAAAGCAGCTACCGAAGTAAATGATCAGATTAGAAGTGTTCAGGCCGCAAAACAAAACTTTGTTATGCACAAAGCAATTGGAAGTCCAGTAGTATACACTAATCCGGTAAGTGAATATTATCTTGCAGATGGACCTAATTCTTTAACGGATGGGGTTAAGGGGACTAATGCAAACGGTAAATATTGGCATGGTTTTTTTGCAAAAGATATGGTGGCAACAATTGATATTGGAAAAGGAAAAAGTATAAAAAGCATAGCTTTGGGATGTTTGCAAAATTATAACGACTGGATTTTTTTACCGCAATCCGTAAAATTTGAAGGGTCAACAAATGGGACGGATTATACAGAAATTAAAACGGTAAACAACTCAATCGATGCCAATCTAAAAAACATAAAGTATGATTTTGTAGCGACTTTTAACCCTCAAACAGTAAAGTATATTCGTGTGACTGCAAAAAACAGTCTCTGTCCTCTAGGTCATAGTGGCGAAGGAAAATCAGGGTGGCTATTTGTAGATGAACTTATAGTGGAATAAAAAAGGGAGGAATGATGTGAAAATTTAACAAAATAGGTTTTTACAATTGCCATAGACAATAAAATTACAAATAGTAAGATAAATAAAAGAAAATGAATAAAGTATATGCCATTGGATTGGACATTGGAGGGACTCATATTACAGCTGCAATTATAGATATTATTGACATGAAAGTCCTTGAATCTTCATTGTACAAAGAGTCTTTTGATTCTAATTTACCAGTAGACCAGGTTATGGATATTTGGGAAAAAGTGATTCGTATTTCTTTAAAAAATTCAGGAGTAGAAACAGTAATGGGGGCAGCAGTATGTATACCCGGTCCATTTGATTATGAAAAAGGTATTTGCTGGATAAAAGGACAGTCAAAATATGAACATTTTTATGGTTTAAGTATCCGGGATTTAATTAAGGAAAGATTTAGTTTTTCAGATGATTTTCCTATTTATTTCGAAAATGATGCGGTTTGTTTTGGTAAAGGGGAAGTTTATAAAGACAAAAATAATCTTTCAAAAATAGTGATGGCAATTACGATTGGGACAGGATTAGGTGCCTGTTTTATAGATAAGGGAATTTCAATTAATTCGGGAAGTTTGGTACCAAAAGAAGGGGAAATATATGACCTTCCCTATAAAAAGGGGATAGCTGAAGATTATGTGTCAGCACGTGGGCTTTTATCCAGTTATTTTCACTTGAGTGGAACTAAAGTTGCAAATGGATTGGAGCTATTTAATCTTGCTACGATTGGAAATGAATTGGCTATAATTGCTTTTGAAAAGATGGGAGAAGATTTAGCCCAAATTGTGATTCCTTGGTTGAAAAACTTTTCAGTTAATCATTTCATTATTGGGGGGAAGATAGCTAATGCAAGTGCTTACTTCTTGCCTTCTTTCGAAAAAAAGATTAAGGAGTCTGGCTGCGAAGTTAGTGTGTTAATTTCTACAGATAATGAAATTGCTGCTTTATTAGGAGCTTCAAGTCTGCTTTACACATTGTAGTTTTGAATTATAATTGGGATGAATATAAAAAATGATTTAGAATTGATAAAAAAAGCAGGATATGACAAATCGAAGAAATTTTATAAAGACAGCAGCGATAGCATCTGTAGCAGTGGCATTGAATTCTTTCAAAGGAGAATCCGAGGAGGCAAAATTGGTGTTATCAAATAAAAAAATAAAACCAATTGTTCTTTCTACATGGCGATTTGGAATACAAGCTAATGAAGCAGCGTGGGACATATTAAAAAGGAACGGCCGCGCTTTGGATGCAGTAGAAGCTGGAGTTAAAATCCCGGAAGGAGATCCGAAAGAACGGAGTGTGGGCTATGGAGGGAGACCCGATAGAGATGGTCGTGTAACTCTTGATGCTTGTATTATGGATGAGTTTTCCAATATTGGCTCCGTGGCTTGTTTAGAATATATTAAGCATCCCATTGCTGTAGCAAGATCAGTTATGGAAAAAACACCTCACGTAATGTTGGTTGGAGATGGAGCATTGCAATTTGCGTTATCCCAAGGCTTTGTAAAAGAAAATCTATTGGTCGAAGAATCAGAAAAGGAATGGAAAGAATGGCTAAAAACAAGTCAATACAAACCGATTGCCAATATTGAAAATCATGATACCATAGGAATGATAGCTTTGGATGCCAATGGAAATCTTTCTGGGGCCTGTACCACAAGCGGAATGGCATTTAAAATGCACGGGCGAGTAGGGGATTCTCCAATTATTGGAGCTGGTTTGTACGTCGATAACGAAATAGGTGCTGCAACTGCAACTGGACATGGAGAAGAAGTGATCCGAATTTCAGGTTGCCATTTGGTTGTAGAATTGATGCGCCAAGGAAAGTCGCCACAAAAAGCATGTGAAGAAGCTGTTGCGCGAATTGTAAAACTGACGAAAAATAGAAATAAAAACCTAAAAGACATACAAGTTGGTTTTATTGCCTTGAATAAACAAGGCGAATACGGCTCTTATTGTATTCAAGGAGGTTTCAATTATGCCGTTAATGACGCCACTGGAAACCGATTAATTGATGCCGACTATTTTTTAAAATAATGGAAAAAGGAAAACTTGAAATAGCGTGTTTTAATCCTCAATCGGCTATTATTGCCCAACAAAACGGTGCCGATAGAGTGGAGTTATGTGACAATATGAATGAAGGTGGAACAACACCAAATTTCGAAATCACAAAAAGTGTTAGAGCAGCATTGGAGATTGAATTAAACGTAATGATTCGACCTCGAGGAGGGGATTTTGTGTATTCAGATGATGAGTTTGAATTAATGAAAGAATCAATTTCAGCATTTAAGAAGTTGAAGGTGGATGGTTTTGTTTTCGGAATTTTAAATAAAGATGGAAGCGTTAACGAAAAACAAAATAAGGAGTTGGTGGCGCTTGCTAATCCATGTCCATGTACATTTCACCGCGCTTTTGATGAAGTAGCAGCTGTTTTTGTTTCTCTGGAAAAAGTGATTAATTGTGGCTTCAAAACCGTATTGACATCTGGACAAGAAAAGAATGTAGTCGAAGGAATTGATGTTTTGGCAGCATTAGTTGAAAAAGCCAACAGTCGAATTATAATAATGCCTGGTGGTGGTTTGCGTTCCTCCAATATTGTATTTTTAAAACAAAAAACAGATGCTCTTTTTTATCATTCATCTGCTATCACTGATTCCAGCGAAACGGCAAATGGAGATGAGGTAAAAGCTTTAAAAGCTACTCTATAATAAGTATAAAAACACATTTTTAAAACACAAGAAACCCCAGAGTTGGCATACTCTGGGGTTTCTTTCTTTGTAACAAATTATTAAAACTAATCTTTAAAATCCACCACTTCCTTGGGTTTCGTTTTTGTCTCTTGCTTTTCTTTGAATCGCTTTATTTTTTCCAGTTCCAAAACGATAATTGAAACCTACATAGGCGGTTTGGCTTTCCCAATGGAATTCTCCAGTTTGTATTTTTGGGTTTGTAGAATCGAATGAAAAATTCATGGTGTCGAAAACATCGCTTACTCGAGCCGTTATGGTTCCGCTTCCTTTCAGTACTGTGAGGCTAGATCCCAAATCTATTTTCCACATCGGTTTTCTTAAGAATTGCAATCCTAAATCCTCACCACGGTACATTCCAGTCAATTGAAAACGTAAATTTTTATTGGCTTTGAAGGTATTGCTTATGCGAGAATTGAAAGTGGTTACATCTACTTCTATATACTCCATTTCTACATAACCTTTGGTTTTTTTGTTGTATAAATCAAAACTAATATTGGCACTGTACCATTTTGTGAAATCTAGATTTCCGGAAAGTTCTACCCCATAGGCATTATTGTCGCCTAGGTTGGCATAAGATAAAATTAATTTTTCGGAATCAGTTGGGTTTTCAGAAAGAGTTCTTGAAATTTCGTCGTTGATTTGACGGTAAAACACTCCCGAAGTGATAGAACCTATTTTGGTTTTTCGAGTATAATTTAATTCAACCGAATTGGTAAATTGCGGATACAATTCTGGGTTTCCTTCCGAGTCTATCAGAGGTGTGCTCCATTCACGAATTGGATTTACTTGATCGATACTCGGCCTGTCCACACGTTTTGAAACACTAAAATTGAAGGAATCATTGTCATTTGGGGCATAATTTAAAAATCCAGAAGGATAAACCGTGAATAAGTCATCATTAAAAGTTCCATCGGCTTCATTTACTTTTTTAAATAAAGCATCTGCTGTGTATTTTTCAAAACGGGCTCCAACTTGGGCATTCCATTTTTTCCATTGTTTGGAGATAGTAGTATAGGCAGAGTAAATGTTTCTTTCGTAATTGAAATTAGAATTATAGTCACCATCCTTCAGAAAATTATTTTTGGTATTTTCAATTCGGGTTTCTAATCCGGCTTCCAGTTTGATGGTTTCTGTCAAAGGATTAGTGTAATCTAAATTGAGTAAAACATTCTCTCCTTTAGTTGTAATGTCATTCGTTTCAGGTTTGCTGAATACACTATTCTCAGTATTGTCATTGTTGCTATAATTACCTTCAAATTCAAGGGTGTGTCCTTCTTTTTTGAATTTTTTCTTGTAATCTAAATTATAGGTTTGAGTATAATTGTCATTTTTACTGTCAAATAATTGAGTGATACGTTTTGATAGGTCGATTTCTCCTGGGTTTGATGTATCTGGAAAATCTACAATTACTTCTGAGCGGCCATTTTCTTTGTTGATATTTTGGGTAGTGTAAATAGAAATGGTATTAGTGTCATTGAGATAAAAGTCAAGCCCCACTTTGGCTAAGTGTGCTGTGTTGTCATTTGTGAAATCAAAATTTTGGGAACTTTCTTCATTAGGCTCAAGCGTTTCGACATTTCCATAATTGTGATGTTTTCCCGTAGTTAAGCCATAATTAGCATACATATTCACTTTTCCGTTACGGTAATTCATGTCAAAAGATGAATTTGTTTTTGGGGTTTCACCAAAGGTTACGCCGCTATTCACACTTCCGTTAAAGCCTATTTTAGCATTTTTATTCAATACGATATTGATAATTCCGCTCATTCCTTCGGGATTGTATTTGGCCGAGGGATTGGTGATTAACTCAATTTGTTTGATGGATGTCGATGGAATTTGTTGCAATAATTGAGCTGCATCGACAGTACTCGGTTTCCCATCTACAAATATTCGCACATTCGAATTTCCTCTAAGACTCACGGCATTGGTTTGCGGATCTACACTTACGGAAGGAATATTATTCATGATTTCGGCAGCAGTAGCTCCGGCACTTAGTAAATCTTTGCCGACATTGATGATTTTTCGGTCCGTTTTTTGTTCGATTAACGAGTGCTCTTTGACAATATCAACTGATTGTAGTTCAGTAATATCTTCTTCCAAAAGTACTTCTATTTTGGAAGTCTTTTTTGTTGTACTCAATTCAAAAGTGGTAGTGTATTTTTTGTATCCAATGAATTCTACCTCTAAAGTGTATTTTTTTAATTCTAAGTTTTTAATAAAAAAGGCTCCATTATCGTCAGCTACAACGCCATTAATTATTTTGCCAGCATCTTTTATAACGATTGAAGCGTAGGGAACTGCAGTGTTTGTTGTTTTGTTTACCACTTTTCCCGACATAATACCGGGGTTTTCTGCTTGTGCTATTCCTATAAAACTCAATAGGAATAACACTAATAAGTAATGGTTAAAATTTAATGTCGTATTTTGTACCAATATTATTCAGCACAAAGTTTAATTTTTCTTTGAGGCTT
>NZ_QCZH01000029.1 GCF_003097655.1 Flavobacterium laiguense
GAAGCGGGTGCAAAACTACAACTTCTATTTGTAACTGGCAAGAACTTTTTGAAGTTTTTTTTTGAAAATTTAATTTCAATTTCTTCAGGTTTTCTTAGCAGTCTTTCAAGGAACGTTGCGTGTTTAGCGGGATGCAAAAGTAACTTTCGTTTTCGAATCTCACAAGCTTTTTGGAATCTTTTTTAAAAATAAATTTTCAACTTTAATTCGTCTGGCTTGCCAATCTGTTAATGAACGTCTGCGTTGTTGCGGGTGCAAAAGTAGCACGTTTATCCGCGTAAACAATACCTTTTTACAACCTTTTTTTAACCCTTTCAAAAAGTATTTTTTAAGCTGCTGGTTTGTTGGCGGTTAGAAACGGGACTTTTTCAGGAGCTTCGGTCTTTTCGTAGCCTTTTTCGATGATTTTACCCAGTTTGCACGGTTTTTTGGATTAGATTGGGTTTATCAGCGCATGGATGGGACGCGGATTACACGGATTCGCTAAAGCGAAAACACGGATGGACGCGGATTTTTAGCCGAAATGACTTCTCCTAATATATAAAGGCGCATCTATTTTATCTGATTTCTTATAGAATTCGCGCTTACCTCCTCTTTAGGAGCTTGGTTTACCTCAACGTGATTCTTTAGCTCCCTTAACAAGACATGGATCAATCCGGTTCACTAAAGTAAAAACACGAATCAATGCGAGACTTCCTTTGAAATTGACCCTCCTATATATAAGGTATAATTTTCTACAATCAACTTTCTTATAAAAACCCATGCCCTAGCCCTGATAGCAGCGAAAATCCTTATGCGCCGGGGTTCGGCGCATAAGATTGAAGCGGATAGCAGGATTAAGCTCCTAATCTTCTAGACTCTTCTTCTATACCAGTACTTATTAATCATCTAAACTAGATTTTACACCTATATATAGAACAAACCTTATATATCTATTGTATGTGTTTTGCTAATACTTTATATTTGCATTCTTAAATATATAAAACAATGATTAAGATTACTTTGCCCGACGGGTCAGTTAAAGAGTTTGCTCCCGGAGTAACTCCGATGGATGTTGCAAAAAGCATCAGTGAAGGATTTGCCAGAAATGTGATTTCAGCTTCTTTTGACGGTACAACTATTGAAACATCAACCCCACTGACGACCGACGGCGGTCTTGTATTATATACTTGGAATGATGCTGATGGTAAGAAAGCTTTTTGGCATTCTACCTCACATGTTATGGCGCAAGTTCTTGAAGAGATGTATCCTGGAATACAACTAACTCTTGGACCTGCGATTTCAAACGGCTTCTATTATGATGTAGATTTTGGCGATCAAAAGATTTCTGATGCTGATTTCAAAAAAATTGAAGACCGAGTTCTTGAAATTTCAAGAGGAAAACACGAATTTAGATTACGTCCAGTTTCTAAAGCTGAAGCACTGGAAATATACAAAGACAATGTTTACAAAACAGAACTGATTACCAATCTTGAAGACGGAACTATCACTTTTTGCGATCATTCTACTTTTACCGATTTATGTCGCGGAGGTCACATTCCGAATACAGGAATCATCAAGGCAATGAAAGTAATGAGCGTTGCCGGTGCTTACTGGAGAGGTGATGAGAAGAACAAGCAATTGACTCGCGTTTACGGAACATCTTTCCCAAAACAAAAAGACTTAACGGAATACCTAGAGTTACTGGAAGAAGCGAAACGCCGTGACCACAGAAAACTAGGGAAAGAACTAGAATTGTTTGCTTTTTCACAAAAAGTAGGTGCTGGTTTACCATTATGGTTACCAAAAGGAGCTGCTTTGAGAGATCGATTGGAACAATTTTTGAAAAAAGCACAGAAAAAAGCAGGTTACGAGCAAGTTGTGACTCCACATATTGGACAAAAAGAGTTATATGTAACTTCTGGGCATTATGCCAAATACGGAGCAGACAGTTTTCAACCGATCAATACTCCCGCAGAAGGAGAAGAGTTTTTATTGAAACCAATGAACTGCCCCCATCACTGTGAAATCTACAATGTAAGACCTTGGTCGTACAAAGACCTACCAAAGCGTTATGCTGAATTTGGAACTGTTTACAGATACGAGCAAAGTGGTGAATTACACGGTTTAACTCGTGTACGTGGTTTTACTCAGGATGACGCCCATATTTTTTGTACCCCAGAGCAATTGGACGAGGAGTTTAAAAAAGTAATTGACTTGGTACTTTATGTATTTGGCTCATTAGGTTTTGAAAACTTTACGGCTCAAATTTCGTTAAGAGACAAAGAGAATAGAGATAAATACATAGGATCTGACGAAAATTGGGAAAAAGCCGAAAATGCAATTATCAATGCCGCTGCCGACAAAGGACTAAATACCGTTGTTGAATACGGAGAAGCTGCTTTCTACGGTCCAAAACTGGATTTCATGGTAAAGGATGCTTTGGGTAGACAATGGCAATTAGGGACGATTCAGGTAGACTACAACTTGCCAGAGCGTTTTGAATTGACCTACAAAGGATCTGATAATGAATTACATAGACCTGTAATGATTCACAGAGCACCATTTGGATCTATGGAACGATTCATTGCTATTTTATTAGAACACACAGCAGGAAATTTCCCTCTTTGGTTGATGCCAGAACAGGCTATTATACTATCTTTGAGCGAGAAATATGAAATATATGCGAAAAAAGTTTTAAATCTGCTAGAAAATCACGAAATTCGCGCCCTAATTGACAACAGAAGCGAGACGATAGGGAAGAAAATTAGAGATGCAGAAATGCAAAAAATCCCGTTTATGCTGATCGTAGGAGAGGAAGAAGAGAAAAACGGTACCATTTCTATCCGTCGTCATGGACAAGAAGGAAAAGGGAATATCAGCGTTACAATAGAGGAATTTGCTTCGATTGTTGACGAAGAAATCAAAAAAACATTAAAAGTATTTACAGTTTAACTTAAATTATAAAGTCATAGCAATAAGAAGCAACAGAGGTTATCAACCTCGCGTAGAAAAAAAGGATGCACACAGAATAAATAATCTTATTCGTGGTGTACAAGAAGTAAGACTTGTGGGTGAAAACATTGAGCCTGGAGTTTTTAAACTTGCAGAAGCTTTAAGATTAGCTGACCAATTTGAATTGGATCTAGTTGAGATTTCACCAAACGCAGAGCCGCCAGTTTGTAAAATCATGGATTACAAGAAATTTGTTTACGAACAAAAGAAACGTGATAAAGTCCTGAAAGCAAAATCTACTCAGGTAGTGGTGAAAGAAATACGTTTTGGTCCTCAAACTGATGAGCATGATTACGAATTTAAGAGAAAGAATGCTGAAAAATTCTTGAAAGAAGGAGCTAAATTAAAAGCTTTTGTATTCTTTAAAGGGCGCTCGATTATCTACAAAGATCAAGGACAAATCTTATTATTAAGATTGGCCACTGATTTAGAAGAACATGGAAAAGTAGAAGCGATGCCAGTTCTTGAAGGAAAAAGAATGATTATGTTTATTGCTCCTAAGAAGAAGAAGTAATCAGATTACAGAGGGCAAATTGCAGATAAAAAAATAGAATTCGGTTTATAGTTTCAGTTTAAACCTGAAACTTTAAACTCGAAACAAAAGATTAAGTAAGTAAGAATAAATTAAAACACTAGGAAAAAATGCCTAAAATGAAAACCAAATCTAGCGCCAAGAAACGTTTTAAAGTTACTGGTTCTGGAAAGATTAAAAGAAAGCATGCTTTTAAAAGTCACATCTTGACTAAAAAATCTAAAAAACGTAAATTAGCTTTGACTCACTCAGCGCTAGTTCACAAAACAGATATGAAAAGCATCAAACAACAATTAAGAATTATCTAATAATTCTTTAGGTTAAAAACAATTTCAATAACCTTGGAGTATGGCTTTTAAGTTCCTTTGATTCAATTCAGGACGCCTGCTACAAAAAAACAATAAAATTATGCCAAGATCGGTAAATTCAGTTGCAAAAAGAGCAAGAAGAAAAAAAATAATGAAGCAAGCCAAAGGTTTCTTTGGTAGACGTAAAAACGTTTGGACAGTTGCTAAGAATGCGGTAGAGAAAGCAATGTGCTACGCTTACCGTGACAGAAAAGTGAATAAAAGAAATTTCCGTGCATTATGGATTCAACGTATCAACGCTGGAGCTAGATTGGAAGGAATGTCTTATTCTCAATTCATGGGTAAAGTAAAAGCTAACGGAATCGAATTGAACCGTAAAGTTCTTGCAGATTTAGCAATGAATCACCCAGAAGCTTTCAAAGCAGTACTTAATAAAGTAAAATAAACGTTTTATAAACTCAATTTATAATTACTTACTTATAAAAAAACCCAATCTTTCGATTGGGTTTTTTGTTTTATTACATTACTCAAATTACAAAACCAATAATGGTGCAATGAATCCAAAGCCTAAAAGACCAGTGGTGTAATCTTTAGCCCCAAAAGCTGTTTCAGCATAACCGGTATAATCATACTTCCTAGCCGTATAAGCCACATAAAACTTGATGTTCATATCTTTGAAAGGCATGTACTGAACTGTTGGAATAAGGCCATAGCTAGTCGATAATTTTGAACTGCCATTTGGATCTGGATTATCTTTCCAAGAATGATTACTATTCATTACTGTTAAAAGTAAATTAATCTTAGGGCTTGCCAAATACTCCGCTCTTACCCAGTTTTCTATATAAAGAGCGTCTTGTGCTGCATAAGGATAATTATTGCTAATTATACTAGAAACAATTCCTAAACGATCCAAGCCTTCATCACTGTATTGAAAATCATAATACAACACAAAATTTTTGGTTTTGAACTTATTCCCCAATGCAAAATAGTTCATGTGAGCCCCTTTGGCTTCATTGAAAAAACTGTAGCTATACGTGGTTTCAAATTTACCATCAAAAAAACTACCTCTCCAATTACTTACAAATGCTAAAGGGTATTCGGAGGGATTAATGTTTGGAGGTGCAGAGGCTCCATATTGCGTTTCATACGTCTTTGTTCTAGAATTTAATACTTGAAAAGAAAGCGAATGCTTACCATCTCCTATATCATGAGATATTCCAGCACCTACTAAAAAGTTATCTGCATACTCTATCACGTCATTATAGGTTAAGATATCTATTGGGTTAAAATCGAATTCATATCCACCCCAATCGGCACATAATTTTCCAAAAGAGAATTTAGTTTTTGGCGATAAATCTATCCTAATAAAAGCAAGATCGACTGATCTACTAATGTTATCCAAATCTCCAGGAACAGGCTCTCTAGTGTATCTATTACGGAATCTAAAATACACTTTATCATGTATTTTTCCTTTCATTTCAAATCGCAGTTGATTTATATTAAAGTCAGAAAATGTATGATTCCCATCTATAAAATTACTATTATAAGCCATACGGGAGTTAAAGATCACATCAACATCTCTTAATAGGGATTGCTTATTTACCGGGATCAAAGATTTTAATGAATCCGGAAAAACAAAAACACCTTCATTGGTTTGTTTTTCAACTTGACTAAAAGCTAGAATTGGCAAAAAACTAATCATTAAATACATAAAATATTTTTTCATAATTATTACATTTTAAATTTACAATAAAAGTGATCCTAACAAGAAACCAACTGCAATTGCTACCCCAATGGCAACAACTCCTGGTACATTAAAACTATGATTGACCACATATTTCCCGATTTTTGTACTACCTGTTCTATCAAAGTTAATTGCAGCTAATAAAGTTGGATATCCAGGCAGAACAAAATCACTGTTAACAGCTGGGAAAATGGCAATTAAAGCGGAAGGCGGAAGCCCTAATGCAATACCTAGTGGCATCATCGTTTTGGTTGTCGCTGCTTGACTAAACATCAAGACCCCCATTATAAAGACGGCAATTGCAAAAGTCCAAGGATAGTCGGTAACGATACCTCCCAATGCTCCTTGTATTATATCATTATTGGAATACATGAACGTTGAACTCATCCAAACCACCCCAAAAACAGACACTACCGCTGAAGCCATTGAAGTAAACAAAGTGGCTTTTGTAACTTCTGCAGCACTTGTTTTTGTAATTAACATCATGGCCGCAGAAGCTGTAAGTGTGATAACGCTAATTATAGTTACCATTGATAAAGATCCATCGGCGGCTACTGCTAACGTTTTTGCACCAGGTTCAAAACTGGGAACTAAATTGGGGAATGCGCCAGCAATTACAATCAATAAGATGGCAACTGTAAATATTAATACCGCTGTTTTAGCACCCGGCTTTAAAGGTTTTTCTTCACCTTCAACATCCGTTCCCATGCTTTTTGCATATTCCGGATCTTTCATTTTTTCAATAAAAATAGGGTCTTTTTCTAATTCTGCTCCTTTTTTAAAAACAGAAAGACAACCTATTAGTACACCAATAATACAAGCGGGGATACAAATCATCATAATATCTACCAATGCACCGGGATAACCCAATATTACGACCATAGCTGCTGTTGCAGCGCTCATAGGACTCCCTGTCAAGGCTAAATGCGAAGCTATAACGGAAATACTTAATGGACGTTCTGGTCGGATTCTTTTCTTTGCAGATACTTCTGAAATGATTGGCAATAAGGAATAGACAATATGAGCAGTTCCTGCAAACAGACATAAAAAGTATACTGTAAAAGGAGCTATAAATGTAATATTTGAAGGATTGCTTCGAATGATTTTTTCGGCTAAGCTAACGAGATAGTCTAATCCGCCAGATGCCTGTAAGGTTGCAGCGGTTGTTACAATAGCCATAATAATCAACATTACATCAAGAGGTGGATCTGTGGGTTTCATTTTGAATACAAAAAGAAAAATAAACAAACCAACCATTCCCATAACTCCTAGTCCAATTCCTTTCATTTGTGATCCAATGAGAATCATTGCAATAAGAACAGTAAATTCAAACCAAATCATATAAAGATTTTTTAAAGGTTACCACTATTTAGTGTAAAAACTAAAAAGGGAGTCATTTACAAATAAAAGATTCCCTTTTTTAATAATTAATATTCAAAGAAATTTTGTTGAATTTTAGCCCTATCTGATGTTTCCGTTAAAGACAACATCAATAATACTCTAGACTTTTGCGGATTTAAGTCATCCGATACAACAAAACCAAGTTCCGCATCTTTTACTTCATTGTCTAAAGTAATTCTTCCTGAGCCCGCTCTTCCAGAACGACATACCAAAATTCCTTTTTTAGAAGCTTCTGCTAATGCTTTTCCAACTGGCTCTCCAAAATTACCATTTCCCATTCCTGCATAAACTATCCCTTTTACCCCAGAATTTGCAATACCTGTAACAGATACTGGACTAGCATCCGCATATCCATAAACAATTTCAACTTGAGGCAAAGAGTTCAATTTAGTAACATCAAACTTTTTAGAAGGATTTCTTAATGATTGATAGTAGTAATTTACTTTACCATCATATATCAAACCTATAGGTCCAAAATTACGAGATTGAAAAGTTTCTAAATTTGTGGTACTGGTTTTAGTCACATCTCTAGCATCATAAATCTTTTCATCCATAGCAACAATTATCCCTTTTCCTTGACTTTTAGGACTCGCAGCCACCATTACGGCATCTAATAAATTTCTATTTCCATCCTGACTCATCGCAGTAGATGGTCTCATTGCGCCTACTAAAACTACTGGTTTATCAGACAATATAGTTAAATCCAAGAAATAAGCAGTTTCTTCCTGAGTATCGGTACCGTGAGTAACCACAATTGCATCCGCTAAATTTTCTTTGAATATTTGATTGATTCTATTGGATAACTTCAACCATGTAACAACATTCATGTCTTGGCTACCAATTTGGGCAATTTGTTCTCCAGTTACTTTTCCATAATCATGAATTTGAGGTACTGCATTTAACAAATCATCAATAGGTACTTTTCCAGCTGTATATGCCGCTTTTGTTGCTGATGCGCCTGACCCAGCTATAGTTCCACCGGTTGCCAAAATAATTATTCTTGGCGATGTTTTTGCCGGTTGATTTTGTGCCTGTATTTGCAATACAAAAACAGACATCATTACTAGTATAACAATTCTTTTCATCTTTTTTTTTGTTTGGTTAATACGTTTATAGGACTCGTTTAAATCCTAAACAAATATTTAAGAGGTAATAAATTTAGGATTGATTAAATTTTCAATCGAATAAATTTCCTCCCATTTATCCTGAGAAATTAATTTGCGTTCTACAACTGCAATTTGATGTACGCTTTTACCCGTTTTTAATGCCTCCCCTGCTATACTAGCACTTTCTTCATAACCTAAAATTGGGTTCAATTGAGTTACAATACCAATGCTGTTCATTACCATATTATAACAGTGTTGCTCATTTGCAGTAATACCATTGATACACTTTTCAATTAATGTTTCTATTGCATTCGACAAATAATCCAAGGAAGTAAACATTGCAAAAGCAATTACGGGTTCCATTACATTCAATTGTAACTGACCGGCTTCTGCCGCCATAGTTACTGTTAAATCTTGACCTATTACATAAAAACAAGTTTGATTTACAACTTCTGGAATTACAGGGTTTACTTTTCCAGGCATGATAGATGAACCAGGTTGACGTGCCGGTAAATTAATCTCATTAAAACCTGTTCTTGGTCCTGAACTCAGTAATCTTAAATCATTACAAATTTTAGAGACTTTAACTGCAGTTCGTTTTAGTGTACCCATTATCTGAACATAAGCTCCTGTATCTACCGTTGCTTCAATTAAATCTGGTGATAATGTTAAAGGAATACCAACCTCTTGGGCTAAATATTTTACACAAATTTCTGGATATCCTTCTGGAGCATTTACTTTAGTACCAATTGCAGTGGCTCCCATATTTATTTCTAAAACTAAACTTTGGGCATCTTTTATTCTTTTAACGTCTTCGCCAATTGTGGTAGCATAGGCATGAAATTCTTGCCCTAAAGTCATAGGAACTGCATCTTGCAATTGCGTACGCCCCATTTTTAAAACCCTATTAAATTCTATTCCTTTCGCAGTAAAAGCAATTTCAAGATTTTCTAACGTTTTAATAAAATGATCCATCTTTAAATAAAGTGCTATTCTAAAAGCAGATGGATAAGCATCATTGGTAGATTGAGAACAGTTAACATGATTGTTAGGATGCAGGAAGTTATACTCCCCTTTTTTATGTCCTAAATATTCTAAACCAATATTTGCAATTACTTCATTGGCATTCATATTAACAGATGTTCCAGCCCCACCTTGTATCAAATCGCTAACAAATTCTTTATCAAATTTACCTGCAATAAGCTGATCACTTCCATAACAAATCGCTTCAGCTATTTTTGCATCCAGAGCACCGCAGTCTTTGTTTGCCATGGCTGCTGCTTTTTTTACATACCCCAAAGCCTTTATAAACAAAGGCTCTTTTGAAATAGGAATTCCTGTAATATTGAAATTCTCTACAGCTCTAAAGGTTTGTATTCCATAATACAAATGATCTGGGATATTTAATTCCCCTAAAAAATCGTGTTCTTTTCTTGTATTTCCCATTATTTAATATTTTAATTTTTGTTTATATTAAACTATTTTCGGAACCCTTTTTCAACAAAATTTAATATAAATTAACAAATAAAAAATGACAAATATCATGCTGTTTTACTTGTTTTTAAATTATATTTTTTTATTTAATATCTCATTAAGTCATCATTGAAACCAAAATTGGTCCCCAAGAAGTTAGCAGAATATTACCTAACGCATAGGGAATAGTATATCCCAATACGGGAAACTTACTCGCCGAAACGTCTTGAATGGCTTTTAGTCCAATTGTAGATGTACCTGCTCCTGTTTGTGCTCCAAGTAAAATAATAGGGTTCATCTTAAGAATATATTTTCCAAAATAAAGACCAATAATATGGGGAACTATAGCAACTATTAATCCTGCTAATATTATACTAAAACCAATTTCTTGAAGTCCCGAAACAAAACTTGGTCCTGCTGCTAAACCAACTAGACCTATAAATGTAGCCAAACCCACATTATCAAAAATCCACAAAGCTGCTTCTGGAATTCTACCAAACATTGGAGTTCTCGAATGCAACCAACCAAAAACAAGCCCCATAACTAAAGCACCTCCACTTGTAGATAAAGTAATAGAAATACCAAAAACGGTAACCGACAATAATCCAATTAGCCCCCCTAAAACAATACCAATACCCACAAAAATAATATCGGTTTCTATACTAAGTCTATCTAAAAATCCTATTTCTTTAGCTGCATTTTCTATATGCATCATTTTACCACTAACTTTTAATACATCTCCCCTATTTAAAACAGTTTTTCTATTAAAAGGAATTTCTTGACATTCTCTTGTTACTTTATCCAACATTAGACCGTTACCATATTGTAAACCCAAATCTCCAATTGTTTTTCCAGCAATATTTTTATTTGTTACAGTAATATCCATATGAGCTAATGGGAAGTTTAATAATTCTTCGTCCAAAACTTCTGGTCCAATCGAAGATAAGCTATCTAGAATAATACCGTGTTGCGCCATAATTACCATAATATCATCGTTGCATATTATTGTATCCGGAGTTGGTTCAAATAATTCTCCATTGTGTCGCATCCTTTGAATAACCAATCTTAGGTTTTCATTAATTTTTTCAAATTCAGCTATGGTGAGCCCTATCCATTTATCATTTGTAATTTGATAGGCTCTGATAATCCATCTTTGATAAGCCGATTGTATTCCAGGTTCATGTTCTGTTTCACCTGTTAATGACTGACTGAGTTTTGCACTTTCTTCCAATAAATCTATTCCTAATAATTTTGGAGCTATTGTAGTTATAAAAAACACAAACGAAATCGCTCCTATAAGATAAGTAACTGCATAAGAGACGGGCATATTATTGATAAGTCGTGCTTTTTCAATTCCATCAATTGGAAGTTTGTTAATAGCTTCGGCAGCTGTACCGATAAGTGTAGATTCTGAAAAGGCTCCTGCTAAAAGACCTGCAGTAGTTCCTAAATCATAATTTAACACTTTTGAAATTCCAAATGAAATAAACAAACAAGAAACACAAATAACTAAAGTGAGCATTAATTGAGGAAATGCATTTTTTTTCAAACCTTGAAAAAATTGAGGTCCAACTTTATAACCAGTAGCAAAAAGAAATAAATCAAAGAAAATGACTTTTACAATTGAAGGTATTTCTATATTCAATTGCCCTATTAACACTCCAGCCAACAAAGTTCCAAGAACAACACCAATTTTAAAAGTTCCAATCTTAATATGTCCAAATGCAAATCCCAATGCTAAAGTCAAAAAAACAGCCAACTCAGGATGTTCCCTTAAAATGTTTGTAATAATTTCCATTTTAAATTTGAATTAAATGAATCAATGAATGAAATTCTATTTAAAAAAAAGTAGGTAAATATAACAGTCTAATATATTGGGATTTAACCTTGCATAAATTTAAAACAAAAAATTAAATATTAAGAAAAAAAATAAGTTTATTATTATAATTTAAATCAAAACTGAATAGACTTCTATATTAATGTTAATTAATTATAACTTGGAATATACATTTTGCTTTTAATAAAATCTTTGATATTGACTGGTCTTTCTACATTGGCTAGCCCACTTTCAAAAACATGCTCAGCCACTTTTTCAGCAACATTAATAGACACTTTTAAAATGTCATTTACATTTGGGCATATCAATCCTTTTTCAAAATCGGCGGCAGTGACTTGCTCGGCAACCGCCTCAGCAGCAATTAACAACATTTCATCAGTCACACTTGTTGCTTCTGTTGCAAAAATAGCCATTCCTAAAGCTGGAAAAATAAAAACATTATTGCCTTGTCCTGGAGTGAATAACCTTCCTTCAAACTCTACAGGAGCAAAAGGACTTCCGCTAGCAAAAATAGCTTTACCATTGCTCCAAACATAAGCTTGTTCTGCAGTACATTCTGAGTGAGAAGTAGGGTTTGAATATGGAAAAATTATTGGTCGTTCATTTACAGCACTCATGTTTTCGATTACTTGCTGATTAAAAGCTCCACCAACCGTACTTACTCCAACTATTGCAGTAGGCTTAATTTTCAAGATAGATTCTGCAAAATTGTTTGAAGGTTCGCTTTCGTGTGCAAAAGGCAACTGATGTTCCGCTAGATCAGAACGGCTTTTAACCAGCAAACCATTTACATCAAACATCCAGATTTGATTGTATGCTTCTTCCCTACTTAATCCATCTCTTTGAAATTTTTTAACCAACATATCAGCAATACCAAAAGCAGCAGCTCCAGCTCCCATAAATAAAAATCGTTGCTCTTTGAACGATTTTTTCATTAAACGACTAATTGATATAAAACCAGCAGTAGCAATAGCAGCGGTTCCTTGTATATCATCATTAAAAGTACAGATTTTTTCTCTATACGTTTCCAAAATCCGAATGGCATCAACCCCTGGAAAATCTTCCCATTGTATGCAAATTTTAGGAAAAACTTCATACATGGCGGCAACAAAAGCGGCAACAAAATCATCAAATTCTTTTCCTCGAATTCGTTTTATTTTTAAACCGGGATAAAGTGGGTCATTTAAGAACTCTTCATTATTGGTACCTACATCTAAAATTATTGGTAAAGTATGTTCAGGAGGAACTCCACCGCAACTGGTATATAAAATTAATTTCCCAATGGGGATACCTAAACCAAAAATACCTAAATCACCCAATCCTAAAATACGTCCACCATCAGTCACAACAGTAAATCGCACATCTTTTTCGGGCCAATTTCTCAGGATTTCTTTTATTTGATCTTTTTGGTCTATAGAAATATGCAGCCCTCTAGGTCTGCGTGAGACTAGTCCAAATTTTTGGCAGGCTTCACCAACTGTTGGCGTATAGACCAAGGGCAAAAATTTTGAAGGATCACTTGTAATTGTTTTAAAAAATAGAGTTTCATTGTTTTCCAACAATTGCATAAGATAAATGTACTGATCTATTGGTTTTGAAAAATTTTCGAGCTGTTCAGTAATCCTACTAATCTGCGTTTCAATAGTTTCAACCGCATTGGGTAACATTCCTAATAATCCATACTTTTCTCTTTCTTCATATGTAAAAGCAGTTCCTTTATTGAGACGTGGATTACGTAAAATCGAATAACCAGTATTATCCTCCATTTTGAATATGTTTTTTTAATTAGTACCTATTTATGATTTGGCTAAAACTTTTATTCCATCCCTATAATTACCACTCTTAATGCTAAAAAACTATTCTAAAGAAAAACTAAATTCCAAAAAATAAAATTTTCATTCCTCTTTATTTTTAAGATATAAATTCACTAAAGCACTCAAAGCTATACAATTAAAACTTAATTACAAATTAATCTTCTTACAATTTAGCTACAGCAAAATATATTCGTACAAATTGTCTCTTTTTAATGGAACACATAAAATTACTCAAAAATAAAAATTATTCATCTCCTGAATGATGATCTGGAACTTTAGGTGCATTATGTTTCATAACTGAATTCAGATAAAAAAACAATCGTATGGTATGATTCATATCGTATTGATAGCCTGAATATTTTTGTTGATAGACATTCATATACCCCAAATCAAAACTCAATTTCGGATTGATATTTTGCCTAATTCCAACAAATAATCGGTTTTGATCAAATGTGTTATAGACTACTTCTTTTCCAAAATGGATTAAAATTTCGTCTGACACAACCAGTAAAGGCCAGTTCTTTTTATTGAATATCGGTATATTAAAACTTGCTAAATATCGCACTCTATCTGTAAATCGCAATTCTCCTGTAGGTTCATCATTAGCCATTTTTTCTTGCCAACGTTGCTCATTTCTAATCCTTTGGAGTACACTTACTTTTCCAACCTTTGTATTTAATTGTGCTTGTTGGTATATTCTATTTTCATCCGCATACGTAGACCATCCTTCTTTCGTAGGAGCCAACCACATGTGAGCATATCCTCCGGTTAAAGAAACACTTGAATTGGGTATATAAGTAACACCCCCTCTTAAAAAATAAAAATTATTACTTTCAAAGAATCCATTTTCTCTGACATGAACATCAGCGACTATTCCCCAATGGTCACTAAACTTTGTTACCGTGTTCAAAGAAACCCAAGTTTGAACTTGTTGATTTACTTCTTTTGTTTGGGCAGTTTGTCCCAATACTAAAAAGGGAAATACTAAAACTAGAATTTTAGATATATTTTTCAAAATAATAACAAGATAAGATCAGTAAAAAAAAATACGTATTAAAATTAATTAAAATAACATTTAGAAACTTCATTATGTAAAAATACTTTAGATTTTAGTTTGTAGACCTGATATTTATCATACTAAAAGGAAGTTAAATCATTTTTTTATGAGGTAAAAAAAAAAAACGATTAGGAGCTGTCTTCATTGATTATTCTTATTTGTTTTTAAATCATATCTTTTAAACAAACGATGTCTCCTAAATGGAATACATTTGCAAACTAAACCCAATAATACTCTATGAAAACCCATTTTATATCCTTATTTCTTTTATTTTTAGTCACAATACAATCCCAAACCAAACTTCTTTCCTGGAATCTAGAAAACTTTGGTAAATCAAAATCAGATCAAGAGATTGCTTTTATAGCCAATACGATAAAAGGCTATGATATTGTAACAATCCAAGAAGTGGTAGCGGGAAATGGCGGTGCTCAAGCGGTAGCAAGACTCGCCGATGAATTGAATCGGAAAGGTGCGAAATGGGATTATCGAATAAGTGACCCCACAACTAGCAGCGCTTATAAAACGGAACGTTATGCCTTTCTTTGGAAAACCAATACTGTAAAACTAAAAGGCAAACCGTGGCTAGAACAAAAATACCAGCTCGAAATAGACCGAGAACCTTATTTTGCCACTTTTGAAATAAAAGGAAAAGCCATAACCCTTGTTACTTTTCACGCCATAACCAAAAGCAAACAACCCGAAACAGAGATTAAATATTTTAAATTATTACCCCAAGAATATCCCAATCTGAATTTGATTTTTGTTGGCGATTTCAACTGCCCGCAATCCCACACGGTTTTTAATCCTTTAAAAAAAATGGGTTATGCTCCTATTTTAGAAAATCAAAAAACATCTCTAAAATTGAAACACAAAGGAGAGAATTACTTGGCTTCTGAATTTGACAACATGTTTTATAAAATCAGTACAATAAAGCACATTAAATCAGATGCGATTTTATTTTATCAAAAATTCATTTCCTTAAAAGAAGCTCGAAAAGTATCTGATCATATCCCGATTTGGTTTGAATTCTCTCTGAATTAATTGAACAATAGCATACGAAAAAAAACTCTTTCCGTTCTAGAAAATAGACATTCCTGTTTTGGTTGTCAATAATTCTAAGGTGTTCATACCTAATTCCGAATTTCCTTTTTCATTAAGTCGCGGACTCCATGTTGCAACCACAAATTTCTTAGGGTACAAAGCTGCGATTCCTCCGCCAATTCCGCTCTTTCCGGGTAAACCAACTTTATAAGTAAACTCCCCAGACTCATCATAAAACCCACAGGTTTGCATTAAAGCATTCAATCTTTTTACTTGGCTTTTGGTCAAAACTTGCTTTCCTGATTTGGTAATTCCCTCGTTAGCAAAAAAGAAAAATGAATGAGCTAGTTCTTTACATGTCATTTCTATGGAACATTGATGAAAATAAAAATCTAAAACCGTTTCCACATCATTTTCTATATTACCAAACGACTTCAAAAAATTAGCCAAAGCAGCATTTCTGAAACGAGTTTCTTTTTCGGATTGCGCCACTTTTAAATTAAAATCGATTGTTGGGCTTCCCGAAATCATTCTTATAAAATCTAAAAGATCCTCTTTTGGGTTTTTCAAGTGTGTAACCAACATATCCGCAATCACAAGGGCACCCGCATTAATAAAAGGATTACGTGGAATTCCTTTTTCGTACTCTAATTGCACTAATGAATTAAAAGCACTTCCTGAAGGTTCAACTCCCACTCTTTCCCAAATTTTTTCATCCAAAAATGAAAAAGCCAAAGCAACAGTCAAAGCCTTTGAAACACTTTGAATAGAAAATTTTTCGTTGCTATCACCAATTCCAAAATCTTCACCTCCAATAGTTATCAAATGAATACCAAATTTATCTGGGTCAACTTTGGTCAATTCCGGTATTGAAGTAGAAACATTCCCAATAGTTGGCAGTGTTTTTACTTCTTGAAATACTTCTTGCAAAATTGTATTGTAGTTAATCGTTTCCAAGCTAATGTGTATTTATAAAAAATTACGTCTTCTGTTTTTTCTTTCTCGCAGCCGGAAACAAAACATTATTCAATATTAATCGATAGCCTGGAGAATTGGGATGCAAATCTAAGACTGTAGCGGGATCCCCCACTTGATGCTGAAAATCTTCCGGATCATGGCCTCCATAAAAAGTAAACATTCCTTTTCCTTTTTCACCATGTATGTACCGTGCTTCGCCGTTAAGCTCGCAAGTTCCCATTACCAAAACATTCGACTTTACCAATTCCGAATCAAATGCCGTGGTTTGCCCCATAAAACCTTTGATCAATTGGGTATGATTTTGACACAGCATACTGGGAATAAAATCCCATTTGGCCGAAAATTCCATTAAAGTAAAGTAATCTTTCTCCATTGGAATTTTCCTTTTCAAAGTCATATCTATATCCGAAAACTCATATTGTTCCGGTCTTCGTTCTAAAGTAAAATCCTTAAAAGCAAAAGTACCTCCATAATTTAATTTCGATTGATAATTGGCTTCGCTTGGATCTCCATCAAACATCGGTTCGCAAATGTCAACCCCGTCTGCTGCCAAAGCAATATCAAAACTATCTGTTGCAGAACACATGGCGAATAAAAACCCTCCGCCTATTACAAAATCCCTTATTTTTTTGGCCACGGCTCCTTTTTCTTGAGACACTTTTTCGTAACCCAATTTTTTAGCCAGAGCCTCCGAATCTCTCTTTTGATCTATATACCAAGGCACATTTTTGTAGGCACCATAAAACTTACCATATTGTCCTGTATAATCTTCATGATGCAAATGCAACCAATCATAAAGCAATAATTGATCACTTAATACTTCTTCATCATATATAGGAGTAAACGGAATTTCGGCATACGTTAAAACTAAAGTAACAGCATCGTCCCACGGTTGTTTCCCTTTTGGAGTATATACGGCAACTTTTGGCGCTTTCTCAAGAATAACCGATTCCATATTTTGTGAAGGACTAGAAATTTCATTCTGTATAGCCGTTTCTTCTGCATCGGAAATCACTTCAAAACTTACCCCTCGTATTTGGCATTCTTTTCGAATTTCTTCTGCATCGGGCAATAAAAAAGAACCTCCGCGGTAATTCAGTAACCAACTGGCTTTATAGTTTTTGGCTAGACACCAATAGGTAATTCCATATGCTTTAAGATGATTTTGTTGCGTAGTTTCATCCATTGGCAATAAAATAAAAGATGCCTTGGATGAAATCGATATTAGAAAAATAAATATAAAAAGAAGTCTTTTGCGTATCATTTTAAAACCATTTTAAAGCAAAGATAATGGGAAGTAATCTTTTTTATCTTTTATAATCATGCAAAATAAAACTTTTTAATATACTACTCTTAAGCATCCAAAAAAAACATTGCATTTTGAATAGCATAAACAACCAATCCAGCAATATTTTTAGATTCTGTTTTAAATAATAAATTATTTCGGTGACCTTCTACTGTTCTGGGGCTTATAAATAATTCTTCACCAATTTCTATGGCACTTTTCTGTTTGCAAATGAGTTGCAATACTTCCAGCTCTCGAGAAGTAATAAAACTGGCATCAAAACCACACTTATATTTTTTATTTGCAATACTATCATTCTGAATAATATTCATAACATAATCTGAATAATAAAAACCTCTCCTAGCTACTTCATTTATGGTCTTCAACAATTCTTGAGGGGTAGCTTTTTTAACCAAATAAGAAACAGCTCCCACATCAATCATGTTAATAATAAATGATTTTGAATCATAGCTTGTCAAAGCAATAATTTTTATTTCTGAAAATTCTCTATTGATAATCTTGGTAGTTTCTATCCCATTTAGCAATGGCATTTTCAAATCCATGATTACAATATCGGGCTTGGGGTTATTCCCTCTTAGAAACTCAATCAATTCCATACCATCTGAAGCTTCAAAAACTACTTCTACGTTTTCTTCTTTATCCAACAAAAAAGAAATTCCTTTTCTAAATAAGACTTCATCATCAACCAAAATTACTTTTATAGTTTCATTCATATGTAGATAATATTTGTTTTTTATTTGAATATGGTATCGCCAGATCTTCATTGGTGTTTGCGACAACTGCTGTCATGGATATTTCATATGTAGATAATATTTGTTTTTAAGGAATCTGGAATCAAAACAATTTCACGTTTTAGAAATTAAAAATCACAGAAATTCCATCATTCAATTGCGACTCAATTGTGATATTTCCTTCTAGAATGGCAACTCTACTTACAATAATTTTCATCCCAAGACCATTATGTTCCTCTATTTGTTTCAATTCGAAACCAATTCCATTGTCTGAATAAATACAAGTTCTTTTTCCATTTATTTCTTCAAAAAGAATAGAAATAACTGTCGCTTTTCCATGTTCTATAGAATTAGTCAACAACTCCTGTAAAATTCTAAAAATATGGATATGAGATTCATTATCTTCAAAATCAAATTTTAGTTTACTTTCATATTGAATCACTACAGATTCGTTATTATCCAATTCAGCACACAACTCTTCTATCCCAGCATGAAGTCCAAATTTATCCAATACTGGGGGAAGTAAACTATACGCCATTTCTTTAGAACTATTTAATGCTTTTGAAGTATATTCTATAATGTTTTTCATGATTTCTTCGTTGTCCTCTGAGGACAAATTAGGAATCTTTAGAAGATGACAATTCAAGGAAATCACATTCAATTTTGAACTTATATCATCGTGTAATTCATGTGCAATTCGTTTCCGATCTGATTCTAAAGTACGTATCACAGATACTAATTGATTACTTTTTAGGAAAATATCTAAATTATTGAGCTCTAATTTCTTTTCCATAATTCTTATATTATCAAAGTGTGATTAACTATTCCTTATCTATTTTATAAAGTTATTTTAATCTCTTATAAAAAAGGCATGAAAACGATAAAGGCAATTGTCTTATAATTAAGACAAAAACAAGTATTTCGTCGGTTTTATATGAATTTTACAGACAAATATAATTAACAATTAATCATTTTCCTAATAAAATTAAAACTTTATTACATAAGACTAAGATAATTCTTTATTAAATTAAACAATCCCATTAACCACTATAATTTGAAATAATCAACGGAAAAGACTTTTAATCTATCCCTCAAATCCGAAATCCTTTAAAATTTTAAGTCTTGCGGATTTGAGGTTATCATTATTAAAACCACTTCCTAATGCCTCATTCGCTGGCTGGAGATTTCGCCATGTAGTTTCATCCATTGATAACAAAATGAATGATTTTTTTGCGGTAATTGATGTTAGAAAACGAACAAATACGATATTTTTTTAGACATAAGTATAAATTTATGTTCGCTATAAAAACAGGTAAAAACACGCATTTAAACGATGATCTGTGTAGCTAACTTTGAATTATAAATTTAAACATTCAATAATTATTCCAGATGCGAGAGAGAAAAAAAATCAGTATTTAAAAAAAAACACTTAAAATAATCGACTTATTTCTCTTAAAAATAACCCTCATTGTATATTATGTACTTTCTATTCCATTTATTCTAAATTAATTTTAAGCTCTTCTAAAAAGGAGTACTATACTTTCAAAATACATAAAATAAAAAAAAAGAAGCCTACTGATGAATAGCCTATAGCCCCAAAACTATATAATAGCTCATTCAAAAATAATTAAAAGTTCATGACGCCTTGAATCTTGAACTCCATAAAATCATTAGGAAATCTAACCCACATTAATGCTGACTTTTTTTTAAAAAAAATCTATAAAACAAAACGCCTATGATACTATTTTTAAGAAGAAGCTTTAGTCCTGTCTTTTTACAAAAAAGATAAAGAATTAGGATCAAAGTCTAAAACGATTATATTTTTTTACAAATGAGCCATTAGACCAATTTATTCTGTCTCATTTCAATTGACACAACCGTTTGAGAAAATGGCTAGTTCAATACCATTTTACAAAACATTTTTATTAAACAATATATATTATGAAAACAATTATTATTGCGTTGCTATTAGTAAGTTTTACAAATACAACATATGGCCAAGAAAATATAGCTCCTGATTATGAGAATGCAAATCTAAAAACCGAAGAATTACCTGGTATGGTTATAAAAACAAATGGGAAAGTTTCCTCTATATATTTACCAGACAAACACCCTGATGAAGTAGTAAGAGGGCTTGAGAAAAAATTTGTGGATTATTCTATTCCAAAAAATGATAAAGAAGATCCAATATCCAGAGTCAGTTTGGAAGTCGAAAGAGGTGTATTAGTGGCACATTATGACTATGACCAAAAATTAATAGGAGTGGATGAAAAATATAAAAATGTAAGACTCCCTAATGCCATTGTATATTCTGTTCAAAAGGAACTTCCGGGTTGGTCAATTACAGACGACACTTACTTTTACTCACAAAAGGATGGTGTGGTTACAAAAAAACACTATAAACTTAGAGTCGAAAAAGAAAATAAAATGCGCAACATTTTAGTGTATGCAGATGGTAAGATCAAAAATTAATCATTCTACCTTTTAAAAACTATTATAAGGAGACAATCCGAGAATTGATTTTCAGATTGTCTCTTTTGCCTTTAATCTTTAATTGAAGGTTTCTATTTATAAACTAACTACCGATTTCTTTATTATAACAAGACTAGTCCAATAAATTCCCTAGAGACACAATTTTATTTTGAATAGCATACACCACTAGTCCAGCAATATTTTTACATTCTGTTTTAAATAATAAATTATTACGGTGCCCCTCAACCGTCCGAGGGCTAATAAAGAGAAGTTCCCCTATTTCTGTGGTGCTTTTTTGACTACAAATATGTTGTAATACTTCTAGCTCACGGCTACTAAGAAAATTATTATCGAAACGACTTTTGATCTTTCTGGTTGTCAATGCACTTTCATGAATGACTTGCATAACATAATCGTTATAATAAAACCCTTTTGTGGCAACTTCATTTATGGTTGTCAACAGTTCTTGCGGTGTGGCATTTTTTATTAAATAGGAAACCACTCCCACATCAATCATATTGGCTACAAAAGATTCCGAATCATAACTAGTTAAAGCTATAATTTTAATCTTAGGGAAATCTTTATGAATAATCTTTGTAGCTTCGACACCATTTAATAATGGCATTTTTAAATCTATCATAATAATATCCGGATGATTTCTATTTTCTTTCAAAAAAGAAATAAGTTCATTCCCGTTTGAAGCTTCAAAAATAACATCTATATTCTTTTCTCTTTCTAACAAAAAAGAAATCCCTTTTCTAAAAAGAACTTCATCATCTGCTAATATAATTTTAATGGAATTGTCCATAATCTAAAAACTAAAAATAACTTCTACTCCCTTATTAACCTTAGCATTAATGTTAAGGGTTCCTTCTAAAAAACCAACACGACTTTCAATATTTTTCATACCCAGTCCATGCTGATTTTTTTTATCCTTGCTGTCAAAACCACAGCCATCATCGGTATAACAACATTCTTTCATTCCGTTTTCCTCAACAAAAACAATGGAAATATTTCTGGCCTTTCCATGCCTCAAAGAATTATTCATCAATTCCTGTAAAATTCTAAAAACATGTAAATGTTTGTCTTTATCCAAATCGTCAAACTGAACTTGATTTTGATAACTTACATTGACAGATTTACTGCTGTTAAACTCCTGACATAATTCTTCGACACCCGCATGAAGCCCAAATTTGTCTAATACTGCCGGCAACAAACCATGTGCAATTTCTCTTGAATTCTTAAGTGCTTTACCAGTAAGATTGATGATATTTCCCGTAATTTCAGCAATCTCTTGTACTGTCAAATTAGGTGTCATTAGCAAATGACTATTCAATGAAACTATATTTAGTTTAGAACTAATGTCATCGTGTAAATCTTGGGCAATACGCTTGCGTTCGGCTTCCTGGCTAATAATTCCGGCTCGTAAAAGTTCTTTGTGATGATGAATTTCCAAGTCTTTTTTTTCAAATTCTTTCTGAATAATTTTCTTTCTCGAAAAATAGAAAAACAAGATCAGAACCAAAACCATCGATAGAAAAGCGATGCAGGTATATATAATTATTTCAATTAAATCATTTTCATATATTAAATCTGCCTTCATAAAATACTATTGAATACTCGTTTTATAATAACTTTTTTTCCATTCTATTAATATCAATACCTGATAAATTATATACAGAAAAGCATTTAGAATCCATGTTGTTAAACTCATTTTCGGACTTAGCACAGTTGTTAAATTTCCTACCAAATACAATATTGAACTTCCAAACAGATATGTTATAATCCCTATATTGATATAATAAAACTCTTTTTTTCCATTCAACATATTGTATAAATGAAAAGTGGCATAAATGATAAGTAAAAAAGAGGTGATGAATATTTCGAATAAATTAAATCTAAAGAACAAGCTAGTATCATTCCCATATTGAATTGCTAAAGCCAATAGCACCAATACTAAACCTATTCTCACTATTCTTTTTTGGTAGTCTTCTTTCAAAATAGCTAGATAAAAAAAGCTCAACAACACTAATTGTCCAATAAAATAAAAATGGGTTGTGAATAGGTTTTGGAAATGAAATTCAATCATGATTTTTGAAACCATTTGAATTATAAATATCATTCCTAAATACCATGTGAAAATCATGTAGGCCTTTCCATGTTTGGAAAAGCCTATGAAAAAAATGATTAAATTGACTAATAAAATCACATATCCAACATTCACAAACAATTTTAACATCTATAAGCTATTGAAACATTGGACTATTAGCATCACAAGCTGGAGGGCAAGGTTGTGTGACATCATAAATAGCATTGGCAACATTTTCATCGCCAACAGTAATCATATCCACATAAATACCCGTTGCTGGGTTGTATTTGCAACCTACAATCATTAATTTTTCTATTCCCTCATTATCCACCCCAATATAAGCTCTAACGGCATCGATCCCTTCGGCTAATACTTCCAATAAATCTATTTTAGGAATTAAAAACGCGTGTAATTCATGGTGTTTATTGTAGTTTCCTTCTTTTTTTTCCCATCGTTTCGCCCATTTTTGAGCTTCTTTTAGCGGAATGGTATTTACTTCTTTAACAATTTCTTGGGGCTTGTTTACGGAGGTGATTTCATTAGACATAACAGTACTTATTTTTTAAATTACAAAATTCTTACGTCAAGAAAAAAGAAAAGCTAAGTTACTGATTTTTTGCGCTTTATACTAAATATTTCTAAATAAAACACAAAGAATACCACATTAGATAAATGTCTCAAATTTTGAGAGATTCAACTGTTTACAAAGAGAAAATGAATGTGATTTTTAGTTACAAAAAAAGCCTACAAAAGTAGGCTTGAATGGTATTTTGAAAAAGAATATTATTCTAAAAAGGAACGTCACCGTCATCATCGTCATCATTATTAAAATTACTTCCGAAAGCCTCATTTGCCGAAGGAAGATTTTTAGTAACAAACGAACTTTCATCATGATTCATACTCGAAGGTAAATCATCATAACCACCGCTGTGATCATCTAAATTATCAAATTTACCCAAGTGCCCGATAAACTTCAAACGAACATTTTCTATACCACCATTTCTATGTTTGGCAATCATAATCTCGGCTTGTCCGGCAGTTGGAGACGCTTCGTCATCATCCCATTCATCAATTTTGTAATATTCGGGACGGTATAAAAACGATACAATATCGGCATCTTGCTCAATCGCCCCAGATTCACGAAGATCCGAAAGCAAAGGCCTTTTACTGGAACCACGCGTTTCTACAGCACGCGATAACTGGGAAAGGGCAATTACAGGAACATTCAATTCCTTGGCTAATGCCTTTAAATTTCGAGAGATAGTCGATATTTCCTGCTCTCTATTTCCACCGCCTTTTCCATTCCCTCCAGCTGTCATCAATTGCAAATAATCGACAATTATGATTTTAATACCGTGTTGCGAAACCAAACGTCTGGCTTTTGCACGCAAATCGAAGATAGAAAGCGATGGCGTATCATCAATAAATAGCGGAGCTTTTTCTAGATTTTTTACTTTAGTACTCAACATTGTCCATTCGTGAGGCTCCAATTTACCTGTACGTAATTTTTCTGAAGACAATCCTGTTTCAGACGAAATCAAACGGGTAATCAACTGTACAGATGCCATCTCTAAAGAGAACAAGGCTACTGGATGTCCGTAGTCGATAGCAATATTTCTAGCCATAGAAAGTACGAACGCCGTTTTTCCCATTGCTGGCCTCGCTGCAATAATAATTAAATCACTAGGTTGCCAGCCTGAGGTAAGCTTGTCTAAATTGGTAAAACCAGTCTCGACACCACTCAGTCCTTCCTGCTTGCTAATTTCCTCAATACGTTTCTTGGCTTGTAAAACTAAACTTTGAGCCGTTTCAGAACTACGTTTTATATTCCCTTGAGTTACCTCGTATAATTTAGATTCTGCTTGGTCTAATAAATTAAATACATCGGTGGTTTCGTCATACGCATCTTCGATAATTTCAGAGGATATCCGAATCAAACTGCGCTGAATAAACTTCTGAAGAATAATTCTAGAGTGAAACTCAATGTGAGCCGAAGAGGAAATTTTTTGAGTAAGCTGAATTAAATAAAAATCGCCTCCGGCTAAGTCTAGCTTGGCATTTTTTCTAAGTTGAGCCGAAACGGTCAATAAATCGATTGGCTGTGTATCGGTAAACAACTGAACAATGGCTTCAAAAATATGTTTGTGTGCTTCTTTATAGAAAGCATCTGGTTGCAGGATATCAATTACCTCATCTACTCCTTTTTTATCAATCATCATTGCACCAAGCACTGCCTCTTCTAGGTCTAAAACTTGTGGGGGTAATTTTCCTTTTTCAAGGTTTATTATAGTTGTTTTATCCACTTTAATTGGACTTATATTCTTGAAATTTTCCATGTAGCGAAAGTAACTAAAATTCTAAAAAAATAACTATTGAGTTATTACAATTAATTGTTTATAAGTACTTGTTTTTTGTTTATAACCAAAAAAAAATCCGAAACGATAAGGCTTCGGATTAAGATCGATAAAGTAAGATTTTACTCTTTAAACTCACCCATTTTGCAGTATTTATCCATTCTTTGAGCGATTAATTCTTCTGTTGATAAGTCTTTAAGTTCATTATAGCCTTTCATGATATATTGACCAACTGTTGTAAAAGTAGTCTCTCTATCATAATGGGCTCCTCCTAGAGGTTCCGGAATAATATCATCGACTAATTTTTGTTTTTTCATATCGGCTGAAGTTAACTTTAATGCATCTGCAGCCTTCTCTTTATAGTCCCAGCTTTTCCATAAAATAGAAGAACAAGACTCTGGAGAAATTACAGAATACCAAGTGTTTTCAAGCATATAAACGCGATCTCCAACACCTATTCCCAATGCACCTCCCGAAGCGCCTTCACCAACAATAATAGTAATAATAGGCACCTTAAGACGTACCATTTCAAATATATTTCTGGCAATAGCTTCTCCCTGACCACGTTCTTCAGCTTCTAATCCTGGATAAGCTCCTGGAGTATCAATCAAAGTAACTACCGGAATACCAAATTTCTCTGCCATTTTCATTAGACGCAAGGCTTTTCTATACCCTTCTGGATTTGCCATCCCAAAATTTCTATACTGACGCGTTTTGGTATTGTATCCTTTTTGTTGGCCCACAATCATAAAAGATTGTCCGTCAATTTTCCCTAAACCACCAATCATGGCTTTATCATCTTTAAAACCTCTATCGCCATGTAGCTCTAGAAAAGTTTCTCCACACAACCCCTTGATATGATCTAAAGTATAAGGTCTACTAGGATGTCTTGATAACTGAACACGTTGCCAGGCCGTTAAGTTTTTATAAATTTGTTTTTTGGTTTCTTCTAATTTCTTATTGATTTGCTTACAGGTATTTGTAACGTCAACATCTGACTCTAGACCAATAACAACACATTTATCTAATTGCTCTTCAAGTTCTTTTATTGGAAGCTCAAAATCTAAATATTCCATAGTATTTGTGCGGTTTTATTATTGTTTTAATTTTTCGTTTCGGAACTGCAAATATAAAACTTAATATCGTTCTATACTTATTTTTTTTAAAAGTGTAAAATAATATCAACTTTTCACTCTAGTTTTTCTTCTTTTCTATAGTGTTTAATGACTCCATTTAATATGACTGTTATTACAATTATGACTGCACCAATGTAGAATTCCGTGCTCATTTTTTCTTTTCCTCCAATAATAAAAAAAGCTAATACAATCCCATAAACAGGTTCTAAATTTGTGGTCAACATCACGGTATAAGGAGAAAGTTGTCTCATTACCTGAACAGAGGCCGTAAAGGCATAAGCGGTACAAATAGAAGCCAGAATTAAAATCAAAATCCAATTTTTTGTCGTCATCACAAAAAAGTCTGCTGTGAATTCACCTTTAAATAAAAAATAGATTGAAATAAATACAAATCCAGCTAAAAATTCATAAAATGAGATTACGGATGGATCATGGTCTGCTATTAACTTTCCGTTCATTAAAGTAAATAAAACGCCCAGTATTATAGAGACCAATGCCAATAACATTCCATTCCAATAATCAATCTCTACTTGCATAATTAGTCCTAAACCCGCAATAATGACAAGTCCAAAAAACACTTCGTACCAAAGCACTTTTCGGCCATAAAATATAGGTTCGAGAAGTGACGCAAAAAAAGCGCCTAAGGAGAAAACCGACAAGGTTATAGAAACCGTTGAAACTTTTATAGCCTCAAAAAAGAAGATCCAGTGTAGTGCTATTAAAAGACCAACAATTATGAACTTAATTAATGATTCGGGAGCTACTTGAAATGATTTTTTTTTGATTCCAATAAAAACAGCAATAAAAACGGATGCAAAAAACATTCGATACCAAACCAAAAAATCAGCTTCTATCGTTATTAATGCCCCTAAAATCGCCGTAAAACCCCAAATAAAAACAATGAAGTGTAAACTAAGGTAACTTTTTAAATTATCGTTTGGCATTCCGTAATAAATAAATGGCTAAAATTCCGAAAACTATATTGGGCAGCCAAACTGCCAATAAAGGCGAAAATGAAGATTTCTCGGCTAACACTCCAAAAATTTTGTCAAAAAACACAAATGAAAATGCCACCGCAATTCCAATAGCCAAATTGACACCCATCCCTCCTCTTCGCTTCATTGAAGATACAGAAACTGCTATAATCGTTAGGATAAATGCCGATACCGGAACACTGTATTTTTTGTACAAAACAACCAGATAGACATTAATATTAGAAGATCCCCGCTTTCTTTCTTTATCAATAAAAGCATTCAGTTCCCCTAGGCTTAATGTTTCTGCGATATACACCACAGGAGCCAAATCCTCCAGATCAAAACTAAATTTCATCTTCTTTTCGGGTGATTTTTCGATCACATCTCCTTCTGACCCTACTATCCTTTTTGTGTAATCGTATAAAGAATAAGTCTTGTCTTTTGGATTCCATTTTATTCTACTGGCCGTAATTTTATATTCTAATTTTTCTTTATTAAACTTTTCCAAAGAGAAATTAAAAGCCATTTGAGACTCATTATTAAAACTATTGACATAGATAAACTCATTGTCACTTATTTGTCGATACACATCGGTGTTATCGCCTCGCATGAGTTCCTTTCCGTTGCTTCTTAAATAGGTGTACCTGAAATTATTATAGCCTTCATTTGAAACCGGAACCACAAAAAACCCCATGAGCATTACTAACACACACACTATAGAAGCCCCAATGATATAAGGCCTCATAAATCTAGTAAAAGAAATCCCGGAACTTAAAATAGCAATAATTTCGGTGTCATTTGCCAATTTTGAGGTAAACCAAATGACCGATATAAACAAAAATATCGGAAAAAGATTATTCATAAAGTAAATCGTAAAATGATAATAATAAATGGCAATCTTTAAAACTGGCACATCATTCGAGATCATTTTATTGATTTTTTCCGAAATATCTATAATAATTCCAATAGGAGCAAACAACAAAAGCATTACCGCAAAAGTGGCTAAATATCTCTTAAGTATATATTTGTCAATTATTGTTAATTTCATAAATTGAAGTTAGAGGTTAGAAGGTTATGAGTTTAGAAGTTTAAAAGTTAAGGCGTTTAGGAGCTAATACTCTTTAAACTTTTAAATCCTTAAACTTCTAAACCCTTTAAACTCCTAAACTTTTTTACAATCGTTGGCTCATGTTTTTCACCATCATCTCTTTCCAGGTCACAAAATCACCTGCTAAGATATGCTTTCTGGCTTCACGTACCAACCACATATAGAACCCAAGATTGTGTATGGTTGCAATTTGCTTACCCAAGTATTCATTGGCAGCAAACAAGTGACGCAAATACGCTTTGGTATATTCGGTATCCACAAAGGTTATTCCCATTTCATCTACTGGAGAAAAATCGGCTTCCCATTTTTTGTTCTTAATATTAATGGTTCCGTTGGCGGTAAACAACATTCCGTTTCTGGCGTTACGCGTAGGCATCACACAATCGAACATATCAATTCCAAGTGCAATATTTTCCAGAATATTGATTGGAGTTCCCACTCCCATAAGGTATCTAGGCTTGTCTTCGGGTAAGATTTCACAAACCACTTCGGTCATGGCATACATTTCTTCTGCTGGTTCCCCAACCGAAAGTCCACCAATGGCATTTCCTTGTTGATTGGAATTGGCAATATATTCTGCCGATTGCCTTCTCAAATCTTTATAGGTACTTCCTTGTATAATTGGGAAAAAAGTTTGATCGTAACCGTATTTCACAGGTACTTTCTCCAAATGATTGATACAGCGATCCAACCAACGGTGGGTCATGTGCATCGAGCGTTGTGCATAGCGATAATCACACGGATAAGGCGTACATTCATCAAAAGCCATGATAATATCGGCTCCAATGGTACGTTGAATTTCCATCACATTCTCTGGAGTAAACACATGATAAGAACCATCAATATGCGATTTAAACTTCACTCCTTCTTCCTTAATTTTTCTGTTCGCCGAAAGAGAATACACTTGATACCCTCCAGAATCGGTCAAAATATTACGGTCCCAGTTCATGAATTTATGCAACCCACCCGCTTTCTCAATGATTTCGGTTTGTGGACGCAAGTACAAATGGTACGTATTTCCGAGAATAATATCCGGATTTATATCTTGTTTCAACTCCCGTTGGTGTACCCCTTTTACTGAGGCAACCGTACCCACAGGCATAAAAATTGGCGTTTCAATCACACCGTGATCAGTAGTAATGCTTCCCGCACGTGCTTTCGATTGCGGATCTGTCTTTAATAAGTCAAACTTCATATAGGCTTTTTTCTCCCGACCGTTCGGGACGGCAAAGATAGGTTAATTTGAAACCCCCATCAAAAAATATTTTTCTTCCGATGAAATGATAGAGTTGGGTTCATGACAACCAAAATTTAAATACTTTTTCGAAAGAAAATCAGATAATTACTAATTTTAAAAATGTTTTGTTTTGACTATATGAATGCTTTTTTGTTGTAATCCTAAAAATGAATATTTTAAAAAATTAAAGCCATACGAAAAACCATTTGGGCGTAACCCCATTAGAAAAAAGGGCCTACTCTTAACAGCGAATATTCGGCCCTTTATCCTAATGCGGTCGGGCTATCCATGCTACTTCGGTAGCTTATTCCTATCCCTTACGCAGAAAAACTGCACAACCAGATCTTTGATTTTTCATTCATTTTTTTTCAAAAATATTTATATATGTAACAAAAATCACTCTACAGCCTTAATTTCTGTTGTAATTTTGCACTATAGAACAACACTCTTTAAAACTAATCTCTATGACTTTAGAAAATATAATAAAAGAAAAACTAGGCACAATTGTAGATGTACGAACACGGGAGGAATTCAGTGGCGGGCACGTTGTTGGGTCGATTAATATACCCTTGAATGAAGTTCAAGACCGGTTCGAAGAAATACAAAACCTAAAATCGCCTTTGGTTCTTTGTTGCGCCTCCGGAAACCGAAGCGGACAAGCACAGCATTTTCTTTCTCAAAAAGAAATCGACTGTCATAATGGAGGTTCATGGCTGGATGTCAATTATTATCAATCCAAATAAAAAACAAGATGTTAAACAGACTAAAAAAAATATTCGGTTTCGGATCTACTGTAGATTATGCCGCCCTTGTAAAACAAGGCGCCATTATCTTGGACGTGCGAAGCAAGGTAGAATATGCCAGCGGACATATAGAAGGTTCCATAAACATCCCTGTAGATGTTTTGAAAAATAGTTTATCTCAATTGAAAGACAAAAATAAACCCATTATCACTTGTTGCGCCTCGGGAATGCGAAGCGCAAGAGCAAAAAATATCCTTAAAACCCATGGTTATATAGATGTTCACAATGGTGATGGATGGAGAAGTCTTCAAAGTAAAATATAAAAGAGCTTGTTCATTGAACTAAATATCTAAGTTTTACGGTTTGCGTGAGGGATAGAAGCTAGCTACCGAAGTAGCGCGTCCCGATAGCTATCGGGAAGCCCGACACCATAAGCAAAAGGGGCGACTAAGCGGTAACACTAGTCAGCCCCTTTTTCTTATGGTGGCACGCCCAGATGAAGTCAGATTGCAGATTTTAGATTTGACCTCTTCGACTGCACACAAAGTACTATTTTGAAGTTGTCATTGATATTGCTATTGTTTTTTGAAATTGCCACTGAAATCATTTGTCTTACGCCAAAATAAAAATTACTTTTGCAGCAGTTTAACTTTTACACACACAATGAAGCCTAACACACAACAATTAAACGATTTAACTATCCAAGTAAGAAGAGATATTCTTCGAATGGTTCATGCTGTCAATTCAGGTCACCCAGGGGGATCTCTAGGATGTACTGAATTTCTGGTAGCCTTGTACCAAAACCTTATGGATCGCAAAAAAGGATTTGACATGGACGGAATTGGAGAAGATCTTTTTTTCCTATCAAACGGTCACATTTCACCTGTATTTTACAGCGTTTTGGCAAGAAGCGGTTATTTTCCAGTAAAGGAATTAGCAACTTTCCGTCTTATTAATTCAAGATTACAAGGACACCCAACAACTCATGATAATTTACCAGGGGTGCGTATCGCATCTGGATCATTGGGTCAAGGATTGTCTGTAGGAATTGGTGCTGCACAGGCTAAAAAGCTAAACGGTGACAACCATATCATTTACACCCTTCACGGTGATGGTGAATTACAGGAAGGTCAAAACTGGGAAGCAATCATGTATGCTTCTGCCAAAAAAGTAGACAACCTTATTGCGACCATTGACCTTAACGGAAAACAAATTGACGGAACTACCGACGAAGTTTTATGTATGGGAAGTATCCGTGCTAAATTTGAAGCTTTTGATTGGGACGTTCTTGAAATCACAGAAGGAAACAACATAGAGGCTATTATTGCAGGTATGAACGATGCTAAATCAAGAACAGGAAAAGGGAAACCGGTTTGTGTATTATTGCACACTGAAATGGGTAATGGTGTAGATTTCATGATGAACACTCATGCTTGGCACGGAAAAGCGCCTAATGATGCGCAACTTGAAAATGCTCTAGCTCAAAACTATAATAGAGGTGGCGAACTAGACTACTAGATTTTTGATTGAAGATTAACGATTTTTGATTTTAGATTTAAAACTTAGTGTCTTAGTGCCTTAGTGGCTCAAGACCTTTAAAAGAAAAATAATGAAAAAATATACAAATACAGGAAGTAAAGATACTCGTTCGGGTTTTGGAGCGGGAATGACTGAATTGGGTCAAAAGAATGAAAACGTAGTGGCACTTTGTGCTGATTTAATTGGATCATTGAAATTTGATGATTTCAAGAAAAATCACCCAGAGCGTTTTTTCCAAATTGGAATTGCAGAAGCGAATATGATTGGAATCGCTGCAGGATTAACAGTTGGAGGAAAGATTCCATTTACTGGAACTTTCGCTAACTTTTCTACAGGGAGAGTTTATGATCAGATTCGTCAATCGGTAGCGTATTCAGATAAAAATGTAAAAATTTGCGCTTCTCACGCAGGATTGACTCTTGGAGAAGATGGAGCTACACACCAAATTCTAGAAGACATTGGATTAATGAAAATGCTACCTGGAATGACTGTAATCAACACTTGTGATTACAATCAGACTAAAGCAGCTACATTAGCTCTTGCTGATCATCATGGTCCAGCGTATTTGCGTTTTGGCCGTCCGGTGGTGCCTAATTTTATGCCAGCTGACGAACCTTTCGTAATTGGAAAAGCGATTCTTTTAAGCGAAGGTACCGATGTAACGATTGTTGCAACAGGACATTTAGTTTGGGAAGCTCTTATTGCTGCCGAAGCATTGGAAGCAAAAGGAATTTCTGCCGAAGTAATCAATATCCATACCATTAAACCATTAGACGAAGAAGCAATTCTGAAATCATTGGCAAAAACCAAATGTATCGTTACTGCCGAAGAGCATAACATACTTGGTGGTCTTGGTGAAAGCATTTCCAGAGTATTAGCATTAAACACTCCAGCTCCTCAAGAGTTTGTGGCGGTTAATGACAGCTTTGGAGAATCTGGAACACCAGAACAATTAATGGAGAAATACAAATTAAACAATCAAGCGATTGTTGAAGCTGTAGAAAAAGTGATCAAAAGAAAGTAATCTTTCCCTATAGATATAAAATCCCATCTCGTTGTGAAAAATGAGATGGGATTTTTTTATGGTTTGATTTTTTTAGTGAGATTACTTTGTTCAGATACCTATCGGAACGAAGCAATCAAATACCGTATTATCCCAACAATTGAATCAGATTCGTTGCCCTTGTTAGTGAGATTGCTTCGTTCCTCGCAAAGACTCCACACACGTCTTTGCGAGGAACGAAGCAATCTCATTTGCAAAGCACAGTTTCTAGTTCCTTTCTTTGAGTAAAATACATCAAAAAAAATCCCAACTCATACACGAGTTGGGATTTTTTTTATTGATTCATTTTGATACAAGTTGCATCCAAATGTCTTTTCTTTCTTGTAGGCTCAGTTTGATTCCCTGAACAATCCGGAATTTTATCAAATTCATAGTATTTTCCATTAGCATCTTTAACTTCTCCTCTTGTAGCATAATTATCGCCGTCATCATCAAAATCCAAGAAATCGGGAATTTCATCTTTATCAGTATCATCAGGATTTGATACGCCTTTCAAAAAACTATTCATATACCTATCCCCATCTAAATCTTCTTGAAAAGAAGGAATTCCATCAGCATCATGATCAAATCGTTTTAATGCGTATAGTTTTATACTAAACACCAAAGGAGAATAAGCCGGAATACCTGTTTTGACATCATTATAATATCCCATCCCAGAAGGAAGAAACATTACCCCTACTCCGAAATCATTATAAACTACCACACCATCATTTTTGGAAGAAAGCCAACCCGTTTTAAACTGAGGAAAACCTTCAGACCAACCACGAATAACTCCAGTTCCTCCATCATGTGAGGTGCCATCTAAATTATATTGGACTTGGCCATTATTAGAAGAATAAAAAACCGTTCCATCCAATAAAGTACCTTTGTTACCCGCAAAAACAGCATCTACGTTACAAGGATATTCACCTCCTGCAACTGGCGATCCTCCCTTTACACCTTCTCTGATGACAAGCGTGTACACTTTATAAGTAATACCATGCAGACTTACATTTCTACTGGTTAATCTAGGAAGTGTAGGACTGTTTAAATAAGACCATAAAGATGGCTGACTTGCAGTATCAGTGATTTTTTTCATGGTTACATCTTGATCGTTTGGAAAGCCAGGATTATTTACTATTTCACTAATATAATTTGTTTTTAAATAATCCTCAATTGCTACAATGTCCAAAGCATATTGTTCCCCAAAAGGTTTCGGTGGAGTTACGACGACATCATTATTATCATCTTTATTACATGAACTTATTGAAACGACTGTTGCAATCAATAAAATAAAATAAAACTTAATTTTGCTCATTATTAGGTGCGGTTTAAGTCGCAAATATACATTAATGATTTACTTTTGTAAAGTATTTAACTTCGATTTTAGAAAATTCATGAGAATAGACAAATATTTATGGTGTGTTCGGTATTATAAAACCAGAAACATGGTAACCGAGGCTTGCAAAAAAAACCATATTACCGTAAATGGTATTGTAGCCAAACCTTCGAAGGAAGTTTTTCCTACCGATAAAATCACTTTCAGAAAAGACCAAATTACACAAATCATAACCGTACTGGATATTCCAGATAATCGTGTAGGCGCCAAACTCGTTGATATGTATCGAAAAAACGAAACGCCACCCGAAGTCTATGCGCACTTAGAATTATTAAAACTATCGAAAGAGCATTATAGAAAAACTGGAGCCGGCAGACCTACCAAAAAAGACCGAAGAGATATTGATGAATTTGGAAATGAAATCAAAACGGAAGACGAAATAGAATAAAACATTTAATTTCAGTTTTGGAACAGAAATTAATAATTCGATATTTGTCTAACTTATTTATCTTTGAATAAATAATAATATAAAATACCCCATGAGCAAAAACATCATCCTTACGAATCAACAAATAGAACACACCATTAAAAGAATTGCTTACCAAATTTACGAAACTTTTGTAGAGGAAGAAGAAATTGTGATAGCAGGAATCACTTCTAATGGCTATACGTTTGCCGAAAAGATTGCTCAAGTATTGGCTACTATTTCACCTATCAAGATTTCGCTTTGCGAAGTTCACATCAATAAGCAAAATCCAGAACTAGCCATAACCACTTCCTTAACAAAAGAGCAATACAGCAATAAAGGCCTAATCCTTGTTGACGATGTATTGAGTTCTGGAACCACATTAATCTATGCAGTAAGACATTTTCTTGATGTTCCTTTAAAAAAGTTTAAAACAGTAGTCCTTGTTGATAGAAACCACAAAAAGTTCCCCATTAAAGCCGATTTTAAAGGAATATCCCTTTCTACCTCACTCTTAGAACATGTAGATGTTGTTTTTGACACCAATGGCGATAGTTACGCCAGTTTAAGCTAATAGATTCAAAATATCATTTACCGTCTCTTCTATTGTTTTATCATCTACGCTCACTTTGTGCTGAGCGTAGTTGTAATAAAAACTTCTATCAAAAAGGTGCTTAGCTATAAACTCCTTCATTTCGGCTGCGCTTTTATCCGCTATAAGCGGTCGTTTGCTTTTATTAGCCACTAATCTATTAAATAAAGTATCAATTGATGCTTTAAGATAAATAGAAGTCACACCGTCCCCGTTTAATAATTCATGATTATTGGCATAGCAAGGCGTTCCGCCCCCCAAACCGATTATATTTTTTTCCGGTGAATTCAATAATTCAACAAAAAAGGTATGTTCTAATTTTCTAAAATAGATCTCCCCATGGGTTTCAAAAATCTCTTTTATGGTCAAATTTACCTTTTTTTCGATATATTCGTCTAAATCAATATACGGAATTTGGATCATTCCAGAAAGCTTATTGGCTATTGTAGACTTACCACAACCCATATACCCTAATAATATAATTTTTTTCATTTGAATAAGAGCCTACGTACTAAGGCGTTAAGATTTTTTACTAAAAAAAGACAAATTTATAATAAAATAGCTTGGAAACTTCAAAAAAAAGTCCTTATATTTGCACCCGCATTCAAGGAAAGAATATGACTCGATAGCTCAGTTGGTAGAGCACATCACTTTTAATGATGGGGTCCTGGGTTCGAGCCCCAGTCGGGTCACAAA
>NZ_QCZH01000030.1 GCF_003097655.1 Flavobacterium laiguense
GCAAAACTACAACTTCTATTTGTAACTGGCAAGAACTTTTTGAAGTTTTTTTTTGAAAATTTAATTTCAATTTCTTCTGGTTTTCTTAGCAGTCTTTCAAGGAACGTTGCGCGTTTAGCGGGGTGCAAAAGTAGCTTACGTTTTCGAATCTCACAAGCTTTTTGGAATTTTTTTTGAAAATAAATTTTCAGCTTTAATTCGTCTGGCTTGTCAATCTGTTAATGAACGTCTGCGTTGTTGCGGGTGCAAAAGTAGCACGTTTATCTGCGTAAACAATACCTTCTCATAACCTTTTTTTAACCTTTTCTAAAAGTGTTTTTTAAGGCACTGGTTTGTTGACGGTTAGAAACGGGGCTTTTTGAGTGGTTGCGATTTATTTGTAGCCGTTTTCGATGGTTTGACCCGTTTTGCTCGGGTTTGAGGACTGGATTGGGTTTACCACCGCTTGGATGGGACGCGGATTACACGGATTCGCTAGAGCAAAAACACGGATTTTCGCGGGTTTTTACTTGAAATGACTTCTCCTATATATAAGGTGTGTGTTTTATTTCCTCAATAAGACACAAATCAAACAGATTCGCCGCAGCAAAAACACGGATGGATACGGATTTCCTCCTGAAATTGATTCTCCTATATAGAAAGGTGCGGCTTTTTGACACACTCCTATTATATATCACACCTTTTTACAATCAACCTTCTTATGAAAACCCAAGCCCTAGCCCCGATAGTAGTGTAAATCCTTGTTGTTCTCGTTTTTTTTTTAACGAGAACAACAAGATTGGAACGGATAGCGGGATTAAGCTCCTGACAACTCTTCTACTATTATTGACTTATAATAAATGTGTCTTAATACAAAAAGAGGCAACTACATCAGTAATTACCTCTTTATTGTTTTAATCCAGAATACAAAATTCTTATTTATTTGCCTTTTCGCTCCAAGAATCTGATAACTTATCATAATCTATGGGTTGTGCCGCCTCTTGTTTCCGCAATCGGCCCGATTCAAATCCTCTGACCAATATTGTTTCTATTAAATAATCTTCATTTACTTCAAAAGGTTGGTATTTTAATTTCAAATCAATATCAAACATACTCGCAGTGGTATTTGACAAAAATGCTTTCCAACCACTTTTTAAGTTTTTTATTAAATCATAAGTTGTAGTTCCTGTTTGTCTATCGATTAATTTAACTAAAATTTGCCCTTGCTTTTTGGAGAGTTTTTTTAATCTTGCTTCAAACTCATTGCTTAGATAATCCTCAACTATCTTAAAATATCTCTTTTTATCCCTCTTATTTGTAAACTTCCCCATACCTCTATTTAACGACGTTAATCTTTCGGCAGCTACTCTTGCATAAGGATATGTAACGTATACTCTTTTTTGAAGTAATTGAAATTGCTTTTTATCTTCGTCGCTCATCTTATGCCTCTCAATTATTATTTCAGGCAATTGTATTGTATCACTTAAGATAGTGTCATTCTCTGTTAACACATATCCCATTTGGACGGTGTCTTTTTTTATTTCTTGGGCTTGAATTGCAACTGATACAAAAAGAAAGAATACTATAATTTTGAAAAGCTTCATATTTGAATAATTTTAGCACAAAATTATACATTATATATACAACTGTAAAGGCAAATTTATAATTTAGCAAAAAAATATTTTTATGAGTTCAGATTCAATATTAAAAGCTACATCTATTGCCTTTTTAGAAAAATACTTAAACAATGCCTCCCCTACTGGTTTTGAAGCTGAAGGTCAAAAACTTTGGATGGATTATCTAAAACCTTATGTAGACACCTTTATTACAGACACCTATGGAACCGCTGTTGGAGTTATTAATCCTGAAGCCTCCTATAAAGTTGTTATAGAAGGACATGCAGATGAAATAGCGTGGTATGTCAATTATATAACAGAGGAAGGAATGGTTTATGTGATCCGAAACGGCGGTTCTGATCACCAAATTGCACCTTCAAAACGTGTCAATATTCACACTAAAAATGGAATTGTAAAAGGTGTTTTTGGATGGCCAGCCATACATACTCGAAACAGAGATAAGGAAGAAAATCCAAAAATCAGCAATATTTTTATTGATTTGGGTTGTGAAACCAAAGAAGAGGTAGAAAAAATGGGCGTTCACGTTGGATGTGTTATTACTTACCCTGACGAATTTATGATTATGAACGAAAATAAATTCGTTTGTCGTGCCATCGATAATCGCATGGGTGGTTTCATGATTGCCGAAGTGGCTCGTTTATTGCACGAAAACAATATTAAGCTTCCGTTTGGATTGTACATTACCAACTCTGTTCAAGAAGAAGTGGGTTTGAGAGGTGCCGAAATGATTACTCAAACCATTAAACCAAATGTTGCTATTGTTACCGATGTTTGCCACGATTCTACAACTCCCATGATTGAAAAGAAAATTGAAGGAGACACTAAAATTGGTAAAGGTCCGGTGGTTACTTATGCTCCTGCAGTTCAAAATAACTTGAGGGAATTGATTTTGGATACTGCAGTTGAAAAAAACATTCCATTTCAGCGATTGGCTTCTTCTCGCGTTACTGGCACAGATACAGATGCATTTGCCTATAGCAATGGTGGTGTGGCCTCGGCTTTAATATCGCTTCCGTTGCGATATATGCATACAACGGTCGAGATGGTACACCGTGATGATGTAGAAAACGTGATTAAACTGATTTATGAAACACTATTGAAGATTGAAAACAACGAGACTTTTTCTTATTTTAAATAGTTTTTAAAAACTAACCTTACTATCTATTCGATTATAATTGATTTTTTTTTAATAAAAAATGTCTAAGAATTCCAATTTTATAATGCATAAAAAAAGCATCATTATACTTTTATAATGGTGCTTTTTTGTTGGTAATCTTTTACCTGCCCTGATTATTTTACGCATTCTTAATTTTGGATATTATTTCATTCCAACAAACCTTTTAGCATTAAATCCATTCATCAATATAGAATTGCTGTTGATTTTTTTGAAATCCAATGGACTTGCTTCGTTAGTTTCTTTACTTTCAATAATCATTTCAAGTTCTGCGATTTCATCTTCTATAGTTCTTTCAGTATAAAGGGTATAATCGTTATCTGAAGCCTTAAACTCTGTAATTAAATCCGATTCAGCGATCACTTCTTTCATTGATTCCTGCAAGGCTACAAACTCTAATTCATCAGTATTTGTGTATTCCGTTATTTTATCATCTTCTCTGATAATTTCTACAATAGTTTTGCGATTATCGTATCTAATAACTGTTTCAGGACTAAAAGTTTCTAGGTCTTCCTTTAAAGAAGGTTTTACAACTGTTGCCATTTCACTTAATGATGATCCTAAATTATAATCAGTTAAAACACTTCCCTGAAAAGTATTGTTTTTATGATTAATAGCATTAGATGCATTACAAACATTAGTTAAAGATACTAATGTGATTCCTAAAATTAAAATTGATTTTTTCATGATGATTGCTTTTTGATTGTTGTTTGATTGTTGTTTGATTGTTGTTGTTTTTATAGATATTAAAAACATATAATAATATCCTATACAAATATATATCTAAAAGAAGGTATTGTGTTTTACATAGTACTTAAATTTAACTTTATATTAACTTTTAAGTCGATTTTATTGATGTTACTGATTATTTTAAAATTAATAACAATCATGAAAAAGAAAACAAAATTTAAAAACTATAACAATAAATCAGAAAATAAAGAGGGATTGCCATTCACTTTAGATTAAAGCTGATCACCCTCCTACTGAATACGTATAGAGCAATGCTTCTAATTTGAATAAAATTCCATAACTTTATGTAGAAATCTAAAACTGCTTTAAAGACAAAAAATAAATTTAATTAATTACTAACACTTAAATTTTACACCTATGAAAGTTCTCCAAAAAATCCTGTTTGGCTTATTAGGAATCATTGCTTTCTTATTATTAATTGGTCTTCTTTTGCCAAAAACCTATACCGTGGAAAGGGAAATAACGATAGATTCTCCTAAAGACAGTGTTTTTACCTATATTAAATATTTAAAAAATCAAAATGATTTTAGTGTCTGGGCAAAATTAGATCCCGCAATGAAAAAGAAATTCACAGGAATCGATGGAACTGTTGGGGCAATTTCGGCTTGGGAAAGTCAAGATAAAAATGTAGGTATTGGTGAACAAGAGATAATCAAAATAACTGAGGGAGAAAGAATCGATTTTGAACTCCGTTTTAAAGTTCCTTTTGAGTCAACAGATAATGCTTATATGATAACCAAAAGTGATTCATCAAATCAAACAAAAGTAACATGGGGATTTAACGGTACCATGGCCTATCCTATGAATTTGATGTTACCCATTATGAATATGGAGGAAATGCTTGGTAAAGATTTAGAAACTGGGCTTAAAAATCTAAAATTCAATTTAGAGAATAAATAAAATTTTAAATTTATAATTATCCACCAACCTCATATCATCCTTAATCAGACAAAGAACTCAACATATAAACCAAAAAAAAAGGCATCATTTGAATAAATGATGCCTTTTAAGTTATTTACGATTGTTTCAATATTTGAATTGCCTCCGTTGCATTGGATATTTCGGCATATTTTAATGCAGTATATCCATTTTCATCTTTTTCATTAAGGCGTGCTCCTTTTGAGATTAAAATTTTAATGATTTCTACTTTATTATAACGAGCCGCTATCATTAACGGAGTCATCCCGTTTGATTTTTCATTTACATCAGCACCATACTCAATAAACTTCTTTACGATGTCAATATCTCCCTTACTTATAGCAACAATTAATGGTGTTGTACCATCATAGTATTCAACTATACTTTTGTCATTGGAAAATGATTTTAAATTTGATGCAAAAGAAACATTTGCAAAAGCTACTAAAGCTACTCCTAGATAAACGATTGATTTTTTCATAATGATTGATTTTTGATTGATTGATTATATTTAATTAACTGTTCCTGATTTGATTGATTTTTTATTTTAAAAATGCTACAATATTAATTCCATACGAATATAGTGTTAAAAAAGGTATTATGTTTTATATAGTACTTAAATTTAATCTTTTATTAACTTTTAAAATGTACTTAATGGTAAAAAACATAAAAAAGCAAATCCACTCTTAATTGACTACCAAATAGATAGACTCTATTTTGAATAATATGTAACAGTAATTAACAAAGATTTAACCTTTAAAAAAAACAATTTAAAACCCATTAAAAATATTACTCAGTTTTCAATTTTAAATAACCCCAGACGGAACAAGGCACCGCAAACAATTCAAATTATATTTGTCACTATTTAATTTGTGGAATTTGGTTTAAAAAAAAATCCGCAATTCAGAATTGAATTGCGGATTTAAAAAACCGTAAGTAGTTAAAAAACTATCTGTTTATCTCTTAGCTAAATATGCCAATACATTTTTTTCAATACGTTCATTAATATTCGATATGTCAGCTTTCACAAACTTTTCTCCAAGAATTTTTTCGTATAATTCTATATATCTATCCGAAACAGTTTCGATATATTCTTCTGTCATGTCTGGGATTTGTTGTCCTTCTAGACCTTGAAAACCATTTTGAATCAACCAACGTCTTACAAATTCTTTAGACAATTGTTTTTGTTCTTCTCCTTTGTCTTGTCTTTCTTGGTATCCTTCTGAATAGAAATAACGAGAAGAATCCGGAGTATGGATTTCATCTATTAAAACAATTACACCGTCTTTGGTTTTTCCAAATTCGTATTTGGTATCCACCAAAATCAAACCACGACCAGCAGCGATTTCAGTTCCTCTTTGAAACAAAGCACGTGTGTATTTTTCTAAAACATAATAATCTGCTTCGGTAACGATTCCATTTGCTAGAATAGCTTCTCTAGAAATATCGGCATCGTGTTCCCCATTATCTGCTTTTGTTGTAGGTGTGATAATAGGTTCTGGGAATTTATCGTTTTCTTTCAAACCTTCAGCCATTGTAACTCCGCAAATTTGTCTTTTACCAAGAGCATATTCACGAGCGGCATGACCAGAAAGATATCCACGAATCACCATTTCAACTTTGAAAGGTTCACACAAATGACCAACAGCAACACTTGGGTCTGGAGTAGCAATTAACCAATTGGGTACGATATCTTGAGTCAGCTCCATGAATTTTGTAGCAATTTGATTCAAAATTTGACCTTTATATGGAATACCTTTTGGCAAAACGACATCAAATGCCGAAAGCCTGTCAGTAGCTATCATTACAAGTAAATTGTCATTGATATTGTAAACTTCTCTTACTTTTCCTCTATATACTGATTTTTGATTCGGAAAATTAAAATTGGTAGTGGTAATTGTATTGCTCATTTGTAGTTATTGTATTATTGTTGTTTCGGCAAAAATAGGTTGTTTGAAAGAGATACACAAAAATGTTGAAACATTATTCATATTGAAAAAAGTAATATCCTTAGTTCTTAAGAAGCGTGGTATTAAACAAATTTAATATTCTGCTATATTCATCAACCCAAGAATAGGTCTCTTTAAAGCCATGCGCTTCTACTGGATAAGAAGAAAGACTCCAATTTTTCTTTCCTAATTCAATAAAACGTTGTGACATACGAACAATATCTTTGTATTCTACATTGTCATCGACCATACCATGTAGCATCAACAAATTACCCTGTAAATTATCAGCAAAATAGATTGGAGAGCTTTTTTTATAGGCAATTGGATCGGTTTCTGGAAAATTAAGAATATTTGAGGTATATCCGTGATTGTAATGTGCCCAATCGGTAACAGATCGTAAAGCTGCTCCCGAAGCAAATTCTTTAGGTGCTGTAAGCATAGCCATCAAAGTAATAAATCCACCATATGACCCACCATAAATTCCAACTTTACTGACATCTATACCAAGATTTTTAACCAGGTAATTTTTCCCATCTATTTGATCAGTCAAATCCTTACCTCCCATAAAACGATATATTCCAGTTCTAAAATCTCTCCCGTATCCGTCACTTCCTCTGTAATCAATATCTAATATCGTATAACCCAAATCAGTCAATAAATTATGAAACATGTATTCCCTATGGTAATTACTCCAATAATTATGAGCATTTTGAAGATAACCTGCACCATGAACAAATATAATTGCTGCTTTGTTACTTTTTTCAGATTGTGGCTTGTACAATCTGGCATACACTGATGTACCGTCTTGAGCTTGAAATGTAATCACTTCCGGAGTACGCCATGGATACTTTTTAAATTCCTCTTTTGTTGAAAAAGTTATTTGATGAAGCGTTGCATTCTTTTTGTTATCGGCATAATACAATTCCCAAGGCTTATTTTTAAAGGAGAAACGAATTAGTAAAGTACTTTCATCCGGTGATAAACTTACTTCATGAGCGCCATCGTTTGTTAGAATGGGTTGCAAAACACCGTCACCAATCGATAATTTATAAAAACTCCTATTACCAGGATGGGTAGTATTTGTTGTTAAATAAAATGTTTTCTTATCTTTTGATAAGTTTACATCTCGCACTTCCCAATTTCCTTTAGTAAGTTGTGTTTTCTTTTTTGTCCTAATATTATAAGTAAACAAATGAGAGTATCCAGTTTCTTCTGATTGAAAATAAATAGTTTCATTATCAGCAAGAAAACCAATTGTCCCTGAATCATAAGCATCGGAAGGAATACCAGGGCCTCCAATCCAAGCTTCATCATGCTGATATTCTATTTCTTCGAAAGTATTTTTTTCTAAGTTAAGTTTTACTAACCATCTGTCTTTATTATCCTGACTTCTAATCTCTGCAACAGCAAAAGTTCCGTCCTGATTATAGACAGGTTCTTGAATAACAATTAATTTATCAGTTTTATTATCGCTTTTCAAATTTGGATACAGATCATAATATTTAGGCACATCCTGAATATGACTCAATGCTGAAAAATTCATGTAATAAACAGTATCCTTAGCAACTGAATAGATTCCAAATTTTGTAGGTACCAAATTATTTACAGAAACTTTCTCTTTGGTGTCTGGCGTTTTATTATAACCATCTTTTGTTATAAAGACCGCCATTTTTTCACTTTGAACGTCTACTTTATCTGTTAATCTAAATGTTACGAAATTACCTTGTGGATTACTATTTAAATTTTCAAAAACACTTTTGCCATAGAAATATGTCTTAGAAAAATCAGACTTACTCTCCTTAGTTTTTGCAGTATTCCATTTCTTTTTTGCTTCTTGGTCACGAATAAATTGAAATAATTCATTTTGCTGACTTTTTAAGAAAGATTCTTTTTCAGTTTCAGATTCTTCTTCTTTTCCTTCCTTAAAATTAGTAAGTTGCAGAATTGTTCCTTCTTTGGTATTGTATTTTAAAATATTGCCGTTTTGCTCAAAAAAAAGTACTCCATTCTCAAAAGCTAATTTCAAATTTGAAATAGGACTGCTTTGTTGCAAAAGCTTTTTTGTTGTTTTATTCTTAACGGAATACGAATACAAAGCTCCGTTTTCAATATAATACCCTAAATCTGAACTTGGATTTCTTTTTAAATTTATTTTTGAAAAAATCGATTCTTTTGCCGAAGCCAATTGTGGAGCCGCCATTCCTTTCTCCCAAAAATAGGTGCTTTTATCAATGTCGTTATTGGGATTCCATTCAAAATAGATTTTTTTACCATCTACAGACCAATGCTCATTAGTAGGTTGTACCCCTACAAATGATTCCCCTTTCATGATTTCTTCTAATTTCAAACTCTGACTTTGGCTATCTAAACCGTAAACCAAACAAACCAAAACAATTATTTTTTTAAACATCTTTTCTATTTTAGTCCTGCGAAAATACAGAAAAAAATATCCTTAGCTGTTTCTTTATTTCGATTAAAAAGAAATAGATAAGGATAATCCATTAATACTGCCTGATTTTTATTAAATAAAAAACATAAATCCTCTATTACATCTGCTTCGCCATTTACATTCAAGTCATTACACTTTACTCGTCAACTCTAATTTTCTTGATAAATACTTGGCAACTCCATCTTCATTGTTCGTTGAAATAATATTTAAATGAGGTAATTTACATTTTAAATTTTCTGGGGCATTCCCCATAATTAATCCAATTCCGGCTGCATCCAACATCCTTTCATCATTAAAACCATCTCCAAAAAAAACAGTTTCTTGAAATGAATACCCTTCAATCTCTAAGATTTTGGCAATAGCCACACTTTTATCAACCGATTTATCCATAAATTCTAAGCAAATAGGCAAGCTAAAGGCATGACTAAATTCCTCCGAATGATCTTCTAGAATCTTATTCTTTAATTCGACTAATTTTTCGTGGTTGTCATGAGTGAAAAATAATTTTATAGCACTAAAATCTTCTAAATCATTAAAGTCAACCACTACTGGAGGGTATTTTAAATCTTTTTGAAAGCTATTTATTTTTTTATTGATTTTCGACGTTTGCCAAACTTCTTCTTTGAATAATACCGTTGTGATTTCTGGATCAATATCTAATGACAACACCGATTTGATTGCTTCACTTTTTATATTGAAAGAGTAAAGAAGCTCTTTTTTGGGTGAATGAATTCTTGCTCCATTTGAAGTTACTAAATAAATAGGAAATCCCAAATTCTCGACAATGGACATTGCATCGATATGATGACGACCCGTGGCAACAATAATTAAATATTTTTGATGGTGTAATTCTTGAAAGACAGATTTCGTATAATCTGATATACTATGATCTGAATTGAGTAATGTTCCGTCTAAATCACTTATTACTACTTTAATTTTTTGTTTCAACATCGTTCATTCAATTTTGTTTATAACACTTTCAAATTTATTGCATTTCAGCAAGATACCCAAAAAGTTTCATACCTATAAGACGCTTTTAACGTATTTATATAGATATGTTAACTTTTGTTGGCAAAACAAATAGATATCGAACTTTTTTCCATTTTAAATAAAAAAAGGAGAAACGTCACAATTGAGTTTCTCCTTTTTTAAATATGAATTTTGCTTTTTTTTTAAAACTATATCGAAATAATTGCAGTGTACTTTGCTACTTAATAATCATTATTTTCAATTTGCTTGTAGGCATCAATTACTTTTTTAACCAAACGATGACGTACAATATCTTTATCATCCAGATAAATAATACCAATTCCATCAACGTCTTTTAAAACCAATATAGCTTCTTTAAGACCAGAAATCGTTCTTCTGGGTAAATCTACTTGACCCGGATCACCCGTTATCATAAACTTAGCGCTTTTACCCATACGCGTCAAAAACATTTTCATTTGCGAATGCGTTGTATTTTGCGCTTCATCCAAAATTACAAAGGCATGATCTAAAGTTCTACCTCGCATGAAAGCCAATGGAGCAATTTGAATAATTCCTTTTAGAATATAGTCTTCCAGTTTTTCATTGGGCAACATATCCCGTAAGGCATCATACAAGGGCTGCATGTATGGATCCAGTTTTTCCTTCATATCTCCCGGAAGAAATCCTAGATTTTCCCCAGCTTCTACTGCAGGACGTGTCAGAATGATACGCTTGACTTGCTTTTCTTTTAATGCTTTCACGGCCATGGCAACACCCGTATACGTTTTACCGGTTCCAGCTGGACCAACCGCAAAGACCATATCATTTTTGGCCATTGTATCAACCAGCAATTGCTGATTGGGTGTCATGGGTTTAATGATTTTTCCTCCTACGCCATGAACCAAAATTTTATCATGTCCGTAAGTTCTGCTTTCATCTTGGGAATCGCTTAGAATAACGCGTTCGATTACATTGTCATCAATAGTATTGTATCGTGTAAAATGCAACATCAATCGTTGAAAACGCTTTTCGAATTCGTCTAAAACCTCTTTGTCACCAAACGCCTTAAGGGTTGTTCCTCTGGCAACAATTTTCAATTTTGGATAGTACTTTTTTATGGACTCAAGGTGAGAGTCTTGAGCGCCCCAAAAATCTTTTGGAGCAATGTCGATGAGCTCGATGATTCTTTCGTTCAAAATAAGAGGTTTTTAAGTTAATTAATTTAGTTAAAATCAATTTTAATATTTACGCTATGAGTCTTTACACCACAGTTTTTAATTTCTAATTCGGTAAATAATACTAAAAAACATCTTTCTAGAAACGCGGATTTTCTAGTTTTAAAATTATACGTTAGCTAACAATTTTTTCAACATCGATTCATTTAATAAATCGGACACTTTAATGGTTAAAACATCACAGAGATTGTCTTTATAAATTTTCACAATCTCTTTTTCATTTGGTTCTTGAACTTTTGCAGTTTCATTTTTTTCTTTTTCTAGTCCATTTATTTTGTTTGAAAAATCTGCATTATTTATTTTAGCACTTGATAAAGACTCCTGACTAAATGAATGCAGACTGCAAAAGAAAAGAAATAAAATAAAAATTAACTTTGACATACATTTTGTTTTTAATTCAAATAAAAATCTATTCAAATAAAGCTTAAAATACTTTAGCTTTGCATTTCTCAAATTTAATAAAACAAAAAGTTTCAGTTGCGATAATACTCAATAGTTATAAACAATTTTATGTCAATAATTACCCTTACTACCGATTACGGCTTGAAAGACCACTTTGTGGGTGCCTTGAAAGGGAAAATATTATCGGAGTATTCTGAGGCGTCTATTGTTGATATTTCACATGACATTGACCCATTCAACACAGCAGAAGCAAGTTACATTATTTCTTCCTCTTATGCAAGTTTCCCAAAAGGAACTGTTCATATTATAGGAGTCGATTTAGAATCCAATAAAGAAAATCAACATATTGCCATGCAATGGAACGATCATTTCTTTATTGCAGCCGATAATGGCATTTTAAGTATGCTTACGCAAAAAATTATTCCTCAAAAAATAGTCGCAATAACCATTCATGATCGATTGCATAGCGATGCTTCCGATTTGGATGTTTTTGTAAAAGTAGCTTGTCATATTGCCAAAGGTGGCGTCCTTAATGTAATAGGAAAAGAGATCACTACTTTAAAACAAGTAACCGATTTACAAGTTTCGCTTTCGGATGATGGAAATCAATTAAAAGGGAATGTGATTTACATTGACCATTTTGGAAATGTGGTTACCAATATTTCAAAAAAACAGTTTTTAGAAACTGTTAAAGGAAGATCTTTTGAAATTGTATTCAAAAACAAGATCATAAAAACTATTTTACCCTATTATTCAGCCATCGCCAGTTCTGACAAGTATCCTATAAAGTATTATGAAGGTGAAAAATTAGCTATTTTCAACGAAGCCGGTTTTCTCGAAATTGCCATTTTCAGAAGTAATCCTTTAACTGTAGGTTCGGCCAGTACTTTATTGGGGCTTAATTATAGAGATGTGGTTTCGATACGATTTAAGAGTTGAGATTTATGATTGAAAATTAACGATATTAGATTTCAGATTGAAGATTAACGATTCTTGATTGCAGATTTTAAGAGAGACAAACATTAAAGACAGATAAAACAGCAGATGAACCAACTTAAAAAAGAACAATACTATTTTAAAATAAAACTATAAATACACGTTCTGAAATAAATCTAAAATCAGAAATCAACAATCAAAAATCAACAATCAAATGTTTGTACGAATAGTAAAATTGAGTTTTCACGAGGAAAATATTCCTGCTTTTTTGGAAAACTTCGAATTAATGAAAGATAAAATACGAAATGCTCCTGGAAATCGTTTCCTAGAACTGTATCAAGATAAAAATAACAAAAGCATTTTCTTTACCTATAGTTATTGGGAAACCGAAGATGATCTGGAAAATTATCGAAATTCGGAGCTTTTTAATACCGTTTGGACATTTACCAAACAATTATTCAATGCAAAACCGGAAGCTTGGAGCGTAAATAAATTAGTTTCTCTAGTTTAAATTTTTTTTAGTTTAAAGTTAAAAACCTGAAACAAAGTAAACCTGAAACAAAAAAATAAATAAATGAAATCAATAGTATTACGAGAAATAAAATCCTTTTTTGGTTCCCCAATCGGATATTTGGTAATTGCCCTTTTCTTGATTGGAAATGGCTTATTCCTTTGGGTTTTCGAAGGGGAGTATAACATTTTAAACACCGGTTTTGCCGATTTAACGCCATTTTTCACATTGGCTCCGTGGATTTTAATATTCCTGATTCCTGCTGTTACTATGCGCAGTTTTTCGGATGAAAAAAAACAAGGTACACTCGAATTATTGCTCACAAAACCGATTAGTCTTTGGGAGATTGTAAACGGAAAATTCTTGGGGGCTTTTCTGTTAATCGTCATGGCCATCATTCCTACTTTTATTTATGTAGAAGTGGTTTGGAATCTGGGTTCTCCCGAAGGAAATCTTGATTTAGGAAGCACTTTAGGTTCATATTTTGGACTATTATTCTTAATCGCTGCTTATTCTGCTATTGGGATATTTACTTCATCGATTTCAGAAAATCAGATTGTTTCGTTTATCATTGCTGTTTTCCTTTGCTTCTTTTTCTATTTTGGTTTTCAAGGATTGGCTTCTCTTCTACCTGGTTTTTCTTCTTTTATTTCTTATTTCGGAATGCAAGATCATTATACGAGTATGAGTCGAGGTGTCATAGACACACGAGACGTAATCTATTTTAGTAGTATTGCTGTTTTGTTCCTTTCTTTCACAGTCTTCAATTTAAAATCTATTAAATCGTAATGAAAGCATTCAATATAAAAAACACCAAATCATTATTGATTACTGTTGCGGTAGTATTACTTTTAAACATCATTAGCAATTTCTTTTTTCATCGTTTTGATTTAACCCAAGACCATCGCTATACCCTATCCCCTACTACTTTAAAGATTCTTAAAGATGTAAAAAATCCTTTGTCCATAAAAGTGTACTTACAAGGAGAATTACCCGCAGAGTTCAAGCGATTGCAACAAGAATCCAAACAACTGTTGGAAGAATTTCAAGCGTATAATTCCAATATTATCATCGAATTTGTGGATCCATTGGAGAACAAAGACGAGAGTATGGATAAAATTAAAGAATTGTATCGAAAAGGCTTAACTCCAATAAATATAACTGTTGACGACAAAGGAAAGCAATCACAATCGATGGTTTTCCCTTGGGCAATTGCTGTTTACAACAATAAAGAAGTCAATATTCCTCTGATGAAAAACATTATGGGAGCTTCTACCACTCAAAAAGTTATTGGATCGGTTCAGCATCTTGAATATTCCATTTCGGATGGAATTAATAAAATTTCAAAGGACAAACAAAAGAAAGTTGCCATCATAAAAGGGAACGGAGAACTTCAAGAACAACACATCGCCAAATTCCTGATGCAAGTACGCGAAAGTTATTTCATTGGGCCATTTACGTTAGATTCTGTGGCTAAAAATCCTGTGGAGACTTTAAAATCACTTCAAAATTATGATTTGGCGATTATTGCCAAACCGACCGAAGCCTTTAGTGATGAAGAGAAATTAGTACTGGATCAATTCATTATCAATGGCGGGAAAACCCTTTGGCTGATTGATCAGGTCAATGCCGAAATGGACAGCCTTTATAATCCTTCGGGAGCAACATTAGCATTTCCAAAAGACTTAAACCTAAACGATATGTTCTTCAAATATGGAGTCCGTATCAATCCTGACTTAGTCAAAGACGAGCAAGGCAGCCCTATAAAACTAGCGAGTGGAGAACAAGGAAGCGGAACACAATACCAGGATTTCAACTGGAAATTTGCTCCACAGGTATATCCTACTAGTAAACATCCAATTGTAAAAAATCTAGGTGGCATCAAACTTGATTTTGCCAATGCGATGGACACTTTGAAAAACGGAATTAAGAAAACGGTACTATTACAGTCTTCTCCTTATTCCAAAAGAATAGGAACTCCTGTTGAAATCAACTTGAGTATCGTTTCGGAACAAACCTCGCCGGCAGAATACCTCAATAAAGGAAATATTCCGTTAGCGGTTTTATTGGAAGGTACTTTTCACTCTATGTTCGAAAATCGTGTTTTACCTTTTGAGGAAAAATCATTCCTAGCCAAAGGAAATCAGAGTAAAATGATCGTGATTTCGGATGGAGATATTATAAAAAATCAATTGGATAAAGAAGGACAACCTGTAGAATTAGGTTATGACCAACGCTCAGGTAATTTATATGACAATAAAGATTTTATGATGAATTGTGTCAATTACCTTTTGGATGATACTGGACTTATTAACATTCGAAGCAAGGATCTTGATTTACCATTATTAGATAAAGAGAAAGTATATGAAAACTATACCTTTACACAATTCCTAACTATCGGGCTTCCAATTCTAATTTTGTTTCTTTTTGGCATCGCATTTACATTCCTCAGAAAAAGAAAGTACAGTAAATAGATGTTAATAAAAAATTTGCAATACTAGAATAGTTTACAATATATTTGTAAAGTGTATTCTAAATTTTATTTAAAAAAAGTACACCATTAAAAACAAAACAATACAGATGAAATTTATAGTATCGAGTTCGTACTTATTAAAACAATTACAAGTTTTAGGTAGTGTTATCAACAATAACAATACTTTGCCTATTTTGGATAACTTCTTATTTGAATTAGATAATAACGAATTAACTGTTTCGGCATCCGATTTGGAGACTACTATGTCTGCAACATTGGCTATCGACTCAACCAGTAAAGGGAGTGTTGCAGTACCTGCAAAATTATTATTGGAAATCCTTAAAACTTTTCCAGAACAACCCTTAACTTTCACGGTTGAAGAAAACAGCACTATAGAAATTAGTTCTAATTCAGGGAAATATGCTTTAGCGTATGCTCCAGGAGAAGAATTCCCAAAATCAGTAAACTTAGACGAACCATCAGTAACACTAGTACCTTCAGATGTTTTGGCAACTGCTATCAGCAAAACCATCTTCGCAGCTGGAAATGACGATTTACGTCCTGTAATGTCTGGGGTTTTCTTCCAATTTTCTCCAGAAGGGTTGATTTTTGTAGCAACAGATGCTCACAAATTAGTAAAATATGCTCGTACTGATGTAAAAGCATCTCAAGTGGCTGAGTTTATTATGCCAAAGAAACCTTTGACTATTTTAAAAAGTATATTAGGTACCTCAGATGCTGAAGTGAAAATAGAATATAACGATTCCAATGCTACTTTCTCTTTCGACAATTATATTTTATTGTGTCGTTTAATCGATGGAAAATACCCGAATTACGAAGCAGTTATCCCAAAAGAAAATCCAAACAAATTGATGATGGATCGTTCTCAGTTTTTGAGTTCAGTACGTCGTGTTGCCATTTTCTCTAACAAAACAACGCACCAAATTCGTTTGAAAGTTGCAGGAGCCGAATTGAATATTTCTGCTGAAGATATCGACTACTCCAACAAAGCCGAAGAAAGATTGACTTGTGATTACCAAGGGGACGATATGCAAATAGGTTTCAACTCTCGTTTCTTGACTGAAATGTTGAACAACCTGCAATCGGATATGATTATGCTCGAAATGTCATTACCTAACAGAGCCGGAATTCTAACTCCAATAGATGGACTGGAAGAAGGCGAAACCGTAACCATGCTTGTAATGCCAGTAATGCTAAACAGCTAGTTACTTCAAAATACTAAACTAACCAAAACCATTTTTTATATTTGAAAAAACCGAAATTCCTAACCAGAGTTTTGGTTTTTTTTTGGTCTTGTTCCAAGTGAGGGAATGCATTATACGTAAGCTACGTCTTTGCGAGGAACGAAGCAATCTCATATCGTATATCGATTCCTATTGATTCACTTTGCTTGCTCGAGCTAGTGAGATTGCTTCGTTCCTCGCAAGGACTTTGTTTGCGTGCTTTGCGTACGGTATGTCTTTGCGAGGAACGAAGCAATCTCATATCGTTCATCGATTCCAATTGATTTACTTTGCTTGCTCGGGCTAGTGAGATTGCTTCGTTCTAATTGATTCACTTTGCTTGCTCGGGTTAGTGAGATTGCTTCGTTCCTCGCAAAGACTAACTGTGACTGATCACTAAAAAACTGAACACTTCTCCTAAATAACTCCCATTTTTTTCATCAAGAAAGTGGCGCTTTTGTTTTTACAAATACCGTCGCGGAGAGTGTAATCAAAATGTAATTCATTGTTGCTAATTTCGACTTCAAAGCATTTGTTGGTTAGAATTTCGGGATATTCATTGGTGGTTAAACAAACTTCTATGTCGTGTGTAGCAATGGCACCGATGGCTTTTTTGGCAATTACTTTTTTGACTACTTCAATCGTTCCATTGCGTTTATCATCCGAGTTGGTACCTCTCAGAATTTCGTCCAAAAGTACAAAGGCAGGATTATCTTCCAATTCATCCATGATTTGCTTCAATCGCTTGATCTCGGCAAAGAAATAAGACTCACTGTCGGATAACGAATCCGAAAGTCGCATAGAGACTAAAACAGGCAAAGGATGCACATTCGCACTACTTGCACATACAGGTGAACCCATTCCTGTAAGCACCATATTGATTCCTAAACTACGCAAAAAAGTACTTTTACCCGACATGTTCGAACCGGTCAAGATCATAAACGATTGAGGCTGAAATTGCACCTCGTTCCCTACTCTGGTGGTTGGATTTAATAAAGGATGGCTTAAGTTGGAGAAATCAATTTCATAATTAGAATTCAATGCAGGAAACACAAAATCCGGATTGTTATACGAGAAATTGGCCAAACTGTTGAGCATTTCAAATTCGCCAATCACTTCTAACCATACTTCCAACACAACGGCATGCTGCTTTTTCCATGCAATCAGGGATTTCAAGACATGTAGATTAAACAGAAAAGTTCCATTAAACAATAAACCCGTCACAAAGTTCCCAATACTGTCCATTTTGGAAAACAACTCGGCCAACTGCTGAAGATGAACACTCGCTTTCTGATTTTGAAAATTCAGCTTTTGCTGTAAAGCGATTAACTTTTCGGAATGGAAGGTTTCATTTTCTATTTTTTGAACTAACAAACCGTATTGACTGATAATTACGTTGATATTGTCGGCTTGCGCAATTTCCATTTTGATTCGTTTTAGGAAATTACCTAAAATCATCAAATTAAAAATAAACAAAAACGACAAGCAAGAGAGAAAAACGGTTTTTGAGGTGATTAAATACCCCAAAAAACAACTTAAAAATAATGCAGGAAACAAATATGAAATGAAGATTGCGCCTTTTGACAACGATTTGCTGTTAAAGACACTCCATTGCAATAGTGTTTTATAAAGCGTTTCATTGTCCTGCCCTACTTTGGCGAAAGCCAAAAACTCCTGACGCCAATTTAGTTTTTCTTTTAATTCCTGTACTGCTTGATGATTCTTCAGTATTTCATCATTCGGCAAAAGTGTCAATAACTGTTTGGCCAAAGTCCTTTTACCAATAAAAGTGGCGGTTCTATTTAAGTTTTGAAACAAAGAATGTTCCCCGAAAATATCCAAATCATAGGCATACGGATGATGGAAATCATTGAATTCGGCGCCATTTTCAAAAGGAATTGATTTTCGCTCCAAATAGGTGATTTCATTTTCGTTGATATCGACCAATGCGCTTTTTATTTTTCTATGAAACGATAGTTTCGAATGGATTCGCATCAAAAAAAGAAAACTAGCAAACAGTACAATTGCCATTATGACAAATACTGATTTGCTAGTTTTTATGTAATAAAATAAGCTTCCTAGAAAAAGTAAAATGCTAATGAATCTAAGAAAACTAATGCTATTGTACTTTGTATTGATTGATTTTAATTCCTCTGAATAGTTTTGTCTATTGCTTTTATATATTTCCATCTTTTGTTTTAATGATATACAAATGTAAGGAAAATCAATGGCAATTTCAATGGCAATTTCAATGGCAATTTCAATATCAATGACAATATCAATGGCAATGACAATTCAAAAAAATCTAAAATCTAAATTCTAAATTCTGCAATCTACCCCTCGTGCATTGCCAAAACAGGTACTATCGAAATATTGGTCATTTTTTGTGTCAAGCTTGGGTCGAACAACTCAGAGAAGAAATTTCGTTTATGGGTGATCATCGCCAAAATATCGATGTTTTTATGAGATACAAAATCTAAAATCGTTCCTTTAACTTCATCACTTGTAACTACTGAAAACTTAACAGGTTCGTGTTCGAACTCAGTTTTCCATTGATTAATTGTTACATCAGAAACATCTGATTTGCTTGTTTTTACATACAAACATTTCACTATAGCGTGTGTTTTTTTGGCAATTTTAATGACTTGTCTTAATGCTGTTTTGTCTTTATCTCTAAAACGGGTTGTAAATCCAATGGTTTCTATTTTTGTAAATTGAGCTTCTACAGGGACACTTAGCACAGGGACATCTACTGTTGTTACTACTGATCCTGTATTAGATCCTACAAAAAAAGATTCCCAACCTGTGGCACCAGAAGTTCCCATGACTATAAAATCTATATTCTCTTCTTTGACAGCATTTTTGATATTAAAAATTAAGTCGCCATCCATTAGTTTATGGCTTAACTTAATGTGTTCTAATTTTCGCTTTTGTGCTATTTCACGAAGTTTTGGAATTTCCTCTTTGAACATATCAAATTGTGCCAATTGTAGGGAATCAAAAATGGTATAATAATTATCCGGAATAAACTGATTGTCAATAATCGGCAAATCAAAAGTATGCAATAAAACGAGCTCTCCATTTACAATTTTAGCAAATTCTAATGCGTGAATAAAAGCATTATTGGCTACTTCGGAAAAATCGGTGGGAAATAAAATCTTTTTCATTTTGATATGAATTAAGGATTAATTTTTGGTTTACAATTTTGCTTTTTAATTTAATCTATCGTGGAACTGATCGTGAATCATTTCTTTTACAACCATTATTTGTCGTTTTGCAGGGCGCGCGTGAGGGATAGCATAGTTCACCTCTGTTTTCCTTTGAATAAATTTAGTGTTTTATCAAATACAAAGTAAAGGCGGATAGCCCGACAGATTAGGAAAAGGGGCCGAATAAGCGGTTGGCTGAGTAGGCCCCTTTTCCTAATGTGGCACGTCCAAATATTCAATAATTAATGAACGGATAGAATTGGGATGTTGACATGGAACGTCAATTTTTTGGAAAGACTTACTTGAAAAATTTTTTCAAAAAAACCTCTGTGTCGTTCATGAATGGCTATCATATTTATATTGTTTTTTTCGATAAAGTTTAAAATTACTCCTTCAATATCGTCGCTTAATACGGAATGAAAAGCAACGTCCTGATCTTTGAAAACGTTCTTAAAATCGACCACAAAATCGTCTTTATAAACGGTGTGCGGCGGTTTTACATTGAGACAATCAATGTGTGAATGAAAGACATTGGACAAAGCCAGAACTTTTTTTAAGGGTTCGATGTCATCCATGTTAAATTTTGTGGTAAACAATATTCTTTCTATAGGTGTATAATTACATTGTTCCGGAACAGCCAAAACTGTAGCATTGCATTCATTCATTATTTTTGTGGTTACATTCCCTAAAAATATTTCCCGTAAATGGGTTACCCCTCTGGTTCCCATAACAATAAAATCTACGTTTTCTTTTTTGGAGAGTGCCACTACTTCCTTTACTAAATAGCCTTGGATAAGAACATTACTGATCTTAACATGTGAAAGATTATTGGCTTCGGCTATCTTTCGTAAAACTGGTACCTCGTCTTTATAGTTTTCAAAATCACTTAATTCCTCATACTCATAAATCTCTTGCAAATAAATGGAAACATCTAGATAGGCAGGCGAATCCAACTCATAGACATGCAGCGTAATAATCTCGGCATTTATGGCATCGGCTAGCTTTAAAGCATAAATAAAAGCATTCTTTGAAACGTCTGAAAAATCAGTAGGGAATAATATTTTCTTCATAGCTATTTTAGTTTACTGAATATCAATAATTTATATAAAGTTACAAAACTTATAAAAATAAAGCATGATAATTATCATTTTGATTACTAATTAATAAAAAAATAACATAAAATGCATTGATTATGTAGACTTGTTGGGTAGTAAGTTTTTCTTATTTTTGAATAAATCATAGATTTTATTCAACACGATTCCATAGTGGTATTGGCTTCTTCTCTAAATGTGGTTTTAGAATATTACCTAATCAACAGGTATTTCCAAAATTGGTATTTCGAAATTAGGAGTATTATTTACAGCAAAACGGGGTTTAAATATATCAGCGAAAACACCTCTTTTATAAGTAAGCATTGTTAATACATCTATTTTTTTTTCTAAAACAAAGTCCAAAACAATATCTTTTATTTCATCACCAGTAACTACAAAAAACGCTATTGGTTCTTGCTCAAACTCTTTTTCCCATTTTTCTATTGTATCTTTTGAAATATCAGAATACTGGGTTTTAACATAAAGACATTTCACATTGGCATTTGTTTTTTTTGCAATATTCAATACCTTTTTAAGCGCAATTTTATCTTCGTCTTTAAATCGAGTTCTATACCCAATCGTTTTAATTTTTTTGTGTTTGGCTCCCAATGGAATACACAACATAGGAACATCTATCCCCATAATTACTGAGCCTGACTTTGAACCAACAAAAAATGCATCCCAATCTGTAGCCCCGGATGTACCCATGACTACAAAATCTATTTCATCTTCTTGAATTGCTTTTTTAATATTTGAAGTTAAATCTCCACCCATAAGTCGGTGGGTCATTTTTATTTTACCCAAATGATGCCCATCGGCTATTGTGCGAAGTTTTGGTATTTCGTCTTTAAACAGGTCAAATTGCAATAACTCTAAAGAATCATATATCTCCTTAAAATTTTCATGAAAAAATTGCTCATCAAACACTGGTAAATCATAGGAATGCAATAAAATAAGTTCGCCTTGCACTATTTTAGCAAATTCTAAAGCATGAACAAAGGCATTTGTGGCTACTTCTGAAAAATCGGTTGGAAAGAGTATTTTTTTCATTTTATTAGAGAATTAAAATGATTAGCCTATCAAAGGTAAATATAAAAAACTAATTTTAACACATTAACAAAGTAGTGTTTACAATAAAATTTACACAAAAAAAGAGATCCAAAAAACACAATTGATTAAGCAATTTACCTGTCGTATCAGAACCCATTTCAGTTCTTTTTTCATTAGCAGCCTTAATCAACAATTGTGTTTTTGAGGTTTTCTATGGATAAACCAATACTCGCTAAGATTTGTTATCTTTGCACTCTAGATTTAAAAAAATGTTAAATAACGATTCCATAGTGGCACTAGCAACACCATCTGGTGCTGGAGCAATTGCCATAATCCGAATTTCAGGAGAAGATGCTATTACTTTAGGCAATACTGTTTTTCGATCCATAAAAAATAAGGATTTAAGACTTCAAAAAACACATACTTTACACCTTGGCCATATTGTAGACGATACAAAAACGCTGGATGAAGTTTTGGTTTCTATTTTCAAAGGACCTAACTCGTATACAGGCGAGAATACTATCGAAATATCGTGTCACGGTTCTACTTATATTCAGCAACAAATCATTCAGCTATTACTTCGTAAAGGTTGTCGAATGGCCAATGCAGGTGAATTTACACTTCGTGCTTTCTTGAATGGGAAACTTGACCTTTCGCAAGCCGAGGCCGTTGCCGATTTGATTTCGTCAGACAATGAAGCGTCACACCAAATTGCCATGCAGCAAATGCGTGGGGGATTCTCTAACGAGATTGCCAAACTGCGTGAGGAACTGTTGAATTTTGCTTCGCTCATAGAGCTTGAACTTGACTTTGCCGAGGAAGATGTAGAATTTGCCGACAGAACCCAATTTCATGAATTATTGAACCGAATTGAGTTTGTACTCAAACGTTTAATCGATTCTTTTGCTGTTGGGAATGTGATAAAAAACGGAATTCCAGTAGCTATTGTAGGCGAACCCAATGTGGGAAAATCAACACTGCTGAATGCTTTGTTGAACGAGGAACGCGCCATTGTTTCTGAAATTGCTGGAACAACCCGGGATACAATCGAAGACGAATTGGTAATTGGTGGTATTGGTTTTCGATTCATAGATACAGCTGGAATTCGGGAAACGGTAGATGTAGTAGAAAGCATCGGGATTAAAAAAACCTTTGAAAAAATTGAACAAGCTCAGGTTGTAGTTTTTCTTTTTGACAGTTCGGAGTTTAAAGTTTCGGGATTGAAATTAAAAGTAGAATTAGAAAAAATTAAGAATCAGTTTCCGTTGAAACCGCTTGTGATTATCGGCAACAAGGCCGATAAATTGACTGAAACCGAAATTCAAAATATAAAAACCGAGATTCCAGAAATTCTATTAATTTCGGCCAAAGAAAAACTAGGCGTTGAAGATCTTAAAAACCAACTGCTTTCTTTTGTTAACACCGGTGCTTTGCGCAACAATGAAACCATCGTTACCAACACCCGTCATTACGATTCTTTACTGAAAGCTTTAGACGAGATTCAGAAAGTGAAATTTGGACTTGAAACCAATCTTTCTAGCGACCTTATGGCGCTTGATATTAAAGAAGCACTATACCAATTTGGGATGATTACCGGTCAGGTTACCAATGATGAATTGTTGGGGAATATATTTGCGAATTTCTGTATCGGGAAATAAAAGCACTTTCTTTAACTATACTTAGCTTTCTATAACTTGACTACCATTGATTTAGCTGTATTTTAGCTTTCTTGTATTAACTTTAATTCATACATTTGTTACACTTCAAGTACACCTTATCAAAAATAAGGTGTAAAAATGTACACCTTATGATAATTAGTTTAAAGAAGAAAAAATTACAAAACGGTAAATTCAGTTTATATTTAGAATACTACAAAGGTTCTACACTAAATATAGAAGGCAAAAGGATTCACTTAAGAGATTTTGAATATCTAAAGTTATACCCACATCAAGATCCAAAAACTGCCAGTGAAAAAAAGGAGAATAAAGAAATTGATACTTTAAGTGAACAGATACTATCTATCCGTAAAGCAGAATACTTTCAAGGTAAATTTGACATAAAAAACACAGCTAAATCAAAAAGAAGTTTTTTAGATTTTTTCTTTGAAAAAACGGAAGATAAAATTGATTCTCCTAAAAACTACGGAAACTGGACTGCTACATTACTTCATTTAAAAAGATGTATAAGTCCAAATTTATTATTTGAAGAGGTTGATGAGAATTTTATCAAAAGAGTTCGTAACTACTTTGACAAAGAAGCCAAAACGAAAAGTGACACTCCCCTATCATTAAATTCAAAATACTCTTATTACAATAAATTCAAAGCTTGTTTAAGAGCTGCATTTGATGATGGTTATTTATCAATTAATTACGCCTCAAAAACGAAATCATTTGAACAAGCTGAAAGTCAAAGAGAATACTTAACTCATCAAGAGTTACAATCATTAGCTAGTACACCATGCAAATATGATGTTTTAAAACGTGCATTTTTATTTTCTTGTCTTGCAGGACTTCGTTGGAGCGATATAAATACAATGGTTTGGTCAGAAGTTAGAGATGAAGGCGATGTTAGTAAAGTGAATTTTAGACAAGAGAAAACAGATGGGGTTGAATACCTTTACATTTCTAATCAAGCTCGTGAGTTATTGCAAACACGCCAGTCACCTACAGATAGAGTTTTTACAGGCCTAAAGTACAGTGCTGTTTATAATAACGAAATTGTACGCTGGTGCAATCGAGCCGGAATATCAAAGCACATAACGTTTCACAGTGCGAGACATACAAATGCAGTGCTTTTACTTGAAAACGGAGCTGATATCTACACCGTTTCTAAGAGATTAGGACACCGTGAAATACGCACTACAGCAATTTATGCTAAAATTGTTGATCAAAAAATGAAAGAAGCCGCTAATCTAATCCCTAATATTAATATTTAACTGATATGTTATATTCCTATTTCAAAATTAAAGACAAACATTATAAAACTTTAGATTACATTAAAAACAACTTAAATTCTGAGCAAAACACTTTATCCATTAAGAAGAAAATAAATAAACTAAATGAATATCAGTTTTTCTATTTATTCTCTGATATATTATATTATTACCCAATTAATCAACTAACGATAGACACGCTAGGGAGCTTTTTTGAGATAGAAATAAGAAATATAAACGAAGTCGACGCATTGCCTTTTCAAGATAATAATCCAGCTGACGATTTTATTCCTATAAGAGATAGCTTTGCAACTTTTAATTACACAGAAAGACTTCCGCATTTAATTGACTATTATTTAAATACAAAAGAGTACCCTAAGGAAACTCTTACTACAAAGATTTTGGTTTTATCTGACAAAATCCTTGGAAACATACACCAACAAGTATGTGCTATTAAATATTACTTCCTTAGGTACGTTGAATATAAAGAAAGTATTGATAGCGGCATAAAAGTTTACTATTCAATGGATATTATAGTAGCATTAGAGAATTATGAAAAAAATCTTTTAGAAATATACGAGAAAATTCAAGAGAAAATCTCTACAATATCAAAACTTACACTTAAAACTGGAAATTATATGATAAATATAGATAAAGAAATTTTAAAAAAACTATATTTTGGTTTGGAAAAATTCATGTTCATTGACCAAAAAAAAACTACATTAGACCAATTTATTGAAGTTTTTGAACTTGATTGGGACGCTCATAATTCCATTGTATATCTTGAAATGGATAACATCCAATTTAATTTCTTCATTGAATGCATTCATGATTTTTTCAATGCTAAAATCCCTATAACATTTATTGAGCGCTCTGGAAACATTGAAAACAAAAATGGTAAAATAAAAGCAAAATCAGTATATGCTTCAGTTTCTAAAAGCAACATGATACCTAAAGACTTCAAATCGATTAAATCAATTTTTGAAGAAATAAAATTTAGTTAACCACCTTAACCTATTAACCTTAATCTATTTTACTTTAAAGACTTTTGCTACCATAACGATAAAACAAATCACTTATGGAAAGCAATGCTATTATTCAAAAATTAACCCAATTAGAGAAACTTATAATTGGGACAACTAAACAAATCTTCACTGTTGATGATGTTGTAAACTACACTGGGTTCTCAAAAAGTTATGTCTATAAACTAGTACATAATAATATACTTCCCTATTCTAAACCCAACAATAGAACACTCTTTTTTACAAAATTAGAGATTGATGAGTGGTTACTACAAAACAAGTCTAAATCTGTTTCTCAAATAGAGAAAGAAGCCATTAGTTATACTAATTCTAATAAAAAATAAAAGCGTTCAATTCTACCAAATTGTAACGCTTTTAACTTTATTTTTTTACTGTAATTATGGACAAAAATACAATATTATCTGCAAAATCTGAACAAGACATATTTTTAAAATTTCTTAACCTTTCGGAATTCCCTAAAGGAAATATTTCCAGCCCGTTTTCAGAAGATAAAAACCCAAGTTTTTCGCTTTACAAAAACGGATCTTATAAATGTAATTCTACAGGTAAACAAGGTGATTGTTTTCAGTTTGTGGCCGACTTGAATAATTTGGACTGCAAAACTCAATTTCATGAGGTTTTAGGCATCATTGCCAAGGAATTCAATATCGCTGAAGAAAACAAAGAGACAACTCATTTTACATTTGACACAAAAGAATTTTCTAAGGAACATTTAGATTATTTTTCACAAGGAAACTGGAATGTTACACAAGAATTATTAATCAAACACAATGTTTTCGCTTTGGAAAAATTTGAGTTTTATAATTCTAAAAAAGAAGAAATTTCGAAAGTAAAACTGTTCGAAAATGTTATAGGATTTGCCTATAAATTGAATAATTATGTAGCTGAAATCTATATTCCAAAGCAAGATAAAGCACAAAAATTCTATTTAAATAAATACCGTTCCAATGATGTCTTTGGCTTGGAACAATTAAATCCCAAAGCTGAATTTATCATCATTTCTGCCGGTAAAAAGGACTGTTTAATTTTAAATGCAAATGGATACAATGCCGTGACTTTTCGTTCCGAAAATCATAACATAACACCCGAACAGATGAAAGCTTTAGGCAATAAAACTATTTTCATTTGTTACGATAATGATGAATCCGGCAGAAACGCTCGAAAAAAAACTACAAATAAATATGATGTAAAAGAAATCATTTTGCCCGATGATTTTAATGACGTAGCCGATTTTTTTAAAGTTCGAAATAAAGCCGATTTTCAAAAATTAATCGATAATACGACGATGACAACGGTAGATAAATCAAAAGAGATTTACTCCATTTTCCATCAAGCAGAGGATTTTGTTGGAGCTAAATATAAATTTCGTTATAACAAGATTAAAATGTTTGTTGAAGTAGCCCCTCTTAATTCAGACATATGGAAAGAGTTAAACGAAAACAATCTGTATTTGGACTTGCAGAAACACGGTATTAAAATTTCATTGAGTAATTTGTCTGCTATTTTGAAATCCGACTTTTGCCGTGATTTCAATCCAATTCAATCCTATTTCGAAGAACTTCCTGCTTGGGATGGTAAAACCGATCACATTGCGAACTTGGCGAAATATGTTTTGGCTTTTGATCCATCAGCATTCGAGTATCATTTTCGCAAATGGCTAGTGAGAGCCGTTTTTTGCGCTTCAGACGACCATTTCTTCAATAAACAATCCCTAGTGCTAGTTTCTAATCAAAATGATGGTAAAACCTCCTTTTGGAATTGGCTCAGTCCAGATGCGCTTGCGCCCTATTACACCGATCGAATCACTACCGATAAGGACGGCATCATTTCACTCGCGAGAAATTTTATGATCAATATCGATGAACTCGCCAGTTTAAACAAACAAGATACAAAGCAATTAAAAGCTTTGTTTTCAATGAAGAATATCAACATTCGGGTTCCTTTCGGACGGAATGAAGCTAACTTAATTCGTCGCTGTTCTTTTGTGGGTTCAACCAATGAACAGAGCTTTCTCGCTGACGAAACGGGTTCTGTCCGTTGGCTTTGCTTTAATATTAAAGGCATCAATTGGGATTATGCGAAACACTGTAATGTTGATTTTGTTTGGGCTCAAGCTTATGCCTTATATAAATCTACCACTAACCGTAACGAATGGGACTTGTCAAAAGACGAAATCGAACAAAACGAAAAGCGAAACGCTAAATTCAAGCAACTTTCAATCGAACAGGAATTAATTGGGCGTTATTTTGAGAAAACCCAAATTGGTCAAGGAAAGCATTTTACCAGTACGGATATTCTTGTTTATTTGCGCCCTTTAGGCGTTAATGTCAACGCTATTGCTGTTGGTCGTGCAATGCATTCATTGGGTTATGAGAAATCAAAAGAAAATGGTGTTTATGGTTATTGGCTACACCCGAAACCGCTTTATACGGAAAGCAATTTTAATACTGGCGAAGGTACTTTTCATAAATCCGATAGCCCGCATATTGCGAAAATAAAACCAATTGTCGAACCAGTTTTGCAAACTGAAATCGAATTAAACAATTTACAGTAAAAAAATAAATATCAAATATAGTAAAATAAGTTACCCATCTTACCCAATCTATATAAAACCCTTATTTTATAAGGCTTAAGACTGGGTAAGATACTTAAAATAAAAGTTACCCATAAGTTACCCAAAGTTACCCAAAATAGAAATATTAAAATTTTAACATTTGGGTAAGATGGGTAAAATGAAAAAAGACACTTTTTTATCTTACCCGCCCCGCTATCACTGGGCTGGGTAAGATGGTAAGATGTTTTGGCCTTTTTGAGATTATAAAATCAGAACTTATTGAAAAATTCAAGAAAAAAACAAAACTTTATTAAAATAATAAAGCAAACTAGTAATCCCATTTTATTCCCTTTTGTGCAAATTCCGGTGATATTGACCACCCAATTCCAATTTAAAGTGAGCACCTGATTCCAATTCAAAATGACCACCTAA
>NZ_QCZH01000031.1 GCF_003097655.1 Flavobacterium laiguense
AGCGAAAGACGAGGCTCGAACTCGCGACAACCAGCTTGGAAGGCTGGAGCTCTACCAACTGAGCTACTTTCGCATTACTGGGTGCAAAGATAATTAATAAAAACAGTTATTTGCAAATTTTTTTTGAAAAATAAATTCACTTTAATCATTCCGTTTTACAACCAATTTAAAATTAAATTGTTATGCATTTATTTTTTTTTACTCCTTATGAAAAATATCAGAAAAATTACCGATTTATAGATCTATTGCGTTAGACATGCTGTCCTCTGTAAAGCAAAATCACTATCAACTCGATTAAGAAATCAGTTTCGATTCTTTTGTATGATCAATAGAAGGATGATAAATATACAAACACGATTTGTCTTTAATTGTGAAAATAATTTCGCTTGCTAATTCAACAGGAACTGCTGGACAACCTTGACTTCTTCCCAATCTTTTATTCCCTTTTATAAAAGAATCCGAAACATAATTGGCTCCATGTACAACCACTGCTCTTTGCCTCGCTCGATCATTTATTCCTTTTTCTAAACCGTCTAACTTTAGAGAAAGACCATGTTTACCTCTATAAATCTCCCCTGTAGCGTAGAATCCCAAACTACTTTGAAAAGACTGTGCCGAATTAGAAAAACGAGTTGCAAATTCTTCCCCCGTATTTCTTCCATGTGCCACCAAAGATTGAAACAACACTTCATTTGTTTTTAAATCAATAACCCAAAGACGCTTACTATTAGAAGACAAACTAAAATCTACCAAAGTTAATATGTCTTTCTTGATCAATCCTTTTTCCTTCAACAAATAAAACCCTTTTAAAGCTTCGGCAAAACTTTCTTGCTTAGGCAACTCAAACTCATTGGCATCAAGTGATTGATAAACCATTTCTACATTCACGTCTAAATTAGATTTTACAACCGAGGCACTGTTTTTATTTGCATTAACTTCAGGAGCATTTATTTCCATTTCATTAGACCCGAACGAAAACAACATAAAAACAGAAGAGAGAAATAACTTATAAATCATTGTTTGACAATTAGTTAGACATTTGTTTAACGAGCGCAAATGTACATAAAAAAAAATCCTACCAAACACAAACTGCTTTTTATCGATTAAATTTAACAGTTAATCGGCAATGCAAAAAAAACAACCTATTCCATTAACTCACAATAGATTACACATCAACCCATTAAATACTCAAGTTTTTCATGAATTTATATCGTCACATTCTATGCAAAAAAAAGAAAATCATCTCAAGTACAATATAGTACAGAAATGATTACAATTAATAGAAATCCGACTAACAAAACACCATTAAATGCAAACTTTTATATAAAATCAACCCAATTACTGTAACAATACCAAAAATAAACTGTCTATTACCACAAACCACTTATTCTTTTTCTAGAAAGCTGTGTGGTTTTTGCTTTATTATTTTGCTTTACCAATTAAATCATTTCATGAAAAATCTATTTTTAATATTTCTTTTGCTTCAATGTATACTCGGCTTTAGCCAAAAAAAGACTCTTCAAACTAAATTTACCACAGAAAAGATAATTTTAGATGGCAAACAAGACGAAGCCATCTGGCAGTCGGTTCCTATTGCAACCGATTTTGTAATGTTTCAACCCGATAACGGGAAACCTGTTCCAGAAAATAAAAGAACCGAAGTTCGCGTTTTATATGACAACGAAGCGCTATATATCAGTGCGCTACTATATGACAACGAACCCGATAAGATTTTAAGGGAAATTAATAAAAGAGATGAATTTGGTACTGCCGATTTTTTTGGTGTTTTTGTCAATGGTTACAATGACGGCCAGCAAAACTTTCAATTTTTTGTAAACGCTGCAGACGGCCAGGCTGATTGTTTGGCAACAGACTCTAATGGTGAAGACTATTCGTGGGATGCCGTTTGGGAAAGCAAAGCCATTATTACCTCTTTTGGCTGGGCTGTAGAAATGCGAATTCCTTATGCTGCTTTGCGTTTTCCGAGTGAAAAGAAACAAACTTGGGGGGGTCAACTTTTTCAGGGAAATAAGAAGAGATCGAGCAAAATATTCATGGAATTTTATTGATTCCAAAATTGGGACATTTACGCAACAAAATGGAGCTATTGAGGGTATTGAAAATCTAAAAACCCCAACAAGGCTTTTCCTTTTACCGTATGCTTCTTTTTATACGTATGCCAATGCGGATCAAAAAACGTATGGTGAATTAAAAGGAGGTTTAGACATTAAATACGGAATAAACGATGCTTTTACACTAGACGCCATGCTAATTCCTGATTTCGGTCAAACCAAATACGATGATCGAATTTTAAACCTAACCCCCTTTGAACAGAAGTTCAATGAAAACAGAAGTTTTTTTACCGAAGGAACCGATTTGTTCAGCAAAGGAAATCTTTTCTATTCCAGAAGAATTGGAGGGGCACCTTCCTATTATCCAGAAACAGATGCTAACGAAGAAATAATCGAAAACCCAGCCAGTACGGATCTTTATAATGCCACAAAAATTTCGGGAAGAACAAAAGGCGGTTTAGGAATTGGCTATCTTAATGCGGTAACTAAAAAAACATACGCCACCATTAAAAATACCGACACTCAAGAAACAACTGCTGTTTTGGTTGAACCATTAACCAATTATAACATCATTGTTTTTGACCAACGATTCCACAAAAACTCGTCCCTTTCATTTATTAATACAAATGTTACTCGAAATGGTTCTTTTAGAGACGGAAATGTTTCTGCTTTAGTTTGGGATTTAAACACTGCCAAAAACACTTATAATCTAGCTGGAAATTTTGAATACAGTTATGTAAATGACATAGAAGATAAAAAAGACGGAATTAATACTACTTTGGATTTTTCTGAAACAAGTGGCAAATTTCGGTATAGCATAGCTGCAGATATGGTCACAAAAGATTTTGACAACAATGATTTAGGTATAAATTTCGAAACCAACTATTATAGTATGTATGGAAACACTAGTTATCGAATACTTAATCCAACCAAAATTTTCAACTCTTTCAATACCAACATTAATGGATTCACCCGTTTTCAGAAAGAAACTGGAAAAGTCCAAGGCAACCAGATTAATCTAAATGTAAACTCAACTACCAAAAAGAACCATTATATTGGTTTTGGGCTACAATACCGCCCAATGGAAAATTATAATTATTACGAGCCCAGAGTTGAAGGAAGATATAGTATAGATCCTACAAGATTTGGAGGTTGGTTTAGCGCCTCTTCAAATTACAATAATAAATTTGCATTTGATATCAATCCTTATTTCGCCGTTTTAAACGAACCTGGCAGAAATTCTGTAGGTATCGATTTTGGCCCAAGATATCGTTTTAATGACCACTTAGCCCTAAATTATAATTTTAGTTTTTTTGAACAAAACAACAACAAAGGATATGTAGACAGAAGCTCTGAAAACAAAAACTTACCTCCAAATACAATCATTTATGCTAATAGAGACATTGTAACCTACACCAATACCTTAAATGGTAAATACTCTTTGAACAGCAGAATGAATTTTGACATTTCGGCTCGTTATTATTGGTCTTATACCGAAAATAAAAACTTTCTACAACTGGAAGACAACGGAAGACTTAGCGACTATAACGGGTATACCGAAAACAAAAATCAAAACCTTATTTCTTGGAATCTTGACGTTTCCTACAATTGGTGGTTTGCACCAGGCAGTCAATTGACACTTTTGTATCGAAGCAATGCTGCAAAATATGACAATTTGATCACCAAGGATTTTGGCAACAACTACACTGGCTTACTTAACAATGAAGATTTAAGTCATGTTTTATCTATAAGTGTACGCTATTTTATAGACTACAATCAAGTTAAAAATGTGTTTTACAAATCATAAACTTATGAACTATAACGATTTCATTTGATTAAGCCTTTCTATTTGAATCCATAATTATGATATTCAAAGCAGCATACATTTTTTGAAATACTTTATCTTTGTGAAAAATAAAAACCCATGAACAAAAAAGTAATTCTAATGATATTAGACGGTTGGGGGAAATCTCCTGACCCAAAAGTTTCTGCAATTGACAATGCCAATGTTCCATTTATAAATAGTCTCTATACAAAATACCCTAGCGCACAGCTTAGAACTGACGGTTTACACGTTGGCCTTCCTGAAGGACAAATGGGAAACAGCGAAGTAGGACACATGAACCTAGGAGCTGGGAGAATCGTTTACCAAGATTTAGCCAAAATAAATCTTGCCGTTGAACACAAAACTTTGGTAAAAGAACAAGTGCTTATTGATGCTTTCGAATACGCCAAACAAAACAACAAAAAAGTACATTTTCTAGGATTACTTTCTGATGGTGGAGTACACTCACACACTTCTCACTTGCGTGGATTAATTGATGCAACCCAAGATTATGGATTGCAAAATGTATTCGTACATGCTTTCACAGACGGTCGTGACGTAGATCCTAAATCAGGAAAAAAATACATTAAAGATTTAGAAGAATACATTGCAAATACGACTGTAAAATTAGCTTCTGTGGTAGGTCGTTATTATGCAATGGATCGCGACAAACGTTGGGAAAGAGTAAAACTGGCTTACGATTTATTGGTAAACGGAACAGGTACACATTCAACAAATGCCTACGAAACCATAAAAGAAAGCTACCACAACAAAGTAACTGATGAATTTATCGCCCCTATGGTTATGGTGGACGAAAACGACAAACCTCTTGCCACTATTCAAGAAGACGATGTCGTGATTTTCTTCAATTTCAGAACTGACCGTGGACGTGAATTGACCGAAGCGCTTTCGCAAAAGGATTTCCACGAGCAAAACATGCATAAATTAAATTTGTATTATGTGACGCTAACCAATTATGATGAAACCTACGAAAATGTAAAAGTGGTATACAACAAAGACAACATCACAGAAACACTGGGTGAAGTTTTGGAAAAAGCCAACAAAAAACAAATTCGTATTGCCGAGACAGAGAAATATCCTCACGTAACCTTCTTCTTTTCTGGTGGTCAAGAAACTCCTTTTGAAGGTGAAAGCCGAATATTGAGAAACTCTCCAAAAGTTGCTACCTACGATTTACAGCCAGAAATGAGTGCTTACGAATTAAAAGATGCTTTGGTTCCTGAATTAAACAAAGGTGAAGTTGATTTTGTATGTCTGAATTTCGCCAACGGCGATATGGTTGGACACACTGGAGTTATGAGTGCTGCCATTAAAGCCTGTGAAGCGGTTGATGCTTGCGTAAAAGAAGTTATTGAAGCGGCTCTAGCCAATGATTATACCACTATTGTAATTGCCGATCACGGTAACTGCGAAACAATGATTAATCCAGATGGTAGTCCAAACACAGCTCATACTACGAATCCTGTGCCTATTATTTTGGTAGACAAAGATTTGAAAAACATTCAAGATGGTGTTCTAGGAGATATTGCCCCTACTATTCTTGAATTGATGGGAATCGAACAACCAGCGGCAATGACTTGTCATTCGTTACTATAAATAAAAAGCGCCAATTGGCGCTTTTTTAATACAACAAACTTTAGTTGACAGTGGGTGTGAAAAATAAATTTCACTCCCACTCTTTTTTTACATTTTATGCAACAAATCAAAATACTCTTTTTCAATACTTGCCTGATGATTCGGATGGGCAATTCGAACCAATTCACTTGCACGCTGTTTCAACGTTTTTCCATATAAATCGGCTATTCCGTTCTCCGTAATTACATAATGAATATGGCCTCTTGTGGTTACTACTCCAGCACCTTGCTTCAGAAAAGGCACAATTCGACTTTGACCATTTTTGGTGATTGATGGCAATGCAATAATCGCTTTTCCACCATCACTCAAAGAAGCACCTCGGATAAAATCCATTTGTCCCCCTACCCCAGAATACATTCTTGGCCCAATGGAATCGGCGCAAACTTGCCCCGTCAAATCGACTTCAATAGCCGAATTGATGGCAATCATTTTTGGGTTTTTACGGATTCTAGCAGTATCGTTTACGGTAGAAGATTCACGCAATTCAATAAAAGGATTGTCATTTACAAAATCATACAATCGCTTTGATCCTAGTAGAAAAGTCGACAAAACTCTTCCTCTTAATGATCCTTTGTAATTACAATTAATCACGTTACTTTCAATCAAATCGATCACCCCATCCGAAAACATTTCGGTATGCAATCCTAAATCTTTATGGTTGGTCAATTTACTCAAAGCGGCGTTTGGAATGGACCCTATTCCCATTTGGAGTGTACTTCTGTCCTCAATCAATGAAGCCACATAACTCCCTATTTTGTCTTCTACTGCTGTAAAGGGTTCGACTTCATGAGAATAAATAGGCACATCAACAGCAACCAAATAATCCAACTCCGAAACATGAAGAATTCCGTCCCCAAAAGTTCTTGGCATTTGTGGATTCACTTGAGCAATAACAATTTTAGCATTCTCAATGGCGGCAACAGTGGCTTCTACAGAAACCCCTAAGGAACAATACCCGTGTATATCGGGTGGAGACACATGGATAAAAGCAACATCTAGCGGCAATACATTTTTTCTAAACAGATGAGGCAATTCACTCAAAAACACTGGAGTATAAGAACCATTCCCTGCTTTTAGGGTATGACGAACATTAGGTCCAATAAAAAAAGAATTTACATGAAAACTGTCCGCCAATTCTGGATTAGCGTAGCGTGCTTCGCCTTCGGTATGCAAATGACAAATTTCTACATTTCGCAATTCAGAAGCTCTTTCCGTTAATGCATTGGCTAGAATGGTAGGTGCTGCTGCAGCGGCTTGCAGATACACTCTATCTCCTGATTTTACCACTTTTACAGCCTCTTCAGCAGTGACATATTTTTCCATAAATGTTATATTTATAACAAATATACCCTATTCAACAAAAATAAAATATGACAAAACTCATATTCGAATTAAAAAAAGGCACAAATAAAAGTTAAAACTTCTTTTTTGAAAGTATTACTGTTATATTTGCATAAAATACTTCAATATGGATCAAATACTTTCAAACATCAAAATTCAAATCAACGATAAGCTCTATGTAAAGGACCCTGAAACTTCTACATTAGGCAAAAAAATTATTGAAGAGAGTATCATTCTCATTGACAGCATTGGTTTTGAAGATTTTACCTTTAAAAAATTAGGAGAAAAAATAGGCTCCAACGAAAGTTCTATTTACCGCTATTTTGAAAACAAGCACAAATTATTAGTATATTTATCTTCGTGGTATTGGAGTTGGATGGAATATAGATTAGTATTCGCTACATCCAATTATTCGGATTCTTGGGAGAAACTAAAAAAAGCAATTTCAATAGTGACCGAAAAAGTAGAAGATGATCAAAAAACATTACATATCAATGAATCGATTTTAAACAAAATCATTATTGCAGAATTTACCAAAACCTTTCACACCAAAGAAGTGGATCAAGAAAACAAAGAAGGGTTTTATTTTATTTACAAAAGAGTAATTAACAGAATAACTACTATTATAAATGAAGTAAATCCTGACTACGGTTTTTCAAAAAGTTTGGCTTCAAACATTGTGGAAGGTGCATTGCATCAACATTTCTTGAAAGACCACATGAAAACAATTACCGACTGCAACCAAGACATAAGTCCAACCCATTTTTATTTCGATTTAATCGAAAAAATACTTAAAAAATAGAAATATGAATTCATTAAAACGACTATTCAATCTTTTAGAATTAGACAAAAAAGATGTTTCACAAATCTTTTTCTACGCCATTTTCGCAGGAATCGTGAGTTTGTCTTTGCCATTAGGCATTCAAGCTATTGTAAACTTCATTCAATCGGGTCGAATAAGTGCTTCTTGGATTGTTTTGGTTATCCTAGTTGTTATTGGCGTAGCACTTGTCGGTATTTTGTCCTTAATGCAATTGCGAATTACAGAAAATTTGCAACAAAAAATGTTTGTACGTTCTTCATTCGAATTTGCTACTCGATTACCCAAAATAGAATTCAAAGAACTATATTGTCATTATCCACCAGAATTGGCCAATCGCTTCTTTGATACTTTAACGATACAAAAAGGAACTTCAAAATTATTAGTTGATTTTTCAGCTGCCATTTTGCAAATCGTTTTTGGTGTAGTATTATTATCATTATACCATCCTTTCTTTATTGTATTCGGTTTTTTTTTATTGGCGCTTTTATATATAGTTTTTAAATATTCGTATAATAAAGGTATTGAAACCAGCTTGAAAACCTCCAAAAACAAATACAAAACGGCGGGTTGGTTACAAGAAATTGCTCGAAATAATTTTAGTTTTAGAAACGAACTTAACTATGATTTTGCTTTAGAAAAAAACAATGGCATTATAAAGGATTATTTATACTGTCGCGAGAATCATTTTAATGTTATAAAAAAACAATTCAGTCACCTTATTATATTCAAAGTTATCATTACGGCGAGTTTGTTAATCATAGGTGGTTACTTGGTTTTGAGTCAAGAAATGAATATTGGACAATTTGTTGCAGCAGAAATCATTATTTTATTGGTAATAAGTTCTGTAGAAAAAATAATTCTTGGGCTAGAAACATTCTATGATGTATTGACAGCAGTGGAGAAGATTGGTCAAATTACCGATATGGAATTGGAAGAAGAGATTTCCAATGAAAACAAAAGTTGTTACACTAATATTAGTTTAGAAACTGACGATATGGGTTTTAAATTTCCAAAAACAAATTATGGTATTTTAAACAATATCAATCTAAAAATAAACCCAGGAGAAAAAATCATAATTGATGGAGAAAATGGTTCTGGAAAAACTACCTTGATTCGAGTACTTTCTGGTTTATTACATCCTACTTCGGGCAACTTTTTTATCAATGATGACACCTTTAGAAAAATAGATGTTAAACAATACCGTTCTAGAATAGGAAGTATTATTCAGGGTGAAACCCCATTTGAAGGTACAATTCTTGAAAATATTACTTTCAATGACAAAACAATAAGTACCGAGAATTTAAAATGGGCGTTGGATGCTGTTCAACTTACTGGCTTTATAAAAACACTACCCAAAGGTCTGGACACAAAGATTTTACCAGAAGCAAAGGAATTATCTTCTTCAAATGCTCAAAAAATATTGTTGGCTAGGAGCATTATACACAAACCCAATATTCTATTTTATGAAGAACCAACAGACAAAATGGATGTAAAAGTCGCCAATGAAATTATTGACTTTATTACTTCCGAAACAAACAAATGGACAGTAATCGTTTCTTCTCAAAACCCACATTGGGTTACTAAATGTACACGAGAAATTACAATGCAAAAAGGAACAATACTATCAGACACTAAAAAATAAGAGTATGCTAAATATATCCGACAAAAACCCGTTAAACAATCTCGCTCTTGAAAAATATTCAACAGTCAAGAATCTGAGCAACAGACCACATTACAAAATTTTGAACAGAATAATTCTTGCAGTTTCCATACTTGCGATAATAGCTCTTTTCTTGCCTTGGACTCAAAATATATCAGGTTCCGGAGCAGTTACCACATTAAAACCAAACCAAAGACCACAATCCATTCAATCTGTTATCTCTGGTCGAATTGAGAAATGGTATGTACAAGAGGGGAATTATGTAAAAAAAGGGGATACGATTCTTTTTATATCCGAGATAAAAGAAGATTATATGGACCCAAATTTGGTTAAAAATACAAAAAGCCAAGTTGATGCCAAAAAACAATCCTTAGAGTCTTATGGTTCAAAAGTGTCTACCCTTTCGATTCAGATTAGAGCTATTGAAAGAGAAAAAGGATTAAAACTCAAACAAGCCGAAAATAAAATCAAACAAGCGCGCTTGAAAATAAAAAGCGACAGCATGGATCTTGTGGCTGTAAAAACCCAATTAAAAATTGCCAATACGCAATTCAATCGCTCGTTACAATTAAACAAAGAAGGTTTAAAAGCATTGTCTGATGTAGAAGAAAAACGTTTAAAACTGCAAGAAGTAGAAGCCAAAATAATTACTCAAGAAAATAAATTCTATACCAGCAAAAATGAATTCATAAATGCCGAAGTAGAAATTAACCGAATCACCGCTGAATATGCCGAAAAAGTTTCTAAAGCGCAAAGCGATCAATACACGGCGTTGAGCAATCAATACGACACCGAAGCTCAAGTAAGCAAATTGGAAAACCAATATGCCAATTACAGTATCCGAAATGGAATGTATTATATCAAAGCCCCACAAAGTGGTTACATCAACAGAACCTTGCAATCTGGAATTGGCGAAAACATAAAAGAAGGAACGCCAATCGCAACCATTATGCCTTCCAAATATGACATTGCGGTTGAATCTTATGTAGATCCAATTGATTTACCATTAATCAAAAGAGGCGAAAAAGTGAGAGTTTGGTTTGATGGCTGGCCTACAATTGTTTTTTCTGGATGGCCTGATATGTCTTATGGAACTTTTGGTGGCGAAGTGGTCGCTATTGAAAACTTTATTAGTGATAATGGAAAATTCAGAATCCTTATTGCCCCAGACAAAAACGAAGCTCCATGGCCCAAACAATTAAGCATAGGATCCGGTGCACAAACCATTGCCTTACTGAATACTGTCCCTGTTTGGTTTGAATTTTGGAGAACACTTAACGGTTTTCCACCCAATTATTATAAAGGGAAAGAGAAACCTACAAAAGAAAAAAAATAATGAAACGCCCATGATTTATATGTCACATGGAAATGATTATCTAGGCGTTACATCCTACAAAAAAAAACAACCAGATGAAATACTTCTTTTTAATACTAACCCTATTTGGAATTAACGGTTTCAGTCAGAATCGTACATCAACCGAATTACCTGCGAATCTCAAAGAAATGAGTTACAATGAGTATTTAGGCTATGTAAAAAAGTACCATCCCTTGGTAAAAAATGCGAATTTGGAAATCAGCAAAGCGCAAGCCAATTTGATGATGGCACGAGGTGGTTTTGACCCCAAATTAGAATTGGATTTCAATAAAAAACAATTTCAAGGGACTGAGTATTATTCGATATTAAATAGCAGTTTCAAAATCCCCACTTGGTACGGAATAGACATCAAAGCAGGTTTTGACGACAATGAAGGAAAATATCTTGACCCTCAAAACAAAACACCAAGCAACGGATTGACTTCTCTAGGAATTAGCGTGCCACTAGCGCAAGGTTTATTGATTAATCAGCGAATGGGCGATTTACAAAAAGCAAAAATCCAGGTCAAATTAAGTCAGGCCGAACAAAAACTAGAAGCTATTGCTGTTTTATACGATGCTTCGATTGCTTATTTCAATTGGAAAAAAAACTATGAAGAATACATGCTTTATGAGAATTACAGCCTAAATGCACAAAAACGTTATGAGGGAATCGAATCCTTAATAAAACAAGGCGACAAACCTGCAATTGACAGTATCGAAGCTGGAATTGTGGTAAAAAACAGACTACTTGCACTTGAAGATTCAAAATTAAAATTAACAAAAGCCAAACTAGAATTATCCAATTTTCTTTGGTTAGAAAACAACATACCATTGGAACTGGCAGATGTCATTATTCCTGAAAAAAAACTAGACCAAACTATTCACGAAACGCTTAACATTAGTGATTTGGTCAATCAGGAATTCTCTTTGACAAACCATCCAAAAATTGAAGCGTTACAAAGCAAAATTGACCTATTGACCGTAGAGAAAAAAATGAAAACCAATATGCTATTGCCTAAAATTGACGTAGGCTACTCCTATTTGGCCCAGCCAAACCCTACCAAACCAAACAGTTCAGACAATTACAAAGTGGGTGTCGATTTTTATTTCCCTTTGTTTCTAAGAAAAGAACGAGGCAGTTTAAAGCTCGCACAGTACAAAATTCAAGAAACCGAATTTACCCGGGATTTAGAAAAAGTACAATTAACTAACAAAATAAGCGCTCAAAAAGTAGAAATTCAGTCGTTATCCAAACAGCAAAAATTAATCAACAAATTGGTTAATGATTATTCAACTATGCTTCAGTCTGAGGAGCGGTTGTTTACCTTAGGAGAGAGTTCGCTTTTTTTAATCAACACCAGAGAAAACAGCTTGGTTACTTCACAACTTTCTCAAATTGCCTTAGATAACCGATTTTATATTTCCAACTCGGAACTTTATAAAATCATGGCAAACCCTAATTAAATAATTTAAAATAGTTACTTTTGCAACCTTAAAAATGCAATATGATTATTCAAAAATCCCGTGAGGAAATAGAATTGATGCGTGAAAGTGCATTGATCGTATCAAAAACATTAGGAATGATAGCTTCTGAAATAAAAGAAGGAGTTACTACTTTATATCTAGACAAAAGAGCCGAAGAATTCATTCGTGATCATGGTGCAGTCCCTAGTTTTTTAGGACTTTATGGATTTCCGAATTCATTGTGTATGAGTCCAAATTCTCAAGTGGTACACGGTATTCCGAACGACAAACCTTTAGAAAGTGGCGATGTGATTTCGGTGGACTGTGGCGCTTTCAAAAACGGTTTTCACGGAGATCATGCCTATTCTTTCGAGATTGGCGAAGTTGCTCCAGAAACCAAAAAATTACTTCAAGTAACCAAAGAATCGCTATACGTTGGAATCCGTGAATTACGCATTGGAAACCGTGTAGAAGATGTTGGGAACGCCATTCAAAAATATACCGAATCCCATGGTTATGGTGTCGTTCGAGAACTTGTAGGTCACGGTTTGGGACAAAAAATGCACGAAGATCCAGAAATGCCCAATTATGGTAAAAAAGGTCGTGGAAAACTTTTTATAGAAGGAATGGTTGTCGCTATTGAACCGATGATCAATATGGGAACCAAAAACATCAAACAACACAAAGATGGTTGGACAATCACCACTGCAGACGGAAAACCATCTGCGCATTTTGAACACGATGTAGCCATTATAGACGGAAAACCAGAGATTCTATCTACGTTTGCTTATGTCTATGCAGCACTAGGAATCGTGAGCAATGAAGAAGATGAATTTAGAAAAATCCCATTAGTTCTATAATGAAAAAAGCATTTAAAAAGATTCTTAATATTGTACCACGTCCATTATTAATTCGTTTGAGTTATGTGGTAAGACCTATACTTGCATTTACTCTAAAAGGAGATACTTTCACCGATCCTATCGACGGAAAAAGCTTCAAATCGTTCTTGCCTTATGGATACGAAACACAACGTAACAATGTGCTTTCGCCAAGTACACTTTCGTTGGAGAGACACCGTTTGCTTTGGCTGTACCTAAACGAACAAACCGATTTTTTTACCGCTCCTAAGAAAGTATTGCATTTTGCTCCAGAACAAGCTTTCTATAAATTATTCCGCAAGCAAAAAAATTTAGATTATACCACAACCGATTTGTTTTCGCCTTTGGCAGATGTAAAAGCGGATATTTGTGATTTGCCTTTTGAAGACAATCAATACGACGTAATTCTTTGCAATCACGTATTGGAGCACATTCCGGATGACACCAAAGCCATGCAGGAATTGTATCGTGTTTTGAAACCGGGCGGAATGGCCATTTTACAAATTCCACAAGATTTGAATAGAGCCGTAACATTTGCCGACGACACCATTACCGACCAAAAAGAACGTGCCAAAATATTCGGGCAGTACGACCACGTACGTATTTATGGACGCGATTATTTTGATAAATTAAGAAGCATTGGCTTTACCGTTGTCGAAGAAGATTACACCAATAAAATAGCTCCAGAATTGGTAGAGAAATATTGTTTGGCAAAAGGTGAAATCATTCCTGTTTGTTTTAAATAATTATTTCACAATAAGTTAAAAACCATATAAATTCCACAAATTTACACAAATCAATAGGTGCAAATTTGTGGAATTTTTTCTTTTAAAGAATCTAACAACAATCAAATACCCTTTTACTTTTGGAAACTAAAAATTCCTTTCAATTCTGCTTCGATATTAGTTTTGATAAAAGGCTAAACACTTATATTCCGACGGCCTATATTGTAGGCCATTCTGAAGCTATAACTTATTTAGACAAGAAAGCAAGTCCTGAGGTACTTCAAAGTTTTGGCGTTATTGTTGAAAATTTAGACACAAACACAAAAAAAAAGTTATCCATTTGTGACGTACTCAAACCCGAAACCCTTTTTAAGAAATTCAGCAAAAACAGCAAATCATCCAAAAACATTGAGGATTTACTTAAAGACAGCAAACTGGAATTTGGGATTCGGCAATTCATAAAAACGAATCTAGACCAGTTTTACACTTTAGTTTCTCAAGACGATTTCCCGCTCTCGCTGAATCTGGGAAAAGAAAAAGATTTTCGCATCAGTCGAATTGCCCCTAAAAATCCAACATTGGAAACCGAGCTTCAATTTGACAAACACGAAAACGGAATTTCCTATACGCTACTTTTAAAAGACGAGACAACGACATTCCATCCTTCAAACACCGACATCACGCTTCTTTTGGACGAGCCGGGATGGTTAGTTGCCTACCATAAACTGCACCTCCTAAAAGACATCAACACTAAAAAAATCATTCCCTTTTTGAAGAAGAAAAACATTGAAATTCCTTCGAAAATGGTTTCTGAATACTTTGAAAAATTTATTAAGGATGTTGCAAAAAAAGCAGATATAAAAGCCACCGGATTTGCAGTCGAGCTAAAGGACAAAATCACTTCCTGTTCGCTCCAACTATCGCATGATTTTTTTAAAAATACGTATTCCCTTAACCTTTTATTCGACTATGACGGTTTTACTTTTGACAATAGCAAAACCAAGAAAATCCATTCCGAAATTGACACTCGCAATTTGGATGAAATCAAGGTGATTCAATATAAAAGAACAGCCGAAGAAGCATTATTTGAAAACAAATTGCTAGAACTCGGCTTTATCAAAACAGAAACCGGTTTGTTCGGGCTTTCGCCAAAAGAAGAAAAGCATGATCCTTACGCAACTATTCAATGGTCTATAGAAAACCAAGAAATCCTTGAGTCTTTAGGGTTTTCTACTGAAGGTTTAAAAATTGACAGTAAGGAAATCGATACTCACAAAGTGACTATTCAATTCTCTAATGAAATAAAAAGCGATTGGTTTGACATTAAAATGGTAGTGGTTTGTGACGCATTTGAATTTAGTTTCAGTGAAATTGTTGCAAACATAAAAAACCGAAACCGACTCTTTCTTTTGCCCAACGGCAACTACTTTTTGATTCCGATTGAATGGATGACCCTTTACGGCCCAATGGCAAAATTGGCGAAAATCCAAAACGGAAATCTTACATTCCCCAAAAGCAATTTTGCAGTTTTGGAAGGTATTCCAGAACTAAAAGATTCAGTGAATTTACAAGGAAATATCGACTATCAACCTTCGCCTTTGGTAAAAGCGACATTGAGACCTTATCAAATTGAAGGAGTCAAATGGCTTTTGGAACATTACAACAATGGCTTAGGTGCTTGCTTGGCCGACGACATGGGATTGGGAAAAACATTGCAAACCTTGACCACACTGGTTGCGGTGCAAGAACAATTGGATTTTGAAAAAGCCGAAAACGTACAACTTGATTTGTTTGGAAACGAAATTCCTGTAGCAAAAGAATACCTAAAAGCATTGCTTGTCCTGCCTTCCTCTTTGGTTTTTAATTGGTATAACGAAGCTCGAAAATTCACACCGCATTTTCGAAGAGTGCAATACATTGGCAACGACCGAAAAATAATTTCTAAAAAATTAGAAAAATACGACTTGATTTTTACCAGTTACGCTATAGTTTCGAGAGATATTTCAATTTTAGAAAAATACAATTTCAGGTATTTGATTTTAGACGAAAGTCAATACATCAAAAACAAGAATTCCAAAATATTTAAGGCTATCAATCAGATAAAAGCCGGACATAAAATATCATTAAGCGGAACTCCAATAGAAAATTCCCTCGATGATTTATGGTCACAAATGCAATTTATCAATCCGAATATATTGGGGAGCTACTCATTTTTTGCCGAAAATTATAAATTCCCGATAGAGAAAAAGCAAGACGAGATCAGTTTATTGGAATTGAAAAATCTCATCAGTCCTTTTATTTTGCGACGTACCAAAGAGCAAGTTCTAAAAGATTTACCCGAACTGTCTGAGCAGATTTTCTATTGCGAAATGGAGCCCGAACAAGAGAAGCTGTACGAGGAAGAAAAATCGAAAGCACGAAACGCATTATTAAAAACAGATGGTTCTGGAGTAGACAAAATCAACATCATCAATACGTTGATGCGCTTGAGACAATTGAGCAATCACCCCAAAATGATTGATTCAAAATCGGAAATGGATTCGGGAAAATATATTGCTGCGACCCGCTATTTAGAAACTTTGGTACAATCTAACCAAAAAACAATTGTCTTCAGTTCGTTTGTATCCAATTTAAATTTTTACAAAACCTGGTGCAAAGAAAACAAAATCGATTTTTGCGAACTTACAGGAGAAACTCCTCTGAAAGAACGGGAATTTCAAGTCAATCGTTTTCAGGAACAGGAAAAACCATTGTTGTTTTTCATCTCTTTGAAAGCGGGTGGCGTTGGACTCAACATTACCAAAGCCTCTTATGTTGTTTTCCTCGATCCTTGGTGGAATCCATTTTCGGAAAAACAAGGAATTGGTCGTGCGCATCGAATTGGACAATTAAACAAAGTAAATGTGATTCGGTTTATTACCAAAAATACCGTTGAAGAAAAAATCATTCGCTTGCAGGAAAGTAAAAAACTGTTGGCCGATTCGCTTTTGGATGAAAATTACATGAGCACTGAGATCGAGGAGAATTTGGATTTTATATTGGAGTAAAAAAACAAATCTAATTGGCCTATCAGCCCAAACACTTTTAAAACAACATAATTTTGACACAGATTTCACAGATTTACACAAATTAATCTGTGGAAATTTGTGAATTGAAAATAAGCAAATCCAAAACTAACTCATTGTCATGAGCTAAATCTGTGTCAGTTTTTCTCAAAAACATTTGCTCAGAAAGAGCAATCCAAATATGTATTAATAATTTCCGTTAATTTGTATATTTACAACTCATGAACGACAAGTGACCAATGAAATTAATTCCTTTTTTGCTATTTTCTTTATTCTGCTTAACAGCTAGCGCACAAATAGAGCATGAAGTGGCTCCACCATTCAACATCAAAACAGCTTCTTTTGTTCAGAACAATAATAATACCGTTCCGATTTTTAGATTAGGAGAGCGATTTGAATTTCAATTTGACGACTTATTTGGCAATGAAGCCGACTATTATTATGAAATCACCCATTGCGATTACAATTGGATTCCAACAGATATTCCAAAAAGCGAGTATTTGTTGGGTTTTGACAGTCAAAAAATTCAAGAATATAAAAACTCTTTTAACACCCTGCAAACCTATTCCCATTACAACCTCTCGATTCCAAATGAGTACACTCGATTGCTTCTTATTAGCGGTAATTACGTTCTTACCATTTTAAACTCGGACAAAGAAGTCGTTTTGAAAAGACATTTTATTCTATACGAAGATAGCGTAAGAGTCCCTTTAAGAATCAAAAAAGCCCGAACCGTAAACAATCTATATTCTAAACACAACTTAGCGTTTGAAATAATAGGTGACAATTTTCTTTTTCAAAATCCAACACAAAATTTAAAGGTTGTGCTACTTCAAAACGGGAAATTCAATACAGCCATAAAAAACATACCTTCACAATATGTTATCGGAAACACTTTTGTTTATAAATACGATAAAGAAACCCAATTTTGGGCAGGAAACGAATTTTCAAATTTTGATTCTAAAGACATTCGATATGCCAATAATTATATCAGCTATGTTAATTCAGACAATGATATATATAATTCGCATTTGTATACCAACAACGACCGAACCAACTTACCCTATACCAACTTGACCGATATTAACGGAAACTTTAAAGAACAAATTATAAACGGCCTAAATCCCAAAATTGAAGCCGATTATTCTTGGGTTTATTTTAGTCTTTCAGCACCTTCTTTTATGTTAAACAAAAATATTTATGTTGCTGGAATGTTTAATAATTATAGTACTTCCCCCGAATATAAAATGGATTACAATGCAAAAACAGCACTTTATGAAAAAGCCATTTTAATCAAACAAGGATTTGTGAACTACCAATACCTCGTTGTAGACAATAAAGGAATCGTTGATCAGGAAAACGGTATTGACGGAAATTTTTATCAAACCGAAAACGACTATTCCGTTTTGGTTTATTACAAAGGAAATGCAGACCGATACGAAAAAGTCATCGGCTATGGAACGGCCAATTCATTACATATAACGAATTAAAAAAACATTCAGGAAAAAATTTTTAGATTCACTATACTTTTTTTTTGTAATTTTGTCAAAATGAAGTAACTATTTATAGCTCTTTACCATGGTTTCACAAATAACACGAGGCATTAAAATATCTGTATTGACTAGTTTTGAAGGAACATACTTCAAAAACTACAAGATTCATTTTGCTTTTAGTTATGAGATTACAATAGAAAATCACAGTAAAGATTCTGTTCAATTAACTTCACGCCATTGGGAAATCTACGATTCCTTAAACGACATAGAGTTTGTTGATGGTGAAGGTGTCATAGGCAAAAAGCCAGTTTTAAAACCAGGAGAACGACACACTTATAGTTCTGGTTGTTTATTGTCTTCCCCTTACGGAGCCATGATGGGTCATTTTAATATGATCAATTTTACTTCAACAAAATCCTTCAAAGTTATCGTGCCTACCTTTAGATTGTGTGCACCATTTGCTTTAAATTAAAACCTCTTTTAGCAGCAAAAAAATCTTAGCATATAATTACAACATATTTAAATTAACCTTTGTACTTTTGCGTGTAATTATCTGATTCATAAATTATGGGTTGGTTAATTATCTAATTGTCTAATATTTAATTTAAGGAAATATGCTAAAAGGTTTTTTTAATGTACCGAAAGCGGTTAACGAACCCGTAAAAGGATACGCTCCAAACTCACCAGAAAAAGCAGCCGTTCAAGCAGCTTATACCAAAATGTGGAATTCTACAATCGATGTGCCTTTATATATTGGTAGCGAAGAAATTAGAACCGGAAACACTAAAAACATGACTGCTCCACACGACCACAAACATGTCGTAGGAACGTATCATCTTGCCGAAAAAACACATATAGAAAAAGCGATTGCAAATGCACTAGAATCTAGAACTGCATGGGCTAATATGGCATGGGAACAACGCGCCGCTATTTTCCTAAAAGCAGCCGAATTGATTGCAGGTCCATACAGAGCCCGAATTAATGCTGCAACTATGATTGCGCAATCTAAAAATATACACCAAGCCGAAATTGATGCTTCATGTGAATTGATTGACTTTTTACGTTTCAACGTAGAATTTATGACTCAAATTTACGCAGATCAACCAGCTTCTACTTCAGACATGTGGAATCGTTTAGAATATAGACCTTTAGAAGGCTTTGTATACGCGATTACACCTTTTAACTTTACTGCCATTGCAGCCAATCTTCCTGCAAGTGCCGCTATGATGGGGAATGTGGTAATCTGGAAACCAAGTGATAGTCAAGTATTTTCAGCTCAAATCATTATTGAAATATTCAAAGAAGCGGGTGTTCCTGATGGCGTTATCAACGTGGTTTTTGGAGATGCGTTAATGATTACCGATACTGTTTTGGCAAGTCGTGACTTTGCTGGAATTCACTTTACAGGTTCAACTCATGTATTCAAAGATATTTGGGCAAAAATTGGAACTAACATTCACCATTACAAAACTTACCCAAGAATTGTAGGTGAAACTGGAGGAAAAGATTTTATCATCGCTCATCCAAGTGCCAATGCAAAACAAGTAGCAACAGGAATTGTTCGTGGTGCATTTGAATTTCAAGGACAAAAATGTTCAGCGGCTTCTAGAGCTTATGTCCCTCAAAGTTTATGGCCAGCGATTAAAGAACAATTGATTACCGATACCAAATCTATGAAAATGGGTTCTCCAGAAGATTTTGGAAACTTTATTACAGCAGTTATTCACGAAGGATCTTTTGATAAATTGGCCAGTTTTATTGACCAAGCCAAAAAAGATACTGATGCCGAAATCATCGTTGGTGGAAACTACGATAAATCTGTAGGTTATTTTATTGAACCCACTATCATCGTAACCACAAACCCTCATTACACTACTATGGAAACCGAATTATTCGGACCAGTTATGACGATTTTTGTTTACGAAGACACTAAATGGTCTGAAACATTGAAATTGGTAGACTCTACATCTGAGTACGCTTTAACTGGAGCTGTTTTCAGTCAAGACCGTTATGCAATAGAAGAAGCTACAACCGCTTTACAAAATGCTGCCGGAAACTTCTACATCAATGATAAACCAACCGGAGCTGTTGTAGGAATGCAACCTTTTGGTGGCGCAAGAGCATCAGGAACTAACGATAAAGCAGGTTCTGCATTGAACTTATTGCGTTGGGCTTCTCCAAGAACCATCAAAGAAACGTTTGTTACTCCAGTAGATTACAGATATCCGTTTTTAGGAGAGTAAAGATTTAAGATTGCAGATTAACGATTTATGATTTAAACCCCACAAGATTTCAAATTATTTTGAAATCTTGTGGGGTTTAAATTTTACGGTTCGACTATCGAAATTTCTAAACCACAAACTTCGATGGTAAATACACCACTATTACAAGCTAGAACATGACCATGCCCTACATACCCCAAAAAAAAGAGGCTGTCTATATAACTAGACAACCTCTTAACTGTTTTTAATAATAAAAAAGATTATTCAATAAAAATACTTCTTTACAATCCGCTTATAACGTAAATCGAAGTAACAATTCATTTGTGTTTTTTTTACTATTTAGCCTCTTATAGCGTCATGGTAATACATTAGGTAAAACGGAATTTATTTAAAATTCCAACCCAATGTTAAACCAAATGCAACGGGTTTAATAGTTGCGTCTTTGTCGGTACTATACAATCCGTTTGCATTCCTATCAGTGCTTGATGTTGGATTATAGCCTACATAAGACTCGTTTTTCTCTTGGTCAAGGATTGTTCCATAACCGGTATCAAGAAACATAGCAGTGTACAAAGCGTTCTTCCCTCCCATTTGAAAAGTAAATCCTAACTCAAAAGTACTCATCAAAACACCTTTTGTGTTGTACTCTCCAGATGCAGCATAATTTGTTTGATTCCCAAAACCATATTCAGGCAAATCATCTATATATAAATTAACATCTGGGTAGTAAGCAAACCCATTTACAGATGCTGCCGAAGTTTCAAACTTATAACTTACAGGTAGAAAGTATTTAACACCTGCTCTAAAATTGAAATCAATTCCTTTGTTAATATTCTTTTTATACTGCAAAAAAAGCGGAATCTGAATAGCTTGCAATGTTTGAGATTCTTTATAATTACTTGTAGTAACACTATAAGAAAAAGCAGAACCGGTAGCGTCTACTTCAAAATTAGTTAGCGTTGTTGACCCTTGATTTAAAAACACCTCTTGTCTATATTGTGAAAACTCTACTCCCGATCCAATACCAATGTGATCTGTTAAGGAATAAATATAACCTACTTTTAATGCCCCTCCAATCTCATGGGATGCTTTAACTCCGTTTACATCACTTTGAATATTGGCTATTCCTGATTGTATACCCGCATAAAACTGCGCATTCATTCCCGTAGAGAATAGAATTACTACAATTCCTATTATATATTTAACATCAAATTTCATATTCGTCTATGTTTTTAATATTAGAATAATCCATCCTCATTTTTATCGAATGAGGATTTCATATCCTTAATGATTTACTCTTTTTAATTTTTAACCAAAAGGTTTTTCGTGAAGTATTTACCGCTTGCCAAGGTCAATTTTACAATATAAATTCCCTCAGTAGTCGGCGCAATCATTTCTATTGTATTATTACTAACAATTTTATCATTCATTAGTATTCCAAGTGTGCTAAATACTGTAATACGGGCGTTTTGCAACTTAGCCGAATCTACATTAGTAAGGATTTGGTAACTTGAATTACTTTTAACTGGATTAGGCGCTATCTTTAAATACTCTTCTACTATAGAAGGAGAAAACGTTAAATCACATGTCGTAATAACCGTACCATCTGTTTTTGTAGCTTTAGCATAATAACTACCATTTAAAACCCCACTATCTTTAAAATATTGAGCTGTTTGACCCGGTACTAAAACTCCGTTTTTATACCAGCTGTATGCAACAAATTCCCTAGAACTATTATCAAAGAAAATAACATTGTCAAAATGTTTTCTAATTATATTAGGCCTAGTATTTACAACTGTTACAATAGCTGTTTTAGTAGAAACATTCCCACTATTATCTGTTACTTTAAGCGTAACTGTATTATCACCGACATTGGCACAACTAAATAATGTTTTATCAAGTTCTAATAACTTGATTCCACAATTGTCTGTTGAACCATTGTTTACATCTGCGGCAGTTATCAATACACTTGCCGAAGCACCAAGTTGAACTGTAATGTTTTTCGTGAATACTATTGGAAGAATGTTATCAATCACAGTAACCGTTTGAACAACTTCAATTGCTGAATTACCAACATTGTCCTTTACATTCCACTTGATTGTTGTTATTCCAACAGGATACATAGCATTCAATACTAATCCATCACTTCTTACCCCTGTAGGCGTTCCTACAGAACAATCATCTGTCGCTGTAGCATTTCCAACAACTACTATTGCCCCACAAGATGATGCAGCACTGTTAGCGTTAATATTCGCTGTAGCCGTGATTACCGGTTTTTGGTTAACGACTACATTCACAGTTCTTGTTACAAACGATTCATTATTCAAATCATCTTTAACACTATAAGTAAGTAGGTACTGACCAATAACATTAACATTAACAGATCCTGAAACCAAAACCGATGATGTAATAATCTTGTTTAAATTATCTAAAGCTGTATAACTTGACTCAGTATAAGCACATCCTTGTGGTACTGAAACCACAGCATTGCCTAAAAGAGTAATTACAGGTTTTGCTCTTTCAATAGTTACATCCCAATCATTAATATTTCCGTTTTGAGCTAAGATGTTATAACCCACTTTTGAAGTATAATTCAATGTTGTTATGCCACTATTTTGAAGATAAGTCCCTATACGTGTTTTAGCCTGTTCAGACACTTGAAAAGAAGGAACTAAAGCACTTAGGTTAGCGTTATTATCAACTATCACTTTGACAGTCTTTATAGACTGATCTATAGAAGCTACTCCAACTTGATTTTGCACTGAATAAGAAATAAAGTCAGCTGCAGTATTTTTAGCATTAACGGTAACCATATAATTTGTTTTAGAAAGTTTATTTTCTGAAACTACAGTAACCATAACACTATTGGAATAATCTGAATTAGTTGTTTTGGAACTTAATTGTGACACATTATCAATAATAAGCTCAGCACCAGGTGAAACACTGAAATCAGCTTTAATATTTCTTACATCAATTCCATAAGGAACAGTTGCAGTGGCATTATCACCAACAATTACAGTATTAATATCCTGAGTTAATCCTGGATTAGACGCCATTTTAAAGTTATAACTTAACAACTTACTTGCATTACTTAATCCCGTAAGCACTTTTAAAGTATAAGTTTCAGTAATTCCTGTGTTAAAACCAACACCTTCAACTGTAAAAGTTACAGGGCTTGAAAGATTATTAGGAGTTACACCGCTAACTTGAGGTACACCATTTATTTTAGCCACTGAATTCATACCTGCTATAAATACAGGTATAGTAGTAGTAACATCTACACCATCTTTTAACAAAACAGTATACGTTTTAGTAGCTGCATCATAAGAAGATGTAAGTTGGTCTTTCAATCCTAAACTTTGCAAAAGAACCGGAGTATTCCAGAATTTTCCTTCACTTAAACCATTTGTGTCTGCATTAAAAACAATTGCAGTATTGTCACTAGTTGTAGTGTCATATAAAAATTGTTTATTTCCTTCAGAAAAAGAATAATAGGCTAACAAACCAGGTTCGTTACCCACATATTTGGTCATTGCATTAGCAACAATAGTAGCTTGGGTACGAACTCCTGACCAAACACGCAATTCATCAATACTACCATTTAATCCACGAGTTAAAGATGAGTTACCACCAATAAATGCTGGAAAAGCAGCATTAGTCGTTGCGGCTCCAGCAGTACCTGCTGCAACAGTATGAGGCGCAACAACTCCATCTATATAAATTGTATAAAGATTACCTGTAGTTACTGTAAAAGCAATATGATGCCATTTATTTAATTGAACAGAATTTAACGCTGTATTAATGGTATAGGTACCGGCAGCAGTTGTAATTGTCAATACTAAACTATTCTCTTTATAAGTAGAATTATTATTAGTATGTACAAATAGATTCACTTTTGATTTATCAAAAATTCTTCCAAAAATTGTTGGACTTTTTCGATTTACCCAAGCTTCAAATGTATAGTTATTTGAAAGGTCTAAAACTGGGGCACTAGTAATATCTGCAACAGCATAATCATCTATACCATCGAAAGTTCCTGTAACATTAGTAGCAGCATTAGCGACATGAGATAATGTAATTGATTTAGAATCATTTGTACTATCTGTATCACCCACTAATTTAGTAAAGACACGAATTGTATGATCACCAACTGGTCCCAAATCAGCTTTTACAGTAAAAAGAATAGTCGCAGTAGCACCCGCAGCTATTGAAGCTACTTGGTTTTGAACAACTTCCGGACCACCATTAAGACTATAAGCAACAGGGAAATTAGCAATAGCAACACTAGAAAAGTTACGAATAACAGCACTTACAGTTACCGGTTTCATACCAGGCTTAATTGGTGCGGAAATCGATTCGATACTTGCGTTAGCAGCTGTAAAAGGAAGTACGTTAATTGTATATTCTTCTACTTCAAAATCACCCCTAGACATTGTTAACCCATCTAATGTAGGTCCAAGATTTACATTGAAATATTCGCTTGGCGAACGGAACATGTGTATAACACGCATTAATTTTTCACCAGCTGTTGTTGCAGCAGGAATAGTTAATCCTCCCGCTAAAGTGCTATTATATCTAAAATAATGATTACTTGTAGTTGAAGCTATTGCAGGAGCAGTTGCTGTATTCAAAGTATTTACCCAAAAAGTACCTGCATAAAATTCATCTGTCAAATTACCATCACCGTTCAAATCGATTACCATCATCGTAAAAACCCCTGGACTAGTTGTCAAATCTCTAGTAATTGGTCTTTCTGGTTTGGTAATTGTGATTTCCGGCTGATAGGTAAACCCGGCATATACAGGAATTTTAATGTTTTTAAAGTCAGAGTAAGCTGTTGTTCCAGAAGAATTTATAACATCATTCCATTTTAACTTGGCGATCGCAAAACCATTTGTGTTGGTATGCAAAGGCAACTCGTTTTTATTATAAACAACCGTCACCAAGGTGTTGTTTGCTGCTTTATCGTCAGCTATATCAATACCCGCAGTTACTGAATAAGCAGCATCAATAACCGATAGATTTGCTTTTGTTGCGAATGTGAAACTTACAGTAGCAAGAGATGCTATAGTAGGAACAATGTCAGTAACTTTAGACTGCCCATCGATCTGATAAAAAACCGGAACATTCGTTGCAGTTGTTGGACCTAAATTTGTAACACGAATTGTAACATCATTCGTACTTGTTTTTTTTCCTAGTATCTCAGGAGTTACAATCGAAACAATCCCATAATCAGCAACAGTAGGTTTAGCTACACAAGATATATTAGCGATCCAACCTTTATCAACCACTTCGGTATCTGAAGTAAATTTGAAAGTTAATTCTCCAGCAGCAGCTGTAGAGGTAAAACTAGGAGGTAAACTGTTACCATCAAATTTTCCTAATAAAGGGGAAGTAGTGAGTGGGCCATTATAGACAAAAAGGTAATCATAACCAGATTCAACTGCAAATTCAGTAAAATCAACTTTAACACTATTACCTGCCGTAACTGGCTTAAAAGTAATTGTTTGATTAAGGTTATTAGTATAATTTGCATATCTACTTCCACTATCTGTAAATGTAGCAGCACAATTTGTTACTATTGAAGTAGATCCCATCAATACATCAGTTCCAACATTCGCTACTGATTTAGTTACAGTATTGTTTGTAGTTACAGTATCGTCTGCATAATTCACATTACCTACAACTGTATAAACACCTAGTGAAGAAAAATCAGCTTTTTGTGTGAAACTATATGTCACATCACTTAAAGGAGCAATAGGACCTGAAATAATTTCATTAACTTCTACACCACCATTAATTTTATAAGAGACAGGAATATTAGTTACTGCATTAGGAGAAAAATTATACACTTTTGCAGTAACAGTTTCTGCTGCAGTAAAAGCAGTATTAGTAGTTAATGAAGAAAGGGCAAGATCAGTAGTTGTAGCTTCATAAAATTCAACGTTATCAACAAAAATAGTATTATAAGTTGGTGTAGTCGAAGCATCATTATCCATTACTCCTTCTAGAGTAACATTAAATTTTGTACCTGCAACTGAAGCTAAATTATATGTTAATGTAGTATTTCCAGAGGTTGAAGTACCCCCATAAACTGTAACATTTTGATGACTTGCAACTGGAACCCCATTTACTAAAACTCTAAAGAAATTTTTATTTGATGCTGGAACTCCATTATTCCATATTAAGTTAAATTTCATACGGATTGCTTTTCCAGACAAACTACTAGCGTCTATTTCGCAAAAAGATAATCTTTTAATATAGTTTGGATTATTTGTAAATGCATTAGCAATTGTGCTGGCAACCCAAAGAGGAGAACCCGCAACAGCAGATCCAGACATTTTTACAGCATCTAAAGAAGCAAGACTGATAGACTCATAACCTATAGTCCCTGTTGAACTGACACCCTGCGGGTGAATCGTATACTGCTCAAAAATAGCTATATTTATTTGTAAATCAATACTTATAG
>NZ_QCZH01000032.1 GCF_003097655.1 Flavobacterium laiguense
CTGCAGTTATGTGGGAGAGTATGTCGTCGCCTTTCTTTTTAAAACCCCGTTTCTTACGAAACGGGGTTTTTTGTTTTATAAAATAATCTACTTTTGAGGGATTCCTTGTTAGTAATCGATCCGTCCTGAATCATCCATTCCTCTTTTTTATGGATTTCACATATTTTACATTGTTTTACGTGTTTTTTGATGAATAAAACGGCTTAAATCTTTCTAAATTCATTTCGCATGTAATTGTAGTTAATTATTGGTTCAATTCGGTATATTTACTTATATTTGTACTAAGTATTAGTACTTAATTTTAGTTTAAAAACAGATGTAAGTTAAAAGGAAAAGTTCTGATATCGGGTTAATCGAATTGAATACTAATTTATTCTATTTAAAAATGAAAAATTCAAACACGCCAAAATTAACAATCGTTGGGGCAGGTCCGGGAGATGTAGAGTTGATCACTTTAAAAGCAATCAAAGCATTGAAAAGTGCAGATGTTGTTTTGTATGATGCACTTGTAAATGAGGAATTGTTGCAGTATGCGGCAGATGCTGAAATCATTTTTGTTGGAAAACGTTTTGGTTGTCATGCTTACAGTCAAGATCAAATCAATGAACTTATTGTATCAATGGCAAAGCGTTTTGGTCATGTTGTTCGGTTAAAGGGCGGTGATCCATTTGTTTTTGGTAGAGGAAGCGAAGAAATAGAATATGCCCAAAAGTTTGATTTAGAAACCGCTATTGTTCCTGGTATTTCATCTGCTTTGGGAGTGCCAGCGTCTAATGGAATCAGTTTGACGCAAAGAAGAGTTGCCGAAAGTTTCTGGGTAATTACAGGAACTACTTCCGAACATAAATTATCTAAAGATATGGCTTTGGCCTCACAATCATCAGCGACGGTGGTTATTTTGATGGGAATGAATAAATTGGACGAAATTGTTTCAATTTATCAAAACAACAGAACTGATGATTTACCGGTTGCCATTATACAAAACGGAACAAAAGACACGCAGAAAAAAATCATTGGTACTGTAAGTTCTATAACTAAATTAGTAGAAGAACATCAACTTTCATCACCAGCAATTATAGTTATTGGAGAAGTGGTGAGAAATGCTTCAAAATTAACGACATATTTTCAAGATGAATTTTCAGAAGAGGAATTCATTTTTCAAAACTTAAATTTCACGATATAATCGCAATAGAATATTTTGGCGCCATAGCCGAAAAATAAAGTTTAGATAAACATCCATATATAATTGACTGTTAGTGTAACTCCACCTTAACATTATACTGATTTAAACTCAAAATACTTTCTACAGATCCAAAAGTAGCGACGCTTCTTTGGTACTCTCTTTCTTTTTTCAAAGCGATTTGTTTCAAACAGTTTTGAAACCGACTCACTTCTTTTAGAGTCGTAAGTATTAATCTGGGAACGGCTGCGTTTTTTCCTTCTTTATCTTTCGAAACCATTGTAAAATAGGATGAATTGCAATGATTAATGGTTCCAGTTTGAATATTTTCTGATTCCACTCGAATACCCACAATCATAGAGCTGGTTCCCACATAATTTACGCTGGCTTTCATGGTTACGAGTTCTCCCACTTCAATGGGTTTCAAAAAGTTGACGGTATCTACAGAAGCCGTTACGCAATAATTTCCGCAAAATTTTGAAGCACAGGCAAAAGCAATTTGATCGAGTAATGATAAAATGTAACCTCCATGTATTTTTCCACTAAAATTGGTGTGTGATGGCAACATTAATTCGGAAATTGTGACATGGGAGGAACTTACCGTTTTGTAATTAGTATTCATAGTGTAATTATTTTTTTTTGCTACTTATGATTGCTGATTTTTGATTAACGATTTTTTAATTAAGATGTGACATACCCTGTAAAATTGAGAATCTTAATATTTGCCAACACTAAATCAGAAATCGACAATCGTTAATCTTAAATCTAAAATTCTTTAACTTAATGACATTGCAAACGGGTCTCCTTCGCCGAGACAAACTTGCGTGATATTGCATATCTAAAACATCAGCTCATATTTTTTTCTATTATCACAAAGTGCCGAGTTTTTCTCCAGTTAGTGCTATGAAATTTATTTTTGGCGATTCGCATAAAGAACAACAGTAGTCTGCCGGCAAATCTTTAAACAAAATCCCTTTTTCAATCCCTTGACTAACATCTCCGTATTCTGAATTGTAAACCGTCAAGCATTCAGGACATTGATGCATTTCCTGTACTTTCTTTTCTTTTTTGGTGGCAGATGAACTTGTTTCAATAATAGAATTCCCCAGTTCTTCAAAATATTTTCGACTTAATTCGATCAAAATGGTTGGCAATTCCAGTTTGTCAACATCTTGGGTATGAACAATATATTCTCTGGTATTTGGGTCAAAATTTTTAGCAAACAAAACATTATAGGTATCTCTAATTTTGATGGATTCTAAGTCTTTGGGCAACTCATTTTTTTCGATCACAATCGAAGTGAAATAATGTCCATCACGATTGTATTCTAATATTCCAAAAGTAAGACCGTAGGTACTGATGTCAAATTGATCGAGTGTTCTAACCAGAAAAGTTTTAAGATTCAAAGCCCATTCCATAGCAACTGGCAAATGCCAATTGAGTTCTAAGAGTGAGTGTCTGACATTAATCCCTTTTTTGCCCAAGAATTTTTCCCAATCTAGTTTTCGTTCCTTTGGAATCCCTTTGACGATAAATGATTTCCAAGGTGTGATGCATATTTTACCGATTTTACAATCAAAACATAAATCACACATTTTTTTTAAAAAGTCTAAATCGTACAGATTATTTCTCCAATACAAACCCAACCAATATTGATCGATGCCTAATTTATTCATTCCTTCGTAGTAAGGAAAAGGGTAGAAAGGAAGGTGCAAGGGTTTATCAATGGTACGATTGTTTGTGTCTAAAGTATCGCTGATCAATTGAAAAATCATTTCGACCGAATCGGGTTCCTCTTCTAGAATTTTTTCAATAGCATAATATACTTCGGCGATATTCCAACTGTAAATTAGCACGGGATACATTTCCATTTTATCCCATTTTGGCAAACGAATATAGAGAAACCAATAATCTTCATGATCCGAAGCAATGAAGTTGATGTGTCCAGTAAAAAGAGGCACTAATTGTTGCTTTGGATCTGTAATGTTTACTTTTAAGTTAGGCTGTTCTTTGAACTGCTCTAATAGGTATAAAAATTTATTTCCCGTTAGCCAAGGAGTATTTCTAAAAATATCTGTGGATACATAAGAAGTAACAATGTTATTTCCACTTTTATCATTTGGATAAACAAAATGATATTTACCCATTTTAGTCTTATCAATAGCGTTAAAACCTTTAGGGAATATAATGTCCTGTCGAGAACCAAAGGAAATGGTATCTAACCCTTGTTCTAAAGCCATATTTACAATTTCTCGTAATTCACCTGGTGAAATCACGCCTCCTTTTACTATTAGTCTTGTCAATTCCATAATTTTTATAGTTTCAAGTTTAAGGTTTCAAGTTTAAGGTTAAGTCTTGAAACTTGAAACCTTAAACTTGAAACCTTAAACTTATTTACATTTTGATAAAATTTCTTTCACTTCGGTTTTGCAACTTCCACAACCCAGTCCTGCACCAGTGGTTTTGCATAATTCTGTAAAATTGGTTACGCCACTTTTTATAGCTTCTTCAATATTTCCACTTCCCACTTGACTACAGGAACAAACAAGCTTTCCTAAAACTGGTTTTGCATTTGAGCTGCCTCTTAATAAAGTGTTTCTTTTGTCTGAAAGTTCTATTTTACTTTCAATCATAGTTTTGAATTCGGCAAACTCATTTTTATCGCCCATCAAAATTGCACCTACTAGCAAATCGTTTTTGACAATACATTTTTTATAGTATCTTTTTCCTAAATCCGAGAACACAATTTCTTCGTAAGAGTCGTCATTCTCTGGGATTTCTATTTCGCCAATACTGCATAAATTGATGTCTTCGAGTTTTAGAATATTCATTAAAACTGAACCTTTATAAAAACTACTGATATCGCCTGCCATAAAATTAGCGAGAACATCAGCCTGTTCTTCGGCTGCAGATGTGATTCCGAACAATTGGTTGTTGAATTCGGCTATTTCTCCAATGGCAAATACATTTGGGTTCGATGATTGTAAATACTGGTTTACTTTTACGCCACGCCCACAAGCAAGTCCAGATTCTTTGGCTAATTCTATATTTGGGATGGTTCCAATGGTATAAACGATGGCGTGGGCAGTAATAATTCGCCCACTTTTTAAAGCAATTTCAATTTCATTCGGATGGTCTGTTTCGAATACGGTACTGACTTCATTATCAAAATAAATTGGTATGTCACGAAGTTGTACTTCTTCGGCTAGTAATTTGCTCGAAATTCTATCCAGTTGGCGTTCCATTAATCTGGAAGCCCTTTGGATTATCGTGATTTTTACTTTTTTATGTTTTAAAGCCGCAGCCAATTCTAATCCTAATAATCCACCACCTACGATAACGACATGTTGCTCTTCGGGAACTAAATGAGTAGCATCCAAATAGCTTTTCAATCGATCTGCATCTTCTTTTCTTCTAATGGTAAATCGTCCGGGCAAGTGCAATTGTGCATTTTCAGGAACAAATGGTCTGCTTCCAGTGGCCAAAATCAAAGAATCAAAAGTATGGGTTGAACCATCACTATCGAGAATAGTATTTCCTTTGGCATTAATTTTTTCAATAGAAACACCCGATTTCATGGTAATGTTTAGCTTACTTAAGGCTTCGTCTTTTATTTTTAAAAGCTGTTCCCAAGAAAGTTCTGCAGTTACGTATTCGGGTAATAAAACCCTGTTGTAAAATGGATTTTCTTCATTAGAAAAAACAATGATTTCGTCAGTAGTATTGATTTCTCTATAGTTTTGAATAAATCGGAAAGCAGCCGCTCCAGCACCCACAACAGCAATTTTTTCGAAAGGCTTTACATATTTGGCAACAGCAACAGTTGTAAACTTAAAATCGGGTTCTTTTGATATCGGATCGACAAGCGTATTGGTCAAATTATTGGTTCTATTCAAATCATTTTCCAATTGTTTTCCCCAGTGCATGGGCAAGAAAAGAACGCCTTCTCTAATGGTTTCGGTTACTTTGGCTTTTACGCGCACAGTCCCGTTTTTACTGGTTACCACAACAATATCTCCATTATTTATGGATGCTTTGTAGGCATCGATAGGATTAATTTCAAGCACTGGGCTCGGGATATGTGTCATCAATCGGGAGACTTTGCCTGTTTTGGTCATGGTATGCCATTGGTCTCTTATTCGACCCGTAGTAAGGATGTATGGAAAGGTGTCATTAGGTTGTTCTGAGGTATTTTCGATAGCCGTTGGGATATTAAAAATGGCCTTTTGTGAAGGAGTGTAGAATTTTTTATCGGTAAATAAACGCGGCGTTCCAGGATGGCCGTAATCGGGAACTGGCCATTGAAAAGTGCCTTCGTTTTTTAGACGGTTATAATTTAAAAAGGAAATGTCTATATTGGTATTTTTGGTCATTAGACAGTATTCTTTATAAATATCTTCGGTGGTATTGAAATTGAAACCGTTGAAATTCATTTTTTTTGCAAAACGAGTCAGAATTTCAACATCCGAAAGCGCTTCTCCAGGAGCATTAATTCCTTTTGGTAAGTACGAAATTCGTCTTTCAGAATTGGTCATTGTTCCTTCTTTCTCCAACCAACCCGCAGCTGGCAATAGCAAATCGGCAAATTTTGAAGTATCGGCATTATGGGAAATATCCTGAACTACAACAAATTTAGCATTCGACAAAGCTTTTTCGACCCTGCGAGAGTCTGGTAAACTTACTAAGGGATTGGTGCAAATAATCCAAATCGCCTTCATTTTTCCAGATTCTAAAGCATCAAACATTTCAGTGGCTGTCAATCCCGGTTTTTCGGAGATGTCATCTACTCCCCAGAATTCTGCTACTTCTTTACGATGCGTTGGATTGTTTAATTCCTTGTGCACAGCCAATAAATTTGCCATTCCGCCTACTTCACGGCCTCCCATGGCATTGGGCTGTCCAGTCAATGAAAATGGGCCAGATCCGGGTTTTCCTATTTGGCCTGTTAGCAAAGAAAGGTTGAGTAAGGCCGTATTTTTGTCAACGCCAATGGCACTTTGATTGAGACCCATTGCCCAAAGCGAAAGGAATCCTTTGGCTTTACCAATAATATCAGCGGCCAGTTTGATGTCATTTACAGATATTCCACAAAGTTTGGATGCTTTTTCTAATGAGCTTGATAATACAAGGTCTTTATATAATTTGAAGTTTTCAGTGTGGTTTTTAATGAAATCATTGTCGGTATATCCTTTTTCGATTAACCTTTTAGCCAAAGCATGATATAAAATAATGTCAGTACCCGGAATGATTTGCAAATGCAAGTCAGCAGCCATGGCCGAATCTGTTCTGCGGGGGTCGATTACAATGATTTTTACTTTTGGATTTTTTTCTTTGTGTTGTTCTATTCTTCTAAAAAGGATAGGATGACACCAAGCCGGATTGGCTCCGGTTATCAAAAAGGTATCTGCCAATTCGATGTCGTCGTAAGCAATTGGCACAGAATCTTCTCCAAATGTTTTTTTGTAACCTGCCACCGCCGAACTCATGCACAAGCGGGAATTGGTATCGATATTGTTGGTTTTTAGGAATCCTTTTACCAGTTTGTTTACCAAGTAATATTCTTCGGTAAGGCATTGACCAGAGATGTAGAACCCAACACTGTCGGGGCCGTGTTTTTTTATAATGGATGAAAATACTGCAGCAGCACGATCTAAGGCGGTATCCCAGTTCACTCTTTCTAGAGGATGTGATTTACTCCATCGCATTTCAGGATACAGGATTCTATCGGATGTATCATTGACTACATAATGCAGATTCATTCCTTTAGAGCAAAGCATACCTTTATTCACAGGATGATTTTTATCGCCCGTAACAGTTACTCCATTTTTAGAATCATTGGTTACTATAATTCCGCATCCTACTCCACAATAGGAACACGTAGTTTTGATTTCTGAATTTTGCATTATTGAATTTCTTTATTAATAATGAAAGCTAGTATATTGATTTGTTTCTGTCTTATGAAAGTGTAAAAATAAGTATTTTTACGTATTAATACGTATTAAATGAATTTTATTTTATAATTTTGGGTAAAATAAATATTTAGCACCAAATCATTTTGTGAACGATTTAAAATTTAGCCATGAAAGAAGAATTAACCACTTGTAACAGCTGTATAAATGAAAATTGTTTTATTAAAAAACACATTCATTTAGAACAAATGAAAAGTTACATCGACAAGAAGCGCAGTTTTATATGCAAAAAATCACAACAATTTATCATTGAAGGTGCGCCAATTCAGGGTTTGTATTTTATCCACAAAGGAAAAGTAAAGACAGTCAAAACAGGTATTAACGGAAGAGAACAAATCGTTCGGTTAACTAAGGATGGCGATACAGTTGGTTTCAGAGGTTTTGGTACGAGTAAGCGCTACCTTATTGGTGCTTATGCGCTAGAAGATACCGTTTTATGTAATTTCAGTAATACTGATATGCTTGAAATTCTTCATACTGTACCCGAATTTACCTTTGATTTAATGCTATTTTACGCAGAAGAACTCAATAAAAGCGAGAATAATATTCGCAAAATTGCCCAAATGAATGTGAGAGAAAGGGTAATTGATACCTTGTTATATATACATAGAAAATTTGGACAGTCAAATGGCGTAATTGAGCTTGATTTGTCCAGAAAAGAAATTGCCGATTTTGCTGGAACCACTGATGAGCAAGTGATACGGGTAATTTCTAGTTTAAAAAAAGAATTGCTTATTAAAACCGTTGGTAAGAAAATTGGATTGCTTAATACCGATAAATTAAAATCAGAAATTAAAGAGCATAAATAAGTGCTATACTAAATTTATTCTCATTTTCTCTTCCTAATACTCAGTCTCCATCCGGAGAATCTAGAATCTTGCATCTCTTTCTATTCGAGTAAATAATCGTTTTTTATGTTTTTGAAGGCTAATCAAGGGTTCAAATGTGCTGTTAGGCACTTAATATTGGTAGACAAATAATTTCATCCGCCTTTTTTGTCCCGTAGGGACTAAACAATCCCTATTCATATCTAATTATGTAAAATATATAGCACCTACGGGACATTGATCTTATTACAAACCTGAGTTCGATTATTACTGTTTTTCCTTTTTTGGATAATGGCAAAAAAGCAAAATATCTCCCTTTAGCCCCGATTACAGTGGAAATCCTTATAAGCCGGGGTTCGGCTTATAAGATTGTAACGAAAAGCGGGACCATATTTTAAAAAAAAAAACTAATCTTTCTGCTCCAAACTAACAATCGAACTCAGGTTACAAATTTAATTTACTATCAGTATTCTGTGTATAATGGCACTAAATAATAGATTTTCAACTCTTGATTTGCATTCCAAGTTTATTTGTTTTACTAGTATTTAGCAATTATAAAACACTGATATAGTAGTGTTTACTGCAAGTGTCTGCTGTAAAGCAGGAATACAACTGTCTTAATTACGATGTTTTGAGTATAAAAAAGTTTTTTTAGTCTGTGCTTTATATTGTACGTACGTATAAGTACTTATGTAAATTTGCTACATACTAATTAAAACATATGATTATGCAAAAGATTAAAACCACGTTACTAAGCATTCAAGGTTTAAGAAAAGTTAGCATTTCAGGTGCCAATCTTTCAAAATCTATTTATTTAGGGATTGCTCTAACATTTATAAGCTATAATGAAGCAAATGCACAATTTACTGCAACAGGACAACTTAGAGAAAGAACCGAACTTAGAGCAGGACAAGGAACTTTACAAAAAGAAGGAGATAAAGCAGCATTGTTCAATTCTCAAAGAGCACGATTAAATATAGGTTATTCAGGGTATCGATTCAAAGTGTTTATGGCGTTGCAAGACGTGCGTGTTTGGGGACAGGATGCTTCTTCGATAAACAGAACGACTACAGAGGCAAATAACGGAATCATGCTACACGAAGCTTGGGGAGAGATTATGTTAAACGACACGGTTAGCAAAATTCAAAATTTATCCTTAAAAATTGGACGCCAAGAAATCGCTTACGATGACCAAAAAGTGCTAGGAAGTTTAGATTGGTTGCAACAAGGAAGAAGACATGATGCAATTGTTTTCAAATATGCAAACAAAGGATGGATTGCAGATGTGGGAGCCGCTTTTAACCAAAACAAAGAACTAAACACAGGTACAATTTATAACGGAACAAATCCTGCTTATCCAGCGGGTACAAATGGGATTGGCACGATGTACAAATCGTTTCAGTATGCTTATTTAGGCAAAAAGTTCTTCTTTGGTGACGTATCATTTCTGTTTTTTAAAGATGATTTCAACAAATACACCAATGTAACTTCGGGAACACCTGCAGTAACTTCTAAAGTGTATGGAACCGGAGTATGGAGCCGTAATACTACTGGAATTTACTTTAACTCAGCCGTTACCCGAAAACTGAATCTTACGGGAAGCTTTTATTATCAAGGAGGGCATGACAAAGATGGTAGATCGATAAGTGCTAGTCTGGCTTCAGTAACTTCAACATTACAAGTGGGTAGAAAATTATTTGTAGGCCCTGGAATTGATTATCTATCCGGAACTGACGGAACAAAAGCGGTTACCGCCGATTCAAAAAGTAATCTTTTTGATCCTCTTTACGGCACACCACACAAATTCTGGGGGAGTATGGATTATTTCTATGTCGCGAGTCCATTTGGCAAACAAGGATTGCTGAATTATTTCTTCAAAATGAAATACAACGCCAAAGACAACCTTACTTTCTTATTAGACATTCATGGATTTGAAGCTGCCAATAATTTGTCTAATGGCGCTGGCGGGAAATTAAACTCTTATTTAGGGACTGAGGTTGATTTGTTAGTGAAATACAATTTAACGAAAATGATCAACATCGAAGCAGGGTATTCTATAATGAAAGCCACAAATTCTATGGCTTCGGCAGCGGTTAAAAATGTTGCCACACCAGATCTTACTCCACAATTTGCTTATGTGATGCTGAATATTAAGCCAAATTTTTTAGCTAAGAAATAATGAAAATTAACTTTTAAATCCATTTAAAATGAAAACTATAAAAAAACAGAAAACGAGGATTTTTAAAACAGCAATGTTAACCTTGTTTGCAGTATTGGCGTCCACTTTTACAGCAATAACGGCTCAAAATGATCCTGTTCGATTGGGTTTTATTCCCTTAACGGATTGTTCGCCAATTGTCATGGCAAAAGAGTTGGGTTTATTCAAAAAATATGGGGTTGAAGTTGTAGTCACCAAAGAATCTTCATGGGCAAATGTACGTGACAAAATACTAACAGGTGAGCTAGACGGAGCACATTGTCTGTATTCCATGCCTTTTTCAGTATACACAGGAGTAGGAGGGAAAGCAGGATCAGAGATGATGATCGCAATGATGCTAAACATAAATGGTCAGGCCATAACGCTTTCTAATGATTTTTGCGGGAAAGTAAGTTTTAAACAAATGAACAAAGTAACTCCAGTTGTAGCTGCTAAATTAAAAGCCGAAAAAGAAGTAACATTTGCAATGACTTTCCCAGGTGGAACACACGATTTATGGTTGCGTAACTGGATGTCTATCGCGGGTCTTAATCAAAAAGCAGTAAAAATTATTACGATTCCGCCTCCGCAAATGGTCGCTAATATGAAGGTAGGCAACATGGACGGATATTGTGTAGGAGAACCTTGGGGTGGAGTTGCTGTAAAACAAGGAGTTGGTTTTACTCAAATTGCGTCACAAGACATTTGGAAAGACCATCCAGAAAAAGCATTGGTTGTCAATAAGGAATTCAGTTCAAAACGCAGAGAAGATCTCAAAAAAGTGATGAAAGCAATTATGGAAGCCTGTATCTGGCTTGACAATCCTGTCAATCGCAAAAAAGCGGCGGCAATTATTGGCAGAGCTCCTTATGTAAATACTTCGGCAGATGTTATAGAATCCAGATTGATGGGCGATTATAATTTAGGATGCAATCAAGGGGTTCAGGTTTATGCTAAAGATTATATGCTGTTTCACAAAGGCGGAATGGTAAATTATCCTCGTAAATCCTATGCAATTTGGGCAATGGCACAATATGTACGATTCGGATATTTGAAAGAAGCTCCTAATTACAAAGCGATTGCTGATAAATTAATTCTGCAAGATTTATATGAAGAAGTGGCCATGAGCATGAAAGTAAAAGTTCCCAATGATGATATGAAACCATTTTCTCTAACGATGGACAAGACCGTTTTTGACCCATCAAATCCTGCGGCTTATTTAAAAGTAGTAAAAAGATAAAAAATAAAATTGTCTCTACTCTCTCTGCTTCTAGAGAGGGTTGTGAGGCATTAGAAACACCTTAGGGTCTGTGTAAAAATAACTGATCCATTTTGTCTCGTTCTTTTGCCCTTTTTCTTCGTTGTAAAATTTTTCAATAGCCCTGCTATTAAAAGATTTTACGCCTTGAAAAAAAACAAAATTACTTCGCCAAAAAAGTACCATTTATTTCTACACAAACCCTTAATTAAACTAAATTTCATTACAATGTCAGATAAAAACACACTAACCATTGATGCACTGGATTCAGAAATCAATGTTTCGACAGAAATTAAAAAAAGTGTCGCAGCCGAAAATTACAAACTCAAATTAGCATTAAATACTTTAGTTACAAAATCGAAATCATTGCTTTTGGCAGGAGTAGGGTTGTTTGTTTTTGGAGGGTTTTGGAGTTTATTGAGTTATTATACCAAGGGAGCCCTTCCAGATCCAAAAGCAACGCTAACTGTTTTATACGAAATGATTCGCGACCCATTTTATGATTACGGGCCCAATGATAAAGGAATCGGATTGCAGTTATTCAGTTCCATAAAAACAGTTTTGATGGGCTTTTTGTTAGGTTCATTAATAGCCATTCCAATCGGGATTTTAATGGGAGCCAGTACTATTTGCAAACAAATTTTTTATCCAATAGTTCAGCTTTTAAAACCCGTTTCACCGTTAGCTTGGTTCCCAATAGGTTTGGTTGTGTTCAAGGATACTGGTATGGCTACCATATTTATTGTTTTTATTACCTCATTGTGGTCTACACTTATCAATACTTCTTTTGGTGTGGCATCGATCCCACAGGATCATAAAAATGTGGCTAAGGCTTTTGGATTTTCCAAAATGCGTTATCTGACTAAAATACTGATTCCTTATAGTTTACCCCATATCATTACAGGGTTACGTTTAAGTATCAGCGTAGCTTGGTTGGTCATTGTAGCAGGTGAAATGTTGTCTGGTGGTGCCGGAATTGGCTTCTTTGTTTGGGACAGCTGGAATGCCTTGAGTTTAGAAAAAGTAATATCTGCCATTATCATCATTGGTACAGTAGGATTACTTTTTGATAAATTATTTACTTATTTCGAAAACAAAGTTGCATACAAAGGGTAATCATTTAAATAAAAAACATCATGAGTTATTTAGAAATCAAAAATTTAGAAATTTCGTTTCCAACTCCAAAAGGGAAATATATTGCAGTAAGAAATATTAATCTGTCCATCAAAAAGGGAGAAATTGTATCCATCATCGGGCATTCCGGTTGTGGAAAATCAACGATAATGAACGCTATTGCAGGAATGCTTACCCCAACAGGCGGAACGGTTGAATTAGACAATCAAAAAATAAAAGGACCGGGACCAGATAGAGGAATCGTGTTTCAAAATTATTCCTTACTGCCTTGGATGACGGTAGAACAAAATATTTTTCAGGCAGTAGATTCTGTAATGAATGGTTCTAAAAAAGAGAAACATGAAATAGTAGAGCAGAACCTCAAAATGGTTAATTTATTTGAGCATAAAGATAAATTACCGGGACAATTGTCAGGAGGAATGAAGCAAAGAGTGGCAATCGCAAGAGCATTTGCCATCAATCCGGGTGTTTTATTGTTGGATGAACCTTTTGGCGCACTCGATGCACTTACCAAAGGAACCATGCAATTAGAAGTTTTGAAATTATGGAACTTAAACAATAGAGACAAAACGATTGTTATGATTACCCATGATATCGAAGAAGCATTGTTTTTGTCCGATAGAATTGTGGTTTTGAACAACGGTCCTGCCTCAACAATTAGAGAAATTGTCGAAGTTCATTTACCAAGACCCAGAAACAAAATCGAAATCGTAAAAATGCCCGAATATATCGAGCTAAGAGATAAATTACTGCACTTGTTAACCGATAAATTCTCTATTGAAGATATGGGAATGGTCTATAAAAATTAGATTTGGTTTATTGTAATATCCCTGTGATGGTTTGGCATTGCGGGGATATTTTTGTTATGGAAAAGTAAACAAAATGAATCAAGGTCTGAATCTATATTTTTTTGGCTTTCAGATTAGACCTAACAGGTTTTAAAAAACTGTTAGGTCTAATCTGAAAAATATCAGTGCTTTATTTTACCCACTTGATTAGTATTAGCCGATAAAATCATTTGTCTTTTGAATTTCCGCAAAAGTTCCGTCCAAAGCAGATAAATAGGCAATTTGAACTTCTTTTGCATTTGCTTTCTCTCCATCAAGTTCTAAGTCTTTTGTCGCACACGCATCTCCAATTACAATCGATTTGAAGCCAAGGTCGTATGCTGCTCTCGTGGTCGTGTCAATACACATATGAGTCATCATTCCACAAATTACTAACTCTGAAATCTGCTTGCTTTTTAAAAAATCGAGCAATTCCGTTTCTCTAAAACTATTTGGATAGTTCTTAATAATTACTTTTTCGTCTCCCTTTGGCTCTACATTCTTATTTATCTTAACACCTTCGGTATCAGGTAAAAAAAAGGTTGCGGTGGGACTTGTCGCTATATGTTGTATATGAACAATTGGTAAATTTTTATCTCTAAAAATTTCAAGTATAGTTTTAGCGTTTTTACTTGCTTTTTCAGATCCAACAAGTTCCATTTTACCATTTTCAAAATAGTCATTTTGAATGTCAATAATTATAAGTGCTTTCGTCATTTTCAAATTTTATTGTCTGAGTTTTTATATTTTAAATATTTCAATTCTTTCCATCCAGAAGATCTCAGAATCTAAGAACTGAAGCCTTGTTTTAATTATTTGGTCCGTTTTGTCTCTAGGAGATTTTATTACAAATCTCACCTTGGAATTAGTAAAGTCCAAAGTATGTTTTTCATCAAAGTCTTTTTGTTTATCGGAAAAGAATGAAATCACTTTGTTTTCTATAGTCCATTTCCCTTTACCGTATTTATTTACTTCGGGTGGAATTCCTTGTTTAATGTTTGAATAATAGTGGAAGAAAAATGTTCCATCTTCGTTTAAAGTCAATTTATATTCAAATAAGTCATTTTCTTTAGTTTTAAGTGTAAGTAGGTAATCTCCAGCCGCTTTGTCCACTTGAGAGAATAACGTTAAATTGGAAATTAAAATTAAAATTGTAAAAATTGCTTTCATTGGAGTGATTTTAAATATGTAGTTCTCAAATAGTATTTCCTTAATTTTACGGTGTTTAATAGCATTTTTCACAACTTTCCCTTGCTACAAGTGGTTTGGGACTAAATTAAGTCTTATTTTCGGATTTGCCAAAACTTCCAAATACCAAACTATTTTTCCCATTAAGACAATTATCCAAATAATTGTAGCAAGCGGTGCCAGCAGGTTTTATTTTTCTTCGCGAAATATTTTCAAACTAATATATAAAATGGAGAAATATATTAAACTGTACAATATTCCAATAATTGGAGCAAAAGTTGGCCCAGTATCTGAACTAACATTTTCTAAAGCCTTTCTTTGGTCATCAGTTATTTCGTTACCTGAAAAAAAACCATCTTCATTTAAATCGAAAGAATCGAGATTGTTTCGTAAACTAATTTTTGTAATTATTACTAAAACTATAATTGAGAAATAAAAAAATACGGATGAGTAAAATGCAATTCGACTGTTAGACAATTTAATTTTAGAACGTGATTTATAAAAATACAAAAGCCATAAGATAAATGTCAATTGTATAAAGAGAAAGATTATAATTTTTTTCATTATGAATTTATTAGTTTGTTATGCACAACTTGCCCAAATCCTTTGTAGTAGCGGTTAACAGATGGTTATTTATTTACGGCAAATTCATCTTTCCCACGTAATATTATTTCTTTCGATTTTTTAATATTTTCTTCGGATTTAGTAATCAAATTGATAAAATTCACATTCAGTTTTTCATTCTTGTTTTCAAACTTCTCAACAATAATTTTCAAAATAAATTTTTCATCAACTATGAAATTATCATAATCAGCATTTATTATATTGTGATCAATTTTAAAAACTGTTGAATTCTTTTTTAGGTTTGTATATTTTGCTTTTAAATTATTTAATGAAATTAATTTAGGATTATATGTTGATTTAGTTATAATATAAAGTTGTTCGTGGTATTTTACATTTTCGATTTCAATATTTTTTTTCTCAACATTCACAGTTGCAATTTCATTCGGATTTATAGTTCTTAAAATACTTTCATTAGTTAGTTCTCCATTTATAAAATAAGCAGGCTTTTTATTATTCTCAATTTCTTTTTTATATACAACTTTAATAATTGTGTCATTTTTAAATACAGCTTCTTGATTTTCTATTTTTAATCCGTTAACTTTTTCTGGCTTTATTTGTCCGAGAACGTTTATCGTTATAAGTAATACTGAAATGAGAAATAATTTCTTCATAATTATTTGATTAAAGCTATAATTCCTTTTTCGTTCTTTTCAAATAATGCATTTTTTCTATTTATAAAAACTTTACAATCTTTAAAATCACCATTAGTCCTATTTAATTCAGATATTTTAATTGATTTTCCGTTTTTTAAGAAAACTAATAGATTTATTCCGTCTGAATTACAAATATAATTTTTACTTATGTTTGATAAATCAATATTCAGTTCTATTTCTGTTTTTTGTATGTTTGAATACGGTTCTAAAATTAATAATTTGTCATAATCAATGTTGTCAATCTTGGTCAAATCTATTTTCATTGAATTATCTTTAATCTTACTTTCTATAATTTTAGTTAATTCCTTGTCAGAATTTAATTGTGATAAATATTGACACGAAATTAAATTCATAACCAATAAGAGTAATAAAGCTACTTTTTTCATTTTTAATTATTTATATTAAATTTTACAGCGGATCGTTTTAACTAGCTACTAACTCACAAATACACGCAACTTATAAGTCACAAGCATTCATTTAAAAATCAAATATACGTCTAAACTAAATGTAATTATAACTTAAATACTGTTAAAAAAAACAAAAACCGCAAACCCACAGCTTTTAATCTGTGAATTTGCGGTTCATTTTTTTAGCTTCTACACAAGACGCAAAACCGTAATAGGAAAGAAGTCTTACGCCCGTGTATGAAGTAAAAACTTTCTAGAGGAATTGAAAGTTTTAGGGGTCTTTTTTGAATGAAGTTTTTTTGTGTATGATAACAATTTTTTAACCAAATTAACACATTCAAAAAAGTATATTTTATTTTTTATGGTCCATTTCTCTGGATAGTATAGGTTGTTTTTCGTTCATAATTTTCGTTACCGTATAGTGCATCCAAATCAAACAAATTGCGGAGAATAGGAGGATAAATATCCAAGAGCTGGACCAAATTCCAGTGGCTGTCAATAAGTAACTAAAGATAATTGGTCCAAAGAAACCGCCTAGACCACCAATCATACCAACCATTCCGCCTACAACACCCACTTCTGTAGGGAAATATTCAGGAATATGTTTGTAAACGGCCGCTTTCCCAATTCCCCAAGAAATACCAATACCAATTACTAAAACTAAGTACACCCACATGTTGGCATCAAAGCGAATATGAGTAATTCCTTTAGCAACCAATTCTTTTTTCTTGACCGTTTGATTTTGGTTTACAACAACTTGTTGCCAAGAAGTTCGAATAGGAAATATGGAGCTTTGTTGTGGTTCTATTTTCTTTTGGGCAATGAGAAAATCAGTATCTCCAATTTTTACATTCGAATTAGAAACCATTGTGATTGTTCCTTTTTTGGTGGCCAAAACGCCAGGACCTGTTGTGGTAATGTCCATTTTTGGAATCATCAATAAAGCGCTCAATACTACCGAAGACGATAATACCCAATACATCACTTTTCGGGCACCAAATTTATCCGATAAGTACCCTCCAAAAGCACGAATCACTCCAGATGGCAAACTGAACATCGTGGCAAATAATCCGCCCATGACAAGGCTGGTTTGATATACGTTCATAAAGTTTGGTAATAACCATTGGGAATACGCAACAAAGCATCCAAAAACTAAGAAATAGTAGGCGCCAAATCTCCAAACACGTACACTTTTTAAAGACTGAAGCATTTGAGTAACGCTTTTTGTTTGGTTCTCTATTTTCTTGTTTTTTGCAAAAAACAAGAAAACGACACCTATAATTACCAATGCAGCACCATAGAGTACAGGCAATAATTTCCAGCCATTTTGAGGATCTTCTACCGAAAAATGATTCAATAATGAAGGTGCTAGAAATGTAGTGATGGCTGCACCCGCATTTCCCATTCCGAAAATCCCCAATGCTCTACCTTGCCATTCTTTTGGATACCAAATCGAGGTATATCCGATACCAACAGCAAAACTAGTTCCTACCATACCAAACAAAAAGCTTAAAAGTGCAAACATAAAAAAGCTATCAGCTAAGGGAAGCAGAAATAAGGGAATAGAGCAGAGGAGGAGTAAGATCGAGAATACATATTTTCCACCGAATTTATCTGTCAAAATACCTATTGGCAAACGCATAATAGAACCCGTTAGAATTGGAATTCCCAAAAGCCAGCCCACTTGAACGACGCTCCATTTGAAAATACCGTTGTCTACTAAGAAAGTTACTAAAACACCATTTAAAGTCCAACAAGCAAAACATACCGTAAATGCAAGTGTATTTAAAAACAAAATTTTATGCGATTGGGATAATGAGTTTGAATTTTTCATAATACTTATATTTTTAAACAAAATTAAGTATTAAGACTTATTTAAAATCTGTGTTTTCGCAGGTTTTTAAAAATAATTACGTATTTATACGTAATTATTATCTTTGTGTAAGTATTTTAATAGGTTACTATACGCACTGGCCTAAAAATAATATGACTATCTATAACAAATAGGAACACAATAATTTTTGCCGCAGATTTAAAAGATTTTCACAGATTAGAGAAATCAGTGAAAATCTTTTTGAATTCTATCTAACTCTTTTTAAAATCCGTTTTTTTTCTGCGTCTTGGCTTTAGCCAATCCGAGTCATCCGCGTTCCATTGTCAAGGTTTTTCTTAGTTAGCAACTCTTTACTTCGTCCGTTCGTTTCACTCGGGTGTCTAAGTCCCAAACCACTTTCTTTAAATTAATGGCAGAAAAAATAAAGGTATAAAATGTTTAAATCAAACCCGTTGGGTGTAATTGTTTTTTTTACCACATAGAAACATAGAATTTATATTTTTTGAAAAGAGTTTGATAGATGTTTTACTTTTCACATAGTCAATCTATGTGAAAAATAGTGCTATTTTCTATTCATTCTTTAATTATTAGTTATAAATCTATGTATCTATGTGGTTTATGTTTTATTTAAACAGAATTACACCCAACGGGTTAAATCAAAGAATATTCAGTTGCTTTATTAGAAAGTTCCATAAGATTTTTTACTTTCAATTTTTTCATCAAATTAAAACGGTGTACTTCTGCAGTTCGTTTACTGATGTCCAAAGCCTCGGCGATTTCTTTATTCCCTTTTCCGGATAACAAAAGTTTAAGGATTTCTTTTTCTCTTTTGGTTATCTGCTGTTCTTCTTCTAATGTTTGTTTAGTTTCTGTTAACGCAACTGGATTACCAAGTTGGTTAATTAATATAGAAGAAATATCGCCACTAAAATATTTTCCACCATTGGCAACTGTATGAAGTGCCTTAAGAAATTCTTCTTTACTGGAACCTTTGAGTAAATAACCATCAGCTCCAGCTCTAATTGATTTTAATACGTACTCTTCTGATTCATGCATAGAAAGCATAACAATTTTTACCGTATTGTTTTGGCTTCTTAGTTTTTCAACCACTTCAATACCTGTCATATTTGGCATTCGAATATCTAAAATCAGTAAGTCGGGCTTGTTGATTTCTACTATTTTTAATGCTTCCAAACCATCAGTAGCTTCACCTACAACTTCTATGTTGGCTTCGTTTTCTAATAATGATTTTATGCCATCTCTCACGAATACATGATCATCTGCCAGAACAACTCGAATAGTATTACTCATAACTTACTTAATTTTAAAATCTTATTTTTTACGTATATTAACCTAAAAGAATGGCTAAGGTACGTAATTTAAACAAAAGACAAAAAAAAGAAAAAGCAAATTTCAAATAGGAATATTGAAAGTAATTCGGGTTCCTTCACCAGGGATAGAGTTAATGAAAACCCGACCGTTAATGTATTGAATCCTTTCTTTCATGAAAAGCAATCCCATTCCGGATTCGCTATTTCTCTTTTTCTCGACCGCATTAACATCAAAACCTTTTCCGTTGTCGTCTATAGTGATACCTAAAATAGAATTGCTATGAGACAATTGAACTATAATATGTGTGGAATCGGCGTATTTTATGGCGTTGTTGATTGCTTCTTGTGTTAGTCGATAAATGTTGATTTCAATCAAGGAATCCAATCGTTGATCAAAGTTAGTTTTGTTATAAAAAAGAATGTTCTTACCTGTTAATTTTGATAATTCCTGAGTCAATTTTGCAATGGACGAAACAATGCCATGATCGCTCAATTCCGGCGGCATCAAGTTGAAAGTGGCGGTACGAACTCCTTTAATGATGTCTAGCGATAATTTTTTTAGGTATTCTATTTTTTGAGCTGATTTTTCTTTGTCGTCCAGATTGATGCTTTCCAGACTAAATTTTAATCCGGTAAGCATTTGTCCAATTCCATCGTGAATTTCTTTGGCAATCCTGTTTTGTTCGTTTTCTTGATTTTCGACAATTCTACTCGAAATGATTTTCTGCTGATTGATCTTATCGGTTACATTTTCGGTATTCAAGCGTTCTACTTCCTGTTCTGCCTTTTTACGCTCAGTAATATCAAAACAGACAATTAACAATTCGGATTCCTCTTTTTTTATGGTCACAGGAACCATTGATAGATCCAGCCAAAGAGACTCCCCATTTCTATTGGTTATATTGATCTCTCCTTGCCAGCCACTGCGGTGTTTTTCGGAAATAATTCGATCGATTATGAGTTGTTCCTTTTCAATTGGCGTTAAAACCTGAGAGAACGTTTTATCTGAAATGAATGGGTTGTACTGAAGCAGTTTTGAGAATTTTTCGCCAATGTGTATCAGAGAGCCATTAGGGGCAACACGGCAATAGAGCAACGTGTTTTCCATGGCATAATTGAGCGATTTTAATTCCTTTACCGAATTCTCTTTTATTTCGCTTATTATTTCGGTGTTGTAGGCTAGTTCTAAAGCTTTCTTTTCGGATAATAGAAGTTTCGAAATAAGTTTTTCGACTTTATGGTTTGTTGGTTTAAAAATGAATAGAAATTCTAGTAATAAAACCAATAAAGTAAATCCAAAAATTACATATTCTGTTTTGCGTTGGAGTGTCACTTTATCCAATGCTTCCTTGTCATATTCACTTACAATTTGATTCATTTTCAAAAGAAAATCCCCTTCGTTCTCAAGAATCGTTTGAACTAACTTTTGGTTTTTATTTAGATTTTTACCTCGCTTAATGTTATCTAAAAATTGAGATGTTGCATTAACAATAGTATCAAAATGAGGTTTTATTGAAGCAAATAACTGTGTGATATTGGTGCTTTTTTCTTTGGGAAAACCAAGGATGTCATTTCCTTTTTCTAAATTGTAATGGGTGCTTTTCCAAAGTGAGAGTATTTCGTTGATACGAATGACTTCCTCATTCTTTTTGGTCGTATCGGTTACGAAATTCAAAATTAAAACCTCCTTGGCCAGTTTTTGGCTCAACATTCTTTGTTTTCCGGAAATGTTGATTATTCGCGAATCACTTAACTGACTTTTGAGATTGTATTGAATGAGAATTTGACTCAATGCTACCATAATGGCAATGGTCAAAAGGGCGAAAAGATACAACCGCCTTAATTTTTTGAAAGTAATTTTATCGATGGACTCTTTGGCTCTGTTGTTCATAACGAAATCAAATTACAGTCCAAGAGCCTCTTTAATCAATTCAAGATTTTCTGGACTGAAGTTTATTTTAAGTGCCTCTTGATGTCCTATTTCAGACATTTTATTCCAGGTTTTCAGAATAATGTTTTTCATTTTTTCCCTGTCGTGTTTGTGTACGAAAGGGTCTAAATAATATTCTAAAAACACAAGACATATTACATCTTCTAAAAGTTGGGTTTCTTCGTCTTTTTTAAGTAATTTTTTTTCGATTAGAAAAGAAACTCTGGCAATAAATTCCTCTTTGTAACCCGCTTTCGTTAAAATAACGGCTGTTGTTTTGGCATGAAATTTTTTCAAATCTTCACGCCATTTTAAATACCCCACACGATCCATTGGATAGGATTCCCTTGCAATTTTCCATCGGCAAATGTGTTGCGCTTTAGAAGCAATCTGAACTGCTTCGGAGGCATTTGGATGAAAATCCATCAGTCTTTGATACATTCGATTAGAATATAATAATTCTTTTGGATGCGTTTTAGATTGGTATATTTCGTGGTTTGGATCTTGAGCATTCTCTGCATCAATCCATGCGCTTGCGTTCTGGAATGGTGTTGTTGTCATTTGAAATGTTTAAAATCAAAGATACATAATTAATCCAAAAAGCCAACGAATACCTCATTGTCGACAATTTTTACGGGATAAGTTGCAATTTTTAAATCATCTCCATTCAGGTTTGAACCGTCAACAAGCGAAAATGTTTTTTTATGCATTGGACAAGCAATTTTAGGAATATCGTCTGCTGAACCTGTCATTCCTCTTGATAGTACCATTTCCATTTTGTGAGGACAAGCATTTTGACAAGCGTACCATTCATTTCTTCTTTCGAAATTAAAAAGGGCAATTTGTTTGTTTTTATATTTGATGCATCCCCCTCTATTACTAGGAAAGTCTTTTATTTTTCCGGCTTTAAACCAAACTTTAACTTCTTCTAAAGAAACAGCTTTGTAATCGTTTAATATATTTTCCATAATTTTATTTTTTTATCTTTTCATAATTTCAACGGTTTTTAATGGCTACGAAATACCAGAAAAAGTCGTTGAAGTAGTGTTTACTGGAAAGAATTTAATTGTTTTTTTACCAAGGTTTTGGCATTTTTTGATCTCTTAACGGTACGTATTCAATATTATCGTCCGTTTCATCTGAATTAACAAAGTGACTAAAACGTTTCATTAATCTTGGTTTTTCAAGCACTTGTTTCCATTCACATTCAAAGGTTCCAACAAGTGATTCCATTTCAGATTCTAATGCTTCACAGATACCAATACGGTCGTGAATGATAACTTCTTTTAAATAATCCAATCCGCCTTCCAATTTATCCAGCCAAGTTGCAGTACGTACTAAAGGCCCGGCTGTACGGATGTAATACATTAAAAAACGATCTAAATATTTAATAACAGTTGCTTTATCAATTTGTTCTGCCAGTAAAACAGCGTGTTTTGGATTGGCTCCACCGTTTCCGCAGATGTAAAGATTCCAACCGCCTTCCACAGCGATTAGTCCAAAATCTTTTCCTCTTGCTTCAGCACATTCACGAATACAAGCCGAAACTCCTCCTTTAATTTTGTGAGGTGCACGAATACCTTTGTAACGGTCTTCAAGTTCAATGGCAAATCCGGCACTATCATCCATTCCGTAACGACACCAAGCATTACCTACACAACTTTTTACAGCTCTTAATGATTTTCCGTAGGCATGTCCGCTTTCAAAACCATTTTCAATTAGTATTTTCCAAATTTTTGGTAAATCATTCAGGTGGGCCCCAAATAAATCGACACGTTGTGCTCCCGTAATTTTGGTGTATAAATCAAATTGTTTGGCTACTTCTCCAATAACAATTAATTTGTCCGGAGTAATCTCGCCTCCTGCAACTCTTGGTACCACTGAATAGGTTCCGTTTCTTTGGATGTTAGCCAGAAATCGGTCATTGGTGTCTTGAGTGGTTACGTGCTTGTTAGCGGTGTCATTGTAGATACTTGAGAAAATAGAAGCGATAACCGGTTTACAAACTTCACATCCATCTCCATTTCCATGGTGATCAACAACTTCGTAAAAATTAGTATATTTATTGATTTTTACGATATCAAATAATTCTTGTCTGGTGAAATGAAAGTGTTCACAAATGCTTTCTTTGACTTCTTTACCAATTGATTTTTGAGCTTCTTTAACTAAATCAACCACCATTGGTTTACAACCTCCACAACCTGAAGTTGCTTTTGTTAATTTCACAACATCTGATAAAGTTTCGCAGGTTCCTTCTGTTATTGAACAGCAAATGGCACCTTTTGTCACATTTTCGCAGGAACAAATTACGGCAGTGTCCGGCAAATCTATAACGCTTCCTAAAGTAGATGCTTCATCACCTCTTGAGCCCAAAATCAAATCTTCCGGATTTTTTGGCAGGGTCATAGCATTGCTGTAAATTTGGAATAGTCCATTATAATCGCTTGAATCACCCACAAGAATTCCACCCAAAAGTGTTTTTCCGTCTTTGGTAACATTGATTCTTTTATAAATTCCGTTGAATTTATTTTCGTAAACGATAGCTGTTACGCCTTCGTTTTCGATAAAAGGATCACCAAAACTCGCAACTTCAACACCAATTAATTTTAATTGTGTAGACATATCGATGGTTTCCCTCATCGTTTTATCTCCTTGAAGGATTTGTTCGGCGGCTACATCTGCCATTTCGTATCCAGGAGCTACAAGACCATAAATCATATGATTGTAAAGTGCAACTTCTCCTATCGCATAGATCGATGGGTCTGAAGATTGCATTTGATTATTTACTACTATTCCTCCGCGTACACCTACTTCAAGTCCAGAAACCCTTCCTAGTTCGTCACGTGGTTTTATCCCCGCAGAAATTACCAACATATCTACTTTTAGGAGTTCATCCCCTTCAAACATCATTCCTGTTATGGCGTTTTCTCCAGCAATATATTGAGTTGATTTGTTAAGGTGAATACCAATATTTAGTTCCTCGATTTTAGATTGCAGCATATCGCTCGCTCCTTTATCGAGTTGTCTGGGCATTAATCTAGGAGCAAATTCTACTACATGTGGATTTAATCCTAAATCATATACTGCTTTAGCAGCTTCAAGTCCAAGCAATCCGCCACCAAGGACTGCGGCTTCTGTAGCGCCTTTTTGTTTTATTTTTTTGGCGTAGGCCATAATTGCATCCAGATCTTCTATAGTTCTGTACACAAAAACCCCTTCTTTATCCACTCCTTCAATTGGAGGGACAAAGGCAGCTGAACCAGTAGCTAAAACTAAATAGTCATAAGTGTGTGTTTTCTCTAAATGAGTATGTACCGTTTTTTGCTCTCTATTAATATCGGTAATTAATTCAGAGGTATTTAGGATTATATTATTTTCTTCGTACCAATTTGATGTTGATAGTGATAAATCATCAGCGCTCTTACCTGAAAAGTATTCGCTTAAATGAACTCTATCATAGGCACGTCTTGGTTCTTCTCCAAATACGGTAATTTGATATTTCTCTTGCCCGGATTTTGCAATGAATTTTTCGCAAAATTTGTAACCTACCATGCCGTTTCCGACTACTATTACTTTAATCATAATCACATTAATTAAGTATTACTACGCAAATATAAGTATTAATACTTAATTTGAATACTTAATTTTTTGTTTTTAAAAATAATTGGTAATTATTGAAAAAAAGGTGTTTAAAATGTAATATTTGTAATGAAAGGGCTCTTTTATTGTGATAAATATTTAGTTTGTTCAAGGGAGTAATTTAGTATAGTATTGTTTTTTAAATCTAATGGTGTCTAGTTAGATTTTTATAAAGGGCAAAAAAAATCTGCAAAAACTGCGTCAAAAAAATTGGCACGCAGATTTCCGCAGATATAAATTGACAAATAAATTGAATTTAATCCAGAATCCGCATTAGAATCATAGCGGTTTATTTCGAATAGGTTAATTACCCACTGAGGTCAAGGATTCTACTGATTCTCACAGATTCTTATTTTCTATATAGGATTTTGAATCGGCGCTAAAAAATCCGTGTAAACCCGTTTGATCGGTAAAATCTGTGGGCTATTGCGCAATCTGGGTTTAATTATTCAGATTTGATAACCTCCGATGCATTTTTGGAAATAGTGCAAAATCAAAAATCTTTAAAACTTTTGGCACAAAAAAAAACTCTTCGTAGTGAAGAGTGCAAATTCCGGTGATATTGACCACCCAATTCCAATTTAAAGTGAGCACCTGATTCCAATTCAAAATGACCACCTA
>NZ_QCZH01000033.1 GCF_003097655.1 Flavobacterium laiguense
GGTGGTCATTTTGAATTGGAATCAGGTGCTCACTTTAAATTGGAATTGGGTGGTCAATATCACCGGAATTTGCAGTTTGGTCACCTCTTAAAAATCGCTGTTTGGCGGCAGGAGCATTAATTCCAAGTACTTGCCCTAATGTTGTGTAATCTCCATACTGCGTTTTTAATTTTATTTCTTCTATTGTCATAACAGATTGATTTGTTTTATATCTTTGTTTCATTGTTGGGACAAATATATGGAAGTAATTTCCATAATACCAAATTAAAATGGAAATTATTTCCATGTATTTTTACATATATGAGTATATCACTGAGAATTAAAGAGTTGATAAATAAAGAAAAGATTAGTCAAAAGGAGCTTTCCGTCATTTTAAAGGTTGATCCTAGTCAGATTAGTAAGATCCTACAAGGGAAATTGCAGCCTACACTAGCTCAAATAATGGAAATATCTTCCATTTTTAAAGTTTCTCTTGATTGGCTCTGTTTTGGAACAGTTATAGCCGATGGTAAAAAGGATGAGGATCTACCAAATAATCAAAATTATAAAGAGCTTGCAGAAGCGAGATTGGAGACAATAGAGGGCTTGAAGTTTAAGATTGCCACATTCGAGAAAGACGAGAAAGCAACTATGTCGGAACAAGAAGTGAAGAAATTAAGAACCATGATAGAAGACCGTGAATCAAGTGTCCCGAGAGGTGCTGTTGAGGATCCTGATAGACCTAGAGGGTCTAAATTAGGAGAGGAAATAGGTAAATAACGCTATAAAATATTTTTCATTAAGTTTTAAGTATAAACAGGTTGAACCCGTGTTTTTTGGGCGATTTGTGATAAATAAGGGGGATTGATTGTAAGCTATTTTATATAAATGGCTGATTTTCAATTCTTTAATAATATATCATTGCTTAATATGTGTATTTGGGGGGTACGTCCAGACTGTTTTTAAGTTTTTTTGTATGCCTTTTTAAACATTTCGGGGATAACTTCAAATGTTTTTTATACATTCACCAGTACACCCATTAGTACACCCAACGGTACACCCATTGAATAAAAACACCTTTTTTTACATTTTTCTCATAGTTGAGAATATGGCACAAAAAAAGCCCTCAAATGAGAGCTTTTTTATTGTTTAAAATAGGTTTAAAACGGCTTTAAATGCTTGTTATAGCGAGTTTAAAGATATTTGAGAGGTGTTTTATTCGGTAAGTGTAAAATAGTGGTTCTTTTAGGCTTTTTTTTATATGTTATTTATATGGTAATATATGTTATTTGGACATTTCTAAATAATACAAAAAAAGCCCTCATTTTTTGTGAGAGCCTTATTTTATTGGTTTTTTCGACCTTTTTATATTTATTAACTTTGTTCATCTCTTTTTAGTGCCCATACAAGGGATGATACTTTTGGATGCGACAAATAAATTTTCAACTCCAAATGTATTGCCATTTAGAGACTTAAATTGGATGGGAAGGTTAATCAGGAAAGACGGGACATCAGAAGAAGTTGATTTGATGCCTAAAAAAGCTTCCAATGATTATATAACTATGATGTATGCAATTGATGCCAGCGGTAAAATCACGGGTAAATTAAGACGTCAACGAACTGATCATAATGCTATGAGTTTTAGATCGGAGGTAGAAAACATAAAAGAAGAGGAGTATTTGGAAAAATTGGAAAATGAAAATGAAAAAATTGAAATAGCAGATTATTCAAGAACGAACGAGAAGGATGTTCAATTGCCTATTATAGAGACCTGTTCTTTTACAGGAACCAATCTGTGTGAATTTATAGGAGAAAAAATGTATATTAATCCATTGTTGTTTTTTACCAAAGAGCACAACCCTTTTAAACAAGAGAAAAGAGAGTACCCTATTGATTATGGTTTTCCGTTTTTAGATAAATACAGTATTATTATTGATATTCCAGAGGGATATGTCGTGGAAACACTTCCAAAATCAACTCAACTTGATATGGAAGATAATATTGGTAGCTTTAAATTTATATCCAATGCATCAGGAAATAAAATACAGTTATCCATTAGTCATCAGATAAATACACCAATAGTATCCTCAGAATATTATTCGATGTTAAAAGGATATTACCAAGGTATGATTGCTAAGGAAACTGAGAAAATTGTTTTAAAGAAAGTGTAAATAATAATACTAACAGGGCTAAACAAACAAAAAACAGTAAAAACACAACCATGAACCTGAAAAATTCCCAACAAGACGTAGATACTTGGATCAAAGAACACGGTGTTCGCTATTTCAATGAATTGACTAATATGGCACAACTTACCGAAGAAGTAGGCGAAGTTGCCAGAATTATAGCGCGTCGTTATGGCGAACAATCCGAAAAAGAAAGCGATAAAAACAAAGACCTTGGCGAAGAATTAGCTGATGTCGTTTTTGTGGTGTTGTGCTTGGCAAACCAAACGGGAATCGATTTGCAAGCCGCTTTTGATAAAAAGATGGATTTGAAATCCATTCGTGACAAAGACCGACACAAAAACAACGATAAACTAAAATAATGTTATAAGTCAGGGTAAAGTTTTGGTACATCCTTTTTTTAAAATAAATTTGTCTAACATACTCATCAATCCATCCTAAATGAATTTACTGACACAAACTACCCAGCACGATTTACAGGCTCTAATTGCAATTACCGGTTCCAAAAGCGAAACCAATCGACTGTTGTTGCTTCAAGCATTATATCCAAATATTACTTTGGAGAATACTTCAAATTCTGATGATAGTGAGGTAATGCAAAAAGCATTGAGTGGGAATGACGAGATTGTAGACATTCATCATGCAGGAACCGCAATGCGTTTTCTAACGGCATATTTTGCGGTAAATGAAGGTCGTGAAGTAGTGTTGACGGGTTCTCCTAGAATGCAAGAACGCCCAATAAAAGTTTTGGTCGAGGCTTTGGAACAATTAGGGGCCCAAATCACTTATGAAAAGGAAGAAGGTTATCCTCCTATTCGAATCAAAGGACAAAAGATCACAGCTCATAAAGTTAGCATTCCGGCTAATGTGAGTAGTCAATATATATCGGCATTACTATTAGTGGCGCCAAAATTAGAGAATGGTATCGAACTGACTTTAGTTGGAGAGATAACCTCTGTCCCGTATATCAAAATGACTTTGGCTTTGCTGAATGATTTAGACATTCAAACTAGTTTTATCGAAAACGTAATTACAGTGCATCCTAAGAAAGAAGTTGAAAGCAAAGTAATGACCGTAGAATCCGATTGGAGTTCTGCATCTTACTTTTTCAGTTTAGCCGCTTTGGCGCGAACAGCCACTATTTCCTTAACGAGTTACAAAGAAACGAGCTTGCAGGGAGATTCTGCTTTGGTTGAAATATACAAGCAAATGGGAGTAACTTCGCATTTCGATGGAAATAAAATCACATTGACAAAACAGAACGATTTTGTTTATACCGACCTAAATTTGGAGTTGAACAACACTCCGGATATTGCACAAACGATAGTGGTTACTTGCTTAGGACTTGGGATTGGTTGTCATCTTACCGGTTTACATACCTTAAAAATTAAAGAAACGGATAGACTGGAAGCATTACGAATTGAATTGACAAAATTGGGAGCTAATATATCGGTGACCAATGATAGCTTGATATTGGTTGCGACAAAAACCATTAATCAAGACGTAAGTATAGCCACTTATAATGATCACAGGATGGCGATGGCATTTGCTCCATTGGGGTTAAAAGTGCCAATTATTATCGATAATGCCGAAGTGGTCTCTAAATCATACCCTGATTTTTGGACTGATTTAAAAAGTTTAGGTTTTATTGTTCTTCAAAGATGGTCGTTTACATAGGCTTTTGTTGTGTTTTTTGCAATCACATTGTCAGATAAGGTGTGGAAAGGAAAAATAAACACCTAAACACTTGACAACGCCTATCTCACAATCGTATATTTGCAAACGATTTACTTTTTAGGGCTTTAACAGTTCTGAAATCTAATCCCGATCCCGAAGTTTCGGGACGGGACTAAATTCTAAAATTTTAAAATATGAAATTATCTCATTTTCAATTCAATTTACCGAAAGAGCTTCTTGCAGAATACCCAGCCGAAAATAGAGATGAGTCTCGTTTGATGGTAATTGACCGTAAGAAACAAACAATAGAACATAAAATGTTTAAGGACGTTATCGATTATTTTGATGATGGTGATGTTTTAATCTTGAATAATACCAAAGTTTTTCCAGCCCGTTTGTACGGAAATAAAGAAAAAACAGGAGCAAGAATTGAAGTGTTTTTACTTAGAGAACTAAATGCAGAACAAAGACTTTGGGACGTTTTAGTAGATCCAGCCCGTAAAATCAGAATTGGAAATAAATTATATTTCGGAGACGACGATTCATTAGTGGCTGAGGTAATTGACAATACTACTTCTCGTGGTAGAACATTGCGTTTCCTTTATGATGGATCTTATGAAGAATTCAGAAACAAATTGACAGAACTAGGAGAAACTCCTATTCCTAAATATATCAGTCGTGATGTAACTCCAGAAGATGCAGAGCGTTACCAAACGATTTATGCCAAAGAAGAAGGAGCTGTAGCGGCACCAACTGCAGGATTGCACTTCTCTAAACAGTTGCTTAAAAGATTAGAAATCAAAGGGATTAAATTTGCCGAAGTGACACTTCATGTTGGTTTAGGAACTTTTAACCCTGTTGAGGTTGAGGATTTGTCTAAGCACAAAATGGATTCTGAGGAATTAAAAATCACTCAAGAAGCTTGCGATATTGTAAATAATGCTAAGGCTAACAAAAAAAGAATTTGTACCGTAGGAACTACTTCTATGCGTGCAGTAGAAAGTTCAGTTTCATCACACAACACGCTAAATCCTTACGATGGTTGGACGAATAAATTTGTTTTCCCTCCTCATGATTTTAGTATCCCAACATGCATGATTACTAATTTTCACACACCAAAATCAACTTTATTAATGATGGTTTCTGCTTTCTGTGGACATGATTTAATGAAAAGAGCTTACGAAGAAGCAATCAAAGAAGAATACAAATTCTATTCTTACGGAGATGCAATGTTGATTATCTAATACGCATTTTTCTCCTCCCTCTCCAATTGGAGAGGGTCGGGGTGAGGTATAAATCTCGTCAGCAATGGCGAGATTTTTTTTTGCTCTTAACTGAGCGAAGTGAACCCACAGTTTATAAAACTGAAAACTGAAAACTTTTCATTGCTATCCCTAACGCAAGCCCATTTCATAAGAAGTAATCAGTTGTTTTAAATGTAAAATAAAGGTTCAAATGAATTGATTTTTTATTGAATTATCTTTTTTGTCGCATTTATTGTCTTTTTTCTCTATTCTATTCTCTCTTCTCTATTTTCTTTTTCTATTTTTACGACTTTAAAACACGGAGAAAATGGACTTCAAAAATACCTTAGAATTTGCACAACAACTCGATGCGCAAGATCATTTACATAAATACCAAGACGAATTTATTTTTCCAAAAGTCAAAGACAAAAAGGTAATTTATTTCACGGGTAACTCTTTGGGATTACAACCCAAAAGAACTAAAAAATATATTGATGAGGTAATGAACGATTGGGCAAATCTTGCCGTTGAAGGTCATTTTTATGCCGAAAAACCTTGGTGGGATTATCAAGAACGTTTTGCCAATCCGTTGAGTAAATTGGTTGGTGCTTTGCCAACAGAAATTACCGTAATGAACACTTTGACAGTAAATCTTCATCTGTTGATGGTTTCATTTTATAGACCAACAACAAAACGCTTTAAAATTATTTGCGAAGAAAAAGCGTTCCCTTCCGATCAATATATGTTTCAAAGTCAAGTGAATTTTCACGGCTATAAACCAGAAGACGTTATTATTGAAATCAAACGTCGTGAGGGAGAGCATAACATTCGACTAGAAGATGTATTGGCAAAAATTGAAGAAGTAGGCGAGGAGCTGGCTTTGGTCTTAATAGGCGGTGTCAATTATTACACAGGCCAGGTTTTTGACATGAAAACCATTACCGCAGCGGGTCACAAACAAGGGGCGCATGTAGGCTGGGATTTGGCTCATGCTGCAGGAAATATTAAATTGGAACTACACGATTGGAATGTCGATTTTGCGGCTTGGTGCAGTTACAAATACATGAACTCTGGACCAGGAAATGCTTCGGGTTGTTTTGTTCATGAAAAACACCATAACAATAAAGAGTTGCCTCGATTTGCGGGTTGGTGGGGACACAACAAAGAACGTCGTTTCAAGATGGAACCGGTTTTTGATCCTGTTCAGGGAGCAGGAGGTTGGCAAATAAGTAATTTGCCGATTCTTTCACTAGCACCTTATTTGGCTTCCGTTGAAATGTTTGAAGAAGTTGGAATGGATCAATTAATTCTTAAAAGAGATAAAATAACTTCTTATTTAGAATTTATTCTGAACGAAATAAGCAAAGAGGTTCAAGGTTCTTTTGAGATTATAACGCCAACAAATCCATCCGAAAGAGCGTGTCAATTATCGGTTCTGCTTCACGGAGAGGGGCGTAGTTTATTTGATTATTTAATGAAAAATGGAGTAATTACCGATTGGCGTGAACCCAATGTAATCAGACTTGCACCAGTCCCTTTGTACACATCTTACGAAGATATGTTTCACTTCGGACAGATTTTGAAAACTGGAATTTTGGATAAATAAAAAAACGGGAATAGCTATATAAGCTATTCCCATTTTTTATTCTTTTTCTTTATTAAAAGATTTTGTTGGAACATCTTGTTTGGCATATTGAAAGCGATCAATTAGTTTGGGTAAAAAATAACCATCGACGCCATTCAGTGCAACTATATTTCCTTTGTCTAGTTGCAACCAGCCATCTTTATGTTCAAGAATTTCGTCATAAAAAATATGTTCGATTGAAGCTATAATATGAATAGTGTCATTTTCCTTGATGATATATTCATTAACAAATTTGCAGTAGAGTTGTACTGGGCTTCCTTTGACAAAAGGAATATTGATGCCGTCTTTGTATTCTTCTTCCAGATTGGTTTTGTCAAATTCAGAGATTTCAGATCCATAATTGGCAGAGGTATGATGGGCATCGGAAATCATGTCAATTGTAATATGGTTCACGGTAAAAAAACCTGTTTCCATAATGTTTTTATAAGTGTCTCTCGGGGCAGTGGTCGGACGGACAATAAATCCTATCAGCGATGGACTGCTTCCTAAATTTGTAACACTACTGAAAATAGCAACATTTGTATAACCTTCAATAGACTTTGTGGCTATTAAATTGGCGGATTTAAATCCCGTACATGAATTAATTAAATTCAATTTCTCAATCCTCTCCATTTGGGAAATGGTTTCTTTTGAAATATGTTTCATGTTTTATAATTTTAATAAAAATACAGATTTTAATTTTGTTTTTGTCGAAATAATAAAAAAACCGTAATGTAACTGTGTAAAATTGGTTTTTTATGATGGTCATTTATGGATTTGTATAAAAACAATAAGAATAATGCTAAAAACAGACGTGATTTTATTTTATTTGTACTTGATGTAAATCGATTGTGTTTTAAATTATTAATCCATAGGTTACTTTCTTTTTAAGTACAGTAAAAAGTCGAAGCAATTATAATTCACCCCCAAATGAAAAAAGTCAAAAAAATTCTCTTTGTTTTCCTTTTTATAATAGTAATTCTGTTTGTTGTAGTTGCTATTTATAGTTTCTATCAAAAACCCAAATATGAGGGAGAATTGCAATTAAAACAAATTCAAGAAAAAACTACGGTTTATTTTGATGATTTTGGAGTGCCTCATATTTATGCAAATACACAAAAAGACGCTATGGTAACTTTGGGGTATGTACACGCCCAAGACCGATTATGGCAAATGGAATTGTTGAGACGTATTGTTCCCGGTAAATTGTCCGAAATATTTGGTTCGGCAGCATTAAAGAATGATAAATTTTTTGTGGGTCTAGGTATAGAAGAAGCCTCTCATAAAGCAATTGTAAATTTAGATAAAAAGAGTCTGGCCTATCAGTTGACGTTGGCGTATCTTGACGGAATTAATCAATATATTGAAGAAGGTGCAACTCCAATAGAATTTCAATTATTGGGGATAAAAAAACAAAAATTTACCATAGAGGATGTGTATAATGTTTTTGGGTACATGTCTTTTAGTTTTGCAATGGCTCAAAAAACAGATCCTTTGCTTACTGATATTCGTAACAAATACGGAATGGATTATCTTAAAGATTTCGGGATTGACGGATCTTTTAAAACTACACAGATTAAAATTTCAAAACGAAAAACACAGGAGTATGGTGCTATTGCCAAATCTATAGCCCTTTTACTTGATCAATCTCCGGTAGCTCCTTTTGTGGGGAGTAACAGTTGGGTTATTGCTCCGCCAAAAACAAAAAATAAAAAAGTGATTTTCGCCAATGACCCCCATATTGGTTTTTCGCAACCGGGCACTTGGTATGAAGCACATATAGTAACTCCAGATTTTGAGTTATATGGCTGTTATCTGGCTGGAACACCATTTCCTTTGTTAGGTCACAATCGGGAATATGCCTATGGTTTAACAATGTTCGAAAATGATGATGTCGATTTTTATCAGGAAGAGAACAATCTCAATGAAAATAATCAATACAAATCAAAAGAAGGATTTCGCAATTATGTAATTAGAAACAAAACAATAAAAGTCAAAGATTCCGCCAATGTAGTTTTGAATATAAAAGTAAGTCATCATGGGCCAATTATGAATGATTTGTTATCGGGTTTAAAAAGTAAAAAACCAGTGGCAATGTCTTGGATTTATACGCAACAACCCATTCGTATTATTGAAGCTGTTTATGCCATTTCGCATGCAAAGAATATTGATGATTTTCAAAAAGGGGTTTCTCTTATCGTGGCTCCTGGGCTGAATGTAATGTATGGCGATACCAAAGGGAATGTAGGTTGGTGGGCAAGCGGTAAATTGTACAAACACAATAAAGGCGTTAATACCAATTTCATACTCGATGGTGCTAGCGGAAAAGAAGATATTACAGAATATATAGATTTTTCAAAGAATCCATCGGCTGTCAATCCAGATTGGAATTATGTCTATTCTGCAAACAATCAGCCCGAAGCAATTGATGGCTTTTTGTATCCAGGCTATTATCTCCCGGAAGACAGAGCAAAAAGAATTACGCAACTATTAGATTCAAAATCCAATTGGGATAAGAATTCGGTTAGCAAAATGATTACTGATAATACTTCTGTTGTAGCTCCAGAAGTTGTGAAAAATTTGATTTCTAATCTGAATTTAAAATCGCTTTCCAAAACAGAAAATGAAGCGATAGGTATTCTGAAATCTTGGAATGGTTCTAATAATTTGAATGATGTTGCTCCTACAATTTATAACAAGTGGATTTATTTGTATCTAAAAAACACTTTCCAAGACGAATTAGGAGCTGATGCTTTCAAACAATTTTTAGGAACACATATTATGAAGCAAATTGTTGCTAGACAAATTGCCAATGCAAATTCACCTTGGTGGGATAATGTGACAACGAAAAAACAAAAAGAAACTAGGAGCCAAATCCTAACGAGTTCTTTTACGGAAGCTATTGCGACATTAGAGAATCAGTTGGGAAGTTCTGTTTCAAAATGGGAATGGAGCAAAGTACATACCGTAGAGTATCAACACCCTTTGGGGAAATTGGCAATATTGAAGCCTTTTTTTAATGTTGGTCCTTTTAATGTTCCGGGTTCTGTTGAAGTAATCAACAATCAGTTTTTTGATTTTTCTGAAGATGGATTTTATAAAGTAAAAGGTGGGCCTTCCAGTCGAAGAGTAATTGATTTCTCGGATATCGAAAATAGTTGGGGCATTTTGCCAACAGGACAATCGGGAAATCCATTTAGTCAACATTATAATGATCAGTCGGATTTATACAATGCTGGTAAATTCAGAAAAATGAAATTGAACAAAGAGGAAATTATTCGATCTTCTACAAAATTGGTTTTTTCTCCGTTAAAGAATTGAAGTTAATCCCAAATGTATTTCCAAGATCCATCTTTTTGCTTTTTCCAAACCGTGTGAAAAACTCCTTTTGAAACCTGTTCTTTTCCTTTGACATCTTTTGATGTCCAAACATATTTACCGTATGTAGAAGCCATATCGCCGGCATCGGAGATAGTTACAGCATCAGGAGACCAAGTAACGGTTGCATTTTGAAACTTTGGATTTAGATAATAATTTTTAATATTGTTTTTACCAATGATTAAAGTGTCATGTTCTCTTTTGATAACCGCATTAGAATCCGCAAATTGATAAAAACCTTCTGCTAGCCCTTTTTCAGCTACTGCTTTTTCGAAATCTTTCTCCGTTTTAACAATTTGTAATTTAATATAAGTCAAGTTTACGGTTTCTGTTTTTGGAGTACAACTATATAAGGTAAGAAGAAAAAGGGCTAATTTGATTGAGTTTTTCATAAAAGTAAAATGTTTTAAACGTTTAAATCAATTTTGTGGAGGTTATAAAAAAATATCCCCAATCACTTTCTGTTTTAAGAGGTAATCGGGGATGTTCTCTATTTCTTAAACATTTTAGACAGTATTCCAAAAGCACCTCTTATAAAGGAAGCACTTGTTACTACCTTCAAAACGGATTTGGTAACTACGCTTGCTGTACTGGGTTCATTGCTGTCTTTCTTTTTTTCTTGCTCAACGACTACTTGCTCCTGTGCCGACTCAATTTTTTTATTGAGCATCTCATAAGCACTTTCTCGATCCATGACTTCTTCGTATTTTTTTACTAGTTTAGATTTTGAATTGATTTCCTGGATTTCACTTTCGGTCAAAACATCCATTCTGCTCATGGGCGCGCGCATCATAGTGGCGACAAGAGGTGTTGGGATTCCTTTTTCGCTAAGGGCAGTTACAAACGCTTCGCCAATTCCCAAACTCGTTAATACTTCGTCTGTTTTGTAGTACTCAGAAGTTGGATAGTTGTCGGCAGACTGTTTAATGGCTTGTCGGTCATTGGCTGTAAAAGCTCTTAAGGCATGTTGTATTTTTAATCCCAGTTGTGCCAAAACACCGCTAGGAATGTCCATTGGGTTTTGAGTTACAAAATAAATCCCAATCCCTTTTGACCGAATCAGTTTTACAATACTTTCTATTTGTTCTAATAATGCTTTGCTGGCTTCATTAAATATTAAATGGGCTTCATCTATGAAAATTACCAATTCAGGTTGATCGGAATCTCCCTTTTCGGGCATTTGTTGGTATATTTCGGCTAATAAACTCAACATGAAAGTCGAGAATAATTTGGGCTTGTCCTGTATGTCGGTTAATCGTATAATATTAATGTATCCTTTTCCGTTTTCATCAAGACGCATTAAATCGTCTATTTCAAAAGAGAGTTCTCCAAAAAACAAATCGGCATCTTGTTGTTCGAGCTCGATTATCTTTCGTAAAATGGTTCCCGTAGTCGAAGTAGATATTTTGCCATAACTTTCTTCTATTTCATCTTTTCCTTCATCAGTGATGTAATTGATTACCTTTTTTATGTCCTTTAAATCTAACAATGGCATTTTGTTATCATCGCAATATTTAAAGATTACCGAAACTACTCCTGCCTGGGTATCATTTAAACCTAATATTCTAGAAAATAAAACGGGACCAAATTCCGAAACCGTTGAGCGAAGCCGAACGCCATCTTGTTTGGAAAGTGTCATTAGTTCTACAGGGAAACTCGAAACAGAGTAAGGGATGTTTAATTTAGCATGGCGCTCTTTTATAAAATCTTTTTCCTCGCCTTCTTTTGCAACTCCACTAAAGTCTCCTTTTATGTCCATCATTAAAACGGGAATCCCAAAAGAGGAAAGCTGCTCCGAAAGGACCTGAATCGTTTTTGTTTTTCCGGTTCCAGTAGCACCAGCAATTAAGCCATGTCTGTTTAAGGTTTTTAACGGGATTTTCACAAAGGTGTCGGGCAACGGTTTCCCGTCAAGTATAGCTCCGCCCAGTGTGATGCTTTCCCCTTTTGATAAATAGCCGTCATTTATATGCTGAATAAAATCGTCTGTTTTGCTCATGTTAGTGCTGTATTAGAATCAATTGCAAGTTATTGATTTTTTTTTAAATCCTTTAATTAAGGATTTACTGTAAAAAATACTCTTAATTCATTAAGAATGCTGTAAAATCTGCCTTTTTATGTTTCGTATGGTTTTTTGAATAAAAATATTGATAGTACTTAAAATTATTGGTTTTTTTTATCAATAAGACTGAAAAACTGAATATAATTATATAAAACCCTTAATAATCGTTGGTCTTGCATATTGAGAATAAAAGAATTTACAAGATTACTTTAAAAAAAGTTTTTTTATTTCAACTAAAAATTTAAATTTGCTCCTATACAAGTTTATTAAAACTAAAAATAAATATTTAAAATTAAAAAAAATGGCAAACGTTAAAGTTAAAAAAGAAAGCACTTCAAACGGAGGAGGAATGGTTTCAGGGATTATTATTGTAGCATGTATTTTTGTAGGTTGGTTAATTTGGTCTCAAGTTATGGGAGATGCTGCGAATTTTGAAGGTGGTGATTCTGAAAAAGGACATCCGCTTAATACTTTAGGAATGGTTTTTAAAGGAGGATTCATCGTACCTGTATTATTAGGTATGTTGTTAATGGTTGTTGTATTTTCTATCGAAAGATTTATCGTTATCGCAAAAGCTGCAGGTAAAGCAAATTTAGATAAATTCATGAAAACAGTTCAAGCTAGCATTAAAACTGGTGATATCGATGGAGCAATTGCTACATGTGATAAACAACAAGGTTCAGTTGCAAATGCAATTAAAGCAGCTTTAGTTAAATATCAAGATGTTAAAAAAGAAGGATTCAACAGTGAAGAAGCTTCTGAAGTGATACACAAGGAAATTGAAGAGGTTACTTCTCTTGAAATGCCGATGTTGGAGAAAAATATGACTATTATCTCTTCTTTAGTTTCTTTAGGAACACTTGGAGGATTATTAGGAACAGTATCAGGGATGATTAAAGCGTTTGGTGCTTTGGCTTCTGCTGGAACTCCAGATCAAGCGGCTCTTGCAACAGGTATCTCTGAAGCTTTGATTAATACTGCAACAGGTATTTCTACTTCAGTATTGGCTATTATCGCTTACAATTTCTTTACATCAAAAATTGATGATTTAACTTACTCTATTGATGAGGCGGGTACTACAATTGTAAATACTTACAGACATTTCAGAGGTAGTTTAAAACAATAATTAATTTTTGATATATTTTTATCAAAATAATAGACATAAATAATGGCTAAAATAAAAATGAAAAAAAAGTCCACATCTACCGATATGACGGCGATGTGTGATGTTGCGTTTCTTTTGCTTACATTCTTTATTTTGACTGCTACTGCTAAAACACCTGAAGTATTACCGGTTGATACTCCTCAGTCTACTGTGCAAACAAAATTGCCAGCAACTGATTTGTCTACATTGACAATTGGGAATGCAAATGGGAAAAGTGTTGTATTTTTTGACTTAAAAGGAAAAGAAATTCGTCAAAGAACACTAGAATTAATGGCGCAAAAGTACAACGTTACTTTTACTCCAAAGGAAAGTGAAGAATTTGGTTTGATGGAAAGTTTTGGCGTGCCAATTCAAAGTTTAAGTCAAATTTTGGCTATGAAGTCGGCAGATAGAAGTAAAGCAGGTCAACCTGGAATACCTAAAGATTCTTTAGACAACCAGTTGAAAGAATGGATATATAATGCTCGTATTGCAAATATTGAGGTTAATGACAAAGAATTGCAATTTGCTATCAAAGGCGATGCTAAGGAACAATATCCTGCAATAAAACAAGTAATGGATATTTTGCAAGATCAAAAAATCAATAGCTTTAACTTGGTTACGGGTTTAAGAGGAAAGAATTTTTAATTAAAAAAGACACACTAAAATGGCTGAATTAAATACCGACGGTGGTGGAGGCGGAAAAGGTGGCAAAGTAAGAAGTAAAAAACAAAACTCAAAGGTAGATTTAACTGCCATGGTGGATTTGGCTTTCTTACTAATCACATTCTTTATGCTTACCACTACGTTGTCTAAACCTCAATCCATGGATTTGACGTTGCCAGATAAAGAAAAAGATGATGCTCCAAAGGCTGATGTTAAAGTTGATGAAAATCGTACGATGACAGTTTTACTTGGGGAAAACGGTAAATTGGTAAGATATGTTGGGATTTTAGCTACTCCAGTTGTTGGGGGAGCCCCTAAGGATTTTGCTTATGGTAAAGAAGGGATACGTAAGGAGTTGATTACTAGAGGGCAATTGGTGAAAAATTATTCTACAGCTAAAGGAAAACCAAAAGATGGGATGATTGTAATTATCAAGCCTAGTAAAAAATCAACTTATCGTAATTTGGTTGATATTTTGGATGAAATGGCAATTGTTGGAGTAGGTACTTATGCTATCGTAAATGAATTTTCTCCTGAGGAACAAAAATTGTTAGAAGGAAAAAAATAGAGTAATCTTTTTTTCTGAATAACCTAATAATTATAAAAAATGAAATTAGATTTAATAAAAAATCAATGGATTGAGATCGTTTTCGAAGGACGTAATAAGCTGTATGGCGCTTACGAATTGAGAAAAACGAATCGTAAGACTTCTATGAAAGCACTTTTCATTGGTAGTTTTATATTCGCTCTTGCTATTAGCGCTCCGCTAATCTTGAGTTATTTGCCAGATTCAAATGCTGATGACGCAAATAATGACATTAAAATTACTGCGGTTAAGTTACCTCCTAAGAAGAAAGTTGAAGATGTAAAAGATCTTCCACCACCTCCGCCTCCGCCTCCTAAAGTAGATCAAGTTAAATTTGTGAAACCAGTAGTTGCAAAAGCAGAGGAAGTTACTGAGGAACCACCAAAAATTGAAGACATTAAAGATAAAAAAGTAGGTGCGGAAACTATCAAAGGGGACCCAAATGCTGAATTATCTGTTGAACCAGTTGGTAATGGTCCTGTAGTAGAAGTTATTGAGGAAGACACTAGTGTTCACTCTTTAGCAGGGATCGAACAAAAACCTGAATTCCCAGGTGGTATTGAGAAATTTTACTTATTTGTTGGTAAAAATTATCAAGCCCCAGAAGAAGAAGGTCTTAAAGGTAAGGTGTATGTTACTTTTGTAGTTGAAAAAGATGGTTCATTAACAGATATCAAAGTAATTAGAGATATTGGTTATGGAACAGGGAAAGAAGCTATTAGAGTTTTGAACAAATGTCCTAAATGGCTTCCTGGAGAGCAAAATGGTAAAAAGGTGAGAGTTTTATATTCTCTACCTATTACTATTCAATCTGCAGAATAATGTTTAAGGAAATATATAATAATATGAAGAAGAAATCGCTTATTGAGCGATTTCTTCTTATTATAAACGTTTTGGTTTTTTTATGTTACTTTTTTTTAGGGGTAATGGTAATATTCTGGGATAAGTTCCCGTTTGATATCAAAATGAATTACAGAATTGCTCTAGGTGTTGTCTTAATAAGCTATTCTATTGTCAGATTTTTTAGATTTATTAATTCTAATAAAGAATAATTATGTTCTTCAAAGTAAAATATTTTTTTTTCTTTTTCATTTGTTTTTTCTTTTTCAATTGTAAAAAAAGCGATGATGCGAAAGTGAATAGCGAAACTATTATAAAAGGAACGACGACAATTTTTGTTGATGAAACCATTACTCCAATTGTTGAAGATGAAATCATGGTTTTTGAGAGCAAATATGATGCTAAGATTAATTTAATTTCGAAATCAGAATCGGAAGTTTTGAATTCTTTGTTCGATAAAAAGGTTGGAATTGCGGTATTATCGAGAAATTTAACTAAAAAAGAGTTAAATATTTTCGAACAAAGGAAAGTATTTCCCAAAATAACTAAATTTGCTACAGATGCTATTGCATTTGTTTCAAATAGAAATAGTAAAGACACGATTATAGCTTTAAAAGATGTTATAAGTTTTATGAAAGGTAATCGTGATTCGTCTATAAAAGGATTAGTGTTTGACAATCCTAATTCAAGCACGGTAAATTATATGAATAATTTGGCCGGGATTAGTAAATTGCCAGAAAAGGATATTTTTTCTTTTAATACAAATAATGAAGTTGTAAAATTTGTGTCTGAAAATGATGGAATGATAGGAGTAGTCGGGGTGAATTGGTTGTCACAACCAAATCCGTCTATGAATGAGATTATTAAAAACACAAACGTTTTGAATGTTAAAGGAATTGACGGGAAAGGGTTTTATGCTCCTTCTCAGAATAATTTAGCAGAAGGAACTTATCCTATGGCACGAGATTTGTTTATAATAAATTGTCAGGGATATTCCGGTTTAGGAATGGGTTTTGCTTCTTTTGTGGCGGGTGATATTGGACAAAGAATAGTTTTGAAATCGGGTTTGTTACCTGTTAAAGTTCCAACTAGGAAGTTGAACATAATACGAGGTCAAACAAATGAAGGTAAAAAATAAATTAATTAAATAAAGATGAATAAAATTAAAGTTTTAAGTATCGCTTTGTTGACTTCGGTGACAATTGGGCATGCACAAGATATTAATCAAGCTAAAAGCGCAATAGATGCAGAACAGTTTGAAAAAGCAAAAACTATTTTAAAATCAATAATAAAAGCAAAACCTTCAAATGGAACAGCGGCTTTCCATTTAGGGAATGTTTATATGATTCAAAACAATATTGATTCAGCTAAAATTTATTATCAAAAAGGATTGGCTGGAAGCGAAGGAGCAAGATTAAATAATATTGGTTTTGGTCTTATCGATCTTGATAAAGGAGATCAAACTGCAGCTCAAGAAAAGTTTGCATTGGCTACAAAGGATCTTAAGAAAAAAGATGTAGAAGAGTATTTATACATTGGTCGTGCTTATATGTATTCTTTAAAACCTGATTTCAAAAAGGCTATTGAAGTATTAAATAAGGCGAAAGCTATAAATCCGTTAGATCCTCAGGTAAATTTAGCTCTTGGTAATGCTTATTTTGGTGATAAAAACCAAAATGAGGCTTATTCTGCTTATCGTAATGCTTATTCAAGTGATAACACTTTAATTAGGGCGAAAATGCAATTAGGTGTTTTGCTTAAAGGAGCAAGAGCATTTACCGAAGCGATCAAAGCTTTTGACGAAGTAGTGGCAATAAACCCAAATTACGGACCTGTATATCGCGAATTTGCAGAAACATATTATTTATGGGGTAGAAATGAGCCTTCTAAGTATAGAATGTATGTAGATAAAGCACTTACAAATTACGAGAAATATTTATCTCTAACTGATTATTCTCTTAATTCAAGAATGAGGCATGCTGATTTCTTAATTTTAGCTGGTGAATACAAAGCATTAGAAGCTGAAGCTAACAAAATGGTGGAGCTTGATAAAGTGAATCCTAGAATACTTCGTTATTTAGGGCTTTCTGCATATCAAAATGGAAATTATGATGTTGCAATCAGTTCATTGGAAAGTTTTATTTCAAACCCTGCGAATAGAGTTATTGCTCTTGATTATCTAAACCTTGGTTATGCGAAAATCAAAAAATCAATAAGTCCGGAAGGTGTATTGTTAGATAGTGCTCTTTTTGATAAAGGTCTTTTAGATGTTAAGAAAGCAAACGAGATGGATGCTGTTAATTCATCAAATAGTCTTAGTGAATTTGGTAAAAAATTGTATGAGCAAAAATTATACAAACAAGCAGCGGCTATTTATGAAATTGCAGTTTCTAATAAAGAATCAAAAAGCTATGTGTTAGATAATTTTTATTTAGGGAATAGTTTGTATTTTGATAATACTGGAAAAGATGTTGTTAAACCAGATCCAATAGCTTTACAAAGAGCGGATTTAGCTTTTGGAGTAGTTATTGAAGCGTCTCCTAAAACACAAGAAGCCTATATCTATAGAGCAAGAACAAATAGATTGCTTGAAAATGATGAATTGATGGTTAAAAATTATGAAGAGTATGTTAATATAGTTACTGCTAAAGGGCCTGAAGAATTGGCTAAACCTGCTGTAATAAAAAAGATTGTTGAAAGTTATAACACTTCAGCAGCTAGTTATGCTAACACTGATAAAGTAAAAGCAAAAGAATATTTCAATAAGACACTGGCAATTGACCCAACTAATCAATATGCATTAGATTCATTGAAAGCTTTAAAATAGATTAGGTATTAAGTATTTTAAAAAACCGATAGTTTCAAAAGGCTATCGGTTTTTTTATTGGAATTCTTCAATCTAAAATCTGCTCCCGAAACTTCGGAACTAAAATCTTAAATTCACTACCTTTGTAGGCTAAATTAAAATAATGTTATCAAAAGAAGTTCAATTAGAGGTTAACAAAGGAACGATGCTTCCATTGATGGAAGAGTTTTATACGATTCAAGGAGAAGGTTTTCATACAGGTACTGCTGCTTATTTTATTAGAATTGGTGGTTGTGATGTGGGTTGTCATTGGTGTGATGTTAAGGAAAGCTGGAATGCCGAATTACACCCGCCTACAAATATTGATTTGATTGTAGATAATGCCGCAAAGTATGCCGATACTATTGTAATTACTGGAGGTGAACCATTAATGTGGGATATGGCTCCTCTTACACAAAGATTGAAAGATAAAAATTTAAAAGTCCACATAGAAACTTCTGGAGCATATCCGCTTAGTGGAACTTGGGATTGGATCTGTCTTTCTCCTAAAAAAAATAAATTACCTACTCAAACCGTTTATGATAATGCACAGGAGTTAAAAGTGATTATCTATAATAAGCATGATTTTATTTTCGCCGAAGAACAAGCGGAAAAAGTAAATTCAAATGCTATTCTTTTTCTTCAACCAGAATGGAGTAAAAAAGAAGAAATGACTCCTCTTATTGTCGAGTATGTCATGAGTAATCCAAAGTGGAGGGTTTCTTTGCAAACACATAAATATTTGAATATTCCTTAATTCCTTAAAATTATTTTTTTTCAAATCATTTTTCGTTTTAAATTACTTAATAACGGCGTAAAATAATCAATTAGACTCTTTGAGTAACAATAAGATAATTTTATGTTTATATTTTTAGACATTTGGTTTTATTAGTGAAATTTAATTATATTTACGAAAACCTACTGTTGAATGTTAATTTTTCAAACATTCTTAAATATTTAAAAATTTGATTATGAAAAGACTTTTACTTTCGATTGTCACTTTGATTATTGTGCAATTTGCCTCAGCACAAGCCAATACTACTATGATTGATGATGCTCCCTATAATTATGAAGATGTTGAAGTGAGACCTGAGTTTCCTGGTGGGATGAATCAATTTATGGATTTTATTGGAAAAAATTTTAAAATGCCTGATTATGAAGGATACGGGGGAACTATAAAAGTGGCCTTTATCATAGAGATTGACGGTTCTGTTACAAATGTAAAAGTTGTTAAAGATCTTGGTGATGGAACTGGCGCAGAAGCTAAAAGAGTAGTTTCTATTTCTCCTCGATGGTCCTCAGGTGAATTTAGAGGTAAAAAAGTTAGAGTACTATATGAATTGCCGATAAAAATAGCTAGTCAAGGGTAATTATATTTAATTATTTAAAAAAAGGACAACAAAATGTATTATGATATTTTGTTGTCCTTTTTCTAGTTATAGGTTTAGAATTTTTGACAATTTTTTAATTTCATTAGTTCGGAGATATGAGCCAAATGGTGATTGCCGTGCCAAGCATAAAGGCCGATTAATTCTTGGACTTGTATTTCTTTGTCGTGTTCAGGATGTATGAATGATTTTTTTAAATCGACAGAATTTAATCGTTGCATCAAATAAGCTAATCTATAATGAAGTCCTTCCAATAGTAATAATGAGGGTTGGATTGGCATCGTTAAATTATCTTCTAATTGTGCCCAACGATCTTCATAGTAGTATTTTATTATTGGAATTTCTTCTGTCAATGCCCATTTTAATCGAATGTAGCAGTTCATATGACTGTCGCCACAATGATGTATTACTTGTCTAATAGTCCAGCCACCTTGGCGATAGGGTGTGTCTAATTGTTCCTCGGTCAAATTAATAACTTGTTCTTTAAGTCTTTCTGGGAACGATGCGATTTCTGCAATAGCCGCTTTTATATACTCAGTTGAATATACCTCTGGAGCTTTAAATTTACCAATCGGATACCGCAATTTTTCCAATACTGAATCTTCCATGTTGATTTTGCTTAAATGTTGTTTTTTTTGTTTAAATCGAAAGCTTAGCTAAATAATCGTAATGTTCTCCTTCCAGAATTAGCTCGCATTGTAGACCATTGGCGAAAGCCGCATTTTGTAAGGTATTATAATCAAGAAACAACCAATCAAGTGGAGCCTCTTTTTCTCCTTTGTAGGTGATATTGAAAATGGTTTCTCCATAGTACTCATTTTCTGACGGAATCCATTTGCCGCCATCTTCATCTTCATCAAACATATAAATAATATCCGAGCTATCCATCAATATTTGTCCTCCTGGATTCAATAGTGATTTTAATTTCAAAAGAAATGCTGGAATATTTTTGAGCTTTCCGCAAATTCCGGGTCCATTCATTAGCACTATAATGGTGTCGAATTTTTCATTTTCTAATGTCATTAAATCCTGAACTTTTGCCTGTTTTAAGCCTCGAAGGGTACAGGCCTGTATCGCTTTTTCTGAGATATCTATAGAAGTGACATCAAGGTTTCTGTCGTTTTGCAATGTCAGGCTGTGACTTCCGGCTCCACAGCCAACATCCAGCACTTTGCCTTTTGCGAGTTGCAATGCTTTTTGTTCAATTTTAGGCATTTCATCATAACTTCTAAAAAGGTAGGCCACGCTCATTTCGTCTTCTTCAGAAATGGAGGTTTCGGTTATTAAATCCTCAGGATTGTTGTTGGTTTGGTAATCGAGTATCGCTTTTCCGAAAAGATCTTTCATAAAATTAGTTTCAAGTTTAAAATTCCGAGTTCAAAGTTTAGTACTTTTGCTGAATCAACTTCAAAATATTCAATTGAAACCAGCTTTAAACGAACTAGGAAAACTTGCCAAAGATAAGCATATCGAAAACAAAAAGTATTTTGATAAGCTAAAAAAGAAAACGCCCAAGAATTTAGATTACATCATGCAAGATATTCATGATGCTGAATTCAAAAAAACGGATTGTTTAAAGTGTGCCAATTGCTGTAAAACTACCGGGCCATTATTTACTTTAGCAGATATTGAACGTGTTTCAAAACATCTAAGACAGAAACCGCAACAATTTATTGAGCAATATTTGCGAGTAGATGAAGATCAAGACTATGTTTTGCAAAATGTACCTTGTACTTTTTTAGATAATGATAATGCTTGTTTTATTTACGATGTACGCCCTAAAGCATGTCGAGAATTTCCTCATACAGATAGAAAGAAGTTTCAACAAATTACGGATTTGACACTCAAGAACGTTTCGATATGTCCTGCGGCTTTTAATATAGTTGAAGAAATGAAGAAAAAGTTGCCACTGTAGTAGAAGAGTTTGTCAATCGAATTAGGTTTCTTAATTTTAAACAGGTCGTCTGGTTAAAAAAGTTCGATAAAAATTTCATGTACATTTGTTTGAATTCTCAAAAATATATCAATTTGAATTTAGAATATTTTATTGCTAAAAGACTCATAACTGCCAAAGATTCCAAAAGCAGTATATCGGCACCAATAATAAATATTGCCATATCGGCCATTGCAATCGGAATGATAATGATGATTGTCTCAGTGGCAACCGGAATTGGTCTACAAAATAAAATACGCGAAAAAATATCCGCTTTCAATGGGCATGTTATAATTTCAAACTATGATAACAACCAGTCCGAAATCACGTTATCACCAATAGCAAAGAATCAGGATTTCTATCCAAATTTCAATTCAGTTCCTGGAGTAAGTCATATTCAGGCTATCGCCAGTAAAGCTGGAATTATTAGAACCGAATCAGCTTTCGAAGGGATAATTTTCAAAGGAGTTGGTAATGATTATCAATGGGAGAATATTAAGGAGTATTTGGTTTCGGGGCGATTGCCTAATTTTTCTGGAAACGTCAATCCAGAAGTTGTGATTTCCCAATTTCTTGCCAATAGATTAGATCTAAAAGTTGGAGATTCCTTTAATACCTTCTTTATAAAAGAAGATCAAAATCAGTTGCCAAATGTCCGTAGATTCAAAATTACTGGAATATTCAACTCAGGATTTCAACAATTTGACGCAACGTATATTATAGGGGATATTCGTCATGTACAGCGCATCAACAAATGGACGACAAATCAAGTCGGAGCATTTGAGGTTTTTGTAAAGGATTTTGATGCGATAAAAGAAGTAGGGGAGCAGGTGTATGAAAAAACGTCCTCAACTCTCGATACCAAAACGATTATTGAGAAATACAGTTACATATTCGAGTGGTTGCAACTTTTTGATTTCAATATTATAGTCATATTAGTAGTCATGATACTCGTTGCTACCATTAATATGGTGGTTGCTTTATTAGTACTTATTCTCGAACGCACTCAAATGATTGGGATTCTAAAAGCATTAGGCGCCAACAATTGGTCGGTTAGGAAAATATTTCTATATAATGCCTTTTACCTTATAGTGAGAGGACTGTTTTGGGGTAACCTTATTGGGATTTCATTATTGTTACTTCAACAGCATTTCGGAATAATAAAGCTAAATCCCGAAAACTATTATGTCAACCAAGCACCAGTTTACATTAATGTAGTCTATATATTGGTTTTAAATTTGCTAACAGTGTTAGTTTGCTTTTTAGTTTTATTGATTCCTTCTTATATAATTACCAAAATTTCTCCTGTCAAAGCCATTCGTTTCGATTAAATGAAATTTAAATAGTCAGTAGCTATTTCCAGCTATCCGTTTCAATCTTGTTGGCCGAACCCCGGCCAACAAGGATTTTCACTACTATCAGGGCTAGGGCATCGGTTTTTATAAGAAAGTTGACCGTAAAAGAGGTGTTCTGTAATAATTAGGAGAGTATGGAAAAGTTGCACCTTATATATGAGATGTAATTTCAAAAGAGAATCGATGTTCATCTGTGTTTCGCTTTAGCGAATCGGCTTCATCTGCAATCTATTCGGGTACTAAAAATCCACACCTTATATATAGAAGAAGTCATTCCAGGTAAAAATCCGCTAAAATCCGTGTTTTCGCCTTGGCGAATCCGTATAATCCGCGTCCCAACCATGCGCTGATAAACCCAATCCAACCCAAAAACCGAGCAAACTTGATGGAATCATCGAAAAAGGCTACAAAAAAGCCGCGAACCTTCAAAAAGCCTTGTTTCTAACCGTCAACAAACCAGTATATTAAAAAATACTTTGCGAAAAGCTTAAAAAAAGGTTGTGAAAAGGTATTGTTTACGCGGATAAACGTGCTACTTTTGCACCCGCAACAACGCAGACGTTCTTAGAAATCCTGACAAGCCTGAAGAATTTAAAAAGAAAATTTATTTTCAAAAAAGATTCCAAAAAGCTTGTGAGATTCGAAAACGAAAGTTACTTTTGCACCCCGCTAAACGCGTAACGTTCCTTGAAAGACTGCTAAGAAAACCTGAAGAAATCGAAATTAAATTTTCAAAAAAAACTTCAAAATGTTCTTGCCAGTTAGAAATAGAAGTTGTAGTTTTGCACCCGCTTCGAGAAACACACAATGTGAGTTAAACGAGACGAAAAAACAAGAAGACACGTTCCTAGACATATTGAATTGACAGCCGTTTTAA
>NZ_QCZH01000034.1 GCF_003097655.1 Flavobacterium laiguense
TACCCGAGCTGACTCCTGTTCCAGAATAAATACCACTTGATGGAGAACCTCCGCCTAATACAAGAGGAGCACTTCCTAAACAAAGGGAAGGAAAACCACTTAAAGATACTATTGGTTTTGGATTAACGGTGATGGAAGAAAAAGCAGAACTACTGCACCCATTACCATCAGTATAGGTGTAAGTTATTACATGAATACCCGTTCCTGCAACAGTCGGATTAAAACTACCCGAGCTGACTCCTGTTCCAGAATAAATACCACTTGATGGAGAACCTCCGCCTAATACAAGAGGAGCACTTCCTAAACAAAGGGAAGGAAAACCACTTAAAGATACTATTGGTTTTGGATTAACGGTGATGGAAGAAAAAGCAGAACTACTGCACCCATTACCATCAGTATAGGTGTAAGTTATTATATGAATACCCGTTCCCGCAACAGTCGGATTAAAAATACCCGAGCTGACTCCTGTACCGGTATAAATCCCTCCTGATGGAGAACCTCCTCCTAATACAAGAGGGGCACCTCCTAAACAAAGGGAAGGAAAACTATTTAAAGATACTATTGGTTTTGGATCCACTGTGATGGAAGAAAAAGCAGAATTACTGCACCCATTAGCATCGGTATAAGTATAAGTTATTACATGAATACCCACTCCCGCAACAGTCGGATTAAAACTACCCGAACCTACTCCAGTACCGGAATAGATTCCACCGGACGGAGAACCTCCGCTTAATACAAGAGGGGTACTTCCTAAACAAAGGGAAGGAAAACCACTTAAAGATACTATTGGTTTTGGATTCACGGTGATGGAAGAAACAGCAGAATTACTGCACCCATTACCATCAACATAAGAATAAGTTATTACATGAATACCCACACCCGCAACAGTCGGATTAAAACTACCCGAACTGACTCCTGTTCCAGAATAGATTCCGCCCGATGGCGAACCGCCAGATAGTGTATAGACAACTGCATCGACACATACTGGACTGAATGTTCCTAAAGTAACGACTGGTAAAGCATAAACCGTTATTGAGGAATCAGCTATTCTATTGCAACCATTGCCATCAGTATAGGAATAAAAAATTAAATGAGTTCCCACTCCCGCTACTGAAGGATTAAATATACCAGAACTGACTCCTGTGCCAAAATAAAATCCACCGAATGGTTGCCCACTAGTTAAAAAAACAGGAAATGAATTTATACATACCGGATTAAATATTCCTAAAGTAACAACTGGCATTGGGTTGACTGTTATGGTTACAGAGTTGGATTTTGCACAACCCGTAGCAGTTACCGTTTCGGTTAAAGTATAGGTTGTAGTAACCGTTGGGGCAACTGTTGGTTTAGCAGCGGTAGAAGTAAATCCCGCCGGACTAGAAACCCAACTATACGTATTTCCAGCTACTGCTATTGCACCAATTATTACAGGGCTGCCTGAACATATTGAAGTCGATGAACCTGCATTGGCTACCGGTAAAACACAAGGCTCTGCTATAGGAATGCAGACAAAACTGTTTTTTGAAATATTGGTTCCATCACCTAGTTGACCATAGAAATTATATCCAGTGGCGCAAAACTCCATACCTCCGGATTTTATTCCAACTATGTGTTGACCTCTAGCGAAAATGCTTTGAAAATTAGTTTCAGTAGTAATATGCATTGGAGTATTTCTATTCGTATTCGTTCCATCTCCTAATTCTCCATAACTGTTATTTCCCCAAGTCCAAAGTGTACCATCCGATTTTAATCCAGCTGAATGATATCCCCCTACGGCAATTGTTTGCCAACTACTATCAGTGCCAATTTGGTTGGGTATATTTTTATCAGTATATGTTCCGTCTCCTAATTGACCATTACCATTACCTCCCCAAGCCCATAAGGTACCATCCGATTTTAAAGCAACTGTATGGAGGTACTCTGCAACTAATTGGTTCCAATTGGTGTCTGTTCCAATTTTCACCGGAATATTTTTACTTGTATTTGTTCCATCTCCTAATTGGCCATAAGGATTGTATCCCCATCCCCAAAGAGTTCCATTGGTTTTGATGCCAAAAGAGAATAATCCTCCTGTCGAAACATATTGCCAATCTAAAGCAGAGCCAATTTGTACTGGGATATTTTTATTAATATATGTACCGTCTCCTAATTGACCATTATCATTTTTACCCCAAGCCCAAAGTGTCCCATCGGATTTAATAGCCACTGAGTGGTGTTCTCCTGCTGCTATACTTTTCCAATTGGTGTCAGTACCTATTTGTACAGGGATATTTTTATCTATATTGGTTCCATCGCCCAATTGTCCATACCAATTATTTCCCCATGTCCAAAGAGTCCCATTGGATTGTATTCCAATAGTATGATACCATCCTGATGCTATGTTCTTCCAGTTAGAACTTATGCCAATTTGTACTGGGATATTTTTGTTAATATTTGTTCCATCGCCTAATTGACCATTAGCATTATTACCCCAAGCCCAAAGTGTTCCATCGGATTTTATTCCAACGTTTTGATACACTCCTGCTGAAATACTTATCCAGTGAATTTGCGGGTTTTCATTTTCTATAACCGTTACGGTAAAACTACAAGTACTCGAATTGCAATTATTATCCGTCGCGGTAACGATTACTTCAGTCATTCCAATAGGGAATTCTGTGTTTGGGTCTTTACTGTAAGTAATAGAAGCGATTCCTGAATCATCGGTGGCGGTTGCTGTAAAATTAACGATCGTTGTAGTTGCCGGAGCATCAATGGTTACAGAAATAGCTGCCGGACAAGTAATAACAGGTGGAGTATGTTCAAAACTGGGGCTGGTACCGCTTACAGTACCATTTACCCAGTTGGATGTGGAGCCAGTAAGCGCAAAATTAGTTAAAGTTCCGTTTAAATTATTACCGCTTGAATCCGATAAACTACTAATGCTTGGATTTTCACAGCTGCTTATTCCTTGATTAAATTTATAGTAGGCTATTAATCCTAATTGTGGCAAAGTTAATTCTCCCGTCATATTATTTTGGATTTCTGCGGCACATAAAGCCCTGTTCCACATGCGAACCTCATCAATATCACCTTTAAATTGTCGATCCTGAGATAAGTAGGGATCATCTTTTCCTATTCTTGTAATCCCATTAAATTCTTCAATAGCGTGAACAACGTTGTTTACATGTGCTACTCCATTTAGGTATATTGTAGCTTTGGTAGGTTCAACAACTAAAACCACATGACTCCATATATCCGGAGAAGCAATAGCTCCACTATGCCATCCATAAGTTAAACCATCATTGTTCCAATGATACTCAATCTCATTATTTGCTCTTATTCCAAATCCCGCTATAGTGCTTCCGGAACGGGAAAAAACAATGCCATCATAATCATCTTGAAGCCCTTTGGGTTTAATCCAAGCTTCCATAGTTACGGTATTGGAGTTAAGATTTAAAGCAGGTATACTCACATAATCATTTACACCATCAAAACTCAAAGCTCCCGCAACTTCCCCATTTATCGTTACTTTAAAACTACAGGTCTTGGTAACATCGGCTGTCAAGGTATAAGTAACCGTGGTTTCGCCTTTATTAAAGGTTAATCCACTGGCACTGGCATTACCACTGTCTGAACCTAAAGTAACACCACTTAAGGTATAACTGTATGCCGCATTACTGGGAATTACAACCGGATCAATTGCATTTACTATCGCCGTACAAAATCCAATATCAGTATTCACGATTTTATCTATTGGGCAAGTAATTGCATAAGTTATATTGTCACAATTTATATGGATTCCTGCGTTAGTATCATCACAATCGGTGTTATCAATCACGTACCCTACCGGCTGGCCTATACATGATACCTGGGTAACAGCTGGATTTCCAAAAGTATCGCCATCGGTATCGACATAATAAGTCACATTTGGATTAACCACAACGGCAACAGCGGTTCCGGGTATACTTTCGCAATTATTTAATGTTTGAGTTGCATAATACGTCCCTGTTATTAAAGGTGTATTCGGCGCCAAAGTCGTACCGCCATTTTCAGCCTCATACCATTGAATAGCTGTTCCAGTGGCAACCAGATCAGAAACTGTTCCCGCATTACAAAAAGTTTGTGTTGTGGTTGGAGCTGGAGCTGGAGTTATGTTAATTATTGCTGTTACTGCTAAAAATGAAGTTCCCGCACAAGAATTTAAAGCTTGGCTTGCATAATAGGTTGTATTATTTACTAAATCAGTATTGGATTCAAGAGGTGTACCCGATGATGGACTGTCATACCATTGAATCCCAGTTCCGGTAGCGACTAAATCGGATACTTTTGCAGCGTTACAAAATGTCTGTATAGCGTTTCCTGTAGGCGGTGTTGCCAATCCCGGAATAATACCATTGTCCCAGCTCCCTGTTACGGTATCCCCTAAATCGATACAAATACTGCTTAAAGGAATATTATTGGTTGCCGAAAGATTTATTGAATTAGTTATACCATTTCTTAAATCTATAGTCGAAATAGAATTAGAATCACAATTTAAAGTAGTTAAAGCCGTTAACCCAGAAGCATCAAGAGCTGTCAGTTGATTGTTATTACAGCTTAAAGAGGTTAATGCAGTTAACCCAGCAGTATTTAAAGAGGTTAGTTGATTATTAGAACATTCTAAAGAAGTTAAAGCCGTTAACCCCGTCGTGTTTAATGTTGTAAGCGCATTATTCGGACAATGCAAACCGGTTAATTGTGTTAATCCCGAGGCGTCTAAGGCCGTAAGAAGCGGATTGTAATAACACTGTAAATAAGTTAATTGGGAGCAACCGCTTATGTTTAATGTAGTTAATAGGCTATTGAACTGTACATATATCTGGGTAAGCCCTGTACAATTTGACAAATTCAATGCCGTAAGCGTGGGGTTACTACTCTCTGAAAAATAAGCTAAGGCAATACAACCCGAAAAATTTAAATTTTGTACAGGACAGCCACTGTAGGACGGTGACGTTAACGCAACACAACCCGAAGCGTTTATGGCAGCCAGACTATTGTTATTGTTGCAACTAAAAGAAATCAATTTTATTAAACCTGAGACATCGAGAGTTGTCAATTGATTGGTATTACAACTTAAACTATTTAACAATGTTAATCCCGTTACATTTAAAGAGGTTAATTGATTGTTGTCGCAATTCAAAGAAGTTAAAGCCGTTAACCCCGTCGTGTTTAATGTTGTAAGCGCATTATTCGGACAATACAAACTGGTTAATAGTGTTAATCCCGAGGCGTCTAAGGCCGTAAGAAGCGGATTGTAATAACACTGTAAATAAGTTAATTGGGAGCAACCGCTTATGTTTAATGTAGTTAATAGGCTATTGAACTGTACATATATCTGGGTAAGCCCTGTACAATTTGACAAATTCAATGCCGTAAGCGTGGGGTTACTACTCTCTGAAAAATAAGTTAAGGAAATACATCCCGAAAAATTTAAATGTTGTACAAGACAGCCACTGTAAGAGGAAGATGTTAACGCAATACAACCCGAAGCGTTTATATCGGTTAGCGCACTGTTGTTACTGCAATCAAAATTAGTTAATGCGGTTAACCCAGAAACATCAAGAGTCGTCAGTTGATTGGTATTACAACTCAAATTATTTAGCAATGGTAATCCCGTCACATTTAAAGAGGACAATTGATTGTTATTACAGCTTAATGAGGTTAATACAGTTAACCCAGAAGTATTTAAAGAAGTTAATTGATTGTTAGAACATTCTAAAGAAGTTAACGCCGTTACCCCTGTCGTATTTAATGTTGTAAGCGCATTATTCGGGCAGTATAAACTGGTTAACTGTGTTAATCCCGAAGCATCTAAGGAGGAGAGAACTGGATTATAGTAACACTGTAATCCAGTTAATTGCGAGCAACCGCTTACGTTTAATGTAGTCAAGAGGCTACTATGATCTACATTTATAAAAGTAAGCCCGATGCAATTTGACAAATTCAATGAAGTAAGTGTGGGGTTGCTGCTCTCAGAAAAATAAGTTAAGGCAATACATCCCGAAAAATTTAAATTCTGTACAGGACAGCCGCTGTAATAGGAAGATGTTAATGCAATACAACCCGAAGCATCTATGTCGGTTAGCGCACTGTTGTTGCTACAATTAAACTGGGTTAAAGCGGTTAAACCCGAAACATCAAGAGCCGTCAGCTGATTGTTATTGCAGCTTAAATTATTAAGCAATGTTAATCCCGTTGCATTTAAAGAAGCTAATTGATTGTTATTACAGTTTAAAGAGCTCAATGCCGTTAACCCAGAAATATTTAAAGATGTTAATTGATTACTAGAACATTCTAAAGAAGTTAATGCCGTTAACCCCGTCGTATTTAATGTGGTAAGCGCATTATTTGGGCAGTATAAACTGATTAACTGTGCTAATCCCGAAGCATCTAAGGAGGAGAGAACTGGATTATAATAACACTGTAATGTAGTTAATTGCGAGCAACCACTTACGTTTAAAGTAGTTAATAGACTATTATAATAAATAATTATTGTGTTAAGTCCTGAGCAATTGGACAAATTCAATGAGTTAAGTGTAGGGTTACTACTCTCATAAAAAGAGGTTAAAGCGATACAACCCGAAAAATTTAAACTTTGAACAGGACAATTACTGTAATTTGGTAAAGTTAGCGCAATACATCCGGAGGCGTTTACTGATGTTAAATTGATGTTGATGCTGCAATCAAAGTAAGTTAATGCGGTTAGTCCAGAAACATCTAGTGTTGTCAGTTGATTGGTATTACAATTTAAGGTGGTTAATGAGGTCAACGCTGAAACAGCAAGAGTTGTCAGTTGATTGATATTACAGCTTAAGGAGGTTAATGCCGTTAATCCAATTGTGTTTAAAGTAGTTAATTGATTATTAGAACACTCTAAAGAAGTTAATGCCGTTAAGCCTGTCGTGTTTAATGTGGTAAGCGCATTATTGGGACAGTATAAACTGGTTAACAGCGTTAATCCCGAGGCGTCTAAGGATGTCAAAATTGGATTGTAATAACACTGTAAGGTAGTTAATTGAATGCAACTGCTTACGTTTAATGTAGTCAAGAGGCTACTATAAGCTATATTTATATAAGTAAGCCCTGTACAATTTGATAAATTCAATGAGGATAGCGTAGCATTATTACTCTCAGTAAAAGAAGTCAAAGCAATACAACCCGAAAAATTTAAATTCTGCACAGGACAGCCACTGTAAGAAGAAGATGTTAAGGCGATACAACCCGAAGCGTTGATGTCGGTCAAACCACTATTGTTAGTGCAACTAAATGAGGTCAATTTCGTTAAGCCCGATACATCTAGGTTGCTCAGTTGGTTGTTATCAACATTTAAATAAGTCAAATTTACGAAACTTTTAATTCCAGTTAAATCGTTAATCGATTTGGATTGTAAATTTAAGGATGTAGGTATCGCAGCTTCGTTAACCTCTATATCTCCATTGCTATTTGTATCAAATCCTTGAGTAATCAATTCAGCTTTAAAACTATCAGATATTGTGACCACTTGAGCTTTTGTAATGTTAGAAAATAACATTAAAAGAGAAATAATTGAGAGGTATAAATTTTTCATGATAATTGATAATTTAAGTTTTGCCTACTTTAAACGTCATCATTTTTTAATACTATAATTTCGACATTAGAGTTGCAATCAATTTTCGGATTTAAAAATTTAGTTGATTCGTTAATTATCTTAGATATTGTGATTCTTTTTTAACCACATAACGAATCACTAATCAAATTTCGCTCTAAAAAAAAGAAAATAAAATAGTTATAAATAGCTATTTTTCATTGGTTACTTGAGGTGCATTGTACTATTATTAAGGTTATTTTTTGGTTAAAATTTATACTCCAACACTCATAAAAAGCCTAATACTGGCACGTTGTAACTTCTAAGCCAATAAAATTTTAAAAAAAGGCAAATTATCGCTATATTTGATATGTTTTTCGCCTCATTACTTCAGATCTACATTCTTTACTTTCAATAACTTAACAAAATATTTGGTGTTTTTTTCTGAATCATTTTAATTGTTAATAAGGATAAGTAATGAATAATAATTACCTCAACTATAAAACACTTATTAATCATCAAGAGGCTGAAATAATTTCGTCTGTTGATTGGAGTGTACTGTCAAAATTCAGGGATGAGATTAATCAATTAGCTTCAGTTCCATTCGGCATATTACCCACCTTTTACATTTTAAATTACCAAACAAATGAGTATGAATTTATCTCAAAAGAGTTTCAATTTTTTTCAAAACATAAAGTAGAAGAAATTATGGAAGGAGGAATTGAGAAGTTTTTATCCATATATCAAAAGGATGACTTTGAATTGTATTCTGAACAAATATTTTCAAAAAATTTAGAGGTTATTCTTGATACCAAACCAGAGGAGAGAGGCCAATTGATCTTTACCAATACCTATCGAATTTTTAATCATGACAAAACGATTTCACATATTTTGCAAAAAAATCGAATTATTGCTGATCCAATAACAGGAATACCACTCCATGCTTATGGCAGTGTGTCTGATTTATCGAATCTTAAGCTCTTTAATAGAGAACTATACCATCGAATAGAAAAAACAGACGCTTTAGATTCTAATAAAAAAATGATTCTATTGTCTAATAGCTATAAAGTTTATGATGAGGACAAAAAACTTACCCCTCAAGAAAACAGAATTCTGGAATTACTAATTAAAGGTTTAACGACTAAAGAAATAGCTCAAAAATTATTTGTTAGCTTTCACACTATTGATGCCCATAGAAGCAACATTTTAACAAAAACAAACAGCAAAAATGTAGTGCAATTAATTTCAAATTTCATGAAATGAGCATTGCTATAAGTTTGTCACTAAAGCGAATGATGGCATGACAATTAAAAAACAATAAATATCACATATGAATTCGAACATTTAAATTTTTAAACATGTTACATTTTACTCGAAAAGGGAGCTCTCCCCAAAAAATAGTTTTTATTCACGGAAGTTCAAATGCAATGAATTATTGGGATACTGCCATAGAAAGTGAATGGTTATCTGATTATGAACGTATAGCTATAGATCTCCCAGGACATGGAATGTCTTCAAAAAGTAATTTTCCTGACCGTGATTATAGTATTAAAGGAATGTCCAGAATTGTATCCGAGTTTCTTAAAGAAGAAATTAAAGAGAATTATCTTCTTGTGGGACATTGTTTTGGCACTATTATTATTGGGGAGTGTGCCGACACCTTGATGGGTTGTAAAGGAGTTTTTTTGACCAATCCTGTAATTTTAGGAAAAGGAAAGTTGCCTTCAGACATTTTACAACCTAATCCTCTTATAACCCCTTATTTTGTCCCTACTTCGAGTGATGAAGATCTAAAAGTATTAATTGATGACGCTACTGTACATTCTGACGAAAACAGTAAGCAAACTTTATTCGACAATTATAAGAAAACAGACCAAAAGGTAAGAAGCGTAATTGCGGCGGCTATTGCAGCTTCTGAATATGGTGATGAAATTGCAGCTATAGAAAGGCTTAAAGTCCCTGTCGCAATAGCTTTCGGAAAAGAGGACACCGTGACTTTTACCAATTATCTAGATGATAGCAATTTAAAGGTTTGGAAAAATGAATTCATTTTAGTTCCCAATGCAGGTCATTACATCCAATCTGACCAACCGGAAAAAATCAATCAATGGATGGCTATGTTTGCGCAGGATTGTTTTCAACGTAATTAATAACTTCATTGACTTTGCATTATGACTAAAGAGATTACATCCGAAGATTATTACATCCATTTTATTGATTATTTACAATCAAAGGAAGAGTTTCAGTTAAAAGAAAACAAACAGTATCTGAAAAGAGCTGTTTTTTTTAATAACCAATTAGATATAATGCCTTGTATCCTGTATTTATTGGATCTTCAAAAACAAAGATACCTCCATGTATGCGAGGATATTACTAGTTTAATAGGCTATTCCTCTGATGATTTTTTAAACTTTGGGCATAGTTGGTTTTTAAACCTATTTCACCCCAACGATTTAAAAGAATATTTGGGGGTAATTTTTAAAGAATTTGTTCACTATACTTCCAGTTTAGACAAAAAACAAATAAAGAATGCTCGCTTTTCAATTAATTACAGATTAAAACATAAAGAAGAAATCTATGTTCAATTTTTAGACCAATTTATTGTTCTTGAAACCGATGAAAACAACAATCCTATTTTATTGTTGGGAACTTATAATGATATCACGCCTTATAAGTCGGATAATACAATTATTTTTTCCGTTTCGGAATTTGACCCTAAAGAGGGCAATATATTAATTTCATCTAAAACATTCCCTGAAAATATAAAAATGACTTCTAAAGAAAAGGAAATCATAATTTTGCTTAAAGATGGAGAAACAAGCAAAAGTATTGCATCAAAACTTAATATTAGCCTTCACACCGTAAATGCGCATCGAAGACATATTCTTGAAAAGTTACAATTAAAAAAAACCTCGGAATTAATAAGCTATTGTGCGGTAAATGGATACATTTAACCGAAAAAAAGTATCTAAAAAAGTAATTTGGGAGACTTCTTTTTTTAGTTAAATTTACAATTCTTCAATAAGTAGTATCCATGAAAACAATAGAATCCATTTTAAAAAACCTCCCGCAAGTCAAAGTGATAGATGACAGTATTGAATACAATCAATACACTCCTTTGGATTTATCAGCTTCAAATCTAGAATTGAATCAACTCAATATTTCTAACGCCACTGAATTTGAAACATTTATCGAAAGCCATTTAGATAAAAATAACGCAAGAGTGGCGCATGGAGGTTATAATGAAACACGCAATTTATACAAACGAAGTACCGCATTTAACGATTCGAATTCAGATGAACGAAACATTCACATCGGTTTGGATTTATGGATCAAAGCGGGAACTCCAGTTTTGGCAGCTTTGGATGGAAAAGTGCATAGTTTTCAATACAATAACAATATAGGCGATTATGGCCCAACTATCATATTGGAACACCTAATAGAAACTCAAACTTTTTATACTTTATACGGGCATTTATCCTTAGAAAGTATTGCTTCTCTCAAAGTAGGTGATTTTTTCGAAAAAGGAGCTACAATTGCAACTTTAGGAGGTTCATCCGTAAATGGCGATTATGCACCACATTTGCATTTTCAAATTATAAAAAATATAAAAGAAAATTTTGGTGATTATACGGGAGTTTGCAGCAAAAACAACTTGGATTATTACTTAGAAAACTGTCCAGATCCCAACTTACTTTTGAAAATTCAATAACATAACAGAAATACAAACCATAAATCACCCTCTTAAATTGTTATAAATGAACCAAAACGAAGAAACTATTCATAAATTTTATACCGCTTTCTCTAATGCTGATGCTAAAACAATGAGCGAATGCTATCATGCAAAAATTAAATTTCATGATCCCGCTTTTGGTTTATTAAAAGGAAAAGATGCATGCAAAATGTGGAAAATGTTGATTGAAAAGAGCAAAGGCACTATTAAAATCGAATTTTCAGACATTAAAGCGGATCAATACATGGGATCTGCAAATTGGATTGCAACCTATAATTTCAGTAAAACCAATAGAAAAGTAGTCAATCGAATTGAAGCCCATTTTCGATTTAAAGACGGATTAATCATCAGACATACAGATGATTTTGACATCTGGGAATGGTCAAAGCAGGCTTTAGGTTTTAAAGGTTTTTTATTGGGTTGGACAGGTTTTATGGAAAAGAAGATTCAAAAACAAGCCCTTTCCTCTTTAAAAAAATACCAACAAACAACATCATAATGGCAATTGAAACTCTAAAAACCCTATTCAACCGAGATTTAAATAAACTAAAAGCTGAAATCGGATTATACCAAAATGAAAACAAAATTTGGTCTATTGATAAAAATATATCGAATTCAGCAGGAAATCTGTGTTTGCACTTAATTGGGAATCTGAACACCTACATAGGAGCCCAAATTGGGAAGACAGATTATGTCAGAAATAGAGAACTGGAGTTTTCACAAAAAGACATTCCACGAGCCGAATTAATAGCCAAAATTGAGGCAACTCTTTTTGTTGTAAACGATGCCCTTGACAAACTGACCGATGAAAATTTAAAGGAAGAATACCCCCTTTTAGTTTTTGAAGCAAAGACCTCAACCGAATTTTTATTAATTCATCTCACGACACATCTTGCTTATCACTTAGGACAAATAAATTATCACAGACGATTACTGGATAATTAGATTTGCAAAAGCACATTTACCTCACTAATCAACAAATTAACTATTCTTAAAAGCAAAAAAATAGCGAGGAATGTTTTATAAAAAGACACCTCTAAAAAAGCCTTTTGCAGACAAAAATTTTCACTTTTTTGGGTCTTAAAGCTATTTTATGATCCAAAAAAATTGTTTTTTTAATTTTAACACAATTAAACCTAGTATTTTTTTTTGCTATAAATTTTATCTATAACGTAATAGCCTTTACGAAAAAGCAAAAAAAACAAAGAAATATCACTGAAACAACTATTTAAAATTCAAAAAGACACATATAATCCAAAAGTGATTTACGGCGGTATTTCAATTCTAAAAATCGTTAAATTTACTAGTATAAATTAGCTTTTATAAAGCAATACCAGTTAATTAATAATTTAGAATAAAATGAAAAATACGACTGAAACACTATATTTTAAAACAGGAATCTGGAACAGTTCAATTAATGTTTATGATTTTGTATTACAAAACATTACACCTTATGAAGGAAACGCCAATTTTTTAGTGGGGCCTTCTGAGAAAACTAAAACGGTATGGAATGTTTGCAAAGAAAACTTACTTCAAGAAAGAAAAAACAATGGCTGTCTTGCAATCGATACTAATGTAATATCAAATATCACATCATTTGGACCAGGATACATCAATAAAGAAAATGAAGTCATTGTAGGTTTACAAACCGATATGCTCTTAAAAAGAGCCATGAAACCTTTTGGAGGTATCAAATTGGTAGAATCAGCAGTTGCCGAAAGAGGTTTGAAAGTTTCTGATGAGGTGATTAAAATATTCAACTATGCCAAAGACCACAATCAAGCCGTTTTTAATGCCTATGATAGCGAAATTAGAGCCTATCGTTCTAAACACTTATTGACCGGTTTGCCAGACAATTATGCCAGAGGAAGAATCATTGGCGATTTTAGAAGAATTGCCCTTTATGGAGTAGACCGTTTGATCGAAGCAAAAAAAGCCGATTTTAATGCTACTACCGGCGAAATGACCGACCATAAAGTACGTTTGAGAGAAGAAATATCAGAACAGATTAAAGCGTTACTGGATATGAAAATCATGGCCAATTCTTATGGTATCGATATTTCAAACCCAGCAACCAATGCACAAGAAGCTGTACAATTCACGTATCTGGCTTACTTAAGTGCCGTGAAAGAACAAGATGGAGCTGCCATGTCTCTAGGAAATGTTTCGTCTTTCTTAGACATTTATATCGAAAATGATTTAAAATCAGGATTGATAACCGAAGAAGAAGCACAAGAGTTTATCGATCAATTTGTGATGAAACTTCGTTTGGTACGTCATTTGCGACCAGGTGCTTATGACGAAATTTTCGGAGGCGATCCTACTTGGGTAACCGAAGCCATAGGTGGACAACTTAACGATGGAAGAACTAAAGTAACCAAAACTTCTTTTAGATTCCTGCAAACCCTTTATAACTTAGGAGCTTCACCAGAACCGAATTTAACTATTTTATGGTCTCAAAGTTTGCCAAAAGGATTCAAAGATTTTTGCACCCAAGTATCGATAGACACTTCATCTCTTCAATATGAAAATGATGATTTGATGCGTACCAATCGAGGTTCTGATGATTACGGAATCGCTTGTTGTGTATCCTATCAAAAAATAGGTAAAACTATTCAACACTTTGGAGCACGTGCCAATTTACCAAAAGCCTTACTTATGGCTTTAAACGGCGGTAGAGAAGAAGACAAAGGTTCTGTTGTTATTAAAAACATCCCTCAAATGGAGGATACCGTTTTGAACTATGATGCCGTTATGGAAATGTTCAAGATTACTTTGGCAGAAGTAGCCAGAGTCTATGCAAAATCAATGTATATCATTCATTATATGCATGATAAATACTATTATGAAAGAGCCCAAATGGCCTTAATTGATAGTGATCCAGATATTGACATTGCCTATGGAGCTGCAGGAATTTCTATTATTGCCGATTCTCTTTCGGCCATAAAGTATGCAAAAGTAACTCCAATAAGAAACGAAATAGGATTAACTGTCGATTTTAAAATTAAAGGTGATTTTCCACAATTTGGGAATGATGATGACCGAGTGGATAGTATTGCACAAGAAATCACCACGCTCTTTATTAATGAATTGAGAAAACATGTGGCTTATAAAAACGCCACTCCTACCCTTTCTTTGCTTACTATTACTTCGAATGTAATGTACGGAACCAATACCGGTTCTACTCCAGACGGTCGTAAAGCAGGAGAAGCATTTGCTCCAGGCGCAAACCCGATGCATGGTAGAGATGTAAACGGAGCCATCGCTTCCTTGAACTCGGTGAGTAAATTGAATTACGAAGATGCACAAGATGGTATATCTTACACTTTTACCATGGTCCCAAAATCTTTAGGATCTGACAAAGAAGAACAAGTTTCCAATTTAACAACGATATTAGACAGTTACTTTGGTCGAAATGCACACCACTTGAATGTGAATGTATTGGACAAAGAAACCCTAATGGATGCTTACAATCATCCCGAAAATTACCCTCAATTAACCATTCGAGTTTCTGGTTATGCCGTAAATTTCGTAAGATTATCCAAAGCACATCAGTTAGAAGTTATTACTAGAACTTTCCATGAGAACCTGTAAACCATTGTAAATAAATCTAATTTTTAATTAAATCACATTAACCTGTCTAGAAAAAACGAAATTCAGTTTTACTTTTTAGACGGGTTTTTTTAATCTTTTTTAAATGTACTTCCCACAGCAAGAATACATCGACGATTCAATCGACGCACATGATCCAGACTTATTGAGAGTCCATTCCATTGAAACATTAGGCACTCATGACGGACCTGGAATCCGAATGGTCATTTTTGTGCAAGGATGCCAATTCAGATGTTTGTATTGCCAAAATCCCGATACTTTGGATATCCATGGTGGTACTTTTATACCAATAGAAGAACTAGTAGAAAAAGCATTACATCAAAAATCTTATTTTAGCAAAAAAGGTGGCGTAACCGTTTCTGGTGGAGAACCCTTATTGCAAAGGGATAAATTAATTCCTTTTTTTGACCGTTTACACGAAAATGGGATTCATACGTGTTTGGATTCTAATGGACGAGTATTAGATTCTAAAACAGAACAACTATTAGAAAGAACCGATTTATTGTTATTGGATGTCAAACACATCAACAAAGAATGGCATAAAAAACTAACCGGATTAAAAAACAAAACAACCTTAAGAGTAGCGGAATACAGAGAAAGTACCGGTAAACCCATGTGGTTGCGCTATGTGCTGGTTCCGGGTTGGACAGACCAAGAAGAATACCTACACGAATGGGGGCAACACTTTACCTCTTATAAAACAATTGAAAGAGTAGAAATCATTCCGTTTCATCAATTAGGGAAACACAAATGGGAAATCATGGGATTAGAATATCCATTGGCAGATACACTACCCCCAACCAAAGAAGAAATAGAGAAGGCTGCATCAATATTCAGACAATACTTCAAAAGCGTAAAAATCAAATAATACAGCGATAAAGCTTTATTGCAATAACAGTAACTATAGTGCGCCTCAAATAAAACACGAATTTCACAAATCTACACGAATTAGCCTCAAAATATAAATAGGCTCTAGTAATTTTTGCAACAATGAATCAAAGAATTAGAGCTAATTCGTGTTAACTGTTATTACTGGTGAATAGTTACTAATAACCATACAATTATGTCAAAAAATAAATATTTGATGGTATTGGCAGGGATGATTATGCAGCTGTCAATTGGATCTATTTATGCATACAGCAAATGGATCGAACCCTTATCAAAAGAATTAAATTGGGAAGCTCACGACACCAAAACTGCTTTTAGTTTAGCCATTTGTTTTCTAGGTTTAACAGCTGCATTCATGGGTAAATTTACCCAAAAAATAGGCCCTACAAAAGCTGGATTAATTGCCGCATTTTTTTTAACCATAGGATTAATAGGCAGTTCATTGGCGGTAAAAATGGATTCTATTCACTTATTTTACCTCACATTTGGTGTTTTGCAAGGCATAGGACTAGGTTTTGGCTATGTCGTTCCGGTTTATACTATTGTAAAATGGTTTCCTGATCGCCCAGGATTGGCTTCTGGCATCATCATCATGTCATTTGCATTAGGCTCTTTATTAGCTTCCTTTTTTATTGGCCCTTTATATGATTCAATGGGATTATCCAGCGCTTTTTCCACATTAGGAATTGGTTATGGAATCTGTATGTTACTGAGTGCTTTGTATTTGGCTAATCCTATAAATTTAGCTACTGATTACCATGCTCACGTAGATTTAACTCCAAGACAGATTTTATCGGATAAACGCTTTATCGCTTTATGGCTATTGCTATTCTTAAATGTATGCGGAGGTATTGCCATTATCTCAAAAGCAGCTATTTTAGGTAAAGAAATGATAGGAATGACCGCTACACAAGCAACGATATTTGTGGCTATCATTGGACTATTTAACGGTTTGGGGCGTTTGTTCTGGTCGAGTATTTCAGATAAAATTGGTTGTTGGCCCACTTTTATGATTTTTATAGGCATAAACGTGGTTTGTTTTGCTTTAATACCCAGTTTTTCAACAAACAAAGCCTCGTTTCAAACGTTAACTTTTATCATTATCGCGGGTTATGGCGCCGGTTTTGCCACTATGCCATCGTTTGTAAAAGAATTTTTTGGCTCAGAAAATTACGGTCAGGTATTCGGATATGTGCTAACAGCTTGGTCGGCGGCGGCATTTGTCGGCCCTATGTTATTGGGTTTAACCAAAGAAATTACTATTTTCTATCTATTTTCCGGATTACTGGTTCTCGCATTAATAGTAGGGATAGGGCTGAAAGGGTTGTTAACTATACCAATAACTTCTAAATAAAGTTCAAAAGCATATTTAGCCCACAGATCATACGGATTTAACGGATTCTACACCTATTAAAAAAACTTTTGATTCACAAAGTCAAAAATCCGTGCTAATCGGTTTGATCCTTATAATCTGTGGGCTTTTTTTTATCTCTGAAATACAGTCTACTCTGTCGCAATTTTTGATTTGTAAAAATAAAAAGACTCAAACTTGATATAGTTTGAGCCTTTTGCAATCACTTTTACCAGATTATACTCTTTTATATAGTCTGTATCTTTCCATCAAAAGCATCGAATTCAAATTGCCAATTCACTTTATCACAATACCATAATTGTCCTTCTGAAACTTGCAACGGGCAGTCAAAATTATTGGTATATAAAGCTCCCGTTCCTAATCCTTGAGGCATCAAATTATGTTGTAAAAATGTCCATTGTGCAATCGCGTTTAGGCCGATATTACTCTCCAAAGCCGAGGTAATCCACCAGCCAACATTATGCTTTTCGGCCAAGGAAATCCACTCCTGAGTGCCCCGAAAACCACCAACAAAACTAGGCTTCAAAATGATGTATTGCGGCTTGATTTTAGTCAATAACTTTTCTTTTTCTTCCCTTGTAAAAATGCCTATCAACTCTTCGTCTAACGCAATGGGAAAAGGAGTGGTTTTACACAACTCTGCCATACTGTCAGTGTTGTTTTTTTGAATAGGCTGCTCTACACTATGTAGCACAAAACCAGCTAGTTGATTTAATTTACCTAAAGCTTCATTAGAATCAAAAGCGCCGTTAGCATCTACCCGGATTTCGACTTGCTCCGGAGTGAAATATTCTCGAATAAATCGCAATAACTGTAGTTCTTTATCAAAATCTATGGCACCAATTTTGAGTTTTATGCAGCGATAACCATCAGCTAGTTTTTCTTCGATTTGTTGCTTCATGAAAGACTCCTCACCCATCCAAACCAAACCATTAATTGGGATCGATTTTGCGCCATTGGTAAAGTCGGAAGGAAAGAGTAAAAAGGGAGTTTCGCTTACCAAAGATTGGAACGCTATTTCAACTCCAAACTGTATCGAAGGAAACTCAATTAAAGCTTCCCAAAGTTGGTCTTTACCGAGATGGATATTGGAGCAAGTCCATTGTAATTTTTCTTCGTAATCTGGTCTGTCGTCAATACTCAAACCTCTTAGAATCCCACACTCGCCTATTCCTTTTTTACCGTCTTGTTCCAAGACAATAAACCAAGTTTCTTTTTCGGTCATCACGCCGCGAGAAGTCCCTGATGGTCGTTTGAAATTGAGAATGTATTTGTGGTAGGAGGCGAACATATTTTAGATTTTAGATTTTAGATTTTAGATTTTAGATTTTAGATTTTAGATTTTAGATTTTAGATTTTAGATTTTAG
>NZ_QCZH01000035.1 GCF_003097655.1 Flavobacterium laiguense
AGTGGTGGTCAATTTACTCCGAAACTGGTGGTCAATTTACACTGGAATGGGGTGGTCAATTTGACCGGTTTTTCCAAGTAACAACTGGTGAAGTGATGGAAGATTTCACAATGCTTTTTCATTTACTTATAGGAAATGCTAATTTAGTCAAATCATATATTAAGCTAGATAAAAGAGGCTCAAATTTTTATTATAAAGATAGCAAGAGAATTTTCGAAGAGAATTTTCAATTCGTTTTGGAGAAACTTAAAACCGACAAAAGTATTAAAGATGAAACGTTAAAATTTGCAAGAGAGCAATCTAAAAAAAATGGTGAGCCAGATGCTGACGAAGAAATGGGGGATTATATATTTGAAAAATCCTTAAGAGATATTTATAAAATTCATAGTGATGCATTCAAATTTGACTGTTAATTTTAAATAATTAAAACCCTTCAAATATTCCTAATCCAAAACAAGGCTAAATCATATTTAACGGGGTAATTGGGGACTAATAATCGTAATGAGCTATCGAGTTCATTTAACGCTTTTCCTTTTTGTTTTCTTGATTATTCATAAACAAGTCGATTTTGTTTCAACTTATTTCAGGACGGGACAAATTTAAAATAAAAGGCTATCGTAATTGATAGCCTTATTTGTTCTTATGTGGTATTTATTATTTTTGTGCTTGTTTTCGATATGCTTCCAGTTCTTCATACTTTGGTTTAACCAGTATATCATATTGTTCCTGAGTTAGTACACCTGTTAATCTGTGCTGGTTTAAGTCAATATCGTGATATGCGTCTGATTCTTGCCACATAGAATAAAAACCGTTAGCAGGGTTCAGATTATTTTTAGAGTTTTCGTTATGCGAATTTACAAGCTGTTCCAGTTCGTTTTTAGTGAAAAGCAACAAAGCCATTTGACCCTCGTTTGGTGCGGGTAAAATAACGCTAACAAAAGTTAGTCCTTGCGCTTTTGCTTCGTCATTGTTTGGGTTGTATTCAATCCATTGACCCTCTTTTAAAACTTCAATTTTAATCCAATTTTCTTTTTTGATTGGTTCAAGACTACCGTACCACTCCAAAGGATTACCGCCCATATGAACACCTGTAACTTCCATTTGTTTTGCAAATGTCAAATCCATATTAGCAAGGTGTTTTACTTTACTCCAAGCATTTAAACCAACTGCTTTTACTTCAATCCTAGCACATCCAAGCCAATCTTTGTGTTCTTGGAATGTCAAATGCTGGTAATCGCCTTTATCGTTAGCTTTACCTTTGGTTGCTGTATGTTCCCAAAACGGATTAGTTGAAACCCATGCACACGCTTTTTCGTTTGGTGCTTTTACTGATGGTTCAGCAAGTTTAATTTCGCCACTTTCAATAATTTCTTTTATTCTGTATTCGGGTGTGTAATGAAAGTATTGCGGTTTAGCAGACATTGTGTATTTGTTTGGACGCATAAAATATTATTTTGTTAACTCTCCAATAAAACTTTGGTTTAAGTTGGATGCACCTTGTAATTTTTCCCAACCCAATTCATCAGGATTTTCCAAAGAATCCAAATAAACCCTTGCAATTGCAACTTTTTCAATATCTGGATTTTCTATTATTGAATCATAATCAATAACATCAACGATACCTACATTTTTATTTGAATTGATATAATTGGCAATTTCACCCTCTTCTGTATTGGCAACTTTTAAATTTAACTTATACCATCTTTTTTCGTATCTGACAGCTATAAAATTGATTTCTTTTTCAAAAAATGCACATAGGTTAACAAGTACATTATCATCAATAACATTCACTATTCCAATTGGATTTTGACCATAAAAAACACCATAATACAATTCACCTATTTTGGTGTTTCTAGTTTCAACCTCTTTGATTTCCTCCAATGAATTTTCCAACTCCATAAGTATTTCGTCCAAATCATCTTCGCTTAATATTTCATTTTCAAATACTGATAACGTACTGATAATGTCAAAAATAAACTGGTATTGCTCATTGTAATATTTATCTTTATTCTTATTGATTGGCACAATGTCTTCACAAATAAAATCAGGATTTGTTTCTTGTGTGTGGTCAGCGTTTTCAATGTAATTTTGAAATTCTGTAATTGCAACTGTAAGTGTTTCTTTTTGTTGTTGTAGTGTCATAGTATTATTTTTTAAGTTGTTTATAATTAATTGATTTTGTTGATGCAAATATTATTTAAATATTTTTTTTATCAGCTATTGTTTATTTAAAATGAATTTATTCACACACACGCACCAATTTAAAACTCAAGCATCATAATAAGAAATATCTTGGTTATTTTTGAATAGGATAAGTGTCTTCAATTAGTACTTGATTCTTTGCTGGTACTTGATGAATTATCTGTTTAGGTTTGTCAAACATCGATATGCCATTTTCGAATGTGCCTCGGTACATTTCAATTTGTTCATCATACTTTTCGACAATATTGTTGTACTCGTTTAATATATCTTCTGTTGGTATTAATAGAATATTATCTTTATAAACTGGGTCGTTGCTCATATTAATAATTAAACCATATTCCATTTTACGATTTGATAGTATTTTTGGGTCACGGTATGCTGATACATTGATAATTGTTTTAATAGTTCGTATTAATATACTACCATTTAATCTATAATAAATGGTTATAAGAGTTTGTTTCTTGTTGATGGTGTTAACTATTATCTTATCAATATACTGTTTAAATATGGCTGTCAGTTCGTGTCTGTTTGTTTTTGCTTGTTCAATCATATTAGAACTAAATTCAACTACATTAAAATTATTAATCAGTTTCTTTTTATCCAATATGTTTTTCTTTAGTGTTTCAATTCTTGCCTCAATCAATTCACGTGCTGATGATAGCGTTTGTTCTTTTATTTGGAATTGTTGAAGTGTAAATTTATTTTTTGTTGCTGTAGTTATGTTTATAAGGTTTTTGATTTCATTTTCATTGTTTGATAGTGATGCATTTTCAAGAATTAATTGTTGTTCTAATAATTCCAAATCTTGATTTGCTTGTTTTAGTATGTTATTAGGTGAATCAAGATACTTAAGCATTTCAGTGCTATTAATCAATTGATTATAGATGATACTTTCAACTAAGGAAATGTTCAGACTCTTATTTCCACAACTAGTTAAGTTTGCTTTTGTACTATAGCATTTATAAGCTTTCATGTCCTTAATTTTCGTTCCGTATGTTGCAACATACTTACGACCACAACAACCGCAATACATTAAATCTTTAAGCAAAAATTCATATATTGTGATGATGTTCTTTGTATTTTTATTTAGTCTTATATCTGTACATTCATCAAATAAATCTTCATCAATTATTGCTGGACAAGTAAATGTAATATTTTTAAATGTACGTTTACCTTTGTAGGTTTCATTCATTAGTATTTGTCTAACAACTTGTTCATCCCATTGTGTGTTTTGATTTTTGTAACCACGTTGAATGATTTGTTCACTTGCTTTAACTTCATCAAATAAGGTATTGTCATTCAAAATTGAATGTTCCTTCTTTGCTTTTTTAATCAGGTTATTTAGTTCTGCTGTATTGCTTCGGGTTGGTGTACCTTGTTGATTCAGCATCTTTGCAATAACTTGTGTACCATGATTGTTTTTGTATAGTTCAAAGATTTGTTTGACAATGATTGATTCAGTTGTATCAATTACAAACTTTTTATTTATATCACTTGTGTAACCGTAGGCTTGATTGTTTCCCGATACTTTTCCTTCTTGTGTTACTCTTTGCATTTTACCACGTGTCATACGTAGTTTCATCTGCTTTGCTTCAATATCAGCAAACTCAATTGCTATTGATAACATAATTGATACAAGATTGTTTTCAGTTCCATCGGGATGGAATGTAAACATTTGTTGTGAGTTTATATATAAGTTTAGTTTGATTCGACTAAACTTGAGTAGTAATTCTTTTGCAATTGCTGGTTTGCGTGAAAGCCTAGAGATTTCAGAAATGTAACAACATTTATAGTAAGTTGGGTCTTTTTCTAGTTGTTTAAGAAGACGGTCTAGTTCGGGGCGGTCATCTGTTTCTTTGTAACCGCTGACTTTTTCAGCGTATGTATCAATATTGTCTTCATCATAACCATGCTGTTTGATTATTTTTGTTAACTCGGTAATTTGGGATTGATAATCTTGGTTTTCACCTTGATTGCTTGAAACACGTGCATATATACAAACTCTTTCCATATTATTGATAATTTGATAGAGTAAAAGTAGTCCGTATTTATTGCAATTCCAAATTTGGTAACCATAGGATACGGACAACCTAAATTCCAGTTCAATTCTTTATATCCCAATTCTTTGACATATTTGGCCACAAACAAAAACTCATCAGCATCATTGGTAATAATTTGTGGAATAACCTCTAAGCCAACATTATTTTCAGGAAGAAGATCTCTTTCGTAAGAAGATTTTACAACCAATTTTCCGTTCAAACGAATGTATGGAGAGTAGTAAGTATCAATTCCTCCAAAATATTTATTGATGGCATTTCGAAAACGAAAATCGGTAAAACCTTGTAAGGGTGATGAAAGCAGGGTAAAGCTCATAGTATTTGTAAAAATGCAAAGATACTATTCTTTATGTGGTTATGCTTTGTTGGAGTAATTATGTTTTGTCCTGAATTCAAGGGAATTGACCCAGAATCAGCATTAAAATCATAGCAGTTTGTTTTTGAATCGATAAATTGCCCACTGATGTCAAGGATTCAGCTGATTCTCACCGATCTTTATTTTGTTGTATAAACATTTTGAATCGGTGTATAAATCTGTGCAAATCCGTTTGATCTGTAAAATCTGTGGGCTATTTCGCAATCAGGGATTACTCCAAAATCAATTGCATAAAAACCGAATGCAACCAGCGATCAAATTTATACCCTGACTCTTTGATAATTCCAACGGTTTTGAATCCAAACTTCTCGTGAAAATCGACACTGCTTTGATTTTCGGCATCAATAACTGCAATCATCGTGTGCAATTTTTGGTTTTTGGCCAATTGGATTAATTCTTGCAACAACAGTTTTCCAATCCCTTTTCCTTGATGTCCATTATCTACATAAACAGAATGTTCAACGGTATATTTATACGCTTCTCTGAACCGGAATTCACCATACATGCCAAAACCCACTACTTTATTCTCTTCTACAGCAACAATTACAGGGAAGTTCTTGTTGATTTTTTCTTCCAATATCGCTTTTTGCTGTTCGTAACTTCTGATGTTATAATCGTATAAGGCTGTTGTGTTTAGAATATTATAATTGATAATATCCAATATAGGTTGCGTGTCCTGGGTTTGGTACGATCTTAATTTGATTTGCATGAAGTATTTATTTGTTGTTCAAAATTAAGAAAAATAGACTCAAATGAAAGGAAAAGCCTTGGCAACTTTGTAACTTTGCAAGACAGTTTTTAGAAGTTTTGTTTGAAAGGCAGTATTCTAAAATAAACAGCATTAAATTTTAACCATATAAGAAATATAAGGTCATTTAAGCTAGGATGTAAAAAGCAATAGCTTATATTTATTATATGGTAAATCTTTTGACAAAAGTATTTTATATTTTCTGTTTAATAAGGAATATAATTGAAAATGCTGTTTATTATAGAATTTAGCGGTTTGGACTAAACTTATAAACTTATAAACTTTCTAAACTTTTTAAATGACTTACCCCAAAATACCTTTAGCGCAAAGCATACTCCAAATTTTTTTAGCCAAAGGAATCACTAATATTATCATATCTCCCGGTTCAAGAAATGCACCCTTAACGATAGGTTTTGCAAGTAATCCCGCTTTTCAATGTTACAGTATTGCTGACGAGCGTTGTGCCGCTTTTTTTGCCTTGGGAATAGCCCAACAAACCCGAAAACCTACCGTGCTTGTTTGCACTTCGGGATCGGCTTTATTAAACTATTATCCAGCTTTTGCGGAAGCGTTTTACAGCCAGATTCCACTGATTGTAGTTTCGGCGGATCGTCCACAAAGTAAGATTGATATTGGCGATGGACAAACCATTCGCCAAGAAAATGTATTTGCCAATCATTCTTTGTACAATGCTAATTTATTGGAAACAGTCTCGGAAGAAAACGATCTACAGCTAAATGAAGCCATCAATACTGCTATTGATAAAAAGGGGCCAGTACATATCAACGCTCCATTTGAGGAGCCTTTGTATGAAACGGTTTCGGTGTTAAGTGTTAACAGCACCGTTTTCGCTTCCGCAAAAGTACCGCAGACGATCGATACCAAAGAGTTGCAGCAATATGCCAACCTTTGGAACAGTGCTACCCGAAAATTGATACTAGTTGGGGTAAACGAACCCAATGCAATTGCTGAAAAAACGATTGAAGCTTTTGCCAATGATGAATCGATTGTAGTGATGACCGAAAACACTTCGAATGTATGTCATCCAAGTTTTATAAGCAATATTGATACCGTTATCACACCTTTTTCAACAGAAGATTTTGAAGCTTTTCGTCCTGAAATTCTAATTACTTTTGGAGGAATGGTTGTCTCCAAGCGTGTCAAAGCGTTCTTGAGAAAATACCAACCCAAGCACCATTGGCATATTGATACTTTAAGAGCGTATGACACTTTTAGTTGTTTGACTCAGCATTTTGAAATAGATCCTAATGCTTTTTTCGAGGATTTTTTGCCTTTAACAACAAGAATTGAAAGCAATTATTTCTCTCAATTGAATGCGGTTAAAGCATTGCGCAAAGAAAAACACGAAAGCTATTTGTCTAAAATTCCTTTTACAGATTTTAAAGTTTTTGAGCAAGTGATCGCTACTTTGCCTAAATCAAGTCAATTGCAAATTAGTAACAGTTCGGCTATTCGTTATGCCCAATTAATTTCTATGGATCCATCAATTGAAGTCTATTGCAATAGAGGAACCAGCGGAATTGACGGAAGTACTTCTACGGCTATTGGGGCGGCTGTTGCCAATGCCAATCCAACGGTTTTTATAACAGGAGATGTCGGCTTTTTATACGACAGTAATGCCCTTTGGAACAATTACATTCCAAAAAACTTCAAAATCATTTTGATCAATAATGGTGGTGGTGGGATTTTTAGAATTTTGCCGGGACACGAAGAAACGCCTGTGTTTAATACTTTTTTTGAAACTTCACATTCTCTAACAGCAGAACATTTGGCAAAAATGTATGGACTGGACTATACTGTTGCCAATGATGAGATGAGTCTGACTAAAGGATTGGATTCATTGTACGCTCAAAATGATAAACCAGCTATTTTGGAAATATTTACGCCTACATTGGATAATAATGCTATTTTATTGCAGTATTTTAAAGAGTTGGTCTAGAAGTATTATTGTCTTAAAAGTTTCCGCTATATTCCTAAAATAAACAGTATTTAATTTTAAACAGATAAGTCATGTAAGTTAAAAAAAGTTAGTTTGTCAAATTAGTGGTTAAAAGGGAATATAAGTTAAAAATGTTCTTTGTAATACTATGTGACTTTGCTCAAATGAACTATTGGTTTTACTTGATTTTATTCAAATTAAAAACTTATATGACTTACATGTTTTAACAATGTATAGGAAAAAATGCTGTTATTTGTAGAATTAAGCGAAAGTTCCATAGGAACGATTCATATTGTAGTCCTGATGCTTCGGGATTTTTTAATCCGTTGATTCGAAGGAGAGGCAGGTAAAAATTTGGCTATTAATATTTAATAATAAAATAATGAATAAAAATCGTACATGTATGTAATAAATTACTAAATTTGAGGTAGTTATCAGAAAATGAACCCTTAAAAATATTTTTTATGAGTGCAAAAGACGAATTAATTGTGAAGTATGCGGCCGACTTGAAAGAAAAATGCGGGATTAATCCAGAAATGGATTTATTAAAAAAAATAACTATAGGATGTGGTCCGTCCGTATTTAATCCGGATTCCTCCATTATAGCGGGAACCCAAAAAACCGAAATTGATACGGTAAAGAAAAATTTCTTGATCAAGAAATTAGGTTTACCAGATGGCCCAGCTCTTAAAGAGGGAATTGATATGGTATTGGAGCAATATGGGAAGTCAAATAGGAATAAATATAGAGCAGTTTTCTATTATTTATTGACGAAACATTTTGGAAGAGAAAGTGTGTACAATTAATAAATTACAATACGATTTTGAAAGCGTCTTAATAGGACGCTTTTTTTTATTGAGAATGTTTTTCGAATTCTAATTTTCAAACTTCGTACCTTTGCAGCTTAAACTTAGTTGCTCGGCAACTCAGAACCTCGATAAAAATGATTGAAATAGGAAAATACAATACGCTTACTATATTGCGTGATACCAAAGTGGGTTTGTTTTTAGGAAACCCAGAAAAAGATCCAGAAGGAATTCACGATATACTTTTACCCAATAAATACGTGCCCAATGAATTCGAAATAGGCGAGGAGCTTATTGTTTTTGTTTATTTGGACCACGAAGAACGTCCCGTTGCCACAACTCTTGAGCCTTACATATTATTGAATGAATTTGCGCTTTTACGTGTAAATTACACCAATCAAATAGGCGCTTTTATGGATTGGGGAATGGAGAAAGATATTTTGGTTCCGTTCAAGGAACAGGCGCGCCCGATGGAGAAAGGAAAACGCTATTTGGTTTATCTTTATATGGATGAAAAAACCAATCGTTTGGTTGCATCCAGTAAATTGAACCAATTTTTAAATAATGACCACCTTACTGTTGAAAAAGGCGAAGAAGTGGAGTTAATCGTTTCCCATATTACCGAACTGGGAATTAATGTGATCATCAACGAACAACACAAAGGCTTGTTGTACAAAGATGAGGTATATGATGATGCGATACGCACAGGAGATCGTATGAGAGGTTATATTAAAAACATTAGGCCTGATAATAAAATTGATGTTTCGCTTCAGATTCAAGGCTACCAAAGTATAGAACCCAATGCTGAAATAATTCTAAATGAGTTAAGAGCAAGCAGAGGTTTTTTACGTCTAACGGATAATTCACATCCTGAAGACATCAAGACGGTTTTGAAAATGAGTAAAAAAACATTCAAAAAAGCCATTGGTGCTTTATACAAAGAGAAATTAATCGAGATAAAAGAAGACGGAATTTACTTGGTTAAAGAATAATTAAGATTCATAAATGGTATAAAAAAAGAAAGACTAGTCATTTTGACTAGTCTTTCTCTTTTTATTTTTGTTTTTAACGATGTAGTATTGAACAAAAATAAAATAAATTTCCGTGCATTCTCAAAAGTATATTTAAGTACTCCAAAACACTATTCGTATATGTGATACACAGTGTTACTAAAGTTTAAATTTCTTTATTAAATGGTTTTGTCTATAAATAAAAGGTGTCTGTTTATTTTGTAAAGAAACAATTTCACAATAAGACCATTGGTTATTTTATACATTGAAAGTCTACTTTCCTCGAAACAATTCAGTATTCCTATAAAATACAATTGTCGGACTGTAAATCTTTAGTTTACCACTAGGTGTTACTTTATAATCAATACTATTTCTGCAAATCCTTTATTCATCTGCTTGTATTTTAAAATAGTTTTAGAAACAATTATATAATTTAAAACCATAAAAATAAAAGCGACAATAATTTCAAATTTACTCAAAAAAATCATTTTTTAGGTTAATAAATCAGTGAAAGATATATATGCTAATCTGAACTAATAATCAACATTGATTGAATGTAAAATACTGATTAGCAGGTGATAAAAGTAGTAATTATTTTTATTGATGATTGTTAAATACTAATTTATTTTTGCTTTAAATGCAAATTTTAACTCTTTCGGGGTTTGTTGTCAAAGTATTGAAAGAAATGATTTAATAAAATAATTATCAGTAGATTTCGAATTGTTGTTTTAAAATTGCATGTTGAAATTAAGCCCCCAAATGGCTTTGTTCGCTCCTTTGTCGAATCCAACCGGAGCGATGTTCAATTGTGCTTTTTGTCTTTCTTTATAACCAAAACTATCCAATAAAGTATTAAATGGATCCATAAGGAACAAAGAGGTGTATCCTAAAAATTTTGAATTTAAAACTTTACGGTCGTGCTTTACGATGCTCTTTTTAGCGTAGAAAAAACCTTCGCCCACCATCGAACCTATAATTGGAGTAATAATAAGGTCTTGATAAGAAGGAATCTCGGCAAATGCTTCTACACCATATTCCCAAAAAAAGGTAGACATAATAGCTGAATAAACAAAGGATTCAAAAATGTTAAAACCACTACTTCTAGCTGTCATATAGTAAACACCTCCAGAATAAGGATGGGTGATCCAATTTAAAACCCAATCATCCTCATCCCAAACAGGTCCAGCTTTTACGTTTTGTTTCCATTTATTTGCTATTCCATTTTCTTTCATGTCTTCTTTATCCCAATTGGTCACGCTCTCTGGCATAGCATATAAAACTCCAAATGCGATTACGGTTGCTCCCAAAAACATTCCTGTGTCAAGGCCTAATCTTCTGTAATCTTTGAAAGCAGGTGGGTAGGCGGTTGTATTTTGTTGTACTAATGTAGAGTCTGTAAATGGTAGAGTATTGTAAGAAAGGGAATCTTGTGGAGTCGCTTTACTATCATTTACTACTGCCAAATTATCAAATTGATTTGAGTTTAGATCTTGAAGGGAATTATTCGCCTCAAGTTGTTGGGAAAATGAAGTAAAACCTGTTAGAGTTAAAAGAATGAAACCGAAAAACGTTTTTGATTGAATCATGTCAAGCTTAATAGTATTAGTATAAAGATTTCCCTAAAAAGAAAAAATCTTTTTTAGTAAATCCAGCATTTTTATATAAAATGTCTAGTCATTTTTCAAGGATTAATTAAAAAATAAAGATGATATTCTGAAAATTATAAAAATGGTGCAAATGTAGCGAAAAAGGTTTAGGATTTTGGTGTTGTTATCAAGAATTAATGGTGTGTTAACTTAGATGTAAAAATCAGGTTTTTATACAAAAATTAAGGCCAACCCTAAAGTCAGCCTTGTTTATTGTTTTGAAATTCAGTTTGCTATTTTTGTTTAGAAAAATCTTCTATTATTGAAGTATTATCTATACAAAAACACATTAAGAACAAGACGACCTAAAAGTACTTTTATAAATCGCTTGATTGAATTCATTTGTCTTGAAATGGTTTACTTGTTAAGGTGTATCAAAAGAGATTTTCACGTTAGAACCATTGGGTTTCATCATTTATTAAAAGAAAATTGAAAATGTCCTTTTGCAAAACTTAATAATTTATTTTACTGCAGGAGTTGCCAATGTGTCTTTTTTTACAACCTCAGGTGTTACTTCATCTGTTTTAATGCTATCTGTAACAGTAACAGTGCTGTCAGCGACAGTCTGTTCCATTTGCTCTTCTGGAGCAGCTTCAGTGGTGTTTTTACAATTCGTGAAGAATACTGCAGAAACTAGAGCGACAAAAATTACGGCTTTTTTCAAAAATAAAAAATTTAGTTAATAATTTAGTTAGGTAACCTTCTTCTAAAAATGAAACTGTTTCCATGATTAAAAGACAGTTAAATTTACGAAGAACTATTGATAAAAGATATGAAATTAACATTTCATTTTCTGTTATTTAGCTATTTTGTTATTTTGTAATTTTTTTATGATAGCTATTGAGTTTACTATAATGAATGCTTAAAAGGAGGCGTTTTTTTATGCGATATCTTATAAATTTAGTTTGATTTTTTGTCCTTTTTGTCGAAGATTTTGTTATTGCTAAAACTTACAAGTGTCCTGGTTATTATTGGGAAGCTATAAATAGCTTAAAAATATAAAAAAATGGTTTATTTTTACGCTGAAATAATTTAAAATTAAACAGAATGGATTGGATTACCGCCAAAGAATTTGAAGATATAACCTATAAAAAATGCAATGGAGTAGCTAGAATAGCATTTAATAGACCCGATGTGCGCAATGCTTTTAGACCCAAAACAACCTCCGAATTGTATCAGGCTTTTTATGATGCACAAGAAGATACTTCAATAGGTGTGGTTTTGCTTTCTGCCGAAGGGCCTTCGTCTAAAGATGGAGTGTATTCATTTTGTAGTGGAGGCGACCAAAACGCCCGTGGTCATCAAGGTTATGTTGGAGACGATGGACAACACCGTTTGAATATTCTTGAAGTGCAACGATTAATTCGTTTTATGCCAAAAGTGGTTATCGCCGTTGTTCCGGGATGGGCTGTTGGTGGTGGACACAGTTTGCATGTAGTTTGCGATATGACATTGGCTAGTAAAGAACATGCCATTTTTAAACAAACCGATGCCGATGTAACCAGTTTTGATGGTGGATATGGTTCTGCTTATCTCGCTAAAATGGTAGGTCAGAAAAAAGCACGCGAAATTTTCTTTCTAGGTCGTAATTATTCGGCTCAAGAAGCTATGGATATGGGAATGGTTAACGCAGTTATTCCTCACGATGAGTTGGAAGATGCAGCTTATGAATGGGCTCAAGAAATTCTTGGGAAATCGCCTATGGCTATCAAAATGCTGAAATTCGCTATGAATCTTACCGATGATGGTATGGTGGGACAACAAGTTTTTGCAGGGGAAGCGACCAGATTGGCGTATATGACCGAAGAAGCTAAAGAAGGAAGAAATGCATTCCTTGAAAAACGCAAGCCGAATTTTGAAAAGAAATGGTTGCCATAAAAAGGGTTTAAAAGTTTCTGGTTTAAAGTTAGAACCTGAAACTTTAAACCTGAAACAAAATAATATGGAAAACTTCACAAACGAAACCATCGATACTAAACAACTTCCAAAATTCGAAGAAGTGCAATTCTCTGTTTTACATCCCAACTATTGGATGGTAACTTTGATGAGCCTAACTGTTTTCTTTTTGATTATCGGAATAGGAGGAGGACTTGCTTTGTTTTTTAATGATATCCTTACTCCATTTGTATTGGAATTTAGTATTGCTTTTGTTTGTCTAATCGTTATAGTGTTGTTTTTTTCTAGAGTAGGTTTTAAGAAAAAAGGGTTTGCATTTAGAAATCACGATGTTTTGTTTAGACACGGAATAATAGCTACAAATACACTTGTAATTCCATATAATAGAGTGCAACATGTGGCTTTACATGAAGGATTGATTTCAAGGTTTTTTGGCTTAGCCAAAATTGAAATCTTTACTGCTGGAGGACGTTCCAGTGATATAGAAATTCCAGGAATAGCCAAAGAAGAAGCTGAAAAGATTAAACAACTTTTGATGGGCAAAATTCAAAAACAATTATAATGGGAGGCGATTTCAGTCAGCCGCAGAGGCAATCCATCGTAGGTATTTTTGTCATGTTTGTATATTCGCTTCAGGGATATGCAAAGGCATTTTGGCCTATTCTGGTTATTTGGATTTTTAAATTCGATGAAATTAACAAGGGGTATTTATTGGCGGGAACTGTAGTGTTTTTTGCTGTTATTGGAGTAGTTGCTTATTTAAGATATAGAAACTTTACCTTTTATATCGACCCCGACAACGACGAGTTTATTATAACCGAAGGGATTTTCAACAAAACAAAAACTGCGATACAACTTCATAAAATACAACAAGTTAATATCAATCAGTCTTTTGTCCAAAGAATGGTTGGGGTTTATGAATTAGCTGTTGATACTGCAGGATCTAATAAAAAAGAGGGGGATATCAAAGCGATTTCACATGTATTGGCATTAGATTTGAAAGCTCGTTTGCTAGAGAATGATAAAAAAATAATAAACGATGATTTGAATATTGACCCAATTGAAGCTTCGAGTGAAAAACAAGTTGATGCCGATATTCCTTTTATAAAAATCAGTTTTTTAAGTTTATTGAAAATTGGAATTACTTCAAACTATGTGAAAAGCTTTTTTGTTTTACTGGCCTTTTTTATCACGCTTTTCGATTATATCAAACAATTCACGGGACGTGATGTTTTGCAAGATGAAAATATCGAAGATTATGTAGATGAAAGCCAAGTCTCTTATGCTTTTTTGATGCTGTTTGTCATTTTCTTCCTTACTGTAATTGCAATCAATCTGGTCAAAACGGTATTTACTTATTTTGATTATAAAATTGCCAGACAAAAAGGTTCTTTGTTGCTTTCTTTTGGATTGTTGAATACTAAAAGTACGATTGTAAAACCAGAAAAGGTTCAAATAACAAGCGTTACGCAGAATTTTTTCCAAAAGAAAATGAATGTTTTGGAGCTTAAAATAAAGCAAGCTACAGGTGGGGAAAAAGAAGCGCGTAAATTGGCTATAGAAATTCCGGGTTGTAATTTACAGGAAAAAAACGCAATTTTGAAATTGTTGTTTAAAAAGATACCAGAAAAAGGAGTGATGTTGCAACCGAATTTTAGAAAACTAGGTTTTTCTATTTTTGTTACTATTGGCTTACCGTTACTGGTTTTTTATATTGTTAGGGATTTAGTTGTGGCACAAATGCCAATGATTGATTATTTGGTATCGTTTTTTGTCGTTTTCATGGGACTGGTTCAGTTTTTTATTTTCAAAAACAACCGAGTTTTTATCAATGATGATTTTATAATCCTACAAAGTGGTGCTTGGGATATTAGTAATGAAATTATTGAACCTAGTAAAATTCAGGCGATTAACGTATCACAACTCTTTTGGCATAAAAATATCAATATTGGTTCCTTAACTTTGCATACCGCTGGAGGAAATATTGCCTTTCAATTGGGTGATTTTACTGCCATAAAACAATACGTCAACCTTTGGTTGTACGAAATAGAAACTTCCGATAGTAATTGGATGTGATAAAAAGAAGTTAGAATTTAGATTTTAGAGAATAGAATAAAGAGAATAGAGGTAACTGTTTAAATTCTTAAGCAAATTAAACCTTTGAACTTTTAAAACAATTAAACAACAAAAATGAAACACTGGATTGAAGCCGCACGATTAAGAACATTACCATTATCAGTTTCTGGAATTATAGTGGGTAGCATGTATGCGCTTAGACCTACCGATAATATTGATACTCCAACAGAAGTTTTCAATTGGGAGATATTTGCTTTTGCATTATTGACCACTTTGGGATTACAGGTATTGTCTAATTTTGCCAATGATTATGGCGATGGTATTAAAGGAACCGATAACGAAGATAGAGTAGGGCCAAAACGTGCCATTCAGAGTGGTGTGATTTCTCCTCAAGCCATGAAGCGTGCTTTGGTGATAACTTCGGTGCTTACCTTGTTTTCGGCAATATTCTTGATTTACGTTGCTTTCGGAGAGAGTAATTTAGTTTATTCCTTATTTTATTTGGTATTAGGTATTCTGGCAATTGCTTCGGCAATTCGTTATACGGTTGGAAATAGCGCTTATGGATACCGAGGATACGGGGATTTATTTGTCTTTATATTCTTTGGCTTGGTAAGTACATTAGGGGTTAATTTTTTATATTCAAAACAATTGGATTTCGTGCTTGTTTTGCCCGCAACTGCAATTGGTTTGCTGAGCGTGGGGGTTTTGAATTTAAATAATATGCGTGATGAAGCTTCGGACAGGAAATCAGGGAAGAATACCGTTGTGGTAAAAATGGGTGGAGAAAAAGCCAAGAAATACCATTTTGTTGTGATTATCACAGCCATGGTTTTGGTGATTGTTTTTGCAATATTGAGTGGCTTTCACTTTGATCAGTACTTATTTTTATTGGCGTATATTCCTTTAACTAAACATTTAATTACGGTTTATAAAAACAAAGACGCCAAGCTTTTAGATCCAGAATTAAAGAAAGTGGCGTTAAGCACTTTTCTACTTTCTATATTGTTGTCAGTAAGTATGATTTCTTTGATCTCAGACATCATTGTGAATGTTTTCTTAGGAGGAAGGTAACTCAATGTCAAAAATCAATTTAGATAACTAGCGGTAATTTTTTAGATTCTTTTGCTTTTTTAAATTTATAGAAAATGAAAATAACATTCTACGGCCACGCTTCTTTGGGAATCGAAGTGAGCGGCAAACACATACTCGTTGATCCTTATATTTCGGCCAATCCAAAAGCGGCTCACATTGACATTAACACCATAAAAGCCGATTTCATTCTGCTTACCCACGCGCACGGCGACCATATTCTGGATGTCGAAGCCATTGCGAAACGAACCAACGCAGTGATTGTTTCCAATGCTGAAATTGCGGGACATTATGCCAAAAAAGGATTTCAATCCCATCCAATGAATCACGGGGGAAGTTGGAATTTCGACTTTGGAAAACTAAAATACGTCAATGCAGTGCATTCCAGTTCTTTTCCGGATGGCAGCAACGGTGGGAATCCTGGCGGTTTTGTGATCGAAGGCGAACATAAAAATGTTTACATTGCTGGTGACACCGCGCTTACAATGGATATGAAATTGATTCCAATGCGAACCAAGCTCGATTTGGCGATTTTGCCTATCGGTGATAATTTTACAATGGATGTGGATGATGCTATAATTGCATCCGATTTTGTGGGATGCGATAAAATTCTAGGGATTCATTACGATACTTTTGGTTATATAGAGATCAATCACGAGGAAGCCATCAGGAAATTCTTCGACAAAGGAAAAGACTTGATGTTGTTGGAAATCGGCAGTTTTATCGAATTGTAATCAAGAGCTATTTCCTGCTATCCGCTACAATCTTTTTTTCTAAACCCGACAGGTTTTTAAAACCTGTCGGGTTTAGAAAAAAAGGATTTCCACTGCTATCAGGGCTAGGGCATCCTGAATTTTAAGATCATTTGTTTTTTTAATCAGACCAATATTTTTATAATGAAAACCAAATATTTTCTTTCATTTACTGCGCTTTTGTTTACCACTTTTTCATTCTCGCAACAAGACGGGTATTGGGATAAAGACAGATCAACCACCAAAGAAATTAGCGTTTCGGCAAGAGACCGAATCGTCATCAAAACTGAAGATTTGCCTCTGGGAACTACCGAGGTTGTTTATAGAATCACACTTTTAGACCAAAATCAACAATTGGCCAGCAGTTTGGTTTCGGTTTTAAAATCGATTCCTGATCCTACGGGGATTAGTCAAGGTTCTGCAGGAGCTGTCTTTGTTTTGTCTAAAATATCTGGGGACGACAAATGTACCTATGCAATCTTTTCGTCTAATGACTTGGCTTCGCAGTTCAAAGAAACAGGAAAAACACTCGAATCGTGTTTGTTTCAGGGTGAGCCTGTGAGTAAAGATGCCAAGCGACTTTCTATAGAAAAATCAACCTGTTTAAAAGGAAATGCCATGTGGTTTGGTTTTGAAAGCAAAAACTGGATCATGAACCAAAAAATCATTTTGGAAGTCGTGCCTTGGGTAGATAAAAAATTGAGCAGAGGATGGAGTCTTGATAATAGAAAAAACATCATTGAGCAATGTAAAACCTCTAATTTGGCACAAAAAATGACCAATTCAGATGATTTTTGCGTTTGTGTGCTAGATAAAATCCAAACTCAATATAAGTTTAAGGAATTTCAAAAATTATTACCCATGGAGCGTTCTAAAGTTTTTAAGGATTCTGGGAATAGTTGTTTTGGGGAAACAAGTACTTCTAACGTGGTTTACGACGATTTGCGTAACCAAGCATCACTTTTGGCAAAACAAGGTAAAAACGGCCAAGCAATTGCGAAATTAACGGTGATAATCAATGACGGAAAAGCAACGGCTTTGGATTATAATGTAATTGGGGTAAACTATCTTTTGACCAAGCAATACGGAAAAGCGATTAAATACCTGAAAGACGGGGAGAAACTGGATGATACAGAGTTGTTGATTAAACTAAATTTGGCACATGCTTATTTGTTAAACGACAATTACAAAGAAGCGAAACCGATCTACAAAAAATACCAAAATCAAAACGTAACTGATAGCTTGAGTTGGACTCAAAAAACAGAACAGGATTTTAAAGCTTTCCAAAAAGCAGGGATTCAGAACGAAGATTTTGAAAGAGTGTTGAAGCTGATGAAGGACTAGTGAAGCAGTAGGCGGTATTCAGATCGCAGTAATCAGTACTCAGTTTGCGTTAAATGTGTTCATAGTCTTTGCGAGTTCCGATAATTATCGGAACGAAGCAATCTCACTAAGTATGTCGACAATACTAAAATGAATTTGCAAAGCAAATTCATTAAAAATCTAAAATCTAAAATCTAAAATCTAAAATCTAAAATCTAAAATCTAAAATCTAAAATCTAAAATCTAAAATCT
>NZ_QCZH01000036.1 GCF_003097655.1 Flavobacterium laiguense
ATAGTTCACCTCTGTTTTCCTTTGAATAAATTTAGTGTTTTATCAAATACAAAGTAAAGGCGGATAGCCCGACAGCATTAGGGAAAGGGGCGAATGAGCGCAAAGTAGATTTGGCCCCTTTTCCTAATGCTGTCTTGCCCAAATTGTGAGGATGAATGGTTATAAAAAAAGCGACATAAAATATTTTGTGTCGCTTTTTGTATTGTTATTGGGAATTAGTTTTTGAGATTGTCAAATGCTTTTATGAGGTCATGTATGGGTTTTAATGAAATCTCTGTACCGCTTTCTCCATTTTCGGCATAATCAAAAGGGTTGTCCAGATCTTTGATTAATAAAAACATATAGGAGATTAAAAAGGTGACGAGTAGTGTGAAAAATAAGGAAGCATAAAAAGGGTCAATTCTGATGATGATTAAACAAAATGCAATTAAGAATCCCATGGCTTCTAAAATGGCGTAAGCCGATCCGATAAAATCAGTTTCCCTGATGGTGTCGATTCTTAAAACCATTTTTCGGATGTTGTTTTGTTCGTTTTTCATCTTGATAATATAGCCCGCTTGAACGCCTTCGTTGTCTAATTCGACTAGGAAATCATTTATTTGACTTATCTTTTCGAGTATGGACACAGTAGTTTCTCTTTTGTAGAACCAGTCCATCAAAGAATGAATAAATTGCTTTTGGAATTCGATAAACTGTAAAGCATTCTGAGAGTTTTTGCCTTTGTAAACGGTATAGGCATCATCATACAATGTTTTCATGGAGGCAGAAAGTTCGCTTGGTAATTTTTCACTTTCCTTGTAATCTGAAAGAACACCACTGATAAGAAACCCGATTAGGAAAATGGTACCCGCTATTAAACTGGTAAATAGCGCATTTAATTCGATTACTTCTAAGTCAAATTGATGGGATAAAATTTTTAAAAGGGCTATGGTTAGAATTACAGGAATGATTCGGAATGCAATAGACCATTTTTGCCAAATTTTATTGGACTTTTTTTTAATCGTTTTTGGGACTTTCATAAAATTATTATTGTTCTTTTTTTGTCCTGTTTTAGGATTTAAGGCAGGAATTTGTTTTTGGCAAATTTCGGGATTTATTCAAGAAATTCAAATTTATTGTTTCCGTTTAATTTAAGTTTTGCAAAACTATTTTAGAATAAGGAAAAACAAAAAAACCTGTTCATTTTATAGAACAGGTTGATTCAGTTGTTTGCTTAAAAGTAAATCAATTATAGGAAATTGAAATAATAGATACTATTATTAGATTGAAGTTACAATAGCAATAAAATCTTTTGCGTTAAGGGCTGCACCACCAATAAGACCACCATCTACATCTGGCTTAGAGAAAATTTCTTTGGCATTGTCTGGTTTTACACTTCCACCGTAAAGGATAGAAACATCCTCTGCGATATCGCTTCCAAAAGCTTTACGAACCGTTTCTCTGATGAATTCATGCATTTCTTGTGCTTGTTCTGGTGAGGCTGTTTCTCCCGTTCCAATAGCCCAAACTGGCTCATAAGCCAATACAATGCTTTCCCAGTCCTTAGCTTGAATATGGAATAAACCATCTTTTAATTGGTTTTCAACAATATTAAAATGATTTCCGGATTGACGATCTTTTAGTTCTTCACCAAAACAGAAAATAACAGTCATGTCATGTTTTAGCGCCGTGTTTACTTTACTTGCGATCAATGCATCTGTTTCGTGAAATATAGCTCTACGTTCTGAATGACCAAGAATTACATTTTTTACTCCTATACTGGTTAGCATTTCTGCAGATATTTCACCAGTAAAAGCACCGCTTTCTGCTTGGTGTACGTTTTGTGCAGCAACAAATATATTAGAGTGTGTTAAGTTTTCGACTGCCGATGCCAAGTTTACAAATGTTGGCGCAACGATTACTTGTGCAGCAGTTTCCGCTGGAATTTGTGATAATAATTCGTTTAATAATTCTTTAGTTTGTGCTGCATTTTTATGCATTTTCCAGTTTCCTGCTACAATCTTCTTTCTCATTTTTTAGTTGTTTTTAGTAGTATTTAAATTTGTATAATATTTTGTAAAAGAATCAATATTTAAATTCCAATTGCTATTGAAATTGCCATTGTTATTGAACTTGTTTTAGCGTTTCATTTATGACAGCAAAATCGGTTTCTATAGCTCGATAGAGAACAACTTTTCCAGTTTTATCAATGATAATGTATCTTGGAACCCAGTCGAGATCGATAGCTTGTCCAAAAACACCTTTCATTCCGTCATTGGCCATATAATGGTCACCTTGGAGTTCATGTTTTTGAATCCCATCTTTCCACTTGTCGGCGGTTTTGTCCATAGAAAGAAATACAAAAGAAACGTTTTTATTATTTTTCTGTAATTCTTTCATTTTTGGCATTGCTTTTACACAATCGCCACACCATGAAGCCCAAACTTCTATAACAGTAGTTTTTCCTTTTTGGTTTTTTAGAATATTTTTAAAGGATATTTGTTTTCCGGCAGTGGTTAACAAAGTTTCGGTAAGTGCTTTTTTAGAAAATTCTGTTTTCTGAGCATTAGTACAAGAAAATGTAACAAAAGCAATAATTAAAATGGCTGTTTTTTTCATACGAAATTTGTTTTTAATCGGTCCCGATAGCTATCGGGAGGTATCGCCATTCTTCATTCCTTTTAGTGATTGGAATCATGGCGATTTCATTTAATATATAGTTTTCACAAAGTTAACTAAAGAATTGAAAAATGGGGAGGTAGATTTAAGAATTTTGATATCAAAATCATTAAAAATATCAGCAATATCGTTATAGTTGCTATTTTTTTTACAAATTTTAAAAAGGGAATTTCAATTAAATTGGGAGGAATAAAAAAACCTTGCAGGAAAATATGATTCCCGCAAGGTTGAATTATTTATTTTTTTTGAAAAAAGAAAACCAGTTTACTCAAAAACTAAGTCTTCAACATCATTGTAATGTACTTTTTGTTTTATAGTACCTTTTTCCAGAATAACAAAACTAGGGTTGGCTCTTTCGATTGTTTTTAGCGGAATAGCGTCACAGAAATAAAAACCGAAAGTGATTCCGTATTGTTTTTTGCTTTTTGCAATTTCCTCAGGTGACGATGCTGTCATTCCGATCACTTTATACCCTTTTGCGGAAGCTTTTTTGCTGATTTGCTCTATTTTGGCAAGACCATCAACATTGGCCAAAGCCAGATCATAAGTAACAACCATCAATAATTTTGGTTCTTGAAGAAGCTCATCCTTATAATCGGATCCGTCTTTTTCCATTATAAAATCATGGATAGGAGGAACGTAACCTTCGGTAATTACTTTATCTTTTCTGTCTACAAAAGTGGCTCCTTCAGGAATATTGGCCAAGTCTTTCTCGGTAAATTCCTTGTCAACACCATTTACTTTATAAATGAAAATCATTTCCACAACTGATTTTGGGGCGCCTTCTGGAATCTCCATTCCTTTTTGAATGCTATTCCCAACTTTGAAAGCACGAAAATCTTTTAGAGGTAAGTGATTGATCACCCAATAGCCCATAAAAGAGCAAAGAAAAACGGTTAGTACGGCTATACTATTTTGAATTTTAGTATTAAAAAGTGGTTTTACCAGTTTCATATTAATAAAGAGAATCAATATAAAGAACAGTAAAATAATGTCTTTGGTAAAGGATTGCCAAGGGGTAAGGTGTAAAGCGTCTCCAAAACATCCGCAGTCTTTGACCACATTAAAATAAGCGGAATAGAAGGTTAAGAAAGTAAACTTCACAATTAATAGCAGTAGCAGCCAAATCGTTAATCTTGATTTGAAACCAATGAGTAACATCACACCCAAAACCACTTCCAGGATTACTATAAATAAGGCTATAGCCAAGGAATAAGGAACAAAAAAAGGCATATTGAATACCGGTTCACTAAAATATTCAGCTAGTTTATAGGAGAATCCCACCGGGTCATTCAGTTTGATTAAGCCTGAGATTATAAATAGGACTCCAACGAAGAGTCGGGAGAATTGGGTAATTATGTTTTTCATTTTTTATGTTTTAAACAAAGATATTATAGAGCCGTTTTTATATTTGTTAATGAGTTGTTATTTCTTAAAACCCATCAAAATCAAAGCGAAAATCGAATAATTAATCATATCCTGATAATTGGCATCAATTCCTTCTGATACGATAGTTTTTCCTTTATTGTCCTCAATTTGTTTTACGCGAAGTAGTTTTTGCAAGATCAAATCAGTTAGAGAACTTACTCGCATATCTCGCCAAGCCTCACCGTAATCATGGTTTTTGTTTTCCATTAATTCTTTGGTCAAGGCTACTTTAGCATCGTATAATTGAGTTGCTTTTTCGGTATCTAAATCCGGTTGGTCGACCACGCCCAATTCCAATTGAATCAGAGCCATGATTGAATAGTTGATGATACCAATGAATTCTCCAGTTTCGTCTTCATCGACTTTACGGATTTCGTTCTCTTGTAAACTTCTAATTCGTTGTGCTTTTATGAAAATTTGATCGGTAAGGGAGGGAAGTCTCAAAATGCGCCAAGCACTACCGTAATCTTTCATTTTGTTGATAAACAGTGAGCGGCAAATGGCAATCACGTTATCGTATTCTTGTGAAGTATTCTTCATTATTGGTGTATATTTGTCTAAAATTGCTTCAAAAATAAGAATAAAATTTAAAAGGTTTAAAGTTTAAAGTTCAAAGTTGTTGGGATAACTGAGCTTTTGAACAACTTTAAACAAAATAAACTTTAAACAAAAAAGTAAAATGAACTGTAAAGGACAACTCATAGACCTATCGATACCTAAAGTTATGGGGATTTTGAATGTAACTCCCAACTCTTTTTTTGATGGTGGGAAGTACAATAACGAAACGGAACTTTTGTTGCGCGTAGAAAAAATGTTGACTGAAGGTGCTACTTTTATTGATGTGGGAGGGTATTCGAGCAAACCTAACGCTGAGTTTGTTTCAGAAGAGGAGGAGATTTCGAGAATTGTTCCTGTTGTGAATTTGTTACAAAAGCATTTTCCGGATATTATATTGTCTATAGACACCTTTCGGGCAGCGGTGGCAAAAGTTTGCATCGAAAATGGAGGTGCCATTATCAATGATATTTCGGCAGGAATTTTAGATGATAAAATGCTGGAAACCGTTGCAAAATATCAAGTTCCGTATATTATGATGCACATGAAAGGAACACCGCAAACGATGCATACGTTTACTGAATACGACGATATAATAAAAGAAATGTTATTCTATTTTTCGGAACGTATTGCTGTTGCTAGAGCCTTTGGGATAAATGACTTAATTGTGGATCCCGGTTTTGGTTTTGCTAAAACATTGGAACAAAATTATGAAGTCATGCAAAAATTAGAATTGTTTCAAATGCTAGAATTACCTTTATTGGCGGGTATTTCCAGAAAATCAATGATTTATAAAACATTGGAAGTGAATGCCGAAATGGCTTTGAACGGCACCACAGTTTTGAATACGATTGCTTTGACTAAGGGAGCAAAAATCCTTCGGGTTCATGATGTGAAAGAAGCGGTTGAATGTGTTACATTATTTAATAAAATGAATTAAAAGAGATGAAGTATTTATTTGGAATTGTGTTGTTAATTTGCGTTTCTTGCGGTAATAAAGAAGATGTTTTGTTGCCAAAAGCGGACGCCACTATTGTAAAAGAAGTAGTTGACCTTTCGCCTATTTATATTTTTTTTAGAGTAAAAGGCAAAGATACTTTGGCCGAAGTAAATAGAAAAAACAGCATTATTACCACGAATTGGATTTTGAATATTGACAGACGTTTGCCTTTACGCTTGGTGATTCCAGAAGTGATGAAACTGCAACAAAAGAAAAGGGAGGAGAAAGAACATCGAAACGAATTGGCGCTCAATTATTATTCGTATGCCGATAGCATTGGCAAAAATCTAGCCTTTATTCCTTTTACGGAAGTGTATTATAAGCTGGAGAAACCCAAAAAAGGATTGGTAGTTTTTTTCTCTAAAAAAGGAAAAATTACAGTAAATAATGAGGAAGTTTCGAAACAGGATTTGCAAAAAATCATCAATAAATCCAATACTGATTCAAAAAAAGTAATATATTGTTTTGACAAAAACAGCAGTTATGGAAGCTATATTCAAAGCAAAGTTTTTCTCTATTCTGTTACTATTAAAAATGAAGTTTATGAAGAGTTTGTGTATTAATTAGTCATTTTTGCACTGCTTTTAAATGATTAAAGCCTTTCTATTTGATTAGAAAGGCTTGTTTTTTTGTTGGTCGCTTCGGTTATTAATAACCACCACCACCACCACCACCGCCAGAAGTGCCCCCTTTTATAAGTGTTCCACTTATTTCTCCACCAGGAAATGCAGTAGTGTGTAGGTTTACATAATAATGATTGGCCATAAGTTCCACTATTTGGGCATCAGTTATAGCAAAAGAAAGTTTTATAGGTGAGGTTGAAACAGTCGCATCAGAAAAAGGAAATACAATTGCTCCGTCGGCCCCATGGATATGACCATGGTTTGGTGTTAGTACTGTATAGTTCACGGTAATTTCAAATGTTTTAGCCGTTTGATTAAATTTGAGTGTTGCATCACCAGATGCCATTGAACCTGTACCAGCAACAGGTGTTAAAGCTGCTGTAAAAGTTGTTATAACTGGAGTAGGTGTTGGAGCAGGGTCATCATCATCATTTGAACAAGAAGGGATGATGAAAAATACACATAAAATTGCTAAAAATCTAAGTAGAGGTTTCATAATTATATATTTTTTGAGTTAATAAACGTTTAAAAAGATATAATTATTAAATTGTATAAGGATTTAATAAAAATATAGTAAAGTTACTATTTTATTTTTGACTTTTATTTTTTTTAGTGGTAAATAATTGATTTTAAATATGATATGTGGAATAGGATGTAGGTTTTAGAGATTTGAAACTGGATAGTTTATTAATAAGAATCCAAAACTGAATACTAAAAACTGAATACTGCTAACTAATTTTCACTGGTGATGATAGGGTTCGTTTTTTAAAATAGTAAAACCACGATACAATTGCTCGATGAAAAATAAACGCACCATTTGATGCGAAAAAGTCATTAAGGAAAGCGATATTTTTCCATTTGCTTTAGCGTAAACCGTGTCCGAAAAACCATAAGGACCACCAATGACGAAAACCAATGTTTTTACTCCCGAGTTCATTTTCTTTTGCAATTCGGTTGAAAAGGCAACGCTAGAGAAGGTTTTTCCGTTTTCGTCCAGTAAAATGAGCTGGTCTGTTGGAGTTATTTTAGACAAAATAAGTTCGCCTTCTTTTTCTTTTTGCTGGCTTTCAGATAAGTTTTTAACGTTTTTGATATCGGGGATAATCTCCAAATCAAATTTGATGTAAAAAGACAATCTTTTGGTATAATCGTCAATTAAGGTTTGTAAAGATTTATTGTCGGTTTTGCCGATGGCGATAAGTTTGATGTTCATCTGGGTTGGGTTTCAAAACCGTAAAGTTACAAAAGGACATTGTTTTCATCGTTAAAAATAGAGGTTTATAATACAGTTTTTGAGTAGATGCTAAGATACTAAGTTGCTAAGATTGGGTTGAGAATTTTAAAATAATAAAATAATTATCTCGAAAATAGAGAATTGATATAGAAGATATAATCGGCAAAACCAAAAATGCAAAAATCGCAAACAGGTTTGATGCCAAAAATACAAAAAGAAAGCTCTCAAATCGAGAGCTTTCTTTTTTAGTTTAAACGCGGTTTAAAACCTATTTAAATTCATAATTAACCTTGTGCAACATAATGTCAGTATAACTCGAATTATAATTCATTTGATTATTGACTGCACTAGTTGTTGAACCAGCGAAAGGATTGTACAATGCCGGCTTATTTGCCATCCATTCACATAGCTCAATTATATGTGATTTATTAGACGTAAAGTAGATGTAATTCGTACCGTTTAGCACGTCAAGAACATCAAGGTAGTCCTTTAATTTCCAGTAATTCTTATACGTTCCGACCTCTGTACTAAGGTATGGCGGATCAACTAAAAACACCACATTAGTGTAGTCTTGGTACTTCGAAAACAATTCTTTGTAATCGAGGGATTCAACTACAACACCATCTAAATAATTTTCAGTATTATAATCACTCTTTCTAATACAATTATACAGCGTTTCCTTTTCCAGTTCTGCGTATGATTGCACGTACTTCATACTAAATAGTACATTACTCGACAAAGTAATATAGTCAACATAGCCAGTTGTTTGTTCTTCCTGCAGTACTCTTTTAATAATCAAACCCCGTTCAGGTTCTGTAATCCTTTTATCCTTTGGACAGACGGCCACGATTGTTCTTATATCACTTATTAGCCTATTGGTATAGCTAACATTATCAAGCCGCAGCCTATAATTATCATAATCATTATACACCACTTTTGCTGATGGGTAATGTTGCTTAACAGTATGCGATAACAAGCCCGAACCGCCGAATAAATCGACGTATGTTGCATCACTTGGACAACTGCTTAATACTTCTTTAACTTGGTTTAAAAACCGTCTCTTTTGCCCCATAAAGGGCAATGGTGCTTGTGTAAATTTTCTACTTTTTTGTGTCATTTTTTTGATTGAATATTTGTGTAAATGATTGTTTTACACTATCTTTATAGTGTATTAGGCAGTGATTAATTACCTGTATTTAGGTTAAAAGTGGCTGTTTCTCCTCTTAATAAACTATTAGTATTCTCAATGTTATTCTCGTATATGTGTACATTTCCTAAGAATAGCGTAACACTCTTTAATTCAAGGTTTATTTGCTTACTGATTAAGTATAAGTGATAAATATCTGATGGTAATCCCAAACTAGCGTCTGAACTCCTTTGATAAGCACTTACGATCAGTTTTCCTCTTTCTATTTGGAATTGAATTAAGCTTAAACACGGTTGTTGGTTGCTTTCGGTGTTATTAGAACCAAGAAAAAGGACGTAATTTTTAGAAGTTCGTTTCTCCAGGTTTATCCTTTCGATAAGCTTTGGCAATTGTTCAAAATAAGTAGGGTAACTGTTGACTAATATTGGTCCACAATAATCCCACCAAGATACTCCAACCTCTCTATAAGCCTTTGTTGAGCGTTCCCCAGCCATAAATAAGCTTAACTCATCTTTTAGTTTTTTTCGTGCAACTGCATGACCTTCGAACAACTCCAATAAATCAATTGGTTTAAGTTCAAGTGTTTGATTCAATAAGTACTTTATAGAACCTTTATTATTCTCCTGGTTCTTTCCTTTGCTTAAAATTTGATATAATATTTGATGATATTTATTCATGTTCGTTTTTTGATTGATGATTAATGATTGTATATTTGCACCTCTCACATTCATAAATAACAAACGCACTAAAGGGTCAGAAGACTTATTGTCCTCCGACGACCTTTAGTGCGTCAGTTTAGAATGAATGTGAGAGTTTTTTTTTAAATGTCGGAGGGCTTTTTTACCCTCCTTTTGTATTGAATATTGATTTAAACCTATCTAGAAGTTTAAACTTTTTAGCAATCCAAGTAAGAATTACAAGCACTATAATAAGCGCAAATAACCATAGATAGAAACCAAATTGAAAGCCTTTTACTTTAGCTACTTTTGCTTTCTTTGCCTTGCTTTTCTCGATTGCTTTTTTCTGACCAACATCAACCTCAATTCTACCTTTTTCAACTTTAGATTCGTCCTTTTTTTCTGTGGCTTTAGTCTCTTTGGTTTCAGTTTGGGTGTTGATTTCGCCACCTTCGAGAAAGATTTCTTCTTTCAAATTACCATCAACAAAATGCTTGTAATGAAATGGTTTCCTTAGTCCAGAACTGTCAAGTTCCGAAACACTTGTTAAAACCAAATTACTATTGATGGCCAATTGGTTTTTTTGCCAATCTAATTGGTGTTTGATTGACTGTTGAAACATGGAATCAAAATGACTTTTCATTTCTTCAATTTCCTTTTCCCTTGTTTTTTCAACAGTGACTGTTTTGGTTTTACAACCTAAAGCCAGCATTGCTAATGCTATATATCCTAATACTTTCATACTCTTATTTTACAAATTTCACAATCGCTTTTGATACTGCTTTTAGCGTATCTGCATAATTTGGATCAGTAGCATACCCTGCTTTTGCAATTTCTTCAAAGAATTTATTATAGTCGTTTTTTACTTCTAAAGCTTTGGCATACCTAATGTTTTTAAAGAAAAACAGAGCATGATCATTAAAGCAATCTTCGGGCGTTTTGTACTTTCTGAAGTAATCTTTAATGATGTACTTAAACATTTTGCGCCCATTTCGTATTACTGGAGTAATGGATATAATTACAGGAAATTTCAAATTTGCTCTAGAGCTGTACTCGGTTGTAGTTATCAATTGCTCATTTCCGTTAATTCCATCTGTGTCCTTCACTCCGAAAAACATGTTTCCTGGTGCAACATCACCCCAAGCTGATTCAAGTGCCGCCTGCGTTAATGTTGCTACAGCCGAAATTCCTGTTTTAGCCTCAACTTTTTTTGCGTGTGATAGATATTTATCTACAAATAATTCTGGTTTCATATTTTATAATTTTTTAATAATGGAGGACTATTTTTATTTACTATCCTCCCTATTATTTTTACTTAGGTTCCCATTGATCACCTTTAAGCCCATAAATAGGATCTGTTCCTAAATTATACAGTAGTCCCATTTGAAGTAGATGATCATCCAATTCAGATCCGGTTAACTCGCTTGGAAAATAGCTTAAAAGAATTTCTTTTTGCTCGTCAAATTCGGCATAGGTTTTAGTGTATATTTTCTCTTGAACTTGTCCCGATCTATTAAAATAAGACATGGTAGACTCATTCTCCGTGCCTTTATTCAGTACAATACTGTCTACTGTCTTTATCGTATAAGTTTTACTTACGGAATCTTTCCTTTCAACCGTGATTTCGATTTGAATATGTTCTTCTAAAAGTCCTTGACGGTCATTTACTAATACTACTTTTTCTTTTGATATTACTTTCATGTTTATTTTATTAATTATTTATTTATATTCCTCCGTCTGTTATCATCCAGTTATTAGGCGCTCCAGTTAATATTGCTCTACCTGCTGAACTAGCTGCTGTATATTTAGCTGTTCCGAACACGGTTGTTATTGGTGTTTTAACCGGCCTAGAACTCCATCCATTATAGATTGCATCTAAATTGACTGTAGAGAATGTTACTGGTGTTTTATTCCCCATGAAATTCAACAAGCCTGTTACATTAGATATATTCCAAGAACCAATGTTTTGATTGAATACTGCGGTATTGTAAAACATATAGTGCATATTGGTGACAACAGATGTATTCCATGAATTTATTGGTTGATTGAATGATGCAGCACTATAAAACATAGACTCCATATTTATGGTGCCAATCGTGGATAATTGCCAATTGTTAATATCTGAACTACCTCCATTGTTGAAGGCACTACTCTGTAAAAACATGCTAGAAAAATTTACAGCTTTGCTCACATTCCATGCACCGATGTTTTGATTGAAAACTGATGCACTACTAAACATTAAGTAAAAACTTGTGACATTTGATGTGTTCCATAGATTCAACGGTTGATTGAACTTGGTTGATTGTAGCATCCCAGACATATTCGTTACCGAAGACGTGTTCCAATTGTTAATATCTGAACTACCCCCATTGTTGAAATTGGTGGCTAATTGAAACATATTGGATGTATTGGTGACTTTCGAAACATTCCATGCTCCAATATTTTGATTAAACAATGCACAAGACATAAACATTTGGTACATTGAGAATGTACCTGTAATTGTGGTATTTATGTTCCAATTATTTATATCTGGACTCCCTCCATTGTTGAAAGCTACAGCTGATTGGAACATAGAGTCTATGAGGGTAACCTTACTCATATTAAAATTACCGACATTTTGATTGAACACCTTAGCAACATAAAACATTTGTGCCATATTAGTTACATTAGTTGTATTCCATAGGTTCAATGGTTGATTGAATAACCAGCAATCATTGAATGTGCCAAACATATTTGTTACTAACGAAGTATCCCACGTGTTGATATTTTGATTAAATGCACTACAACCCTTAAATGTTTGTGATAAATTTTGTACTTTACTAACATTCCAAGAACCAATTGGCTGATTAAATGCTGTGGCTGATTGAAACATACTAGACATATTTGTAACAGCAGAGGTAGTCCAAGAACCTATGGGTTGATTGAAGTTTGTGGCTTGGGAGAACATACTAGACATATTTGTAACAGCAGAGGTAGTCCAGGACCCAATTGAAGCACTTCCCCCATTGTTGAATGCTGTAGCCCCACTGAACATACTTTGTGTGTCCGTAATATTATAAGTATTCCAACCTCCTATGTCTTGATTGAAGGCTGTACCGGCAAACATGAATGCTATAGTCGTAACAGAAGGGGTTAAAAAAGAATTGAGGGGTTGATTGAATGCTGTAGCTCCGTTGAACATACCAAACAAATCATTGATGCTAGACATATTCCACTCATTTATTCTACCTACGGTAGTAAGAGCAGTACAACCCCTGAACATGTTTCTTAACGTTAGAACTTCAGTTAGATCTAATATATCTGTAACTCCAGATAGATTTAAATTATTACATCCATAAAAGTAATTGGATAGATTTATTCCTAATTTAAAACTACCCCATTGAGATACTGATAAAAACTTCAATCTATCCCCAGTATTATTAAATTGCCATCCTGTGCATACTCCTTTTATAGTAATAGTATAAGTTCCAGCAACAGAATATGTATGTGTAACGGCTGCCTGATTCCAAATAGTAATACTACTGGTGGAACTATCTCCCCAGTCAACTACAAAATTATAAGTACCAGAAGATAATAAAGGTAACTTCACTTGTGTTGCAGTACTAGATCCAGTTGATATATTATCCGTTTTCCAAGTCGAAACAAAAGGTTTGGTTTTCTGTCTCCCCCAAATTGCATTTTGAATTAAGCTTCCCATATTACACCCCTAATAATAAAATATCGTTAGTACTACCTCTTTTTGTCAGCGTGAAAATCTGTTTTTCTGTTGTAGTTGCAGGAGCACCAAATAACCAAGTGTGCGGTGATGCAATAGCCCATGTAATATTTACTCCAGCTAATGTTACTCCATTAAATATGTAGCTATTTACCAATGAAGAAGGAATGGTAATAGTACAACTTGTTACAAATACTACCGTTTTACCATGCCAAGAAGCTTGTGCGTTTTGGCTTGATCCAACTTCTACTTGATTGGCAATGTCCTGTTTTCCTGAAACATCAGCAATTGGTAAATTTTGCCACGATTTATTATAATCATAATATTGACCTACCGCACCTCCTGTTATTGCCGGTTCTTTCCCCGCAACAACATCAACTAACGCATCATGCAACCCTTTTAGAATTTTCCCCATCTCAGCAGTCAAAGCCTTAGTGGTTCCGCCCGTGGTAAGGTCATTCACCAAGATAGTACTGAGCGATGCTTGCACCGTTTCAATAGCGTCAACGATTTCCTGAACGTTGTCCAGGTTCACGTTATCCGAAGCCAAAAGAATATTGATATTATTAATTTGCGTTTGCAATAACTTACCTTGTTCAGCGGCTAACAATGAAGTTGAGCCACCCGTAACTAAATCATCGACAATACTCAAATACTGGCTTGAAATTTTTACAAACTCATCCAATGGCGCATACCCACCAGCAACGCCTTTTTTGTTTTTGTCTTCTTTTGCCCCAAACAAAGTTGCGTGCGCTGCAGTATCTGAAACATGATTAGTTAATGCCTCAGCATCCGCTTTCTCATTCAATATAGTCTCAATATCTTCAATTGCGGTAATGGGTATCTTTTCGTCTTTATGCCAAAAAGAATCCCACGTAGCCCAAAATTGCGCTTGTGTCGGTTTTAAACCAGTTTTAAACCAGTTTTTAATAGTGTTTTTATCTGCCATTTTATAGTGCTATTAATACGTAGCCCACGTTTATATTTTGAACATTACTGGAGATTTCTCTCAAATAAACTTCAAATGAAGTATTCGTAGGATTCCCCCAAGAGAGAAATGTGTCGTTGCTTCTATTCCAGTCAGAATCTGCTACTTTAGGAAATGCAAACACTAAATAGTTGTTTGTACCAACATCGGGAAAGGTTATCGTTCTTATGTTATCAGTTGAAGTCACATCTCCAACTGGATAAACTCCTTTATGTAAAAAGGGACTAGAAAAATCAGGTTTGTTATCAATAGCTTTTACACCTGTTGTGGCATTCCAGTCTGAACGTACTTGTTTTTGTGCGCCTGTCTCAATTGTATTTAGCTTAGTATACATCAAAGCCACTGCGTCCGAAATAGCTGTAACTATTGAAGCCTCCGCTTTCAATGCCAACGATTCAACTAAATCTTTAGTTTGAAAACCTCTTTTGAAATTAGCCCAATCAACAGCTCCAACACCGCTTCCAAAAGTGGCGTACCTCGTTTTGATTACTGGATTGGCATTACCATTTTGAAAGGTCAAATTCTCGACCTCTTCAACAATTCTAACTTTTGTTTGAGCCAATCCACCTCGAAATTCTAAAACTTCACCATTTATAAAAACAACACCATCGCTTACATTAGAACCCGTTACCGTACACCCTGAAATAATTGTGATTTCTCCAACTATTGCTCCAAGTGCATTGAATATGGTGTACGCTTTTTGCAGTTCATCCAAAATTCTTGTAGTCAATGGAAATCCACCAACTTGGTTTACTTCTAATTTATTCATATTGAAATTATTTGATATTGTTTACCTGCCAAATTGTAAAATTCAATTGTGGCTACTATTTCGTTTAGTTTTGTATTCATTAAATCCCGCGGAACATTAACCAGATAATCAACTTTAGAATTAGCATAATTAAACTCAGTTTCCAGATACATAACCCTCAAATAAACATCCAAATTCTCAGCGGGAGTATAGATATAATCTTGGTCAATGTTAAGCGTTCCATCTATAGTAATTCTTCTTAAATCAGGATCATACTTATCATTCAATGCGCCTCTTAAATAACATCGTTGACTGTTATAGGAAAGCTTTTTTAAATTTTCTGCCCTCATTTGCTCCCACTTATAATGCAAACTGGCAATAGGGGTAATCAACGCTTTGATATACCCAAACAATACCGACTTTCGCAAAAAAGTTGGTAATAGCAAAAGAATGAGTCTGTCAAAATCAATTTTATACCACATAGCTAATGTTATCAAAATTTGGAATAGTGAAATACCCGCTTTCCGGTATGGTTTTCACATTGATAGGTTGCGCATCGTTGTAAACATTGGTATTAATGTCAATCGATTGACTTTCGGCATTAATCAAATGTGGTATAACGACCCCTTCCGCTTTTTGAAGCTTATCAATAAGATGCGCTAAAACCAACTCACCATCAAACGGTAATTCCTTCATGTACTCGTTAATTGCATCCTGTACGGGGTAATTACCGTTTAAAATGCTCATTCCCGTCGAGTCCAAAACCAAAGGATTTATAAATATTTTTAGGTTCAACAAAAGAATGTCCGGTAGGTGGTTTACAACAAGGTATTTCACGCCGCAATCAGCTATTTCCAAAATATAAGCTTCGAATGCCGATTTTACTTCAGGAGCAATAGGCGACAAAATACCCGCTGTCTCAGTGGCTATCTTAATCGATAATTGCCCCCCGGAGGAGGTAACCGCTGCATACTTTATGACTTTAGAGTTTAAAATTTCCTCCTCCGTATGACCAGTATTATTATATTCATCGGTATCACTAATCAAAGCAAAACCATATTGAAAGCTTAACGCCTTTGTTTTATACCACGATGGGCGGTGTGCCTTGTCTCGCTTAATAATGTCCTGTACTTCTTTGTTATGGTTGTCGAAAAGCATTTCTAAAAGCCAAATGGCACTAGCAACTATAAAAACAAAAAGCCTAAAAATAGCCGCCTTGCTAGTAGAGGTCAATTGTAAAGCAAGTACTTCATTTGAAGCAATTGCCATCAGCATTCCGTTTTGTATCTCGTTTATTGTTCTTGCCATTATTCTACTATAAAGTCAGTTCCTATTATCATATAATCTATTCCCGTTGGAGTATCAGGCAAACTATTACCAACAAAACCACAAGCAGGCTGTATTTTATTTGTATTGAAATAATTAACAAGTTCTTGATTACCGAAGTCTTTATTTGGAATTTGAATAAGTTGTCCAGGAACTAACCCTTGTGTAATGCTAATATTATTAAGAATAGCTATTTGTACTAAAGCTTCAATAGTTCCACAATAACGAATCACAATGTCTTGTAATGTTTGGTTATATAGGACTGTTATCTGTATCATCTATCTCAAATTGTTTGTAAAACTTTTTATTAATTATCCTTATTAATGTCTTCGCATAACGAACACCCAAACTGTCTAAATTCTCCAAAAGACTAACCAATAACTGCCAAATAATACCCAGTAAAACCGCCCAATACAACCATGCAAAAGGGTCTAATTCCATATCTAATATTTTGATAAAATCCGCATTTTGAGCAAAAGTATTTAAGATGTAAATAGGCACCAAATAAGTAGCTATTTTCAAAATCATTCTGCCAAATTTTCGACTTTCGTGCCGTTCGCCTCTTTTGAGCGAAGCTTGTACGCCTGTGTACCATTCCGAAACCAACAACACTACATAAGCTATTAAAAACAAGTGGTTAAAACCAAACAAGAAACTAACAGTTGAGAAAATAAAAGCCACAATTAAATCGATTTTGATAATAGAAGTTGATGTATAAATGAATCCGAAAGCACTCTTTAGGAATTCATTCAAGGAGACAAAACCGAATCCTTTTAAAAAATAATTTATCATTCTCATTATATTTCAATGTTTAAATTTTCAATTCCTTGACTGGTGTCAATTGTTGCATTGGCATAACCATCATAGTTTAACTGAATCTTTAAATCACGTTTAAACTCATCTGCAGTAATTGTTCTTTTGATATAATTGATAGCACCAAAACCCGCTAAAGGAAACTCTTTGAATTCGCCTTGTTGTGTGGAAAAACCGGTCAAATTGACCACCCCATTCCAGTGTAAATTGACCACCAGTTTCGGAGTAAATTGACCACCACT
>NZ_QCZH01000037.1 GCF_003097655.1 Flavobacterium laiguense
AGCGTAGCTCAGTTGGCTAGAGCAGCTGATTTGTAATCAGCAGGTCGTGGGTTCGAGTCCCTCCGCCGGCTCTTTAAGAAAACCATCTAACTTTTGTTAGGTGGTTTTTTCGTTTTAGGAATAGGCGGTATGTGAAGTTGCCTCCTTTTTATAAGGGGGTCTCGCCCTCACGAGCTTTTACGAACTGACGTAGTAAATACTTTGAATTAAGAATACAAAAAAACCGCCTTGATGATAAAGGCGGTTTTGATATATAGAACAGTTTTGATTACTGTTTTGCTTCACTTTTTTTAATCTCATTCACATATTTAGTCAATTTTTTACCATATAATGAATTGGCTACTTTTGGTGTCATCGATTTTTGAATGGTATCCAAGTATTTAATGTTGATGTCATAGATTTCGGCTAAAGCAATATAAGGGGAAACCTCATGGTCTTTATTGTTTACCGCAAAATTGGTGGCGTAAAGGTATTTGCGCTTGATGTTGTTGTCTTGTTGTGTATTTATGCTGTCTACTGCTTTGGTATTGTTGCTTTTTAGGGCACCAAATTTTTTTTCAATCAGGGTTAGATTCTCATCATTGAAACGAGAGTTTATTTTTTTGTACTCTTCAAACAACTCATGGTTTTTTGAACCTGTTATTTTTGCACCTGCAATAAATGTGTCTAGGTTGGTGTCAATGTTTATAGTGCCTGGTTCTGCAAAAAACATAATGTTGTTGTCTAGAGAATTCGTAACTCCTCTATCAAGATATAGATAGAGCATTTCTGGTGATTTTAGTTCAATATCACTTGTGAAAGCTGAGTTTCCATCAATCTTGATACTGTCGATTGCTACGAGTGCTGTATCAACCACTCGTTGAATGTACAACGTACCTTCTTTTAATCCTTTGATATTTCCTGTAAGATGTAAATTAGTTTTTGATTCATTTTTGTTACAAGCAACTAAAAGTAATACTGTAACAAAAGCAATAATAGAATTTTTCATGTGTACTTAATGTTTATTTTTTTTAGAACATGTTCACTGCCACTGTTTAGAATTAGGACAATTTAATTGTTTTTTAATTTTGGCGCAAAATAAAGAAAATTGTTGGAATGAGGGTTTCTAATGGCACCGAATTTAAAAAAAAATCCCAATCTATATCTAGATTGGGATTTAGCTGATGTTTTTAAAGATTATCCTTTCAACCAAGCTGCTCTTAAAGCTGCTTTTGAAGAATCTGTAGCTTCAAGCCCATCGGTTTCTATATAAGGGAATTTTACGGTTCCTTTTAACACTTGCTCTTTACCGTCTCTTCTTATTTTGATTGTAATGGCATCATTCTCTTTCCATTTTTGGCTTTCAGAAATCATGTCGTATATATTATCAAGAGAATACGGTTTGTCGTTTATGGCAAGAATTACATCTCCGCCTCTAAGATCTAAATTGGTGTAGAAAACGTTTAGTTCTTTGTTTGGGGCGACATAAATTTCTTTGTTTTCTTGGTTGACCCCAATGTAAGGAGTCTGGCCTTTTATAAATATTCCGTCTGCTACTTTTTTGGTAGTTTTGGTTACTCCTACTTTTGCTAAATACTCATAATAAGGTATCGGAGTTGCTCCGGATACGTATTTGGTTAGGAAAGCACCCACTTCTGGATAAGTTAATGACGTTATTTTTGCAAAAAGATCAGCATCATTAAATGGTTTTGTTACTCCATATTCATTGGATAATTGGTGCATTAAATCAAGAATTCCTTTTTTACCATTGCTGCTTTCTCTGATTTGTATGTCCAAACACATTCCAATTAATGCTCCTTTTTGGTATACATTTAAGTATTGATCTTTATAGGGTTCTGTTAATACGTTTGCACTCATAGTGGTAAAAGGCATAGTGTCATTCATAGCGTTGGCGCCTTGTATTTTTTCGGCTATGCGAGAATAAAATTGATTTTCATCGATTAACCCTTGATTGATTTGGAAGAGATTGGCAAAATATTCTGTTACTCCTTCATACATCCATAAGTGTTCGGACATTTTTGGGGCATTGTAATCAAAATATTGAATTTCTTTTGAATGAATTGTTAATGGAGTTACGATATGGAAGAATTCGTGGGAAACTACATCCTTCATTTGTTCTACCAATTCGTCTTTTGGCATCATTTCCGGCATAACCACTGTGGTTGCTGTAGGATGTTCTAATGCTCCAAAACCTTTTGCATCTGTAGGAGTCATTGTAGAAAGGTACAAAATAACGGTGTATTTTTTTGTAGAATTGACTTTTCCTAAAAACGTTTTTTGAGCAGTCATCATTGTTTTCATTTCCGGAGTGATGCTCTCTGCTGTGAATTTTCCAGATGGTGAGTAAACCGCAATTTGAATATCCATACCATCTACCGTGAAAGTAGTGTAGTCTGGTTTAGAATACATGATTGGGTTTTCTAATAATTCTGAATAAAGTGGCATTTCAAAAACATCGTTTGTTGCCGATGCATCTTTGTCGATCATTGAAGTAGCTCCCCAAAGTGAGGCCGGGTGGGCTATTGTTACTGTGTAAGGCAGCTCTTTTTTGTCTTGAAAATAGCCAACAAAACCATGTAAGTTAAGCATAAAGTTTTTGTTGACATCTATGTTGGTTCCTGCTGGAGAAAACACGTCATCTTTTCCAAAACCTCTCCCTTTTTCTGTGTCAAAAGTGTCGTTTACCAGATAAGTAACTTTTACCAGTGCTTTTGCGTTTTTGATAACCCAGGTATTGTCATCAGTTTTGGAAACAGTCAATAAATTTCCTTTACTGTCATAAGCTTTAAAATCGGCAATGTATTTTCCGTAATCATCTGTTGAATAAGTTCCGGGAACTGTTTTTGGAAGACTATAAGTGATTTCGTTTGTTTTAATTTTTGGAGCTTTAACGGTAACAAGAACTTGATCGTCTTTTACATCATTTAAATTGATGGTAACTTCAATTTTTTCTTTTTTAGAATCTACATGAGGGGTGAAGGTACTGGCTTTACCTGCCCAAAATAATGAAGAAAAAGCAAATGTAAATAGTAATTTTTTCATTTTGTTATTTTTTGTTTTGTGATAAGTATTTAAAAGAACTCAATTGTTACAGGAATACCGAAAAGAAATAGGGAAATGATTGTAAAAAAGTAAAGGCATAAAAAAAACTCCTGTATTAAAGGAGTTTTTAGGGTTAGTCAAGTTTGTTTTTTATGTAATATTTACCGTCTAAATCTTCATCAAAATCATCAATCTTTAGCGGTTTTGGTTTCGGTTTACTAGCAGTAGCCTTCTTTTTCCACATTTCAAATTTTTCTGCGGGCATCTTCTTTTTCATAATTTCCAGAACCTCTTTTTCGGCTAATCCAAATTCTTTTTTGATAATCTCAAATGGATTTTTTTCCTCTTGGGCCATTGTAACAAGTTTCTCTGTTTGTTCCCAGTTTAATTCTTTGCGGTTACTCTTTTTCATCACGTGAAAATTAATTCAAATTGGTGTTAATGATTAATATAATTGATTTTAAATCTGATACCAATATTAATAAAAATAATAATCACTTTTCATTAAAAGTTGAAAAAAATTTTTGTTTTTAATTCTTTTATGAAGAGCGTTTTTTTTGAGCAGTATTTTTAAGTGATTTTTGCAAATTTTGCTGCGAATAGCTATTGAATCTTTCGAAAAGTGAGATTTATTCTTGGACCAATAAGCTTTGAAGTTTTGGGTATTTGATGTTTCCAACAATGCTGTGTTGTTCCTTGCATCAATAATAAACTACCATGTTCGAGAATAATGCTCTTTTTTTGAGCAGAATCAGAATTGTGTTTCAATTGAAAAGTACGTTCTGCGCCTAAACTTAATGAGGCAATTACAGGATTTGTGCCCAATTCTTTCTCATTGTCGGCATGCCAACCATTGCCATCACTGCCATTTCTGTAGTAATTAAGAAGTACAGTTGTGAAATTGGTTTCGGAAATAGTTTCGATACGGGATTTTATTTTTTGCAGCAGCGATGTCCAAGGATGTGGTTGCATGGTAATGTTTGAGTAGGAGTAAGGCTTTCTTTCATTTCCGTACAAAGCGGTTAATCGGGGTTGCAAGTGCTTTTTACCGTAAACAGTAATTTCATCCTGTTGCCAAGGAGTATTTTGGATCAATTCATTAAAAATAGCATCAGCTTCCTGTTTTTTAAGAAATGCAGGGAAGTAGATTATTTCGGCATCTGGTAATTCTAATATTATGCGATCTGATTGAAAAAGTGAATCCATACCACAAAAATAAAGAGAAAAAAGAAGCGATTAAACTTCCTTTTTCTCTTTTTATATAATTAGTCAAAAACTAAGCTTCTGAATGGTCTTGCAATAAATTTTTATAAATGAAACCAGCCACTAGAGCCCCTAAAATTGGTGCTGCCCAAAACATCCAAAGTTGAGATAATGGCTCTCCTCCCACAAATAATGCTTGAGATAATGATCTCGCAGGGTTTACAGAAGTGTTTGTAATAGGAATACTAATTAAGTGAATTAAGGTTAAACCCAGTCCTATGGCAATTCCGGCAAATTTTCCGTTCGCAAATTTATCGGTTGCACCAAGTATAATTAAAAGAAAAAATAGTGTTAAGACAAATTCTGCAATAAATGCGGATTGCATTGAGTAACCGTCTGGTGAGAAAGCTCCATATCCATTAGATGCGAAAGCCCCAGCCTTAGTGCTGTCAATCATAAATCCGGCTTTTCCATTAGCAATAGTGTACAAGGTTCCTGCTGCGGCAACAGCACCTACACATTGTGCAATAATATAAGGAAGTAATTCTTTGGCAGAAAATCGTCCGCCAGCCCATAGTCCAAAAGAGACTGCAGGATTAAAATGGCCTCCTGAAATATGCCCTACCGCATAAGCCATGGTTAAAACTGTTAATCCAAAAGCAAGAGAAACACCCACAAAGCCTATGCCAGCTCCAGGGAAATTACAAGCAAATAATGCGCTACCGCAACCACCAAACACAAGCCAATACGTTCCGAAAAATTCTGCTAATAGTTTTTTCATAATGTTAATTTTAGGTTTTAATTGTAACGAAGTTAGTAAAAATAGTGTTAATGTTCGCTTTGTTGAATTAAAATATCATAAAATGAAAAAAAAACAGTCTAGGAATTTTTGTATTAAGTCATTGTAGTATATAAAGTTACTTTCCTTCTATTCTTGAGTAATCAATATAACTTTCGTATTTCTTACCAGTTTTATGATTAAAAAAGGTAATATGGTTGTTTTTTATATTGACGGTTACCTCTCTACCGTCTTTATGTTTTAGTTCGTATGTTTTTACAGTTGTTTTAGGGTCTTTTTTTTCACTTACAATTGTGAAAATTTGAGGGGTCTTATAATCAATCCGAACACTACACGTTTTTTCTTTTTTATTGAACAAAAATGCGACCTCATGATTCTCTGTAGAAGTTGTGCCGTCAGGATTTTTGATTTTGACCTTATTAACTTCAAGATATCGTTCTTGTGAGAATGCAATAGTCGTAGTTAAGAATGCTACAAATAAAAGGAGTTTTGATAGATTCATTTTTAAAGGTATTTAAGGTTGTTAGTTTTATGTTTCTATTTTGAGTGTTAAAACTGCTGAAGCATAGCTGTGTACTAACAAAAGTAAGATAAAAATGTAATGTTTTACGTTTATTTTTTAATTGCTATTGTCTTTGCTGAAATTTATATTCATTAGTATTATTGCAAATAGGATTAGAGCAATGCCAAACCATTGTGTGATATTTACATTTTCATTCAGAAGAAAATAAGCCATCAAAACGGATACCGGAAGTTCAAGAGCCGAAACAATGCTGCCGAGTCCAATTCCGGTAAGAGGGAAACCTGCATTCATGAGCATAGGCGGTATGATAGTGCCAAAAAGAGACAGGATGATTCCCCATTTTAGGAATATTGTAAAATTAAGCGGAGTATTCTGTGATGCAAGTGCAAATCCAAAAACGATGACAGCACCTCCAAGTAGCATGTATAAACTTCTTTGAGCAGATGATATACCTAAGGCAACACGATTTGCGGTAAACATAGTAGTGGTGAAAGAGCAAGCTGCTAACATTCCCCAAAGTAGCCCACGCCAGTCGAGTTGTATTTCGTTTTTAAGAATGTCTGTTGCTAACAGAGTTCCAATTAAAACAATAACAACCGATACTATTTTTTGTTTCGAAGGAATTTTTTTCTCCAAAAGCATTTCCAGTAAGACGCCAATCCATACGGTTTGCATCAACAATACAATGGCTATTGAAACTGGAATGTATTTTACGGCCATATAATAAAAGACACTCGTCATGCCAAGCGATGTTCCGGCAACCATTAATTGAAATATGTTTTTTTTAGATGCTTTGACTACTTCATCTTTGCTCTTTGCTTTTTGGAAACCATTAATAATAAGAATTCCTGTTATCCCTAATACAAATTGGGAGATGGTTACTTCTGCGGTAGTGTATCCTTCCGCGTATGCCATTTTTACAAAAGTCGCTAGCATTCCAAAACTGGTTGCTCCAAGTCCTACTAGAAATACTCCTTTAAATACACTGTTTTTAAACATTTTGTTTCTTTTAATTATCATTAATTTTTCACCGTCCTAATTTCATTTGGATAGTATTGGGGTTTCTTAGGGTAGAAAATAGTCTATTTTTCAATAACGCTAGGTTGCTGTTCTTTTTCAAGTTCTTTATGGGTCAAGTCACTCAAATGCAATCGAAGTGCATCTACAGAAATATTAATTTCCCAAAAGCACAGCCCTAAAGAGAGTAATAAAGACAACAAGCTAAAGCCGAATAAATAAATCCCAGTCAGTTGATAGTCCAGGAATAAAACAAGCATTGTGAATACTGATAAAAATAAACTCAATACACCCGCCATTTGCATATAGCGAATAAGCGTTAATCTCAGGTTGAGATTTTTTATTTCCAGTAATATCATTCGGTTTTCCTTTTCTTTATAGGCTTTCTTTAAACCGCGTATAATTGTAGCGACTGTCAAAAACCGATTGGTATAAGCCAGCAGAATTAACGAAGTCGCCGAAAATAGTAAGGCAGGAGTTTCTATGTGAAGAGTCATGTATGTTTTTTTAGACTGCAAAGTTCGACTTTTTAAGCATGAATAAAAAATGAGTAGACCTTATAAAAGTATAAGAAAGGAGAGGTATACTATATATAGGTGATAGGTAAAATAATTAGGAGCTTAATCCCGCTATCCGTTCCAATCTTATTGGTCTCGTTTAAAAAAAAACGAGACCAATAAGGA
>NZ_QCZH01000038.1 GCF_003097655.1 Flavobacterium laiguense
CAGTTATGTGGGAGAGTATGTCGTCGCCTTTCTTTTTAAAACCCCGTTTCTTACGAAACGGGGTTTTTTGTTTTATACTTGTCCCGTTCTGGAATAAAGACACTCATAATAAAAGAATCGTTTTATTTGATTTCCCTAAAATGTATCTTTTAAAATATAATGAGTACTTCTTCCTCTTGAATTAGCTTTAACCAAGATGCCTTTGTTTACTAAATCTGTGATATCTCTAAGGGCAGTATCTGGTGAGGTTTTGGCTATTTTAGCCCATTTACTAGTATTTAAGTTACCTTCAAAATTATCCATAAGTTTATTAAGGATCTTTTGCTGACGCTCATTACTTATTAAACCTGCATTTTTTACCCAAAAATGGTGTTTCTTTACTACTTTGTCAACAATTATACTCGAGTAAAGGATACTGTTTTTTAAACATTCTAAAAACCAAATAATCCATTCTGTTATATCTAACTCCCCTTTTTGAGTTCGCTCTAAAATGGTGTAATAACTTTTATTTTGTTTCAGTTGACATACTGTAAAACCGTTGATTGACACCATCGGATTTTGAAAGTTGCATATCTGTAATTGCTCTGGCAATTCTTCCATTCCCATCATCAAATGGGTGTATCGTAATAAACCATAGGTGAGCTACAGCAGCTTTTAGTAATGATTCTAAATTTTGATCCTTATTGTACCAGTCTATAAATTGTTTCATTTCTGATGCTAATTGCTCTGCTTTAGGAGCTCCATAATGCACTATTTCTCGACCCATTCCTCCCGAAACAACTTGCATAGCACCCGAACGCCAATTTGCGACTTCAATTTTATGCATACCACTTCTTCCCGTTGGGAATAGTGCTGCATGCCAACCAAACAAACGCTCATTTGTCAAAGTTTTGTTGTCGTTTTGAGTGGCATCTAGTATTAATTCTACGATTCCATCAACGTTTCTATCAGAATGTTCTAAACCAGAATATTCTAATCCAAGCCTTGTTGCAATAGAAGAACGAACTAGTTCAGGGTTTAATATTTCACCTTCTATCTCGGAAGTTTGCAGTACATCTTGAATCAATGTTTCAAAATTGGCTTCGTCTTTTAATTGGGAACCCAGCAATTCAAATTTGCCCATAAGTTTGCCTTGCAAGTGGCGCACTTCGCTTAGTAATGAAATAAATTCTTGTTCATTCCACTGTACATTAGGCCAGTTTTTAAGCTGATGAATGTAGATTGCCATTGATTTTTTGATTTATGCGGTAAATACACTACTTAATCACCGCAAATAATGCGGTGATTAATGTTTTTTTTTCACCGCAGTTTAAAATAATTATTCTGTTTATGGTTTATGATATTCTATAATATTTCTTCAGAATCTTAGTAAACCATTATAGTAAATATCTTTTTATATAGTGATTGCGTAGGAGTTTTATTATTCCTAAATTTGGAAATCTGAAAAAAAAAGCAATTCTAATGTTATGGATAAGTACAATAAAGTCATTAAAGAATTAATTCAATTTAGAAATGAAAGAGACTGGGAACAATTTCATGATTCAAAAAATTTAGCACTTGCCATTTCTATTGAAGCTTCAGAATTAAATGAACTTTTCTTGTGGAAAAAAGGGGATGAAGTTGAAAATGTAAATCCAGATAAGTTAAAAGAAGAACTTGCTGATGTACTCGCTTATGCTTTTTTATTAGCTGAAAAACATAACTTAGATATTTTTGATATTGTTTCGGAAAAAATAAAAAATAACGCACTAAAATATCCAGTTGAAAAAGCCAAAGGCACTGCGAAAAAATACAATGAACTATGATTCAAAATCCTGTTTTCACCATTAAAAAATTTGATTTTGATTCAAGTCTTGTTGATGAGTTTAATAACATACATTACGTTAAAGATTTGTGGCCTATCGTTTATATTTTAAGTGATGGAAATGTAAATGAAGCTTATATTGGTGAAACTACTGATGCGTATGCTAGAATGAGTAGCCATTTAAAGAATAACATAAAAAATAAACTAACAGCAATCCATTTAATTTCTAGTGAAAAGTTTAACAAATCTGCAACATTAGACATAGAATCAAATCTCATCAAATATATTTCTGGAGATGGGCAATATAAATTGATTAATGGAAATATTGGGTTAGTATAATCGAAAAATTAAAATGTACACAAATCTAAATTGAAATGTACACTTTTCTGGAACAAATATACAAAAGGCTTCACAACTTGTGAAGCCTTTTTAATCACCCTTTAAACAACATTTAAAGTAAACTTAACCTCTTCACCTCCCAACAATCCTTTTGTACCTTCGATATTATTCTCATAAACATGAACGTTACCTAGAAACAGCGTAATAGACTTCAACGGCAGCGCAATCTGTTTACTTATCAAATACAAGTGATAGATGTCAGAAGGCAATCCTAGATTAGCGTCTGAGCTACGCTGATACGCACTAATAATCAACTTCCCATTCTCTATTTGAAACTGTATCAAGCTCAAACACGGCTGTTGATTGCTCTCAGTGTTGTTAGAACCAAGGAATAGCACATAATTCTTTGATGTACGCTTTTCTTTATTGATCTTCTCCAAAAGCTTTGGTAGTTGTTCAAAATACGTAGGATAACTATTTACTAATATCGGACCACAATAATCCCACCACGTGACACCAATATCTCTATAGGCTTCCGTAGATCGTTCTCCTGCCATAAATAAGCCTAATTCGTCCTTTAATTTCTTTTTAGCTACCGAATGACCTTCAAACAGATTTAAGAGGTCTAGCGGCTTTAATTCTAGCGTTTGATTCAGTAGATAAGTTATTGAGCCTTTCTTATTGCTCTGGTTCTTACCTTTGGTGATAATTTTACTGAGCATTCCATGATACTTGTTCATTTTTAATTCGATTTTTGATTGATGATTGATTATATTTGCACCTCTCACGGAATTTATAAAACATAACAAAGCCAGCACTAGAAGATTTATGTCCTCCAACGCTGGCTTTGTGCTAAATATAAATTACCGTGAGAAGTTTTTTTATTTGTTGGAGGACTATTTTTTACGTCCCATCCTCCTGAGAACTACACTAAACTATCGATGCTTTTCAAACAATGATCAGTTTCTATTTTATCCAGGATAAAAGCAACTGCTTTTCCGGTGTTCGTTAGAGTTACATCACGTTGATTTTTACCAAGAACGCTCGAAATAGTTTCTTTACGTTTGCCGAACCCATAACCTCCTTTCTGTATTAAAATCAGGTTAAACAAATCCTTGCATACTACGTTACCCGATGCGTCTATGCTTGTTGCGATGCCTAAAAATACTTCGACACTATCGCTCCAATACCTTTTATCAATTCAATTGAAATCTCCGTAAGTCCCGAGTTTCTCAGGATGTCAAACAAGTGATCAAAAAGAAAAGCAGCGATCAGACCGATTAAAGACCAGTTCTTTTACGAAATTCTCATATTCTGTTTTATTAAGTCGTTAGAATTAAGTCGTTACATTCGCTATTACCAATACATCGCTATTGTTATAGTATCTTAGTTTAGTTGTTCCGTCGGGTCTTTTATAGGCTGTTTTAGAATAATTACCAAATAAAATGGTTGCTGAGGATACATTATCGTTTATTGAGGCAAAATCCATAACCAACCCTTTGAGAGTTTTTGATATAATATTAGTACTGGAAGTAAAAGAACTAGAATTAAAGATATTATTTTGGATTAGGCTTGATACTAGTCCAGTACTAGACAAATTACTATTTATTATGTCATTTAATGTTATGGTACTATTTTCTACCGTATTCCCACCAATAGAACCGTCAGTTATAGTGTTATGGGTTAGATTAAATATCTTAGTACACGTATTACTAACGATTTGTCCTTCTTCCAACTTATTGACTTCAAATGAACCTTGATCCATAATATTATTTGAGATGTGACTTCTACGTAGCGTGTTATTATAGATTGAGCAACGTGTTATATTGTTATTTTGTATATTACTCTCATATAAAACTAACAAATACATCCCAGAGAAAATAAAGTTTGACTCTATTCGGGAATAATAGGATAACTCTAAATGTTCCAATGCTTTTAAGTCATTATTTTGTATAACAGAATAAGTTTTTAAGTCACACCCAAAGCTATACACACCTCTAAAATTCACACATTCATAATACGAATTACTAACTTTTGTATCTCCAATTCCTTTATAAGTACTAGCCTTAAAGGGATTCCCAAACATAAATACACTTATTGCTGATTCATAGACCCCTATGTTCCCTATGTCACCAAATCTACATATCACATTATTATTACCTTCAACCTCATACCTACGGCTGATATAATCGTTAATATAATCATACTCAATCACATCTAACGTCTTATTATAATTTGTAGAAGAATAAGCATCTTTTGTCCATTCACTATCTAAGGATAAAACGTCTAGTTTTGAACCAATATTTCCATTTACATTTGTCCAAGAATACCCACCCCAAATTGATTTAGAACCTATAAAATATACTTTAACTGCTATATCTGAGATATTCGCTGTAGCACCACTACTGTTACCTATAATAGAAGTAGCTGATACCCAATCTCCAGAAATAGCAATAAATTGGTTAGATTGAACAGCTGCGTATATTTTTCCAGTAGCTCCATTATTAGCTGTTATATTTTCGTTTAAATTAAATGTTCCTGTAATAGCAGAAGTAGTATAAGAGCTTAAATTAGTCCAAATGCCAAATCCTTTTACACCTTGTTCATACTTAGGATTCCAAAATTCCCCATGCCCTTCTTTAGCTAAAGTATTAATAGTTAAAGCTTGTAGAAATATAGTGGTTCCTGAATTGGTTCCATCATTATACAGATATGGATGAACTCCTGTTATTTTATAAGTAGCTCCTGCAACTAGACCATTAGTTGTAATTAAAGCATCTATTTCAGCTTTTGTTTTAGTAATTGGTGCAGCAACCGAGTTTAGCACATCTTCAACAGCCTGAAGCGTAGGTACCATGTTCTTATTGGGATTGCTAAATGAAGTAGCAATATTAGCTGCGTTCATAGGCGTATAACCTAACAGGGGTTGTTTAGCATCAATCAAACCCTTCAACGTTTTACCCATTTCAGCCGTCAAAGCCTTCGTGGTTCCGCCCGTAGTAAGGTCATTCACCAATATAGAACTCAATGACATTTCAATAGTCTCAATAGCATCAACCAACTCCTGAACGTTGTCCAGGTTCACATTGTCCGAGGCTAAAAGAATATTGATATTATTGATTTGAGTTTGCAATAACTTCCCTTGCTCTGCTGTCAATAATGAAGCTTCACCACCCGTAACTAAATCGTTAACCACATTCAAATAATCAATAGCGAGTTTAGTAAACTCATTCAAAGGAGCATAACCATCTACAGCGCCTTTTTTGTTTTTATCTTCTTTAGCTAGAAATAAATCGGCGTGCGCTGCTGCATCTGAAACATGATTAGTTAATGCCTCAGCATCTGCTTTTTCGGCTAAAATATTTTCAATATCATCAATAGCAGTAATTGGAATCTTTTCGTCTTTATGCCAAAAAGAATCCCATGTAACCCAAAATTGTGCCTGTGTCGGTTTTAAACCAGTTAGAAACCAGTTTTTAATAGTGTTTTTATCTGCCATAATTTCTATCCTATATATTCAATATATGCCGCAATAGCATAAGGGTTAAGAATTGAAAAAGGTGTAGCCGATCCTGTCTTACTCGTTTTACCCAAAGTCGCAGGATTATTAGTACCTCTAATTCTATAATTTTGATTACCATCACCACCAGCATTATATCCTTCTTTTACGGGAGTGTTCGTCGGAGAAATTGTAAGGCCGGCATCAACAATTTCGTCAGCAAATTGAAAGTGATCGTGTTCTGGAAGATTGGCCGCTGTAAATATTTTTTCTTTAGCACCTGCTTTTTTACCGATAGTGTCAAATTCAACTTGAGTGGGGTCATAACCTATAATAGTTCGCCCTCGAATATCAGCCACTTCTTGAAATCCAACTGGAATTTCCGCAATAGATCTAAACCAAGGAAACACCACGCCACCGGGTTGGAATATGGCTAGTTTCTTTTCAATCACGTCAAGCCTGTCGTTAAGATCTAATGGTATGGCTTTTGTCTCAATTAGACGTTTAAAATCCACCCAGTTCATAGCGCCTACACCAGTTCCAAAAGTCACATATCGGTTTCTAATAACCGTTTTAGACTCATTGCTTTCAAAAACAAGAGCCTCAGCATCTTCTTTTATAATCACTTTCGTTTGAGTACTCCCGCCACGAAATTTAAAAACTTCACCGTTAACATACACCACCCCATCGCCCACGCTAGTCCCCGCTACAGTACAACCTGCGATAATCGTCATATTACCGGCCAATGCTCCAAGTCCGTTAAAAACGGAATAAGCTTTTTGTAATTCATCTAGAATTCTAGTCGTCAGCGGAAAGCCTCCCACTTGATTTACATCTAATTGATTCATATTGCTATTATTTGATAAGATTTTCCAGCCAACACATAAAATTCTAGTGTGGCTACTATTTCGTTCAGTTTTGTATTCATTAATTCCGGAGGTACATTAACCAAAAAATCAACCTTCGAGCCCGCATAGTTAAACTCCGGTTCTAACCACATTGTACCTAAATAAACTGGCAAGTTTTCGGCTTGCGTATAGATATAATCCTGTGTTTTGTTCCCTGTATTACTAATCGTGATTTGCCTTTCATCAGGATCGTATCGATCGTTCAACACCCCTCGCAAATAACAGCGTTGCGAGTTGTACGATAATTTTTTCAAGTTTTCCTCGCGCATCCTGGACCATCGATAATGCAAACTGGCAATAGGCGAAACCAACGCTTTGAGATAGCCAAACAACACCGGCTTTCGCAAAAAAGTGGGCAACAATAAAAGGATGAGTCTGTTGAAATCTATTTTATACCACATAGTACTTTTTTTAAGTTTCGGCTCCCTTCCCTTCGGGGAGGGTTGGGGAGGGGATTATTGGAAAAACCGGTCAAATTGACCACCCCATTCCAGTGTAAATTGACCACCAGTTTCGGAGTAAATTGACCACCAC
>NZ_QCZH01000039.1 GCF_003097655.1 Flavobacterium laiguense
ACACACAATGTGAGTTAAACGAGACGAAAAAACAAGAAGACACGTTCCTAGACATATTGAATTGACAGCCGTTTTAAGAGAGATCTTAAAACAAAAGAATAAGAGTAATAGAATCGGAAGATTTGAAAAAACCACTAGACCTTCAGTCAAATAAAAACAGAGACATATTTATATGTTTCGCATAATATACGATGAAGAGTTTGATCCTGGCTCAGGATGAACGCTAGCGGCAGGCTTAACACATGCAAGTCGAGGGGTATAGTTCTTCGGAACTAGAGACCGGCGCACGGGTGCGTAACGCGTATGCAATCTACCTTTCACAGAGGGATAGCCCAGAGAAATTTGGATTAATACCTCATAGTATAATGACTCGGCATCGAGATATTATTAAAGTCACAACGGTGAAAGATGAGCATGCGTCCCATTAGCTTGTTGGTAAGGTAACGGCTTACCAAGGCTACGATGGGTAGGGGTCCTGAGAGGGAGATCCCCCACACTGGTACTGAGACACGGACCAGACTCCTACGGGAGGCAGCAGTGAGGAATATTGGACAATGGGCGCAAGCCTGATCCAGCCATGCCGCGTGCAGGATGACGGTCCTATGGATTGTAAACTGCTTTTGCACAGGAAGAAACAACTCTACGTGTAGAGTCTTGACGGTACTGTGAGAATAAGGATCGGCTAACTCCGTGCCAGCAGCCGCGGTAATACGGAGGATCCAAGCGTTATCCGGAATCATTGGGTTTAAAGGGTCCGTAGGCGGTTTAGTAAGTCAGTGGTGAAAGCCCATCGCTCAACGGTGGAACGGCCATTGATACTGCTAGACTTGAATTATTAGGAAGTAACTAGAATATGTAGTGTAGCGGTGAAATGCTTAGAGATTACATGGAATACCAATTGCGAAGGCAGGTTACTACTAATTGATTGACGCTGATGGACGAAAGCGTGGGTAGCGAACAGGATTAGATACCCTGGTAGTCCACGCCGTAAACGATGGATACTAGCTGTTGGGAGCGATCTCAGTGGCTAAGCGAAAGTGATAAGTATCCCACCTGGGGAGTACGTTCGCAAGAATGAAACTCAAAGGAATTGACGGGGGCCCGCACAAGCGGTGGAGCATGTGGTTTAATTCGATGATACGCGAGGAACCTTACCAAGGCTTAAATGTAGATTGACCGGTTTGGAAACAGACTTTTCGCAAGACAATTTACAAGGTGCTGCATGGTTGTCGTCAGCTCGTGCCGTGAGGTGTCAGGTTAAGTCCTATAACGAGCGCAACCCCTGTTGTTAGTTGCCAGCGAGTCATGTCGGGAACTCTAACGAGACTGCCAGTGCAAACTGTGAGGAAGGTGGGGATGACGTCAAATCATCACGGCCCTTACGCCTTGGGCTACACACGTGCTACAATGGCCGGTACAGAGAGCAGCCACTGGGTGACCAGGAGCGAATCTACAAAACCGGTCACAGTTCGGATCGGAGTCTGCAACTCGACTCCGTGAAGCTGGAATCGCTAGTAATCGGATATCAGCCATGATCCGGTGAATACGTTCCCGGGCCTTGTACACACCGCCCGTCAAGCCATGGAAGCTGGGGGTGCCTGAAGTCGGTGACCGCAAGGAGCTGCCTAGGGTAAAACTGGTAACTAGGGCTAAGTCGTAACAAGGTAGCCGTACCGGAAGGTGCGGCTGGAACACCTCCTTTCTAGAGCTTGAATGTTAGTTGTGTAAACAACACTTTCAAGAAAGAAGACGAAAAGGAATAATGGAAACATTTCTAAAAATTATATTACTCTTGCTGTTAGTTCAAATAATACAATTTAAGAATAAAGAGTGTCTCGTAGCTCAGCTGGTTAGAGTACTACACTGATAATGTAGGGGTCGACAGTTCGAGTCTGTCCGAGACAACTATTTTAGACTTAAAAAAAGGAAATTTTAGAAGTATGAGTAAGAATTACACATTAATTCAAAATTCAACATTCTAAATTTAGAAATGGGGGATTAGCTCAGCTGGCTAGAGCGCCTGCCTTGCACGCAGGAGGTCAACGGTTCGACTCCGTTATTCTCCACTATCTTAAGACAAGAAGATAATAGATAAAGAGATTAGAGACGTAAGTCTATTATCTAATGGTCTATCATCTAAAAGTCTAAAAGAAGAAGTTCATTGACATATTGAGATAAGAAATAATAAAAAGTAGAAAGCAGTTTTACTATTTATTTAGTAAAACGAAACAAAACGGTCGTAATTGATTTTACGATTGGTACAATAAGCAAAATAAGGGCGTATGGGGGATGCCTTGGCTCTCAGAGGCGATGAAAGGCGTGATAAGCTGCGAAAAGCTACGGGGACGGGCACACACCGATTGATCCGTAGATACCTGAATGGGGCAACCCAATAGTTTGAAGAACTATTACACCGATAGGTGGGCAAACCCGCTGAACTGAAACATCTAAGTAGGCGGAGGAGAAGAAAACAAAAGTGATTCCGTAAGTAGTGGCGAGCGAACGCGGATTAGCCCAAACCAATGTTGTTACGGCAATGTTGGGGTTGTAGGACCACGACATTTTATGCATAAAGAATTAGAATCTACTGGAAAGTAGAGCCAGAGAAGGTGATAGCCCTGTATAAGTAATGAATGTAATAGATAGTGGTATCCTGAGTAGGGCGGGACACGAGAAATCCTGTCTGAATTTGGCGGGACCATCCGCTAAGGCTAAATACTCCTGAGAGACCGATAGTGAACCAGTACCGTGAGGGAAAGGTGAAAAGAACCGTGAATAACGGAGTGAAATAGATCCTGAAACCATACGCTTACAAGCGGTCGGAGCCCTTTCGTGGGGTGACGGCGTGCCTTTTGCATAATGAGCCTACGAGTTAACGTTGCTGGCAAGGATAAGTGGTTAAGCCACGGATCCGTAGCGAAAGCGAGTCTGAATAGGGCGCTTTAGTCAGTAGTGTTAGACGCGAAACCGTGTGATCTACCCATGGGCAGGATGAAGCGCTGGTAACACAGTGTGGAGGTCCGAACCGGTTGACGTTGAAAAGTCTTCGGATGACCTGTGGGTAGGGGTGAAAGGCCAATCAAACTCGGAAATAGCTCGTACTCCCCGAAATGCATTTAGGTGCAGCGCACGGCGTAAAGTTATATAGAGGTAGAGCTACTGATTGGATGCGGGGGCTTCACCGCCTACCAATTCCTGACAAACTCCGAATGCTATATAATGTTTCCGTGCAGTGAGGGCTTGGGTGCTAAGGTCCAAGTCCGAGAGGGAAAGAACCCAGACCATCAGCTAAGGTCCCCAAATATATGTTAAGTTGAAAGAACGAGGTTTGTCTGCCCAGACAGCTAGGATGTTGGCTTGGAAGCAGCCATTCATTTAAAGAGTGCGTAACAGCTCACTAGTCGAGCGGACGAGCATGGATAATAATCGGGCATAAACATATTACCGAAGCTATGGATTTCATATTAAATTATGGAGTGGTAGGGGAGCATTCTATCAGGGTAGAAGGTGAGTCGTAAGGCTTGCTGGACCGGATAGAAAAGAAAATGTAGGCATAAGTAACGATAATGCGGGCGAGAAACCCGCACACCGAAAGACTAAGGTTTCCACAGCTATGCTAATCAGCTGTGGGTTAGTCGGGACCTAAGGCGAACCCGAAAGGGACAGTCGATGGACAACGGGTTAATATTCCCGTACTAGTTATTACTGTGATGGGGTGACGGAGTGATGAAAGCGCCGCGAACTGACGGAATAGTTCGTTGAAGTACCTACCTATAAGCTGCGCAGGCAAATCCACGCGGCTTGGGGAAATACGATAGTACTCGGAGACTTCGGTTGAAGAGATAGTGCGCCTAAGGGCTTCCAAGAAAAACCTCTAAACTTCAGGTAATAAGTACCCGTACCGCAAACCGACACAGGTAGTCGAGGAGAGAATCCTAAGGTGCTCGAGAGATTCATGGCTAAGGAATTAGGCAAAATAGACCCGTAACTTCGGGAGAAGGGTCGCCTCTGAGCAATCAGAGGCCGCAGTGAAGAGGTCCAGGCGACTGTTTATCAAAAACACAGGGCTCTGCAAAATCGTAAGATGAAGTATAGGGCCTGACACCTGCCCGGTGCTGGAAGGTTAAGAGGAGATGTTATCTTCGGAGAAGCATTGAATTGAAGCCCCAGTAAACGGCGGCCGTAACTATAACGGTCCTAAGGTAGCGAAATTCCTTGTCGGGTAAGTTCCGACCTGCACGAATGGTGTAACGATCTGGACACTGTCTCAGCCATGAGCTCGGTGAAATTGTAGTAACGGTGAAGATGCCGTTTACCCGCAGTGGGACGAAAAGACCCTGTGCACCTTTACTATAGCTTAGTATTGACCTTGGATAAATGATGTGTAGGATAGGTTGGAGACTGTGAAGTGGCGTCGCTAGGCGTTGTGGAGTCATTGTTGAAATACAACCCTTTGTTTATCTGAGGCCTAACCCCGTTTTGCGGGGGACATTGCTTGGTGGGTAGTTTGACTGGGGTGGTCGCCTCCAAAAGAGTAACGGAGGCTTCTAAAGGTTCCCTCAGTACGCTTGGTAACCGTGCGTAGAGTGCAATGGCATAAGGGAGCTTGACTGAGAGACATACAGGTCGATCAGGTACGAAAGTAGAGCATAGTGATCCGGTGGTTCCGCATGGAAGGGCCATCGCTCAAAGGATAAAAGGTACGCCGGGGATAACAGGCTGATCTCCCCCAAGAGCTCATATCGACGGGGGGGTTTGGCACCTCGATGTCGGCTCGTCACATCCTGGGGCTGGAGAAGGTCCCAAGGGTTGGGCTGTTCGCCCATTAAAGTGGCACGCGAGCTGGGTTCAGAACGTCGTGAGACAGTTCGGTCTCTATCTACTGTGGGCGCAAGAAATTTGAGTGGATCTGATTCTAGTACGAGAGGACCGAATTGGACAAACCTCTAGTGTATCTGTTGTCCCGCCAGGGGCACCGCAGAGTAGCTACGTTTGGAAGGGATAAGCGCTGAAAGCATATAAGCGCGAAACCCACCACAAGATGAGATTTCTTTTAAGGGTCGTGGGAGATGACCACGTTGATAGGCTATAGATGTAAAGGCAGTAATGTCATAGTCGAGTAGTACTAATAACCCGTAAGCTTATGTACACCTTTTCCTCC
>NZ_QCZH01000040.1 GCF_003097655.1 Flavobacterium laiguense
AAACAAGAAAAGCCCCGGAATCTTTCAAATTCGGGGCTTGCTAAGGGCTTTTCTCGCCTAGTTTGCTAAATGTTAGCAGTAGCTTTTATTTATGTTTTTTAATTCCTTTTCTCTTTAAAATTGTGCGCAAAACACTATACAACACATTTGTATTCCAATCTTCTTTATAATTATATCCACGATTTAATTCCGCTGGATTTTCTGTTGAATAGATAGAGAAATATGTATGATAGGCTTTTGTTCTAATGTTTTCCCAAACTATTTCAACTCTTTTTTGGTTAAAGATTCCACTTATATTAAGTTCAATTCCTTCTTTTTTGAAGTAAACATCAGCAATCGAAAACTCTTCATTGTTTTCATATTTCTTGAGTAATTCGTCTACGATATTACTAAAATACCTTTCCCATAAGTCGTCCAAAACATCCACGTAAAGATTATGTAACTCTTGCTTTTTTCGTCCAAAATACGATTTGAAACTTAATTTTATAACTTGATTTTCGACGTTTCTAATATAGATTTGATATTCTCTTCCATACGTTAGTTCAAATCGAATCCAACGAATTCCAAACCTATAATCCTTGATTTCATTCTTTTCAAAAATTGTATATGGATTTTCAAAATCTTTGTCTGCAAACTTCAGAAAGTTTTCATTAAGTATAAGTTCTCTGATGGCTCCATCACTAAAACTTCTTTTAAATACAAACTTTTTTTCTTCCATTTCTAATTTTATGCGATGTTGTAAAGTTACTGCTAACGTTTGGCCGCTTGGCGATGTGGCGGATTAAGGAAGCCCAAACTTTCGGTTAAGGACTAATTTTCCAAGTACAAAACCAACTTCAAATTAAGCCAAATTCCGCCATATTGCCAAACGGCGGTTGCAAGAGGTTTTTATTACACAATTAATTATATTAGGATTTGACCCTTCATGTGTCATAATCCATTTGCTTTTAATTTTTTCCATTATTATAATTCGTGTGCTTGCTCCAGCCATATATGAAGTATGCATCATGAAAACAATATATTTTTTATTTTGGTAATAAATAGGCTCAGAAAATCCATATACTTTAATATATGCTTTATTGTATTTTTCAATAATAAGTTCAATCTCTTTATTAGTATTCATACTTTCAAAAGCAACTTTTTTATACCTAACACAGATTTTATATTAGGTTTTATTTCTCTCAAAAGGTTTTTTAATGGCTTGTTAAGGAATTGTTGATCATTAGTTTTTAATAAATATACATCTTTTGTCGTTTGGACCATTTGTTGAGCTTTGCAACTATTGTTTGCAAATAGGAATAGGATTGCGAATGTTTTTAATATATTTTTCATGTTTCTTTCATTACTAGTAATTCCTTTTTGGTTTTTGAACCAAAAAGGAATTTTCATTCAGTAACGAGTCGAAATTAAAACTTTGTTTGTTTAATCTTTACCAATTACCTTAATTCTAATTACAGTGAGATTACCATATTTTTCTTCATCTTCTTTTGTCCATTGTAATTCTTTTCCTTTTGGTCTTTCTTCATATTTCCAATCAGTTGGAGTTTTTACATAGACAAATAGAGATACGCTATCCTCTTGACTTCCTTTGCTTTGTTTTCGCTGTTCTAATGTTCTAAATTTAAAAGAAAAATAGTAAGGATTATCATTAGTGGCGTCCGCTGTTTTAATTTCTGGTTTTATTTCTTTTAATAAATCCTTTAATGGTTTGTTAATAAATTGTTGTTCATTAATTTTTAATAAATATACATCTTTTGTTGTTTGGACCATTTGTTGAGCTTTGCAACTATTGTTTGCAAATAGGAACAGGATTGCGAATGTTTTTAATATATTTTTCATGTTTCTTTCATTACTAGTAATTCCTTTTTGGTTTTTAGACCAAAAAGGAATTTTCATTCAGTAACGAGTCGAGATTAAAACTTTGTCTGTTTAATCTTTACCGATTACCTTAATTCGAATTACTGTAAAATCACCATATTTTTCTACGTCTTCTTTTGTCCATTGAAATTCTATTTCTTTTGGCCTTTTACTATTATCCCATTCATCAACAGGCTCTTTTACATACACAAACAAACCTAATGTATTGGAGCCAAATGGTTTTCGATTCATTTCTTCTCGGCTAATAAACCTAAAAGAAAAAAACGATGGATAACCGAGTGTTCCAAAAGCAATCTTTATTTCAGGTTTTATTTCTTTCAAGAGATTTTTTAAAGGTTTGTTAATAAATTGCTGTTCATTTGCTTTTAATTTATAAACATCGTTAGGCGTTTGTACCATTTGTTGTGCTTTACAACTATTGTTTGCAAATAAGAATAGGATTGCGAATGTTTTTAATACGCTTTTCATGTTACTTTCATTATTACCAATCCCTTTCTAGTTTAAAACCCAAAAGAAATTTTGAAATATTTAATCTTCTATTCGTTCAATAACTTTGATTCGAATTACAGTAAGGTTACCATATTTTTCTAAATCTTCTTTTGTCCACTGATATTCTTTGCCTTTGGGTCTTTGTTCAAACTTCCAGTCTAAAGGCTCTTTTACATAAACGTACAAGCCTATGAGTTTTCTCCCTATTTTGTGTTGTTTTTGTTCTTCGGAACTAATAAACCTAAAAGAAAAAAAAGATGGATATTCGGTTGTTCCATAGGCAAATTTTATCTCAGGTTTTATCTCTTTTAAGAGATTATTTAGCGTCTTGTTAATAAATTGTTGTTCGTTTATTTTTAATTTATTGGCATCGTTAGGGGTTTCTACTAACTGTTGTGCATTACAACTATAGGTAACAGACAAGAATAGGATTGCGAATGTTTTTACAATATTTTTCATCTACAAATTGATGTATTTTAAATTATAAAAACATCCAAACCTATGTGATTTGGATGTTGTATTCTTAAACTATGATAAAAGCTTTTTAGTCTTTGCCAATAACCTTAATTCGAACTACGGTAAGATTGCCGTATTTCTCGATGTCTTCTTTTGTCCATGTTAATTCTTTTCCTATTGGTCTTTTATCAAAATTCCAATCTATCTGCTCTTTTACATATATATATATACCTAAATGATTTTTACCAATTGCCCTGCCGTTTTTAAATTCTTCATAATCGATAAAACTAAATGAAAAATATGAAGGAAACCCGTTTTCTGCACTAGCAGTTTTTATTTCAGGTTTTATTTCTTTTAGTAGATTCTTTAAAGGTTTGTTGATAAATTGCTGTTCGTTAATTTTTAATTTATGAGCATCGTTAGGTGTCTGTACCATTTGTTGTGCTTTACAGCTACTGTTTATGAACAAGAATAGGATTAATGTTTTTAATATAATTTTCATATTTGTTGATTTATTTGTTAATTACAAGGTGTTGGAGTATAATTTTTAGTACCATCAGATAATGTTGTTTCTGTGTTTTTCAGCGGATAAAATTCACCATTACTATCTTGTTTCATTAAGGTGATTCCCGAGTTGTATTTATCTAGAACAAAGGCTATTGCTTCAGTCTTTCCTTCAATGCTGTATCCTGTAACTTTTTTTACATCTTCAATTTCATAAAATATTTTATCAGGAAATTCAGGTGGATATATAGGTGACACATCTGCTGGATAAGCAGTTACAAAGGCATTTGCTTCTACTAAATTTGTAACAACAATTGCATAGGTTTCTCCGTCTATCAAAACAAATGAAGTAGTAAAATTACTGTTTTTATTATTTAGTGTAACAGCATTATAGATATCTCCAGTTGATAATGGTGTATTGTTCGGATGGTTGTGCAAAGATGCAAAAGCTCCAGCCCAAGTTTCATTTACTTTTACATCATTTGTTCCTCCATTATTCATAGGTGCATGGGTTATTTGATTACTGACGTCTTTACCTAGAGTGATACTATGTTCTAATGTAGCATTTGCAGCTAGGATACTACTTTTGGCAGATAAAAACTTGCTGTCTTTAGAATCCGTTGTTATTAATTTAGCTGCGTCACAAGGATCTCTTGGAGATTCACCTGGTATTCCAATCCAAGAATCAGAACCTCCATCGTAAGTATAAAAAATATTGGTAGAATAATCAAACACTTTTTGATTATTCACAGGCCATTGAAAATCTAAAATACCGTAATTATCTTTGTTTCTAGAAATTATAATATTAGGAAGGATTACCTCTATAATTTCCCAAGTATTTAGACTACTATTATATTTATATACAGTACATGCTCCATCTGGATCTGTATAACGATAAATTTGATTATTGACTGGACTTGCAGGAGGAGTAGGTCTACTTGAAGCTGATGGAGCACTTGATCCGCCGCCCAAAAATACCCCAGAACCACCATCGCAATTGCTCATTTTAAAAGCTTCATCACCTCCACCTCCGCCACTTCCGCCACTACAATCACAAACTGAAAACATATAAATTTCACTAATGATTTGGTCTCCATATCTAGTTACCCACCAATAATGGGTACAGCTTCCTTGTGTTTTGCCAGATTTTTTATTATTTGGAGCAACACTTAAAGTAGCATTTTCTATTAAATTGCCTTGAGTAAATTTATCATATAGCAATTTTGTTTTTGAAAGACTCAAAAAAGTGATTTCACCTGTATAGTTAAATCCTTTCTTATCTGCATTTACGACAGATTGAATTATCTTATTGTGATCACTATTGGTTTCATTGGTTTTTAAAGTTACAATATTAGATCTCACCATTTTTTCTCCATTTAGATAAAAAATAACCTTAATAATTCCATCTAAGCCATTTAATGATTTTACGTCGGCAATCACTAATTTTTCAGTTGTTCTTAAATCATATATTTTTAAACTATTGATATCGATTGCAGTCGACAATTCTTCAATTTTCGATACTTGTTCATTATTAGCACCTTTTTTTAATTTGCCCCAATAGTCATCTATTTTGGCTTTATAAATTACAGAAGCCGTCTGATTATTTTCTTGTAAGGCATCTTCTTCCACTTGGCAATTTGATAAAAACAATACTAGAATAAGTGCTAGCCCATTTGTCAAATAGGCTTTTAAAAATACATTTCTCTTCATAATTTAAATGTTGTTAGGTGGTTAAAATCTCTTGCAACGTTTGCGGCTTTGCGAAGTGCCTTCTCTTCGCCGCTCACTAATAATAGCTAAAATAGACAATTTTTTTATAAT
>NZ_QCZH01000041.1 GCF_003097655.1 Flavobacterium laiguense
ACACCGGTTCCTGTCAAGGTTACCGCTTTAGCAGTTGCTGTCGTACACCAAGGGGAACCTGAATAGGAGATACTAGCCGTTGGTAAAGCAGTTATTGTTACCGAAGTAGTTGCTGTTACAGCTGCACATCCACCTGCTGTTGCAATAGTGTAGGTAACCGTATAGGTTCCATCCGTACTTGTACTTGGGGTTATTGTACCCGTTGCAGCGTTAATAGTTAAACCTGATGTTGAGCTGTAAACTCCACCGGTATAAACACCGGTTCCTGTCAAGATTACCGATTTAGAAGTTGCTGTCGTACACCAAGGAGAACCTGAATAGGAGATACTAGCCGTTGGTAAAGCAGTTATTGTTACCGAAGTAGTTGCTGTTACAGCTGCACATCCACCTGCTGTTGCAATAGTGTAGGTAACTGTATAGGTTCCAGCCGCACTTGTGCTTGGGGTTATTTCTCCTGTGGAAGCGTTAATAGTTAAACCTAGTGTTGAGCTGTAAACTCCACCGGTATAAACACCGGTTCCTGTCAAGGTTACCGCTTTAGCAGTTGCTGTCGTACACCAAGGAGAACCTGAATAGGAGATACTAGCAGTTGGCAAAGCAGTTATTGTTACCGAAGTAGTTGCTGTCACAGCGGCACATCCACCAGCTGTTGCAATAGTGTAGGTAACCGTGTAGGTTCCATCCGTACTTGTACTTGGGGTTATTGTACCCGTTGCAGCGTTAATAGTTAAACCTGATGTTGAGCTGTAAACTCCACCTGTATAAACACCGGTTCCTGTTAAGGTTACCGCTTTAGCCGTTGCTGTCGTACACCAAGGAGAACCTGAATAGGAGATACTAGCAGTTGGTAAAGCAGTTATTGTTACCGAAGTAGTTGCTGTTACAGCGGCACATCCGCCAGCTGTTGCAATAGTGTAGGTAACCGTATAGGTTCCAGCTGTACTAGAACTTGGGGTTATTGTACCCGTTGTAGTGTTAATGGTAAGCCCCGCTGTTGATGAATAAGTTCCACCTGCTGCTCCTGTTAACGTTACCGACTGAGCCGTTGCTGTCGTACACCAAGGGGAGCCTGAATAGGAGATACTAGCAGTTGGCAAAGCAGTTATTGTTACCGAAGTAGTTGCTGTTACAGCGGCACATCCGCCTGCTGTTGCAGTAGTGTAGGTAACCGTATAGGTTCCATCCGTACTTGTGCTTGGTGTAATTTCTCCTGTGGAAGCATCAATAGTTAAACCTGATGTTGAGCTGTAAACTCCACCAGTATAAACATCGGTTCCCGTTAAGGTTACCGCTTTAGCAGTTGCTGTCGTACACCAAGGAGAACCTGAATAGGAGATACTAGCAGTTGGCAAAGCAGTTATTGTTACCGAAGTAGTTGCTGTTACAGCTGCACATCCACCTGCTGTTGCAATAGTGTAGGTAACTGTATACGTTCCATCCGTACTTGTACTTGGGGTTATTGTACCCGTTGCAGCGTTAATAGTTAAACCTGATGTTGAGCTGTAAACTCCACCTGTATAAACACCGGTTCCTGTTAAGGTTACCGATGTAGTAGCTGCTGTCGTACACCAAGGGGAACCTGAATAGGAGATACTAGCTGTTGGTAAAGCAGTTATAGTTACCGAAGTAGTTGCTGTTACAGCTGCACATCCACCTGCTGTTGCAATAGTGTAGGTAACCGTATAGGTTCCAGCCGCACTTGTGCTTGGGGTTATTTCTCCTGTGGAAGGATCAATAGTTAAACCTGATGTTGAGCTGTAAACTCCACCGGCATAAACACCGGTTCCTGTCAAGGTTACCGATTTAGCAGTTGCTGTTGTACACCAAGGGGAGCCTGAATAGGAGATACTAGCAGTTGGCAAAGCAGTTATTGTTACCGAAGTAGTTGCTGTTACAGCGGCACATCCGCCTGCTGTTGCAGTAGTGTAGGTAACCGTATAGGTTCCATCCGTACTTGTACTTGGAGTTATTGTACCCGTTGCAGCGTTAATAGTTAAACCTAGTGTTGAGCTGTAAACTCCACCAGTATAAACACCGGTTCCTGTTAAGGTTACCACTTTAGCCGTTGCTGTCGTACACCAAGGAGAACCTAAATAGGAAATGTTTGCGGTAGGCAAAGCCGTTATAGTTACCGAAGTAGTTGCTGTTACAGCGGCACATCCGCCTGCTGTTGCAATAGTGTAGGTAACTGTATACGTTCCTGAAGCACTGGAACTTGGGGCTATTGTGCCCGTTGTAGCGTTAATGGTAAGTCCAGCTGTTGATGAATAAGTTCCACCTGCTGCTCCTATTAACGTTACTGACTGATCCGTTGCTGTTGTACACCAAGGGGAACCTGAATAGGAAATACTAGCAGTTGGCAAAGCAGTTATTGTTACCGAAGTAGTTGCTGTTACAGCGGCACATCCGCCAGCTGTTGCAGTAGTGTAGGTAACCGTATAGATTCCAGCCGTACTTGTGCTTGGGGTTATTTCTCCTGTGGAAGGATCAATAGTTAAACCTGATGTTGAGCTGTAAACTCCACCAGTATAAACACCGGTTCCTGTTAAGGTTACCGATTTAGCAGTTGCTGTCGTACACCAAGGAGAACCTAAATAGGAAATGTTTGCAGTTGGTAAAGCAGTTATTGTTACCGAAGTAGTTGCTGTTACAGCGGCGCATCCACCTGCTGTTGCAATAGTGTAGGTAACTGTATAGGTTCCAGCGGTACTTGTGCTTGGTGTAATTTCTCCTGTGGAAGCATCAATAGTTAAACCTGATGTTGAGCTGTAAACTCCACCAGTATAAACACCGGTTCCTGTTAAGGTTACCGCTTTAGCAGTTGCTGTTGTACACCAAGGAGAACCTGAATAGGAGATACTAGCAGTTGGCAAAGCATTTATAATTACCTCTGTTATAACAGATTTGGCACAACCTCCTGTTGTAAATAAATAAGTTACTGTGTAAGTGCCCGGTTCACTATTGGCAATATCAATTAATCCAGATCCATTAATAACCAATGCACTTGAGGATGCCTCAAAGGTTCCTCCCGTTACGCCTTCGATTGTAAGTTGTTTTGAAGCACCAGCAATTTTGCAATAGGCTCCACCACCTATAATTTTCGCAGTTCCTAAAACTAAATTTATAGGATATGGACCTGCAAAATCATTTAATGCTGAATTAGGTTCTGCTGAAGTTTTTGTTTTGACTAAAACAGTCCCGAATGAACCACCTTCACAAAGACTGTTTGCTGATGTAAAAAAAGCACTTATATTTATAGCTGCTTCAACAAATTGTTGAGGAAGAGTATATTGATCCGCCCCAAATGCACCTCCAGTAAATGTATCTACTACCCCTGTATTTGTCTTTCCAAAAGCATTAGTACCAGAGTCTGTGACCAATACATAACTAGTGCCGTTCCATGTATAGAATTTAACAGTTGCTAAACTACCACCATTGGTATATTCTACTGCAAGTAAAATATCGTTAATAGTTCTTCCTCCGGCTAAAGTAAAGCTTCCATTAGCATTAGTCGTTAATGGTTTTTGAAAAAATTCAAAATCAATATAACTTGTACCGGTATTAACTAATCTATCACTTGCAATGATCAACCATTGGTTATTATTATTTGTTTCAACTCCTAAATGGATCAAAACATTATTTATATCCCCTTTTCCACCAGCTTTACTGGTGGTCCAACTCCATTTTGTATTTGGGTCTTCATTGAATTTTCCACCACTAAAATTATTATCAGCAGTAGAATTGTATATATCTGTAAATCTATAGGTAGTTACTGGATTTACAGCAGTTCCATCAAGGTAAAATACATGTTGACCAGAACTACTGGAAACACCAGTGCCAGGTATCCAATCACCTATGTCATCCGTTGGGGTATTTGCTTTAAGGTTTCCATCAATACCGAAACCATTATAGGGAAAAATGACAGGTGCCGTTTGCGCTATTACCGTCGAGAAAGTCAGGATACTGAATAAAATAAAGGTAAATAATTTTGTCGAATGAGTAAAAATTGTTTTCATATTGATTTGTTTTAAATCGTTAGAAAGTATTTTAGATTAGGTATATAGTGAAATCCACATATAATAATATGCGTGAATTGTTGAATGACTAATTTTATAAAGCCATAAAGCTTTATAAAAATCAAATAAATAGTTTTGCAGTTACTCAAATAAGTAGAATCTTAGGGGGATTTTGAGCAACGAATAGATAAAATATAATAGAAGCAATTCTATAGAAGAAGAATGCTTATAAGAAAAAAAAGTTAGTTTTTATTCCCATATTTTTAGTGTTAAGTTATTACTAGATTAGGGGTCATTTAAATAGTATCGTCTTGAATATTTCTTTTCTTTTTGTGCTTATAACTAATTGTATATGATAAAGTTAACTATAAACATTTAATTATACTACTAAAATTCTATTAATAGCATAAAAACTCGTTAAAGGACCTTTTTTTTGAATTAGAATGAAAATTATTTCATTTTTTGATTCTTTTTTGCTCAATAAATATTTCTTTTGGCTTAAGAGTAGAAGAGGGTAGGGAAATAATGATTCAGATTTAAGATTATGAACCAAAAAGGCTACCCTTAATTGGATAGCCTTTTTTGTTTTTAGGAATTGTTTTTAATTTATAAAGCGGTAATAATAAACTCACTACGTCTGTTTTGTTGATGTTCATCTTCGGTACATTTTACGCCATCGGAACAATTATTGTATAATTGATTTTCACC
>NZ_QCZH01000042.1 GCF_003097655.1 Flavobacterium laiguense
CAAGACCGCTGTATGTTTTTGATGATGTTTGGGAAACAAATCCGCCCACTCCATTAAACTCTACCGTGTAACCAGGTGTTCCTCCGCTGAAGGTTAGTGTAACTGAACCATCATTTCCACCATTACAACTTACATTGGTATGGTCATCGGTGGCGACAACTACTGTTGGCTCACCTATGGTAATTTTAGTTGTTTCAGAACAGCCATTCGCATCTTTCACCACTATCGTATGTTCGCCACTTGCCAGACCAGTGAACGTTTTCGGTGAAGTTGCTGATGTAAATGTTCCGCCGTCTATGTTGATTGTAAACGCACCTATACCACCACTAAAGGTAGCTGTTATAGTACCGTCTGTTCCACCATTACAACTTAAATCCGTTTTTGTCAAATCGAGTAAAACATCTACGGTATTCCCAAATAAGTAGGGACCGGCAAAATCTTTTAACTCACTGCCAAAAGCGCCTTCGTTTGGACCACCACCACTAGCACGGGTTTTAACCAATAAACTACCCAATACATTGCTACATGGATCTAGTGTCCCACGTTTATCCAATCCAAAAGCGGTAAGATTGATGCCTATTTCAACAAACTGATATCGTGTATACATATCTACATCTGTTGGCGTAGTTCCTTCCCATGTATTCCATGGTGGTGCTTGTGTACGAGAATTTTCAAATGTAGCAAAATCATCATTAACTCTACCCCACATATTTACACCCCCTACTGTAGGATTAATGGCAGCATAACCGTAATTCCCTGAATCTGTTCCTTTTTCGAAAGCTACACTTTTATCAACATTAAAAGGGCTTGCGGACTTTGTAGTATATCCATCAAAAGTCGCTTGACTCATCCATACTCTGACCCTGATAGAAGGAACATTTCCCCCATTGATGTAATCTACCGAAATAATGATGGTTCCCGGAATCGCAACAGAACCGTCAGTATTAAAAGTAAATGCGGTACGACCTCCATCAGGACCGGTCGCTCCAGGAACAGACAAGTCTGCCGGTGTTTCTAATGCGGTGCGGAAGAATTCAAAATCGACGTGCTTGTTACCATTGGTAACCACTAAAGAAGCTCCTGCGTAAGCCCAAAGCGTTGTAAAGGGTCTTGGGTTTCCAGTTGGTGGGTCAGTAATTGGATCGGGAATTCTAATTCCTTCCCCCCTTAAATGCGCATACACATCAATGATGTCATCTTTTTGAGGAACACTACCGGAAGTCCCGATAGCCCAAGTAGATGGGTTATCTGAATTCTTGTCTCCAGTACCTGCAAAATAGGATGTTTCAGCATTACCACCTTTTACGTAGGTATCTCTTCCGTAAACCGCATCCAGCCATAGGTATTTTCCTGTCCAGGTTGCAGGATTGTTAGAATCATACCCTGCAAGAGGAACCACAGGAAAAGGAAATGGGGCGGTAGGAGCAAATATCGATTGTCTTAGCTCAAAGGATGTATTAGTGGTCGGTATAGTGTTTGATTTCGGATTAGCGCCGATCTCATCTATCACCCCTAAGCCGCTTGCGCCCAAAAACCAATCATCAGTATTTACTCCATCAATAAGTGGATTAGGTACTGGATTAGGTTGAAACTCAAACACGCCTGAATAAACACCCCCGTCAATACCAAAATTGGCTTTGACAGCAGACGAACCGACATCTTGCCCATAGGAATTGGGAATAAAACCAATCCCTAAAAGCAGTAACGTACCATAAAAAAAGAGCTTTTTAGCAAACGCATTCGTCACAAAAAAACTCGAGAGGCCCGCGTTAAAACGCCAAGCAAAAGCGAAACAATATTCTTGCACACTTTTTATCGTATAAAAAATAAAGCTTTTCATAATAATTTGTTTTAAGTCCATAATTATTAATAAGGAAGCATCAGCAGAAAATGGGGTTTCGAGAACCTAAAAAGTGTTGTTTCATAAATATTTTTTTTTAACACCAAAAATTAAAAAATTACAGACTGGAGCTATAATGTATTGTATAACAAACACTCTTCATAAACAGTATTATGAAGCACTCCATCATCATCGAAAGGTTATACCATTGTGGGGAACAATACCTAAATTCTTTTATCAACCAGATAGTCGCTAAAGAGCAAACTTAAAAACTCTGATTAAACCAATTAGCATTGAGATTTATAAAAGTAGGACAAAACAAAAGTTTTCAGACTTGGAGAGAAAACTTGTGCAGAAACGAAACACCTTCATTAAACTTAATTTACATGAAGTACTCCATCATCAAAAAGATATTCTATTGTGGGGAACAATAACTAAATTCTTTTATTAACCAGATTGTTGCTAAAGAGCAACCTTAAAAACTCTAATTAAAACAGTTAGCATTGAAATTTATAAAAGTAGGACAAAACAAAAGTTTTCAAACTTGGGGAGAAAACTTGTTTAAAAATGCCCCTTCATAAAAATTAATTTTATGAAGTACCCCATCACCAAAAGCAATTTTGTTAAAAAAAACATAACAACAAATCCTTTTGTTAACTAAACAGTTGCTTTACAAACAACCTAAAATTATCTTAAAAATTAATTCCTATTAAAAGTAATTTATTAACACAAAGGAGTGCGAAAATTAACAAAAAAAAAACGACAATATTCAATTTTCATCGACGAACTACATACTCTATAAGAATAGTATTATGCGAAAATGACAATTTTAAAATACTATTTTATTTGTTAATTTACTTATTATCAAGTTGTTAAGTATCGTACTGTTAATATAAAATCAAAAAAAATCAGTTTAAATATAGTGCCGATTTTTTAAAGGCTTTTATTCTAATTTTGAGCACTTTTTCCACTCCATTTTTATCCTAGAATACGAAGCAGAAATCTATTCAAAACAACCTGCTTTATCAAAATTTACTCTAGCAAGAATCAAAAGTTTGAGGTAAACGTGTATGCAAAAATTTGGGACAAAAGTTAAAATGATTTCGTTTCACATTTCATTCTAAAGCTGAAGCAACGTACTTTTACATTATTGGCGATTACTTTTCATCTCCATAATTTTTATTGAATGACAAAATATAATACTGCCTCTTCTTTTTGGATCGTACGGGACAGTAATAAATAAAAAAAGCATCCGTTTTGTTCGGATGCTTTTAAAGGAGTACAAGGAGCCGTTCAGCATGGAACTAAAATAGACCGAAAATTAGCGGATTATATTGCTATGGGAATGAAAGAATGGACACTGTCTAAAGGAGTTACCCATTATACCCACTGGTTTCAGCCGCTTACTGGTTCTACTGCCGAAAAACATGACGCTTTTTTTAAACCTCTTATGACGGAAGTGATCCAGTAGAGAAATTTGGCGGAGCACAATTGGTACAACAAGAACCGGATGCTTCCAGTTTTCCAAATGGTGGCATTAGAAATACATTCGAAGCCAGAGGATATACCGCTTGGGATCCATCCTCTCCCGCCTTTATTTTTGGAACCACTTTATGTATTCCAACAGTTTTTATTTCGTACACAGGGGAAGCTTTAGATTATAAAACCCCTTTATTGAGAGCTTTAACGGTCATGGACGAAGCGGCTACCGAAGTATGCAAGTATTTTGATAAAAACGTAAAAAAGGTTACTGCAACTTTAGGATGGGAACAGGAATATTTCTTAGTAGACAGAGCTTTGGCTAATTCTCGTCCTGACCTTATGATGACAGGAAGAACTTTATTGGGACATACCTCTGCCAAAGGACAACAATTAGACGACCATTATTTTGGCGCCATCCCAACTCGCGCTTTAACCTACATGAGAGATTTAGAACAAGAGTGTATGTTATTGGGTATTCCCGTAAAAACACGCCATAATGAAGTCGCTCCAAACCAATTTGAGTTGGCTCCAATTTTTGAAGAAACAAACCTTGCAGTAGACCATAACTGTTTGTTGATGGATGTGATGCAAAAAGTGGCCGAACGTCATGATTTTAAAGTACTGTTCCATGAAAAACCTTTCAAGGGAGTAAATGGATCCGGAAAACACAACAACTGGTCATTGGCTACAGATACTGGGGTAAACTTGTTAAGTCCGAGTAAAACGCCAATGAGTAATTTACAGTTTTTGACTTTCTTTATCAATACCATCAAAGCGGTAAATGATAACGAATCCTTATTGAGAGCAGCAATCGCTTCTGCCAGTAACGATCACCGATTGGGAGCAAATGAAGCACCACCGGCAATTATCTCTGTATTTATTGGAGAGCAATTGACTAAAGTTTTGGCCGAATTAGAAGGTGTTACTACCGGAAAATTATCTCCAGAAGAGAAAACCGATTTAAAATTAAACGTTGTCGGAAAAAT
>NZ_QCZH01000043.1 GCF_003097655.1 Flavobacterium laiguense
AAAAAAAACAAAAGGGGAAAAATAGCTGGAATGAAAAGAAAACAAAAAAACAAAATTTGAAGCTAGGAGAAGAAACACCAGGGCCCGGGCGATTTTTTCGTAATATGTTGATAGCTAAATAGTTATGTATTTTTAAAGACGCTGTTTTTCATCTACTTGGACGATGCCCTCTATTTTTCTTTTCCCCACTTTTTTCTTCAGCTGAAGTTTTTCCATGAAAAATATCCGGATTATCTCTAGTGCCTTTTAATTTCCATAGATTTTTCTTTTCAGAATGACGCCTATCCTCTTCTTTTTTCAGCTCTACCTCTTTTAAAGCCAAAATTCGTTGTTTTTCTAAAATCTGACCCTGAACTATGTTTTTAGCAATATCATCGCCCAAAGAGGCTAAAACAGTTCTTAATTCGCCTATTTCGTGATTAGTTTGTTCGACATACTCTTTTGTTTGATTTTCAACTAAAGTGCCTCGAAACAATTCCAAGCCAAACTTTTTACCTCCATCATAGCGTTGCGTTAGATGTTCAAAATAATCATTTTGCAAACCCCTTAATTTTTCCCTACCACCAGTATAATCTCTTGTATTTAGACGACTTTCAGTTCGCTCTCCAGAACCTTTTGTGTTTTTCCACTTTACTGTTTTCTTCTCGATCGGCACTACAATTATATGCACATGTGGGTTGCTTTCGTCTAAATGAGAATAAACCGCAACAACAGAATCTTTACCGTGTCTTCTCTCGAGCCATTGCTTTGTATTACTGACAAATCCATCAAAATTGTAATTGTCCCACGCTTTTTTGTCATTGATTCCAACAACGTATTCAATGGCTAAATTGGAATTTGATTTTATCCCTTTAACCTCATTAATTTTAAGTCTTTCTTCTATAGCTTCAGCTAGAGTAGTTTCTTTTTTTCCTAGATAATCTTCATGATTTTCTAAAATATATTCTGCTTTGATAAAATTATCATTCCGTTTTTCCAAAGGAACATTCAAAGGATATTGCTCTTTGGCTTCATAACGCCTGGCGTTATGAATATCGGTGCTGCTAATATCTGCAGCGGATAAATTTCTTGCTCTGATTAATCCAAATGCCATAGTCGTGATTTTTAAAAGTTATTCCTGGCGCAGCCGAAAGCCTCGCAGAGTTCCCTCTGAAAAGAGCCCAGCACAAAGCCTAACATACCGATAGGGATGTGGCTTTGTATAGCGGGTACATATACAAAGCTAAAAAGGCTTATTTTATTCACCAAACTTAATACTTTTCCCCTTTTGTTTTTTTATCAAAAAGGAAAAAATATTTTAAAATTATAAGAAACAAAAAATAGGATTAAAAAGGCAACTGTGACACCCTTTACACATTATTAAATTTCCCGAAAATAATACTTCTTTCTTCCTCCCTTTAGTTTATTTATCTCCGTAATGACTAGATAATTCAATGATAGAAACTAAAACAAGTTCTTCACTAATCTCATAAATCATCCTATCTTTTTTGTTTATTTTTCTGCTCCAATAACCTGTTAGTTGATATTTCAAAGCCTCGGGTTCTCCAATTCCTGTTTTTGGATGTTCTTCTAATTCTAATAGAATTTTTTCTAATTTTTTTATAGTTGCTTTATCTCCAGATTTATATATTTTTCGGAGTTGATCTTTAGCAATATCTTCTATTTGAATCCTAAACTTCCCCATACATCAGTAGTATCTATTGTTGTGAAATTGCCGTCTTTTCTCTTATTTAAAATTCTATTTACAAATTCAGGATTGTATGGTGTTTCTTCTTCTTTTGTTTCAAAAAGCATCCCCATTTCCTTTGCCAATTTTTTTAAAAGAGACAATTGGGTTTTATTTTTAGGGTGTAATATAATTGCTTCCATAGTGTTATAATTTTTACAAAGTTAGTTTATTTTCTCATTTTTTGAGAATCAAAAAGGGAAGCTATTTTCTTCTAGTTGTTTTTGCAGAAGGTCACCCAACCTTATAGCTTCTTCTTTTTTATTTACTTTTTTTTGCCCTGTAGATTTATAGCTTTTATAGCTACTATATTCAGAAAAAGGATTGCCTGATTCTATTTCAAACTTTATCATTTCATCTATTTCTTTATCTGAAAATTTTAAATTTGCTGTTTTCATAATTTTATATTTTAAAGTTGATTTGTATAACTTAATACCTTCCCCTACGTAATACTTTATTTTCAGTACCAAAGTTACACTTGGTACACATTATTTACCCTATTATGACACTCTGTACACATTTATTTTTTTCAGTAGATAATTTATTTTTTAGGGAGTATTAAGTTATACAAATCAGTTCCATGAGTATTTTATTTTCAGATTCATTATCTCCCACTATTTCATTCCTCAATAAATTTTTTGTTAGTAATAGCGAGTAAAAGCAATTCCATTTGTCGTTCCTTGCTAGACATCGATTTTCTATAATATTCCAGATGTTTTAAAAGAAATTCAGCATGTTCTTTTAAAAAGGGATATTCAGATAATCGTTTATGAAATTCCTGATATTCTTCTTTAGTAAATTCCTCGACAACCGTATTGGATTCACTCTCTAGATATTCAGATTTTAATACCTCTAGCATCTTTTCAGATACTTGATATGCCCCTTTTTCCATAGAGAAATAGCTTTTTAGATACCTCTCGACAGTTCTGTCGGACACCCCTAAGATTTCAGCAACGTCTTTAAGTTTATACATAGCCTTTTTTCTTAAAAATACCAGCCAAATAAGCGGGCTTGTCGGCTATTACTTTCCCCTTTTGGATAGCTTCTAAAAGGTTGTTTTTTTCTTCTACAAATTGCTTCCAATATTTAACCGCCCACAATTCCGCTAAATCGTCCCGAATACCTATAGCCTGTATATTTGCAATCTTCTGGAGAAGTTCACCGTTTTTCTTTTGCTTTTCCAAATCAACATTAAAATCAATTTCCATCTGCAGTTTAGGTTTTGCGAAACCACAAAAAAGCTTTATTGTATCAAAAGAACGCCCTTTAACTTTTAATAATTCATAATCAAAAACAATATCGGTATGTTCGTTTATTTGCCTTTTTGCTATGTCTAAAACTTGCTTTTTAAACATAGTAATCTCAGAATACTGTTCTTTTTCTTTCCCTTTAGGGTCTTTTAACCCTAACATTTCTTTGAGTTCCCCGATGCTATAAGTATGCCCTCCAGTACCACGCCATTGACAAGCTAAAGAATACAATCTTTTAGCGTGTTTTGAAGTGCAGGACAGCACCGATTTTAATTCTAAAAGGGTATAATTATTTTTCAACTCGAAGAAGTAAGGGCGAGCGGGTTCGTTTATAACCATATCAAAACTGCCAGTCCCATCTAAATATTTAATTTCCGAAAATAAAACTATTTGTCGCAGTCCGTCCTCTTCCTCAATCTTAAAAACCCTAGACATCATTTCTTCGTTTGACTCTAATAGTTGTTGATAGTTCCATTTACGACTCGTAATCAATTCTATATCTTTAACCCTTATATTATAACGTTTTTTAGGAGCGTCAGTATCTTCAATACAAGCCAACAACATAAATAAAACATCCAATTGACAAGCTGAATAATCAGTACGGCCAGAAGTAATTGTATTATGTTGCTTAATTTTCTTCTCAGGGGTAGTTTTTTGTAGTTCCATAAAGCAAATATAGCAAAACGAACTAAAAAAAATAACATTATTTTTAGATAATTATTTTTCGCTTATAAAAAGTTCGTTTTCGCTTATAAAAAGTTCGTTTTCGCTTATAAAAAGTTCGTTTTCGCTTATAAAAAGTTCGTTTTCGACTACCTTAACCACTGTTTTTACTGGGCTTCCCGAATGCCTAAATTATTTAAATCTTTTTAAAGTTTTTAAACAGTAGCGTGTGCGAGGAAATTTGTCTTGTTTTTTTGGTATTTTATTTGGTTGGAGTGGAGAAAAATTTTCAACTGAAAAAAAACAAAAGGGGAAAAATAGCTGGAATGAAAAGAAAACAAAAAAACAAAATTTGAAGCTAGGAGAAGAAACA
>NZ_QCZH01000044.1 GCF_003097655.1 Flavobacterium laiguense
TATCGCTAGGTAAAGTAGTATGTTATTTTTCATAATAATTATTTTTATAGGAATTTAAGTTTGTCTTTTGGTTCATGTCCAAAATAATTACTTGGTTTGATTTCCGGATAATTGATTGAATTTTTTCAAATTTTCACTGGCTTTTTCGTTTTCACCTATAGCTTTCAAAGAAATGGAATAGCGGTAATAATATTCGGGTTCTAAATCAGTTGTCATCTCACATAATTCACCATAACATTTGGCCGCTTTATCCAGTTCCTCGTTGAAGAAATAGGCATTGCCCATTTTTTTGAGCATATCAGGGGATTTATATCCTTTCTCCGATACTCTTTCATAGGTTTTTACAGGGTCAATATAGGTGTAGTTGTCTTTTTTTTGAGTCTCATTCGATACTGCTTTAGTCTTTTGTGCATAATTGTTAAATGAAAAAAGACTGAGTATCGTTAGGTAAAGTAGTAGGTTATTTTTCATAATAATTAGGTTTTAGTGTGATCTTGATTCTTCTTTTATGTATTTCGGTTTTGCATCCATTACTTGATGGTGTTTCCAGATAATTGATTGTATATTTTTAAATTTTCACTGGCTTTTTTGTCTTCTCCTATAGCTTTTAAAGAAATAGCATAGCGGTAATAATATTCGGGTTCCAAATCAGTTGTCAGGGCAAATAATTCGGCATAGCATTTGGCCGCTTTTTCCAATTCATCATTGAAGAAATAGGCATTGCACACTTTTTTGAGCATAAAGATGGATTTGTATCCTTTCTCTGTAACCCTTGCATAGGTTTTTATGACATCGATATAGGCATAGTCTCCCATTTTCTTGGGACTGTCTATAGTAGTTTTAACGTTTAAACGGTTTTTTAAGGAGTCAATGTTTTTAGCTTGTATAGTATTTATCGGCTCCACTTTTGTAAATGTAGGAGCTGCAACTTCTATTTTTTGTTCAACCGGAGCATATACTGGAGTAACAACTTCAGTGTTTTGTTCCACGTCTTTATATAGTATAGTTATAACCCGGGTGTTGTTTGGACCTAAATCGTATGTGTTTATTAATTTAGGATCCGGCACATCATAAGTGGTAGTGTGTCCTCCAAATTTTAAATTCACGGTTTCTACTACACGATACGTTTTTACGGTTTTCACAGTTTTTACCGAGTTAGTCATCGTTCCTATTTTAGCATTTATTTGATTGTCAATTGCTTTTTTATTACTAGTGTCGACTTGAACAATCTGAGCAAAACAATTAAATGAAAAAACACTTACTATTGTTATGTGAAGAAGTATATTTTTTTTCATGATGAATTATTTTTAAAAGGAATCTTGGCTTGCCATATTGTAGGTTGCTTTTAAGTTGCATTAATCTTTTAATCAAGATCAAGATGTTTTTTTTTCTTTATATTTTGGGGTGAATAGCTGAAAAAGAAGAACATCTTGATCTTGATATGTAATTAATTTTTTATTTAAATTCATTAGAAGAATCTAGGGGTTACCATTTTACTGTTTTTCTTGAATATTTCATAACGCAAGAATATCTCGTGCGATCCGGAATTGTAGTTGTCGAGTTCTGTAGTTTCAAAATCGTAAGCGTATCCTATATAAAATGCGTCGGAAATTTGAAACCCAACCATGGCACTCAAAGAGGCGCTCCATCTGTAGGCCAGACCCACAGTAAATTTTTCATTGAACATAAAATTCCCTGAAACATCCAATTGTAGCGGAGCTCCCTCGGTCATTTTGGCCATAAAAGTAGGTTTGAATTTTATGGATGAATTCAAATCGAATACATATCCCCCAATTAAATAGTAGTTTATTTTTTCTTTATAAACCCGCACTTCATTGTCGTCATAGGCATTTGTTTCTATAAAATTTGGAATAGAAAACCCCAGATATGCTTTATGGGAATGCAAGTAAAGACCGGCACCGATGTTGGGTGAAAATTCGTTGTCAATATTTTGAAATTCAGGGTCAGTTTGATCTCCTGGATTTAGCTTGGTCACATCGACATTAAAAATGTTTGCGGTTCCTTTAACCCCAAAAGAGAGTCTGTATGATTCGGAAACAGGTATGTAATATGATATATCCGCAGAGATTGAGTTATTCGTTGAAGGCCCAATTTCATCATTCACAATAGAAACTCCAAGTCCTACTTTGCTGTTATTGAAAGGGGTATTTACCGAAACCGTATTTGTAACTGGGGCTCCATCAAGTCCGACCCATTGCGTACGATGCAAAGCAAAAATACTTAATGCGCCTCTTGTTCCTGCATAAGCGGGATTTACATTTACTGTGTTGTACATATATTGAGTATATTGGGCATCTTGTTGCGCAAAACTTGCAATGGCTGTAAACATCAAAACGAAAGAGAATAATTTTGTTTTCATAGTCGCTATTTGTTGGTTAAAAGGGTTGTTGCTTTTTGTAACAACCTAGCTTTGAGGTGTTTTTGAGTAATAGTGTAGTATTTATATTAAAGATAGTTAAAAAACACTCTGAGTATTACTTTTGCCCAAAGTATTTTTTAACAGACCCTTAGCTCATTTTATTTGATTAAATAGAGATAACCATCTTTTTTAACATTTTGCGCTTGACCAAGACCATCAACAGTTTCGTAGCTCAAGATATAGAAATACGTTCCGGTTGGTAAACCTTCTCTTTTATTGATGGTTGTTCTTCCTTCTGAGTATCCTCTAAAAGCATTGCCTTGATTATTGTAATTGTCTTTCTCGAATACTAAAACTCCCCAACGGTTGAAAACTTCCAGTCTGATATTTCTGTAGCAATCGTTGTCTTCTAAGTTTTCAATTTGGAAATAATCATTTCTTCCATCCTCATTTGAAGAGAAAGCATTATGAATAATTATCGTTTTACAAGGAAGCACTTTACAATCATCGTTGATATCCATTACAAGGAATATGCTTCTTGGGCAATCTCCGGCAATTTTGTATTCAAAATGGTAGGTGTTTACCGGTGATATGGATATTCCAAAAGGATCAAAAATATTTGCGTTTAGCCTTCCTGTATTGTCTGTGTCAACCCAGGTTCCATTTGTAGGAGTTCCTTGAGGAAGGAAGCTAAATAAATCTACCAGAGTTGTATCAGCGTTACAAGGGGATTGATTTTCTGGAACCGTTATGGTAACCGAATCAATTCCTGCCACATTGATTGTAATGGTTGCCGTAGAACAATTTGTGGGATTTACAGCCTCGCAAATTTGATAATCAAAAGAGTATTGTCCCGCAGCCACTCCTTTTATGAAAGTAATGTTTCCTTGTTCATCTATTTTGATGTATTGTCCGAGTGCTGTTAACAATTTGAATTTAAGATCAGCGGGATTGGCCACTACACCATTTAATAAATCATTGCTTAATGCATTTCGAATCTCTTCTGGAATAGAACATTGTGTAACACTAAAGGTGTCGTTTGTCGCTTGTATAATAGATTTTGTAAGCGGAGTGATTGTACAATCAGGACACTCGGGATCTTTAGGACAAGAAGTGCAAGGCGTAGGATCGGTAGAAGTGTGCGTTACAGGGTTATCTTTTGGATCTTTTGAATTAGCCGTTGCCCAATTGTATACAAACCCTTTATTGATATCATTTTGAGTAATAGTATGATACCCTGAGAATGTAGTTGAATCAGTGGCCCCAACACCAAGTGTTGGGATTGATACACCCGCAATCACGGCATTAATGTCTGTTACGGTTACGTTGGTAAGGGTTACGTTTCCGGTATTAGTGATTACGAAGTTATACGAAACTACATCTCCCACATTAGTAATACCATCATTGTTAGTGTCTTGATAAGTACCGTCTTTGGTAATAGCAATACTAGCTGTAGTACAAATACGAATCACATTATCACCATCCTCATTTGCTGAATCACCTGAATTGTCATTTACTTCATTACCATTAGGGGCAAAACCTT
>NZ_QCZH01000045.1 GCF_003097655.1 Flavobacterium laiguense
GAAAAATCCTGTTTTTATACAACTATTTTGCTATATTTGTTCGGAATCAAACGGAGGTTTTTTCACAGACTGACGTTAGCAGTAATGCGTCCGCTGACAACAGAAAAATCAGATATTAAAAAATGAAAATAATAGCTTTAATCGGAAAAGACCATTGTGGAAAAACAACAACATTAAATATTGTACACGATCTTATGCTAGAAAATGGAAAATCTACTTGTAAAATAACCATAGGAAATCCCATTTATAAAGATTTTTCAGATATTGTAGATTTTAAAACCTTGAAAATTGCATTTTTTACGATGGGGGATTATTCTTTGGAAACAACAAGAATAATAAAAGAGTACAAAGAATTTAATGTTGATATTTTGATTCTTGCCAGTAATACAAAATTTGTAAATCCAATTAAACTGATTGAAAAGTACGATCATCTATTGGTAAAAAAAACAATTGATACAACTAATACAGAAACAGGAAAAATAGCAGTTAATAACTCAGACGCTAAAATCATTTTTAGCTTAATTTAATACTAAACTCTATCTTAAAATAAAAACATTAAATAAAAAACTATAACAAACCATATGAAAACTATTAAATTCCTTACAACAATTATATTATTAACTTTTTCCTTAATTTCTTCAGCACAACACGCATTGGGTGCTTATGCTCCCGGAGGATATTATGACCAAATAGAATTGAAGAAAAAAGCTGAACAAGATTTAGAAACAAAAATGTATTTTAAAACTATTAAAGCTAAAGAACGATTAGCTCAAGGTAAAAGTGTGAGCAAATCTCAACAAGAAGCTTTAGATTGGACTGAAGCACGTATTAATAAACGTAAATCAGACAGCATTAAGAAAATTGAAGACGAATTAGCAATTAACCTTGAAAAAGCAAAATTGAAATTAGACAGTAAAATTTCTACTTTGAATAGATTGGTAGAAGAGTATGGGACAATATATGTAACATCAGATAGCTACAATTACAATTGGTCTAAAGAAGATGAGGAATACCTGACCCCAAAAAACAAAGAAAAAATGGCATCTCATAATGCTGAAATATCTAGAAAAGAGGATGAGAAAAAAAATTTCAACATTTCCTTTGTCGAAAATTTTAAGATTAAGTATAAAGATTACGTGATTAAATGTTATAATGAAAACAAGGACTATACCTTATATTCTACTGACATTGAAACTGAATACCTTAAAGAATATGAAAAAGTCTTGGGTTATAATTATTCTGCTAGATATGATTACCCAGATGAGAATATTAGAGAAGTTATGATAGAAATTAAAGAAGATTTTAAGAATTCAAAAGAGTACAAAGATGGCGAAGCTAGAAAAAATTCTAGGATGAGAGAAGGTATATCAGAATTAAATAAGGCTCAAAAACAATATAATTATAATATGACTCATTTAGAGAAGTATTCAACTCCTGAATTGAGGAAGATGTATATTTATTTCAGTGATAAAAAAAGTTTTCAAACAGAAGCGGAATTGGTTAGAATTGAATTATTAAAAAGGAAGTAAAAAATTTGTCGAGACAAGATAAACTTATACAGCACTACTGCTAACACTTGCTCACAAGAGATTTGGGCAATTGGCTTAATTTGAAAATGGGTTTGTATTTGGGATGATTTGGCAAATCCGAAAATAAGGCTTAATTTAACCCCAAACCTCTTGTAGCAAGGGAACGTTATGGGCAAGTTACTAACGGAAACAACGAAGAAACTATGAATAAATACTTCTACATTTTATCGGTTGTAGTTTTGATAGTAAGTTGCGGAAAAGACGTTGGAAATTTTAAGCCGACAACAAAGCTCGAAAATATATTGAAAAATGAAAAACTTGGTAAAGTGTATTATGAATTTAGGAAAGAGAATGTTTATTTGACACTCGGAATTGACACTGTTAAGAGCTTTAAAAAGTTTGTGGCGGAAACATCCATTAAAGAATTAATTTCCTTAACAGAATGTGAACGACCAGTTGTCCGTTGTTTTGCTTTCAAAGCATTAATAGAAAAAGATTATCCTGAGATTAGAAATATATTATTCAGACATAAGTATGATGAAGAAAATGTGGAAGAATTTTATGGCCATTGTATCAGAATGAATCTTCCCGTAAAAATTTATATGCTAAATAAACTTCGGCCATTTGCGAGTTACAAAAACAAAGAATACTTAGAATTGGAAAAAGAATTTATGGACAACTAAATGCAAAAATAACCAGCCCATAACAGCTAGTAGGCAATAGTCGGGAATTAGGTTAAATGGAAAAATGGTTTTGTATTTGGCAAATTAGTGATAATCCGAAAATAATTGCTTTATTTAGCCCGACCATCGCCTACTAGCAAGACGTTGGCGGTCAGTTGAAGCCGAACTTACGCAGAAAAAAACTTTGAAAGGATCGGTTTTCGTTACGCAGGAAAACCCGAAAGTAAGCGTAAAAATTGGAACGTGAAAAGCAGAAACTTGAAATCTAAATTTTAAAACCTAAAATAAATAAAATGAAAAAAGTTAGTATTACATTGTTGGCGATTTTAGCAGTAATTTTAGTTGGATGTAGTGGCTCAGACACATATCGAGGTTCTTGGAAAGCTACAGATTCTAAAGGTGCAAAATTTGAATTATTCTTTGATGCCAAAAATTTCACTGTTAAAGATAGTTCGGGGAAAAGTGAAAAATATGATTATAGTCAAAATTCTGTGGAAATTGAAAATTCTGTTGCAACATATGGAATTCAACTAGGAGACGGAAGAGGATATCAAATTAATTTTCCTAATGCAGACAATGAAACTTTGGGACTAATTAAAGATGAAAATGGGAATCCTATATATACTATTAGTAGAAAAGATTACATAAAGTATGAAGATATTTATAAATTGTAGCATAATTTGAATTCCAAGTTTTTGAAGAAAGAACAGAAGCGTGAAAAGCAGAACTTGGAAAACCGAAACGTAAAAGTTTGAGTTTGCCGACGGTAATTTGAATAGCAGAAACGAAAAAAATATAGGTTTTTAATCGTAAATTCGACTAAAAACGACCAAACCGCCAAGACTAGTTGGCAGTCAGCTTAAACCAAAAATACAACATGGAACTAAAATATATTTTTATTTTATTATTAATTACTCTTTTAGTTTTTAACATTAAAAGAATCTTTAACTACATCGAAAATTATAAAGAACAAAAAGAAATAGATTTTAAGAAAAGGACAAATTTAGATTTATGGAAATTGACCAAAATATCAGGTGGAATTTTTATGTTTGGTTTAGATAAATATTTTGTCAATAAATCAGACTTTTATTTTGATGATAAAAATTTATACTTAATTAATTATAATAAACCAGTAATAAAACATTCCATTTCTGATATTATTGAAGTTAGTAAAACTTCAATAAGTCTAAATGACAGAAAGGTTTGGAAAATAATTATTAATGATTTAAATGAAAAGAAAGTCTACAAGATTACCACAAACGATTCATTATCAAACAGCAATTTCAGTATGTTTTTAGATAAAGTAAATGAAAACAGTAATTCTATTGTTGATTCGAATTTGTTGTGGTAATTAGATAAAAAACAAAACAACCGAACCGCCAACACACGCTACAAGCAAGCTGGGCATTTGGCTTTTGGAATTATTGTTTTGTTTCAGCCGAAATTTGGCTTAACCGAAAGATTACGCATTTTTAATCCCAGCCTGCGTGTAGCGCGGGAACGTCAGGCTGTGAAAAAACCTATTTTCCCCATTAAAACCTCCCAATTATTCTATTCTACAGTTCAAATAAAGCCTTT
>NZ_QCZH01000046.1 GCF_003097655.1 Flavobacterium laiguense
GTGGGTAGTTTGACTGGGGCGGTCTCCTCCCAAAGAGTAACGGAGGAGTACGAAGGTGCGCTCAGACCGGTCGGAAATCGGTCGTAGAGTATAAAGGCAAAAGCGCGCTTGACTGCGAGACACACACGTCGAGCAGGTACGAAAGTAGGTCTTAGTGATCCGGTGGTTCTGTATGGAAGGGCCATCGCTCAACGGATAAAAGGTACTCCGGGGATAACAGGCTGATACCGCCCAAGAGTTCATATCGACGGCGGTGTTTGGCACCTCGATGTCGGCTCATCACATCCTGGGGCTGAAGCCGGTCCCAAGGGTATGGCTGTTCGCCATTTAAAGTGGTACGCGAGCTGGGTTTAGAACGTCGTGAGACAGTTCGGTCCCTATCTGCCGTGGACGTTTGAGATTTGAGAGGGGCTGCTCCTAGTACGAGAGGACCGGAGTGGACGAACCTCTGGTGTTCCGGTTGTCACGCCAGTGGCATTGCCGGGTAGCTATGTTCGGAAGAGATAACCGCTGAAAGCATCTAAGCGGGAAACTTGCCTCAAGATGAGATCTCACTGGGATCTTGAATCCCCTAAAGGGCCGTCGAAGACTACGACGTTGATAGGTTGGGTGTGTAAGCGCTGTGAGGCGTTGAGCTAACCAATACTAATTGCCCGTGAGGCTTGACCATATAACACCCAAGCAATTTGCTGACGCAGATTGCGGTGGTGAAGATGATACGAACCGAAAGTTCGCAACGAACCACAAACATCACATATCCGGATTCGCTGGGCTGTCCATCTGGACATTCTGGCTACAGAATTTCTTGACGACCATAGAGCATTGGAACCACCTGATCCCATCCCGAACTCAGCAGTGAAACGATGCATCGCCGATGGTAGTGTGGGGTTTCCCCATGTGAGAGTAGGTCATCGTCAAGATTCATTTCGCAAAACCCCTATCTGCGCATGGAGGTAGGGGTTTTGTCTTTAAGTAGAAGCTCAGGCTTCTTCCTGGTAAGCCGCAAGGTCAGCCAGCTGCAGCAAAAAGGTGGTTGACAGCGTTTTTGAATGCTGTATTATTCACCTCCCGCGACGAGAGATCGAAGCGAGTTAAGTGTTTGAAGTTAAACGAGTTTCTCGCAAAAAACTTCAAAATAAACGCTTGACAGGCTCTGAGGAAAGCGTAGAATGCGCGCCTCGGTTGAGACGAAAAGCTCTTAACCAAACGCTCTTTAACAAATTGAATCAAGCAATTCGTGTGGGTGCTTGTGAGTATGGACTGATAGTCAAAAAGATTATCAGCATCACAAGTGACCATGCGAGAAATCACATAGTCATTTGAGATTGCTGAGCCAAGTTTAGGGCTTCTTAAAAACCCAAGCAGTATTGAACTGAAGAGTTTGATCATGGCTCAGATTGAACGCTGGCGGCAGGCCTAACACATGCAAGTCGAGCGGATGAGAAGAGCTTGCTCTTCGATTCAGCGGCGGACGGGTGAGTAATGCCTAGGAATCTGCCTGGTAGTGGGGGACAACGTTTCGAAAGGAACGCTAATACCGCATACGTCCTACGGGAGAAAGCAGGGGACCTTCGGGCCTTGCGCTATCAGATGAGCCTAGGTCGGATTAGCTAGTTGGTGAGGTAATGGCTCACCAAGGCGACGATCCGTAACTGGTCTGAGAGGATGATCAGTCACACTGGAACTGAGACACGGTCCAGACTCCTACGGGAGGCAGCAGTGGGGAATATTGGACAATGGGCGAAAGCCTGATCCAGCCATGCCGCGTGTGTGAAGAAGGTCTTCGGATTGTAAAGCACTTTAAGTTGGGAGGAAGGGCATTAACCTAATACGTTAGTGTTTTGACGTTACCGACAGAATAAGCACCGGCTAACTCTGTGCCAGCAGCCGCGGTAATACAGAGGGTGCAAGCGTTAATCGGAATTACTGGGCGTAAAGCGCGCGTAGGTGGTTTGTTAAGTTGGATGTGAAAGCCCCGGGCTCAACCTGGGAACTGCATCCAAAACTGGCAAGCTAGAGTACGGTAGAGGGTGGTGGAATTTCCTGTGTAGCGGTGAAATGCGTAGATATAGGAAGGAACACCAGTGGCGAAGGCGACCACCTGGACTGATACTGACACTGAGGTGCGAAAGCGTGGGGAGCAAACAGGATTAGATACCCTGGTAGTCCACGCCGTAAACGATGTCAACTAGCCGTTGGAATCCTTGAGATTTTAGTGGCGCAGCTAACGCATTAAGTTGACCGCCTGGGGAGTACGGCCGCAAGGTTAAAACTCAAATGAATTGACGGGGGCCCGCACAAGCGGTGGAGCATGTGGTTTAATTCGAAGCAACGCGAAGAACCTTACCAGGCCTTGACATGCAGAGAACTTTCCAGAGATGGATTGGTGCCTTCGGGAACTCTGACACAGGTGCTGCATGGCTGTCGTCAGCTCGTGTCGTGAGATGTTGGGTTAAGTCCCGTAACGAGCGCAACCCTTGTCCTTAGTTACCAGCACGTTATGGTGGGCACTCTAAGGAGACTGCCGGTGACAAACCGGAGGAAGGTGGGGATGACGTCAAGTCATCATGGCCCTTACGGCCTGGGCTACACACGTGCTACAATGGTCGGTACAGAGGGTTGCCAAGCCGCGAGGTGGAGCTAATCTCACAAAACCGATCGTAGTCCGGATCGCAGTCTGCAACTCGACTGCGTGAAGTCGGAATCGCTAGTAATCGCGAATCAGAATGTCGCGGTGAATACGTTCCCGGGCCTTGTACACACCGCCCGTCACACCATGGGAGTGGGTTGCACCAGAAGTAGCTAGTCTAACCTTCGGGAGGACGGTTACCACGGTGTGATTCATGACTGGGGTGAAGTCGTAACAAGGTAGCCGTAGGGGAACCTGCGGCTGGATCACCTCCTTAATCGACGACATCAGCCTGCTGATGAGCTCCCACACGAATTGCTTGATTCATTGTATAAAGACGATCAAGACCCAAAGTTATACCCTTAGGTCTGTAGCTCAGTTGGTTAGAGCGCACCCCTGATAAGGGTGAGGTCGGCAGTTCAAATCTGCCCAGACCTACCAATATGCGGGGCCATAGCTCAGCTGGGAGAGCGCCTGCCTTGCACGCAGGAGGTCAGCGGTTCGATCCCGCTTGGCTCCACCACTCGCTTTACTTGA
>NZ_QCZH01000047.1 GCF_003097655.1 Flavobacterium laiguense
TGCAAATTCCGGTGATATTGACCACCCAATTCCAATTTAAAGTGAGCACCTGATTCCAATTCAAAATGACCACCTAATTCCGGAGCAAAGTGACCACCTCCATTTTTCATTAAAAACTACTCTTTTTCATCTGTTAATTAGTATTCAAATATACTTAAAATATTACCCTTTGTTTATACCTCTTTTCTTTCTCATAGATTCTCCATGTAATTCGAGTCGGTGGGACTGATGTATAAGTCTATCTAAAATTGCATCAGCAATGGTTTTTTCTCCAATTATATCATACCAACCTTGCACTGGGATTTGTGATGTTACAATTATAGAACCATTATTATGCCTGTCTTCAATGATCTCTAAAAGGGTAATTCGGTTGTGACTATCCAATGCTTGGAGTCCAAAATCATCAAGTATAATGACGTCTTGCCTTTCTATTTTGGCAAGTTCTCGAAGGTAAGAACCATCTGCCTTTGCCATTTTTAATTTAGCAAACAACTTCGAAGTATTAAAATAACTCACTTTAAAACCCTGTATACAGGCTTGATAACCTAATGCGGTGCCTAAATAACTTTTACCTACACCTGTACTTCCAGTGATTAAAATGTTTTCGTTTTTTTCTACAAATTCGCATTCTGCCAGACGCAGTACCATGTTGCGGTCAAGATTACGGGTTTGGTCAAAATTGATACTTTCAATATTTGATTTGTAATGGAATCGGGCATTGGTGATACTGCGCTGAATACGACGATTGTGTCTTTCATCCCACTCCGCATCAATAATCATCGATACAAACTGATCGAGTGTGTAATGGTCTGTTTTTCCGCTTTCAATGGCTGTTTTAAAGGCATTAAACATGCCATAAAGCTTCATTTGTTTCATTTTTGTTACTGTGGATTCATTCATGTTTTCAAGATTTAATTTAGTTATAATAATGTTTTCCTCTTATGTTACCGTGATTCGGGAGTTCTTGCTCGGGTTCTTGTTCAAAATCAATATGGTCTAAGTTGTTTTCTAAAATATTTTGTATCGTCTTAAAATTGTAAATTTTAAAATCAAGTGCCCGTTTACAGGCATTTATTAATCGCTGCTTACCTACCTTTTTCTCGAAGTTTAGTATTCCTAAACAACTTTTATAAGCCTGTTCAGGATGGTTTCTACTTTCGATTATCTGCATAATATATTCTCCCACTGATTCATCAATATTACTAGCCCAATCAATGAAGCGAGCAGCACTCCATTGGGCTACAAATTGATGCGTACTGGCTAAATGCTCTGGGGTTGTGGTATAGACATAAGGTTTGTAATTTCGTGCGTGAACAGCTATTCGATTGTATTTATAGTAGATTTCTACGGTTGATTTAGTATACAATAGTTTTGCTTTTTTCTTTACATATTGATACGGAACGCTGTAGTAATTTTTGTCTTGACTCAATTGGACATGCCCATTTTGCATTACTGTTGCAAAGGATTGGTATTTGATTTCAAAGCGCTCTTGCGGTAGTGGGCGTAGTTTTTGCTTCTCATCTTCTAAAAACAATTCTATACGAGAGTAAGGACGTCCTGTGAGTTTTCGACTGTTATGGGCATCTAATAAATCCCATATCTGCTGGTTTAATTCTTCCAGGCTAAAGAATTTAGTTTCTTTTAGGGTTACATAAATCCTTCGGTACAATATCTTGACAGCTCCTTCAACTAATGACTTATCTCTAGGCTTATAAGCCCTGGCGGGCAAAATTGTAGTTTCGTAATGTTCCGCTAAATCAGCCAAAGTTTCATTGATCGTCGGCTCAAAACGACTGCTTTTTATCACTGCGGATTTTAAATTATCAGGAACAATTGCTGCAGGGGTACCTTCAAAAAAGCGCATAGCATTTTCTACCGAAGTAACAAAATCCTCCTTCTGTTGGCTCATAGAAGCTTCAGCATAGGTGTATTGACTAGCTCCCAATATGGCTACAAAAAATTGTACTTCTTTGATTTCTCCCGTGTCGTTATCAATAATGGAGAGTGTTTTTCCGGCATAATCCACATACATTTTATCACCGGCTTTGTGATTCATGTGCATTACTGGATTGACTCGTTTGCCCCATATTTTGTAATGATGTCCAAATTGTGAACTCCTGTAACCATCAGGGTTTAGGATAATATATTGCTCCCACATGTGCTGTATGGTAACGCCAACTTTTTTCAGGTCCCGTTCCATTTTAGGGAAAAAATCATAAAGAATCTGCAGTTTGGGACTGATTGATTCCACAGTTGTATGTGAAAACAAAAGTTCTAGTTCAGCATCTGTTTTTTCATTAATTACTTCAAAACTTAATCCTAGGACTTCAAATAAAGAAATATACTTCTTCACTGTGTTTCTGGAAAGGGATAAGTACTTACTTATGAATAACTTACTTTTTCCATTACAGTAGAATTTAATTGCTTTTCTAATTTTACTCATGTCTGTTATTTTGTTTGCCATAATCCGTTTTTTTTAACGAATGTATGGTGCTAACAACATGAAAAAGTCAGTAGTTTTTAATTGTCAATTTACCCCGAAATTAGGTGGTCAATTTGAACTGGAAAGTGGTGGTCAATTTACTCCGAAACTGGTGGTCAATTTACACTGGAATGGGGTGGTCAATTTGACCGGTTTTTCCA
>NZ_QCZH01000048.1 GCF_003097655.1 Flavobacterium laiguense
AGGTGGTCATTTTGAATTGGAATCAGGTGCTCACTTTAAATTGGAATTGGGTGGTCAATATCACCGGAATTTGCATTTATCTATTTCAGTTGAAAAGCTTAATGCGTTGCTGTCATTATCTAAATCAAATATAAAGCCCCCGTTCATTATGATTGGTAAATAATCAAAATCAAAATCATTTATAATTTTGTCTTTTTCTTTTTGGTAAAAGACGACATCATTTAACGGTGTTGACAATTTACGAGTGTCTATTTCGTCTATTAAATCAACGTAATAACTTTCTTTGTGTTCATTCATCCAAAAAGCCAACCAACTGACATCTATTTTGACGTTTTTAAGTTGTTCAGAGGTTAGAAAAATATATTTTGAGTTATTTTCGATTTTTTTAATACCAACACTTTTGAAACGATATAATTCTATAATCAAACCGTTGTATTTGTTTTTTTGCGCCTCAAAGTGGCTTATTTTGTTGTTGTATGCTTTTTCTATGTTTTCGGGTAACTTCTTTGTTCTAGTCATTAAATAATGCGAGCTAGCAAAATATTTTCTTCCATGTAAATCGTCTATAAATTCATCAAAATAAGCGACCTCCCAAACAGTTGAAAATAGTTCATACTTCTTTAGTAGCCAGTCAATATATTTTTCTAAATCAAGACTATAAAAGTCAATTTCTTTTATGTTAAAATCACTCATTAAATTTCTTTTAAATGGTTTTTAAATTATTGGGCTACTCTTAAAGTATTATCGCTGTTTTGGCTTGTTTCCTCATTGTTCCAATGTGCGCCCAATATTTCGGCAAATTCCGTGTTTGTTATTTTGATATAAGATAAAAATTGCGCTTCTGTGGCGTGTCCAGTTATCGCCATTATGGTTTTATTTGGCAGTTTGCCGTATAGGTTGGTGGCAAATGAACGTCTACACGTGTGAGACGATACCAAACGCCATTTTTCAAAAGTCCCCTTTTCTTTTCGGTGTATAGCAACTTCGGGGGTGGTGTCGGTTTTCTCTTTTAGTATTATTTTATTCATTTTAGCACCCTCCACAACGTTATTAAGTCCTACCGTTTGGCAAACCTCTTTGACGTATTCATTAAATTTTTGGTCTGAAATAGTATGCGGTAATTCGCCTTTTTGATAGTCTAAAATTTGCCGTACTTGTTTATGTATCGGAATTATTACTTTTTGGCTTGTTTTGTGGGTTGTAATTGTGATGTTTTTACCGTTTAGGTTGCTTTGGTCTAACCTCAAAAAATCGGATATTCTTAACCCTGTACGCAAGCCTATTATAAACAAGTCTCTAGTATTTGATAAGCGCAAATTGTCTTTAAAGTCATGCTCAAAAACCTTGTTTATTTCGGCTTCATTCAAATAAACGTCTATTGTTTCGTTTTGTATTGCCGTGAAATCCGAGTGTTTGTACTGTGGATTTATTGGCAACCCCTCCAATTCTATATTTTTGCACCACATTTTAAAGTTTGTGATATACCCGCCTATTGTGTTGTTTCCTAAATTTTCGACCGTTCGGCAGTAATCAACAAACGACCTATAAAAATTTAAGTCGATATTTTCAAAACGCAATCGGGTATCTTTGGCGGTTTCAAAATCTTTTAACTTGTTTAAAGTGGTTGTATAGTGTTGAATTGTTCTTTTTGATATGGGTTTGCCTTTGTGTAGCCTAATGGGTGCATCGTCAATGAATTTTCGCACCCAGTCCAAAAAGTATATTTTGTAACTCTCGTCTGAATTTGCACGACCAAAGAAAACATTAATAGCCTCCTTTAGCCAGTTTTTAGTAATGTGCTTCTTTTCGATGTTGTCAATATTCCATTTGTCCAAAATTGCCCCCTCTAATTCTTGCAGTTTTGAGTTAATCAAATCTTTATTTGTTGTGGTGGCTTTTTGTTTTACCTGTTGTTTTGTTTCGTTCCACTCATTACGATAAATATACAATCCCGTCCCAGTTGTAAAATCATTTATTTGCGTTGGTTTAAATCGGCAAAATATATTTGTAGGGTCGTTTTTTCCTTTTAGTATAAAATGTACTTTCATAGGTTTGTTTATTTTACGCAAATATATAGTATTCCCCTAATGTTCCCCTAAAAAAGTGTGTTTATTTGTATTTAGCTTTATCTTACTTTACTAATTTTGAAAATTTAATCTTTGTTATCCTTTATGTTTACTGGGGTTTGTGTGGATTTTAAAGGATTGGCAAAAATATTAAAATAAAGCGGGGGTTCGTCCTATTATCCGCACCAAAAGCTTCTCATTCTTGAGAAGCTTTTTTGTTTTAATCCCTTTCCTTGTCAATTCCTTTGTTCTTTATGTGAGTTGCTTTGGTGTTTTGGGGCAATCAGTTTTAAAGCCTTTGTTCGTTTATTTGATTTTGATTGTTTTGAAATTACCTCACCTATCTATAAGGTTTGATTTTCCTAATGGAACCTATCTGTTTTGATTTAATCAATTCAAATAATTAGGAGCTTAATCCCGCTATCCGTTCCAATCTTATTGGTCTCGTTTAAAAAAAAACGAGACCAATAAGGA
>NZ_QCZH01000049.1 GCF_003097655.1 Flavobacterium laiguense
TAGTTCACCTCTGTTTTCCTTTGAATAAATTTAGTGTTTTATCAAATACAAAGTAAAGGCGGATAGCCCGACAGCATAAAGAAAAGGAGCCAACTCATCATAGCGGTGAGTCGGCTCCTTTTCTTTATGATGGCACTCCCTAATATTTCTTATTTTATTCTAATGTTAAAGCTCCCAATATTTCCTCGGACATAAATGGACCGCCTGGATATTTTGCCGTGTAATCAAGGTTTAGCCAAACCTGACCACGTTCGTCAATGTGATAATTAAGTTGTTTTTTATAGCTTTCTTGGGCAAATAGAACATTCTTTATCAAATAATTCACATTCTCGAGATCTTTCATAGAACCGATGCAAATTTCGGGATAAATATGCCCTTTGGTATGAATCAGTCTGGGAGTTCCACCAATGGCTTTAATACTTGCGGCCATTAATATGGAATGATCGTCACAATCTCCCGAAAAATAAAGCAGTGATTCGGATGCAGTTGCTATGTAATCGTTGTCTTTTGGATCATTTACGTAATTCCAACGGTTATTTATTTCTTTGAATACGGCAAAACATTGAATTATATTTCTGTAATCGGAATAACCCCTTATGTTTTTGAAATGTCTTGAAGTGGCAAAAACGGCAAAGTTCCGAACCTTTGGATTTTCATATTCTATTGCTTTTTTGATTTGTGTCTTATTTGGAAAAGGCAATAACTTGGCAATAATAATATCTTGGGGATACGGATTATTATTCATTGAATACAGCATGGAATTGTAATCATCGAAAACACTATTGAAATTAAAATTTCCAAATAAACTACCATAAATCAAGACCAGAAAATAAAGAATAATACAAATGATTATGATGGTTCGCAAGGAATACAAAGTGTAATGAATAACAGCCAAAAGAACTATAAAAAGTATAATTCTATCCAAACTAAAAAACCAATTCGGATTGATTAAATTTTCATGAAATATTATAAAAAGTGGAATGGTGATTAAAATGCTCAAAACAAAAATCACAAAACTATCCCAAGGTTTTTTCAACTGAAACCGCCATGAAGAAATTCTCTTCCCATAAAAATTTAAAAGCGGTTCCTGACTACCAGATTTTAAATGCTTTTTAGGAAGGAACTTGGTTTTTACGGTTTGAAAATTAGTTTTGTTAAGTTGTATCATAATACCCAAAAGTAGGGAACTGTATTGCTTTTAGTAAAAGTACTTTTTTTTATCTATACTTTCTAGCTCAAATTATTGATTTAAGATATTGTTTAACATTTTTTTTAGACGCTAAGTTTCTTAGATACTAAGCATCTAAGACTCCCAGTATCTTAGCTTCTTAGAAACTTAGCATCTCTAAAGAAACTACACATTAATATCCTTGAAATCATTTAATATGGCATAGCGAATCATGTTGGTAAACGCTTCATGATCCAATTTTGGAATTTCGAGAATTGAATTTAACAAAGTAGTGTCATATTCGTTGGCATTGGTTATAAAATAAGGCTTTAGATGCTTTCCGATACTTTCGTAATACAATTTTTCGATGGTGTTTTTGTATTTAAAATCCAAGGTGTTTTGTATTAAAGTAAAATTGGTATAACCAACCTCTTTCATAATCAACTGTAAGCCTTTTACAATATTGAAGCTTTTGTCGTTTACAATATTAAGTTGTTCGATGTCATCTCGCTCAAACGTGTTTACAATCACTTTGGCTACGTAATCAACCGGTATGATGTTCAAACCTGTTTCTTCATTGATGATAAAACGAACATTCTCTTGTTCACCTTTTCGTTGAGAAGTGAAGTGAAAGAATTTTGCCAAAAGATAAAAAACCATATATTTTGGAATGAAATAGTTGTTTTCTTTCCCAAGCATTTTTCCTCCAATAACGCTCGGACGCAGAATCTGAAAAGGCAATCCCAATGCTTTACATTCTTGGGCAATAAAGTTTTCTGAATGAAATTTGGCATCCTCATAAGCATTGCGATGCTCTGGGGTAAAATCTAAATTATGAAAATCATTATCGATTAGTCCGTTTCGAACTCCAGATGAAAAAGCGGTACCGATATAAATGAACTTTTTTATAAAGGGATGGAAAATAGAAAATAACGTTTTGGTTATTTTTGCATTTTCGGCAAAAATTTTCTCTTTCAAGGCTTCATCCGTAGATAGGTTAACGTATCCCGCAGAATGAATAAAATACCCTCCTTTTATTTTTTCTGAAAAAGTATCCTTTATAGAAGCCAAATCGATATCAATAATTTCTAGATATTCGTGAAGTTTTTTAAGTCCTTTGTCTTTAAGTATATTTGGAGTATAGCTGCTTGACAACAATTCGTTTATACGATCCAGAGCCGTATTGTTTCCTTTATTTCGAGCAATGATATAAAGTTTGTCATTATTGTTGTTTTTTATAAAAAGTTCTAGAATTTCATACATAATATGAGATCCTAAGCAATTGGAATAAAATAATGTCGTATTTTATTGTTTATGCGTAATAATAGTTGTACATTTATCTCATTATGAGA
>NZ_QCZH01000050.1 GCF_003097655.1 Flavobacterium laiguense
TGTTGAACTGACACCCTGCGGGTGAATCGTATACTGCTCAAAAATAGCTATATTTATTTGTAAATCAATACTTATAGATATGAATGTTTTTAAAAAAGTGAATTAGGAAAAGTCCCCTTAAATCCTGTTGCTTGCGAGCTACTTTTGGAATTGTCCAATGTTATGAATGCCAAAGGCTATGCACCCAAGAGTATCGTGAACTACCTTCGGGAAATGCGCTATCTCTTTGCCCATTTCCACGATCAACACCCAAGGGATTTGGTTCACAAAGACCTCGTCGGTTATCTTAATTTCGTTAAACGGGAACACGGAGTGGGGCGTGATAAATGCCGTCTTTTTGCCGCTGCGGCCAGTTTTTTCTACAAGCACATTTTTAGAACCCCACTGGTTTTTGCTTCCGAATTATACCCCCGAAAAGAGTTCAGACTTCCCGAGATTCTCTCCCAAGAGCAAGTGATTCACTTGTTGGAGAGTATCAAAAATCCCAAGCACAAATTGGTCATAGGATTGTTTTATGGCACAGGAATGCGTCTTGGGGAGCTCTGCGGTTTAAAAATGGAATGTATCGACCGCAAGAATTTTCAAATCAAAATTGAGGGTGGTAAAGGTAACAAAGACAGATTCACGCTTTTGCCCAAGCATCTACTGCCGGAAATGGAAGCTTATTACCGCCACTATCGCCCCAAAATCTACCTATTTGAAGGGCATAAATTGGGATTACCACATAATGAGCGCAGTATACAGGACGCAGTGCGCAAAGCCATGAAAGATAGTGGACTCGAAAGATTCGGTTTTTCTTCGCATTCGCTTCGGCATTCATTTGCCACACATTTGCTCGATCAAGGTAATGATATTCACACCATCAAGGAACTTTTGGGACATTCCAAAATCGAAACCACGATGATTTATTTGCATCTGCAACAAAAGAAACGCGCTGCACTTTGTTCGCCGTTGGATTTTTTATTAAACACAAATGAATGACTTGCAAAGGGTATTTCTAGAGGCTTCTACCAAAGGGTTTAACGCTTATTCTAAAGGTGTTTTCGATCAATTAACTCGTTGTCATACTGCCAAAATGGGATATCACAGGTTGCGTTGCGATGATACAACATGCCGAAAAGAACAATTTCAATACCACAGTTGCGGCAACCGGCATTGTCCGAATTGTGGCGGACTCAAACGCGAACAATGGATTGATAATCGAATGAGTGAATTGTTACCCACGCCTTATTACCACTTGGTCTTTACTCTGCCACACGAATTCAATCCGCTGATTATTCGCAACAGAAAAGTGTTGTTCAAGCTGCTTTTTGACGCCGCTTCCCAAACCATTCTAAATCATGGTAGGATGCCCAATTATCTGGGTGCCGATTGTGGAATTACGATGGTTTTGCATACCTGGGGACAGCAACTCAATTTTCATCCCCATGTGCATTGCATCGTTACTGGTGGTGGTTTTGATGGGCAAAAATGGGTGCAAGCCAAACGCGTAAAAGACAACTTCTTGTTTCCAGAAAAGAGTTTGAGTAAGATGTACAAAGGCATTTTCCTGAAAAGAATCCAAAAGATGGAGTTGCAAACCCAAGGTTTGGATTTGGGGAATATTGTAAACGAAGTGGATAAAAAACGCTGGAATGTGTATGCCAAAGCCCCTTTTGGAGGACCAAGTCAGGTGGTGGAATATTTGGGACGCTACAGCCACAAAATTGCCATTACCAAGCATAGAATCGTCTCGGTAACCGATACGCACGTCAACTTTCGATACAAAGATTATGCCGATGGTGATAAAACAAAAATAAAACCCATGTTGCGAGACGAGTTTTTACGACGATTCGAAATGCACATACTGCCCAAACGTTTCACCAAAATCAGGCATTACGGTTTTATGCAGAATCACGGAAAACGAACGAGATTGCAGCAAATCAGGCAATATCTACAACTCAAGCCAATAACTCAAATGGTGCAACTCCCCGTAGCGATCAGAATGTTGGAAAAGTATGGAAAGGACATTTTCAAATGCCCCTGTTGCACCCACGGTCGTTTGCGTATCATAAACACGGTTCGGTATTTTAAAACCCAAACGCAAGACATTAAAGAAATAGAGAGAATAATAAATGCCAAAAACAAGGCTTCGCCTTTTGGATAGGAACCGCAAAAACAGCGAGTGGTTCCAAAACAGACCGAAAATAAAAAAACCAATTATGGGTAAGGGAAACTCTGTCCCAAAAAGAAAAAAAAGATAGCATTCTTGCTTTTGATTACCTCAAAAAAAAATCAAAAGAAAACCCAAAAGCTACTAATCCCCCTATCGAGAAAACCCAAAAAATGGGGCACTCAGTCAACACAAACTAAACAAGAAAAGCCCCGGAATCTTTCAAATTCGGGGCTTGCTAAGGGCTTTTCTCGCCTAGTTTGCTAAATGTT
>NZ_QCZH01000051.1 GCF_003097655.1 Flavobacterium laiguense
GTGGGAGAGTATGTCGTCGCCTTTCTTTTTAAAACCCCGTTTCTTACGAAACGGGGTTTTTTGTTTTTATACTGTTTTGGATTGATTTATAAAGTGATAAACTTCATTTTGAAGAAGAATTCAGGGGTCAATCCTAAAAGGGATCAAAAAGATTTTCACTGCTATCGGGGCTCGTATCTTTGGCATAGATAAAAATACGAAATGTATCTTTGAAATACAACAATTGATAGGCAAAACGGAATGGCCAAATTCTATCGGGGCGAAATACATCTTTTGATGATATTGTGAACATTAGGTTAATCCATTTCATTTTTATTACATTCCGAGTCACAATAGTACTTAAAGACCAGAATTTAATTTGGGTCTTGTATAAAAAATGAGCAAAAATTTGTGTAATATTTTGTTTTTTAATACTAAATCAGAGAGTTATGAATTTAAAGTGTTCTGTTGGATTAGACGTTTCAAGCAAAAAAATAATGCTTGTATTAGTGTTATTGATGAAAAACAAAAGGTAACTGTAAAGTCAAGTACTGTTATTTCTAGCACATTAAAAGGATTTTCTTCTTTGGAAGAGTGGATTTTAAAGCATAAAAAAGAAACTATTCCTGTGGTAATTTGCATGGAAGCTACAGGGATTTATCATGAGAACTGTTCTTATTATTTGTTTGGAAAAAACTTTGATGTTTCTGTGATTTTGCCCAATAAAGCAAAGAAATATTTGGAAGCTATTGGTTTGAAATCCAAAAATGATAGTATTGATGCTAAAGGGTTATCACAAATGGGAGCAGAACAGTGTTTAGAAGTATGGTAACCAATGGGATCCTTTTTCTATGAATTGCGTTTATTGACAAGGCAACATCAAAATGTTACCGAATTAAAAACGGTTTTTAAAAACCAATTAGATGTGTTGAGCTTTGCAATGCACCATTTAGATTCAGTTACAAATCAATTAGAGCAAACCATAATTTTATTTGAAACACAACTCAAAGAGTTAGACAAAGAAATAAAGATTCATTTAAAATCAAATAAAGAAGTTTATGATAAGGCTGAAAATATCCTTAAAAATGGAAGGATTAGGGGTTTTGACATTGAGTACTATTTTGGCTGAAGCCAACGGTTTTACATTATTTACGAATTACAAACAGTTGGTACCTTATGCGGGTTACGATGTAGTTGAAGTATAATCAGGAAAGCGGGTTGGTAAAACCAAAATAACAAAAAGAGGAAATCCAAGAATAAGACGCGCTTTGCATATGCCTTCATTGGTAGTTATTCAGTGTGAAGTCAAACCATTCGAAGATTTATATGATAGAACCTAAGAAAAGCACGGAGTGAAAATGAAAAGTTATGTGGCTGTGCAAAAGAAGCTCTTGACAATGATTTACCATTTATGGAATAAAAATGAAGCTTATGACATTAATTATCAGCTAAATATCCAAGAAGAGGGGTGAAAGCGAAACTCTCGGGCAATTGGCGTCGAAGAAGACATAATTGCAAAAAATAGCCCCAACATAAAAATTGAGGCTACACAAGGTAATTATCCAGTGAATAATCGCAAGAAGCTTCCTCTCGGTGTCACGAATATATGAAATTAACCAAAATAAATTAGGTATTGAAGATAGTGCCTAGGGCTTGGGTTTTTATAAGAAAGTTGATTATAAAAAGGTGTACTATATATAGGAGTGCATCAAAAAGCCGAACCTTTCTACATAGGGGAATCAATTTCAGGAGGAAATCAGTATCCATCCGTGTTTTTGCTTCAGTGAATCTGTTTGATCCGTGTCTTATTGAGGAAATAAAACACACACCTTATATATTAGGAGAAGCCATTTTAGGCGAAAATCCGCGAGAATCCGTGTTTTCGCTTTAGCGAATCCGTGTAATCCGCGTCCCAACCATGCGCTGGTAAGCCCAATCCAACCCCAAAACCCAAGCAAAACGGATCGAACCGCACAAAACGGCTACAAAAAAAACGAAAACTTTCAAAAAGCGCCAATCCTAACCATCGACAAACCAGTGGCTTAAAAAATACTTTACAGAAAGGCTAAAAATACATTTAAAAATCTATTGTTTACGCGGATAAACTAGCTACTTTTGCACCCGCAACAACGCATACGTTCATAGAAAACCTGACAAGCCAGACGAATTAAAGCTGAAAATTTATTTTCAAAAAAGATTACAAAAAGCTTGTGAGATTCGAAAATGGATGTTACTTTTGCACCCCGCTAAACGCGCAACGTTCCTTGAAAGACTGCTAAGAAAACCAGAAGAAATTGAAATTAAATTT
>NZ_QCZH01000052.1 GCF_003097655.1 Flavobacterium laiguense
CGTCAGGCTGTGAAAAAACCTATTTTCCCCATTAAAACCTCCCAATTATTCTATTCTACAGTTCAAATAAAGCCTTTTAAGAAGGCTCTTTTTTTAGGCAACTAATTTAGTTCGACAGAAAACAAACTCGAAATTTAGCTTTAAACATCTCGTTTTTAGCAAAAACAAGACTTTTATCTTGTAGGGTGAGTTCCATTTTTTGAGTTTCTCAATCAGATCGGGAACGCCCAGGATATTGATGCTGCGTTTGATGTTGTAGACAAGCATTATCAGGCTGTGTTCCCCGTTTACTTTTTCTAATCCCGTTAAATTGGTGTGATTGTAACCCCATTGTCGTTTGATGGTACCAAAGATATGCTCGTTTATCTCTTGCCGCTTGCGGTAGAGTTGAGGGTTTTCTTGATATCGTTTGTTGTTTTCTTCTACGGCATCGGCATATTGGCTGCGGTCTATTTCTCTACCTGCTGCTCTGCTGGTACACAAATGCTTTACAGGACATTCTTTGCATTTGGGGGTTCGGTATTTCTTGAACTCATAACTGTCTTTTTCTCTACTTTTCTTATGCCATCTGCCCGTAGTAGTGAGCGTTTCACCCTGTGGACAAGTGTAGGTATCTGTGGTTTTATCGTACTGGAACTTGGCTACCAAATAATCAGGCTGGGTGCCGTTTTCGTTACTTCTTCCTTGGTCGGGTTGCGCCACAATGGTGGTGATATTGGCTTGTTTGCAGGCTTCTATTTCTCGCCCATTATGATAGCCTTTATCTACCAAAGCGGTGTAGGTTTCTAGTTCTAAATTCTCTTTGACTTCGATAGCAATGGCAGACAAGGCATTGCGGTCATTGCGATTAATGGTGTGTGTGGCTACTACCAAATTGTGTTTGGCATCTACTGCCGCTTGTATGTTGAACGAAATCTCAACGACTTGTCCTTGAACCAACAAGGCTCTGGCATCGCTATCGGTAGTGCTTATCTGTGGTTCACCGCTTTCTTTTAGTTTTTCTTCCAGCAATTCATAACGAAGTTTGTTTTTCTTTAACCGTTCTATTTTTTGTTGAATGTTTTGGATTTTTGGAGGGTTTTCTTTTGCATCATTCTCTTCCAAAGCATCAAGATATTCTTGTGTTTTGTTTTCAATGTATTCCAGATGTTTGTCTATTTTCTTTTGATTAAAATTGGCTTTCTTGCTATTGTGTGCTCTGCTTTTGGTACCGTCAATGGCAACGGTTTCGCCACCTATCAAATCGGCATCTTTCAAAAACGAAACAAACAGTTTGAAAAGTTTCTTCAAGGCAAGGGGATTGTTTTTTCTAAAGTCGGAGATGCTGTGGTAATTGGGGCGAATACCTTCTACGAGCCACTGCATTTCGATGTTTCTGAAGGTTTCTCGTTCTAGTTTGCGAGAACTTCTAATTCCGTTGAGATAGCCATATAAATAGATTTTTAGAAATACTTTACTATTGTAACTCGGGCGGCCTTCACTCTTGAGAGTTTGTACGGCAAATCCAAGCTTGGCAAGAGAAACGAGGTCGACAAAAGCGTCTACAAAACGTACTTGATTATCGCGAGATATAGTGTCTTCTAAACTTGAAATACGCATCTGGTGGCGGGAAGTTCCTGGGATATGTTGCATCTTTAAAAATACGAAAAATCCTGTTTTTATACAACTATTTTGCTATATTTGTTCGGAAT
>NZ_QCZH01000053.1 GCF_003097655.1 Flavobacterium laiguense
TATTCATCACCATTATCGCTGTCTTTATATTCGCGCTTTACCACCACTAGGAATCACATCAGTTATAGAAAGCCTGTAACCATCAGTCCGAGGATAGTCAACAACAAGGCCACCAGCTTTGTCGGTCCCCATATCCGCCAAGTGCACGTAGTTAACGTCCATTGTTAAGCGTACAGTTCCATCACTAGCAACATAAGGCGTGAAATAAGCGGTGGAGCCTAGGGATGCTCCGATCAACTTGTCGTGCAGCCGCGGCAAGTTGCAATTTTCCAGGCACCTACAGCTCTCCGTGTTAAACGCGAACCTCACCCATACCCATGAGCTGTTTTCGAACCCTCCACAGGTTTGCCAGGGCGAACAGCGTGGTCAACTGAGCCGTGTTTTTCATCAGCCCACGAAAACGTACTTTCACGTAACCAAACTGCCGCTTGATCACGCGAAACGGATGCTCGACCTTGGCCCGTGTCTGAGCCTTGCAGAACTCGATCTTGCGCTTGGCTTTGTACAGTACGCTGCGCTGGTTCAGCTTGGAATAGGTGCTGCGACGCGCTGCAATCTGCCAGATCACCCCCCGATTTTCATGCTCTTCGCGCCTTTCGACACCGGTGTAACCGGCATCTGCATACACGGCGTTTTCTTCGCCATGCAGCAGTTCAGCCACCTGCGTGACATCGGCCACATTGGCAGCGGTGCCATGGACGTGATGCACCAGACCGGATTCAACATCGACACCGATGTGCGATTTCATCCCGAAATAGTACTGATTTCCTTTCTTTGTCTGGTGCATTTCGGGGTCGCGTTTACCGTCCTTGTTCTTGGTCGAACTCGGCGCATGGATCAGCGTGGCATCGACGATGGTGCCTTGGCGCAGCGACAGGCCTTTTTCCTGCAGATAACCATTGATGACCGCAAGGATTGCCGGTGCGAGCTGATGCTTCTCCAGCAAGTGCCGGAAGTTCATGATCGTGGTGTCTTCGGGGATTGGCGCGCTCAGCGTCAGGAGTGCGAACTGGCGCATGGGCGTGATTTCGTAGAGCGCTTCTTGCATGGCCGGGTCGCTCAGGGAGAACCAGTTCTGCAACAGATGGATGCGCAGCATGGTTTCCAGAGGATAGGGTTTTCTCCCGCAGCCGGCCTTGGGGTAGGACGGTTCGATCAGCTCCAGCAGGCCTGCCCAGGGCACCACCTGATCCATTTCGGCGAGGAAGCGCTCTCGGCGGGTTTGCTTGCGCTTGCCGGCGTACTCAAAGTCGGAAAAGCTCATCTGGCTCATGGGCGGCTCGGATCAGGTGTTGCGGGGATTCTCGCATAACTGAAGGCTTGTTCGGAGATTCCCTAAGCGCATCCTGTAAGTGCTATCAGAGCCCCCCTGTTCGGTGAGGCCCGTGGCTGGTCCTTGTTGGCCGGAGCCGGCCAACCTATCGGTACTACTCGGCGTAGGCGTCTAGTTGCTTCTTCATCTCAAGACGTTGCGCATCGAGCATCTGATTGAGCTGATCCGCTTTGAACACATCGAAGGGAGCTCGTACGAAGGCCAGCACCTCGATCGGCGCCGAGGACTGGCGCACGACCTTGCTCGACTGACCGGAGCTCGCGCTG
>NZ_QCZH01000054.1 GCF_003097655.1 Flavobacterium laiguense
CCGCCGACAGCCACCGACACTTGTGATCCTACTCCGACAATAACTTTTGTCGATGCAACCACTCCAGGCAACTGTCCGGGTAACTATAGTGTGACCAGAACATGGACTGCAACAGATGATTGTGGTAATACTGCTTCTTGTAGCAGAACCATTGTGGTACAGGATATCACGCCGCCTGTCATTACCTGTGTAGCGCAAACAACACCGATCAACTGTCCGGGAACACCAGTGTTTACACCGCCGACAGCCACTGACGCTTGTGATCCTACTCCGACAATAACTTTTGTCGATGCAACCACACCAGGTAACTGTCCGGGTAACTACAGTGTGACCAGAACATGGACTGCAACAGATGATTGCGGTAATACCGCCTCTTGTAGCAGAACCATTCAGGTTCGCGATGTTACGCCTCCGGTAATTACATGTCCTACAGTAACCTCGCCAATTAGTTGTCCTGCAACTCCATCCTTTGGAGCAGCAACGGCCACCGACACTTGTGATCCTACTCCGACAATAACATTTGCCGATGTAACCACACCAGGCAGTTGTCCAAGTAATTACAGCGTGACCAGAACATGGACCGCCACAGACGATTGCGGTAATACCGCCAGCTGTAGCAGAACCATTGTGGTTCAGGATATAACGGCTCCTGTGATAACCTGTGCTGCGGATAAAACAATTGAGTGTAATGCTGCATTTAATTTTGATCAACCAACAGCCACTGACAATTGCAGCACATTTACTATTGTTACAGTAGGTACTGTAACCAATACAAACGGTAGTCAAACACGTACTTGGAAAGCAGTAGATGCTTGTGGTAATGAGTCCGCTACATGTAGCCAAACCATTAGTGTGGCTAATTGTACTCACATCTTCCCGACTCAGACTACCTGTTGTAATTATACCACAGGAACTGCCACAGGATTGTATAATGTTTGTACAACTGTTAGCGGTAATACGGTGACTAATGCCATACCAGGTGTGTTCTTCTATTATTCAAATGTAACTGCTCCAGGAGCTAGCTTTACAATTGATGTAAAACAAACCAGAGATGGTGATCTGAATAGATTTTTCACTATTCAGGGCTCTGATAACAATAGTGTTTCGCAAATTCGTTTGTTCACTAGCACTTGTGGATCAGTATCATTTACCGGTAGCTTAATCGAAAATGGTACAGGAGCACATTATGTTGTTACTGGTGCCACTCCGGGAGCAACATATGTTGTTTCTATAAAATATGAGGTGAAATCACTCATTGATGGTGTTTACTCCGGTATTGACAAGGTTAGTAAATATACTTTCGCAAGCTATATCAATGGCTCAGGCACTGCTGCCTTAGGAAGTACAGGAACTATAGATGCTGTTGCAGGATGTAGTGATAATACACCATCACCTGGAAGTTGTACGCTTCCTGGATCAACAATTGAGCCTGTAATTGCAATTGCTCCGATAGAAACAACAACCGCTAAAACTACTGAAACTACTAGTTTCACAGCACATCCGGTTCCTTTCAAAGATCAATTGACTATCAGTTATGATCTTAAATATGTTACTGATGTGAGAATTGAGGTCTT
>NZ_QCZH01000055.1 GCF_003097655.1 Flavobacterium laiguense
CACCACCGTACGTGCGGTTCCGCATACGGCGGTTCAACTAATACGCTGGAGTCCCTGCACAGTGCTGCGCAGCGAGACCAGCCCCATTTTGGCGAAGTACAACGTCGGTACTGCCTGATTCATGTGTTTGGATGCCGAGTTCCACCAAGGCCCTCGCCCGTTTACACTCGACTTCCACGCCCGCTCAGGCCTAAGCCCAAGCAAGATGAGTCGTCGTTCGCGGGTCTTCGGGGTTTTCCACTGTCGCCAGAGCAGGCAACGTAGTTTTCGACGCAGCCACCAATCGAGTTCCTCCAGCATCCGCATGTTCGCGGTAAGCCGAAAGTAGTTTGCCCAACCCCGCAACACGGGATTTAGCATCTCTATAGTGTGAGACAAGGACCGTCCTCGCCCCTTGCGCAGCAACTCACGAACTCGATCCATCAGTCTTCGCAGGCTTTCGGGGGCAGGTCGCACCCGTGTCTCTTGGCGATAGATCGTAATCGCGTAGCCCAGAAACTTTCGCTTCCAAGGCCGTGCTACTGCGCTTTTCTGCTCGTTGATACGTAGCTTCAGATGACCCTCCAGGAAGGCTCTGATGTTCGCCATCGCCCGTTGCCCTGCGCCTTCACTGCCGATGTAGATATTGCAGTCGTCAGCATATCGGCAGAACTTCAACTGCCGCCTTTCCAGCTCTCGATCAAGATCGGTCAGCAGGATATTCGACAGTAATGGGGACAGCGGCCCACCCTGAGGCGTACCCTCGCTGCGGGGTTGAATCACGCCATTAGCCATCATCCCCGCCTCTAAGAAGCGCCGGATCAGCTTGAGTACGCGACCATCCCTCACTCGATAGGCGAGTCGAGCCATCAACACGTCGTGGTTGACCCGGTCGAAGAATTTCTCCAGGTCGATGTCCACTACCCAGTGCTTTCCTTCGGCCACATACTCTTTCGCCTTGACGACCGCATCGAGCGCACTTCTCTGCGGACGAAAGCCGTAGCTGCCATCGGAGAAGGTTGGCTCGAAGATCGGTTGCAGTACTTGATGGAGCGCCTGCTGGATAAGCCGATCCACCACCGTGGGTACGCCGAGTGTTCTAACCCCGCCATTAGGCTTGGGAATGTCCACTCGGCGCACCGCCCGTGGCAGGTACCGATCCTCCAGCAGTGCCGCCTTCACACTTGGCCAGTGCACCAACAGCCAGTCCTTCAGCTCCTCGACCGTCAGGCGATCAACGCCCGCTGCGCCTCGGTTCTTCAGGACGCGCTTGTACGCTCGTCGCATGTTGCTGGGTTCGACCACCTGCTCCATGAGCCGGTAGTCCTCCGATTTCGTTCGCCCAGCCGTCGCCGCAACCCCCTCAGCACCTTGCGGGCTTCTTTCCGGATTCCGTCCGGCCATGGCAGGCAGGCC
>NZ_QCZH01000056.1 GCF_003097655.1 Flavobacterium laiguense
CCATCAATTAACCTTCCGGCACCGGGCAGGCGTCACACCCTATACGTCCACTTTCGTGTTTGCAGAGTGCTGTGTTTTTAATAAACAGTCGCAGCGGCCTGGTATCTTCGACCGGCATGGGCTTACGGAGCAAGTCCTTAACCCTCGCCGGCGCACCTTCTCCCGAAGTTACGGTGCCATTTTGCCTAGTTCCTTCACCCGAGTTCTCTCAAGCGCCTTGGTATTCTCTACCTAACCACCTGTGTCGGTTTGGGGTACGGTTCCCAGTTATCTGAAGCTTAGGAGCTTTTCTTGGAAGCATGGTATCAACCACTTCGTCGCCTAAAGGCAACTCGTCATCAGCTCTCGGCCTTGAAATCCCGGATTTGCCTAAGATTTCAGCCTACCACCTTAAACCTGGACAACCAACGCCAGGCTGGCCTAACCTTCTCCGTCCCTCCATCGCAATAACTGGAAGTACAGGAATATTAACCTGTTTTCCATCGACTACGCTTTTCAGCCTCGCCTTAGGGACCGACTAACCCTGCGTCGATTAACGTTGCGCAGGAAACCTTGGTCTTTCGGCGTGCGAGTTTTTCACTCGCATTGTCGTTACTCATGTCAGCATTCGCACTTCTGATACCTCCAGCAAGCTTCTCAACTCACCTTCACAGGCTTACAGAACGCTCCTCTACCGCATCACCAAAAGGTGATACCCGTAGCTTCGGTGCATGGTTTGAGCCCCGTTACATCTTCCGCGCAGGCCGACTCGACTAGTGAGCTATTACGCTTTCTTTAAAGGGTGGCTGCTTCTAAGCCAACCTCCTAGCTGTCTAAGCCTTCCCACATCGTTTCCCACTTAACCATGACTTTGGGACCTTAGCTGACGGTCTGGGTTGTTTCCCTTTTCACGACGGACGTTAGCACCCGCCGTGTGTCTCCCATGCTCGGCACTTGTAGGTATTCGGAGTTTGCATCGGTTTGGTAAGTCGGGATGACCCCCTAGCCGAAACAGTGCTCTACCCCCTACAGTGATACATGAGGCGCTACCTAAATAGCTTTCGAGGAGAACCAGCTATCTCCGAGCTTGATTAGCCTTTCACTCCGATCCACAGGTCATCCGCTAACTTTTCAACGGTAGTCGGTTCGGTCCTCCAGTCAGTGTTACCTAACCTTCAACCTGCCCATGGATAGATCGCCCGGTTTCGGGTCTATACCCAGCGACTAAACGCCCTATTAAGACTCGCTTTCGCTACGCCTCCCCTATTCGGTTAAGCTCGCCACTGAATATAAGTCGCTGACCCATTATACAAAAGGTACGCAGTCACCTAACAAAGTAGGCTCCCACTGCTTGTACGCATACGGTTTCAGGATCTATTTCACTCCCCTCTCCGGGGTTCTTTTCGCCTTT
>NZ_QCZH01000057.1 GCF_003097655.1 Flavobacterium laiguense
GCTTTATTTGAACTGTAGAATAGAATAATTGGGAGGTTTTAATGGGGAAAATAGGTTTTTTCACAGCCTGACGTTCCGACGCTTGGCGAGGTTGGGGACTAAATTAAGATTAATATTTCGTTTAAACACAAAATTTCCAAATACAAAACCAATTTTAAATTAGGTCTAAAACCCCAATCTTGCCAAACTGCTGTTGTGCGTTCGTATTTCTTAAAATTGCTTTTCAAAAGCCTTTCCGTTAAACTTAAATATATTTCCGTCTGCCATTCCAAAAAGCAAATTGTTTTTGTTGTCTTTATAAATAGTCCAAATCATTGGATTAGATAGTTTATCACTAATTGAATAGTTTGTCAAAGTTTTGCCGTCATATTTCCAAGCTCCTGTATCTCTATCTCCAAACCAAATACTACCTTCTGAATCTTCTTCAATAGCAAAAACGTGTTCAAGTGTACCTGGTTTTGATTTATCTCCTCTTCTTGTGCTTGTTGGGTGGATTAAATTATTCTTTTCAGAAAAATTAATTATTGAATTACCTTCCATTAGCAAAACACCAATTCCATTATTTCCTATCCAAATTCGTCCTTTTGAATCTGCTAATACACTTCTTATATGCAAAAGCTCATTATCTTTTAGATTTAATTTTTCATTATCAAAGATATTTACCATTTTACTATCATAGTTGAATAGTGCTGCATAAGTCGCAATCCAAACTTTACCGTCTTTATCTTTTGAAATATCAGTTACGCCATAAGTATTATCAGGATTTTCATTTATGGGTTTTGGAAAAATTAAATAGTTCATATTTATTCCATCAAAACGATTTATTCCGCCTTCTTCCCACGAATAAAACCATAAATTTCCATTGGTTTCATTCCAATTAAATATTGGGTTGTTATTTTTAGGAGGATAATTAGTAAACTTTCCTTTGTCATATACACTTATTCCTTTTGCAGTTCCAAACCAAATTTTTCCATTCTCGTCTTCTTGGATTGAACGGATTTGATTGTCGGATAAACCTTTATTAGTTGTAAAGTATTCAAATGATTTTCCATTATAAAAACTTACGCCTTCATTATGACTTCCAAACCAATAATTGCCTTTACTGTCCTGAAAGATAGCACGTATTGCAGATGTAAATTTTAAGGTGTCGGTTTTTGAAGTTACTACCAATTCAGGTTTGTTAGTTTCTTTTTCTGTTGATTTCTTCTCAACACAAGAAAAATTTAGTGTCAATATCAGTAGTATGTAAATCATTTTCAATTTCTTGTTCATTTCGGGTTTCTCTAATATGACGCACAACGTTTGCGGCTTTGCGAAGTGCCTTCTCTTCGCCGCTCACTAATAATAGCTAAAATAGACAATTTTTTTATAAT
>NZ_QCZH01000058.1 GCF_003097655.1 Flavobacterium laiguense
GTTGGTACGGCTGCAGGATTCTGAAACATTTTTGCCAGGGGTTTCATAAAAATCGCAATGAGAATATGAGTCAGCTTGAATCGCCCCTGGTTTCGTAGACACCTCCAAGCCTCATAATGAGGCCCAAATAGGAGGTGCCATGAGTCGTCAGCGTTACCCCGAAGAATTCAAGATCGAAGCGGTCAAGCAAGTGACCGAGAAAGGCAATCCTGTCGCCGATGTTGCCCAGCGCCTGGGCATGTCTGTTCACAGCCTCTACGCCTGGATCAAGCTCTACAGCAAACCCCAAGAGCAGCGTCAGCAAGACGATGAGCAGCAAGCCGAACTGCGCAAGCTTCGCGCAGAACTCAAGCGCGTGACTGAAGAGCGAGACATCTTAAAAAAGGCCGCCGCGTACTTTGCCAAGGAGTGCAACTGAAGTACGCCTTCATCAAAAAGCACTCGACGCATTACCCGGTGCGGCGCCTTTGCCAAACCCTCAAGGTGCATCCCAGCGGCTACTACGCTTGGTTGGCCGAACCTCAATCTGCCCGAGCCAAAGAAGATCAGCGCCTGCTTGGCTTGATCAAGCAGGCCTGGTTAGAAAGCGGCGGCGTGTATGGCTATCGCAAGATTCACGATGACCTGCGAGAGCTAGGAGAGATCTGTGGGCGAAATCGAGTCGGTCGCTTGATGCAGGCAGAGGGGCTGCGTTCGCAAACGGGCTATCGCCGTCGTACTGGGTTTTATGGCGGAAAACCAACAGTGGCATCCCCCAACCATCTGGCCCGGCAGTTCAAGGTCAGTGAGCCGAATAAAGTCTGGGTGACCGATATCACCTACATCCGCACCTATGAAGGGTGGCTGTACCTGGCGGTAGTGCTGGATCTGTTCTCCCGCCAAGTCATTGGTTGGTCAATGAAGCCCAGAATGAGCAGCGACCTGGCCATCGACGCCATGCTGATGGCCGTGTGGCGACGCAAGCCACAGCAGCAAGTGATGATTCACTCAGACCAAGGCAGTCAGTTCAGTAGCTCAGATTGGCAAAGCTTCCTGAAGGCCAATAATGTGATCAGCAGCATGAGCCGACGGGGAAACTGCCACGACAATGCCGTAGCGGAGAGCTTTTTCCAGCTTTTGAAGCGGGAGCGAATCCGACGAAAGATCTACGCAACGCGTGACGAAGCCCGAAGTGATATTTTCGATTACATCGAGATGTTCTATAACCCTAAGCGTCGACACAGCAGTGCTATGCAGCTGTCTCCAGTAGAGTATGAGAAACGCTATTTCCTGAGCTTGGAGAGTGT
>NZ_QCZH01000059.1 GCF_003097655.1 Flavobacterium laiguense
CGCCTTTACTTTGTATTTGATAAAACACTAAATTTATTCAAAGGAAAACAGAGGTGAACTATGCTATCCGCCAAGCTTGTGACTTATGTAGCGCATTAGTCCTCTGTCTTCTCCTTGAATCCCGTTGAATTGCTTCAAATAGAATGATAGACATCAAGGTCTAATAAAGGCTCTAAAGAAGTTCAACATTTTTGTTTATCCTAAATTCAAAGTTATGAAAAACTATTTATTTTATGTAGGTATTGACATTTCAAAATCAAAATTGGATGTAGTTCTTTTAAAAAAAGAAGCTCCTAATGTAACTAATCATTTCATTGTAGAAAACAATTTAAAAGGTGTTAAGGAAATTTTTAAAAACTTATTAAAACAGAAGATAGATTTAACTACTGTTTTATTTTGCTTTGAAAATACTGGGGTTTATACTTTTCCTTTGAGTAGCTGCTTATCTGAAAACAATCTTGATTTCTGGATTGTACCAGCCCTTGAAATCAAACGATCTAAAGGAATCTCGAGAGGTAAAAATGACAAAGCAGATGCTAAAGACATTGCTTTGTACAGTATTCGAAATGTTGACAAACTAAAACTCTCTACTTTGCCAGAAACAGTAATTCAACAATTAAAATTGCTTTTCACCGAAAGAGAAAAAGTAATGAAAGCATTTAAAATTTTTGAGCGGACAAAAGAGAATGCTGATTTTATGCCAAAACAAGTTTATCAATCAGTTAAAGGAATAAATAATAAAACGGTGAAGTTTTTAAAAGGAACATTAAAATCTATTGAGAAGGAAATGAAAGCAATAATATCTAGTCATTCTGAATTGAAAAAACAATTTGAATTGATTAAAAGTGTTCCTGGCATTGGAGATAAAACGGCTATCTATATGCTAATTGTTACTAGAGGCTTTACAGCATTTGATAATGCGAGAAAATTGGCTTGTTACGCTGGAACCGCACCTTTTGAACATACGTCGGGTTCGAGTATAAAAGGACGTACCAAAGTAAATCATATGGCAGATAAAAAAATGAAATCAATATTACAAATGTGCGCTTTAGTAGCGGTAAAACATGATCCGCAACTCAAAGAATATTATGAAAGAAAAAAAGGAGAAGGCAAAAATGCTATGTTAGTCTTAAATAATGTAAAATGCAAAATAATAGGACGTGTCTTCTCTGTAATTAAAAGACAAACGCCATATATAAATACATATAAATTTGCCAGTTAATCTTTTAAATTTAATTGTTTTTTATCATAGAATGCG
>NZ_QCZH01000060.1 GCF_003097655.1 Flavobacterium laiguense
AAGACCTCAATTCTCACATCAGTAACATATTTAAGATCATAACTGATAGTCAATTGATCTTTGAAAGGAACCGGATGCGCTGTGAAACCTGCAATTTCGGTTTCTGTACTAATTATTTCAAGTGGTGGACATAACTGAGCTGTAGCTGAAAATTCAATGAAATAACGGCATTTATCAAAGCCATTATTGATTGCTTTAAGAGCTTCTACAATTTCAGAAAGACTAACATCTGCATATACCTGACCTCCCAAAGCATTTTTAGCCAATTGGAATAAATCCCAAACATCGGCATCTGCAGGAAGTGCTGCAATTACATCTGCAGGCATCAAATAGCTCTCAATAGCATTTAGCTCAATTGCACAGTCTGCCTGAACAGGATCTATACAAGATGAACCTGTGGCTCTGGCTTTGGTAACAACATATTTACCTCCACTGCCAACTAAACTAAAGTTACCTATAGATTCTGATGGATCATCTGTCAAATAAAGATTTAATGCCATTGCAACAGTTTGTCCCAACAATACATTTTTAATTTTACCGTTTTGGAGCGGCGTAATGGTAAAAGGAGTGTAATCACCACCTATTACTATAGCATTACCTCCTCCTGGCATCAATGCATTCAGTTGAGCTGCCTGTGCAGCAGTAACTGTAAATGAACCTCCTGGATCGGCGGCACTTGTACCTCTTCCGATGTACAATACATCACCCGGCATGTTATTAATGCTATTGGTTATCACGGTTATTGAAGAAAACTCACCATCTGCGGTACAAGCTGTTCCACTACCTCCATAATACCCTTGAGTATAAGTACATAACGGACCTCCGCAAGATGGTCCTTCAGCTATTACTTCTGAACCAGATTGCTCACATCCATGGTCGTCTTTTACGGTCCAATTATAGGTGCCTGCTCCAAGCCCTGTATAGGTTTTTGGAGAGGTTTGTGTCGCAAATCCGCCTCCATTGAAGTTCACCATATAAGGTGCAGTTCCTCCACTGAAAGTAAGGGTAACTGAACCATCTGTATCGCCTAAACAAGTCACTTCTGTATGAGCATCACTGGCTATAAGTGCAGTTGGCTGACCAACTATTTCTGATCCTGATTTCTCACAACCTTTAGAGTCTCTTACTTTCCAAGTATAGGTACCTGCTACAAGACCGCTGTATGTTTTTGATGATGTTTGGGAAACAAATCCGCCCACTCCATTAAACTCTACCGTGTAACCAGG
>NZ_QCZH01000061.1 GCF_003097655.1 Flavobacterium laiguense
TAAGCAATTGGAATAAAATAATGTCGTATTTTATTGTTTATGCGTAATAATAGTTGTACATTTATCTCATTATGAGATATGTAACACTTGAAAAAGAAGATATTGAGGTATTGGAATACCTTTACCAAAACAGCCCTAATAATACCGTTAGAAAACGTAGTCAGTGTCTTGTTTTATCGCATCAAAGACGCAAGATTAATGACTTGGCTTCTATTTTTAACGCTAGTCGTAGAACGATTGAACGTTGGTTAGATGGTTGGGATAAAATCGGAGTTGATTCCCTTGCTATATCAGAGGGAAGAGGAGCCAAAACTCTTTTAAAAGACTATTCCAAAGAGGTTTCCGAGCAATTAGAGCTTCACAATAGAAATTTAAAAAATGTATTAATCTACTTTGAAGAGCAACACAAGATTATCATCTGCAAAAAAACATTGCAGAATTTTTTAAAAGTTACTGGGCTATAGTTGGAAAAGAGCTAGGCTCTCTTTAAAAGGTAAACGAGACGAAGAACAATTTCGATTTAAGCAAAAGCAAATAGAAACACTAAAGAGTTTGGAAGATAGCGGGTATATTGATTTATATTTTGGAGACCAAAGTCATTTTGGACTCACTCCCAATGTGCCTTATGCTTGGCAAACAAAGGCTAACCCAATATTATTACCTGCTGCTAAAGGTAAATATCAAAATGTAGTTGGATTAATGACGCGTAAAAACAAACTTTATTTTGAAATACTTGAGACAACCTTTAATTCAGATAGAATCATTTGTTTTATGAATCGTTTTGTGGAACAAACCGTTAAAAAAACGATTGTGATTCTTGACAATTCGCCAATCCATAAATCAAAGAAGTTTATGGCTAAAATAGAACAATGGAAAGAAAAAGATGTTTTTATTTACTTTTTGCCACCGTATTCTCCAGAGTTGAATCTGATAGAAATTCTTTGGAGAAGAATAAAATATCAATGGTTAGATTTTGGTGCTTACAAGTCATTCGAAAGCCTCAAAGAAAAATTAAACTTTGTGCTGAATAATATTGGTACAAAATACGACATTAAATTTTAACCATTACTTA
>NZ_QCZH01000062.1 GCF_003097655.1 Flavobacterium laiguense
ACCTACACTATTGCAACAGCAGGTGGATGTGCAGCTGTAACAGCAACTACTTCGGTAACAATAACTGCTTTGCCAACGGCTAGTATCTTCTATTCGGGTTCCCCTTGGTGTACTTCAGTAACGAATCAGTCAGTAACATTAACAGGAGCAGCAGGTGGAACTTATTCATCAACAGCTGGGCTTACCATTAACGCTACAACGGGTACAATAACCCCAAGTTCAAGTATTGCAGGAACATATACAGTTTCCTACACTATTGCAGCGGCTGGCGGATGTGCCGCTATAACAGCAACTGCTTTGGTAACAGTAAATGCCCTGCCAGCTCCCCCAACTTCTGTCGGTAACCAAACAGAGTGCATGGCTCCTTCAATACAAACTTTAACAGCTACGGCAACAGTACCTTCTGGTCAACACATTGATTGGTATACTACTGCAACTGGAAATAATCCGACAAACAGTCCAACTCTTAATATTGTCGGGACAGTTACTTACTATGCTCAAGCCGTTAATAATAGTACTTCTTGTGTGAGTCCAACTCGTACTCCAGTTGTCTTAACTATAAACTCATGTTCTATTAAGATAACTAAAGATGGAACGTATCAAGATACTAATCATGATGGTATAACTAATATTGGAGATAACGTAATATATAATTTCGTTGTGACCAATACTAGTAATGTAACTCTTACTAACATTACCGTTACCGATATTAATGCTGTTGTTTCTGGTGGCCCAATCGCCTCTCTTGCATCTGGTGTTTCTGATAGTACCACTTTTACTGCGGTTCATGCAATTACGCAAAATGATATTGATGCTGGGATTGTTTACAACTGGGCTACAGCCATTGGAACCCCTCCTACTGGAGCGGACGTAAAAGATACATCTACCGATCCTACTCCTTGTACTTCTTGTCCTAAAGATCCTGAGTGTCCTGAATGTACTATAACTCCGTTGACTCAGTCTCCTAAAATTGCTATTGTGAAAACAAACAACATTACAGTTGACACAAATGGATGTGCAATTCTAGAGGTAGGCGATGTG
>NZ_QCZH01000063.1 GCF_003097655.1 Flavobacterium laiguense
CATCCGGTTCCTTTCAAAGATCAATTGACTATCAGTTATGATCTTAAATATGTTACTGATGTGAGAATTGAGGTCTTCAATACACTAGGTGCTGTAGTGGCTTCTAGTTATGATGCCAGTGGTTATTTGAACAGAGAAGTTTCGCTAAACATTCCTTATACAGGACAAGCAGAAGTTTATCTTGTGAAAGTAACTACCAATAGAGGAAGTAGCGTTCAAAAAGTGATTTCTTCTAGATAACATTAAACTAATTTTAATTAAAAAGCATCCGCCACAAACGGGTGCTTTTTTGCGTTTTTAAACAAAAAAAAGGCTTTCGTAAAAAAGCCTCTTCTGTTTAAATGAACTTAACTTAACTATTCAGCACCACAAACACTAAGTTAATTTCTGCCGCAAAGGCGCTAAGGCACTAATTTCAAATCAAAGAAGACGTCTACTAACCCGATTTATAGGGATGATTACTTAATGACTTTTGTAACTTGTTTTTTCTTTGTTCCCGATAGCTATCGGGATTGTGGCTTTGCGGCAATATTGTTTAATTTTTTAGTGGTAAAAGGAATCTGAATAGTTATGAATGGTATAAAACTACTTAGTCAAAAGCAATTCTCTGTATTTAGTTAAAGTCCACAATTCATTGTCAACCAATAACTCTAGTTTATCGCAATGGTTTCTGATGATTTCAAAATAGGGTTTAACTTTGTTGCAATAGGCTTCTGCCATCTCTTGACCATCAGTCAAATTATTGGCGATCTTTCTTTCGTTGGTCATCTCTTCTACTTTAGAATTAATTCCTTCGATATGTCCAGAGATTTCTTTGATCAAGATAATTTGCTCTTTAGCGATGGTTTCAAAATCAGGTCCAAAAATATCTTTCAAACCTCTTACATTCGTAATCAAAGTGTTTTGATACCGAATGGCAGTAGGAATCACGTGGTTTTTAGAAATATCACCTAGTACTCTACCTTCAATTTGAATTTTTTTAGTGTATTCTTCCAATTCAATTTCGTAACGGGCCTCAACTTCTATATGGTTCATGAT
>NZ_QCZH01000064.1 GCF_003097655.1 Flavobacterium laiguense
AATACGAAAAATCCTGTTTTTATACAACTATTTTGCTATATTTGTTCGGAATCAAACGGAGGTTTTTTCACAGACTGACGTTGTATGCTATTTAACCACATAATTCTTTAAAATGAAGATTAAATTTTTATTAGTATTAATGCCCCTCTTTGCAATAAGTCAATCTAAACCATTTTACAAGCAGACTATTACTGCCTATGAAATAAACAAGAAAGACACGGTTAATAAAAAAATCATGGTAACATATCTTGATAGCTTAAGAAAGATTATTACCACTGAAAATAATATTTCAAACGCCATATCTGGGAGTAAATCAAAAAGTAATAAAACTCATTCTGTTACTGAAGTTGATTCAGATAGATTATATATTTTAACAGACATTGATGAAAAAGGTGATACAATAGGTAAATTAATTTATGTTTATGATGATAAAAAAAATCAAACAGAATATTATCAAATAAGAAGTGGCGATACAATAAATGGACAAAAACGTGTATATAATGAGTTTGGAAAAAATACTAAACTATACAACAAACGGAAAGAAGGCCACAAGTATTTTTTAAGGACGGAGTGTGAATATGATTCTAATGGAAACACCACACAAAGCAAAACTTATAATGAATCTGGGAAATTAATAGAATATGATAAATACGAGAATGTTTATGAAAAAAATGAATTTATAACTACCCAATTTTCATCTTCTAACGGCAATGGTTTTGTAAAGAAGTTAAAACAAATTAAAAAAGATTATACAACAACTACATATTATTATTCAAATAGTGTTGGCTTTAATTACGGAATAAAAATCAACATTTTTTATGGAGGTATGTGTATTCAAGAAGAAGATGAAAAAGGCAATATGAAAGAATTGAAAATATTTGATGACAATAAGAATTTATTAGTGTACGTCAAGAATTCTGAAATAAAACTTCAACCCGAAAATAAATAAACAGCATACAACATTTAGCAAACTAGGCGAGAAAAGCCCTTAGCAAGCCCCGAATTTGAAAGATTCCGGGGCTTTTCTTGTTTAGT
>NZ_QCZH01000065.1 GCF_003097655.1 Flavobacterium laiguense
ATCGCCTGTATTGCTGGGCGTTGCGCTGGCCATCAAACTCACCAGTCGCGGGCCGGTGTTCTTCCGCCAGGAGCGCACGGGCTGGACGGGCGAGTCGTTCCGTATCTGGAAGTTCAGAAGCATGCACGTTCACCAGCCGGACAATGGCGTGGTTAAACAGGCGCAGAAGAATGACCCGCGGCTGACTAAAATTGGCGCCTTCATCCGCCGTACCAGCCTTGATGAACTGCCACAGTTGTTCAACGTGCTGACCGGGGAAATGTCGCTGGTTGGGCCACGGCCACATGCGTTGCAACATGACACGTTGTATTCCCAGGACATCGTCGATTACTTTGCCCGCCACAACATCAAGCCGGGCATGACCGGCCTGGCGCAAGTGCGCGGTTTCAGGGGGGAGACCAAGGACATTGAGCAGATGATCCAGCGGGTGGACTCGGACATCGAGTACATCAACAACTGGTCGCTGTGGCTGGATTTTGTGATTCTGGTACGCACGTTGAATGCGTTTACCGGTAAGCAGGCATATTAATTAAAGTGCAATCCCGGCAGCAGTGTTGTGGGCGCGGGCTTGTCCCGCGAAGAGGCCGGTGCAGGTTTACTGCTGGCCAATGGACTGCAAATACTCCGACCGGTCATCACTGCGCTGGGCCACGCAGGTATCCCAGGCCGCCTGGAATGCCTTGCTCCCCGCCTTTTCGGCATAAGTCTCGACCTTGCAATCAGCATCGCGCAGTTGCATCCACAGCTTCTCTGCCGCGTCCATGCGCCCGATCAGGGCAGTGGCCTGGTCGCCTTCGTCGGCATATTGATCGCGAATGCGCTGGATCAAGTCATCGTAAGCCGACTTCAGCTCCCGCTCTGCCGTCTGCTTGTTGAACGCCGCGCAGGCGTAGGTCTGCTGGTCGGTCTCGACGTTGTCGCACGGGGTGCTTTCTTCCTCCCCGGCGTGGGCGCCCGATACGACGGCCAGCAATACCAGCCATGCCAATGATTTCATCCCT